>NZ_MACF01000103.1 GCF_001884045.1 Bacillus mobilis | reverse complement strand
AGCAGTCGCTGTCGGCTGGTCTGGTTATTTACAATCTTTACTACAAGGATTTGACATCCATCTGCCCGCCATAATAGCCTCGGCCCCTGGCATAGGAAAAGGCGGCCTTATCGATTTACCGGCTGTTTGTATTTTACTACTCATTACGGGTCTTTTAAGTTTTGGTATACGCGAAAGCGCACGCATTAATAACATTATGGTTCTTATCAAGTTAGCTGTTATTATCGCCTTTATCGTAGCAGGTGCAAAATATGTAAAACCTGAAAATTGGACACCGTTCATTCCGTTCGGATACGACGGTATTATTACTGGGGCTGCCACTGTGTTCTTCGCCTTCTTAGGCTTTGATGCAATCGCAACCGCTGCAGAAGAAACGAAAAAACCACAGCGCGATTTACCAATTGGCATTATCGGTTCCCTTCTTATTTGTACTGTTTTATACATGATTGTATCTTTCGTTTTAACAGGTATGGTCCCGTATACACAATTAGATGTTTCTGATCCAGTTGCCTTTGCCTTACATTTCGTTGGCGAAGATACAATTGCAGGACTACTCGCTGTTGGAGCGATGACTGGAATGACAACCGTCCTCTTAGTCGTTATGTACGGACAAGTTCGCGTTTCTTATGCGATGAGCCGCGACGGACTACTTCCAAAAGCGCTAGCACGTGTAAATAAAAGAGTAAAAGTCCCTTTATTAAACACATGGATCACTGGTGTTGTTGCCGCTTTACTAGCAGGACTTTTAGACTTACATTTACTAGCGAATTTAGTAAACATCGGTACGCTAACAGCCTTTACATTCGTTTGCTGCGCGGTACTTATTTTACGAAAAACACACCCTGACTTAAAACGCGGATTCCGTGCACCTTTCGTACCTGTATTACCAGTTGTCGCGATTCTTTGCTGTTTATATTTAATGATTAATTTGTCTAAAACGACATGGATTAGCTTTATAGCTTGGCTTATAGTCGGCTTATGCTTCTATTTCTTCTACTCTAGAAAGCATAGTCATTTAGCTACTGAAAAAACAAATGATGAAGAGAAAAAAGCATAACAAAATAGCTCGCCGATAAAACGGCGAGCTATCTTTCTATATTCGTATGTTTTTTCGTTAACGATTGTAAAATGAAAAATATGCCGATGCAAGCTGTAAACGATGCCCAATTTCCTATCGGTGTAGAATATGTAAAAACGCCAATACCTACAAGCAATAAAAAAATAATCACCTGATATATAAGCTTCCACTTTTGCATATGTTCCCTCCTTTACTTCGTTCCCTTCTTTTTCTTCTTCCATGCATTTAAACTATCAAAGAAGAAATTAATAAATAACGTGCCTAAACCCGCTAATAAAAACGTCATTAAAAATAAAATCCATATACTTTTCTCTTTTAAGAAATAATATCCTACAAGGAGCACAACCGCGATCCATACATATTCAAGAATTCTTTTTAGCTTTTTCTCTTCCAAATTATTCGCTCCTTCATTCTATACTACTTTTAGTATAACAAAAAAGAAGCCTATCATGATAAGCTTCTTTTCTTCTCTCTTATTTGTTTATGCTTTTTTCAACGAGTGAAATCGCGTATTCCATCGTACGATTCATCGTTTCTACTTGTGCATCTTTTACTTTCGCATCTTTTAATACAGATTCTGCCACTGTAATTTTTTGACTCAATGATTTCACTGAACCGTCCGTTACATTTGCAGCTTGCGCTTTTTTCACTAACGCTTTTGCAGATTCAATATTGATTTGTAATTTTTCTTTCGGTGTTTTCGGCTGTTCTTCTGCCACTTTTGATTGTACAAATGTTACATTAGCTGTTTTTAATTCATTATACGTTTGAACGATTTGCTCTCCAGTACTTCCTACATTTTCAAATACTTGCTTTGCATTATTATAGCTTTTCTCTAATTCTTGAAATGCTTCCTTTGAATATTGGCCTGGCTTATCACCAAATTCATACGTACCAGCTAACACTTCTTTTACTTTTCCAAGCTCTTCATATAAAGCGTTTACTTCTTCTAACTTTGTACGGTTAGAAAACTCATTATATGCTGCTAATACTTCTGAAGAACTTAACGCTTTACTATATAATTTCGCAAGCGCAATTTGTCCATTTAACGGAATACCACCATTCCCGTTGCTATCTGGATCTGCACCAAGTGCAAATGGTACGTTCGGGTGATATACTTTCCCTGTAGCTGGCTGGCTATTTACTTTTTTACCATCTACGTAAATGGCTACTTCACTTCCGTTATACGTTCCTGTTAAATGATATGTTTTATTTGCTGCTAATTGAACCCCAACACGCTTATAGCTACCGCCAATATGAGCCCATAATTCAACATATCCACTTCCTGTAGACTCAAAACCAATTCCGCCGCTCTCTGTATTTTGTAAAATACCTTGCCCGCGGAGTTCATTCATTGAAAATACAGTTTCTAAAGTAAACGTATTTGCTACTTTCTCTTTTTGTGCTGCTGAAAACGGAAGATATCCAAATGTATTTGCTTTTCCATTTAGCTTCATAACATTCTTTTTCAATGCTTTATCATATTCAATAGTCACATTGCCCTTAACATCACCTTTTGTACCAAACGATGAATTGTCTTTAAATGTACCATCTGAAAAGTTCACATCAAAAACATCCGCTTTTGGTACTTTCACATTCGGGTCAATATTATCTTTTTTCGTAGTGATTTCTGCTGTTAACGGCTGTACACTTTCATTGCCGAATGAATCAATCGCAACGACTTCAAGTGTATATGTTTTCCCGCCATCTAGTCCTGCCAGTGTAAATGTTAGTTCTTTCGGCACTGGGTCACGATAAAACTCTGAGAATGCTAACAATTTATTTTTTATTTCTCCCGTTTGCTTATCTCTAGCTTGTACACGGTAAGAATGAACAAGAAGGTTGTCCAATGCTTGCATGAATGTTACTGTTGCTGCATTTTCAGTTACATTTGATACTGATAACTTTGCATCTTTTGCAAAATACGGCTTTTCTTTATCACGATCTTCTACATGTGTAAAAGTTTCTTTCTTTGATGGCAACTGAATTTTCCACGGTTCGCCTGTCCAAGAGTTCGTATGGAAATCACGACGATTAATTGTTACTTCTTTATCATCCACTTCTACTAATAAACCTTGACTTAATGTGCTAGCTCCTGGCGGGATAGTCCCTTGTACTTTACCACCTTCAACTTCCATATAACTTACAGAAGATGTACCAACTGATGTAAAGTCTTTTTGATGAATCGATCTTGGATCATCTAACGGATAGTGTGAATGGCCAGAAAATGTAATGACTTGTGGGTATTGTTTTAATACTTCATTAATTTTTGCGCTATCTTGCGTTCCCCATTCTTGGCTACCGTATACTGTATCTTTAATATGTTGGTGTAAAAATACGAAAATTGGTTTTTCTGGATCATCTTTTTGTGCCTTTGCCATTTCTTGTTTTAACCAATTAATTTGCTTGTCTGAATAATATCCGTGAGTTGTCCCATCCTCTGGAGACATAACAAGGAAGTGATACCCTTTCACCACTTTATGGTAGTAAATCGATTCCATTCCTGTTTTTTCTAAGAAACGCTTCTGTGCTCCCTCTACAGATAAACCGTTCCAATAATCATGGTTTCCTAGAGAATTCATTCGTACTGCATCTTTATTTGCATTTTCATTATATACTTGCATGAAACGATCATATTGCTGCACTGATCCTGTATCTGTGAAATCACCTACGATAACAAAAGCATCTTGCTTTGGTGCAAGCGTATTGAGCTGTTCAATCGCTCGTTTCCAGCGAAACGTATCATCCGTTCCACTATTTTTAATATGTACATCACTTACGACTGGAAAAACTATCTTCTTTTCACTTGGTGCCTTTTCTTGCTTCTTCTCTTCCGCCTTGACTGATGTACTCCACGGAAATGATACGAATGCTAATACAAAAACCATTAATAATCCAATAAGACCTCTTACTTTTCGTAAAGCTGTTCTTTCCACATGAATCCTCCTCATATAATAAATTAATTACACTGGTTATTGTATCGAACATATATTAACTTCATTTAAACTAAAAATGTATTTTGTTTAAATTTTGTAAATATACAGTCAATTTTATATTAAGTGCCACATTTACATAAAACAAGTACTTTTTGTCTAATAGAAAACTAATTTTCCCTATAAAAACTATTAAGAGATATGAGCCTATGAAACTATCACGATTTTATTTTTTTTGTCCATTCTTAACACATCGGCCATGCTGTTACATTTAATAATAATAAATACCTTTTTAAAAGGAGGGATTCCATTGAAACCCCATAAAAACATCGGTTGTTTTGCTCCTTTATCTATCATTTGTCAACCTATTTGTCCCTGTCCTCCTCCTATTCCGCCACCTGAAAGATGTGATGCTGAACTCATTACTAATGAATTCGCCGGGGATATTCTTATCTCCAATGATTTTATTCCAATTTCTCAAAAACAACTAAAACAAACTTACTCCACAGTAACCATTTGGAAAAACGATGGAGTTGTTTCATTATCTGGTACTATCTCCATATATAACAATAGAAATAGTACTTCTGCATTATCCGTCCAAATAATCGGTTCTACCACAAATATTTTTACAGTTTTACCCGGAAACACCATTTCATACACAGGGTTTGATTTACTATCTGTTTCTATTATTGATATTCCATTAGATCCTTCTATTTACATTGAAGGGCGCTATTGTTTCCAATTAACTTACTGTAAATCAAAGCGAGATTGCCTATAACCACAAAAACTATCCTTTTGAATCTAATCAAAAGACTACAAAAAAACGTGCAAACTAATAAATCGTTTGCACGTCTTTTAAATTTTTAAAAATCTATATATACTAAGATAAAGTGTATCGAATTGTCATACAAAATTCCCCCGTTTCAGCAGCTGCTGTTCCAAGAATCGTAACAGTATCAAAACGACGAACTGTAAAAGATGCGCTACTTCCAGTGGCTACAACAATCGTTTCCAATGCAGTCCCTGCTATACCACCAGTATAAAACACAAGTGTAACAGGTCCAGTACCAGTATCTACCTTCAAATACCCCGATGCATAAATATCTTGAGAAATATTATCTGCATAAATTACTTCAGCTGCTGCTGATGCAGTCCAGTCAATACAAACTTTATCTTGAACAATCGTTTTTTGCGAACTTGCACAACATGAAAGATTAGTACTACAATTCCCCATCTTATTTTTCCCCTCTCTATGAAATTAAATAACGTGTAGTAATACAAAACTCTCCTTGGTAGGTTCCTAACGGAGTAGCTGGTGTCGTAATTTGAATAATATTAAAACGACGGAACGTAAACGCAATACTTGTTCCTTCAGAAACGGTAAATGATTGAATCGTTCCTCCGCCCGAATCGAGCACTGCCACTGTAATTTGGTTTGCAGGGCTCACACCCGGCCCGACATCATAAGTTAAATAACCTGTTCCAACGATATTTTGATTCACATTATTCGCATACACAGTAAATGTACTAGCAGCGGCACTAGACCATGAATTACATACTTTATCTTGGACGAAGTTACTACTATTATCCGAACAACACGTTAAAACTGTTCCTGAGCACTCACAAGCCATAGTCTTTCCCTTCTTTCTTTTTTATTCCTTATATGTGTATGTCCTTCAGAGTCTTTTGCCTGTACTATTCATCTATTTTCAAAAAATAAGACAACTCCTGTACGAATGACTAGATAGATTCTGTTCTATTTCTTTTTTTCATAAATTTATAGATTAATATACCACCTACAACAATAACTACGACTAGTAATATCGGTAGCATATATTGTCCAACAACATCCGCCGCTTTTTCCCAATGCGGACCTAATTTCATTCCAAAATAAATATACAAAGTCGTTAACGGGAACATTGCTACAAATGTATATATGCTAAATTTCCATATGTTCATTTTCGCCATACCACATGGAACAGAAATAAGCGTTCGAACTCCCGGTACAAAGCGTCCAACAAATGCTACAACTGGCCCATACTTCTCAAAGAAATCATCTGCTTTTTGAATTTGCTCTTCTTTAATAAAGAAGTATTTCCCGTACTTTATTAATAGAGGACGACCACCGTAATAACCGAGTGCGTATAACGTTAATGGTCCTGTCGTTCCGCCAAGTGTCCCTGCTAATACAGCTAGCCAAAAATTCATATCTCCCTCGTACACCCAATACCCAACCATGGGCAAAACGACTTCTGCTGGAATAAATTCAAACGTTAAAGCCAGTACAACTCCAAAATAAGAAAACTGCTTTAAAAACTCGATTATATCTAAAATAATTTGCTCCATATTTTTAACTCCTATCCAATATTTACATTATGCTTTTCTTGCAATTGCACTGGCGCCATTTTTACAATTCGGTTCAAAATGAATAACACAATTCCAATATCATCTAAAATACCGATAAATGGTAAGAAGTCTGGAATTAAATCGAGCGGCATCGCTACATAACCAACTAAAAAAGCAATGGATAAGATTTTTTTCTTTATTGAAACCTCTTTTGAAGTAAAAAAGTCAAATAGGAATGGGACAAAACGACGAACATGAAATACAACTCTTAATCTACTAATAAGTTTTTTCATTTTTATTTCTCCTCTCTTTGTATACAAAAAGAACCCTACCAAGTATGGTAAGGGTCCTAAAAAAGACAATAAGGGGCCTTTACCATTGCTGGTAAAGGTCTCACTAACAACGAAACGTTGCCAATAAAGCCGAGGGTTTCTCCCTGTAATGACGACTTTACTGTAATAAGTTACTCCCCTTTATATACA
This sequence comes from Bacillus mobilis, assembly GCF_001884045.1. Classification (GTDB taxonomy): domain Bacteria; phylum Bacillota; class Bacilli; order Bacillales; family Bacillaceae_G; genus Bacillus_A; species Bacillus_A mobilis. The sequence goes on along the minus strand of NZ_MACF01000103.1, from coordinate 71,721 downwards.
CAATTTTATACAATCACATTAAAATATTTGCCTAAGCTTGTCAATATTTTTTTCATTCTACATCCAAATTATTACATTAAAAAAGGCTCTCTTCCCTGTTCTCTACGGAAAGGAATTGGAGTATATAACCATCTGGATCATGAAATATTATTTTGACTTCTTCACCATGCCGCTCTTCTACAAATGGTATTTGATAAAATACTAACTTCTTCTTTAACCGCTCGATATTTGTAGTTTTTAACAACAGTTCTTTCACTGATGAGATAACGGTCTCTCTATGTTCTCCCAGTCCCCTATTTACAACAAAACAAATTCTTGTTGAACCGATATCATACCACACACCTGTTACACGTATTTGTGGCCTCTCCTTGCTCGGTTTAAACCCTAGAATTCCTTCATAAAAATATAATGTTTCCTTTAAGTTTTTAGATTCTAATACAATACATGTCGTAACACTTTCCATCCACACTCCCCCTGCCCCTTTTAGTTTTCTATATGAGGCATAATTTGCAATTATGTACGAATACAATACGTAGTGATGAATATTTCATTTATAAAGGAGGCGTGTAACATGGATGAATTTATGAGATCCTACATACCTTTCCATGGCCCAAACGATCCTTGCCCTCCAATTGGAAAGAAATATTACTCAACTCCCCCACACCTATTTATGGGCTTTCAACCACCTAACCTACCCCAATTCTCACCAAAAGAAGCTTTACGAAAAGGAACTCTGTGGCCTGCTTTTTATGATTTTTATGAAAATCCTTACAAAAAAGGACGGTGAATAAACACGTGACACAGACATTGCCTGATGAATATTACAAATGGATTGAAGAACTACAAGAACTAGACTTTGTATTAGTTGAACTTACCCTCTATTTAGATACGCACCCAAACGATACTGCAGCTATAAATCAATTCAACGATTTCTCCTATAAACGAAGAGTATTACAACAAAAAATCGAAGAAAGATATGGGCCACTTCAGCAGTTTGGAAATAGTTACTCTAACGCTCCATGGGAATGGAGCAAAGGACCGTGGCCCTGGCAAATATAAAGGAGAGAGATTATGTGGATTTATGAAAAGAAATTACAATATCCAGTTAAAGTAAGTACTTGTAATCCAGCGCTCGCCAAACTATTAGTGGAACAGTATGGCGGTGCGGACGGCGAACTGGCTGCTGCTCTTCGCTACTTAAATCAACGCTATACAATTCCTGACAAAGTCGTTGGCTTACTAACCGACATTGGGACAGAAGAATTCGCACATTTAGAGATGATTGCGACAATGATTTATAAATTAACAAAAGATGCAACACCAGCGCAAATGAAAGCTGCTGGATTAGACGCACAGTACGCTAATCATGATAGTGCTTTGTTTTATCATAATGCTGGTGGCGTTCCTTTTACTGCTACTTATATTCAAGCAAAAGGAGACCCTATTGCAGATTTATATGAAGATATTGCTGCTGAAGAAAAGGCAAGAGCAACTTATCAATGGCTCATTGATTTATCTGACGATCCTGACATAAATGACAGCTTACGCTTTTTACGTGAACGAGAAATTGTCCATTCGCAACGTTTCCGAGAAGCGGTTGAAATTTTAAAAGAAGAACGCGATCGAAAAATTTATTTTTAATACACGTATCCTAGCGATATGTGTTTTTTTTACGTTCAAAGTTAAATCCTTCCTATTAAAGATATAAATAGTATATTTATTCGATTTAATGCATTATTTTTTAATATTTTCAAAATTCCCTATTGCTTTCTAGTCATCAGACCTTTAAAATAGTAACAGTTACTCGACAAATTATTTGAATTTTCGACAAAAACACTCATTAGGAGGATTTTCTTTATATGCGTACAACTTTAAAACCAGCGCAAATACTTTCGATTAGTTTATTACTATTCGCAGTTTTCTTCGGTGCTGGTAATATGATTTTCCCGCCCCTTCTCGGTCTTTCTTCCGGAGAAAACATGTGGATTTCCATTACAGGATTTATTATTACAGACGTCGGTTTATCTTTACTTGCTATCGTCGCTGTTGCCCTTGCCGGTGGTAGTTTTAACACTTTAGCAAGCCGTGTTCATCCAAAATTCGCAGCAATATTCGCTATCATTATTTATCTTTCAATCGGCCCACTATTTGTTATTCCACGAACTGGATCTGTATCTTACGAAATTGGGATTGCACCACTTTTCCCGGACCAATGGTACTCTATGTTAATCTTTAGTGCGATTTTCTTTACAGTCGTCTACTTCTTATCATTAAATCCATCCAAATTAGTAGATCATATCGGAAAAATATTAACGCCAATTTTACTTGGAATTATTGCAATTATGGCAACAAAAGCGATTCTTTCACCAGGAACATTTGCAGAACCTGTTGGTGACTATAAAGAAATTCCATTTTTCAAAGGATTTCTTGAAGGATTTTTAACATTAGATGCAATCGGTGCTCTCGTATTATCAACAATTGTTGTAAATGCAATTCGCCAAAACGGTATACAAGAGAAGAAATCGATCGCGAAATATACAATTATTTGCGGGAGCATTGCAGCTCTATTCTTAACAATTGTTTATTTCTTACTCGGTTATATCGGCGCTTCAAACGGCAATCTAGGACAATTCGAAAACGGTGGTCAACTATTAGCTACTGTTATGTATCAATTCTTTGGGACAAGCGGTAATGTTTTATTAAGTATCGCCATTATAGCTGCTTGTTTAACGACAGCAATTGGTGTTGTAAGTGCATTCGCCAACTATTTCGCAACAGTACTAACAAACGTTTCATATAAGAAGCTTGTACTATACGTTTGTATCTTCAGCTTCGTTATTTCAAACTTAGGTTTAAGTTTATTAATTAAAATTACATTACCTGTATTAATCATTTTGTATCCAATTACAATCATTTTAATTTTCGTATCATTTATTGATAAATATACGAAACGTAAACCTTCTGTCTACATCGGAGCAATGATCGCAGCATTCATTATTAGCTGTATTCACGCACTTGATAATGTGGAAATGATACCAAACTTTATCGCTAATATCGTACACACCATTCCTTTTTACAACTTAGGAATCGGTTGGATTATTCCAGCAATCATCGGTGGTATAATCGGATACTATATTCCGCAAACAGAAGCTGAAGGTGAAGTTTCTACAAAATAAAGAAAAGAAGCAAGCATGAACTCCATGCTTGCTTCTTTTCACATCGTATGTTTAAAAGTAAATAACTCTTCTTTTGACTGCACAGCAGATTGTTCCTCTTCTACAATGTCCTTCTTTATCTCTCCTCCCAACCTTACTTTCATCATCGCCTCTTCGATACTTTTTACAATCATATTTCCTGAAAAAATAGTAAGTCCAAAAAATGTAATCGGAACAAGAGGGATCCACGGATTCACTGTTAATGACCTAAAGTATACTCCAATTAAACCTGACCATTCATGCGTGTAAGATTCTATTTCTTCTATCGGTCCTAAAAACTGAACTGTTCCACCAAAGAATATTTCCAGTAATCCTAAGTGCAGTAAAATAGTAAGAGTTTGCGTAAACTGCTGAAAAAATACAAGTATAAACGTCATATAGAGATGCGGGAAAATATGCTTTATCACAATGTGCCTTCTCGATCCACCCAATATGCGCGCAGCTTCAATAAATTCTTCGGTTCTCAATTTACGTACTTCCTTCGCAACATACAGTGCAATAACAGGCATCACAAGCATGACAAGTAATAAAACTTGAAACGAAGCCCTTTCCAAAAAGGTTGTTGTTTCCTCCCCACTCCCAAATGCATTTGCAAGGTGAAGAAAAAAGTACGCAATCATAACTGTCGGAATAACTGTAAAACTATCAAAGAAAGCCTCGATTTTTGAAAAGCCTCTTTTTACATATGTTCCGATTACAACACCGAAAAACACACCTATTACCATTCTAAGTGCCGCAATTAAAATAGAGATACCAATCGTCCACTTTGCGCCTTCAATGACTAAATGTAACAGGTCGTATCCTTTCCGGTCTGTCCCAAGTAAAAATTGTAATGAAGGTGAAAACGGTGGCACTTGTGGATTTTCATCCGCATCATATTGCAATGTAACTTGTCTAATATGTCCATCATTCCATATCGTATTTCCGATGCTCAAAAGAACTAATATGAGAAGAAACCCAATGCTTATCCAAAATCTTTTATCGCTTTTTATATACGTCCACATATTATAGTCTCTCCTTCATCGCAGCTGGAATGAGATAATGAAACAATTTAAACAAAATAAAAATCGGAATATAAATAAGTAGCACACTAACGATGAAGACCTCCACCCTAATACCTTCATACGATTTCAAAAACATAAAAATACCACCCGTATTAAAAATCCATTCTATAATATATAAATTAGATAACATAAAAAAGATATTCGTTTTCGCAAAGAAAAGTGTACTAAGCAATACATTTCGTAAAACATGACGATTTAAAATATGAATACGATTTAGCCCTTTCGCCTTAGCAAATAGTACATAATCTTTTTCTAGCTCATTTTCAAAACGAAGCACTAACATTTTTACAAACAGAATCGTAGTCGGTATACTCAAACAAAATATTGGCAATCCTCTAATCGACTCGCCTCCGATTGACGCAATTTGAAAAGGTAAAAAGCCTGTTTGTTTAAAAAACCATACAACTAAAATTTGTGATACTAAAATAAATAAAATGTCTGGAATAGATTCTAAGAAGATAAGAAATGATTTAATGCGATGTTGTATACGCGGTGAACTACTCATAATGACATAAACAATACAAAATGCTACAAATAATGAAATGAAAAAAGCAGCCAAAAAAATGACAATCGTTTCTTTATAATGGACGAACAACTGTGGAAATAAAAATTTACCTCTTACATATTGAAAATTGGAGATATCCATTAAGTTCACAAACACTTCTTTTAAACTCTGTATGTACTTTGATGCATGCAGCTCAAATCCGTAAAACAATTTCGGCAATGCCCCTAGACAAATAATACCCAAAATCGAAATAATAAATTGAACCGTCACTTCCATCCCATTCAGAAAAACTTTTTTGACCACGTTTCCCCTTCTCTCTCTATATAATTTACCCCTTTAATTTTATTCTTAATTTTCTGAATTGTAAATATTCATAAAGAAAAATCACTAGGTTATGATCCTAGTGATTCTTTATGCGCATGCCCTTCTCTTTTCGCAAATGGCATATACAAAATAAAACATCCAATAAGCGCAGCTATTTCTAATGAAATAATATAGTAAGGGTGTGGCCCTAACATATCGAGTAATGAAGCAGTTTCTGGCTTACGAGCTAAAAACATATAATTGCCACCTGTTTTGTAGTTCACAAAAGAAACGATTGGAATTATTATGTTTAAAAATATCATCGTACGCTTAATTGATTGCAAGGTCGGTCTATATCCTTCTACCCATGTCATAAAGAGTGGTGCCCAAATGAGTAATACATGTGCAGCGAAGAATTCTATAAAGCGAAAATGCGGAAAAGCATATTGCACGTTCGGCGTTAAAATAGCTTGTGATGCACCGATAATTCCTGTAAAAAATACAATCTCATATATGCGGTAACTTTTCGTTATAATCATAATCGATGCTAACAATAAACTAATCGTACATAACTCAAATGGTAATGAAGTGCCTAGTTCAAAAATCCCCGCTTTCCATTCCCACATATGGAGCCCAATTTCACTCCCAATAAATAAAAATGCAATCGCATATCGAACCGTTATATTCCACTCACTTTGCCGTAATACATCTTGGTATTGATACAGAAAAAATATCCCCACCAACATAATAAATAATATAAGGACGTGTTGCCTTGAGTATGGAATAAATGGTTTTAATGGATGCGCACTAAAATAAGCTTCCATCTTGCCTCCTCCTCTCCTTCATACAATATTATTGTAAGAAAGAAACAACGAGTCAATTCATTTGCTCACACTTGGACAAACTCTACCTTACATTTACATATTCATACCTTACAAAACTGTAAGGTTATTGTAAGCTAAAACGATTTGTCAGATTCTTCACCTCTTTTATACTGAATGTAGATACTAAAACGAACGAAAAGGTGATAAATAGATGAAGAAGAAAAATAAAGTGTTAATTACTAGTGTAGTAGCAATCGGTATTGCAGCTGGATCATATTTTGCATTTGCTGGTGGTAGTTCAGAAGTAGCAATGGCATATAGCGGATATAAAGTAACAGAAAAACAAATTGAAAACGCGCAAAAATTTGGCGGTGAAGTCATTCCAAACGGCATCGAAACAATTTCATTTGATCCAACAAAAGGTACGTATGAATTAGCTGTAAAAAAAGGGGATGAAGTAAAAAAAGGGCAACTCCTGTTTAAATATAATGACCCTACTGCGAAACAAGGTGTAACAGAAGCAGAAATGCAAAAGAAAATCGCACAAAAAGAAGTAACATTGTTCCAAAAACAAATTGATGCAGCGAAACAAAAATTACAAAAAGATAAAAATGCAGGCCTTCCTGCTGAAGCGTTAAAAGCATCAGAAATCGAAGTACAACAATTAGAATCACAAATTGAAATGAAGAAGTTTGAAGTTGAAAAATCTGATGAAATGATTAAAGCAGCAAAAGAAAAAGTAAACACACTTTCTGTAACGAGCCCTACTGATGGCGTAATTGATGACATCGTAAAAACTGCTGATGAAAAAACAGGTATGAGCGGCATTACACTTCGTCATGCTGGTCCATTTAAAGTAAAAGGTCAACTTTCTGAATACGAGCTTGCTAGTATGAAAGTTGGGCAAGAAGTAACTGTTTCATCAAAAACGGTTGCTGGTAAGACTTGGACAGGAAAAGTAACAGAAATCGGTTCTACACCATTAAAGAGCATGGATGAAAACAAAACTGTTTCTAACTATCAATTCACGGTCACATTAGACAACAGTGAAGAATTACAAAACGGCTTCCACGTTTACGTAACAAGTAAATCTGGCGAAGCAACTGGTACAATTGTTCCGAAAAGCAGCATCGTGAAAAAAGGTGACAAAAATGTTGTCTTCGTTGTAAAAGACGGTAAAGCGAAAGAACAAGCGGTTACTGTTGAATTCGAGACTGATAGCGAAGCAAAAGTTTCTGGAGTGAAAAAAGGAGAACAAATTATCTCTAAACCTGAAAAAGACTTAAAAGATGGTATGGAGGTTGTCGTTGAATGATTAACTTAAAAGGCATCACGAAATCTTTCCAAAATGGTGCAGAATCCGTACAAATATTACACGGCATTGACGTAACACTGAACCAGGGAGAATTCACTTCTATTATGGGACCATCTGGTTCTGGTAAATCAACATTAATGAACATTATCGGTTGCTTAGATAAACCAACGACAGGTGCGTATGAACTAGCTGGTCAAAATATTTCAAACATGTCTGAAACAGAACTTGCACGCGTTCGTAATAAAGAGATCGGATTTGTATTCCAAAACTTCATGTTATTACCGAGACTTACAGCACTTCAAAATGTAGAGCTACCTCTTATTTACGCTGGAGTTGATAAAAAAGAAAGACGTGAGCGTTCATTAGCCGCTTTAACAAAAGTAGGTTTAGCTGATCGCGCTACTCACCTGCCGAACGAATTATCAGGTGGACAAAAACAGCGTGTCGCTGTTGCACGCGCAATCGTAAATAATCCAAAGTTCATTTTAGCCGATGAACCGACGGGTGCACTTGATACGAAAACAAGTACACAAATTATGGACCTCTTTTACGAATTAAACAAACAAGGCTCAACAATCATTATGATTACCCACGATCGTGAAATCGGGGAAGCTGCAGCACGTCAAATTGTAATTCGTGACGGAAATATCGTCCAAGATTGGAGAGGTTAATTTTGAACACGAGTGAAAATATACGCATGGCCCTTTCCTCTATCTTTGCCCACAAAATGCGTTCTATCTTAACGATGCTAGGTATTATTATCGGTATTAGTGCCATTATTACTATCATTTCAATGGGTGATGGCACAAATGCAAAGTTTAAAGAAGAATTAGGCCAAGGAAAAGATAATGAAATAACCATTTACTACAACAACCCTGATTATGGAACAGATAGTGCCAAAATCACACCTGATATGCTAAACCGTCTTCAAACCGTACCAGGCGTTAAAGATGTGTATCCAGATGTAAGTATGAAAGTAAAAGCATCTGCTGGTTCAAAAGATGTAAATCTTGATTTAAAAGGTGGAACAGGCGCCTTTATGACGGATTCGAAAATAAAATTAGTTCACGGTCGTGAATTAAACGACAGCGAATTAAACCAAGCAATCCCTGCTGTTATATTAAATGAAGAAGCTTTCAACAAATTATTTAGTGGTTGGGAATCAAATCAATACACAGATATAAAAGGAAAGCCGTATAAAATAGTCGGTGTATACGAAACGAAAAACGATTTCGGAATGCCTATGCCTGAAGGTTATACATCCCTTGAAAACGCGCCTGTCATTTCAGGAGTAAATGAGTATGACTCTGTAAGATTAACAATGACCTCTCCGACAGAACGTAAAAGTGTAGAAAAACAAGCCGTTTCTGTTTTAAACGAAATGAAAGCTCCTAAATTTGAGCACAAATTCGAAGCACAAGATTTAGGTGAATTTACGAAGCAATTAGACGAATCAATCGGTATGATGAAAATGGTATTCGGTGGTATTGCTGCTATCTCCTTACTTGTTGGTGGTATCGGCGTAATGAACATTATGCTTGTATCTGTAACAGAACGTACACGTGAGATTGGTATTCGTAAAGCACTTGGTGCAACACGCGGTAAAGTATTAACACAATTCTTAATTGAATCTTGTATTTTAACAGGACTCGGTGGTTTCATCGGATTCATGCTCGGTATCTTCTTCGCTTGGATCGTCTCAATCTTTGCCGGATGGCCACTCGTTGTCTCAAAAGAACTTGGACTTCTTGCAGTAGGTATCTCCATGTTAATCGGTATTATATTCGGTCTACTACCAGCTAATAAAGCTGCCAAACTGGATCCGATTGAATGTTTACGATATGAATAAACAAAAACGTAGGAATTTACACTCCTACGTTTTTTTATTTATTAAATCGTGTTTCTTCTATTATATATGTTTCACGTTATACATACCTTTCACTATTTTAAAGTATTAAAGCTATTATAGAATCCTATTATTGCAAAAATAATATGTGACAGACTAAAATCAAGGCGTAATTTTTTCCATACCTCGACTTATTTTGTAACAATTATAGCGATATTTTATCGATTTTCACCTCATTTATATTTCTCTACAACTAAAATAGTTATTTTTACATAACTATTTTCCTGTTCCAACAACAAAATAAGTCGTTTTCGTAACAATTAAGAAACATTTACGTAACACTACAGAAACATTATTAACCGATTAGAAATTGAAATACTCCTATTTTTATGTATTACGTGCTCTAACCTCCCCTAACAACTATAAGAAAGCGCTTTTAGGATATTACTGGAATTATTACAGAATATTAATGACCCGTTACGAATGCTTTGTAGTTTTGTGTTTTCCGCAAATAAGAAAATAATGGTTGCTATAATGAGGTCAACGAAAACAAATGCAATGGAGGCTATTATGAAAAAATTTATGGGTATAGCAACAGCAGCGGTTTTTGGTCTTGGGATTTTCACAACATCTGCTAAAGCAGAAACGATTGTAACAACTGACGTACTAAATGTACGAGAAAACCCAACTACTGAATCACAAGTTGTCGGAAAATTATTAGATGGATATAAAGTTAACGTTTTACATACAGAAAACGGATGGTCAAAAGTGAAATTGAACAGCGGTAAAGAAGCTTTCATTAGCGCTGACTATACAAAAGACACTTACTACGTAACAGCAAACGTATTAAACGTACGTGCTGGTGCAAACACTGACTCAGAAATTCTTGGTAAGTTGAAACAAGATGATGTAATCGAAACAACACACCAAGTACAAAATGACTGGATTCAATTTGAATATAACGGAAAAACAGCTTATGTTCATGTTCCTTACTTAACAGGTAAAGCTCCAGTTAAAGTTCAACCAGCAGTTAAAGTAGAAAAAACAACTAAAGTTCAAGATACAACTAAAGCAGTGGAAGCAACTAAAGCTCGTGAAGTAGCTGAAACGCAAGCAAAAGCTAAGGCGGAGGAAGCAACTAAAGCTCGTGAAGCAGCTCAAGCAGAAGCTAAAGCCGAGGAGGCAGCTAAAGCTCGTGAAGCAGCTAAGGCTCAAGCAGAAGCTAAAGCTCAGGCAGCAGCTGAAGCTCAAGCAGAAGCTAAGGCTCAAGAAGCAGCTAAAGCTCGTGAAGCAGCTAAAGCTCAAGCAGAAGCTGAAGCTCAAGCAGCGGCTAAAGCTCAAGAGGCAGCTAAAGCTCGTGAAGCAGCTAAAGCTCAAGAGGCAGCTGAAGCTCGTGAAGCAGCTAAAGCTCAAGAAGCAGCTAAAGCTCGTGAAGAGGCTAAAGCTCAAAAACCAGCTACACAACAACCTGTTGCAAAAGAAACTGAAACAAGTGCACCATCATCTTCTCGTGAGTTACAAGTTGTAGCAACAGCTTACACAGCAGATCCACTTGAAAATGGTTATAAAGCAGGCGACCAAGTAAAATCAGCTATGGGTCATAACTTAACAGCTAATCCAAACATGAAACTAATTGCAGTTGATCCAAGTGTCATTCCATTAGGTTCAAAAGTATGGGTTGAAGGTTACGGAGTAGCAATCGCTGGTGATACTGGTGGAGCTATTAAAGGACATAAAATCGACGTTTTAATGCCTGATAAAGGTACATCTAGTAACTGGGGACGTAAAACAGTTACAGTGAAAGTTTTAAACTAATTACGCAAAAGAGTCAGTCTCAATAATGAGACTGACTCTTTTTTTATGATTCTTACATTCTTTCTTTCTCTTGAAAGTAAACAATGTTGTCTCGAAGCCACTTCCTCTCCGACATAAACAAATTCCCTCGCTTCTTGTACACTTTATCAAATGTCTTTAAAACTTCTTCACGACCAACAAACTTATGTAAAAAACGCAGGGCAATGACAATCTCTGATTCGTCAGTAGGCTCTACTTCATTTTTACGTCTTCTAGAAACAACTTTCGTTACACATTCGCAAATTGGTTTAATCGCCATTTCATCTCCATATGCATAAATAGCTCGAATAGCCTCATATTTCACTATGACATTTCTATCAGCTAAACCATCAATATAAACTATTTGTAAGTCTGTTCTTCCGATTTCTGCTAAAGTCTCAATAGCTGCTGAACGAATATACGCACATTGCCGAATACCTGTTTTTTCATCATCCATCCGCCTTAATAAATCATCTATATACTCTTCCATCTCCTTCTCTCCCGTCCAAATTAAATCTATCTCTTTGCATTTTATATACGCTAGACTACTATTTCAACAGAAAAAAGAGGATGCCATAGCACCCTCTCCTGTCCTTCCCTATTCCACACAAGTAAACTGTGTCCAAGCTCCTACATAATCTAGTAAGAATAACTCCTCTTCTGCAATTGTACCGACAATATTTTTACGTTCATCTATCGGCATTTCTTTTAGAATGATTTGCAGTTCACCTTTATACTTTCCGAATGAGTTGTTACCAATTACAACTTGACCTCTTTCCTGTAATACACTTTCGCGTACTGGGAAGTCATAGTCTTTGTACTTTTTACGCACTTCTGTAGAACGTACCATATATTCTGTTATGTCGCCGCGTCTTACGTGTAATTCTTGCAGCGTGGCTTTCTTCTCTACTTCAGTCGCTTCGTCTACAAAGTGTACCTTTAGCTGTAACATGTAACGATTTAAGTTTCCTAGTTTTTCTAACTCTCCTTCACTCGCATAAGCATTTCCGATAATCACATCATCAATAAGCCCTGTTGCCCATAAGTGTTTCGCTTGTACTTCAATCGGTAAGTTACGATGTTGTTCTAACGTACATAATCCGTCGTTAATATCCCATGGGCCAATGTCAGCTGCATGTGACGTAATAAATGCTGCCGTACGAATACCGTGTTTTTTAAAGCGTTCACTACAGCGAATGAAATAATCATACGGAAGACCAGTGAACTTTTGCGGATAGAAGTTATGACAACCAATTAAAGCTGGCTTATTCGCCTGATGCGAAAGAATATTTTCTAAATATGCAATATCATTACTTACGTTTAGTTCAATTTTTAAGCCATACGGATTATTCGTCATTTTTGCTTCTGTTAATCCGTCAAAACCTAAATCTAAACGAATACCATCTGCACCTAACTCTGCAAAGAATGATAGATCGCTATAGCTAATACCAAGTTGATCGAATACCGCCGGAGCTACATCTAAAATAACTTCCATATTATTATCTTTTGCATGATTAATAATCTCTTTAAATTCAGCTACAATTTCTTCTTTCGGACGATTCACAGATAATAGACATGTGAATATTCTTGAAAAACCGTGGCGTGCCGCTGCCGAAATGTATGCCATATCTTTTTCTTTCGTTGAATGCTCTGGATAAAGTGAAATTCCTAACTTACGCTCCATGCTTTTGCATCTCCTTCACACGTTGTATTAATGCCATGCTCGTAAATCTATATTTTGCAGATAAACATGTTGCACATAAAATCGTTGGTACAATAATTACGTACGGTGATTGTAACCCTAACATTACATAGGCACCCATTGAACTACCGATAAATAAAATTGATACGAGTAGTAACACTAATAAAGATTTACTTTGTACCCATTTTGAATAATGTGCAATACACTGCCCCGCTACGAATGTAATTAAGATGATAATTGCTCCGAGCATTTTTCTTTCTCCTCTCCTGCTACTTGTTGTTTCTCATACATTTTGAAGAATGGATAGTAAATAACGAATGAGATAACAAAGTTAACAAGTACAAGTACACCAGCCATGATTGTCCAGTCCGTACTAATAATCGCTGCAATTGGTGCTAACATCGTAAATGGCAATTTCGCCATCATCATCGGAATCACACCTGAAACAACTGCGAAATATGATACTGTCGTTGTCACTAACGGTGTAATAACGAATGGAATAATTAAAATTGGGTTCATTACAATTGGTGCCCCGAAAATAATCGGTTCGTTAATATTGAATAAGCCTGGTACGAATGATAATCTACCTAGCTCTTTTAGGAACTTAGATTTAGAGAACATAAACATAATAACTAAAGCTAACGTTGAGCCTGATCCACCAATCCATACGAACCATTGAATAAATTGCTCTGTAAATAAGTTTGGTAATTGATGTGCATTTCCTGTAGCTGTGAATACTTCCATATTTTCAAGAATTGCTGAATCCCACATCGGACGAATGATTGGTCCTAAAATCGCTGGGCCATGTATACCGAATGACCAGAAGAACACGATTAAGAATACTGTTAATAAACCGCCAAATAAATTATTTCCTACTAATACTGATTTTAGTGGTGCGATTAAATATGTGATTGTTGTATTTACATCAAATTTTAAACCGTAACGAATACCCCAGAATAAAAGAATAACGACTAAAGTTGGAATTAATGCTGCAAACGAATTTGAAACTGCTGGTGGTACACTATCTGGTAATTTAATCGAGATATTATGCTTAATCATAAAATGATAAATTTCTACTGCAATTAATGCTGTAACAATTGCTCCGAATAAAGATGTTGCACTTAATGTTCCTACTGAAATGTATCTACCTGCATCAATAACACCTGGTACAGCTTTCGTAATTTGAATTGGTTCAACTGATGCTAGTAAAAAGGCGAGTACAGATAACAAACCTGCACTTAACTGATTGAGTTGATAAAAGTTCGCGAGTGAAGCTCCTACCCCAAACGCTGCGTATAACGCCATTAAACCTACTGTAAATCGGAATGGAATATCTAAAATATGGCGAAACGGTGCAATCCATTCCATATATGCATCAATTGGTAAATTTAAAAAGATAACGAAAAATGATCCGACAATCGTTAACGGCAATGTAGAAATAACCCCGTTTCGAATTGCTAATAAATGTCGTTGTCCTGCAATCTTTTGCGTTGTTGGCATAATCTTTTGTTCCATAAAACTCATAAAACCATTCATCAATACCCCTCCTCTTTCTCTTTACTACGAAAGAATGAAATAAAGTTATAACATTATAATGTTTATATTTAAAAAAATATCATTATGCTAAAACTAATTGTTCTGCTTGTTTCAATACTTTTAAACCGTCACACATGCCATAATCTCGTTGCTCTATAATTGCAACCGGTATATCGTATGAGTTCGCAAGAAACTGTACAGCTGGAAACAAATACTTCACCTGTGGTCCGATTAAAACTACATCAGCATTTTTTATCTCCAGTTTCACAAGTTCTGAATCAACTGCTTTAATTTTATAATCCTTCCCTTGTTTCTTTGCCTCTTCCTGCATTTTTCTTACAACCATACTCGTTGACATGCCTGCTGCACAACATAATAAAATGTACATCTTATACTGTCACTTTCTCTTCTACTCGTTTATGAAGAGTGATAAATTCTTCAGCAAGTTCTTTCACTGTAATTGCATTCATTAAATGATCTTGTGCATGCACTAACAGTAAACTGATTTCTGCATGATTTCCTCTTGCCTCTTCTTGAATTAAGTCTGTTTGAATACGATGAGCTGCTGAAATTTCTTCACTAGCAAGTGTCATCTTTTCACTCGCATTCTCAAAATCTCCTTGTCTTGCAAAAGCAATTGCTTCCAGTGACGCGCTTCTCGCGTTGCCACCATGTAAAATTAACGCAAATGGAGTTTGCATATCAGTCATTTTAAATTCCCCCAAGCTATCTTTTTTCTATATTGCTATCTTATTATGAAAACGCATACAATTAAACATAAAAAACTTCCGTTGTGTAACGGAAGTTTTTACATACTTTTCTTATAACGATAATAATATCTCTTGAAAATCTTCAATCACTTTAGCCTGAGCTAATTTCTCTATCGTATTTTGACTAGACATAACATCATATAAAAAATCATACAGCTTTTGTAAATCTTCATTATTATTACGCTTTACACTAAATAAAATAATAACTTGTACTTTCTTATCTCCCCAGTCAACCGCTTTATCAAGGGTACAAAACATCAAAAATGTTTTCTCACTTAATAACTGCATCGGATGAGGAATCGCAACTAAATTTCCAACTGCTGTAGGAGATGTATTCTCTCTTTCTATAACAGAATCATAAAAGTTTTCTGGTACATAGTTTTTCTCAGCAGCTTTCTCACATAAAAATTGGATAGCCTCTTCTTTCGTAGAAGCGCTATGATTTAAAAAGATTAAATCTTCCTTTATATACTGCTGCACACTAGTATTCACATGCGTAAACAACTGCTGACCAATCGATTTAATCTCTTTATCATCAAATATTGAGTTCACTTTTATAACTGGAACAGGCAAACCACTCGGTATATGAATCGTACTAATAATACAATCTATTTTATCTTTATAAAGGTCTTCCACTTTCAATTGATAATAGCCTGTAATTCCCACAATCTCTAATTTATCTCGGAACTGTGATAGAATTTTATATTTCAATAGCTGGGCGCTTCCTTGACCAGTCGCACAAACTAATAAACATCTTTTCTTTTGATTCTCTTCCTGTAAACGGCTCATCGCTCCGCCGAAGTGAATCGCAATATAACCAATTTCACTTTCCGGAATCGATTCTCCTGTATATTCACCAATTATATCTCCAACGAGAACCGCAATTTCAAAAGCATACGGATAATTCTTTTTCACTTCTGCCAAAAGAGGATTTCTCGTATTTAACTTATACTTCAAACGATTTAATAACGTTTTTAAATGAACACCAAATCCAAATAATAATTCTTCATCATAATAAAAAATAAGATTCCGTTCTTCCGCTACTTTAAAAAGAATATGTTGCATGAATGCATATAAATCTTTCCCTAATAATTCTTCCACATTTTCATAACGATCTCTCGCTGTGACAGCAGTACTTAATAAGTGCATCGTCACATATAAAACTTCTTCTTCTGGAAATGAAAGATGTAACGCTTTCTCTAAATCTCCTAAAATCTCTTTCGCAATTGTATATTCTTTCTTTATGATAAGCTCAGCTTGCTGTTTATTTAGCCCTTTCATATAATGTCGATCTTCACAACGCTTTAATGCGATTGCAATATGAATGACTAAATTATCAATTTCTATATCTGATAAATATATCGTCCCTCCCTCGATATACTTTAATATAACCGAACGGATAAGCGGTATATGAGGTAACGATACATATGTATCACTCTGATCAAATTGCTCATGAAACGGAGTATGGTCATAACGCGGTAAACCATATTGTGATAAACAAGAACGAATATGAAACTCCTCTCCCACAATACGTATACCATAATACGGTCTCTTTTCAATTTGTAATTGATAACGCCCACATATATCTGTAACATCTTTCATAATTAAATTTACAGTCGATTTACTCACATAAATTTCCTCTGCCAACTGTGAAAGCTTCACATATCCCTCTGTCGTTAAAATACGTTGCAGAATGTACGCTATCCTTTCTTCATAAGAAGTTGGGATCTTTTCCGCCTGTTTTTGAAATAGACCCACGCAAAACTCTTCAAACTTCTTCATTTGTATAATTTCTAGTTCGTATCCAGTCCCTCTTTGCGATTCAATTTTCGCCCCGTTTTCTTCCAATATATCATTTAATAATTTTATATCTTTTTGAATCGTCTTCGTTGATACATGTAAACGGCTCGCTAAAAAAGCTCGATTTAACATCGATTTCTCTTCTAAAAACTCCTCTAAAATAGAAACTAATCGCTGATGCACCTTTGTCATAGTTCTTCCTCTCACAATTTATATATAAAAAGGAAAAAGCTGCTGAAGTCAGTAGTTTTTTCCTTTTTTATTTAATCTATTTCTTTAATGTAAACCCGAATTTATCCCATGCTTGTAAATAATCTAATAAGAAAATTTCTTCTTCCACAATTCGGCCAACTACATTTGTTTTTCCTGTATTTACCATATCTTTTAAAGCAATTTGCAATTCACCTTTATATTGACCATACTGTTCATTATCAATTAAAAGATCACCGCGTTTAATTTCACGTGTATTATGCGGTTTGAACTCTTCTTTCTTATATTTCACACGACTTTGTGTCGAGCGAATCATATATTCAGATACATCTCCGCGGTAAAAATGAGGCTCATCTAATACGATAATTTTTTCTAATTCTGTTGTTGTATCATATAACCCTACATCAAATGTTTGTTTCTCTTTATTTAATGCACCTAGTGCTTGTAATTCTTCTTCTGACGCATACGCGTTTGCAATAATAACATCATCAATTAATTCTGTCGCAAATAAATGCTTCGCCTGTGTTGTCATCGGTAATTCACGATGCTGCTCTAACGTACATAATCCTTCTGTTACTGGCCAAGGTCCGTATGTTGCATCAAATGATGAAATAAAGGCAGCTGTTCTCATACCGTAATCTTTAAATTGTTTCGAGCATTTAATGAAATGATCGTATGATAATCCTGAATAACGATGTGGATAAAAATTATGGCAACCAATTAAATTTTCACGATTTGGTCTATGACTCATAATGTTATCTACATATTTCGTACCGTTACTCATATTAATTTCAATTTTTAAGCCGTATGGATTGTAAGTCATAATCGATTCTTCTAACCCAGAGAAACCGACATCTAAACGAATGCCGTACGCCCCTAACTCATGGAAGAACGATAAATCATTATATGAAATACCTAATTGTGTAAAGACAGATGGACTAATATCAACTAATACTTGAAACCCTAATGCATTTGCATGGGAGATCGTTTCTTTAAACTCTTCTATAATTTTCTCTTTTTCTCCATCTACAGACAATAAGCATGTGAATACACGATTAAATCCGTATTTACTTGCTAATGTTAAATATTCCTTATCTTTCTCTACTGTTGAATGTTCTGGATAAATAGAAATACCTAATCGTCTCATATGTACACGCCTCTTTCTTCATTGTTTTGTAAACCTTTTCAAATATATGTAGTGAAAAAGTATATATCCCCTTCTCATTCACTACTTTTTGAATCCGCTTTCTTTAAAGAAAAAACAATTTCTATCATTCATAACAACTACAAGTCTATACATCTATACTTTACATCTTTTTTTCATAGTTGTGTAGCTTTTACACAAATTTGTCAGTTTTTTCACCTTAAAAATTGTTATACGTTTTCAAGGCACCTTCCTTGACTGTTACATTGACCAATACATATACTCGAAAGAACAGAGATAATTTTATATAGGGGATGAATATATGGGAGAGGCAATACTCGTAAAACGAGAACCGTTATGGACGAAAGAGTTTGTTGCGCTAATTCTAGCAAACTTATGTATGTTTTTAGGGTTTCAAATGTTAATTCCTACTTTACCTGTTTATGTGAAAGAAATTGGTGGCACAAGTTCCAATATTGGATTTGTTGTCGGTATGTTTACCGTTGCAGCACTTTTTGTTAGACCGCTAACTGGAAATGCATTGCAAAAGTTCAGCAAAAAAATCATTTTAATGATTGGTACTGCTATTTGTTTACTCGCTATGGGCAGTTATCTTTTCGCTTCAACTATCTTCCTATTGCTTGCCGTTCGAATTTTACACGGAGCTGGGTTTGGTATTACAACGACTACATATGGAACTGTCGTTTCAGATTTAATTCCGCAAGCTCGCCGCGGTGAAGGTATGGGATATTTCGGCCTTTCTGGAACGATTGCAATGGCGCTCGGTCCACTTATCGGACTTTGGCTGATGCAAACATATAACTTCACGATTCTTTTTTTATGTGCACTTTCCTGTACAATTGTTTCATTAATATTAACGAAACTACTTCAAATCAAAAAATCGCCGCAACCACCACAGCAAACATCTGGTACTTTTCTCGACGGATTTATTGAGCGCAAAGCTTTACTTCCTTCATTATTAATATTATGTATTACATTAATGTACGGCGGAATCGGGAGCTTTATTACATTATTTGCTACGGAAGTCGGTATTGCTGATATAAGCCTCTTCTTCTTATTTAATGCACTTGCAATCGCTGTCACTCGTCCGTTTTCTGGAAAATTATACGATGCGAAAGGTCATTCGTTCGTTATTATTCCAGGAGTTATTATTACGTTTGCAGGTATTATTTTATTGTCGTATACAACTACCATTCCGAGTTTAATTATCGCAGCAGCATGCTACGGAAGTGGATTTGGAGCGATTCAACCAGCACTACAAGCATGGATGATTGACCGAGTAGCACCGCACCGACGAGGAGTCGCAACAGCTACATTCTTCTCAGCATTTGACCTTGGAATTGGTGCTGGCGCAATTATATTTGGATTCATTGCACATTTTACAAACTACGCAACTGTATATCGCTATTCCTCTCTATTACTTATTGCTTTCCTGTTCATTTACATCACAAGTATAAGAAAGCAAAAGCATGGCAATAAAAACAGAGAAAAAGCTGCTGGATAATTTCAGTGGCTTTTTTTATGCACAAAAACGAGATGAATAACGAGAAATAAATTTATAAAATCATTTTCCTACATATTTTTTTAACTTTCATCAAAAAATATACGATGAACTCGCAGACGCTTTCCTTCATATCCAACTGAATAATACTATTCTAAAAAGTGTGATTTCTTTACAAAAAACACTGTCTATATAGGGCTTAAACCAATTAAATCCAGCTGTTTCTTTAAAGAATTGTAAACTTTTCATCCCTTTGTAAATTTAGTGTAAATTTTACTGATAAACCGTTTACAGTACCTCAAGGTTTAGTTAATAATTACATCGTACATGAAATTTAAGGAGTGGAATGCGTGGAATACAATATTCAAGATATGATCTTCCAGTTCATTGGTGGATTAGGTATTTTCTTATTTGGTATTAAATACATGGGCGATGGACTGCAACAAGCAGCTGGAGATCGTCTTCGCGATATTCTAGATCGCTTTACAACAAACCCACTTATGGGTGTACTAGCAGGTATGTTAGTTACTGTATTAATCCAATCAAGTTCAGGAACAACAGCTTTAACAGTCGGACTTGTAAGTGCCGGATTTATGACATTAAGACAAGCAATTGGTGTTATTATGGGTGCGAACATCGGAACGACAGTTACTGCATTTATTATCGGAATTAAAATCGGAGAATACGCTCTTCCAATTATGGCAGTTGGGGCTATCTTACTATTCTTCTTTAAAAATAAAAAGGTTCATTCTTTAGGTCAAGTTATATTCGGTTTTGGTATGTTATTCTTCGGTTTAGAATTAATGAGTGCAGGTATGAAACCTCTTCGCTCTTTAGAGTCATTCCAAGAGTTAACGGTTAGCATGAGTGATAACCCAATTTTAGGAGTTGTTGTTGGTACAGTCTTCACTTTAATTGTACAAAGTTCAAGTGCAACAATTGGTATTTTGCAAGAACTATTCGGTCAAGGTGCAATCGATTTAAAAGCTGCGCTTCCTGTATTATTCGGTGATAATATCGGTACAACAATTACAGCTGTATTAGCAGCAATCGGTACTTCTATTGCCGCAAGACGTGCAGCATTAGTTCACGTTATCTTTAATATCGTCGGTACAATCATATTTACGATTTTATTAGTACCATTTACAAGCTTAATTCAATATTTCCAAACATCATTAAACTTAAATCCAGAAATGACAATTGCATTTGCACACGGAACATTTAACGTAACAAATGCAGTTATTCAATTCCCATTCATCGCTGTATTAGCATGGATTGTAACAAAACTTATTCGTGGTGAAGATTCTGCTATTGATTTCAAACCACAACATTTAAATCCAATCTTTATTGAGCAATCTCCAGCTATCGCTTTAACAGAAGCTCAAAAAGAAATCATCCGTATGGCGGAGTTCTCATTACATGGATTAAAAGAAGCAAATCAATTTTTAAATACACAAGACAAAAAACACGCTGATATGGCTACTCAATTAGAGGGTGCTATTAACAATTTAGATAAAAAAATTACCGAGTATTTAGTTTTACTATCAGAAAAGCCACTTTCACCAACAGACTCTGAGAAGCATTCTGTTTTAGCAGGTGTAGTTGGAGATATTGAACGTGTCGGTGATCATGTAGAAAACCTTGTAGAACTTGTAGATTTCCAAATTTCAAACCGTGTTTCTCTATCAGACGAAGCACTAGCTGAACTAAATGAAATGCTTGAGTTAACAATTTCAACATTACAAGATGCAGTTGAAGCTTTAACAAACTTCGATACTGAGCTAGCTCAAACTGTTATTGCAAAAGAACGTAAAATCGACCAAATGGAACGTGTTCTTCGTAAACGTCACGTATTACGTCTGAACGAACGTAGCTGTTCAGGTGATGCAAGTATCATCTTCGTCGATATGGTAAGTAACTTAGAGCGTATCGGTGATCACGCTGTAAATATCGCTGATGGTGTTTTAGGTGAACAAGGTAAAATCAATTTAAAACAATCATTATAATAAAAAAGAGACGCTAATGTAAGCGTCTCTTTTTTCATTTCATATTTACAACCGTTCTTCCTTTTAACTTTCCTTGTAATATAAGTGTAAACTTCTCATCTAACTCTTCTAATGTACATTCTTCTGTATAAGATAGTAACTCATTATTTTTCCATTCACTTGCTAAGAGCGTCCATACATCTCTTCTCACATCCACTGGGCATTGCACAGAATCTATCCCTAAAAGGCTTATGCCTCGCAAAATAAACGGATATACTGTTGTTTGTAATTCCTCGCCTGCCACATTACCGCATGTCGTTACACAGCCACCATACTTTACCGTTTTTAAAGCAGTTTCTAGCATTCTCCCGCCTACAGTATCGATAACCCCGGCGTATATCCCTTTTAACATTGGTCTTCCTGATTCATCATTCAATTCCGTACGATGAATCACTTTTTTCGCTCCTAAACGTAGTAGCATCTGTTCTTCTTCCATTTTCCCTGTCGCTCCTACTACGTTAAATCCTAACTTACTTAAAATACTTACAGCTACACTCCCTACGCCGCCTGTGGCACCCGTTACTAACACATCTCCCATATTAGGCGTGATCCCTGCTCCAATAAGCTTATACACTGATAAGGCAGCTGTAAAACCTGCTGTCCCGTACATCATACTTTCCTTTAATGACATTCCCTCTGGTAAAGGGATAACCCAAGATGCCGGCACGCGAATATATTCTCCGAAACCACCAGAAGTATTCATCCCTAAATCATAACCCGTTACAATGACTTGATCGCCTACTTTAATAGTTTCACCTTTACTACCCACAACTTCTCCTGCTGCATCAATTCCTGGCGTATGAGGATATGTTCTCGTTACACCTTTATTACCAGTAGCTGAAAGTGCATCTTTATAATTTAATGAAGAATAATGAACCTGTATGAATACGTCCCCCTCAGGTAAACTACTTACTTCTCTCTCTACAACGTTTCTTACAAACTGCTTACTTTCTGTTTCGTTCACAACGATTGCTCGGAATGATGTATGATTCATTATGGCCTCTCCTTTATCCGTCAAATTCTTCTTTATTATATAGAAGAAATAAGTAAACCTACTCATTTTTTCTTGGCTATATTTCAACAAATCTTACTTCTCTATCACTTTCTCACAATACGTATTTTCATTTCTACTAAAAAACCTTATACTTATTCTACATCTGAAAAATAAAATATAGAAATCTGACTTTTTATAAATAAATTGAATTTTTACGAAATGTAAATGATTTGTAATGTCTTTTTTCGCTAAATTTCATTATAATAAGTGGATGTGAGTGTCGTATTTCAATCCAAATGAAGGAGTACAGGAAATGGAGCAAAACCCATCTTTGCAAGAAAATACACGCAGTAAACCGAAAAAAGGTAAGAAAAAAACAAAAATTATTATAAGCGTTATTCTATTCTTTTTAATAATAGGTGGCGGTTATACTTGGTTTTTAGTAAATAAAGCATCTTCTGCTGTTCGAAACGCCGCACACGATTTAGCGCGCGGTGATAAATCTGATTTACGTGATAAAGCTGTAAAACCTATCACAAATAACGTCTCTGTCTTAATCATGGGTGTTGATGAAAGCGATGTCCGTGGGAAAGAATATGGTGAAGCTATAAGAACGGATGCACTATTACTTGCAACGTTTAATAAAGATAGCAAAACTGTAAAACTATTAAGTATTCCACGAGATACATATACTTATATCCCAGTGGAAAAGAAAAAAGATAAAATTACACACGCTCATGCATACGGTTCTACTAAAAACGGAAAAGACGGTGGACCACAAGCAAGTATTGATGCAGTTGAAAAATTAATGAATGTTCCTGTCGATTACTTTGTAAAGTTTAACTTCAAATCATTTATGAAAATTGTCGATGATCTAGGCGGGATTGAAGTCGATGTACCAGTTGAATTTACTGAACAAGATAGTAATGATACTGCTGATGCAATTCATCTGAAAAAAGGTGTTCAAAAGCTAAATAGTGAAGAAGCTCTTGCTCTTGCTAGAACGCGCCACATCGATAGTGATGCAATGCGTGGGCAACGTCAACAGCTCGTTATTGAAGCAA
Organism: Bacillus mobilis; assembly: GCF_001884045.1. Taxonomy (GTDB): domain Bacteria; phylum Bacillota; class Bacilli; order Bacillales; family Bacillaceae_G; genus Bacillus_A; species Bacillus_A mobilis. The sequence continues at coordinate 48,029 of NZ_MACF01000103.1, read as the reverse complement.
TTTTAAAGAAACTAACAAGCGTTGGATCTGTAACAAAAGTTGGTAACATCATTGATGATATTAACGGACAATTCGTTACAAACTTAACATTCGATGATATGCTTTCATTCTATAAGTATGGATCGGATTCAGAAATTGAGAAATTACAACTTCAAGGTGAAGACTGCTATATGGCAAAAGGTGACGATACATGTAGCCAATCTGCTGGTGGTGGCCGAACATATTACTACAATCCAGATAAAAAAGAATTAGCAAAAGTTACAAACGATCTTCGTTCTCACCTTGGATTACCTGCATATACAAAAACAGACTCTGATTCGAAGAAAACAAGCACAGAGAAAACAAAAGAATCTAAGTCAGAAAATTCAAGTGAACGCGAATCAAGTAACAATGAAGTGAAAAATAAAAATAACAGTGAAGATACAGAAACATCATCTAACGACAATGAATAAAAAAGAAGCAGTTCTCTATGGAGGTAGAGAGCTGCTTCTTTTTTATTCAATACAAAAAAATCAGAACTTTCCAACTATCTTTTTTAATATTTTTAAATTATAATAAATAGTAGCAATCTATTCCAATTATCAGGGGGCTCATACATATGAAAGCTGCAGTAAAACATAACATCTCAGATTTTAGAGACTACTTAAAGTCAAACGATATATACATGGAAGAAAATATAGATGAAAACAATGGTTCTGTTCATTTTTCAGTAGGATTAGAGACAGAAGCTGGCGCAAAAATTCAACTTCTCGCTGCTTTCCAAAATGAAGATCCTACCGTGGATATATACTGCTTCAATGTTGCTCACGTACCTGATGCAACATCAACAAATGATATTTTGCACGTTATTAATGAATTAAACACATCTTATCGATTTGCAAAATTCACATTAAACAAGCAAAATGCAATTGATATTACAACATCTCTTGCATTCTCAGAACCAAACTTTAATCCAGCACTTGTCTTTGAACATACGCTAACGCTATATAGATTAGCAAATGACCAATATAAAAACTTAATGAAAGTTATTTGGGGATAAATGAAAGGATGGGCTGCAAGCAGCTCCATCCTTTTATTTCGATATCATATCAATCCACATCTTAACAGCAGTGCCTACAATCAAAATCGATAACATATATTGCAATGCTTTTTGATTGATCCTCTTCCCAACTTGCGCTCCAAGCGGCGCAGCAATGATACTTGCAATCGCAATAATAAGAGCTGGAATTACGACCACTTGCCCAGTTATCACTTTTCCAGTCGTAATCCCTACTGAGGAAATAAACGTAATAGCAATAGATGTCGCTATTGTTGTACGTATCGGCAATTTTAAAACCACTAACATAATCGGTACTAATAAGAAAGAACCGCCAGCACCTATAATGCCTGATGCTCCACCTACAATAAACGCTAGCAAACTTGCTAACCATTTATTATATTTCACTTTATCACCATTATTTCGCTTCGGTACGAACATCATAATAGCAGCAATTGTTGCTAACGCTGCATAAACAACATTAACCGTATGTTCCTCTAATACGTTAGCACCAAAACTCCCTATGAAACTTCCTACTAATATACTAGCTCCCATATACATAACTAACGTTTTATCCATATCATTACTTTTCCGATAGGCCCATGCCCCTGCAAAAGTTGCAAAGAATACTTGCACCGCTGTAATACCACTCACTTCATGTGACGTATAGCCAGTAAATCCTAGCAATACCGGAATGTATAGGATCATCGGATAATTAATAATCGCACCGCCAATTCCAACCATTCCTGATATAAACGATCCGATAAACCCAATTATAAAAAGTAATACGACTAAACTCACCTTATATCCCCCGCCTTCTAAAAAGAAGGTGATTTAAATGAATAAGTTCACATTCCCATCCGAAGCATCTGCTAAATAAGCTCCTACTCCTGCAAACTCTACCCCTTCCATAATCTCTTCCTCTTTTAACCCTAATAAATCTACCGTCATTTGACAAGCTACAAGTTTAATTCCCTGTTCTTTCGCCAAATCCATTAAATCCGGTAAAGGCATCGCATTGTGTTTTTTCATAATACCTTTAATCATCTTTGGTCCCATACCGGCAAAATTCATTTTTGATAATCCCATCTTATCCACACCACGCGGCATCATTTTTCCAAATACTTTTTCTATGAACGTTTTCTTTACCTTCACATGTTCATCTTTCCTTAAAGCATTTAAGCCCCAAAAAGTATGAAAAATAGTCACCTCTTGATCATACGCCGCTGCACCATTTGCAATAATATAAGCAGCCATCGCTTTATCATAATCTCCGCTAAATAAAACGATTGTTGTTTTCTTCTGTTGTTCCATGTTGTTCTCCCTCCAATTACCTATAGGGGTATATTATTATTTGTAAAAAGGCTCAAATCATTTATCCCGCATTAACGGGCAGTAAGATCCCCACCTCAAAATTCAGCGGAAGCAAAGAAGTTAGGTGGAGGATCAACTGCCCGTAAAAGCCCGATTGGTTCAACTAATAATCAGTGGGGGATGGACAAAAATCCCCACTGATTAAAGTTTCACTTTATCTCTGTACTATACGACTTTACCTTCCCACGCTAACATACCACCTACCATATTGATCGCTTGAAAACCGTAACTCTCTAAAAACTGAACTGCTCTTCCACTTCTTCCGCCAGAGCGACAAACGATAATATATTCTTTCTTTTTATCCAACTCATGCATACGAAATTCTAATAATCCTAATGGAATATTACACGCTTCTGGGATTTTCCCCTCGGCGACTTCTTCTACTTCACGTACATCTACGATATTTACTACTTCTTTACGTAACAATTTTTCTTCTAATTCTGTTGCTGTAATTTCTTTCATTTTAAATTTCCTCCTCACAAGCCATTCATACCGCCTGAAACATTGATAACGTGCTGAAATCCTAATTTCTTTAATACCTTTGCTGCTTGCTTACTTCTCATCCCGCTCTGACAAATAACGATTACTTCTTTATTTTTATCTAACTGATTTGCCTTACTCGCTAACTCATTTAGCGGGATATTTTGAAATCCTTTCATATGATTTCCTCTATATTCACCTACTGTGCGAACATCGATAAATTGTTTTCCCTTTTTTCCTGCTATACTCTTTAATTCTTTTCCACTTATATTTTGAACACCTTTCACCGGTAAAAAACGTGAAATAACAAGCGCTGCAGCCAGTACAATGAAAAGCGTACTTAATATTGTATTCATATAACCAACCTCTCTACATTTATAAACATGCTACGCCTTCTTAATCCAAAACTTTAGCACATCAGCGTCTTCTTCATGCTTTACGATGTCATGACCACCTTTATTTGCCCACGCTGGAATATCCTTAACTGACCCTTTATCTGTTACATGTACTTCTAACACTTCTCCAGTTTGTAAAATATCCATCGCTTTCTTCGTTCTTACAATCGGCATCGGACATGCTAAACCTTTCGCATCTAATACTTGTTTTACATTCATCATCTATTCCTCCATTTTTTTTATTTGTTTATTTCATTATTCATGAACTGCACAACGGTTTGGACCAATCTCCATTTCACGCTCTTCATCCACACTCGGATGGATTTTACCCATATTCGTTTGACGAATTTCTTCGTAAGCATTCGGCTGAGGTGGTAAATTCTCCGTTACAACTTTACGAAACTCTCCCTCATCCTCAATGTTTAGTCCTGCATTATACGCAAATAAATCGTTTAACTTTGCGCTCACAACACCATTCTCATCCATTTCACTTATTTTTGAATAATGAGCTGGTAACACGATTAATCGTTGAGATAGTACTTTATATCGGTTATATAGAGTTTCTCGTAAATCACTCACCCAATCTTCAGCCTTTCCAGCAAGATCTGGACGTCCGATTGAATCTACAAATAAAATATCACCTGATAATAAATAGGAATTATCTACAATAAATGATGTACTTCCAATCGTATGTCCCGGTGAGTATAATGCATCAATTCCAATTTTAGTACCCCCCACCGTAATAACAGATCCTTCAACAAGCGGTTTATATGAGAAAACGACTTCCTCCGCATCTTTTGGCGGTAACCAATACGCACCACCTACTTTTTCAGCTAACTTACGTCCACCCGAAATATGGTCTGCATGTAAATGTGTATCCATTACATTCGTAATCGTAACGCCATGCTCTTTCGCGAACTCTTCATATGCTTCAACTGTTCTGACTGCATCAATAACTGCCGCTTCACCGTTTGAAACGACCATATAAGATAAACAGCCTTTTCCAAGACGATTAAATTGATATATACTCCCTCCGCCCTGTACATCGCCTACTTTTAATGGCTTCACATATTCACTCCAAGCTTTCATACCGCCAGCTAAATAATAAATATTTTCTAATCCGGCCTCTGTTAATTGCTCAGCAACAAACTGCGAAGAACCTTCTTTCGCACATACGACTAAAATTTCTTTTTCTCTCGGTAATTCACTTACAATATGCTCTACACCATCTAATAAATCAAAATACGGTTTATTTATAGAAGAAATTTGTTTCCCTTCAATTTTCCAATCTTCATAATCCGTCTCATTACGAACATCTAAAATAAACAACTCTCCAAATAAAACTTTCTCTGCAACATCTTTTGCATATAACGGTTTAATGCTCATCTAATTACCCCCATAGGTATATTTTTATTTAAAAAATTTTATCCCGCTTTAATGGGCAGTAAGACCCCCAGCTCAAAATTCAGCGAAAGCACAGAAGTTAGGTTGGGGATCAACTGCCCATAAAAGTCCGATTGGTTCAACTAATAATCAATGGGGGATGAAGAAAACCCCCACTGATTAAAGTTTCACTTTATTTTTCCACATTCCCTTGCCACTCTAACATACCTGGAATGACATTTTTCACATCTACATACCCTCGCTCTTTCAACATTTGGCAAGCTACATCACTACGGTTACCAGTTCGGCAAACAACATAAATTTGCTTCGTCTGATCTAATGCTGCACTGCCCACTTCGCCTAATGGAACTGAAATAGCCGCTGGAATATGACCAAAAGCGAATTCTGCCGCTTCACGAACATCTACTATAATACATTCTTCACCGCTTAATAATAACTCTTCCAATTCCGCATTTGTAATTGTATGAGGATATTTCACTACTTCATTCACTTCATGCTCATGTGCTTTTCTAACGTAATGCATCAATAGATCACCTTCTTGTTTCGTCCCGATATATTGATGACCTACTTTACTCGCCCAACTTTTTATATCTACAGTAGACCCTTTATCTGTTGCCTGAACTTCAATCACTTGCCCTGATATCAAACCTTCCATCGCCTTCTTCGTCTTCACAATCGGCATCGGACAAGCCAATCCTTTACAATCTAAACTCATATCCACTTTTATACTCATAGTCGATTCCTCCATAACGTATATACATATACCTGTAGGGGTATATTAAAATGTTTTTGAAAATCTGTCAACACTTATGTTTGACAGATTATCGGCTTTTTACAAGTAATTGAACAGCTTCTTTAATTAACTCTTCATTTGAACCGTTACCACTTTCAAACTGCTCACGTAAACATTGCTCTAAATTTGTTCCCACAACAAGTCCAATTGTACGATCAAGTGCAGAACGGGATGCCGTTAACTGTGTAATAACCTCTCGGCAATCTTTTCCTTCTTCCATCATACGAAGCACACCACGAACTTGACCTTCAATACGTTTCAATCTATTTTTCATATCTTGATTATATTCCATTCTATAATCACCTCATTACCATTATGTCACTATTTATAGCTTATGACAATATATTATACCCTGTAGGGTATTTTGTAAACCCCTATTTTTAATGTTTATCTTATATGTGCATAAAACAAGAAGTGAAACCTTACTATATAGGCTTTCATCTTCCACCAAGTTTTGAAATGGAAGATGAAAAAATATTAATATACAACACGTTCTGGTAATACTGTCCCATACAATTTAAAGCCACCATCTACATTCTTTACCTTATATCCTTTTTCCATTAACATGCGCGCTGCAACATACCCTCTCATACCAAGCTGGCAAGTAATATATATTTCTTTATCTACCGGCACTTCATCCAAACGATCCCGTAATTCATCTAACGGAATATTAATAGAGCCTGTCATCATTCCTTGTTTGAGTTCATTAGGCTCTCGAACATCAATAAGATATCCACCATTTTCAACAATACGATCTATTTCATGCCATTGTACTGTTTCCACAAAACCATCTACTATATTACTTGCTGCATACCCCACCATGTTGACTGGGTCTTTTGCAGAAGAATACGGCGGGGCATATGATAATTCTAAATCTGGCAAATCAATTACAGTTAAATTTGCCTTCATTGCCGTTGCAATAACATCAATACGCTTATCTACACCGTCACGCCCTAACGCCTGTGCTCCATACATTTTTCCACTATCTTTATTAAAAATTAATTTTATTAGCACTGGCGTAGCATTCGGATAGTATCCAGCATGCGAATTCGCCTGTACATGTACTACCTCATAGGGTATATTTAATCGTTTTAATATTTTCTCATTTACGCCCGTTGCAGCAACTGTTAAATCAAAAACTTTAGCTACAGAAGTTCCCATCGTACCTTTATATAAAGAATCTGTATGACCATGAATAATATCCGCTAACATGCGACCTTGACGATTAGCTGGCCACGCTAACGGAATCATCGTTTCTGTTTCTGTAACAAAATCTTTCACTTCAATCGCATCACCAATTGCATATATATGTGGGTCTGATGTTTGAAAACTCTCATTTACCTTTATCGTTCCTCTAACTCCTAGTGCTAACCCTGCATCCTTCGCTAAACTGCTCTCTGGTTGCACACCAATTGCTAAAATAATCATATCTGTCTTTATGATTGAGCCACTTTTTAAACGTACAACAGTCCCGTTCTCTTCTAATGCATCTACACCATCTTCAAAAACAAGCTCAACATTGTGCTTTTTCAAATGCTCATGTACATATGCTGCCATTTCATAATCGATTGGTGGCATTACTTGATTTGCCATCTCTACAAGAGTAACATCAATTCCTCGTTCTCTTAAGTTTTCAACCATTTCAACTCCAATAAATCCGCCACCAATAACCGTCGCATGACGTGGTTTCTTCTCATCAATATACGCTTTAATACGATCTGTATCAGGTACATTTCGTAACGTAAACATTGCCTTCGCTTCTTCAATACCTGGAATAGATGGAACAATTGGTTTTGCCCCTGGTGAAAGAATTAAAATATCATATTCCTCGTTATATGTTTCATTTGTAGTTACATTCTTTATAGTAATTATTTTCTCTTCTTTATTAACCTTTACCACTTCACTCAATACACGTATATCTAAATTAAAACGTTTTGACATCCTTTCAACAGTTTGTACTAATAACTTTTGTCTTTCTGTAATAACACCGCCAATGTAGTATGGTAATCCACAATTTGCAAATGAAATATATTCCCCGCGCTCCACCATAATAATTTCATCTTCTTCACTTAAGCGACGAAGCCTTGCAGCGACTGATGCCCCGCCCGCAACTCCACCTACTACTATAATTTTTCTAGACATATTTCAAACCTCCATCTTGTTTAATTTTCTCAATGCATCAAAAATAAAACTCATACCCGTATAGGTATATAATAAAGTGTACAAAAAGCAGTTTCAATATATATGTCTTTTGTTCACAAATTCGAAACAAAAAAGAACTTAGATATTTCCAAGTTCTTTTTCGTATAGTTCTATAACTTTCTGTACGATTACATCTGCTGTATTTTCCTCCGGTGGCATCAATAAATTCGTAGTCGTCCCATACACAATAGGATTCAATTCTACTTCATAACCACCATACGCAAACTCTTCCCTTGTCGGTAAATAACCAATATATCCATTCGTATATCCACCAAAGAAAGCTAGTTCATTTCGAAGACTCTCTTTCACTTCTAACGCAGTTTCTGAAAAAGGTTCCATCGGTATACCAAAAAACATGCCATCATTAACTTGAAACAGTTGAACTTCTAAATCAATACGTAACTGCCGAATACCTTTCATATATTTTTTTAAAACAATAGTAAGCCATTCATCCGTATTCACACCCCACTGCTTCTCCGCCAATTGAGCCATGCTTCTTATCTCATTCATTTCAGGAATATCTTTCAACTTCATTTGCATCGTACTCGAAACTGTTCTTACAGTTACAATTGGGCTATATGTAACTGTTGGCAACATCGTTAATACATGTCCACTAAGCATGTAAGCCATTTGCTTTACTGCTTCTCTTGAACCGCGATACTTCGCATTTATATTTCCAGCAGCTCCTTGCACAATAATAACAGGACAGTTTACGATCTTCTCAAGAGTCTCCCTCGTCATTCCAGGATAATCCGCTGATAATGCATCGCTATCCCCTTTTAAAACATTCGGATGCGCAGTACAAAACACTATAATCCCAGATAGCTCCTTCGTTTCAGCATTTCTTATTGCTAACATACCAATTCGTTTATCTACAACACCTTTTATATTTGTTCCCATCTTTGCTCTTCCATCAGATGTTCTCTCTCTTCGGTTTATCCCAATATCACCTATCGTAACACCCCAGCCAACTTCACATAGCTTCAAGTTATTATTTGCAGTAACAGCACCGTGCACTACATTATTTACTAAACTCGTTTTATACGACTTTACTAAAGGTTGCTTACCAACAGTTTCCGGACCAGAGTGTGTATGTGTATAAACAACTGTTATTCGCTCAAATGGCACATGAAGCCTGCTAGCTACTCGCTCCCGAATCATATTCGTATCCTCTACTAACATCCCAATATTATCAATGCTTATAAACACAGTTTTCATTTCATCTTTTTCAAATACAAAAACTGTCCCATAAATACGCTCTTCAATATTATTTATCCCTGTCTCTCTATGATATCCGACAAAATCAATACCGACAGGCGGCGTAATATCCACCTTGCATACCCCTATTTTGCTCATTTGAATCGCTCCATTTCTCTATATAACTCCCTTTTTTCAAGAATAGCATAGTTAACCTTATTCCAAATAAAAAAGAACGAACATAGCATTCTATGTCCGTTCTTTTCATCACACATACTTCCGATGCACCATCTTCCCATCATAAGAAAATACAACGCCCTTACTTTCCACAATGGACTCCATATGCACTGTTCTTCCCCATAATTGATGAATGTATGGCAATACTTTTTCTAAGTATTTTAAATCGAGCTCAATTCCTTCGTAACTATGTTTAATGTATAATTCCCCGTTCTTTAAGTAGTCTCCGTCTTCTACTACTAAGTACGGGAAGCCGCCATTTGTACGCATATTTACGAGCTGATCACGTACATGTTCCCATTCTTTATCTATTACTTTATATTCTTTTCCTTGGCGCTGGAATAAGTACATATCTTCTCTCATTACGAGATCTTTGTTTAAGTAGTTTCTTAAGAATGATACATCCCATTCAATTTCGCGTACTTCAAAGATCTTGTCGCGACCAGATCCTGGTTTGACGCCTCTTCGTTTCATTTCTTCTGTCGGGTTGTTGTAGCGCTCTTCAATATCTTCAAACATTTTAATACCAAGGTAGTATGGGTTAATACTTGTTTTTGATGGCTGTACGACACCTGCATTTAATTTCGCAAATTCAATTGCTTCATCAGATGTTAAGTCCATTTCACGAAGTATACGTTGATGCCAGTATGATGCCCAGCCTTCATTCATAATTTTCGTTTCAAGCTGCGGCCAGAAATATAACATTTCTTCACGCATCATCGTTAATATGTCTCGCTGCCAATCTTCTAGCTCACGGCTATATTCTTCAATAAAGAGAAGTAAGTCTTTCTCTGGTTGCGGCGGAATTTTCTTCTTTTTACGTACATTGGGCCGTTCCCTCTTTTTATTACGATCATCTAAATTCCATAGGTCATCGTATTGCGATGCCTTTTTCTTTTCTACTTCTTCTTCTAAATCATCAATACTCCACGCCAGTTTAGGGCGCATAAGCGACGGATCAATATGTTCTTGAATAGCAAGTACGGCATCCAAAAAGGTTTCGACTTCTGCCTTTCCGTACTTATGCTCATATGCTTTCACGCGATCAGCCGTTGCCGCCATACTCTCCACCATATCTCGTTTCGTATTAGAGAAGCGAATATTATTTTTAAAGAAATCACAGTGTGCTAAAACGTGCGCTACAATTAATTTATTTTGAATTAACGAGTTCGTATCCAATAAAAAGGCATAACATGGATCAGAGTTAATAACGAGTTCGTATATTTTACTAAGACCTAAATCGTATTGTAATTTCATTCTGAAAAACTGTTTTCCAAAACTCCAATGTGAAAACCGCGTCGGCATCCCATATGCACCAAATGTATAAATAATTTCAGCTGGACATATTTCATAACGCATCGGATAGAAATCAAGCCCAAATCCAGTCGCAATTTCCGTAATTTCCGCAATCGCATATTGCAGTGCTTTATCGTCACTTGCTCTCATTATTTTCCCTCCTTACACTTTCCCTTAAGAAAGTGTATGATGAGGAACAAGCTTTCATGAGTTTTGATTGCATAATAAAAAGACATCCTCATAAAAACGAGAATGTCTCATCTATTAACCTTCAATAATCTCCATCTTCTCCGTAATCGGTGTACGAGCTTTTCCTTCTGGTGCTTTATCGAAATAGCCAAGGTGAAGAATTCCAATGATGCGTTGACCTCTTGTTAAACCGAGTCCTTCTATAAATAATGGATTGTAGTTTAATCCGCCTGATTTCCAAACGCAACCTAAGCCACGTTCCCAAGCAAGCAGTTGGAAGTTTTGCATAAATGCACATGTTGCAGCGTAATCTTCGTCACGTTGAATTTGACGAGGGTCTTCATTTATATATACGACGATTTGTGCAGGTGTGCTTAAGAAACGATCTGATAAAATTTTACCGCGCTTCGCTCTTTCTTCTTCTGTGAAAGAGTTTAATACTGCGTCTACTAATTTCTGACGGCCTTCTCCAATATATAATTTACAATTCCATGGTTCACGGTTTTTATGATTTGGCGCCCATGTTGCATCGTTTAATAGTTCAATTAATAATTCTTTTTCTACTGCTTTATCTGTAAATGTGCGAACAGAACGTCTTTCTTTAATCACATTTGCGATGGAAGTATATGTAGTCATATTTTTCTCTCCCTTATTTTTATCTATATGTATACGTTTATTATTGATATTGATTTTCAATTTCGATTATACCCTAGTTTTTCACTATTAATCAATGTTTTATGTTGGAAAACTTCCAAAACCGTCATTTCATACTGTGAATAAAAAAACTTGATTTGTTCACAAGTATTTCACATTTTATGGAAATGATATGTGTACAGTTTTCCACATTATCCATCTAGGAGGAATTTATATGTACAAAAAAATCGTAGTAAGTATGACCATGGCAGCATTATTATGCGGGATATCTAATTTCCCTGCTTCCGCTGCCACACCAAAAGAAGTAACAGTGCACCATCATAAACCAATTTCAGAAGAAGAAATGCAGTCGCTCGAAAAGCTCGGCTATAACAAACATGAAATTTGGAAAGCTGCTCACATTGCAAGAATGAGTAAAAAAGAAATAAAAGACGTTTTAGCTTACTATAAACAAAATAAATCTTGGGAGAAAACAGCAAAGCATTTCGGTGTAGATCCAAGTAAATTGAAAAAGTATCATATGAATAAAGAAACGAAAAAAGCACTACTGCAAGAATTAGCAAATATGCAAAAATCTACACCAGACGGACTAAAACAAAAAATGAAAGATTATAATATCGGATTACGTCAGCTCACAGTATTAACAATCATCTCTCAAAAAAGTAATACTCCTCTTGATGATGTACTAAAAATGAAAAAAGACGGAATGGATATTAAACAAATTGCAGAAAAATTAAATGTAAAAAAAGAAGATATACGAGCTGAAATGATTAAATTAGTAAAGTCTATTAAGGAAAAGAAAACAAATTAACATGCCAAAAAGGAAGAGTTTTTCAATACTCTTCCTTTTCTTTATGAACTTTCAATTTTCAAGTATAAATTCCCGTCTTTCCCAAAAACTAACACAAGTAAATGATATATGTTAGGGGGTGCACAAATGTTTCGTGTAACATCAAAAAAGAAAAAACAAACAGTCTGTTCTATTCCAGAATTTATCCATACTATGAAAGAATCAAGCGACTTTTCTTCTTATCACATCATAGAAGATGGGACATTATGTTTGTTTTATTATAAATCTACAGTAGAATCACTTATTATTAAGCGATTCATTTTAGCGCCTATAAAAGCTGAATTAGACAGGATTCACACCATTGAAGATGTTGCAAATATTGTACCTATTGAAGATGTTATCGTCTCTCCTTCCATGGATGAGATTCGCGAAAAATTATTAAGTGGATATGTTTTATTACAGCTAAAAAAGATTTCAGAGCAAGCAGAGTATGCACTCTTACGCGCTGAAAGCACAGTTTTAGGAACTCGTTTAGCAAACGATACAGAAAATGAATATAGCGTTATCGGCCCTAAAGTCGGTTTTGTTGAAAACGTTGATATAAATATACATTTATTACGCCGAAACATCGTAACCGAACAATTAATTTTCAAAGAAGTTAGCGTTGGTTCTATGTCCAAAACAAAAGTCGTAGTTGCTTATATCGAAGGGATTACAAATGAACAACATATTAACACTGCCATGCAACGTCTACAAGATATCGATTTTGATTATCCTTTTGATGCAACTATGATTGAACAGTTCATTAGTGATAATAGTAACTCCCCCTTCCCTGTTTTACTGCCTACAGAGCGTTTAGACCGCTCCGTTTTTGCATTGTTGAATGGAGGAGTCGTCATTTTAACAGATGGTTCACCGTATGCATTAGCTGGACCAGCAACATTACTCGATTTCTTCGTCTCTCCAGAAGATTATTATTTACCTTGGATAGCAGGATCTTTTCTTAGATTAGTTCGTTTTTTCGGAGCAGCATTCTCTCTATTTTCATCAGCTATTTATACAGCTGTCTTAACGTATCACTATCAAATGATTCCTGCTGATTTACTCGGTCCCATTATTTATTCTAGAGCTAACGTACCCTTTCCACCTGTTTTGGAGGCCCTTTTTTTAGAAATTACAATTGAATTGCTGCGCGAAGCTGGAGCTCGTTTACCAACTAAAGTCGGCCAAACGATTGGTATTGTTGGGGGGATTGTTATTGGCCAGGCATCTGTAGAGGCTGCTTTAACGAGTACTATTTTATTAATTGCAGTTGCGTTATCTGCGCTAGCTTCCTTTACAACACCGACAGTCAAAATGTCTTCAACTATCCGGATATTGCGATTTCCTCTCATCATTTTAGCTGGAGCGTTTGGCGGTCTAGGTCTCATTGTCGGCTTCGTATTCATATTAGCTCATTTAATTCACTTAAAATCACTGGGATCACCTTATTTATTACCTTTATATCCATTTCGCGGTTTAGGGACAGCAGAAGGTCTTCTTCGTTTGCCGTTTAGTCAAACAGCCGCGCGTGCCTCTTTTCTAAGACCAAAAAAGAAATGGCGCTATGATCCAAACAAAGCGAAAGAAAAACGCGACGGTGAGGAAAAATGAAAAATATTTTATTATGCTTTGCTATTATCGTTTTAATTTTTCAATCTGGTTGTACAGAAACGAATATAGTAGACACACAACGAATGATTCATGTAGGTGGTTTTGATATAACAAAAAACAAAAAATTTCGTGGGACAATTTTATATCCTGATTACACAAAAGGCGTACAATCTAATCCAGAAACTCAATCCACTACTGCTGGTACCATTGAAACAATATCTTCGCGACTAAACGCGAAATCTCCCCATACGATCGCTGTAGGTCAAATGCGTGTTGTCCTATTTGGAAAAGCATTTGGTGAACATGGAATTGGAGATGTTATTAACAACTTACAACGTGATTCTAACATTGGCCGGGATGTACAACTAGCACTTGTAGATGGTTCAGCAGAAAAGTTACTTAAACATATCAAAACAAATGGGTCGCTATATCTATCTGAATTACTGGAACAAAATATAAAAAACGAGACAATCCCACGGACAGCTTTAAATATTTTTTTATATAACTTCTATTCATCTGGATACGATCCATTCCTGCCTTATATTCAAGTATCAGAAGACCAGTCTGCTTCCATTGAAGGGCTAGCTTTTTTAAAAAAGGATAAAGTGGCTATGTATACAGATAACAAAAGGTCCTTTTTATTTAAATTACTCATTAATCCAACGAAAAATGGGCGTTACGAAGTTCCGATACGTCAAGGTAAACATAAAGGATTAATCGCAACCCAAAACTTATCTGGAAATAGTGTTTGTTCCCTTTCCGACACCGGTGACATTCCGAAAGTTCACATTCGGCTGAAATTAAATGGACTTATAAAAAATGCCCCTAGCTGGCTTGACTTATCAAAGAGTGAAAATGTTACTTACGTAAAAAAACATGTAGAAAATACACTTGAAAAAGATTTAAACGAATTAATAAAACAATTCCAAGAAAAAGAAATCGACCCAATCGGTATACGAGAAGAAATTCGTAGCCACTCAAGAAAATGGAGCATAAAACAAATTCAAGACATGTATCCTAACGTAGACGTTGCTGTTAAGGTGAAAATTAATGTTGTACAATCTGGTATCGGAGAATAGTGAGGTGCTATCATGGCTGGACAAGATAAAACACATACTGTTTCCCCTTATTTCACATTCCTTCTATTACACTCCCTTCAAATTGGGGTAGGTGTGCTAGGATACCAAAGGATTATTGCGCAATATGCTGGGTATGATTCTTGGATTTCCCTTATCGTTGCGGGCATTGCTACTCATATCGTATTATTTTGCATGCTTAAAATGTTAGAAAAAGATAATGATTTGATGAATATTCATACGACATGTTTCGGAAAATGGATTGGAACATTTTTTTCCGTATGCTTTGCTGCATACCTTCTATTATTTTGTCTTACTGTTCTTCGTACATATATTGAAGTTATTCAAGTGTGGGTCTTTCCTACAATTAAGCCATGGAAATTAACGTTATTATTTTTACTTGTGGCTTATTACGTAATTAGAGGTGGCTTTCGCTCTGTAACAGGAATATGTTTTTGGGGTGTTATCATACCGATTTTCGTCCTATTTTTCTTAGTTTTCCCAATGAAATATGCACATGTACGTAACATTTTCCCAATTCTAACTCATTCACCTTTAGACATTTTAACTGCAGCGAAAGCATCTGCATTAGAGTTTCTCGGGTTTGAAGCGATCCTTATTTTTTATCCATTTATAAAAAAAGAAAAATCGATAAATAAATGGGCACATGGTGGTATTGCTTTTACAACGATTCTATACGTAATACTAGCCATCGTTTCCCTTATGTACTATAGCCAAGGGCAACTACATCATACAATTTGGCCAACATTAACGATGCTAAAAATCATAAAGGTTCCTTTCATCCAAAGGTTTGAGTACATCATTATTTTCCTATGGTATCTTATCATTTTACCTAATCTTTGTTTAACCATTTGGTCTTCTTGTTGCATTAGTAAAAAATCGTTTCACATACCGTTTAAAATCACACTACCATTATTTATCGCAACCATATTTATTTCATCCTTATTTTTCACAAACCGTGAAAGTATCAATACATTAAATACGGTGCTATCTCAAGCTGGTTTATATATTGTATACGCCTATATCCCAATTCTATTTCTATTTCATTCACTACGATGGCGTTTCAAAAATCAGTCGAAAAAATCTTCAACCGATACACCATAATCTCTGATACAATTTGATTAATACATTTGTAAAGGGGACAAGCGTATGAAGAAATATGTATTTTCTTTACTTGCAGTACTGAGTTTAATTCTTGCTGGTTGCGGAGCTACTAGTACAAACGAAAAAAAATCATCTGAATCAAAAGAAGAGCATGACCACGCATCGCATACTCAGCAAGCTGACATTCAAGAAAAAACAAAAGGAGTCGACACACTCCCTACCTTCCTAGACAAGCTTGATCCACAAATGAAAGATATCTACACTGTCGCTGGGCAAAATGCAGAGCTATTAGATTGGATTCCATGTTACTGCGGTTGCGGTGAAAGTGTAGGACATAAAAATAATAAAAATTGCTTTATTCGTGAAATTAAAAAGAATGGTGAAGTTGTTTGGGATTCCCACGCAACGACTTGTGTCAATTGCCTAGAAATCGCGGTTGAATCTGCTTCCATGAAACAAAAAGGAAAATCAACGCTGGAAATTCGCAACTATATCGACAATAAATACAAAGAGGGTTACGGCAAGCCAACACCTACGCCAATGCCAAAAGCTTAAAAACGAGGAAATACCTCGTTTTTTCTTTTCATTCACTTTTTTTCTTAACAAATTCTTTCAAGTGTATTTCTCCTTGCTTTTCACACACTATATATAACTCCTCAGTAAGGAGGGTACACAGTGCAAACATATAACGACTATGATAAAGCTCTCTATTACACGTATTGCTGTAATTGGGATAAATTACTGGTTCTTATGGTTCAAACGAACGATCAATTATTTTCTAAGCGTATTGAACATTTTTTACACGCTTATCAATACAGTAAAGAACTGCCAGAAGTTGATAAACAATTGCAGCTCCTATTTCAATATATTGACCATGCATCCCAAAAGTCACATATAGATGAAGTAGAGCAAATTCAAATGTAAAATATAGCGCTATTCTCTTTATGAGAATAGCGCTTTTTTAAAATGTTTATATCAATAAAAGTTTCCCCTTATAAAACTTTTATTGATAAACATATTTTTTCTTTCTTTTCTGTACCACTTCATACTATAATTTAGTATGTAACTATTATAAGAGAGGTATAAAATATGGGACGAGAAAAAAAGCAAGAATATGCTTTACTTACCGCATGGGGAGCTTCTTTTATCGCTACACTAGGAAGTCTTTATTTTTCCGAAATCATGAAATTTGAGCCTTGTGTACTTTGTTGGTATCAACGTATTTTTATGTATCCATTCGTTTTATGGCTTGGTATCGCTGTAGCAAAGAAAGATTATCGCATTGCAAGTTATTCTTTACCAATTGCAAGTATCGGTGCTTGTATTTCTTTATATCACTATGCAATTCAAAAAGTCCCAGCATTTTCAGCAGCTGGAGCAGCTTGCGGCCGTGTACCCTGCACCGGAGAATTTATAAACTGGTTTGGTTTTATTACAATCCCGTTTTTAGCACTTATCGGCTTTATTACAATCGCTGTATGTAGTTTTATTGTAATAAAAAACAAATAAGGAGATGAAACAATGAAAAAAATGCTTATATTTGGTGGTATTATTATCGCCCTGTTTGCAGCCATTTTCGCTGTCACACAAATGGAAGAAAAAAATGCTACTAGCCAAAAAATTGATAATGCTACTGATAGTAAAACAACTGGTCCTGACTACTATACAAATAAAATCTCTCTTTCAGATCTTCAAAAGAATTTAAAAGAGAAAAAAGAAGAAACAGTATACTTTTATCAAACATCTTGCGTTCATTGTCAAAAGCTATCTCCTGTCGTAGTACCAATGGCTAAAGACTTGAACGTTGATATGAAAGTTATGGATATTGAAAAAATAGATGCTCCTTGGGATGACTATAAAATTAAAGGAACTCCAACAATCATTCACTTTAAAGATGGCAAAGAAGTAAGCCGTATTAGTGGTGAACAACCGAAAGAAAAATTACAAGAATGGCTTGAGCAAACGAAAAAATAACGAGAAAAGGAAACTCCTTCTACACATGAAATGGGCGTAAAATCCCAAACTAATGTATAAGGAGGGGGTTTTATGCCAGAAGTAAGATGCTCTGTTTCCAATTGCTCATTTTGGGGACAAGGTAACTTTTGCCAAGCAAGTGCAATCGTTGTTCAACCAGATGCACAAGAATCTGGTTCAAATGCAAATGATTCGTATACAGGCGCGGTTTTAACAAACGAGACACTAGAAAGTTCTGTAGCAACAAGTGTAGAAACTTGTTGTCATACATTTAAGCCAAAATATTAAACATAAAAAGCATACGATTACTCGTATGCTTTTTTACATTCCTCTCCAAAAATCATGCATCATAAAAAAGTACAAAATAACGAGAACAACTGTCCCACATAAAGTAATGCGCCGATATATACTCTTCTCTCCTTCTCTTGCTTTCACAAATGCCCAAATAAATCCGAAGAACAATATTAAATCAACATATGGAACATAAAAAGAAAAGACGAGAAACGCATACAAATACACGATAAATAAACAGGTCGTTACTAAGAAAATTTTAAAAGCAAATTCACTTTTCATAATGTAACCGCCCCCTATCTGTACTGTATTATATTCAGCAAAATACAATAGTTGCAGTTAAACTCAAAGTAGAAATAAGCTACCGTCTATAATACGGTAGCCATTACGGAACATTATATTTTCGTTTATATATATTACTTAAAGTCGAAGAAGGAATTTGCTCATAACGAATTTTTTCTCCTGTTGCATCCATAATATACAAATTGTTTCCTATATAATATATTCCATCTTTTCGTTTTGAATATACCTTATATCTTTCATTCGGCAATACCGTTTTCACTTTCGTTAACTGCCCATTTGGTTCTTGCCAATATATATCTGCGCGATCTACTAACGTAAGCATGCCAATTTGTTCTTCTTCTACTTTACGACCATTCCAGCTTACAACACGGTAACCAAGCTTATTTGCTTCATATTCGGGGCTCGTATAAAAACGGGAAATGACTACTTTTGTTTGTAATTGGACTCGGTCATATAACCACTGTATATCCCTGTCATGCATGCGAATACAGCCATTCGATTCACGGCTTCCAATCGTCCATTCCCGATTTGTTCCATGAATTGCATACTCCTTTTTATCCAGACCTAACCAACGTGTACCGAGAGGATTATTCGGTGCACCCCCAGCTATTTTTTTTCGATGGTATTCTTTATTTTTAAATTTAGTTATAATACAAAAATTACCTTCAGGCGTAGGTGTACGGTCTCTTCCGGTTGTTACGGGGAATGTCTTTGTATAATTTCCATTTTCAAAAAAAGATAATTGGTTTGTCGTAAGGTTCACTAATATTAGATGATCTGTATCAGCAAAAGCACTAACCGGTAGGATGAAAAATAATAGTATGACGAAACATAATTTTTTCATCTATATCCCTCCCCTAGCGCTCACTATAATAAGTGGAATTAACTTTACTTTGCTCTTATCAATGAAAACTATCCATTTACAATAACGCCTCCATTTACATGTATCATTTGCCCTGTAACATAGGATGAATCCCCAGACGCTAAGTATACGTATGCTGGCGCTAATTCATATGGTTGACCAGGTCTTTGCATCGGAACATTGCTCCCGAACTGAGAAACTTTCTTCTCATCAAAACTCGATGGGATAAGTGGTGTCCAAATTGGTCCAGGTGCAACACCATTTACACGAATCCCTTTTTGCACTAATGATTGAGAAAGTGATCTTGTAAAAGCTACGATTGCTCCTTTCGTTGCAGAATAATCAATTAACGTTTCATTTCCTTCATATGCAACGATCGATGCCGTATTTATAATGACGTCCCCTTGCTTTAAATGAGAAAGTGCTGCTTTCGTAACGTGAAAATAAGAAAAAATATTAATACGAAACGTCTTTTCTAGCTGTTCTGCTGTAATATACTCTAATCCTTGCTGCGGATATTGCTGCGCAACATTATTTACTACAACATGTAAACTGCCTAGCTGCCGAACGGTCTCTTCTACAATATCTTTACAATGTTGTTCATTACTGAGATCACCTGGTAACAGCACACACTTTACACCTTCTTGTTCTACACGTCGCTTCGTCTCATTTGCATCCCCATCTTCATCTAAATACGCAATCGCAATATTTGCTCCCTCTTTCGCAAATGCGATGGAAACAGCTCTTCCAATCCCACTGTCTCCTCCTGTAATTAATATACTTTTTCCTTTTAACTTTTCACTTCCTTTATAATTCGGATCTTCAAACTGCGGAAGTGGATTCATTAACGATTCAATACCAGGCTGTTTATTTTGATGTTGCGCAGGCATTGTTACAAAGTTTTTTTGCTGTGGCATAGCTTCTTTCAACTCCTTTTCCTTATAATGCGCACAATAAAAACTGAAATTCACACATCGGTTTACGATTAATATTCGAATTTAAGACACAAAATATGAATTGTTATAAACTTTTTATGCAAAACTATTGCAAAATAGTTAAAAAACGAATATTATATATAACTGTTGTGAAAATTATTCGTAAACAGAAAGGATGTTTATATGTTTAACCTTTCAAAACATAAAACTTCTATTAAAACTGAAATTATGGCAGGTATTATTACCTTCTTAACAATGGCATATATCATTGTCGTAAACCCTGTCATCCTTGGGGATGCGGGAGTTCCATTTGAACAAGCATTTACAGCAACAATTATTGCTGCTGTTGTCGGAACATTATTTATGGCGATCTTTACAAACTTACCAATCGCAATTGCACCAGGTATGGGATTAAATGCTTACTTCTCTTACTCTGTTGTAAAAGCTCATGAAGGCATGACTTTCGCAATTGCATTCTCTGCTGTATTCGTAGCAGGTATGATTTTAATTTTGTTATCATTTACATCTTTCCGTACAAAATTAATGGAAGTAATTCCTGAAAACTTAAAACATGCACTGACTGCTGGTATCGGTCTTTTTATTGCCTTTATCGGTTTACGTTTAACAGGTATCGTTACAAAAAATGATGCAAACTTAGTTGGACTTGGTGATCTTCACTCTGCTCCAGTACTACTAGCATTAGCTGGACTTGGAATTACAATTGTTCTTATGTCTTTAAATGTAAATGGCGCACTATTTATCGGAATGCTATTAACTGGTATTATTGCTTACTTCACAGGACAATTAACATTCTCAAACGGCGTTACATCAATGCCTGGATTACCAGAAGGAATCATCGTTTCAAATCCAATTACTGCTGTATCTGATGTAATTAACTACGGATTATACGGCGTTGTATTTTCATTCTTCCTTGTTACATTATTCGATACAACAGGTACCTTACTTGGCGTAGCTCAGCAAGGTGGATTTATGAAAGATGGAAAGCTTCCAAAAGCTGGACGAGCTCTTCTATCTGACTCATTCTCAGCAACAATTGGTTCTATGTTCGGAACAACACCATCAACAGCTTACATCGAATCATCTGCTGGTGTTGCAGCTGGTGGTCGTACTGGTTTAACAACTGTTACAGTAGCTGTTCTATTCGCACTAGCAGCATTCTTCGGACCATTAGTAAGTGCCGTTTCTGGTGTATCAGCTATTACCGCACCATCATTAATTATCGTTGGTAGTCTTATGATGGGTTCAGTTCGCCACATCGATTGGGACGCATTTGATGAAGCATTCCCAGCATTCTTAGTAATCTTAAGCATGCCACTTACATCAAGTATCTCAACGGGTATCGCACTTGGATTTATTTCATACCCACTTATGAAAATGGCAAAAGGACAATTCCGTGCTGTTCACCCGCTTGTGTATTTATTCGGAATCTTGTTCGCCTATCAATTAGTTTTCTTACCACATTAAAATCCCTCATAAAGAGGGATTTTTTTATACATAAAAAAATAGAGCATCGAATTTCGATGCTCTATTTTCCTTTTGCAACAATCACACGAACTACTTTCAATGCAAGAAGTAAAAGACCGTTCACTATCGCTGCAATCCCTAAAGAGACTGCTATCATCAGCTCTCCCATTCCGTTATTCAATACAAACATAACAGAAGAAATGACCGCCAAAATAAACAATATTAACGTTGGTATATATTTAATAACAGGCTTCTTATATGATTTTTTTGAAAGAAGAAACGTAATTACTACTGTCATAATGATCACAAAATATACTGCAAATAAGAAAATCATACGAAAGCCTCCACTATTCTTAAACTATGAAAAAGATAAAAGAAGTTAAAAATTATTAATATTTTTCATTCACCTGTACCTCTTCACATACTTTTATCCATATTATACCACACATCCATCAAGCAAACGTATTGTCCTCTGGCAGTATGAAGCTACCTTTTGATCGTGTGTTACAACTAGCACCGTTTTTCCTTGTTTATGAATCTCTTTTAAGATGCTCATAATTTTCTTTCCGTTTTCTTGATCAAGAGCGCCGGTTGGTTCATCAGCGAGGATAATTTTTGTATCCTGTGCTAAGGCCCTTGCTATTGCTGTTCTTTGCTGTTCTCCACCTGATAACTCGTAAGGATATTTGTTAATATGCCCCTCAAGCCCTACCATTTCCAGCATTTCTTTTGATATTTGTATACGTTTCTTATGAGAAATTTTTCTATATATAAGCGGCAGCATTACATTTTCAACAACTGTATAATCATCGAGTAGCGAAAAGTTCTGAAACACAAATCCAACTTCCGTATTTCTATACTTATGATAATTTGCCTTTAATGTACTCGTATCCATTCCATCTAAAAAATACTTTCCAGCAGAGGGGCTATCGATTAAGCCAATAATGTTAAGGAGAGTAGATTTCCCAGAACCAGAGGGTCCCATAATAGCTATCATTTCGCCTTTTTCTATTGTAAGATTAATATCCTTTAAAGCACTAAAATCATTCTTTCCAAAACCCTTAGCCACATTTGCAAGTTGAATCATCTATAACACCTCTTTCATATATGTATTTTTTATTTTTAGTACATTGAAATAAATGATTGCATATATAACGAGGATCATTACAATTGATAGAGCACCTATAACAATCAATGATTCTATAGAGACTTTTAACGTTCCAAAGAAAGATACCACACTATTTTCTAGCCCTTTCTGAATTTCAATTACTCCGCTATTCTCCCATTGGAAATACATAATTCCTATACATATAGATAAAATGAATAACAACATATACTCAATAACAAACGGAAGACATAGTTGAAAAGTACTTGCTCCTAATGCTGATTTAATAGAAATATTTTTACGTTCCATATAAAGCGTTGCCATTGATGTTAATAAAATAGATAGAAATGAAAAAGATAAGACTGTACCGCTTAATAATAAGGGATATGACATATTATCAATGCCCTGCTTTTCATTTTCTAACAATTTATCCGGATTTGTAACATAATACGAATACCCCTTACCTTCTGTTACCTTTAATACTTTCTTTTGAAATTCATTTATATTTATCTTCTCATTTGTTTCTATAATTAACCCATTGTATAAAAGTTCTACACTATAGAACTCTATTTCTTCTGTTCCAATTGGTAAAATCGCCATGTCATCTAATAATGTAATACGATTATCCGATATTTCACCGCTTCGAGGATATGTAAATGCTGAATTTTTTTCTAAAAAGCCAATTACTTTTAGTTTCATTTTTCCAGATGGTATGATATCACCAATAGATGCCTTTCCTTTATAATTAGCCCCTAATATAACAGGTCTACTATCAAATACTGATTTATGAAATTCCGATTCCTCAAAGTATCTTCCTTTTGAAATTCGTATATGAAAGTATTTATTAATATCTTTATCAACAATAAGAGTCTTTATCGTTCCATTTTCTTTTTTAAAATTAAATGAATAGTTACGGAACAAATAATTTGTTTTATTTGTTATTGGTATCGTATTAGATAACCCTTGAATGAAATGTTGATAATCATTTTTCGCTTTTTCTTCGCTAAATAACGTTATATCTTGCGTCGCATAAAGTTCATAGAAATTTTTATGAGTTGATAAATTATTTGCTGCCGTCATCATTTTTCGATATCCCGAAAGATTACTAACAAATTCTATTGCTGAAGAAAATGCAATAATTAAAGAAATTACTATAATCAAACTTGGTAACAACCGTTTTTTCACAGACCGTATAGAATCAAATATAAAAAACATAACGACCTCCTACGTTCTTAAATGTTTTCCAGGATATATATTTATAATGTGCTTAATTGGAATTACAGTAACAAACATTGTAAGAAAAATCATAAAAACAACATTATATATGAATACATACGGTGTTAACGGTTTTAGTAAGTATGTTTGAAAATACGTATGAATGGTTCCAGAAAATATTTCTAACGTAAGAAAAACCAATAACATCGCTACTAGAGCAATAAACAAAATTTGAATATATAGTTCGTAGTAGATAGATATATTAGAAGCACCTAATGCTTTCTTTAATGAAATCTCTCTCTCTTTTTTGTAAATCCAAAATAACACTGCGGAAATGCCCGAAACGATTGCAACAAGAAGGAATTTATAATAATACTTATTTGCTGGATCTATATGTGTTACATGTAGTTCCTGAAGATCTCGTTCATTCAATATTTGAACATCTCCCGAAAGCACTTCCTTACTCCTACCCATAAATTTTTTTATTTCGGTATGAATAGATGATGTAGGATTAACAACTGTTAATTGTAATTGTTTACTCGCGATAATACCTTTTTTAGATATAGCAGGTAAGTTTTGAAGTGGAACGTATATGCCTGCTACACCGACGTCACTGTCTTTTCTCGATATAGTTCCTATTTTTTTATATGTATCATCAAATTCATATAACTCCTCTACATTCGTTTGATCGCCAACAACCATATCATTTACATTTTTACGATGAAAATATTGTCCTTCAGAAATATATGGCTTCCAATAGTAATCATCTTTTAAGTTCACAGCTATGATTTTTGTTGCCCCTGAACTATTTAATGCTTTTAAATGCTCTACGTAAATATCACTTTTAACAAAAGTATCTTGTATGAAAGGAATTATCGCTTCCAATTCAGTTGTATTCGCTACCGGAACAGTTAAAATTTGATTATTCTCTGGAAAACCGATTTGAAAAGCAGATATAAAATTCCGTTTAGACTCTGTTAAAAGTGCGGCTACTGATATAGAAAGAAAAGAAATAAAAAATGCCATAAGAAGAATGACTGAAAACAGTTTGTTGTTTTTTATATTTTTAAAAGCTAAATACATGTCTCTGCTCCTTTTAGATAAGAAGGAGATGATGAACATCCCCTTCTCCTTATCCAAATATTTATAAAGACAACTGTTTAATGCTTTTTACCACTGTAATCGTAAATTACCATTACTATCAAAAGTACCTTTGTGTGTATCTTCTTGATAGTCATTATTCTCATTAGCATAATGCTCAGAGTATAGTCCTTTTGCACCAAAGGCATTATATGCACCATTACTCACAGTAGCATTTAATGCTCTTCCAGATTCATGGGATCCTAATTTATCCGAAGCGCTTTCAATATATGAATTATTTCCATTTGAATTAATAAAAGAAATTGCTACCGAACAACGAGATGCATTTTGATTCGTAGTTGTTTGAGCTCTGTAAGATAGTAGGTTACCGCTTTTGTGACCGCTTAGAGTTGGATAGAATGCACTTGTTGAGATTGATGTTGCTAATAATACTAAAGTCGTAATCGAAAAAACTTTTC
This sequence comes from Bacillus mobilis, assembly GCF_001884045.1. Classification (GTDB taxonomy): domain Bacteria; phylum Bacillota; class Bacilli; order Bacillales; family Bacillaceae_G; genus Bacillus_A; species Bacillus_A mobilis. The sequence continues at coordinate 22,399 of NZ_MACF01000103.1, read as the reverse complement.
CTTTCATTAACAATCACCTCATAAATTAAATAGTTTAGTAGCGCTACATCATCATAATATCCTTCAAATAAATTCTCCTCAATAAGAACCCCCGATGTTTTACAAACTCTTTAAACATTTAAACATTAATACATTTTTAAAAAGTAACGTATAAGTAGCAATACAAAAAAGGCTGCGGAGAAATTCTTCTCCACAGCCTCATACTTATTTTTGTAAAAACGACTGTAAATCTGCAAACTGTCTCTTTGCATCTTCATAGCCTTGCTCATATAGATTTTGTAGTTTTGCTGTATCCTTTTCCATACGATCTACTTGAAGTTGTACTTCTGGACGGATAACAAATAAGTTCCCAGCTTGCTCTTCTTTTTCAATGTAGTGAAGTGTTTCATTATACACTTCATAACGATTCAACATCGTGTTAACAAGGTTCGGATATTTTTTATAAGCTTTTCCTGCAATCCATCCAAACTTTGATTTTTTCTTAGCATAACCATGATTTCTCGTTAAAATAACGACTGATTTTTTAAATCCATCTTCTTGCGCTTTACGAACTGGAATCGGATCAGAAATTCCTCCATCTAATAACTGCTTACCACGGTAATTTACTACAGGTGCAATGAAAGGTAATGAACTAGATGCTTGTAATAAATTTAGTGCATCATCATTTGTTCCTTCTTTTTCAAAATAAACCGACTGTCCTGTTTCACAATCTGTTGTTCCTACAAGGAAACGCTCTGGACTATTAAAGTATGTTTCAAAATCAAACGGCACATGCTTTTCTGGAATTTCATGAAAAATGAACTCCATATCGAATAACTGGCGTTTTCTCCATAAGTTTTTATACGATAAATATTGCGGATGTGATGCATAATCAATATTTACTGTTTTATTTCTATTTCTTTGTCTGGAAAGATACGACGCTGCATGACAAGCACCAGCTGATACACCGATTACATATGGAAAATATAAATCTTGTTCCATAAAATATTCCAATATCCCGCCTGTATATACACCACGCATACCGCCGCCTTCTAATACTAATCCCGTATTTTCAAGCATGTTATTCTCTCCTCTTTATATATTGACTCTTTAATTATTCACTATGTTAAGTATCTGTTTCTATTATATATGAGTTCTTTTAGAAATTATATTCAAAAGGCTTGAAATAAAGGAGTTTTTTCTTCCAATTATATTTCCAAATGTTCGGAGACATCCTTTATAAACCTTTGAATAAAATCTTGCTCCTCTTTCGTATATCTATCTAACAATAACAGCCACTTTTCTTCAGCTTGTTTATGCAATTTTTCATGAGCTTTATATATTTCATTTCCACTTTCCGTTAAGCGAAAGAAAATTTCTTTTTGATTATCTAACATTTGCATCTTCTCAACGAATTTCTTTTGAAACAACTTTGTACAAATTTTAGAGATTGCCCCCTTCGTCATTCCCATTTCTGTTGTAATAGCAGTTACATTCATCAAGCCATTTTTCCCGATACACTCGATAACATGTAATTCAGATAAAGACATACCACTTATACCCGTCTCACGAAGAAACTTCTCATTTTTCCCTTTCAAATGTTCTTCTTTTTTATGCAAAAGTGTACGAATGTCCGAAAGTATTTCCATTTGTTTCATTGTACGTTCCAATCCGTTCGCCCCCTAAGTTTCCAAAGAAACAATTTAACTATATACCATTTTAAAATCATTTTTTCATATTTACAAGTGAGAAAATCATGTTAAAATAAATTTAGTTTCCAAGGAAACTAAAAACAAGGAGGTTAACATAATGAAAAAATCTAAACTACATTTCATTTTATATGTTGTCTGTATTAGTGCCTTACTCGGTTCCTTTGCTCAAAATATTTACACACCTATCTTGCCCATGATTCAAGGTTCTTTTCACACTTCTCTTTATCTTGTAAATTTAACAGTCTCCCTTTTCACATTTGTTCTTGCGATTATGCAGCTCATATATGGGCCTTTAATTGATACAAAAGGAAGAAAATCTGTCCTTATTCCTAGTTTAATCATTAGTACAATCGGTTCAATCGGATGTGCTTTTTCGCCGAACGTTTATTTATTTCTATTTTTTAGAGCTGTTCAAGCTATAGGAATAGCAGCTATACCTATAGTTGCAGCAACGATTATCGGCGATTTATTTGAAGGAAAAGAACGAGGAGAAGCAATGAGCCTTTATCAAATGTTACTTGCTCTCGCACCTGCAATTGGTCCTCTCATTGGTGGTTATCTCGGCAGTATAAATGGCCACGTATCCGTATTTCTCTTTTTATCTATACTTGCCATTCTTTTATTAATTATAAACATTTCACTACTTCCAGAAACAAAACCAACTGTAATTAAGCAACCGCACTCAAAAAAAAATTACTGGTTTATCTTAAAAAACAAAACTGGATTTTCTATTACTCTTATTGGCTTTATTCAACTTTGTATTTACTTTTGTTTCCTCGTTTTTTTACCGAACATTTTAACAAATTTATTTCACTTAACTGCAAGTGAAATTGGTCTTATGTTTGTACCGATGTCCCTTTCTATTATGTTAGGAAGTTATTGCTTCAAGCTTTTGCAAAAGCGTCTCACAACAAAGCAAGCTTTATTCATTACTAGTTTCTTCAATATTATATGTGTCACTTTATTCTCTTTCACATATAGCATCAATATCCCATTCATCATTATCGTTACATCTTTGTACGGTTTTAGTATGGGGATTTCTATGCCAACTCACACTACTTTATTAACGGAAGAATTTGTACAAGAACGCGCAACTGCTATCGGTATGTACAACTTTATTCGCTATCTCGGTATGGGCACAGGGCCACTTGTAGGTGGATTTCTTGTATTTAATCAAAATTACTTTTGGATTTTCTTCCTAGGTGCAATTACATTTCTATTTATCATTTTATGCACAATGAAAATGATACGTTTTCAGGTTGTACAAAAAGCAAAATAGAGACCTATAGATGGTCTCTATTTTAAACTCTTTGATCCGCAACGATATGAATATCAATATACTTCGTTTGCCTCATAATTTCATTTACAATTGAACCTTTTCGAATTTCTTCCCATCTTGTTCTTGCCGATTGCCCGAGTAAAATTTGCGTTACTTGTAGTTTTTTCGCGACTTCAATAATAACATCAGCCGGCTTTCTTCCATTTGCCTCTTCTAAAACAAAACTCGCATCAAATTGATTCGTTAGCGACTTCCACTCTTCAATTGTTTGCTTTTTCCCTGCTGAAAGAGAATCTATCTTTTCCCTTTCTACATTTAATACATACAATTCAGCGTTTAACCGATCTGCCATACGCCAACCTCTCCGTATTAACTTCTCCGCTGTTGAACTATATTGTACACAAACGAGAATTTTTTCTTTCACGCCAATCGGTTCTCTAACGGTTTGGCTAATTTTCTCGTCCATATCGTCAGCAACTTCCCGAAGCGATAATTCTCTTAGTGCCCCTAAATTATTAAGCGTGAAGAAATTTTGTAAGCTTTGCTCTATTTTTTCTTCTTTATATATTTTCCCGTCTATTAATCTCTTCCTTAATACTTCTGGAGTTGCATCGACAAGCTGAATTTCATTTGCTTTTTGTAAAATAAAATCTGGAATACGTTCTCTTACTTTGACATTCGTAATTTGAGCTACAATATCATGAACGCTTTCTAAATGTTGAATATTAAAAGCTGATAAAACGGATATACCGGCATCTAACAATTCCTGTACATCCATATAACGTTTCTTATTTTTAGATCCAGGAATATTGCTATGCGCAAGTTCATCCACTACAACGACCTGTGGTGCACGTTTTATAATTCCTTCCACATCAAGTTCATAAAATACTTTCCCTTTATAACCTATTTCTTTTAAAGGAATTTTTTCTAGATCAGCAATTGCTTCTTCTGTCTCTTTTCTTCCGTGCGTTTCAATTAAACCAATTACAATATCCGTACCGTCTTTTTTCATTTCTCTTGCATCAAAGAGCATTTTATAACTTTTCCCTACTCCTGGAGCCGCTCCTACATATAGCTTTAACTTCCCGCGATTTTGCTGACGAATATATTCTAAATACTCTTCTGGTGTTCGCCTTTGAAAAGTTGGTTTATAGTCATCCGCATACAAAACACTCACAACCTTTCTTTCGAAACAACGCTACCTCAATCCATTAGATTGAGGTAGCACTGTTACTATTTCAATAGTTTCTGTAATTCCAAATTTAACTTTAAAACGTTCACGCGATCTTCTCCAAATAAACCAAGTGCTTCACCTTCTGTTTGATCTTTAATCAACTGATTTAACGTTTCTTTCGGAATATTCGTTAATTTAGAGATACGATCCACCTGTACAGAGGCTGCCTGTGGACTAATGTCAGGATCTAGCCCTGAACCTGAATTCGTCACTAAATCGATCGGCACTTCTGTAACTGGAACAGCCCCGTTTTGTTTCTTCCACTCCTCAATACTTTTCTCTACTCGTTTCGCTAAATCTGGATTAGACGGTGCATAGTTATTAGAGCCTGATGCTTCTGCTTTATATTCAATACTAGAAACACGCCCCTGAAAATAACGTGGATCTGTGAAATTTTGACCGATTAATTTAGAACCAATTACTTCATTTTTATCATTATATATTAGACTTCCATCCGCATTATCCTTCATCACTGCTTGTGCAATACCAGTAACAACAAGCGGGTATACAAGGCCGCACAACACTAAAAATGTAAAAGTAATACGGATGATTGGTGATAGTATACTTTGTTTCTTCTCCATCTTTTTCCCCTCTTCCTTATATAAACAAGCCGACAATTATATCAATTACTTTAATTCCAATGAATGGTACAATCACTCCGCCAAGCCCATAAATAAGTAGGTTTCGTCCCAGTAGTGCATTCGAACTCATCGGTTTATATGCGATACCTTTCATCGCCAATGGAATAAGTAACGGAATAATAACAGCGTTAAATATTAATGCTGATAAAATCGCTGACAGCGGTGATGTTAATTTCATAATGTTTAATGCTTCCATTTGCGGAATCGCAAGTGTAAACATCGCTGGAATGATGGCGAAATATTTCGCGATATCATTCGCAATACTAAACGTCGTTAACGCACCACGCGTCATTAACAATTGCTTACCGATTCCTACAACCTCAATAATTTTTGTCGGGTTCGAATCTAAATCAATCATATTCGCTGCTTCTTTCGCAGCTGTCGTCCCACTATTCATCGCTAATCCAACGTCAGCCTGCGCTAGTGCCGGAGCATCATTTGTACCATCACCTGTCATCGCTACAAGTTTCCCTTTATCTTGCTCTGCTTTAATAACCGCAATTTTATCTTCTGGTTTACACTCAGCAACAAATTCATCTACCCCTGCTTCTTTTGCAATGGTTGCTGCTGTCAATGGGTTATCACCCGTACACATAACCGTTTTAATCCCCATTTGACGCAATTGTTCAAAACGCTCACGCATACCTGGCTTTACTGTATCCTTTAAATAAATTAAACCGTAAACACGATTATCCACAGCAACGACAAGGGGTGTTCCGCCCTCTTTGGAAATGGAATCTGCTTTTTGATTTACATCTTTCGGAATCGTTCCGCCTTGTGACCTAACCCATTCAATAACAGCACCAACAGCACCTTTTCTCACTTTCGTTCCATCCTGTAAATCGACACCACTCATTCTCGTTTCTGCTTTAAATGGAACAAATTCACCTTGTTCTGCAAGTGCTCTATCATATGATAGAGCTTTCGTTTTTACATATTCGATAACAGATCGGCCTTCTGGTGTTTCATCTAAAACAGAACTAATCGCAGCCCATTTTCCTACTTGCTCAATCGTTTCATTACCTACAGGAAGCAGTGTATGTGCCATCCGGTTCCCGAAAGTAATCGTACCTGTTTTATCTAAAATAATTGTATTAATATCACCCGCAGCTTCTACCGCTTTCCCTGACATTGCTAATACATTGAACTTTGTCACTCGGTCCATCCCAGCAATACCAATCGCTGATAATAACCCACCAATTGTCGTTGGAATTAAACAAACTAACAACGCAACAAGTACAGCTGTATCAATTTGAAATCCTAAATAGTTTGTAAAAATCGGTAACGTCACAACAACGATTAAGAAAATAAGGGTTAAGCTCGTTAATACTGTATTTAAAGCAATCTCATTCGGCGTTTTTTGACGAGCAGCCCCTTCTACTAACGAAATCATTTTATCGATAAATGATTCACCTGGATTACTCGTAATGACAATCGTAATTTCATCACTGACGACCATCGTACCACCTGTTACGGAACAAAAGTCACCGCCCGCTTCTTTTATAACAGGAGCGGATTCCCCTGTAATCGCAGATTCATCAACAGACGCTAATCCTTTTATGACTTCCCCATCACTTGGAATCATTTCTCCTTGTTTTACAATAACAACGTCACCTTTTCCCAGATCAGTTGCTGAAACTTGAACAATATCTCCATTTTCTTTTACAACATTTGCAAACACATCTTTCTTCGATTGTTTTAAAGAATCGGCTTGCGCTTTCCCCCGTCCTTCCGCTAACGCCTCTGCAAAGTTAGCAAATAAAACTGTAAATAAGAGAATGAGAGAAACTGTTATATTAAACCATCCTGGTACACTACTAGAATGACTTGGAAGAAAAGATAAAATGAACGTAATGATAAATCCAATTTCTACAACGAACATAATCGGATTCTTTATCATGACTTTCGGATTCAATTTCGCAAAGGATTGCTTCATCGCGTGTTTCACGATATCACGATCCATCGTTTTCGCTTGTCTAACTTCATCTTCTACAGCATGTATTTGTGACTCATTTACTCTTTTTTCTTTTACTACTACCGGTCTCATCATTTACCCTCCATTACTTCAATGTAAGAAATTCTGCAATTGGGCCAAGTACTAACATCGGGAAAAATGTTAATGCACCGACAATTACAATCGTTCCGATGAAAATGCCACCAAATAAACTATTATCCGTACGGAATGTCCCGACTGTTTCTGGTACTACCGTCTTTTCTTTCAATGAAGCTGCAACAGCTAGCATCGTAATTAAACTGAAATAGCGGCCTAAAAACATAACTAAACCAGTTGTAATATTCCAAAACGGTGTATTATCCGCTAATCCTTCAAATCCAGATCCATTATTCGCAGCTGACGATGTATATTCATATACCACTTGCGTCAAACCGTGGAAACCGGAATGAGAAATAGCATCCGTTCCTAAATTTGTTGAAAGAGCTAATGCTGAAAATCCTAAAATAAGCAGTGGATGAAATAGTATTGTTACCGCAATTAATTTCATTTCCTTACCTTCAATTTTCTTACCTAAAAACTCTGGTGTCCGTCCAACCATCAATCCAGATATAAAGACTGCGATAATCGCATACATAATAATGTTCACAAAGCCTGCTCCAACGCCGCCGTATACTGTATTTAACATCATATTTACGAGTGGTACTAACCCGCCAATTGGTGTTAACGTATCATGCATCGTATTAACAGCACCTGTTTCGGCAGCTGTCGTTACTGTCGCATAAAGAGAAGAAAATACTGTTCCAAATCGAACTTCTTTTCCTTCCGTACTTCCTTGCACATGCTGAATACCCATTTGATTCAATACTGGATTTCCATGTAATTCAGATGTCGTAATCGTTATAAACCCTAGTAAAAAGACCATGAACAATGATACGAAAAGGATACGTCCTTGCTTTTTATTGCCTACCATTCGTCCGTACGTAAATGGAAGTGCTGTTGGCAGTAACATCATTAGCATCATTTGCAAAATATTACTCATTTGCCCTGGGTTTTCAAAAGGGTGCGTAGAGTTTGCTCCGAAAAACCCACCACCGTTATTTCCAAGTTCTTTAATGGACACGAATGATGCAACAGGTCCGCGTAATATACTCTGCTTTGCGCCTTCAATTGTATGTGCTGTAACCGCCCCATCTAACGTTTGTGGTACACCAAGTGCGACAAAGACTAGTGCCGCAATAAATGCGATAGGAAGAAATACCCTCGTTAAAGCTCTCGTAAAATCAACGAAAAAGTTACCGAGCTCTTTTCCAGCGAGCCCTCTTATAAACGCCATTACAAGTGCTAACGTCGTTGCCGGTGCTGCAAACATTAAAAATGTAATTCCGATTAATTGTGATAAATAAGATAAACCATTTTCACCGCTATAATGCTGTAAGTTTGTATCAGCCATAAAACTAATTGCTGTATTAAAAGCGAGTGTAGGCTCCATTCCTTCAATGTGTGCTGGATTTAATGGCAATACTCCTTGTAGCCTAAAAATGAAATATACGACAACAATCATAAATCCATTTAATAAAACTAATGACAATGCGTACTGTTTCCACGTCTGATTGTATTCTTTTACACCCGTAATTTTAAAAATAAGTTTTTCAAAAGGCCCGAATACTTTATCTAGCTTTTTACTCCCTTGAAAGGCTTTCTCTAAATAAATTCCCGTTGGCTTTGCCACAAGAATAAACAACAGCATTGTAATAACAACTGCGACCCAGATCATAATGAATGACTCCCCCTAATTAAAACTTTTCCGGATTTAATAATGCATACACTAAGTACACCGTAATTGCTCCAACAATAACCGATAAGGCAATCGTCATGATTGCTTCCCTTCTTTCACAACTTTATCTGACCAACTCGCAAGACTTGCCATCGATGCGACTAACACAACAAAAATCCCGATCATTACAACATCTAACATAGATATCCCTCTCTTTTTGTAAAAATTTACCATTAAATTATCAAAAAAAGAACACTAAGCTCTACTTAGTGTTCGAAATGAACAACACAAAGTAAACCTCCTCTCTAAACGCTTACGAGGTTAGCTGTCGGATTCGGGCCTAAAGAGTAGCCCTACTTTCAAAACTGAAAGATTCACCCCAAGTGACGATGCACAAAATTGGTTCCCCCGCTCCATTTCTGGAACTCAGCGATTTTAGGTTTTTTTGGAAATTTTATGAATGATTTATGAGAGTAAATATACTCCTCTATATTTAACTTGTAAAGAGGCAAATTACTGAAAATAAGAAAATATCCATCCATTTAAACGCTTACATTGAGTATTATTAATATTCTTTCATCTGTTTTCTCGTCTTTTCTTTCTTTTTCAAAGAAATAACCTTTTAAATACGAAATAAAAAGAGCGAATGACATGAAGTGCATAGCTTGTTGCACTTCGCATTCGCTCTTTTTTCACTCACTATTTATTCCCCTCGTAAAAAAGCACGTAAATTTCTCCCGCGAATATAAACTTGTGACAATTCTGCATGTAGTTGCTCATATTCGATAACATCTGTTTTTAAATATAAAGCGTCTTTTGATGGCAATATGATATAGGGCCTTGGAAAAATAGGATCGAGCACCACCAATTCTTGAACTCGCTCTACCGATACTGCCCAACGATTCGCTATATCTCCTAATAACAACACTTTCATCTTCTTTTCCCCCGCCCTATTCAAAAAATAAAAAAGAAATATTATCACAATTCGTAAACACGACAAATGTAGCTCCCATTATTTCATAGAGCCTCGCTGGATATCGTTTATTCCTTGTAACAACAGTAATAGGTGCTTGAAAAGAAAAGCGAATGTGTTCTGTGAAGAAGCTAACGATTGGAAGCTCATCACCTAGTAAAATCACCTTTTTAATACACTCACAAATACTAGTAAAATCCTGCTCCTTACTACAACTATACGTCCAATCAAATCCACAATCCCTAACTTCATCCGCTATTTCTTCATTTGCTGTAAAGATGATTAACTCATGTTGAAATGCTACTAAATCTCTTAAACTATTTACCTTGCTTTCTTCTCCAACACAAATAAGTGTTAGCTCCATGTACCTCATCCTCCTTAGCATAAAAGAACACAAACATAGATTGATATTCCCCTATACTAATCAGATCGATGAAGTGATGTATCCATCATGGCACCGCCCTCTCTCAAGACGCTTACGAAGTTAGCTGTCGGATTCGGACTTTGAGAGTAGCCCTACTTTCAAAATTGAAAGATTCACCCCTAGTGACACTGCACAAATTGGTTCCTCCGCTCCTTATATTTGGACTCAGCGTATTACAAAAAATATATTCTGGCTGATATATTACTCCTGTATTTGGAAAAAGTAAACAGAAAAAAAGCCAGTTAACAAACTGGCTTCTCATTTCTTTATACACGTGTATTATTCATCTTATATGCAAAATGATTCGTCGGTCCATGACCACTTCCAATATTCAATGGCTCTTCAATTGCTATACTAATAAATCGTTTTGCTTCTTGAACTGCCTCTTCAATGGAGTAGCCTTTCGCAAGTCCTGCAGTAACCGCTGAAGCAAATGTGCACCCGCTTCCGTGCGTTTGCTTTGAAGGAATTCGTTCACTTCTAAATTCGACAAATTGCTCACCATCAAAGAGTAAGTCAATTACTTCATTACCTTGATATTCTGCATGTCCACCCTTCATAAGCACGTATTTCGCACCTAATTCATGCAGTACTTTCGCAGCTTCCTTACTATCTTCAACATTATGAATCTCCATCCCAGTTAGCACTTCTGCTTCAGGAACATTCGGTGTTACAACCGTTGCTACTGGTAATAAATATTCTTTTAATGCTTGTACTGCTTCTTGTTGTAATAATGATGCACCGCCCTTAGCAATCATAACAGGGTCTAGTACAATATTATTCCAGCCAAATTTATTAATATGTTCTGCTACAATTTGAATAATTTCGCTGCTAAATAACATTCCTAGTTTCACAGCATCTGGTGTTAAATCCGTACCAATTGAATTCAACTGTTCCGTAATACCTTCTAACGGAACTGGGTATACCCCTTGAACGCCAAGCGTGTTTTGAGCAGTAATTGCCGTAATAGCTGTCATCCCGTACACACCAAGCTCTTGGAATGTTTTTAAATCCGCTTGAATACCGGCACCGCCGCCGCTATCAGATCCTGCAATTGTTAAAGCTTTATTTACTTTCATCCCACTCATCCTTTTCTATCCAAAATAGCGATGATAAATCGTTTTTGCTTCGCTTATATCTTTCGTTCCATGTACAAGTACACGTCCATCTTTGAAAGCAACTAATCTCTTTTCTTCCACCGAAAATGATAATAAATATGGATTTACATTTAAATCATTCACACGATCGTTCAGCAGCTCTTTGTATCGTTCAAAATCCATTTCTTCTTTATGAGGTGGTCTAATTTGAACTGTATTTCTCCCGCATAAAACTGCTGTTTTCGATGTGTTTTCTTTATTTAAATACGGGTATATCGCATTCTCTCCACACGAAGGACAATTATTCTTACGAAGCTTTTGCACATTCATACATGAATATTCATTCTTCCATACATCAAACGACACAAGCCCATCTCGAAGTGATTCGTAATCTTCCACTAACAATTTAAGAGCTTCCGTAACTTGATGAGAAACGACGAGAGATACAGCAGGAGATATAATGCCCGCTGTATCACATGTCGCTCCGCCAAGCGGAATCGATTGTAATAAACAAGATAAACATGGCGTTTTACTAGGAAGAATTGTGTAAGAAAGGCCGTAACTCCCTACACATGCTCCGTAAATCCATGGAATAGAATATTTTTGCGCTATATCATTCACAATGAAACGCGTTTCGAAATTATCAGTTGCATCAATAATTACATGAACGTTTGTAACGAGTTCTTCTAATTCCTCAGCTGTTACATCTTGAACGAGAGCTTCTATTCTTACTTCACGATTGATCTCTTCTAGACGTTTTTTTGCCGCTACAGCCTTCGGAAGATTATTTTCCACATCACTCTCTGCATACAATTGCTGCCTTTGTAAATTACTCCAATCGACATAATCTCGGTCAACAATTGTTACTGTGCCAACACCAGCTCTTACAAACATCTCTGCATTTACACTACCTAATGCACCTGCACCGATAATGAGTACGTGCTTTTCTCTTATCTTTCGTTGCCCCTCTTCTCCAATTGGAGAGAATAATTCTTGGCGAGAATATCGATTATTCAACTACGCTCATTCCTTCTAAAGGACTACTTGCTGTTGCACAACGTTTACGTGCAATACGACCTGCTTCAAAGCCAATTCGCCCTGCCTCGATACCTAATTTCATTGCGTATGCCATCTTAATTGGATCTTTTGCTCCCGACACAGCCGTATTTAATAACACACCATCCGCTCCTAATTCCATCGCAAATGCCGCATCAGCTGGACTACCAATACCAGCGTCAACGATAACTGGTACTGTCGCTTGTTCAATAATGAAGCTTAAATTTAACGGATTCACAATACCAAGCCCTGAACCGATTGGTGATGCCCCTGGCATAATTGCATGCACACCTAGTTCTTGTAATTTACGTGCTAATACAACATCATCAGATGTATACGGAAGAACGATAAACCCTTCTTCTAGTAACATTTCAGATGCCTTTAACGTTTCTACTGGATCAGGTAATAACGTTCTATCATCACCAATAACTTCTACTTTGATCATGTCGCAAAGCCCCGAAGCTTTTGCTAACTTTGCAATACGAACCGCTTCTTCAGCATTTTTTGCTCCAGCTGTATTCGGTAATAACTTATATTTTTTCACATCAAGTTTCTCTAATAAATTAGGCTGCTTTGCATCAAATATATCCATACGACGTACTGCGAACGTTAAAACCTCCGCCTCAGATACATCAATTGCCTTTTGCTGCACATCAAAATCAGGGAATTTTCCTGTTCCTAATAAAAGTCTAGAATGAAATGAAAATGGTCCAATGTTTAACATAATCAACCGCCTCCTACGAAAGTTACAATCTCAATTTGGTCTCCATCAAAAACAGATGTATCTGTATGATCATCTTTTTGTAAAATATCTTTATTACGCTCTACTACAACAATTCTGTTTTCTAACTCTAAATGTGTAAGTAGCTCTGCTACTGTTTTTACACTCTCTGGCACTTCAATTTGATTACCATTAATTTTCAAATTCAAACTTCCAGCCCCTTTCTAAACTGTTTTAGAAAGCAATGAATCTAGCAAGTGATTCTCCTGCTTTCCTTCTATTAAATCCGCCATATACTGACCAGAAACGGGACTTAATAAAATACCGTTTCGATAATGCCCAGTACAAGCATATAAACCTTTTATCTCTTCATGCTCTCCCATATAAGGAGCTTCGTGATTCGATTGTGGCCTTAACCCTGCCCATGTGCTTTCCCACTCTGCTTCTTTTAAAGCTGGTAATATCGTATACGCGCGCTCTAATATAGAAGTAATACTTTCCGGTTGCACAGTTTTATTAAACGTATGAGGCTTCATCGTTGCTCCAATTACGTAACGTCCGCCGCGCTTTGGTGCAATGTAAAATCTTTCTTGGAAAATAGGAGCCTTTAAAAGTTGGTTTCTACTTCTTACCGCTACTACTTCTCCTTTAACTGGATATGTACCCCATTCGTGGTGAAAATGACTCAGTAACTTCGTGCTCCATGAACCACCCGCAATAACAACTTTTTCACATGTGATACTACCTTCGCTCGTCACAACCCCATTCACTTTATTATTTTCAATACGAATATCAAAAACTTCTGTCTGTTCATATATATCAGCACCCGAAAATGATGCAGAATGTGCGAATGCTTTCGTAAGCTCTGGTGCAATAACATGACCATCTTTCGGATAATATACAGCACCTATAATTGACTCAGAAAGAAATGGTTCTTTCTCTCGTAAACGATCTCCCGTTAGAAAATAAGAATCTTCACCAGTTTTCTGCTGCCAATCCATAATGTGAAGAATTCTTTCCTTCTCCTCTTCATTTTGAGCAATACGATAAATGCCTTTCTCTTCATACCCAATATCGATGCCTGTTTTTTCACGTAAAACTTCTGCAAGTTGTGGAAATATAGCACGGCTTTCTCTTGCAAGTTCAAATAGTGGGTCATATGCATCCCATTCTGCCTGAACCCCAAGTAAACCAGCGGCTGCTTTCGAGGCTTCAGATGCAATTCTTTGCTTCTCTATAATCGCCACTTTATGTCCTCTTTCTGCCAGAAAATGTGCAACTGAACTACCAATTACACCACCGCCAATTATCGCTACATCATACTTCTTACACATGTTTTTCCGCCCACTTTCTTATTGATTCCTTATAAGATTTCGCTTTGCTATACGGGTTACTACTACTTATAATTCCAGACATAACAGCAATACCACTGACGCCGTTAGTAAGAACATCCCTGGTGTTTTCTATGGTAATTCCGCCAATTGCTGTAATTGGTATGGATAAACACTTTGCAATGTCTGAAACCTCTTCAAGCCCTCTCGCTGGCACGCCTTTTTTACAATCTGTCGGAAATACATGACCATAGACGAGTGAATCCGCTCCATTCTTAAATGCATCGATCGCCTCTTCTAAAGAATGCACAGAATAACCGACATGCAAATAAGAAAACTTTTCTTTCACTGACCTTACATTTGCACTTCGATATCCTAGCTGTACACGCGGAATGTTTAATAAAATAGCAATATCAATTCGATCATTTATCACTATTTTTGATGCCGGAAAGCCTTTTTTCAAAAGGCTTTCCACACCTTCATACAATTCCTTCGTACTTTTCTCACGCTCACGAATATGCAAATAATCAATCTCACTTTCAATTTGCATCGCTGCACTCACTAACTCTTCGAATGACATGTGACCATTTGAGATTACATGAAGCTCATTTTTCATATTCATTCGCCTACTTTAAAATGTTTTCGAATAACTCATCGGTCGGAACGATTTCTTTCGTCATACCTTTATCCTTCAGCCATTTATTTTGTTTCTCCCATGATTCTTTTGAATCCGATAAGAATGGCTCATCTTTCGTTTCCATCTTCTCTAATAAAATTTTCATACTTTCTTTTTCAACTTCTGGTACAAGTGGGAAGTTTTCTTTTTCTTGATGATTTAATAAAATATTTAATGCTTCATCTGGATTTTTCTTCATGAAATCATAGCCTTTTTTCGTACCACGTAAGAATGCTTGCAACGCTTCTTTATCTTTTTTCAACGTTTTATCACCTGTTACAAATACAAGCTCATGGTAATTCGGTACACCGTAATCAGCTGGATTAAAGTATGCTGGTTCATGACCTTCATGACGCATAACAGGTACTTCATGGTTAATGTATGCCCCCGTTACCGCATCCACTTTTTTCGTAATTAATGCCGGTACTAAATCAAAGCCCACATCGACTACTTTCACTGTATCTGGATTACCACCAGCTTCTTTTACCATCGTTTTTAAATACATCTCACTTAAAGGTGTTCCAGAATATCCAACTGTTTTCCCCTCTAAATCTTTCGGCGATTGAATGCCTGCTGATTTCAGCGATACAACATGATTTAATGGTGAACGTACGACAGCTCCAATTGATTTCACTGGAATTTGTTCATTTGCTTTTGCCATGACAACATCAGGCTGATAATATAAGCCCACTGTTACTTTTCCTGCAGCTGCTAAAGTTAATGGGTCAGTCGGATTAGAAGGGAATTTAATATTCACCTTTACTCCTTCTTCTTTAAAGTATCCTTTTTCAATTGCCGCATAAATAAAGCTATGTACCGCATTTGGGTACCAATCAAGCATGACCGTTATTTCTTTTTCTTTTTTACTCTTATCTGATGCTGAATTACTAGAACATCCAGCAATCATTGCAACTAATAATGTAAACACAAAGATGCGTTTTAAAAATTTCATGAATGCTTCCTCCAACTAATGAATTTCTTTTCTAATACCGAAATAAGTATGACGAAGAAAATAGCTAATAATGATAACAATACAATGGGCGCAAATACACCTGCTCCGTCTAACTGCGTCATCATTCTTTTACTGAAATATCCAAGCCCAGCTTGTGCACCGAGCCATTCACCAATTGCTGCCCCAATTACACTAAGCGGAACTGCAATTTTTAAAGCTGAGAAGAAATAAGGAAGAGCAGACGGCAATTTTAATTTAAGAAAAACATCTTTTTTCGTCGCCCCGTACGTAACTAAAAGCTCTTCCCATTCTTTTTTCGTACTGCGTAGTCCATCATACGTATTGACCGCAATTGGGAAAAACGTAATTAAAACCGTAACAACAACCTTACTCCAGATCGTATATCCAAACCATAAAACGAAAAGTGGGGCAAGCGCTGTAATCGGAATCGTTTGTGAAGCAACTAATAATGGATAAAATGCTCTCTCCATCCAATTACTCGCATTCATTAACATCGCTAGCCCTACCCCAAGTACGATAGAAATAGCTATCCCTATTAAAACGACGTACAATGTTGCTGGCAAATGAACCGTGAATAATATATCTTTTAGTTTCCATATCTTCATTACAATTGCAGACGGTGACGGTAAAATGTACATTTCATCTACGATTCTTGCTCCTACTTCCCAAAAGGCAAGTAAAATGCTAGAAAGTGTAAAAGCAGGTAATAGCTCCTTCAACCGGTTCATCATACGAGTACCTGCCTTTGTAACATACTAAGAAGCTCATCTTTAAGCGCTAACACTTCCGGCTTATATAAATCTTTTCTTGTTCGATTACGATCAAGTGGTACAACCCTCTCGGTTAAAGTAGTTATCGGTTGCTGCTCTACTACTAAAATTCGATTAGAAAGAAACAACGCTTCTTCCACATCATGAGTGATAAATAAAATTGTTTTTTCCCACTCTTTCCATTGTTCAAACAGCCATTCTTGCAAAGATGCCTTCGTTAAAGCATCCAACGCGCTAAACGGTTCATCCAACAACAATATCTCCCCGCCTGTTAATAAAGTTCGAATGAAAGATACGCGTTGCCTCATACCTCCAGATAAATCTTTCGGATATTTTGTCTCATACCCTTGTAAGCCAAATTTATGTAACAGTTCCTTTGCCTTTATTTGCGCTTCTTTCTTCTGTACACCTTGGCACTCTAGCGGCAGAGCAGCATTCTCAATAATCGTTCTCCATGGCAGGAGCATGTCTTTTTGGGGCATATACCCTACAGGATGGCTCTTTGTTTCTGTCAGTTCTATCTGTCCAGTACTCGCTTCTTCTAAACCTGTAATAAGGCGAAATAAAGTACTTTTCCCGCATCCACTCGGTCCGATAATACTTACAAACTCTTTATCTTGTATAGAAGCATTTAATTCATTGATGATTGGTTTCTCATCATAATGAAAAGAAACATTATGAAACTGTAGTATGTTCTTGCTCCTCAAATCCCCACATCTCCTTACGATAGGACATATCCCAGAATAAATATTCAAATCGACTGGAATATAGGAAAATCTCCTCTAATCGATCTAGCTCTTTTTCAGACTTTCCAACTGCCATTTCATTTAATAAATCTATTAACCAAATACAAAGGTTACCGTATTCTTCAGAACTATATCCTTGAATCCACTCACCAAAGAACTCATGATCTCTTGCTCCAGGTATATCATTTAAACGCTTTCCAATTTCCCAATAGCTCCACATACATGGAAGAAGTGCTGCTATTAATTCTGCAAGTGTGCCATTTTGAGATACGGACATCATGTAATTTGTATAAGCTAAATTTTTAGCAGATGGTTTTGCTGACTCTATCTCCTCTATAGAAATTCCAAGTCTTTTTGCATACTGTTTATGGATTGTCATTTCTCCATTTAATATGCCATCAATTTGTTCAGCAAATTTCCCCATTACTTGTGGATTCGTTGCCTTTACAACACCAATCGCATACAGCTTTGCATAATCTAACAAATATAAATAATCTTGAATAATGTAATACTGAAACTTATCTTTTTCTAACGTGCCATCCCCCATACCTACTACAAACGGATGATTATGACTCATCTCCCAAACTGGTTGTACAGTTTCTAATAATCTATCGCAAAATTTCATTTCCCTATCCCCTTCCGGTATGTGTATGTAAATAAAAAACCACTTCTAAATAAGAAGTGGTTACAGCAAATAAAATTATAATTTATTCGTTGCTCCACTTCCCTTCGCTAGTATTACCTAGATCAGGTGTTATAAGGGTTAAGGATTATTCCTCTCTCAGCACAACAAGCACCCCTAGTGGTTTCAATATGAAATTTTCAAACAAAAAAGCCCCGTTTCTATACGCAAAGAAACGGGGACTCATTATTAGTGTCCGAATTGCTTCCCTACGCTAGCATAATCTAGATCAGGTAATGAAAAGGATCAAAGGCTTACGGCCTACTCTCAGCTGGCAACACCAGCTCTCCTAGCAAACTATGAAATTAACACTGTCAGTATAACATCGTAATAAGACATCATCAACTGTTTTAATTTTCTCAATTGTCAACAAAATAATAAAACTATATAATACTTATATTCTATCTTAGAAATTATTATCCTAATTAATTGGATAAAAAGGAATCATTATCCTCAAAAAATTTATTTTTATATTGATTTCATATTACATTTATGTGAATACACCCACTATATTATATCTTTATACTATAATAAAATTACAACTATACAACTAGAGGAGGTCTCTATTATATGAATATGAAAGCTACTGCTTTAACAGCAACTACTGTCGCAATTGCCTCTTTACTTCCTTCTATGGGAGAAACAAACGTACAAACAGCCAACGCTGAACAATTGTCTAATGTGAAAACTGGATATGTCAAAGTCGATCAAGTATCCTTACATACAAAAGATAACGCAAATAGCTCTTCAATTGATACAATTCGCTTTAATACGAAAGTGAACATACTTGAAACAACTAATGGCTGGTATAAAGTATCTGTTAATAATAAAGTAGGTTACGTACAAAAAGATGCTATTCTACTAAAAAACAAACTTCAATCTAATAATCAATACATCGTTAATGCCAATGCATTAAACGTTCGTTCTGAACCTAATTTAGAATCTTCAATTTTAGATGTATTACCAAATGGGAAATTCGTTACCATTCAAGAAGAACAAGGCGAGTGGTATAAAATTTTACATAATGGCACAACCGGTTACGTACAAAAAGCGTTCGTGTCTAATGGTTCACATCCTTTAGTAAAAGGCATCACAGTTCAAAATAATACGAAATACACAGTTGCAACACCTAAACTTAATGTACGTAGCAACGCTAGTACAAGTAGTGCACTACTTGGTTCATTACAAAATGGTACACAAGTACAAGTAGTCGAAACTGTAGGAACTTGGTATAAAATTCGCTTTGGTACAGGATACGGATACGTGGCAAAACATTATGTAGTGCAAAATCAAACGCAATCACAGGCTCAAACGGCTCAACCTACTTCCATTCCAGCAGTTTTCAAATTCCCTACTCAAGGAAGAATTAGCTCAACCTTTGATATGCGCTGGGAACAAATGCATTATGGTATAGATATCGCAGCTCAAGGTACTGTCTCTATCCAAGCGGCAGCTGCAGGTAAAGTGGTGAAATCATATTATTCAGCTAGCTATGGCAATGTTGTGTTCATCGCCCATCAAATAAACGGGAAATTATATACAACAGTCTATGCTCACATGAACGATCGCACTGTACAAGCTGGTGATCAAGTTCAAGCTGGACAATTAGTAGGTCATATGGGAAACACAGGTCATTCATACGGGCAACATCTTCATTTTGAATTACACAATGGAGAATGGAATTTCGAAAAAACAAATGCAGTAAACCCACTGCCATATTTAGTTAGGTAAATTGTATGCCACGCAATATCAATATACCTCTCTTAATTGAATACTTAGCCTTTCTAGGTTTAATCTGTTGTTTAATCATTTACAATACAAACACTGTATTTTTATCTATTATCATTGCTTTTGTTGCTTTAGAAATTATGATGGAATCTTTTCAAGTACAATTTAAACAAAAAATTGCCCATATATATAATGCCATCTTTCTATTAAGTGCCCTAATAACAAATATTATTAGTAATGGTTTTTATTTATCTACCGTATTTCCTGTATTCTTTATGGCTATTTTATTATTCATAGCTAGGTACATTCATGTTCCTAAAAACAAAAAACACGAACAAGAAGCTTAGAAAGAGGAGACACTGTGTACCAATCTTTCAAAGATAATCCGATAAAATATATATCGAATTTATACACGAAAATAAATACTTTTTTTGGTATACAAGGAAGCAATACGGCACAATTTCTCCTTTATGGAATGTTATTTCTCGTCTTAATTGCGTTCTCCTTGCTTTACTAA
Organism: Bacillus mobilis; assembly: GCF_001884045.1. Lineage (GTDB taxonomy): Bacteria > Bacillota > Bacilli > Bacillales > Bacillaceae_G > Bacillus_A > Bacillus_A mobilis. The sequence continues at coordinate 2,132 of NZ_MACF01000103.1, read as the reverse complement.
TAAAAAAAGGATCTCACATAAACTTGAGATCCTTTTTAATTTATATAAATTTTTTATATAGAAACTGCTCTTTATCCACAAGCATATTTTTCATAAATAAAGCTAAGATTATATTTCTTCTCTAAGCTCATTCTTTGTTCATCATCGCACCAATAGAACAGAATGTCATGAATCGTTGCATAACGCTTATTTTTAAGAAATAGTTTAAAGAATGATGGTAAACAATCATGTAATTGTATAAATATATAATTGCGTAATATTTCTTCTTTATATTCAATGCCCTTACAAATATACAGTAATTCTTCACAATAATATGCATGTTGTGGAACTTGAATCATTTCGAAAAATGGCACATATGATAATAACTTCCCAATAAAATGATCATATCGATCCATTATTCCTATCGTCATATGCTCCATCATTTCTTTCATTACATATAAATAATCATCTACATGAGTAGTCTTAAGTGGGTCTAATCGATCTGAAATTTGAGAAAGTACAGCTCTTTGACAAGCTAACACCGCTTGACTAGGTCCATAATATGATAGGAAGTCTGTACACTTACGATATTTTCGTAATAAGTCATGTGTATATAAGTCATACACGAAAGTATTACAATACATCGCTAGACTCATCATATCACTATTTAATTGCTCTTTTGATAGTAATTTAGCTCTCTTACACATATAAAAGAATGTAAATTCCAATACTTCTTTATGGGATAATAGATGCTTACAATCCGTTATACATTTCTCATTAAATTTAACTCTATCCCAAATTTCTACATCCCCATCAGTCAATTCACCAATACGATATTTAATAATTAAATAGTTTAAAGCGACCGCTTGCGTCAAAAGATCCCACGTTTCATATTCCAATGAAGTGTGAACAAACTCAGCTAGTCCTTGATTTACCATAAAAGTATTTGCTTCTTCATACCAACCAATCTCTTGGCATAAGCGAAGAATACGTACTAGAGTTGGAATTTCATCTTTATGAAACTGCGGTAAATTCTTTGCTTTATTCATTCCATATACGATAAATGCCGCTAAATTTTCTTCTTTATAAAATTCTTTTTCTTTCCACACTAATATAGTTCGTTCTTTCCCTTCACCTTTTGGGTGACAAGGTACAAGCAAAGAAAATAATTCAGCGAAATTATTTGGTTCTATATATGTATCTGTAACCAAATTCCAATTTGGATCGCGCTGTACAGCCCTCATATAATTCCCCTTCCCTTTTGTCTACATAGGAAATATTAATCCATTATTACATCATTAATAATAAATATTGTTATATTCGAAATCTTTCATAATACTTATATCTATCAGTATATCATTTTTTCTCTTATTTAAAATTAGGAATGACAAATTTAAAAAAACTGTCGAAATTACTAACTATATACTTATTATATAATGTCTCAGATACATCATGCTAACATATTAGTTTAATCCATATACTAGAATAATGCATCTGATTTTGATACGTAACTTATCCCACTAATAAAAGTCTCTCTTCACTCCGTGTGCTCCGAGATTTCACTTAGAGCAAATCCAGCTTGATCATCTGCCGATTCTTTTATGGCTAAATCACCTAGTGCTAGCATCCCAACAAGTTGACCACTCTCAACTACTGGTAATCGTCTAATTTGATACTGTGCCATTAACTCTGTAGCTTTTTCAATAGAATCATCTGGAGAAACTGAAACAATGTTTGTTGTCATTACATTTGTAATTTTATTAGATCCAGGATGTTTCTCAGCAATCCCACGAACAACTAAATCTCGGTCCGTAACAAGCCCAACAACTTGCTCATTTTCAACAACTGGAATCAATCCAATCGATTCTTCTTTCATCTTTACAGCAGCCTCATATACATTGTCTAACGTTGTACACTGTACAACATGAGTACTCATAAAGTCTCTCACTCGTGTCATTTTTGTCTCCTCCTTTTTATACATACCATAGCTTTTCCTAAATCCCTTTATTTATTTCAGGAAAATCAGCTGATAACGGAGGATTCTACAAAATAAAAAAGAGTCAGCATATTGCTGACTCTTTTTTTTATGACCCGTACGGGATTCGAACCCGTGTTACCGCCGTGAAAGGGCGGTGTCTTAACCACTTGACCAA
>NZ_MACF01000102.1 GCF_001884045.1 Bacillus mobilis | reverse complement strand
TTTTATAACGTTTAAATTTATGTAATTCGGTTATGATGTTGAAGATACATAAGCAGGGAATTTCAAAAACATAGCGAATATTTCATGGTACAACTACATATTTTTTTGATTTAAAGTGGTTTCGTTTGACCTTTATTGACCATAATTGTATTATAAGACTAAGAAAGCTTTATAAGGAGGAAATAACAGATGAATTTAATTCCTACAGTAATTGAACAAACAAATCGTGGAGAACGCGCTTACGATATTTACTCTCGACTATTAAAAGACCGCATCATTATGCTTGGTAGTGCAATTGATGACAACGTAGCTAACTCAATCGTTTCCCAGCTTTTATTCTTGGAATCTCAAGATCCAGAAAAAGATATTCACATCTACATCAACAGCCCTGGTGGTTCTATCACAGCAGGTATGGCAATTTACGATACAATGCAGTTTATTAAACCACAAGTATCAACAATCTGTATCGGTATGGCTGCATCTATGGGTGCATTCTTACTTGCAGCAGGTGAAAAAGG
>NZ_MACF01000101.1 GCF_001884045.1 Bacillus mobilis | reverse complement strand
CTCCCACCTCTAAACGTAAGTGAAGGTGGTGAGGTGAATCGAAAGAAATATTTTATTTTCAAGAAAAACAGAAACATACATTCTGTTTTTGCTATAATATCCTTAACAAGGAGGTGAATAAAATGACAAAGGAAAATCCATCAAACTATAAAACTCTTCAAATTTGGATTAAAAAAGGGCATCGTATGTATTCTTATTTTCAAGAATGTTGTCATAACGCTAAGAATATGTACAACACTACAAACTTTTATATACGCCAGGTGTACACTGGATTAACACAAGAAAAAGAGTTGCAGCCTTTGCAAAA
>NZ_MACF01000100.1 GCF_001884045.1 Bacillus mobilis | reverse complement strand
ACATATTGTATTTGGAATATGTTGCAAAGGAAACGGGAAAAACGGCGGGAGAACTAATGAGGGATATATTAGAAAGAGAAGTAAAGAAGTATAAGTTAGTGTTTGGAAAGATACAGGAACGCTAAATCTAATAGAGAACCCCGTAAATAGTCGGTATCCTAGTGACACGGGTATGAAGGTATGGAACTTTTGGTTTTAGGTGATCGGTTTGAAAAGGTATATAGAGGGTGTGCGCTAAGTAATCAAAGCGCAGCGGTTCATTTACGACAAGTTAATCCGTGTTAGCCTGTTATGGCTTGCCAATCCTTGTTTGAGCGTTAGCGAGTGAAGGAGTGGGGCATTGGCTAAGAAACACGGATGTGTTGCTTGTCGTCAATGATTGATTACGTATAAAGAGTAGAAGCTATTCCATTGATAGAGTAGCTTCTTTTTTATATTAGTGGACAAGCTACAAACCTTGATGTTATCATGTTTTTATATACGGTAAATCAAAAAAGAAAGGAAGTGTATTTATGCCTAAAGTTATAAAGGCTTCTGAAGCTAGAATTAAGAAAACTATTATGATAGCACCAGAAACGGATGCTTTACTAGAAAAGCTGAAGAAAGAAAAGGGATTGAGCCAAGGAAAAGCGATTGATATAGCTATTAAGTATTTACAAGAGAAGGAACAGATTTAGGGAAGTGAGACGGGCGAAACGAAGTGAAGCTATTTAACTTGATTGTAGTCTCACTAAAGCGTCAATTTTTGATTGACCACTATTCCTAAAAAGGTTTTTATATGTTTGATAGTCGACCGGAGCGAATGCGTAGGAAGACAGCAACTGGAATGAACATAGTGAATGAAAGGCGGTAGTATACCAATGAGAAGCCTTATTTTAGACAGGAAGGAGGGTGCGAAGTGTTTAAGACACCAAAGTCTAAACCCATCGGTTATGACGTTAGAGTCATAGTTAGCGGTAATGTGGTAGAAGTGTATAAATACCCCGAAACTATTTGGAGAAACTTGCAATCTACTTCTAAAAGAAGTGCGGTTACAAATGTTTCGGTTGAATCGTTAGATGATACTTTACTAGGCGAAAAAATGGATTCAAGAGCAAAGAGTAATATTAGGGCTAGGAATACGTTAAGACGTCTAGCATTGGCGAATTTCGGTAGTAAATCAAAGTTCCTTACATTGACCTTTGAAGAGAATATGACCGATTTAGATAAGGCTAATAAGGAGTTCAAGCGGTTCATTAGAAATATAAAACGGAACTTAGGGGACTTTAAGTATATAGCGGTAATTGAGTTTCAAAACCGAGGTGCTATTCATTATCATGTTTTATTAGATATAGAGGTTTATATCCCACATGAAAAGTTAGAGAAGTGGTGGGGTAATGGATTTATTCGAATCAATAGTATTGATCATGTCGACAATATCGGGGCGTATGTAATTAAGTATATGACCAAAGAAGATGCGGATGAAAGATTGATAGGAAAGAAAAGTTACCAATGTTCTAAGAACTTAGAACGACCACGGGAATTGATAGGGAAGAACGCTCTGGAGTATATAGAGAAGTACATAGAATCTCGTGGAATAAAAAAAGCCTACTCAAATGCGTATAAGAGTAAGCTTAGTGATGAAGATGTATTATATGCGGAATACAACTTCAAAAGACAATTTTAAATTATATAGAGATTATAACACAAAGAGAGGGATGACAACCTCTCTTTTCTTATTTTATCGTGTATTTCGGCTCTTTATTTGTGAATTAGATACCGACCCTTAAATGGGTATTTATATACAAAAAGCCTTTCCTACAGACTCTCGATTTTTATAGTTCCTTGGTAATACGGTATACAAAATAATAAAAATATGTATAATGTATATAAAAAGTATATATAAAATATATACAAAGTATATAAAAAGAGGTGTTTATATGCAACATGTAGTGAAATTAAGAAAAAAAGCGAATGATTTAGTTAGTCGCTGGAATGCATTAGGAAGACAACCACATACAGAAAGACAGAAGGCTATGTTGTATAACGAAGTTAGGAAGGTTCATTCTGATTTACAAGAAGTTCAGAAATACGATTCCTCGGTTAATGAAACTGTTTGGATGTTAGGGCAAGTACGACAAACTTTATTAGGGGTAAACAATGGTAACTAAGATTAAAAAGTTATTTTCACTACCAAGAGAACAACATGATCGGTTTAAAGAAATTACGGAGAAAACAGGAGCATCAATGAATTCCACGGTTTGTATGTTGATAGATGAATACATTCATAAAATGGAGGAATTGGAGTTCCAAAGAATGCGTAGAGAAGGTGAAGAACCACCGGAAGAAACAGAGGATTTAGTTTCTAGTGCAATAAAGCAAGCGAATGAAGAACAAAAGCGTATTGCTAAGAAGAAAAGGGTAAAAAGAACCTCCAAGGAGGAATAGTTCGTGACGAAAATAAAGCGGAAAATAAAGAAGCGTAAAGAAACTATAACCGCAAGTATTCCTAAATCGTTAAAGGATAAAGTGCGGAAGGTTTCGGAGAAAAAGAACGTATCAATGACAAAGTATACAGAGCAAGCACTTAGAAGAGAAATTTCAAAGGATGAAGCCTTAATAAAATAAATGGAAAGAAGGGAATTAGAATGGGAATTGGACAAATGATTATGCGTAGCGAGAAATTGATTGGGGTATTAAAGGAGAAAGCATATCTTTCTCTTAGTGATGAGGAAAGAGCGGAGATTAAAGAATTGCATAAATTCATGAAAACTCAAGTGACAGAATTTCTTGCGGTTGATGAGGAATTAAAACAAAACTATCAAGAATTAGATAGTATTTTAGGTTCGCAAGAAGGATTTTATTGGATGTACGTTACAGAATGAAGAAGCGTTCTGTAAGCCTAAGGGAAAGTGACATATTGTATTTGGAATATGTTGCAAAGGAAACGGGAAAAACGGCGGGAGAACTAATGAGGGATATA
>NZ_MACF01000099.1 GCF_001884045.1 Bacillus mobilis | reverse complement strand
GTGTTACCTTGAACACCTTGAGGTCCAGTAGCACCCGTGTTACCTTGAGCGCCCTGAGGTCCAGTGGCACCAGTAGCACCTGTGTTACCTTGAACACCTTGAGGTCCAGTAGCACCCGTGTTACCTTGAACACCCTGAGGTCCAGTAGCGCCAGTGTTACCTTGAACACCTTGAGGTCCAGTAGCACCCGTGTTACCTTGAGCACCTTGAGGTCCAGTGGCACCAGTAGCGCCAGTGTTACCTTGAGGTCCAGTGGCACC
>NZ_MACF01000098.1 GCF_001884045.1 Bacillus mobilis | reverse complement strand
TTTTTGCTTTTATCTCCACGAGAATATAATTGTCGTGTCCGCAAATCTTTCCATTCTTGATTGGATATCTTGTTTTTCATTCTTTCATAGAAATTTTTCCGCCCACCAAAAATAATAGGAGGTAATGTTTTACTTTTAATATGTTTTGCATACGTTTCAATGCTTTGTTCTAATTTTTGTTTTCGTTTTCTTAAACCAATTAAACAACTTTCTAATGAAACTTGTTTAGGTCTTTTTTTGCCGCTTTCATACTCATCTATTTTTTGTGACGTCTTTTCTAACTTTTTTTGATTGTTTTCTAGGTAAACAGGAAGAAGTTCTTTTTGAGAGAAAAGG
>NZ_MACF01000097.1 GCF_001884045.1 Bacillus mobilis | reverse complement strand
CGTACGTTCGAAAGTGCAAAACGATATAGTTTTAATCGTTTGATTGAGGGCGAAAACGAGAAAGAATTGATAAAAAAACTACAACCTAAATATTTGTTAAATAAACGTTTTTGTGAAGATGCGATTTTACAAGCGCAAACGATCCTTTTCTCTCAAAAAGAACTTCTTCCTGTTTACCTAGAAAACAATCAAAAAAAGTTAGAAAAGACGT
>NZ_MACF01000096.1 GCF_001884045.1 Bacillus mobilis | reverse complement strand
GAAAGGGCTTCTTTGAGCCGATTAGTGTATATATAGCTTATTTTGCTATACACATTTTTAATCGACTTGAAGAAGCCCTTTTTGTGTTGTCTTCAAGTTTGGAGTTATTGTATAGCCAGCACTTTAGGCAATTATTTTATTAATTAGGGGGAAACATCATGAATTTAGTCATGGAAAAATCACAAAGGAAATTACAAAATGATGCTCATTTACATGACATTATTAAAGAAATTAAAGAACTAGCTAATCCTTTATGGATCAGTTCTGTATCAATGTTGCAAGCGCACAATCAAAACTTCAATACGAAAGCTACGACATTTAAGGATATTACCATTTCTTATTTAAGAGATTTAAAAGTAAGTTTAAGTCTCATTTATGCAGCAAGGAATATCAGTTGTAAAAGTATAGAGGATTTGAATAAGCGTCTATCCATTCAATCAGGGAAAGATATTACTTCCCATGAGGATTGGCTGCTTCATGAAAACAGAGGAATTATATGTGAAATGATTGATGAATTTCGAAAGAAAGAGTGGAAACACCCAGATTCGAAATAACAAGTAATACAGGAGGATTATTATGACAAATATAATGGAAAGTTTACAAGCTGAATTTCCTGTCGAACAATTAGGATGGAAAATTATAAATACATTTGAAAGCCAAGGTCGTTTTTTTGCGTTTGTAGCTCCATTTGTTGACGCACGCGCCATTCAGGACCGATTTGATGAAGTCTTTGGTATTGATAACTGGCAGGTGTCGTATGAAAAATGGGGTGAGAAAGCAACGAAATGTACCATATCAGTGTTTTTGAATGAACGTTGGATATCAAAAGAGGATGGAAGTGAAGAATCTGACTATAGTTCTGTAAAAGGTGGCTTTTCAAATAGTTTAAAAAGAGCTGCTGTGCTTTGGGGCGTAGGAAGATACCTTGTGTGAACTGTTCTCGCACAAAAAGTTGTGGAAACACACTATATAAAAGCGAGGGAACTATAAAATGTTCTAACTGCATGTTTGACTATCAAGACTCGGAAGTAAGTCTTGCAAGAACATCGTAAACTCTTGAAAAGGTCTAATACTACGGATAGCAATAATAGAGAACCCTATCATTGTTATGAGCCCGTTGAAGGCGGTGAAAATCGAACCTAAATTCCTCAGGGAACATGGTAAGAAAAGTAATCGGGACGCCATAAAATAGCTATGGATAGAATGAATCATAGATTCTGGCGAATCACTGAATGTACGTGTCGATACTATCCGTTCCTTAGAAATATGGAGGAGGTAAAACCATACCTTTTCAGTTGTGGAAATGATAATAAGGTATATCAAATCTGCGGATAGGGACTATACCCTATTCATCTAATGAATCAAATTACGATTAGTTCATTAGTAACTGACGGCATAAAGGTGAGTCCTAAGGCTATATGTAAGGCTAAAACATGTGGAACAGTTGAAGTTGGTGAGAACGTCATACGATGGTTAATTATCGGTTCGTGGATATAAGGTATTACACATACAATACTGAAGTTCCTTAACACCAATGGCAGTAGGGTCATAGTACCAAAGAAGGTTATGTAATATAACTAGAGGGAAGGGCCCAAGTCTAATAATCATGCAAAGGCAAAATTATTCTAGGAATGTGTAACAGTAACCGACTAAACCTTAGAGCAAAATCTCAGCAAAAGAGGTGATGCAATTTGGTGCGAAAACTAGAAAATACTCTTGAATCAGAAACAGAATTAAAGAGAACATTAGACAAGCTGTACTCAAAAACAAAAGAGCATATGGAAAAAAAGACGAGAATCAAACACACATCTCTCCTTGAAATTGCGATGTCAAAACCTAATATTGTCACTGCGATACACTCGCTAAAAAGCAATAAAGGCTCCATGACTCCAGGGGTAGACGGAAAAACAATCCAAGACTACCTCAGACTATCCGAAGAAAAACTTATCGAGTTAATTCGTGGTAGACTCACAAATTTCAAGGCGCACCTAATAAAACGTGTGTTTATTCCAAAGGCTAATGGCGGACAACGACCTCTCGGTATTCCAACCATAGAAGACCGGATAATTCAACAAATGATGAAGCAAGTCTTAGAGCCTGTACTCGAAGCACAATTCTTCAAATACAGCTTTGGGTTTCGACCAGAAAGAACTACCTATCATGCGTTGGAAAGAGTAAAAGTCCTTGTTCATAACACTGGGTATCACTGGATCGTAGAAGGTGATATTCGTCAATTCTTCGACAAAGTAAACCATAGGATTCTTATAAAAAAACTATGGAGCATGGGAATCAAAGATAGACGAATATTGTGCCTAATAACGGAATTCCTCAAAGCTGGAATCTTCAAAAATATCATTAGAAATGACAATGGTACACCCCAAGGTGGCATATTAAGCCCCCTCTTAGCAAATGTATACTTACATTCCTTCGACAAATGGGTTGCCAAGCAATTTGAAGAATTTACAACCAGACATGAGTATTCGAAACACGATCATAAATTACGAGGTTTAAAATCTTCTAACCTTAAGCCAGGCTATCTAATCAGATATGCTGATGACTGGGTTCTAGTCACTAATAACAAATCCCATGCTTATAGATGGAAGACTGTTATCAAGAATTTTCTTCAGAAAGAACTTAAACTTGAACTATCCGAAGAGAAAACAAGAATAACCAACATCAGGCATAAGCCAATAGAATTTCTTGGCTTCAAATACAAGGTAGTCTTAAAAGGTGTAAAAGGAAAAAAGAAGAAGGATAAAAAGACAAGATATATCAGCCAAATAACTCCTTCTGATAAGAAGATTAAAAGAAAAGTAAAAGAACTCAGAGCCACACTCACTTCTCTCGGCAAAAGATTAAGCCACGATAAACTGAGTAATGCACAGCTAATCTTAGCCTATAACTCAAAGGTTAGAGGATTAATAAATTATTATTCATATGCCACCGAATCTCCCATAATGGATAGAGAAGGTTATAAGTTAAGAAAAAAGACTTTTAATCTTCTATCTAGGCGTGGTGGGGTCTTACATCCTATCAACAAGTGTATTAACCTTGCGGACAAATACCCTAAACGGACACAAAAGACTTTAGCTATTAAAACCGAAGTTGGCTACATTGGCATTATGCATTTAAACCTAACCAAGATGAACGAAAACCTATATAAACAAAAGGTTCAAAATGAAACTCCATACTCTCCTTCGGGACGTAAATTAATCGAGCGAAGAAAGGGAACAAAGGAGTTCAGTGTCAGACTAGATGAAATTACAAGCCTCTCTCTCCTTGAGAAAGTCAGGAAAAAACTTGTGAATTCACCCCGATACAATTTTGAGTACTTTATGAATAGAGGATATGCGTTCAACAGAGATAGAGGAAAATGTAGAATTACAGGAGTCCCACTTGGGAAGCACAACCTGCATGTTCATCACATTAATCCTAATCTCCCGTTAGAAGAAGTCAATAAGCTGCCAAATCTAGCCTGTGTAGATAAGGAAATTCACAAGGCAATACACAATGAAGTTGATATGAGCAGCATCTTGAATAATAAGGAAATTAATAAACTGAAACGATTCAGGAACAAAATTCATGCTATTTGATTATTAGATGGAGCGCCGTATGAGGTGAAAGTCTCACGTACGGTGTGGACCGGGGGAAAAGCCACTCTTAACAGGTAATGCTGAAGAATTGGCTTACCTATCGGTATTATAATGTAAAACCTACTAAAGTAGAACTTTCTACATGTAGTAATGGCCCAAATAGTATCTATATTTCTTATCAAAAGAAAGGATATTATTTTATACCACCTACTATGTTACAGCAAAAACATAAACAAGGAAGTTCAAAGAAGGAACCATCGAATGGCCAAGTAAGTCTAGGTGTACTAATTCAAAACATACAAGAGCTTGCAAAACCATTAAGTATTACATCCAAGGAAATTCTACTTGCCTATAATCACAATTATAATGCGCAAGCAAGAACATTTGAGGATACGACGATTGGTGGTTTAGAAGGAATTCTAACTAGTTTACAGTTGATTCACGAAGCGAAGAATATCCGTCCTGGAAATGAGAAACAGCTTAACCGGTGGTTATCAGCTCTTATTCCTGGTGATGTTACATCCTTTAGAGAATGGTTACTTCATGATCATACAGAAGCCATTCATCAACTCATACAACAGTTAAAAAAACAACAAAGCGCGTAAAGCTTTGTTTTATAGCAGGAAAACGAATGAACAGGATATGAGGTCTGTTCTTTTTTTATTACTTTTTGGAGGGATTTATTATGAAATTTACTATTAACCGTACATTATTTATTGAAAAATTAGAGAAAGCAAGTGCTACTGTAGACGTTAAAAACCCAATGCCGGCATTACAAGGTGTTTTATTGGATTGTAATTCAAAGGGAATGATTCTAATGGGTTCAGACGGTACAGAAACAGTAACATTAGTAACTCGCTTTAATGTAAACAGTGGGGATTGTACTGAACCGGGGAAGGTGCTTTTTGCAGCTGCTCCGGTACTTAAAACGATTAAGAAATTCAAAAGTGAATTCATCGGTCTTGAACATAAAAACAATGAGCTAAAGATTGTAGAAAGTAAGAAGAAACAATTTAGCTTTTGTACCATGGATCACGAAGAATATCCTGAAATTAAAATCGAAGCAGGGGAAGATTGGATTTCACTTTCACAAGAACAATTTGTATCAATGGCCAACGGAACGTTACATGCTATTCCTGCAATGGATACACGTAAGATTCTAACAGGTGTGAACTTAAAATCAGTTGATGATAAGTTCTTTAGTATAGCAACTGATGCTCACCGTTTAGCCCGTTTACATTTTGATTGTACAAAGATCACTATCGCAAAAGATGGTGAAGTTGTGTTACCAATTAAGTCTCTTAAAACAGCTCTTAAGCTCTTTAATCGTGAAACAAATTTACAATTAAAGCTCATTAGTGATACACAGCTGTTGATCCGTGGCGAAAGTATTATCTATCAGTCTAGATTACTAGCTGGTACATATCCCGATACGGCACGTATGGTACCCGACGAATTTAAAAGTGAAATACAACTATCACGTGAAGAATTTAAAAATACGTTGGAGCAGCTTTCAGCATTTTCTTCCTTAATCGTACTTACGTCAGAAGGAAAAGAAAGCATCCATCTTAAACCACAAAATTCTCAAGTAGGTACTGCAAGTGTAGAAATTCCATGTAATCAAGTAGAAGCATTTACATTGGCTTGTAATGTGGAATATCTGCTACAAGCACTACAAACGATAACTTCTGAAACAATCGCGATAAAAATGATTAGTAATCAGAGACCTATCGTGGTAGTGGGAGCAGAGGATACAACTCACTCTAATCTGCAGTTAATTCTACCGGTTCGCGTGTAAGGGGGCATCCAAATGAGTATGAATCACAGTGACTTCTTTGACTTTTTACAGTCAAAAGAAGTCCTTCCTAATAATCAAGAACTTCGTCAATCCTTTGAATTGATTATAAATGGATTTATTGCGAACGAAATGCCTGATTTAGAAAACATACCATTAGAACATATAGATGAATTTGAAAAGCAATTTGAGCAGCTACGACATTATGTCACGTTTTATAGTGATAATTCATTTCGTATAAATGGTCCAGATTGTGAATTAAAAGAAATGCTACATTTACATCTTTTCACTGAACAACTAGAAGATGTGGAAAAGCAGGGGCTAGAAGATGAGATATTTATTTAATCAAGGAAATGAGATGAAAGTATACATACGGATACTACGCATACAAAAATTAATTCGTAAATATAACATCCCATTCTTAATCAATATCAATGATTTTCACAGGGACAAGTTGCATATCACAAGTGAACTATTATTCGAGTCGTTTGCGCGTTTTAACGAGCAAACAAGTATATTTTGTCACTTTGCCTTTGGAACTGAAGAAGACCTGTTAGATGGGACGTTATTTAGCTCAGAAGACATGTATTCGAATTTCGCTTCGGATATTAGTTCTATGGCTGCGGAAGGATGTTACTTCGATACAGCTGGTTACTATTTATGTATAGGCTCGGAACATATAACACAATCTGATTTTCAATTCGTGTTACATGAATTTTCGTTTAACACCTATCAAAGTGAAGCGTATCCCAGTCATATTTTGATTGAATTTCTAGAGGATGGTTATGAACAGTACTCATTTGATGAATGGGTACTTTCTTATTATGAAATTATAATCCGTCTTGCGGCAATGATTCGAGAAAAGACGAAGGGGAACCAGGTATGAAATTATTATTTACATACAATCACCAGAAAGTAAGAAAGTATCTACTTTCGTTAAAAATGCAAAAGAATGCTCACTTACTGCATGAATTACTTGCAGATAAGAAGCATGAAGAAGAAATCTATATATTAGATTGTTTAGAGCACTCAAGAGAAATAGACTTCAGTAAGATTTCAGAACGATCCATTCAACAAGTAATGGCTACTGTTTCTTATTTAGAGGAAGACTCGAATTTCCCAATTGGTTTAATTGATTCGAAAACCTTACTTGAAATAATTATGATTGCGGAAACATCTTTAGATACTGATCTTTCCTGCTTCTATACATCGCAATTCTATCTTATGGAGATATTTATACGTATGTATAAATTGGGGATTCCTGTAAAAGATTATTACCCAACTTATTTAGAACAAGATAATTTCGAAGAATACGATTGTGAGGATTCATTTAAAAGCTGGGGTGATGACTTACTTCAAGATATGAAATTACATCACGAAGAGGTAGATAGCGACGATAAAGATACCTTAATCCAATATTCGAATTTATTTCATATATCTATGGATGAGATAAACCTTATTGTTGAGAATGCATGGAGTCCAATTGGTGAAATGCTCTCTAATATCAAGATAGAGAATCAAAGTTTCTTTCAGTCAATCCAGAATCAGTTTGATATACGTATGCTTTACCAAGCTGATGAGGAAAAACTTTACCTTTTCTATGATGATGATACATATTTTCCAGCAATTAAACGAATTGAGATGTTACTTCGTATCTTTGAAGAGATACAGTTAACAAAAAATATAGCAAATTAGTACAGAGGGCCAAAAAATGAAGAAATTATTTAGCTATTCATCTAATGTAGCGATGTCAAACTACTTACTATCACTTAAGTTAAACAAAACTTATAGCATCGTTAGTTGGGAACAAATTAAACAAAGATATCAAGAGGAAATATATATATTAGAAAGCCTTTCTAAAGATATAGAAATAGATTTCAACAAAATCTCTCATGGAACAATTAGTAAAATCCAAACTTGTGTGGACTTTCTAGATGAAAACCAAACAATAAGGTGGGAGGACATAGAATCAACAGATACGATTGTCATCTTCTTACTTTCCATGAACCTATTAAACATAAATCTATCTAAATTTTATTCATGTCAATTTCATATCTTACGTTACTTTAAAAGCATGCATGAGCTTTCGATTGATGTAACACAGTATTCTCCCTCGTATTTAGACCGAGAGAATATCTATGAATTAGACCATGAAGAAGGATTTATAGAATTGGGTACGGACATGATCGAAGATATGGGCTTAGAAGCTTTTCCAATTGATGAAGAAGAGTATGAAAAGCTCTCTACACTATTCGACATACCATTAAAGGAAATAAAGGAAGCAGCAGAGGACACATGGGGTGCTATAGCTGAAACAATAGACGGCATATCACCGAAGCATAAAGAAAAAATTTCTAAATTACTAGATTGTTATCCAGTGCAGCATTCTTATCAAATTGATGAAGAATCTCTGTATCTCTATTATGGCCAGGAACCATTATACGGACCATATAAATTTGAGATGTTACTAGATTTAGTGGAAACAATCTATACGCAGGGGGACATAACAAATGAAGACAGTAGCAATATTTGATGCTTTAGAGCCAAAAGGAATTGTAACCATTCAGCAATTTAACAACGAATTATCACGTGGAGAAACTGCCGTTACTTTTAAGGACTTTTATTTAGCTTTAAAAGAAGTTATGGAGCAGGGTACACAAGATAATACTCATTACTCTAGTGGCGTACTCCCAAAAGGTTGTATAAAACACGAGGTGTTATCTAAGAGTGGAGATAAACAAGCTGTTTGGATTGAAGTACCAAAGGCTCAGTGGGATATTCATTTTTTTGAACGACCGTTTCAACAAGTAGGATTTCCACGTCTATTATTTCGTTATACGGTGTACCAAAAACGAGTTACGAATATCTCTGTCTTTGCTGTAAAAGAAGATATGGAGTTAGAAGAAGGAATGAAATTATATCAATTTCCATATTCTAATGTTCATCCTAGTGGATCTGTATGTACAGGTAGAGTTGTGATACCTGAATTCCGGACTTTAAAAGATTTAGAAACATTTCATGTTTTATTTTTTGCAAGTTCTTTTAATCACGACCTTACACATACTCATACGGAACCAGTTGGAGAGCTATTTAAACGATTTGAAAACCAAAGTTTTGATGATTCTATTTTAATGGAATCGGAAATGACTTTTTAATACACGCTCTTTAGAGTGATTGTTTATTAGAAGCAGGGGAGTATTTATTAAGAATAATAATTTTGTTGGAGTTTAGATTATAAACATTGGATCCAACATGCTTAGGAGGAAATACGGTGTATTTAGATTATGAAACACGAATGAGAATTGAGAGAGAAAGACAACGAATTATTAAGTTTTTAAACGAGAAGGGTATTACACAAAATTCAGATGGCAAAAGAGTCAATGATTTACCACTTTGGCCATTAACTTTAATGGAAAATAAGTTACTGGCAGACAGTAATTGAGTACATCGAATTTCTGAAAATAGCAGAACTATATATAAGCAAAGATACTAGGAGGATTTTTTATTATGACAAACTTATTCGATTTTTTTGATATGGAAACACAAGTAGAGGAAACAACAGTACCAGTGAAAAAAGCTGCTTCAGAGCAAGCCACTGCTAAAAAGGAAGAAAAAAAGGAAAAAGCAAAAGGTAAGACAAAAAGTAGTAAGAAAGCTAAGGCTACAAAATCTACAGATTGTCTAGATAAAATCAATACAACAACGGTTGTTCGCCACGTAGTATTTGGGGATATACCATTAGTAGATTGGTTTACAGAAGAAGAAATTATACATGGAATCGCTGTTCAAAATGGGGATTCAACAGATGTAAGAAAAATAGAAGCAGAGGATATCCGCGTAAAATTAGAGCATCGTTATCCCTCATTTGTTAAAGGCTTAACTGTCATTAAATATGATGAGGATACAAATGCACTACTTCCGATTTTAACTGTCGGCGCAAAAGGAGCAAGTATTGTAGAGGGACAATCCATTTCAGATTGTCCTTTTTCTTTTCTTAGTACTTGGCTGAATCACTTTTTACCTGGGGATTTTATTCCGAGAACACTATTAATGGACTTTATTATTATTGCACAAGCCATTTCTCGTAAATGTGATTGCGAATTGCATGCTGATATCTATTTCAATAAAGAGCGTGGTTATTTTATGGATTTTCCACCTCAGCAGGTAGCAACTGAAATTGTAATCCCAGAAACGAATATAGAGATGCAGTCTATCGCTATGAAAGTTATGGAGATACACAGTCATCATCGTTTCTCTGCTGAACCAAGTGATTTAGATGATCAAAGTGAACGTGCTCCTATTCTTTATGCAATTGTTGGCAGAATAGAGGATGTTTTCCCTGAACTACGAGTACGGACTTGTATAGATGGAAAATTTTATTCTATTAATCCTAACTTTATATTTGCAGGAGAGTATGCAACGAAAGGGATAAGCCAAGATTACGATTTAAGTAGGATCACACTTTTAAAATAAACACACAAGGGGGCGTAAAAGAGACATATTTTTATGTCTCTTTCTTTATTATGACAACATTAAAAACAATTCACGTTTCAATGTTTACAAAGATAAAGCACTACATGTTAGTTCTTACAAAGAATAAACAAGCAATAGAGGAATCGCATGATGACTATAAGCTATTTCAATTTATGTGCAAGTTAGAGATGAATCACATATATGAAGCATTAGAAGGACAGAGGAAGAATACTCATATTGATTTAGACACACATCAAGAATATATAGACACGCTTGTTGTGCAGTTGAATTTACTTCAATATGTTGTAGGCATTGTGCAAGAGGAAGGAGTTATTTATGCTGCATCGATACTAGTGATGCATTCATTTGACTTGTATACCGTGCATAGGCTTACAAATTTATCGATTCCATTTCTACGAAATTTAGAGAATACACTATCAAAAGAAAATAGGGGGCTATAAAAATGAGTATTGTTATTGATATTGCAGAAGGAAAGAAGATTGTACCACATATTGTATTAGTAGGTGCTGGAGGAAACGGAGGATTAATTTTACAACATATTGCTCAAATGATGAGTATTTTTCAATTGGATGGCGAAATTGTAGTTGCAGATCCAGACACGGTTGAAGAAAAAAACCTTGGAAATCAACTCTTTATTCGACCTGATGTTGGTAAATACAAAGCAGAAGTACTGGCTCGTCGATATAAAGCTGGCTATAACGTTCCTATCTCTTCCTTTACGTCGCAGTATATAGAAGACATAGAAACAATGCAGCAGTTGTTTGGTAACAAATATGATTTATTAAAAAAACAACATAAAGACGATTACTTGTATCTGCCAATTGTAATTGGGGCAGTAGATAATATGTTTTCTCGCGAGGTCTTTCATCAATTCTTCCATCAATCAGATAATCTTCTTTACATCGATGTAGGGAATACAGCTGTAACAGTTCCTGATAATTGGAGAGAAGTAAATAAAAGACATTGGACACCTCAACAAATAGCTGATTATAAAAACAGTGGTTATAACGGACAAGCAGTATGTGGAGTTAAATTGAATGGCGAGGTCATTCTTTCACCGCTTGGTGATTTATTTCCGGATGCTTTTACGAAAAAAGAAACAGCTCCAAGTCAATTAAGTTGTTCCGAATTAGCTGCTTCAGAACCACAGCGCGTTATTACCAATAAGTTCGCTGCCATGACTGTTGCTCAATTCGTCAACGAACTCTTTGATGAAGGTACCGTATCGAATCACTATATCATTTTCCAAGCTCAAAAGGCTTTTATGAAAGCTGCACCAATTGAGGGGTAATGATATAGGAGGGGACAAGATGAGAGTGTATCAATTAGATTCCACTCAATTACAACACAGTTTAACACCAACAAACATGTGTAATGGTGTTCTACAATACTACCAATATAAACAGTATACCGTTGTATCTGTACTTGATTTATCAAAGCAAGATTCCGGAATGATACCATTGCTTCTGGCTTGTTTAGCAGAGGCTTTGATTCATTTCAATCCGGATTCTTTTTTAGCGAAGGATGAATCTAGCATTTTATATTGGTGTAGAAAGAACTTTAAAGGCTTTCATAGTATCTCTGACGATGGATTTTTACAAGATTTCAAGCAGATATACGAATGTTATCAAGCATTGCAGAACGTTGGGAAACAAGAGAAAAATATAAAAATAAATATGTAATAGCAAGGAGAAGGGAAACGTATGTATAATATACTTAAACGTCAATATAATTACTTTATCCGAGGAGTGATTCGGATTAACGAAGAAGTACAAAGGGAATTGGACCTATTAGTGCAAAAGATTCGTGAAACTGTATCTTCTGTCCAAAAAATCATCCTTTTTGGCTCTCATGCATATGGCACACCAAATGAAGACAGTGATTTTGATCTCTGTATTGTTGTGGAAGGTGTCGGAGAAAGAAAAAGGGAAGTCATTAATCGTATCAATTGGGGTATTTATGATGTTATGGAAACACCAGTTGATATTTTAGTGTACGGACCAGAAGAGTTTCAAGAACGTGCTAGCCGTACCGTTACTATGGAACATAAGATTGCACTAGAAGGGAAGGTCCTATATGAGGTGCGAGACGTTCTCGAGTAAGCAATACGGAAGTATAAGCGACAACGAGGACTGTTCTTAATTGGAAAAACAATCAAAGCAATAAAGAACAGGATAACTGTTCAGATAAGTGGTAGGAATGAAGGAGTAACGCCCCGAAACTACCCCAGTGAGATTCCCAACTGCATACACTAGGCATAGCGTGATGTGGAGAGCAGGGTAAAATATACGGTCACGGTTCGTAGTGCACAACTGTATAACCGAAAGCCAACAGGAGTAATAAACCGGTTGGAACTAACCAAGTACCGTATGCTGTCAACCGACATGGTGAGAATGTGGTAAACCATTGACGAACTTGCGAATGTACGCCTCGAAAAGGACACGGATCAGAAATGATTCGGAGTCTGAAAACAAGACTTGTCTAATGGATTGGGGATATCTCATAATTAACAATCCTAACGTTGTTATAGGCAACGGAGCTAGACACGGGGTATAGCAAGCACCTAAATCGGAGGTCAAAATGACCTTTAAAACAATGATAGTCTGAATGGAACGTCGAAAGCCACCAACGTTGAGAGTAATCTCTATCGGCGGATACAGTTGAATACGAAATGGACAACCAAGGGAAGTATTCTTAATAGTGGTGAGAGTAGTGGCACGACCGTTGAAGGTTCTGTAATGGAACTGGAGGAACAGCCACAAGTCTATATAGTAGGAACTGAAATTTCATCTAATCTTGCATGGATTCTGGTAAGACTCAAAAGGTCACCAAAAATCAATTTGAGAGTAGGTGATAGACCATGAATGGCAATTCTAAGTCCGCGCCAAAGGGGAATAAACTAAGACACAACGAATACTACGGTATTCAACCTGTCCTAGATAACCTATACCAAAAAGCAACAAAGGGAAATTCTTTCAAAAACCTAATGTCTATCATTATATCAGACGAAAATATACTTCTCGCCTACCGCAATATTAAGGGGAATAAAGGAAGTAGAACTGCAGCTTGTGATAATGTAAATATAAAGAATATTGAGGGAATGGAACAAAGCTATTTCTTGAATGAAGTTAAAAGACGCTTTCAAAACTACCAACCGCAGAAAGTAAGACGTAAAGAAATTTCGAAGCCCAACGGACAAACCAGACCCCTGGGAATACCGGCTATGTGGGATAGGATAATCCAACAGTGCATCTTACAAGTCATGGAGCCAATCTGCGAAGCGCACTTCAGTAACCGAAGTTATGGTTTTCGCCCAAACAGAAGTGCTGAACATGCCCTAGCAGATGCATCAGTGCGAGTAAATAAACAAAACCTTACATATGTAGTAGACGTAGACATTAAAGGTTTTTTTGACGAGGTAAATCACGTCAAGCTCATGCGTCAATTATGGACATTGGGTATCCGTGACAAACAACTTCTGGTCATTATCCGAAAAATACTGAAAGCCCCAGTGCAAATGCCTGATGGCACAACAATGTTCCCGACCAAGGGCACCCCACAAGGCGGGATTCTTAGTCCTATACTTGCCAACGTCAATCTTAATGAATTCGACTGGTGGATAAGTAGACAATGGGAGACATTCAAAGCTAAAAAGGTAAAACCGAGATGCATGAGGGGAATTTGGTGCAATGACGTTGTAACGACACAACTCACCAAAACTTCCAAGATGAAACCAATGTACATCGTAAGGTACGCAGATGACTTTAAAATCTTCACAAACACACGTAGTAATGCGGAGAAAATTTTCAAAGCGACTCAAATGTGGTTAGAAGAACGTCTAAAACTGCCTATCTCAGCCGAAAAGTCTAAAGTAACCAATCTGAAAAAGCAACAAAGTGAATTCTTAGGTTTCACCCTCAAAGCTGTAAAGAAAGGTAAAAAGAAGAACGGTGACACACGATACATTGCAGTAACACACGTTTCCCCAAAAGCACTGGAAAAAACAAAACAAGATTTAGCAAAACAAGTGAGAAGAATACAGAAAACCCCAAACTCTAATGAAACAATTAAGAGAATCAGCATATACAACAGCATGGTCATTGGTAAGCACAACTATTATAAAATAGCTACGCATGCCTCCCAGGATTTCAGTAAAATGAACCATAATCTTGACCACATAATGTATAACAGATTCCCTAAGTCAACAACTGGAGGTAAAAGCAATACAAATGGATACACGAATATAGGAGAATATAAAGGAAAAGACAAAGGTATTAAACCATATCTAAAGTCAAAAATGATGAGATTTCTCATGAAACGTCCCATCCTACCAATCTCCTATATTCAACACAAAAACCCGATGATGAAAAAGCAAGTCATTAACAAGTACACCGCAGAAGGACGAGCCCTGATACATAAAAACTTGGCAGACATAACCGAAGCGGAACTGAAATGGTTAAGAGAAAATCCAGTTATAAATGAACGGGCAACCGTAGAATACAATGACAACCGAATTTCTCTTTATGTCGCACAAAAAGGCAAATGCAGTGTAACAGGTGAGAAACTCTTACCTTGGGACATTCATTGTCACCATAAGCGATTATGGAGTGAAACAAAGGACGACAGCTACAAGAACCTTACCATCATCAAACCAAGTGTCCATAGACTAATACACGCAACCAAGATAGAAACCATAAACCAACTACTCAATGAACACAAATTCAATGAGGAACAGTTAGGCAAACTCAATAAATTGCGAAAATTAGTCAAAAACGAGGAAATCTGTATTTAATCACAAAATGAAGTGGAAATGAAACATGAATAACTAGCGTTGTTCGCTTAGAACTTATCATTATTTTGATGAAAAGAAAACTACAATATAGATGGACCGCGGTATGCCGTGAAAGTGGCACGTACCGTGCGGATCGGGGGAAAAGTTGGAGATAGCTTCAAAGACTTACCTATCGACAATAAATATTGAGGATCTAAAAGAGTGGGTATTTATTGCAAAATCTGATTTAGATTCTGCTAGTTACTTAACTCACATGAAACCTTTCCCAACTGCAATTATTTGTTATCATAGTCAACAATGTGTGGAAAAACTTCTAAAAGGATTTCTTGCACTAAACGGTAGGACAGTCCCAAAAACTCATAACCTTTTAATGCTGCACAAATCATGTCGGAAATTAGATGAGGAATTCTCATTGATTTTAGAACAGTGCGTGCAGCTAAATGGTTATGCTACAGACATTCGTTATCCGTATTTTGAAGCACTTACTGTTCAAGATGGATTAATCGCTATACAACATGCTCAAAAAGTAATGAGCTTTTATATGGAAAAGTTAAACAAGTTGAATATACATGAAATCACAGTTGATTAAAAATAGAGGATATACACAAAAGAGAGTGCCTATTAAATAGGGACTCTCTTTTTCTATCTAAAAACAGAGGAGGTATGCTCCATAGTAGTATGAAATGATACTTTGCTATGGGGATAACAATATAATGATGGATATATATAAAGAAATTAAAGAGGAAATGAAAAAAGTCTATTTATCTCGCGATTGTTGTTTTGTAGGTTACAGTGGGGGGAAAGATAGTTCTGCCATGTTGACGTTACTATGGGATGCAATTGCTGAGCTACCACTAGAGGAACGTACAAATCCAATTCATATCTTAACTTCCGAAGTTGGAGTAGAAACACCTGCTATGACGGCTTATATCTCAAGGACATTACAAAAGATCCAGGAGAAAGCAAATGAGCAAAACCTACCATTTGTCGTTCATGGTGTGAAACCACTTATGAAAGAATCATATTGGTATAAAGTAATAGGCAGAGGCGTTTTACCACCGAGCGGAAACAGTAGATTGAGATGGTGTACTGACTCTCTCAAGGTCAAACCGATGCAGCGAAAGATGAAAGAAATCTTAATAGCTTCTCAAACTACTACTGCAGTAGAATGCTTTGATGAATATGATGGTGTGCTTATGCTGGCCGTTCGTAATGAAGAGAGCGCTCGAAGAAGACATAGTATTCAAAAGCATGAGATAAGTAATGATTCCTTATTTTCACGTCATAATGATATGAAGAATATCCTCTGCTTTAATCCAGTTAAATTTTTAACCGGTGATGAAGTATGGATGTTACTTTTAGATAGAGGGATACTGCCCTTTGGTGTGGATGTGGAAGAAATGAGCATACAGTATGGACAAGCTATGTTTGAATGTGGCATAAAAACAGGTGGGAAGCAGCAGGGAAATGCTTGTGGAGCTGCAAACTCACGTAGTGGATGTTGGACTTGCCTAATGATGAATGGTGAGGATAAAATGTTGACCCAGCTAATTAGTGAGGGGTATACGGACTATGCTTATCTACAATCCTGGAAAAGCTTCTTACGTTCGATTAGAAACGATATTCGGTATCGGAATGTAATGAATAGACGAAGCCTGCAAACGCTCCTTAGAAACGAAAATAAAAGGGATTCAGACTTGTTTTCCATATGTAATCATGTTGAATATGATTATATTATGTTTGATCGTACAGAAAAGGGAGACTATGCACCTGGAGGACTAACAGTAGAAGGTAGAAGAATGCTTTTAGAATATCTACTTTATATTCAACAAGAAATGAATACGAGTCTTATATCTGAAGAAGAAATTGAGGCAGTACTACAAGGCTGGTATGACACAGATGGTATTCGTGTATATCGAGATGAATTGGAGCCAATACATCACGCATGTCTTGGTGAATTGGTGTTCAAACCTGATTGTACAATAAATGAAGAAAAAACGACGTCTCCATTCCCTGTGTTTTTCGTGGAAATTGATGTTCATTTAGGGAAGCAGGAGATATTTCGTTGGATGAAGGAACGACAGAAAGTTACGCAGCAGAGTTTTTTCTTTTTTCCTTCAAATTATTCTAATGATTCTGCAAAGCTTACATGGAACAAACTAACCTTTGTTGTATCTAGATTTGATATAACAGAAGCAAGAGATGCTGAACGCATTATACGTCAATGGTTAGGTATGACGATGTACCATGAAAAGGCAGAAGCACAACATAAGAAGATGCTTGTACAGCTGTTCATTCATTCTATGAAGAATGAACAATTATTTAATCCGGATGAATTAGAAAATACGAAGATCCTATATACTACAGAGTTTATAAGTAGGCTCTCTCGATTGCTAGAAACAGAGGAGTTGCTATCCGAGGAGACTAATCACCTCTTTGCAAAAATACTTAAAGAAATGGCTAACGAAACATTTCTTATAGCGTGATATATAAATAATAGATATATTTAGAGAGTACCTATTCAATAGGTGCTTTCTATATTACAAAGGCAAGAGGAGATTATAATGGAATTCAAAAAACTTATGAAGTATATAGAAGAGAATAAGGAAGAACACTTTGATGAATTAATTAAAGAAAATGAAAACGCAATTAAAGAAATCGATAAAAAAATGAGAAGGAAACAGATTTTTAAAAAATAGTTACGATATTTACCAAAGAACTATTAGGAACGTATAAATATAGGATTCAAGGAGGATACTTATGACTGAAATTAGTTTCAAAGACAGATGTATTCAAATTCTAACCACAATTCCAACAATAGTATTTTTTATTTGGAGCATGTACTACTGCTTTCAGCTATTTGTAGGAAATGAAATACCCGGAGTAACTCCTATTACAAAGTTTATGCTTGGGTTGATTACACTGTTTATGGGAATTGGCGGACTTATTAATTTAACTAAGCCTAATGTAGATGCTGTTGAGTTCTCCGTAAAGACACTTTGCGGGTTACTTGCAATTGTCTTTATATTATTTGCAGAGAAATTTGTCGACATCGCAAAATTAATTAGTGAGTCATTGTAAACAAAAGACAGCAACACAAGCGTTGCTGTCTTTTATTTATGTATTGATTTTAAAAAGAACATTTAACTGTTTCAGAGTGATGAAGTTTTGAAAATCTTAATTACTTAAAAATTTTTGAATAACTTTTTCTTGTTCCAAATCCCAATCTTTTCCGCTTTTTATATAACATTCGTGCTTAATGGTTAGTTGAGTGTATTCATGCGAAGTAATTTCTTTATTAATTACAACACCACCACATTTTTTAGCAATTCGTTCGGCTATATCTTTATCTATAAAGAGAAATGCCACTTCTTCATCTTTTACAAACTCATAACTAAATGAAGTTTCATCGTATGGTATTCTGTGCAATCCACCTGCATAAAACAATTCTCCTAATTTTACTAAACATAAAGTTAAAGTGTTTTGCATAACATATATTCCTTTCTCGTGCATTTTTCTCATTCCTTTAAATACCTTTTGTGATGGACTTGTTCATCTAGAGCATTATTAACAGCTTAATCTTAAATATTGAAAATATCTTTTCAATGATATTTTAGTCTTAAAACCAATTCTATCAATTAATTCACTTTCAGAAAGTCCTTGCTTAATAAGGCGAAGAATAAATGTGTTCCTCATCTGCTGTGCAGAAATACGCCTATCTAATTCTGCTCGTTTCACTTCAAGTCGAATCATCTTTTGTATAGCAACCTCAGACAAAGCTTTTGGTGCATCATTTTCGTAAACCCATCGATAAGTACCTCGATTAAAATCAAATGCCACAAATAGAGGATTATCTGTGTGCTGTCGAGGTCTTACAGGTTCAGGGATAGTCGAATAATATTTGTAAAGCTGTTGTGTAGCTTCGGCTGTTAAGAAGATGGATCTAGTATCTCCGTTTTCTCCTGGAACAATTAAAGTGTTCCTAGCAAACTGTATATGGTTCATATTAAGCGATACAAGCTCTTGCAAAGACAAACCATAGTTTACTATTAAATTAATTATACAAGCGTTTCTATCCATGATTAGAGGACGGTATTTAGCTTGTCTTTCTGTTAATCCCTTAGTTGATAGAACAGTTTGTTTTAAAAGCGCCTCTTCCAATTCGGTAATAAAATCATTGTCATTTAGTGATTGATCCGGAATTAAAGAGAGATGAATATCATCTAATGGACTAACTATACCTAAAAACATGTGTAACCTCTTTAAAACCACCCATATCCTGTGCCTTGTTTTAAGAGAATATTCTCGTTTATTTTCTAACACTGAGAAATAAGATTGATAATCATCTACGGATATTTCATTCCATGATTTTATATGTAAAAGCAACTCATTTTCATTCAACCATCTATAAAAATCTTTAATATCGTATGCATAGCGTTGGATTGTAGAATGTTTTCGGCCTTTTTCACTTAAATATGTAGAGAACGCTTCTAAAGTTTTTTCTAAGTTAATTGTCTCATTCAATATAGTCACCTAATTTCTTTGGATATATTATAACAGAAAATAAGTGAAAGACCTGCTACCGCCCTTTGCTACGCACGGTTGCTGGCATATCCAAAAAGCAAACGGACAAACAACCCTTTGCTTTTTGGATATGTTGTTTATTAGTTATAAAGCCAGATAAATAGAGTTATCATAATACTCCAAAAAGGCACTACAAAAACTAATCCCCAAACAATCCCTTTAAAAAATCCAATCTCGTTATAGGTATTCATTTCTATGTAAGTTGTTTCTTTTAGTGTAGCCATGTGTAATCCTCCAATATAAATTGTTTATTAAAATGAAAAAAGGACAAACCTAGTCCTGGTAGGGATACGTAGGTTTGTCCTTTTGTATGAGGGTAATGATCTGTTTAATTACCATTATTATAACGCAATTTACAAATATTTTCAATTAGGTCGGACATCTTATTAACAATTATACTAGCTATATTAAAAATCTATTATAAATATATACCTTATATAAAAAAAGAAATAAAGATAAAACTATTATAGGTTATCAAAAACAGGGGAAATATCTACTCCCACAAGGGAAAATTTCATGTTAGAACCTAAAAAATCATAAATAGCAGAAAATGTATTCGTAAATTCAATGATTATTAGACGTTTAATTCTACAAAAAAACAGAAAGGAATTACTATATTTCTACATGAAATCAGAAAGAATTTGATACTAATCGCATTATATATATTCAACCCCGTAAATAAGAACTTTTTTACTTATTTTAGTAATCAGGTTAATTCTAACCGTCTAATTATCCACATTTTATTCAGATTAGGCTGCTATTTTTGAACATAACTCACTATTTACACATAACTCACATTTTTGTTGATGATTTTTATTAGATAAATACAACAACATTAGTAATAACAATGATTTTAGAAGGATTATATCCACATTGGATCATATTTGTCCTCATATCCACTATTTTTATAATTTTCCTTTTGATTTTTTGTAGGTATTATGGGATAGGTTTTAATACAGTAGAGGAATACACTCTAGTATTATGTGGAGAGTTATGCATTGATAGAATCAAAATTGTATAGAAGTGCATAAAAAAAGACTCCATTTTACATGAAGTTCTTTCGATTTAGTATTTATAAATAGAGTAGTAGGAAGGTGTTACTACTCAAATAAACACGAATAGCCCTCTACTTTTGTTTTTTTCAAAAATAGAGAGCTAGTTGCTATTATTTTATTTTCATTGCGGTTAGCACCTGATCAGGAGTGGTTATTGTTACACCAGCACGTACTAAACGTTCAAAGGTACGCATAAACTCTAGTAAATTAAACTGTTTTGGTAGCTCAATCACACGCAGCTGCTCTTGCGGTAGCTTATCAATTTCTTCAATAAACCATTCACGTACATCACTTGGAATTGTGCGTTCTTTATGGCCGCGTACTTTTAATTTTTCGCGCATTTCAATTTCTAAAGCAATATATGCATGGAGATTCACACCTTGATCATATGCATATTTTCTAAATAACGTTTCTTCCTGATATTTTAAATAATTACGGTGATAAGATTCTTCCGTCACAGGTACCGCAAATTTCTGCTTCAGTAGTGTATGCACATTCTTAAACATCTTCTTAATGTTGTGAAGAGAGTACATAGAATAATGTAAACCGAAATTAAAGACAGCTTGCTCACGGTCACTATTTCTCTCTTTTGGTATATGTTGCGCAATAAGAGGGTAGATACCTTCTTTCGCTGCAGCATCAAGGATTTGATATTGAGATGTTTGATGCAATAGTTTTTTCAATGTATATACAATTTTCGTTGGATATCCTTCTTTTCGATCAATCATGTCACGGAGTCCGCGAATTACACTGCGGATTTGACGATGACAAGTATGCTTTAATACATGAATGAACTTATTCATGTCTGCAGACAGTTCACCGATATTCATCTCCTGTAGAACTGCTTCTATAAACTTTGCCTTGCGAGCATAGGTGGTTTTTGGTGTAAATGGATCCCTGTGTTGCTCTTCTCCAGATTCTTTTGTACATAAAAAGTCTGAATGAATAGATAGATATAAGGTTGTATATCGTTTTGTATGCTTTACCCCTTTTTGCATTTTGCAAATTTTGAATAGGGGATTCCCCGTACATGGTAATGCCGTTGTTAATTCATCGATAACGGAACGGATTTGATGCGGATATTTTTTATGTAAGAAACGATACATCCCACCGAAGTGAGTTTTGTTTCCTCTTTCATCCTGCTTGTCCAATGAACGCTTTAATGTTGTTTCTGTATGTTGTTGCATGGCAATGTCTAAGAATAGTTTCTTAGCCGCTACAGATAGCTTAAAGAAAGCCTTAGTAAATACAACAGGACTAATATATACGTATGGATTTGCTTTTTCTGTTTCCTCATTCATAAAATGAGTCAGCTTGATTGTATATCGGCCATCTACTCCGTTTTCAATGGAGATAATGTTATGTAAGTTTAATTTCTTTAATGCAATATAGAATTGAGAATGTTGGATATAAGCAAATTCTTCTTTATATTGCTTGTAATCTTCCCACATCATATGTATTGTTACATTTGGAATGACACCATTAGTAAAGCATTTCTTATGTAGATATAAGAAAACTTCAAGATCAGCATTCGTAATGCCGTATAATTTATGTTTTCTTCCTGTTTTTTCAGCAAGTGCAGACAATGCGCGACGTGAAAAAGATGGCTTGGCTTTTTCGACAAAACCTTCTTCGTCAGCAATACGTTCTTCGTATGTCATGTGCTGCAGAATATCTTCTAAATATGTATCTTTATAGCTGTAGTACTTATCTTCAAATGCTTCTACAAGTTTTTGCCAAGACTTTAGTGTTACTAACACGGCATTGGTTGTTTTCCCATTTAAGCTACGTTGATTTCGTATTACAAATGATTTCCCCATCTTTTTCACCTCCGTTCTACAAATTCAGAAATATATGCCAAAAGACTATAAAATATACCAATTTTGATTATAGCAAAACGAATTTTGTAAAAATGTGCCCTTTAAGAGAGAATTTTAAAAAAGGCAACACCTTACGAGCCTTAGAGCCACAAGGGATAGAAAAAAAGTTTGATTTTTTTTTTGGTACGCAACTTGGGAAGGAGTGTTGCTTTTTTCTTGTATGATGCTATTTATTGAGAATAGGAGAAATCCTTTAATATCAATACTCTATAGATATACCAATTGATTTTTGGTACGCAACTTGGGAAAGATGTTGCTTCTTTTTCGCGAAAATGGGTACGCGACTTGGGAAAGGATTTCTGTGAAATATATAGTTTGTTTTAGATTAAATGTTTTAAATCACCTGATATAACAGCATTTGTAGCTGGTTTTATTAGTAGTATAGGTACGCGACTTGGGAAAAATGTTGCTTATTTTTAATGTGAAATTAAATAATTTAAATATTAGGTGTTGCTTGTTGCGAAAAATAAGTACGCAACATGGGAAGAATGTTGCTTGTTTTAGTAAAAGAGTACGTAACATTGGAAAAGCGTTGCTCATTTTATATTAAAAGTACGCAAGATGGGAAAGATGTTGCATGTTTTACAGGAAAGGTACGCAAGATGGGAAAGGCGTTGCATGTTTTATAGGAAAGGTACGCAAGATGGGAAAGGCGTTGCATGTTTTATAGGAAAGGTACACAAGGTGGGAAAGATGTTGCACGTTTTGTAGAAAGGGTATGCAAGATGGGAAAGATGTTGCATGTTTTGCAGGAAAGGTACGCAAGATGGGAAAGGTGTTGCATGTTTTGCAGGAAAAGTACACAAGTTGAGAAAGATGTCGCATGTTTAACTTATAATTAGTGTAAAACGAATTTTGTAAACTTATAAAAATTAAATGTATTGTTGCTATTACAAATACGAAAGGGAAGAAGATAGAGAATTTATTATTTTGTACTATTTATACTAATTTAATTCTATTACCTTATTGTATTAATGAAAATATAATATATAATTTTATGAATATAAAAAGGTGATAGGAGAAAGATATATGCTGGAAAAATTGAATAGATTTATGTTTGATTTACCTATAATTTGGTTTGTATTACTTATGGTATTGGGATCATTTTTACTTGTGATGCCATTAGATTTATTTTTACCGGCAATAAAACAACATCCAATAAAGGAAGAACCCGCTATTATACAGATTTTAGTAGGAGTATTTGCGGCACCTGTATATGAAACAGTAATTTTTCAGGTGTTTTTATTTTGGGTATTAAGTTGTATTTCTCTTATTAAAGATCGTGATTTTCTTATCATTTTAATAGCATCGATTATATTCGGATTAATTCATTCAGATGGTATTACTTATATAGTCGCTACAGCAATAATTGGAGTATTATATAACTATGCTTATTGGGTATATCAAAAAAAGAATGAAAAAGTAGAAGTTACATTATCTGCTTTTTGGATTGTTGTTTTGATTCACTCACTACATAACTCTATTGCTGTTATAGCATCACAGTTATAAATGTTTTAAAGAATACTTTATACTATTAGTAATGGATTTTAAGTTAATAATTAATGGGAATTGAGTTGTTTATAAAAAAAGAGGCATAGAATGTTTTTCTATGCTTCTTTTTTATGTGAACTTATATTTATTTGTTTACTTTTATTCCACCTTAAATAATGAATTTATTTCAAATCTACTGAACCCTCAAAGCAAACCTTTATAAAAAGGTTTGTTAAATATTATTCCCACTACTCATAATCAATTGCATTTTAATTTTCTTTAATAAGTGTTCATAAAAGTTTCCTGCTTCTGGATAGATACCTTTCTCATGGGCACTTCAGTTTACAAAAAGATATTAATTGTTTATCATATTTTCGTTAGCTAAACAATAGGAATATTCATTGGAATGCTCAATAATAATATATCCTATCGAAACTCTAATTAGAATGGTATGAATGATAAGTAGCAATTGATATAATTGTATTAGAAGCAATTAGGAGGATTATTAGTGGAAAAGTTAAAAGTACTATTTCAAAACACCTTATATATAGCATACCCTCTACTAACTGGAGTTGAGGGAAGTGAAAGAGTGTTAAATAAATGGCAACAATTCTATCAAGATGTAGAAAGAGATCTACAGAGGATATACAACTCAACTTATTCGTCACAGACTTTCGAAAGACTAGTGAAATGGGTTTCTAAAAAGGAAGCTTTAGGATTATCGGCGATAGACATTCTTCCAAAATTAGATAATTATAAGGGAGAAATTTTTGAATGTCTAAAAGATGATTTATATATGGAATTTGGGATTAAATTGCCTGTTGTCGCAAAAGAATTACCTTTAGATACAGAGGCTAAGAGTGATTACATAGAGCGAAGTAATGCAGGGTTTATGTACCATTTATCAGACACTATTGCTAAGAATAAGTTTACAGATGACCAAGATAAGAATGTACGTATTGCTCAATTGCAGGATAAACAAAATAGTCTAGTCGTAGTATCGTCACATGACGATGGTGATATGAAGTTACAAAGGGAAGAGTTAAAAAGATGGAATACCTTGATTGACTCTACTTTTTTAACACGAGTAATGGATGATTTGACGGCAGATTGCCTTGATATTGTAACAGAACTGTGGGTAAAGAGTGCGGAAAATGATAAGACTATTGTGCCTGTACATTATGAACAAATATTAGATATGTGTAATATGAAACAAATCAAAAATGGTAAGGCTTATTATCGAAAAGAAGACAGATTAAAGATTATGGAGCGTTTAGCTGCTCTTGCTAGTATTTTTATTTATGTAAATGAAGATAATGAGATCGTGATATTAAATGAAGAGGATCCAAATGAAACCTTGGCTTATAAAAAGCAAAGAATTAGAAGGTTATTTGTAATGGATGAAATTATCATTGCAAAAGATATTGATACGGATAAAACATTGGGAATAGAGAGTATGAACGTTACACCAGGTAGTTTTTTATCGAAATATCTATATGGTTCTGAAAAACTAACAGGTTTATTATCTAAGAAAGCATTGGAGTATAACAGCAAGCAACAAAGATATCACAAACGATTAACCAGATATCTAAGTTGGCGTTGGCGTATTCAACAATCATATCAACATCTAACACATTCATATAGTATTGGTGGTCCTAAAGGGTTATTACAAGTAATGGAAATCAGTATGAATAGAAAACCAAGCCTTACAAGACAAGTTTTTGAAAAGACGTTAGATGATCTTATGAGGGACCAAGTTATTAAGGAATGGAAGTACTCTCCTGAAATTGATGAAGAGAAATGCAAGGGGAAAAACTGGTTTGAGAATTACTGGCTAAAATTAAAAGTAATTATTTCTCCGACAAATGAACTTGTTAAATTACAACAAGAGTTGATTACTAAGAAAAGTAAGCAGCAGTCACCATTAATTATCGAGATTGAAGAAAAGCCACCTGTAATTGAAGAGAAGCCAATAAGTATACCAAATCAAGAAATACCTAATAGTATTGAGTTCTATATTGAAAAAATGAACACGTATAAAGAGAAGAATAATAAAAGTATTCGTGAGCTAGCGAAAGAAATTGATATTTCGTATTCAACGCTTTCAAGGATGCTATCAGGTAAAAGAAAACGATTAAATGATGACACGAAAAATAAACTGGATAAGTGGATAGAGAGACAAGAGGTAATGAACTTATTATAAAAAGCCTATAAATGGGAAGGGATAAAAGGTGCAAAGAAAATGCTAGAAAGTATAAAGGATATAGGAGTTAGCAATTGGATTGGTTTAGTCTCAATTGTGGTAGCGATTTTTATTGGTGTTAAATCAATAAAGTTTGCTAAAGGTGCACTAGAACATAGTCAAAGGTCACTTATTGTTAATGAGAGCTATAAACCGATAATTAATGATATCAATAATTATCGTAATCTAAAACCATTTTCTTCTCAACCTTTGGATTTTAGTGGGATAAAGGCAGTTAAAAATGGATATATATTTGATGCACTTGAGGAAGATTGGAAACAGAAAATAAATAAAATATTAGAAAAAGAAAATAATATAAATAAAATAAAAAAAAGTTTAGATGGAATAGCATCTAATGCTATATGTGAAGTCATTAATAAATATATAGAAAAAACTGATTACGAGGAAGAAGTAGGAAATATAGAATTTAAGATGAATGGTTCAAAACTTTACGATGTATTAATGAGCAATAATTTGTATTATCTACTAGTACGTTCTCATGTAAAACCTGAAATTTATTGTGAGATTTTGGTTGAACATATTGAATATGATCCAGAGGCTGGTGAAATACCTGTTAAACGCTCAGAGTGTTTACTGCCTATTGAAAAAGCTTTTGAAAAATATATGAATATAGGGTTAGATCCTAATAATGAACTCCCACAATTTGATATCGACAATATAGAAAAACAAATAATGCGAGTTATTAACAATAACCCTAAACATATAGTGATGGAGAATGAGCGTACAGAACTTATTAAAATCTTTAATATATTACAAGATGAAATAAATGAGCGAATTAGAGAGTTGATTATTCCAGGTCATAAAAAGAAAAGAAAGACTTCTATATAACAATTATTGAAAAGATATTAATAATTTAAGACAGAATATATAGCCCTTAGTATAAAAAGGAATCTGGTATCTATTAAGATATCAGATTCTTTTTTATGAAGGTATATACGAGTGGATATAAATTCCAATATAAAATATAATTCAAAATATGATGATATATCATCTGCAATAACGCAAGGTTTACCTCTAGAAGGGGAAATTTAAAGTAGGGAGTAATTAAAATGAATGAAAAAACAAAAGAGACTATTTATGCAATGGCTAAGGGGGCTGCAGGTACTGTACCGGTAGCAGGACCGATGCTTTCAGAACTATTTGGAGTTGCATTTGCAGATCCTGCAAGTAAGAGAAGAACTGAAATTTTGGAAGAAATGGATCGTAGGTTACATGCTCTTGAGCAAAAAGGTTTTAATATAAGTGAACTAGCTGATAATCAAGAGTTCTTAACAGTTGCTATGCAAGCATATTCAATAGCTTTAAAAACACATCAAAAGGATAAAAGAGTAGCATTAATGAATTCAATTTCCAATACGCCTAAATTGGGGATAGAAGAAAATGAAAAGTTAATGTTTTTAAATTATATAGACCAATTTAATGAATGGCATTTGAAAATATTATCATTCCTAAATTCTCCAGAATCTTATTTTACAGCTGAAACAAGACCTAGCCTTTTCTCGGGAGGAAAATCTACAATTTTAGTTTCAGCATTCCCCGAATTAGGAGACAGACGTGACTTTTATGACCAAATCGTCAGAGATTTGAAAAATAGAGATTTAATTGCCTATGACACACTTCATAATACAATGAGTGAAACAGGATTGTGGCAATCAGGTACTACAGAGGTTGGAAAAAGATTTTTAGAGTTCATTTCAGAATAATCTAAGCAAAAGTCTATAACTTAGAAGAATCTGTTTTAATTTTTAGAGCGGATTTTTCTAAGTTTATCCGTGAAAGACTGCTTATTTCATAGATTAGCATTATGCTAGATGGTAATCAAATTATACAAAAGGAGAGATTTGATGAGTAAGTTATTTTTAACTTTGAATATAAATTATTATTTCTTTAAATTACTAATAACTTACTTAAGTTATTAAAACTTGTAAAACACCTTGCTACTATAATCCTAATTGTGTAATATATAGGTATATTGTTAGTTTATTTGATTCCGTTTATTCCCACACCTTTTTTTTGTGTTGTGGTTGAGTTGTAGAAGCAAGTTGCGTCTTGTTTCATTTATGAAAGGGCTTCTTTGAGCCGATTAGTGTATATATAGCTTATTTTGCTATGCACATTTTTAATCGACTTGAAGAAGCCCTTTTTGTGTTGTTTTCAAGTTTGCAGGCGGGGTTATTTATGATTCATAAAATAACAAATTAAACAGTAGAGGAGATAATAAAATGAAAAAAGATTGTAGTCACTTACAACCAGTACCAACAGTAGAGGAACATAAAGCACGAATGGAAAAAAATCAGAAATCATATGCTGCACCAGCAATGTCATCTGAATCAAGAGCAAGAGTGAATCAAATGAGAGGATGTTTTGAAGCTGAAATTATATTACCAGATGGGAAATTTCAATACTTTAAACCAGATACTCTTAATGAAAAGGTTGCTATTCAAGAAATCGCTTTATATATTGAAGGCATACAAGAAGCAAAAGAAGGCTATGTAATCTTATGGCGCTTTGTCGGGCAACAAAGTTTTTACCATGGTACAAAGATCGTAGCTGAACCGAAGATTCGTTCAATCCTACGTAAATTGAAAGATTATTTTTTTGATTACGAAGAAGTTGTATACGAACCTGAAAAATAAGAGAGATAGAGGGAAATGTAAATGAAAAAAGATAACACTTGGACAGAATTAGATAATCCAAAAGAGCAGGAAACAAGAAAGCCATCCCAAGAGCCGGATGATATATTTGCTGGTATGGATGAGTTACCGGAGATTACAGATGAAGAACTACCATTTTAATAAGGTCGAGGTAGTTTATAGAGGGTAAAAGGAAGAACTAAGTGATGTATTTACTTGGATCTTCCTTTTTTTAATGTAAAAAAGAACTTGGAGGGAACGATTATGCGGTGCGAGACGTTCTCGAGTAAGTAATGCGGGAGCATAGGCGACAACGAGGACTATTCTTAATTGTA
>NZ_MACF01000095.1 GCF_001884045.1 Bacillus mobilis | reverse complement strand
CTTCTGCTTCCGCAATTACTTCCACTTCTTCTGACTCTTCTGCTTCTGCAATTACTTCCACTTCTTCTGGCGCTTCTGCTTCTGCAATTACTTCTACTTCTTCTAACTCTTCTGCTTCTGCAATTACTTCTACTTCTTCTGACTCTTCCGTTTCTGCAATTACTTCCACTTCTTCTGGCGCTTCCGTTTCTGCAATTACTTCTACTTCTTCTGGCGCTTCTTTTTCTGCAATTACTTCCGCTTCTTCTGGTATTTCCACAATGATTGTTTCTTCAAGTTTCTCTTCTGCTTTAACAATCACTGATTCTTCTGGTGCTTGTTTTTCTACTTCAATAGTAGGTTGTTCTATTTCTGTATTACGCTTAATTTCTTCTGTTAATATTGTATCCTCGTGCTCTACTTTAGAATCTACTGATTCCTCTTGTAGAATGTTTCGGTCCACTACATCACTTTCTTGTTTAGCATCTTCCATGCTCTCAGCAATTGTTTCATGAAGTAATTCAGCCGCAGGAAGTTCCAGCGGTGCACTAATTTCTTGAACCACTTCTTTTTCTTCTACTATAGGTTCTTGGCGTTCAATTTCATAACCGTTTTTCTCTAGCCATTGATCGACAACTGACTTTTCTTCCTTTTTATTTTGTTGATCTTGCTGATCAACTCCTTCATGACTGGAAGAATTCGTTGCTTGTCCTTCTGAGAAATCAGATAATGCATACCCTTTTTTCTCTAACCATGCATCAACGACTGATTTGCCCTCTACAGATATTTCAAGGTCTTCTCTTTCCTTTTCTTCCTCCTGCTTTTCTACCTTTTTCTCTACTGAAGGACGATTATATCCGTAAATTGGCGAAATCATTTCGGTTGGACGAAATGGTCTACGGTTACTTTCTTGCGTAGGTGCAGATGCTTTCTTTACGACAGGCTCTCGCTCCGGTTCATATTGCATTTCCGGCTCTTCATATGTAGAAACTACCTTCTCCACATACTGTCTTCTACTTCTTTCCACTTTGATTCCTCTTTGAATAGGCTGATCTTCATATGTTACAGCTTGAACAGGTTGTTCTTCAAAATACCCTGCTTCTATAACATCCTCTTCATCGAACCCATTATCCGGTACTAATGGAAAACGGCATTTACCTGCATTCCTACTTGCCATTTGTGCTTCTCTTGCTTCAGTGTAGTGGTTTACACGAGGAATTTTCGACTGACTTTCAACTTGCTCCGGTACTTCTTTATTCATCGCTGTTTGTTCTTCCTCTTTGTTAAACAGCTTTTTCATCCAATCTAACATGCTTACCACTCTTTCTACTAAATAGTAACATCCTTTATTGTATCAGCATTCGGCAAAAAGTGCAGGTAAAATTAAGCATGTCATATTTATCCATAACATTCTAATTTACGCGTATTTTCATATGGAAAAACGCACCCTTACATATAAGACTGCGTTTAAGCTTTACTCTTCCGATATTCCTCTACACTATCCGTTACACTTTGCAATAAAGAATTTACATACTGCGAGTCAGATAATTTTTTATCTTCTTCAGGATTTGACATAAACCCAAGTTCTAATAGTACACCAGGTACTTTGGACCAATTAAACCCAGAAAGATCATCCCTGAATTTAATTCCATTCACTTTCACTTTCTGATTCTCTCTCATTTTATTTACAATCGTTTGAGAGATTTGAAGACTTTCAGCATAAATCTCTTTCGTGTACGGACTTCCCTCTGCCGGCGTTAATACAGCAAATCCACTTTGATTCGGATTTTCAGAACCATCTGCATGAAGACGTAAAAACAAGTTTGCCTTATGATCATTTGCAAATGTCGCGCGTTCTTTATTACTTATATCCACATCTTGTGACGTTCTCGTCATTAATACTTGTATTCCCTTTGCTTCTAACTTTTCTTTTAATACGAAAGCCATTTCTAATACAAGTACAGCCTCTCTTTTTTTCGTCACAACACCCGTTGTACCATCTGTCACTTTATATTTTTGCGTCGCTGCTCCTGGCCCAATCGGCTCTAAATTTAAATTCGCTTTTTGTTGATGCCCCGGATCAATAACGACAAGAAACTTTCCTTGCTTTTCATTACTCTCTACTTTTTGTTCATTATTTTGTAGCGGTTGCTCAGCTGGCTGCACTGGCGTAGCTTCCTCTTTCTTTTCCTCGGTAGGTACTTCCTCCTGCTTATGCTCCACTTGCTCAGTTGTTTGAACTGCTTGCGATTCTTCTTTCTTTTCTTGTTCTTCTTGCTGCTTTTCTACCGGTGCGTCTTCCTTGCTATCTTTGTTTTTTTCCTGCATAGAAGATGTTACTTCTTGTTTCGGCTCTTCTTGCGAACAACCGCCCATATATATGCCAATGAATGCAATCATGCTCATTATTTTTATATACTTCATATTTTTCTCCCATCACTTTGCACCGGTCTCAAAGTTTTTCTTATAATTGTTTTATAATCTCATCCATATTTCCAATGTGAACAGGTTGCCACGTCTCTGTACCACGCTCTGCAGTATAAACTAAATACGTATCATCAGACACATTTACGAAAATCGGATCCCCCATATCTGTTTCATATCCGATAACAATCCATTCCTCTTTCCATTTTCCATGTTCTTCACTTATTAATGAATTTTTATGTTTATCATATCGATAACCGATTTGTCCTTTTTCTAATTCATTTTCACTAAACAAATATATTTCATAGGAACCTAACTCGATATCTTGTTGTTTTAAAGTTTCAATTCGTTTCAGAAGTTCTGCGATTTTTAGTTGTTGTTTCATACGTCTATCCCCTTCTGTTTTTCTAAATTTTAACTAGTTTGTTTATAAAATACAATATAGATTTTAAGAAAAAAGGTGACATCCTTATGAATATGAACGATTTTCTACATATATCTATTACAACTCACAATATATTAACGATTCAATAGAAAAGAGAGGCTGTCCAAAAGGACAACCTCTCTTTTTTACATCAATTAAAATTTAAACTCTTGTCCGACTTCAAAGCTATCTTCTAATACAAGAATACCTTTTTCTTGTGGAGCATCTGGAAGCTCTAATTCACGTGCTGAGCAAATCATTCCAGAAGAAGGAACACCGCGAAGTTCAGCTGGTTTAATTAGCATACCGCTTGGCATTACAGCGCCGATTTTTGCAACGACAACTTTTTGTCCTGCATCAACGTTCGGTGCGCCACATACGATTTGTAATGTTTCTGTACCGATTTCTACTTTACAAATGTTTAACTTATCAGCATTTGGATGCTTCTCTTTTTCAGCTACATAGCCTACAACAAATTTCGGAGAAAGATCTGCTTCTACTGTTTCTTCAAAGCCGTTCTTCGCTAAAATTCCGTTGATTTGTTCTACAAGTTCTTTCGTTAATGTTAGGTTACCTGTTTCTTTTACTTCTAAGTAAGAAGATGCATTAAAGATGTTGAATCCTGCTGTTTCGTTGCTTTCACGATCGTATACGCGTGCAACATCTCCTTTGCGATCAAAAGTACGGTTCTCTAAAGTAATATCTTGTAAGGCAACAATTAGAGTGTCACCAATTCCTTCAAGGTTGTAAAAAACGTTCACTTCGTTCATCCTTTCTCTTTTCCATCTGTCTTCTTCCGATTTTTCGCTAAAATAAAGATTGGTTCAAAGTCCCCATCTTCATATACGAATGAAAGTGATGTAATCGGAACATGCCCTTCGGCAAAAAATTTCATTGTCATTTGTGCAATAATATCATAACCGATTTCGTTGACGATATCAGCAATAATTAATACATCTTGGTGAGGAACAGCAACAACCATATCACCAGAAATTTTTTCACGCATCGATTGTAGTAACGATTCGTTTAAAATACGAGTCGCATCATACCCATCATTTGTGTTTAAAAAGTAGAATGTATTCCCTGCTACTGTGTCTTGTTTAAATTCATAACCTAATGAGCGAGCGTTGAATAATGCCATTTCACGCACTTGTTGCTCTGTCAGCCCTAATTTTTGTAATAAACGTTCATCAATTAATCGATACGTTTTATTCGAATCTAACGCGTAGTAAATACGTGTTTCCGCTGTATGATCCGTCATAATAAACGGATTTCCTTCTTCTGCTTGTTTCGGGAAAGAAGTAGAGCGAATAACAGGTAAAATTTTCGCCGCGCTATTTTCTTCTTTATGCATCGCAATTAACGCTTCTTGTACGTAATAAGCAACCTCTTCAATTGCTTTTTCTTTATTCACTTCCCATTTTGCCACAACTCCTGGAAGCGATACGTTAATACCTTTTTTCGAGTCTTTTTGCTCTATACGTAGAACTTCTTTCTCGCTATCATACTGAAAGTCCCATTCCGGGCGAGATAATTTCTTCATTAACTCGTCTTTCATCTTTTTACTTGTCATCTTCATCTCTTTTTCCTCCCTTCCAAAAAAATAACCTCCCCCGCGAAGGTAGAGGTTGTTTTACAATTCAATTGGCAAATTGCCTTATTTTAAACCTTCAATAAACTCTTCGATTTGTTCTTGTGTTTTACGGTCTTTGTTTACATAGCGACCTGTTTCTTCACCTTTATTGTACGCTACAAAGCTCGGAATGCCAAATACGTCTAATTTTACGCATAGATCAATAAACTCATCACGATCTACATAGTAAAATGAGAAATCACTATATTTCTCTTCTACTTCTGGCATAAATGGGTCTACAAAACGGCAGTCTGGGCACCATTCTGCTGAGAACATAAAGACTACATTCTCTTCATTTTTTAATTGTTGGAATTGCTCCATGCTTTCTAATGATTTCATCTATATTTCCTCCTCTAACGAGTGCATTTTTTCATGTTATAATCTTTCTTTTATACTACCATACATCGCGCACGGTGCAAGGTTTATGCTTGCTTTTCGTCATACTTATATTGCCCAACAAGTAACTTAACAACGTGTACAAATAATTCCGTACGGTCGACATAATCATCTGTAAAAATACCGATTGCACCTTCGTGACTACGAATATCTTTTCTCTGCACAAACTCTTCCATCACTTCACTTAACTCTTTGCCATCTTCAAGAGGTGCTAAAAAATCATCCGGTAACTTAATACGCGCCCCGCCGGCAACGAATGTTTTACCGTCACTTGTTGCTAGCGCGCCCCAGTTACACATAAATAAACCGTGCTCCGTTTTCATTACGCCGCCTTCTAGCCCAATACCAATTTGAGCTTCTCCTTCTTGCAGCGCTCGCTTCGCTCTATTAACCGCTCCTTGCATCGTCTCTTCATCTGAAAATGGCTGGTTCGCTACTCCTGAAGGAACAGAAAGAGACGTAATTGTAGCATCATTCCAAACCTTCTCCACAGCTCCAACTTTCGTTTTATTCTTCGATCCAACTACTACTTTCATTTCATTCACCTCTATAAAAATTCATCATTTCGCCCTACTTAAATTAAACATCAATCACTACCATACATCACCGGGGCATCTATTCACCCTAAAAAAGAAGATGGATTCCCTCACCATTGCCGTCGAACACAAAACAGCCTTCCTACCCAGTGTCTTAATACACCATTCGAGCACCAATTAAGCACTGACCACGCCACCACACATGGATGGGTCATCTATTCAAGCCAAAAAAAGAAAGGCTCTTCAGCCCTTCTTCCTCTCTACGCGTTATTCTTAATTGTCTCTAACGTCGTTTTATCCGTTGCTCTTACAAGCTTCGTAATTAACTCTTTCGCTGCTGCATAATCATCAACATGTAAAATAGAAGCATGTGTATGAATGTAACGTGCGCAAACACCAATTACCGCTGATGGGATACCTGAGTTACTTGTATGTACACGGCCCGCATCTGTACCACCTTGTGAAATAAAGTATTGGTACGGGATGTTGTGTGTTTCTGCTGTATCTAAAATAAATTCGCGCATTCCTCTATGTGTTACCATCGTACGGTCGTAAATACGAAGAAGAGCACCTTTTCCTAATTGACCGAACTGCGTTTTATCACCAGATGCATCGTTTGCTGGGCTTGCATCAAGCGCATAGAAAATGTCTGGTTGAATCATATTTGCAGCAGTTTGTGCACCACGAAGACCAACTTCTTCTTGTACAGTCGCACCAGAGTATAATGTGTTTGGTAATGTTTCGTCTTTTAGTTCTTTTAGTAATTCGATTGCAAGGCCACATCCGTAACGGTTGTCCCAAGCTTTCGCCATAATTTTCTTTTCGTTTGCCATTGGCGTAAACGGGCAGATTGGCACGATTTGTTGTCCTGGTTTTATACCAATTTCAATCGCATCTTCATAGCTGTCTGCACCTATATCAATTAACATATTTTTTATATCCATCGGTTTTGCACGTTGCGCGTCACTTAATAAATGAGGAGGAATAGAACCAACAACCCCAATAACAGGACCATTCTTCGTCATAACTTGTACACGTTGTGCTAATAGAACTTGGCTCCACCAGCCGCCTAACGTTTGAAAACGAAGCATCCCGTTTTTCGTAATTTGCGTAACCATGAAACCTACTTCATCCATATGACCTGCTACAAGAACACGTGGGCCAGTTTCGTCCCCTTTTTTCAGACCAAATACGCTACCTAAACCGTCTTGCACAATTTCATCCGCATATTTGCTTAATTCTTGCTTCATAAAACGGCGTACATCATGTTCGAAACCTGATGCACCTTGTAATTCTGTTAACGTACGAAATAATTGTAATGTCTCTTTATTCACGAAGTCCCCTTCTTTCAAACCTTAGTAGAATACCTCTTTTATTGTAACGAAATTTTCGAAATGTTTCTAGTTTCTTCTTTTTTAGCTGTATTTGCTTTATAATTATTATTGGTACACTATTTTTATTTTATAGAATTGAGGTGAATATATGAGCTGGAAAGGTTTAGTAGCAGGTCTTGGCGTTGGATTTGCAGCTGGTTATCTTGTTGCAAACAAAGTCCAAGAACAATCCCATATTTCTTCAGAAAAAGCATTGAAAATGGTGAAACAAGCATTAAGTCATAAAGGTGAAATTACTGGCTCTTGGGTACATATGGTTCCAGAGACATTTGAAAAATATGATGTCGCATATGAAGTTTATCGCGGCGGTCTTACAACGATGTTAGATGATATACAAGAACGATTTGAATTTTTAGTTGATGCTAAAACAGGTACTGTTTTAGAGGTTATAGCAGCATAAAAAGGAGGGTTCCCATTAGGTGAACCTCTTATTTTTTAATTATGGATAGTAATTGAAATTATATCGATTTACCGACCATAAAAGCCAATAATAAAAAGGCTGCCCCAACAGACTTCTGGAACAACCTCCTCTTTTTATGCTTCTATACTCGTTTTCCGCTCTATTTTTTCTACGATATGCCCTTCCTCATTCCACTTTACGGCACGGTAATACGCGTCATGATAAAACGTAAACCAAGCATTGTTTTCAGCGCCGTATTTCATCCACTTTTGCTTATTTTCAATCGATGTCATTGGATAATCATCGTATGCCATTACCCATAGTACATTTTGATGGGCGTGCGTCGGTAATAAGTCTGCTAAATGAAGCATCGTTTCACCTTTGCTTTCTAAAGCAATAACTGCATGTCCATCACTATGACCGCCTGTATGCGCCATTTTTATTTCATCTGTAATTTCTATTTCTTGCTCAAACGTAATAACTTGATCTACAATTGGCTCCCAATTCTCCTTCCAATATGTATTACGTGATCTAATATTTGGGTTCCTCATTTCATTCCATTCTGTTTCGCTTACGTAAATTTTCGCATTCGGAAAAGCTGGTACAAGGCCATCATCTTTCCGTTTTGTTAAACCAGATGCATGATCAAAATGAAGGTGCGTCATTAAAACGTAGTGGATATCTTCAGGCTTTAATCCTAATTTTTCTAATGA
Source organism: Bacillus mobilis (assembly GCF_001884045.1). Lineage (GTDB taxonomy): Bacteria > Bacillota > Bacilli > Bacillales > Bacillaceae_G > Bacillus_A > Bacillus_A mobilis. The sequence goes on along the minus strand of NZ_MACF01000095.1, from coordinate 25,733 downwards.
TTCATAAACCGATGATTCTTCTGTTACACCTTGATTTCGCTTCATCTTCTCATTCAATTTACCGTTTCCTATTCCAGAATCAATGAGCATATTCCCGTCTTTCGTTTGCAAAAGTAACGGATCTGTTCGTAAATAAATATGATTTGTATCATTATGTTTATACTTACGTGACCAAAGTACTTTCGGCACAACTCCAAACATCGCTCCCCCGTCTAAATGTGTGTTCCCACCTTTTAGCCACGTCACTTTTATATCTCCAATTTGTAACTGTTCCATTACGCATCCCCCTTTTACATTAATATTAACACAAAATTCTGATTGTTTTAGCTACAAAAAACCTATGCATTACTGCATAGGCTCTGTACGATATTTCGCTTCCACTCGGTAAATACGATGACCTTTACTAGAGAATTTCTCTTCGTATTCAGTCATGATATTACCTTCATAATCACTATTATGAAGATCTAGGCTAAGGTAAGTTAATAACATACCATACTCAGCCATACTCATTAGAGAGTATTCAAATAAACCTTGGTTATCTGTTTTGAAATGAATTTCTCCGCCTTCTACTAACACTTCTTCATAATTGCGTAAAAATGTTTTATACGTTAAACGACGCTTCGTATGACGTTTCTTTGGCCATGGATCTGAGAAGTTTAAATAAACGCGATCAATCTCACCTTTTGCAAAGAAAACTGTTAAATCTTCAGCATCTTTATTAATTAACTTTAAGTTCGGTAATTCTTCTTCAATTAATTTATCAAGTGCATCTACAACAACACTTGTGAATTTTTCAATTCCAATATAATTAATATGCGGATTTGCTTTTGCCATATCATACATAAAGCGGCCACGACCTGTACCTACTTCAATATGAATTGGTTGTTCATTTCCAAATACTTCTTTCCAATTACCAGCGCGCTCCTCTGGGTTTCCGATTACGATATGTGAATACTCATTAATTCGATCCATTGCATATGGTTTATGTCTTAAACGCATAGATGTTTCCCTCTCTTTACATAGCTATTTTAAAGGAATAATTCCTTCTTTCTGTTTTAATCAATCTACCAAACAAAAAACCAAGTACGTACGAGCACTCGGTCCGTTTCTTTCAAGTATAAGATGTACCATTTTGATAAAAACTACATACAGCATTAAACATTCCATGACGAAACAGCTTTTTCTCTTACATTTCTAGGGAGAGAAAAACAATCGAAAGGATGATCCGTTCATGCCAATTAATCAACAACATCAATTAGAAGTGCTGAAAGATATTTTAGTCAATCACCAAAGTGATTGTTGCGGGACAGTTTCTGAATGCGAGCAATTAGAGCGTCTCATTCAATCGTTACTCGCAAACGATAGTATAAGTAGTGACGCTAAAGCAATGCTAAACGATGTATATTCTTATAGTCAATCGGGTAAATCTTCCTCTAATTTGGACAACCACATTTCCAATAATCAAGAACAACTTACTCAGTGGATTGCTGGAATGGACAATTTTTCTTAAGTATTACTCCGAAGCAAGTAGTTGCTGTAAATATTGATGCCAATATTCAGTTTCTGCTTGCTGCTTTTTTGTTGTGTGCCATTGAATAGACAAAATCGTTTGCGCTATTACATACCACCTCATACGCCTAAGCAGCGATTCATCCATTTCAATATCATAATATTCGAGCCACCCGCTCCATTCGTGGCGCGGAATGTACCAATATAATAACATACCGAGGTCTAGAGCTGGGTCAGCAATTACAGCTCCATCCCAATCAATTAAAAACAGCTCATCTTCATCCGACAATAGCCAGTTGTTATGGTTTACATCACAATGGCATACAACGAATTCATTGTGTTCAATATCTTTTAATGAATCCATTAAATATTGAAGGCCTTGCTGAATTGCTTCATCATCCCTTATATCTCCTCTTAAAACAAGTTGCAGTTGTTGTAATAACTCTTGTGCGTGAAGCGGCTGCTTCCCAAGTCTTTGAATCATCTGTACAAGCGCTTTAGAGGAGTGTATTTTCTTCAAAAGTTTTGCAACACGTTCTAGTTTCATATCCTCTGGCTCTAGCTTCTGTCCCGGAAGCCATTTTTGAGCAGAAATTACATCACCGTTCGTTACCCTTCTTGTCCAAAGTAATTTTGGAACAATTCCTTCTGCTGACAATACCGCTAAAAAGGGCGATGTATTCCGCTTTAAAAATAACTTCTGTTGTCCGTTTTGCGCAATATATGCATCGCCCGTTACTCCACCAGCCGGTACAAGACTCCACTCTTTTCCTAATAATTGTTCCAACCATTCCATATTCATTACCCGTTAACAAATCCTTATCTTTTATAGTTATGAAAAGAAAAACCGCAACATTTCTACACATGTTGTGGATTCATATATTTTACTGTAAATGAAAAGAAAACTTGGCATAAGCCAAAAACTCTCTATTTTATTTTACAAAACCAGTCATAGAATGACAACTTATCAAAATCGTCACCTTTGTCAATTCTACATTTATTACATTCTCATCGTCAAGTAGCGATTTGTCACATTATCGTCAATATATACGTGCTAATTGGAGCGAGCCTAAGTTCCTTTCCCCTAAATGAAGAAATTGGCTCTATTTTTGCTTGCTTTTCGTTTACTAACACATGCCACGTTTCTTCTTTCGGAAGTTGCACCGTTTTAGCTTCTAAACCGCTATTAAATAAAACTACAATCTCTTTCCACGGTCCAAACGATTCTGCATGCACTAGGTGATATGCAAGTACTTCTGGAGAGGTTTGCAAAAAAGTCATGTGCTTTTTTATAAGGTCTGCGTTTTGTAATCGGAATGCTCCGTGTTCTTTACGAATCGCAATTAAACCTTTTATATAGTTAACGGCCTCTATCTCGTTCTCTTTTTGATCCCAATCTAATTGATTAATTTCATCATTTGCATTATAACTATTTTCATTTCCTTGCTTCGTACGATAAAACTCTTGCCCCGCATGTAAGAAAGGAATACCTTGCGAAAGAATTACCATTGCGCTCGCTAGAAGGTGACGTTTTTTTAGAATCTCTTCTGGCTCTTCATTACTGCGCATTAGTTTATCCCACATCGTCATATTGTCATGACATTCTACATAGTTAATGCTTTGCACAGGCTCTAAAAACAAACCTGTTTCTTTCCTACTCAAGAGGCTTCCTGATGCTATATACTGCAAATGATTACAGTCTACATGCCCACCAAATGCAAAACCACGTCTATTTATATGAAAGGTACTCCCTTTTATTCCATCACGAAATTGATCATTAAATTGCGCAATATACGGCATTTTCTTTGCATTATTTAAAGTTGCTTTCTCTTCGGCAGGAAGTGGTGTTTGTAGATCCCACCCTTCTCCTAATAACAAAGCATCTCGCTTTATGTTTCGCACTTCTTTTTCTATTATATTCATCGTATCGACATCTAAAATCCCCATTAAGTCGAATCGGAATCCGTCAACATTGTATTCAGTAAGCCAATATACAATAGACTCTACAATGAATTTCCTCATCATTTTCCGTTCAGATGCTATATCATTCCCGACTCCCGTCCCATTAGAAGGCATGCCATCTTCACCATGCCGAAAATAATATCCTGGGACAAGCTTTTCAAATGATGATAACTCTCTTTCATACACATGATTATATACAACATCTACAATCACCCTAATGCCATGCTCATGGAATGTTTCGATCAACTGTTTACACTCTACTATCCTGTTATACGGATTAGAGAGGTCTGTAGCATAATATCCTGTTGGTGCATTGTAATATAATGGATTGTAACCCCAATTATATGCAGAGGAAGGATTCGCCTCATCTACACCACCGAAACAATATAAAGGTAATAATTCAACGTGTGTAACACCCAAATCCTTTATATGAGACAAGCCCGTTAACGTCCCATTTCGCCCTGTTGTTCCTTCTTCCATTAGCCCCTTATATGTTCCTTTTTTACTCACTCCGCTGCCCCGATGAATAGTAGCATCGCGAATATGCAGTTCATACAATATGGCATCTGTCATTGCATGTAATGGTGGTAATTGCACTTTCTTCGTTACATTTGTCTTTTCTAAATCGATAACAACGCCGTACTTCCCATTTACAGTCACTGACTTTACGTAAGGGTCCACCGCTTCATTCCATATTAAATTAATACAAACAAGAAATGTATACTTTGCTCCAGCTAAATCGCCTTGTAATGTATGAGTCCAAACTCCATTTTCTCCTCTGTACATTTCATGATCGGTATATTCTTTATCACTTTTATAAATCCTTACTTTCGCAAGCCTCGCAGTTGGAGCCCACACTTTAAATGTCGTTGCTTCTTTTTGATATACAGCCCCTAAATCGGTACCTTCGTAATAATACTTTTCATCGAAAATCGCTGTTCTTATGACAGCACCTATTTGTAAATCTGTTTCTTCATTCCGTTCATCTCGTACTGTATAATACTTCCCCACATCTAGCGGCTCTTCTATAAAGCACTCATACTTCGTTGCATCCGGAAGCGCAATTGTATGAGCAATCGGTAAATCTTTCACGTTACTTCCTTCTTGCAAACGAAATGTCCGACTTGTTCCATACGCATGTGGGAGCAAAATTGTAATTTTATTCATTTCATCTAAATAGGCATCAAATGGACGTTTTACTTTCAACATAAAAAAATCACCATCATTCTTAAAGTTAAAATGAAACGAGCTGCAAATGATAAGGCTTTTCTTATCAGCAAAGCTCTATACAGTAACACATTATTCTTTATAGTATATTCACCTGTATAAAAAACGTTTTCATACATTCTATTTTTGTAATTTTATTTCAGCAATCGCTTTATACTTCGGTGTCTCCTTCACGTGAGATTCGTATAAAGTAATTATATCCGCTTGAAATGATATTTCTGGCACTTCCTTTATATGTTCTAAATCAAACTTCTCTTCTCCTACCCATTTACGAGCTACAGTAATATGCGGATGATACGGGCGCGTTTCTAAAGAAAATCCATTCCCTTCACAAATAGCGTGTACTTGCTTTTGTAACTGGAACAAATCGTGATTCTCACTTACCTTCGACCAAAAAATACGCGGCCTATCTTCCATACCAAACGTTGAAAATCCTTGTAATGTGAAGGATAGTTCCTTTATTTCTGTAAGTGTTTGTAATCCATTCTTTATTCCTTCTACTTGTTCCTCTGTCGCACTCCCTAAAAATGAAAGGGTAATATGATAGTCTTCTTTATGTACCCACGAACGAAATGGTAATTCCTCCTGCATTTCCTCTTTATAGTTAGACAGCACTTCTTTTATATGATTCGGTAAAGTGATTGCGACAAAATAATGCGGCTCCATGTACATCTTCTCCTTCTTTCTATTGTTGCTTTTCTTTCGTATCTCATTCAGGTAAAAAGAATCAAACTTCCCTACAAGTCTAACCAAGTTCAGGTCGCGTTAATAAATGAAATTATATTGGCTTAACAATAAACAATACGTAACAGAAAACCGTCCCAAAATATGTATCGGGACGGCCTTTTATTATTTATATATCTATTACTTCGCTAATTGATGAATTGCTTGCGCGTAAATTGCTGTCGCTTTTAATAAGTCTTCAATTTCAATGTACTCGTCTTTTTGATGCGCAAGTTCTTCTTTTCCAGGGAACAACGGACCAAACGCAACGCCAGCTTCCAATGAACGAGCGTAAGTACCGCCGCCAATCGCTAATAGTTCTGCTTTTTCACCTGTTTGTTCTTCGTATACGCGCTGCAACGTACGAATTAATACGTGGTCTTTATCAACGTGATGCGGACGAGAGTTTGAATAATCCGCTACTTCAAATCCATGAGTACCAACGTATTCTTTTAACTTTGTAATCATCTCTTCAAAGTTAGTCGTAACTGGATAACGTACATTTAATCCTAAATTACCACCAGTCTCTTTCGTATAAGAAAGACGCCCAACATTCACTGTTAACGGACCGCTAACTTCATCTTTATAGGCGATAGTAGCCTTTTCCCCATAAATATCACCAGTAAATGTCTCTGTTGCAAATGTTGCAAACGAAGCTCCTTTTCCATCAAGAGCGACTTTCGTTAAGAAGTTTGCTAGTAATAAACCTGCATTCTCGCCCTTCTCTGGAGTAGATCCGTGAGCTGAAATCCCTTTAATTTGCAACGTCACCGTATTACCTTCTACAATTGCTTCACCTATTTTTTTAGCAGTTTGTAAATACTCTTCATATGCTACTGTAAGTGCATTTACATCTTCTCCTGTAATAATTGCTTCTGCAAAATCAGGAACCATATTTAAACGACGACCTGATTCAAATGAAACAAGTTCATATGTACCTTTCTTCTCTTCACTACCACTTTGCACAACTTGTATATCAGAAATTCCTTTTTCTGCATTAATAATTGGAAAATCCGCGTCTGGCGCAAAACCGATTGTTGGCATTTCTTCGTTTTTAAAGTAGTGATCTACACATTTCCAATTGCTTTCCTCATCTGTTCCTAAAATCATACGAACTCGTTTTGAAAGGGGTAAACCTAATTCTTTCACAATTTTCATTGCATAATAAGCTGCCATCGTTGGGCCTTTATCGTCAATTGCACCACGTGCAAAAATCTTTCCGTCGCGAATATCTGCACTATATGCAGGAGTCGTCCAGCCGTCTCCTTCAGGTACAACATCGACGTGACAAAGAATACCTACTAATTCTTCTCCTTGTCCCATTTCAAGATGACCTGCATATCCTTCTAAATTTTTAGAAGTAAAACCTTCAGCTTCTCCTTTATGCAACATGAAAGATAAAGCTTTTTCTACGCCTTCACCGAATGGTGCGCCCTCTTTCGCCGATTCTTCTTCCCATACACTTTTAATTTGTAAAAATTGTTGTGTATCACGAATTAAATCTTCTTTTCGTTTTGCAACCTCTTCTGTCCAATTAATTGCTGACATCACGCATCCATCCTTCACTATATTGTTTCTTTCATCATAACAAACCGAAATCTCTTATGCTATACACGAAACTTAAATACCGAACAATTGTAATATTTCAGATATTTCCCATTAGTTTTTCTTTTATTTTTTCAAAAAAATTTGCAGGAATTTGGCGTTTTACGTAGAATTTTATGTGTTAGTTGACTGACCATATATACAATGTCAACTACCAATATTTTTCTATATGAATATTTGTTAAACTTTTGTAAAATTTAAGTAGATTAAAGCATGAATTTTATCATGTAGAGTACAATGGTAGTAACGACCTTCTTTCCTGAATGGGGTCAAAAAAACTAGTAGAGGAGTGGTTTTCTCTTGAAACCTACAACTACTCGTATGCTAACACGCATTAAATCAATTTATATGTACATCAATGAAAACGGAACGGTAACGACGAAAGACCTTGTAGATGAGTTCGGGATCACACCGCGAACGATACAACGTGATCTAAATGTGTTGCAGTTTAATGAACTCGTGTATAGCCCTTGCCGCGGTAAGTGGACAACAACAGGAAAGAAAGTGAGAATGACCTCATAATGAAAAAATAATTGTATGTAAATAAATACATACCCCTTTCTAACTCATTAGAAAGGGGTCTTTTCTGCGCCGAAAAACAGCACTATTTCTCAGTATCTACTTGATATGTTTTTAACATTTCTACTTCTTCATCTGATAGCTCTCGGTATTCTCCAAGTTCTAACTCTGCATCTAATACTAACGGTCCCATCTCTGTTCTCTTTAGGTAGACTACTTTTTTCCCTACCGCTTCAAACATACGCTTTACTTGATGGAACTTTCCTTCTGTAATGACAAGCTCGATTTCAGAAATCTCATCGCTTTTTAATATTGTAAGTGCACCTGGCTTTGTTTCATAGCCATCATCTAAAATAACACCTTTAGCAAACTCTTTTACATCCTCTTCTGTTACGACTCCTGCAACGTGTGCATAATATTTTTTCGGCACATGCTTTTTCGGAGATAACAATTGATGTGATAACTTCCCGTCATTTGTTATCAATAAGAAACCTTCCGTATCAATATCAAGTCTTCCAACTGGGAACGGATCAAAGATTGCATCTTCTAACTCTAATAAATCTATTACTGTTTCATGATTATCATCTTCTGTCGCTGAAATAACGCCTTGTGGTTTATGCATCATTAAGTAAACAAACTCTTTATATTCCACAACTTCACCGTGAATCATAACTTCTTGTTCTTCTACATTTACATGAACCTTTGCATCTTTCACTGGCGTTCCATCAATTTTCACAACGCCGTCTTTCAATAATTTCTTTACTTCTTTTCTACTTCCATACCCCATATTTGCTAATAATTTATCTAATCTCACGCTTTTCACCTTCTTTGTTTATCATAGAAAAGGGGACGTAATTACGCCCCTTTTGATTTCAACTTTATTTTGAATCTATTACCAAGTTTACGTTGGATTTTCTCTAACGCTTCTCCGCCAAATACTCTTTCCAGTACTCCTGTACGAATTGCTAACAATCCGTACACAAGACCACCAATACCTGCACAAATCACAACTGTAATAAGAGCACCCATTCGTCCATCAGGCGAAATCATGAAGGATAGAATCCATTGTGATAACTTTACAGCAACGACCATTACAAGTGTTAATACTGCAATTTGGAATGTTCTCTTATATACAACACCAAATGAATAGTGTACATGTTTTTTGATTTGTCTATTCGTATACCATACGGAAGCTAAGAATCCGACTGCTGTTGCTAAAATTGCTCCAACTGTACCGAAATAACGAATAAAGATTACGTTACATACGAATTTCAAAATAACACCCATAATAAGCGCGACAATCGCATGTTTTTGTTGGTTAATCCCTTGTAGAATTGCTGCTGTTACTGTAAATAAAGCGAATAACAACGCAACCGGTGCATACCACATTAACACTTGTCCACCTAATGGATCTGAGTCATAGAACGCAGTGTAAATTGGATATGCAAGTGTTGAAATACCGACAACCGCTGGCAATGTTAAAAACATATTTGCCTGGAATGTTTGTGTAATTTGTAACTTTAAATAACGGTATTGTTTTTCAGTAAATGATTTTGTAATCGCTGGTACAAGCGTTAAACTAAACGCTGTTGCAAGTGATACAGGAATCATAATTAATTTATGCGTCCACATTGTGAAAATACCAAGTGCTCGCTCTGCGATATCACCTTGGCCAATCGCTTGCATAATTGAGTTAAATGTCAATGTATCAATTTGTTGATATAAAGGAATTGTTAACCCAATTACAACGTAAGGAATCGCATATGCAAATAATTCTTTAAATAACTGAACAGTACTCACTGTCGATTCTGGTACAGTTTGTTCAATTAAATATTGATCCAAATGTTTTTTACGTTTTAACCAGTACCAAATTAATACGCCGAGTGCTCCAACTGCTGAAACGAACGCAGCAAATGTCGCTACCCCAACCGCTGTTGCAACTGTACCGCCAAGTACTTTAATAACAATAAAACTACCCGCTAATAAAAAGACGATACGAATAATTTGTTCAATAATTTGCGAAACAGTAGTCGGTCCCATAGATTGGTGACCTTGGAAATAACCACGAATTAAACTCGCTGCTGGTACAACAATAAGTGCAAAACTTACAAGACGAATAATCGTCGTAACTTCTTCTACATTACTGTGTATACTTTGTTTACCAAGCATTGCTTCTGCAAACAATGGCGCCGACATATATAGAACTAGGAACGAAAGGACTCCTGTTACTATCATCATAACCATTCCCGAGCGGAACATTCTCCGGCTCGTTTTATAATCGCCAAGCGCATTATATTTGGAAACAAATTTGGAAACAGCAAGCGGCACCCCTGCCGTTGCAATACTTAAAAAGATCGTATATGGAATGTATCCATATGTATAGAGCGTTCCGCCTTCTGTACCTACTAGTGCATGAAACGGAAAGACGTAAATCATGCCTAAGAACTTTACTAAAAATGTCCCTAACGTAACAATAAGCGTTCCGCGCAGAAATTTCGAATCGGACATACAAAAATCCTCCTACATCTACATAAAGTGAAACTATAATTAGTTGAACTATTCGAGCATTTACGGGCTATCAAATCCCTTTTTATTTCTCTTACATCATAAGGTTTTCGTCTTATGGCCCACAAATAGCAGGATAGTGCTGAACTCTAACTTTTGTATTGTACCACAATTCTCTCCTTAAGCAGTACTTCACTCTATTTTTCTTTTAAGGGAAAACATGCTATTCTTTTAGGCAGGAAATGTAGAAAATGAGGTCGATATATTATGCATTATGATGTTATTGTCATCGGCGGCGGGCCTTCTGGGCTAATGGCTGCAATCGGTGCTGCAGAAGAAGGCGCAAATGTCTTACTTCTTGATAAAGGAAATAAACTAGGACGTAAACTTGCGATTTCTGGTGGTGGCCGTTGTAACGTAACGAACCGTCTACCACTTGATGAGATTGTTAAACATATACCAGGAAATGGACGCTTCTTATACAGCGCTTTTTCTATTTTCAATAATGAAGATATTATTACGTTCTTCGAAAATCTCGGTGTAAAACTGAAAGAAGAGGATCATGGTCGCATGTTCCCTGTATCAAATAAAGCACAATCAGTAGTAGATGCACTTTTAACACGATTAAGAGACTTAGGTGTTAAAATCCGTACGAATACACCTGTCGAAACGATTGAATATGAGAATGGTCAAACGAAAGCAGTCGTACTGCAAACTGGAGAAGTGTTAGAAACGAATCACGTTGTTATCGCTGTTGGTGGAAAATCTGTTCCTCAAACTGGTTCTACTGGAGACGGATACGCTTGGGCTGAAAAAGCTGGACATACTATTACAGAATTATTCCCAACAGAAGTACCAATCCTTTCAAACGAACCATTTATTCGTGACCGCTCCTTACAAGGTCTTGCTTTACGCGATGTAAATTTAAGCGTATTAAACCCGAAAGGAAAAGCTATCATTTCTCACAAAATGGACATGCTCTTCACTCATTTCGGCCTATCTGGTCCAGCTGCTCTTCGTTGTAGCCAATTCGTCGTGAAAGCACTGAAAAAGTTTAAAACGAATACGATTCAAATGAGCATCGATGCATTGCCAGAAGAAAATAGTGAACAACTATTCCAGCGCATGCTGAAACAAATGAAAGAAGATCCGAAAAAAGGAATTAAAAACGTTTTAAAAGGTTATGTACCTGAACGTTACTTCCTATTCTTATTAGAAAAAAATGAAATTGACGGTAGTGAACAAGCTGGACAAGTTTCTCACGAGAAGATTCGTGCACTTGTGAAAGACTTTAAAGAGTTTACTGTGAATGTACATGGTACGCAGTCAATTGAAAAAGCATTCGTTACTGGCGGCGGTGTATCCGTTAAAGAAATTAACCCGAAAGAAATGTCTTCTAAATTCACGAACGGCGTATATTTCTGCGGAGAAGTTCTTGATATCCACGGTTATACTGGCGGATATAACATTACATCTGCTCTCGTTACTGGTCGAATTGCTGGAACTACAGCTGGAGAAAATGCGAAAATGAAGTACTAAAAAAAGAAACAGGGATTCCTGTTTCTTTTTTTATAGGTATATGAAGTTATATCGACGATTCTACAACTTATATCGACGATTTTTCAAATATATCGACTTACCGACAAAAAACGACAAATATACGCTCCACCTAACTTCCCATTGCTTTTTTGTTGCTTTATATACCTTAGTACCTTTATATTTTATATTGTTGAATATTTGAAAAAGGGTAAGGGGAAAACATATGAGAAAAAAAGTCATGATGTCTTTAATGCTAATGACGTTTCTTTCTGCGGTAGAAGGAACGATTGTTAGTACAGCAATTCCTCGTATAACGAGTGATTTGTCAGGCGTCGAACTTGTTAGTTGGGTATATGCAATTTATATGCTTGCAACAGCTGTTTCGACTCCAATATACGGAAAGCTCGCTGATTTATTCGGCCGTAAAAAAGTTTTACTTATCGGAGCTACAATCTTTTTAGTCGGTTCTGCACTTTGCGGAGTCGTTACATCAATGGAACAATTAATCTTCTTCCGCGCTCTTCAAGGTATTGGTGCTGGTGCTGTTATGCCGATCACAATGACGATTATCGGCGACTTATATAGCGAAGCAAGAGACCGCGCGAAAGCACAAGGCTGGATGAGTGCCGTTTGGGGTGTATCTGGCGTTATCGGGCCGTTAGTAGGTGGATTTTTAGTTGATTCTCTTTCTTGGCGTTATATTTTCTTCTTAAACGTTCCATTTGGAATTATCGCTTGCTTAATGATCGCCATTTATTACAAAGAATCTATTAAATCATCTAAGCAACATATCGATTATCTTGGGGCTACAGTCTTTTCATTAAGCACAATCGCTTTACTATACGCATTATTAACAGGTAGCAGTAAGCAAAACTGGGGAGATATAACAATTATCGGCCTATTAATCTTCGCCGTCGTTTCATTCATTCTTTTCTTATTCATCGAGAAAAAATCTCCGGAACCATTAATTCCGTTAGCACTTTTCTCTAACCGTACATTATCTACGATAAACATACTAACTCTCATTGCCGGTGCCATGATTATTAGTATTACAGTATACCTTCCAATCTGGAGCCAAGGTGTATTAGGAAAAAACGCGACAGAAGCCGGACTCATTTTAATGCCGATTCCTGTTATGTGGACATTCGGTGCCATGTTCTCAGGTAACTTAGTGGGCAAATTAAAAACGAAACAAATCATTTTACTTGGAGCTAGCATTTTATCAGTCGCTACGTTCTTATTATTTACATTATCAACAAATTCACCATCGTTCCTTATTTATGTAGCAGTCGGATTATTCGGCTTAGGAATGGGGCTTGTGACACCGATTTACATGGTAACAATTCAAGCCGCCGTACCAGCTCATACACGCGGAACAGCCGTTGGTTTAAACACATTTATTAATACATTTAGTCAAACATTAGGTGCTGCAATCTTTGGAACTATCTTCAATACGATGATTCACGCACGTGGTATTAAAAATCTTGATCTTGTATCTGGTGGCGGACACGGAGGAACTACAGCAAATGTAGTAACCGAATCGCAAGAGGCATTAGCATCAAGTGTACACGTCATTTATATGAGTACTTTCGTATTAGCAGTACTTACACTAATTATCGCTTGGCTTTTATTAAAGCCAGCTACACAAACAAGTGAGCAAAAATAAAGAGGATGACCAAAACGGTCATCCTCTTTTTACTCTTCATTCTCCACAATATGTTTCAGCATGGACAATTTATTATCCCAAAAACGCTCATAATACGAGAGCCATTGTTGTAATTCCTCTAATGGTTCTGGATGCAAGCGATATATCTTCTCTCTTCCGCTCTTTCTTCCGCTTACTAAATTCGCTTCTGAAAGAATATGAAGGTGCTTTACAACCGCAGTACGACTCATCGGAAAATGATCCGTTATTTTGGAAATCGGTAACTCTTTATCACTTAATAACCGTATTACTTCTCGGCGGGTTGGATCAGCAATTGCTTGAAATACATCGTATTTCGCTGCCGATGAGGACACTTAGCCTTCGACAACCTTTTTCAGTTTTTCATTTACAATCGCTACCCAGCCGCCGCTCATTCTTTCGTGAATAATAGAGCTCTTCGCATTTGGTTTTGGAAGGATTTCATCAGAATGTTTCCAGCCGCCGTGAATTAACGTAAATTCTGTTTTATTATCTCCTAGGTCTTTCAAATTAAATGAAACGACCCAGCCATCTGTATCCCATGAGAAAGATAGATGGTTTGGCTCATCGATTTCTAACACTTTACATGGTGATGGTCCAAATGGTGATTGCACATGAAATTCATGTCCTACCTCTAATGCGAAATCATTTGGCATAAACCATGACGCGATTCCATCTGCAGTTGATACTACATTCCATACTTTTTGAATAGACGCGTTGAAAACGATTGTTTGTTTAATATCATTTAATGTATTTTGTTGTTCCATTTTCATTCTCCTTTATTCGGCGTTCAAATATAACACCTTTTGGTTACATTTAGATAATATAACACCTTTTAGTTTCATGTCAACGCTAATTCTTTTTACTGTTGAGAAATTCTCAACATTTTTTCAACAGGACAAACACCCTCTCAGCATTCCTTCATAAGATACTCACAAAGGCAACAAAAAATAAAAACTTCTCTCAACATGAAACTCCATCATTCATCTTGAAAGAAGAGCCTTACGTATATCATGCGTATTTCGTCTCTCCTCCTTCCCTCGGGGACACTACGCGAGATATAAAAAATCAGAAGGAATATGCCCACCATTTGAGTAGGTAGTTATTTCTCTTCTCCTCAACATTTCCTTAGGAGCGAAATGACTACCGACTCACTTTTTTCAAACAAAAATAAAAAGGGGATGAAAGCTATGTTCTATTGCATTAACTGCTCTGATATTCATCACGAAAAACATCCGAATGATAAAGTATTCAAAAACGGTTTTTATATTGATCCATTTTTAGGTGATCGTTATCACCTCGGTATGTGTACAGATGCCCAAAACCATGAGACTGGGGAGCCTCTTTTAACGACAAAGAAATTAGGTACACCCCAATCTATTATGAACGTATTACCGACACACGTTGTCCCAACATAAAGCATAAAAAAGAGCTGGCTCACCCAGCTCTTTTTTATGCTTTATAAACGATCATTGCTGAAAAACAATAAATTTGGTTCTCATCATCGTTAATGGAAACACCAACTTGGTACTTAATATCTACAAATTTATTATCATCAATCTTTTTCAAAAACACATTTACAGCGTCTTCTAAGTCTTTTTCGTGACTTTCATCAAACACTTTCACACGAATCATGTTAACACCATCCTAGATCGCAGCCCTCCGCCGCTTGATTATTGCCACGGTGCGTATCTATGATGCGATAAAATTTTCCGTCTTCATATATATATCCGTCTTCTAACACATATTGTTTACCTTCAGTATAGACATAAAACTTACCTATCATAAATTTACTCGTATATAATTCCAAACAATCTGGTCTAAATTTAGCTACAACTTTATTTGTAATATCAATTTTTATTGTGCGCCCCACCTTCTCTCCCTCCTTTGCAAAGAACGGATTTAGGTATATTGTATTAGCGATTTTACATTTTATGCTTAAAAATAAGTGGATATGCCTTCTTTCTTCACCTGTACTATTTTTCTAAAAAAATCATAGATAAGTAAGAGCAAAAAAATATATAAAAAAAAAGAGTTTTTACTTATTGACTCGGGTATAATTATTATGGTATTATATAAAATTTGACATTTTTATTCACTTATGTTATCATTAAAGATGGTTACCACATATGGAGGTGGATGATTTGTTTCAAATTGGTGATAAAATCGTTTATCCAATGAACGGCGCAGGAGTCATCGAAGCCATTGAAGAGAAAGAAATATTAGGAACAATACGTCAATATTGTGTGATACGTATCATTAGTAAAGATATGCAAGTAATGCTTCCTATGGATCAATTACAAAAATCAGGTATTCGTTATATCGTAGATAAAGGTACGTTAGATGATATACTTCTTGAATTTCAAAACGGGGAATCAGATACATCACTTTCCTGGAAACAAAGATATACAATGAATATGGAAAAAATGAAAAACGGCAATCTGCAAGATAGTGCAGAGGTTGTTCGTGATTTACTTCGCCGCAATAAAGAGAGAGCTTTAAATGCGAGCGAAAAACAAATGCTAGATAATGCCCGAAAAATGATGATTAGCGAAGTTGCACTCGTACAAAATGTTTCTGAACATCAAGCAACAGAATATCTTCAAGATACAATTAATCATTAAATTTAAAATAGCCGACCGCTATTTTTTTTTGCAGAAAAAAGGACAAAGAGCTAAAACTCTTTGTCCTTTTCTATTACCCACGTCCTGCTTGGAACGATGGATATAACGTCATTCCACCATCTGCAAATAACGTAATTCCAGTTACGTAACTTGCCTCTGATGAAGCGAGCCACGTTGCAACAGCTGCAATTTCTTCCGGTTTTCCGATATAACCCATCGGTATCATACTTTCTACGTCAGCACGTTTTTTAGGATCAGCAAACTTCTCTGCATTAATTGGCGTATTTATTGCACCTGGCCCAATATTATTTACTCGAATACCTTTTGGTGCATATTCTAATGCTAACGTTTCTGTCATCAGTTTAATACCACCCTTACTGGCCGCATAATGCACAAATAGCGGCCACGGAATTTTCTCATGAACACTCGACATATTAATGACAGACCCTTTAATATCATGTTCTACAAAATATTTAATCGCTTCACGGCTTCCCAAAAAAGCACCTGTTAAATTTGTATTGATTACTTTATTCCAATCTTCGAGCGGCATTTCATGCGATGGTACCGCATTTTCTATCCCTGCATTATTAATCATAACGTCAAGTGTACCAAACTCTTTCACAGCAGATTGAATGAGATTCACAACATCAGATTCATTCGTGACATCTCCTTTTACAGCAATCGCTTCTCCGCCTACTTTTTTAATTTCTTCTAATACATCATGCGCTTCTGACTCTCGTGAGCGATAGTTAATCACTACTCTTGCTTTCTCCTTAGCAAACCTTACTCCCATCGCTCTTCCAAGACCAGTTGCCGATCCTGTAATAACGACAACTTTCCCTGCTAAATCACTATACATTTCAATGCCCCCTTTAACTTTTTGCAACACCTAACATAATTCCGGCTGCAATAATAAAAACGATACCGGCAACAATCCCCATTAATTGGCGTTTTGTTTTCTTTTCACCTAATATAAGAATCCCGCCAAGCGTTGAAATAATAATTCCCATTTGTGATAGCGAGAAACTTGTTGCCACTCCAACACGCGGCTGTGAAATGAATAAAAACATATTTCCAGCTGCCCAAATTAATCCTGGAATAATATTTCGTATCGCATATTTATTAAATGGATGATGTTTGAACGTAAGCAAAATGCCTCCTAACACCATACCAACTGCTTGTGGCAATAAAGCTGACCAACCATCTACATTAAATAGTCTAATTACTACTACATAAACTAAATAACCGACTGTTGAAATCAATAAAATGATAATACCTCTTTTAAAATTTCCCGCTTGCTCTGCACTCTTTTCTTCCTCACTTTGAAGTGATGTTAAAATAACACCGATAATAATACAAACGAGTGCCAAAACGCCAAGGACGACTGATATTGTCGTGGACCACTCATGAAATACGATGACTCCAAATAAAGTCGTCGCAACTAATTGCAGTCCTGTCGAAATGGGCATTGTTCTCGAAACGCCCATTAAATCAATACTTTTTAATTGATTCGCCTGTCCAAGTGCCCAAAATAAACCTGACACAATCCCAACTCCAATAACAGTAGGAGTTAATACTGGCTTCACAAAAATATAAACAACAATCGAGAAAATAAGTGCGCCAAGCGTCGTACCGAGCGTTTGACTATACGGTCCTCCACCCAGTTTCACGTTAAATAGCACAATACTTCCCCAAAATAGAGCCGGTAAAATCGCTAAAAGTATGTCCATCGCTCATTACCTTTCTTTACTAAATGTCATGGATTATTACTCTGAATCATTAGAGTGAGCTTTTATTTTTTCTTTTTCGCGTTCACAAACCTTTTCTGCAACATCACCAGAAACATTCTTTTCTCGCTCCACCTTCTTTATCTTTACGTGATCTAAATGATCTTCCAAAGTAAGTGTAACTTTATCATTTGGCGGATTATGTGCACCTTGGAATGTGAGAAATTGTAGCGTAATTTCAAATCTAGGAACGAACTCATCTTTCTTGCCAAGACGCTTTATATTTATAACTGAAGCACATTCATATTGATCTTCTGTCACTTGTCTGATAATTGAATAGTACCTATTCGATAATGCACTTTCTAAAAGCTGTTCCCTTGATTCTTTCGCAAAAGAATCACTTGGAGAAGAGAAAAAGACCGAACATATCATTGTAATAACTACACATATTTTTTTCATAATACCCTCCTTTTTCTATAAATTAGTGTTCGCAAAAATGCCATAAAAAAACGACTTCCCCTATGTAGGAAAGTCGTTTTAATAAATCCAATATTAACCACCGCTCACCGGTGGGATAAGTGCAACAATATCACCAGATTGAATCTTGTCATCTTCATTTGCATATTCTTCATTTATTGCAACCATAATTGGTTCTGTCACTGGCACATTATATTCTTTAGCAACAACATCTTTTAACTCTGCAACCGTAATATTTTCTTTCTCTATTTGTAATTCACTTGTTCCTGCTTCCTCTTGCAAGTGCGCAAATAACAATACTCGAATCATACTTATAGCTCCTTCCCAGGCTCTCCCGCCGGATATGGCGTTTTTTCTAATTGATCACCAATCCAAGAGTCTCCATCTTCCCAAAACTCCTTTTTCCAAATCGGAACAATTTGTTTTATGCGTTCCATAATATATTCATTCGCTTCATAAGCCGCTTTACGATGCGGTGTTGAAACAGCAACAACAACCGCGATATCAGAAATTTGCAGTGTACCGATGCGATGTGTAATCGCAACGTGTGTACCTGGCCACTTCTCTTTCACTTCTAAGCCAATTTTCTCTAGCATCTTTTCTGCCATCGTTTTATAAGCGACGTATTCTAAGTATAATGTACGACGCCCTTTCGTAAACTCTCTAACCGTTCCAATAAATGTTGTAACGGCACCGCATTCACGGCGAATTACTTTTTTCGCTACCTCTTCAACCAAGATTTCTGTATCAATTACTTCATAATACGTATTTGTCATTGCGTACTCCTTACCGTTTGTACAAACCAGTCTATATACAACTCTTCTTCTGTTATATGAAATACTTTATATTCTTCTCGTAAGTTTGCGGGAACATCATGCCACGTAATAACCGCTACTATATTTTCTACTTTATGTAAAAGTTCAACGTCTTCGGCAGAACGAAGTAACACTACTTTCGGATAGCTCTCTTTTTTATAGCCCTCTATTAAAATTGTATCCACTTCAAAAAACTCATATAAGCGAATAATTTCTCGCAAGGACCATTCCTCTTTTAATGACGACAGCGAAAGTAATCCCGCACCTTCTACACTACTGACAACAGCACCCGCCTTTCGGTGCCTTTCACTATCTTTTTGCGCTACTTCTGGAAAACCTCCGTGACCGTGATGTTTAATGGTAGCAACTTTCATTTTCCGTTCAGCTAACGCATGCACTATTTTCTCAACAAGCGTTGTTTTCCCGCTATTTTGATACCCTACTATTTGTAAGATTGAAGGGGCTTTGCCCATGGCCAATCACATCCCTCGGCGTGCTCTAACAATAATACCGATACTTTCATTCCTGCCTCAAATCCTCTCGTTCCTCCAGGCAACACAATAAAAGCATTCACATCAGCAAGTGAAGATACCGCACTTGATTTATCTAAACCAACCGGCATCGCTTGTAATGCCCCGTCCACAATTGTCACGTTTGCTCTTACAAAACGAGTAAACGGATTTGGCTTTGGAAAATCTTTTTGTAAAATGGCATCAGCTCTATATACGTGAGGCTCCTTCGCATACAAATATGTTTTTATAACCGGATGCACAAATAGTTCAAAGCCTACATAGCAAGCTGAAGGATTTCCTGATAAACCGAAAAGTAACTTCCCATCAACTTCAGCTACTGTCGTTACACTACCTGGTCTCATCGCTATTTTATTAAAGAGTACATTCGCTTGTAATCTTTCATAAATGGCCGGCAAGTAGTCATAATCTCCTACCGACACACCGCCTGTCGTAATTAAAATATCAACCTCATTCATTGCTGATTGAACGGCTGTAAAACATGAATCTAACTCGTCGGCAAGTTGGCCATAATAACGAACTTTCCCTCCAGCTTTCATAATTTGAGCGGCAATCATATACGAGTTACTATTTCTAATTTTCCCCGGCTGTAACGACTCATGTACTTCTAATAATTCACTTCCTGTCGTCACAATACCAACAACAGGCTGTTTTACAACCTTCACAGTATTATATCCAAACGTCGCTAATAAGGCCGCAACACCTGGATTAATTGCAACACCTTTCTTAACGAGAACTTGATTTTGTTTTATATCTTCCCCTTTAAATGACACGTTGTCACCACTATGAAAAGGACGCTTTAACTTCATATATGCTTTTCCGTTCTTCTCAAAACCTTCTGTCAGCTCTAGCATTACGACTGCATTACAACCCTCTGGAATAGCTGCTCCTGTCATAATACGAACCGCCTGAAATGCCCCTACTGCTCCTGTAAAAACAAATCCCGCCCCAATTTCTCCTATTACTTCAAACTCAATCGAATTCTCTTGATTTGCTTCTTTCGTATCTTCTGCCCGAATTGCGAAACCATCGTAAGGAGAACGATCAAAATGAGGAACGTCATGATCAGAGACAACATCCTCTCCAAGAATTCTCCCGTAACTTTCCGTAATAGAAACTTCTTCTACTTCACCATTCTTCGCATATTCCATTACTCTCTCCACTGCCTCAGCAACTTGAATCGGAATGCGTTTTTCTACCATCGTTTATCACCTCATATTTGCAATTTTTTTTATCTCGATTAAACTTTATATATTAAATAGAAATTACTTCAAGGAGGAATTCCATGTCTTCATTCACACACTTTAATGACCAAGGACGCGCGAAGATGGTTGATATAAGTGACAAAAAAACAACCGTTCGAACTGCAATTGCGTGCTCTAGCATTGTCGTTACAAAAGAAATTTACGATAAAATCTCTCACAATGAAATCGGGAAAGGTGACGTATTAGCAGTTGCACAAATCGCAGGTATTATGGCTGCGAAACGTACTTCTGATATTATCCCAATGTGCCATCCTTTATTATTAAAAGGTGTTGACGTTTCTTTCGATTGGAAACAATCCGAAGAACAATATCGATTACTTATTGAAGTAAAAGTTAAGACAGAAGGTAGCACCGGTGTTGAAATGGAAGCTTTAACAGCAGCTTCCGCTACTGCTCTTACTGTGTACGATATGTGTAAAGCTGTTGATAAAGGTATGATTATTGGCGAAACGTACTTACTTGAAAAAACAGGTGGAAAAAGTGGAGATTATACGAGAAAATCTTAATCTTCTCTCTGTTGAATCTAAAGGGTTTCCTTTAGATTCAACCTATATATCTTGCATATAAACGTTTTGCCACATTGATATCATTCGTTCCATGAATAAATGCCCTGCCATCTGTAAATAAAACAAAACGAAATTCCTCTACCGGAAATGATAATAAATACGGAGTAGCTTTTACATCCACACTTCTTTGTAAGCGCTTTTTAATTTCCTCTAAATTAAATTCATTCCGCGTACCTGGACGGATTTGTACTGTATTTCGACCACATAACACTTCTGTTTTCGTTTGTGCTTCAAATGTTAAACTCGGATATGTACGTAATCTCCCACAAGATAAACACGTGTCTTTTTTCTGCCTATTCACTTTAAATGCCATCTGTTGATTATTCCAAAGATCAAACGATAACATCGTTTCGCGAAGTGCTCCATAGTCTTCTACTAATATTTTCAGCGCTTCCGTTATTTGATGTGCAACTACTAATTGTACTGCCGGTTGTATAATGCCAGCCGTATCACATGTTGCTCCGCTCGCCGGATGCTCCATTAAACAGCGGAAACACGGTGTTTTTCCTGGTAAAATTGTATACGTTACTCCGTAGCTTCCTACACAACCACCATATATCCACGGAATATTATACTTTTGTGAAATATCATTAATAAGAAGACGCGTTTCAAAATTATCTGTCGCATCTAATATTAAATCTACATCATTCACTAGCTCTTCCATTTCTTGCACTGTTACATCTGTCACAACTGGATTTATTTCCACCTCAGAATTAATCGCCTTTAAATGTTCTGCCGCTGCTACCGCCTTCGGTTTATACTGCTTTGCATCTTCTTCTGTATATAATTGTTGCCTTTGTAAATTGCTCCATTCTACATAATCACGATCTGCAATTGTTATTTTTCCAACACCTGCTCTCACAATCGCTTCTGCATTTGCTGCACCAAGAGCTCCAGCCCCAATAATAAGCACATGTTTCTCTCTAATTTTTTTCTGTCCTTCTTCTCCAACACCAGCAAATAATATTTGTCTTGAATATCGCTCCTGCATACGATAGCCCCCTTTCTTATCCTCCTATATAAGACATTTCAATTTTCGGACGATTTTTTGCACTTTCTTCTGTCCGTTCATCCGAATATCTATCTTTTCTATTCATCCATACATCTTGTATAACACTTACTAACTCATCATCCGAAAGATTCCCTCTAAGAAGTTCCCTTATATCCAATCCTTCGGTCGCAAATAAGCAAGTATAAAACTTTCCATCTGCCGAAATTCTCGCTCTCGTACAAGAGGAACAAAACGATTCAGAAACAGAAGTAATAAAACCGACTTCGACATTTGTTCCAACGTAACGATATCGCTTCGCAACTTCACCGAAATAATGCACTTCAGCCGGCTCAAGCGGATACACGCTATGAATCATTTCAATTAATTCTTGCTTTGTAACGACTTGATCAAAGTTCCACCCATTTGTACTACCAACATCCATAAACTCAATAAACCTAAGCGTGATTCCTTGTTCTTTAAAATAGGCAGCCATCGGAAGTACTTGATGGTCGTTCATCCCTTTTTTCACAACCATGTTTACCTTTACATCAAGCCCGGCCTCTTTTGCAGCCATAATTCCCTTTATAACAAGTTTCGTATTAATATTCCGGCCATTAATGACCTTAAATACATCATCATCTATTGCATCTAAACTAACATTTACTCTATGTAATCCAGCTTCTTTTAATACTTTTGCTTGTTTCGTTAAATGAATCGCATTTGTCGTTAACCCTATATCTACTAGCCCGTCAATTTTCACGAGACGTGCAATAAGCTTTGTTAAATCTTTACGAAGCAGCGGCTCGCCACCAGTAAGTCTAATTTTTCGTACACCGATGCTAACAAATAGTTTTGCCAAACGCTCAATTTCATCAAACGTCAATAAAAACTCATCTTTCAAAAAAGCATAATCTGGCCCAAAAACTTCCGCTGGCATACAATATGTACATCTAAAATTGCAACGATCAATGACAGATATACGCAAATCTTGAAGTGGGCGTCCAAAAAAATCTGTAATCATATCCTGCATCGCCACCCTCCCTTTCTGCCAAATTTCTCTCTTTTCATTCTATTATAATATATTTTCGAACTGCGATGTTTTTGCTCAAGTGAATAAAGTAAAACTTTCCTAACCAATTAGACCGCCTACAAATAACGAGATAAAGTGAAATTTTAATCAGTGGGGACAAAAAACCTTGAAGCATAAAAGCTCCAAGGTTCTCTTCTTATTAACTTAATCTAATAATAGTTAAAGTAGCTCCTGGCGTTGTCGTAGATAATGTAGCTATTGCAAGTAATCCAAATAACTGCAAACTAATAGCAGCTCCAGCAGGCAAATTAGCAATTATTGTCGCATTAAATGAACCTGTGGCTACTGCTGGTGAATTAACGGTTCCTGCAAGTTGAACCCCATTTACAGTTATACGTGAACTTACGAGTAAAGCTGCCGTTATATTAATTGTATAAGCTATATAATAGTTCCCGGCATTTGCAACTGTAAATACAGTATTCGTACCATTAACAGTGATTCCTGGACCAATATTTTGATTGTTCGGTAACGGTACATTCGTACCACCTAATAGAACAGAAATAGCAGTTCCTGATGTGTTATTCGCAAATGAGTATGTTGCAGTTGTACTAACCCCGGTCACACCCGTTGCCCCTGTAGCCCCGGTTACTCCCGCTCCAGTTGGACCGGTTGGACCTTGAATTCCTTGTGAACCGGTTGGCCCCGTGTCCCCTGTTGGGCCTTGGGCACCGGTTGGACCCTGGATTCCCTGCGGACCTTGAATTCCTTGGGGACCTGTCGCTCCGGTTGCTCCAGTGGATCCCGTTGGGCCTTGTGGACCTTGAATTCCTTGGGGACCTTGTGCTCCGGTTGCCCCAGTATCCCCTGTTGGGCCTTGTGGACCTTGCAATCCTTGCACGCCTTGTGGACCGGTTGGACCTATGTCACCTTGCACACCTTGAATTCCTGTTGGGCCTTGCGGACCGGTCGGCCCCTGCACTCCTTGTATCCCTTGAATTCCCTGTGGACCTTGTGCTCCAGTGGCTCCGGTTTCTCCTTGTATCCCTTGGGGACCTTGTGCACCTTGAATTCCTTGGGGACCTGTTGGACCTTGTATTCCTTGGGGGCCTTGGATTCCCTGTGGACCTTGATCTCCTGTCGCCCCAGTTACTCCTTGTATCCCTTGAGGCCCTTGCACTCCTTGCGCGCCTGTTGGACCTTGGATCCCTTGCACTCCTTGTATTCCTTGGGGGCCTTGTAAACCCGTAACCCCAGTTGCTCCTGTTTCTCCAGTCGCTCCTGGCACTCCTGTTGAGCCTGTCGCCCCGGTATCTCCAGTTGCTCCTGTCACACCGGTTGCTCCTGTCGGTCCAGGTGGTCCACCGGATGGACCTGTCACTCCAGTCGGACCAGATGGCCCAGTTGGACCACTCGGTCCTGCTGGTCCTCCAGAAGGACCTGTTATCCCGGTTGGACCTGTTACTCCTGTCGGTCCTGTAGTTCCTTCCCCTGTCGCTCCGGTTACACCCGTATCCCCTGTTACTCCTGTTGGACCTTGGATCCCTTGTATTCCCTGCGGTCCTTGCACTCCTTGCGCACCCGTCGGACCTTGGATTCCTTGAATACCTTGCACTCCCTGCGCTCCCATTGGACCTGTTGGACCTATCGCCCCTTGAGTACCTTGCACTCCTTGTGGACCCTCTGGACCTGTTGCCCCTTGAGTACCTTGAACCCCTTGAATTCCAGTTGCTCCTTGTACTCCTGTTGCTCCTGTTACACCTTGTATCCCTTGTATTCCCTGAATTCCTTGCGGGCCTTCTGGTCCTGTCGCTCCTACTGGCCCTTGAATTCCTTGGATTCCTTGTGGGCCCTCTGGACCTGTTGCTCCAGCTGGTCCTGGCACACCTTGGATTCCTTGCGGACCTTGAAGTCCTTCTGGTCCTTCTGGTCCTGTTGGTCCTATATCTCCCATCGGCCCTTGTATTCCTTGCACTCCTTGTGGTCCTGTTTCTCCTGTTGGACCTGGTACCCCTTGTATTCCTTGTGGACCTTGATCACCTGTTGCTCCTGTTACACCTTGAGGTCCAATAGATCCCTGGATACCTTGCGGACCTTGATCTCCAGTTGCACCTGTTATCCCTTGAATCCCCTGAACCCCTTGGATCCCTTGTTCACCAGTTACGCCCGTCGGACCAGGAATACCTTGAATACCTTGAGGACCTTCTGGACCGGTTGGTCCAATCGGCCCTTGAATTCCTTGTATTCCTTGCAAGCCCTGTGCTCCTGTGCTTCCAGTTGGACCTGTAGTTCCCGCTGCTCCAGTTACACCTGTACTTCCTGTTGCCCCTGTAGTTCCCGTTGCTCCCGTCGCTCCTGTACTTCCACTCGGTCCACCACCCGGTCCTGTCGCACCAGTTGGCCCCGTCGGACCAGGAGGTCCTCCTGATGGGCCAGTG
>NZ_MACF01000094.1 GCF_001884045.1 Bacillus mobilis | reverse complement strand
AATATTTACATAAAATTCATTTTGTTTACGAATGATTTCTACACTATATTTTTGATGCTCTATAATCGGTTTTCCTTTTGGATTTACACCGAGTTGCTTTCCCATAACGACATTTGTGATTTGATGATAAAAATGATATGGAATGATAATCGGAACTTTGATTCGTGGGCTTTTTGTTTTTCCATTTGTTCGTCCTAATGGATTTGCAATTTCTAACCATCCTTGCCCACAGTCATCAACTGTAATGCGCATGTTCAAATTCCCTTTTTTGCTTTTATCTCCACGAGAATATAATTGTCGTGTCCGCAAATCTTTCCATTCTTGATTGGATAT
>NZ_MACF01000093.1 GCF_001884045.1 Bacillus mobilis | reverse complement strand
AGATAAAAAAAGATAGTAGGGATAATCAATCCTTACTATCTTTACTCTTATTATTCATATGTCTTTAAGAAATTCGTGTCTTTTTTATTTTATCCCGCTTTAATGGGCAGTAAGACCCCCACCTTAAAATGCAGCGAAAGCAAAGAATTTAGGTGGGGGTCGGGCTGCCCATTAAAGTCCGATTGGTGAGGGCTGATAATCAGTGGGGGATGAAGAACCCCCCCACTGATTAAAGTTTCACTTTATAGGAATGACTCTACCCGTTTCACTACTTTCAATTGCTAATTGAATAAGCCTGATAACCTCTAAGCCTTCTTGCGCTGTTACAGGTGGTTTCTCACCATTTACAATACTATCTCTTACACCTTTATAGTACATGTCATAACAGCCAACTTCTGTCGGAATACGCTCTAACTTTTCTTCAACATCTAAAGTAGCAAAATTCTCTTCAGCGTCTACTCCATAACCGTTATCGCCTGGCTTCATTCCATTTTTTAATTGTTCCTCCTGTGAATCCATACCGTATTTCACGATAGAACCTTTATCTCCATGCAGTGTAAAGTGTGGACCTGCTTGCTTAACGTAACTGCTACTATGTAAAGTGACACGTTTCACACCGTAGTGAAGTATAACATGGAAGTAATCATCAATTTCTGCACCTGGTCGTTGTTTAATCACATCTGCACTTATCGCATCTGGTTTCCCAAATAATGATAGTGCTTGGTCAATTAAATGCGATCCTAAATCATATAGTATACCTGATCCTGGTAAATTCTTTTCTCTCCAGCGATCACGTACATTCGGGCGAAAACGATCGAAATGCGCTTCATATGCGTATACATTTCCTATTCTATTTTCTTCTAACAATTTCTTTATCGTCAAGAAATCATTATCAAAACGACGATTATGATATACACTTAAAACCACATTATGTTGCTCTGCTAACGAAATAAGCTCTTCCCCTTCTTCAATTGAAACAACGAATGGTTTCTCCACAACTACATGCTTACCATGTAAAATTGCTTCTTTTACATATGGAAAATGAGTCGTATTCGGTGAAGTAATGACCACTAACTCAATATCAGCACGATTTACTAATTCCTCAATTGTGCCAACAACTTCAGCGTTTGGTAATGCTTGTTTCACTAGTTCTTCTTTTGAAGATAAAATAGCACGAATATCGTATTCTTCTATCGTTTGTAATAATGGGATGTGAAATGTTGTACTAGAAAACCCAAATCCTACAATCCCTACACCTATTCTTTTCATGTTGCCCCTCCATCTGTCCGGCTTCAACTAATAATCAGTGGGGATAAAGAAAACACTCACTGATTAAAGTTTCACTTTATGAGAACGATTTCATTCAATTATTATAACAAGATTATTGTTATGTACATAATAATTTGCCTATAAAAAAGCATCTTGCCATTATTCATAGCAAGATGCTTTTTTTAATTCGGTCGTTTTTTCGTCCACGTTTCAATAACTTCACCAGTATCATTAACATCTAGTACTAAACTACCGTTACTATACCGGTCTTTATTTCGATACGCTTTCGGATCAATTTCTTCTACAATGTGTTTCTCTGTCTTCATGTAAACTAGTTCATCGTCTCGAACGATTTCAATACCGACAATACGGTATGGATTACGTTTTAACTCTTTGAAAATAACAAGACCTCGCTTCGCCCTCGTTGATTTCTCAATTTCTGATGCTTTTAGACGTTTTACAGCACCACGCTGCGTTACGAGAATAAGTTGATCTTTTTCGCCATTTAACGGTTTACCAGAAGCAACATAGTCATCTTCTTTTAAATTAATGGCTTTCACACCAGCGGCCCTTACACCAACTGGACTTACTTCATCTTCATGGAAAATAAGTGCATATGCACCATAGGTTGCAAGAACGATATCACTCGTTCCATCTGTCGCAAATATATCTACTACTTCATCATCTTTTTTCAAGTTTACAGCAACGAACGCTCTCGAATAACGCTGTACTTTATATTGGTTTAATTCTGTTTTCTTAATCATACCATTCTTTGTTACAAATACGATAAATCGTTTTTCTTCTTCAAAATTCGGTACGACGGTCGCCCAAATAATCATTTCATCTCGCTCAAGTGAAACGAGGTTCGCAACGTGTTGACCTAAATCTTTCCAACGAATTTCTGGCATTTCATATACTGGCAGATATATATAGTTTCCTTTATTCGTAAATAAGAGGACTGTCTCTGTCGTGTTCGTATCGAATCGCTCCAGTAAGATGTCACCCTCTTTCATACCGAAGTCTTTCCCGTTCGATGCATTATGTGAACGCCAACCTGTTCGTTTCACATATCCTTCTTTCGTTACAGTAACGATGACATCTTCCTGCGGAATCATAACTTCCACATCAATTTTAATTTCCTCAATTTGGTCTTCAATAATAGCACGGCGATCATCACTATATGTTTTCTTTACTCTCTTCAAATCTGTTTTAATAACTTGAAGAAGTCTTTTTTCACTTTGTAAAATTGACTGTAATTCTGCAATTTTTGCACTTAATTCATCCGCTTCTTTTTCTAATGCTGTAATATCTGTATTTGTTAAACGATATAATTGCAACGAAACGATTGCTTCTGATTGTGCTTCTGTAAAGCCGAATTTAGCACTTAAATTATCTTTTGCATTACGCTTATCTTTAGAAGCACGGATTATTTCAATCACTTCATCTAAAATCGATAATGCTTTCTTTAAACCTTCTACAATATGCTGACGGTTTTCTGCTTTTCTTAATTCATATTTTGAGCGTTTTGTAACAACTTCTTTCTGATGCCCAATATATGCATCCAAAATCTTAGGTAACGTCATAAGTGTAGGACGACGATTATTTATCGCAACCATATTGAAGTTATATGGAATTTGTAAATCTGTATTTTTATATAAATAATTTAAAATACCTTCAGAATTTGCTTCTTTTTTTAATTCTACGACAATGCGAAGACCAGTACGGTCAGTCTCATCACGCACTTCAGCAATTCCATCTAGTTTTTTATCTATACGTAATTCATCCATTTTTTTAACAAGATTCGCTTTATTTACTTCATAAGGAATTTCAGTAATTACGATTTGTTGTTTTCCACCGCGAATCGTTTCAACTTCAGCTTTCCCGCGAATAATAATTTTACCTTTACCTGTTTCATACGCTTTTTTAATACCATCAATCCCTTGAATAATACCACCAGTCGGGAAATCAGGACCTTTAATAACTGTTAATAAATCATCCACCGTACTATTTGGTTTATCAATACGCATCATCGTCGCATCAATTACTTCCCCAAGGTGATGCGGAGGAATTTCTGTTGCATAGCCAGCTGAAATTCCTGTAGATCCGTTCACTAATAAGTTCGGGAACATTGCTGGTAATACAACAGGTTCTTCACTCGTATCATCAAAGTTTGACACGAATTCTACTGTTTCTTTATCAAGATCTCGCAATAATTCAGATGCGATTGGTGATAATCGGGCTTCCGTATAACGCATTGCCGCTGCTGGATCGCCATCCACACTACCATTATTACCATGCATTTCAACTAAAACATTACGTACTTTCCAAGTTTGACTTAAACGTACCATCGCCTCATATACAGAGGAATCACCGTGCGGATGGTAATTACCAATAACGTTACCGACTGTTTTAGCTGATTTACGAAACGCTTTATCATGTACATTTCCTTCTACATACATGGAATATAAAATACGTCTTTGTACCGGTTTTAAACCGTCACGCGCATCTGGAAGCGCGCGGTCTTGAATAATATATTTACTATAACGCGCAAAACGATTTCCTAACACGTCTTCAAGCGGGAGGTCATGAAACTTCTCTGCCTGCATGTTATTCCACCTCCGTCTCCATAATCATTTCATTTTCTAAAATATTTCCTTCATCTTGCATACCAAATTGTACATTGCGCTCAATCCATTTACGGCGTGGTTCTACTTTATCACCCATCAATGTCGTAACGCGGCGCTCTGCTCTTGCTACATCATCAATTTTCACGCGAATTAACGTACGCGTTTCGGGGTTCATCGTCGTTTCCCATAATTGATCTGCATTCATTTCGCCAAGTCCTTTATAACGTTGCAGCATATAACCCTTGCCAACTTTCTTCGTTACACTATCTAATTCTTCATCAGACCATGCATATTCAATTACTTCACTTTTCCCTTTTCCTTTACTTACTTTATATAAAGGTGGAAGTGCAATAAATACTTTACCAGCTTCAATAAGCGGCTTCATATAACGGTAGAAGAATGTTAGTAGTAATACTTGAATATGTGCTCCGTCCGTATCCGCATCGGTCATAATTACAACTTTATCGTAATTAATATCTTCAACAGCGAATTCATTCCCTACACCGCCGCCAATAGCATAAATAATTGTATTAATCTCTTCATTTTTAAAGATATCAGCAAGCTTTGCTTTTTCTGTATTGATTACTTTACCACGTAACGGTAATACCGCTTGGAAACGTCGGTCTCGACCTTGTTTCGCAGAACCACCGGCAGAGTCACCCTCCACTAGGTACAGTTCATTTTTTTGCGGGTTACGTGATTGTGCAGGTGTTAACTTACCACTTAATGTACCTTCTGATTTCTTTTTCTTTTTACCAGTACGTGCTTCCTCTCTCGCTTTACGAGCAGCTTCACGCGCTTGCGCTGCTTTAATTGCCTTTCTCACAAGAAGTGTAGCTACGTCCGGGTTTTCTTCTAAAAAGTAAGCTAAATGCTCTGATACAATGGCATCAATTGAAGAACGGGCTTCACTTGTACCTAGTTTCCCCTTCGTTTGTCCTTCAAACTGAAGTACTTCTTCTGGTACACGTACAGAAACGATAGCCGCTACACCTTCACGAATATCTGTACCTTCTAAGTTTTTATCTTTTTCTTTTAATAACGATACTTTACGAGCATACTCATTGAACACACGAGTCATTGCTGTCTTAAACCCAGCTTCGTGTGTTCCACCATCTTTTGTACGTACGTTATTTACAAACGAAAGAATATTTTCTGAGTAGCCATCGTTAAATTGGAATGCTAGCTCCGCCTCAATTCCATTTTGTTCACCAGTGAAATATACTACCGGATGGATTGAATCTTTTTCTTCGTTTAAGTATGAAACGAAAGCTTCGATTCCTGTTTCATAATGAAAGACATCTTCTAAATCATTTCGCTCATCTTTTATTGAGATTTTCATCCCTTTTAATAAGAATGCAGATTCACGTAATCTTTCACATAATGTTTCGTAATTGTAATTTGTCGTGCTGAAAATCGTTGTATCTGGTTTGAAATGCATTGTCGTACCAGACTCTTTCGTCTTCCCGATTTTCTCTAACGTCGTTGCAGGAACACCGCCATTTTCAAAGCGTTGTTCATAAATATTTCCGTCACGCTTAATCGTTACGACTAACCATTCAGATAAGGCGTTTACAACTGATGCCCCAACACCATGTAAACCACCACTCGTTTTGTAACCACCTTGACCAAACTTACCACCAGCATGAAGTACAGTTAAAATAACTTCAGGTGTAGGTTTCCCAAGTTTATGCATTCCCGTAGGCATTCCTCGCCCTTTATCTATAACGCTAATACTATTATCTTTATGTATTACGACAGAAATTTCGTCGCCAAATCCCGCTAACGCTTCGTCAACGGAGTTATCTACTATTTCATATACTAAATGATGCAATCCACGGCTATCCGTACTCCCGATATACATACCCGGGCGTTTTCGAACGGCTTCAAGTCCTTCTAGCACTTGAATTGCATCTTCATTATATTGGAACTGATGCTTCGCCAAACTCCTTGCCCCTTTCCTAATCAAATCAGAACATATGTTTCTATTATAGAATAACGCCTCGACTATAGTTTTGGCAAGTTATCTTATCTCTTTTATATACCATTTTCAATAGAAAAATCCTTGTTTTTTTCACAAGGATTCCTCTAGGCTACTATTTCAGAAAAATAATCGTTTGTCAACGAGAAATGGATATGTATGCCAAGATTACACATTCCAAACCTTTATCATGATCCAAATGATCAATATCCAAAATGGGATAACGAGTAACAATCCCCAAAAACAGCCTTTAAAAAATCTCATGATGAACACCTCGTTCATCGGCCCTACTTATCTATAACGAGGGCTGAATCAATCTTTCTCTCTTTAAAATCTATACTACTTTGTCATCGCATGTTCTACTTTAATACAACGATCCATTATTACAGTATAGCCTTTTTCATTTAACAGTTTATATGTATCTTCATCTTGTACTCCTAATTGTGCCCAAAAAACATCTGCATCAATCTCTACAAACTCTTTTGCAACATCCATTAAAAATTCTGAACGGCGGAATACATTTACAATGTCAACATGTTCCTTAATATCCTTTAGTGAAGAAACTGCTTTTTCTCCAAGCACCTCATCTACTGTTGGGTTTACTGGAATAATGCGATACCCCGCATCTTGCATTGCTTTTGAAACCATATACGATGTACGTTCTGGTTTATCCGATAATCCAACAACTGCAATCGTTTTACTTTTCTTTAATACTTCACCAATTTCCGTACGAGTTGGGTTTTCAATTGTCATAATTTATCCCTCCTATTCCTTTAGTATAGCCGATAAAGAAAGTCTCTTTCAATATGAAAGAGACTTTCTTTTATTTCAATTATTGATTCTTTGTAGCTGAATTATCTGCTAAAGTAGCTGTTTTCGTCATTTTTTGACCGTTACGATAGAATGTAACTTCTACTTTTTCGCCTACTTTTTTCTTTTCATATAAATATTTACGGAATTGAAGTGAATTTTCTACTTTTTGATTATCTAATGCTACTACAATATCATATTGCTCTAAACCAGCTTTTTCTGCAGGTGATATTGGGTAAATTTTACCTAATACAACGCCGTTTGTTACTTCTTTTGGTACTTTCAATTGATTTACTGCATAAGCTTGCACATCTTCTAATGAAACAACACCTACACCAAGAGCTGGACGTTTCACTACTCCGTCTTTTTCAAGTGATTCAATAACTGGTTTTGCGATATTAATTGGAATAGCAAATCCAATTCCTTCAACTTCTTGTTGTGCAATTTTACTTGAATTAATCCCAATTATTTCACCGTTTTGGTTAAATAACGCACCACCACTATTACCTGGGTTAATCGCTGCATCTGTTTGAATAACTTGAGCATTCCAATCCGCACGTTTATCGCCATCAATATCTACTGGAATTTCACGTTCTTTACTACTAATAATACCTTCCGTTACACTTCCATCAAAGCCTAGTGGGTTACCGATTGCAATTGCTTTTTCACCAGCTCGGATTTTACTTGAGTCACCTAAAGTGGCAACTTTATTTACATTAGACCCGTCAATTTCAACAACAGCTAAATCTAACCAAGGATCTTTCCCTACTAGTTTTGCATCTACTTGTTTACCATCACTTAATTTTACAGCAAGTTTATTTGCACCATCTACTACGTGGTTATTTGTTACAATATATGCTTTATTTCCTGCTTTTTTATAAATAACACCTGATCCTGAACCAGCTTGTTGTTCTTGGCCTGTTGGTTGCATTGCAAATGGATCAATGCTTTGTTGCATATTAATAACACCTACAACAACATCTTTCGCGCCTTCAATCATACCAGGTAAATCAGTTTCATTTTTAGCTTTATTGACAACAGGAACTACAGTACCTTCAACTTTTGAATCCGAACTGAATGATGATACGGCCGCTCCATTATTTTGAGCCCATGGCATATATGGTGCTGCAAAACTAATTGTGACAGCCCCAACTACCGCTCCGACTAAACCTGTGAAAAAATAACCTTTTTTACCGCCTGATTTTCTCACTTCTCTCGTTTCACTATGCTCTTCATTTAAATTCGGTCCGTCGTAATATCCCATGTTTTATTTCCCCTCTCTGGTGAATTCGTACTTTCAGTATAGTCACAGTTTGTGTCCTTCTTGTGAACTCATCGTGAAATCCAATTAAAAAAATACTCTTATCTAACATTGTAGCCAAGAAAAGTATTTTTTGTACATTCCACCTACAAAAGAGAGTATAAATTTGCTATATCCCAAAGCCAAATTACATAGTATTCTCAAGGTTATTCTTCAAATTTATAACCAACTCGAATAACAGTACCGATATGCTTCGCTTTATCTCCTAGCTTATTTCGTAGTTTTTTAATATGAGTATCAACTGTTCGGTCATCACCGTAGTAATCATATCCCCATAACTGATCTAATAAATGTTGACGTGACAACACAATTCCTTTGTTCTCCATTAGATAAACAAGAAGTTCAAATTCCTTATGTGTCAATATAATTTCTTCTCCATTTACTAGCACCGTTCTAGATAGACGATTTACTTCGATTCCAGCTAAGGACATAGTATTTTCTTCCGCTACTCCTACCACGCCATCCGCACGTTTCAATAACGTCTTCGCTCGAGCTACTAACACTTTCGGGCTGAAAGGTTTCGTTACATACTCATCTGCACCTAATTCGAACCCTAGTAATGTATCATCCTCATCTGAACGTGCTGTTAGCATAATAATTGGTACTGCTGATTCTTTTCTAATTCGTCTACAAACAGACCATCCATCTATTTCTGGTAACATAATATCTAACATAATTAAATCAATTTCATGCTCTGCAAATAATTCTAATGCTATTTTTCCGTCTTCTGCTTCGATTACTTCAAAGCCTTCATTACGAAAATAATCACTAACGATTTCACGTAGTCTTCTTTCATCTTCAACTAGTAATACTGTTTTATTCATATCATCTATCCCGCCTTTTTACTCTTTCAATCGAATAATACGTTGATTGGAGCTTCCGCGAAATGGAAGTGTTAAATCTTTTTTCTCGATTTCAAATCTTCCATCGACTAAAACATCCCCATAATGTAACAACTCTATCATATCATTATTTTGAGAACTCTGTATCTCTTCTAACGTATAACCTGTATACATCCATAGATTTTTTTTCAAGTCTTTCACAGCCTTTGCTACTTTTTTCACTTCCGCAGCTTGAAAAAATGGATCTCCACCTGAAAATGTTACATCAGTTAATGGATTACTTGCAATCTCTTTCACAATTTCTTCTACTGTCATTTCAGTCCCATTACAAATATTCCACGATTTCGGGTTATGGCAGCCGAAACAACGATGCGGACAGCCCGCAAAAAACACGGCTGTCCGCAACCCTTCTCCATCTACTACACTATCATGAATGATGTTCATCACTTTCATTTATGCTTCACCCGATCCATCTCTTCACTGCGTTTCGCACTATTCCACTTCGACATATCACCTACAAGATAACCTGTTATACGGCGAATTCTTTCTATATTAGCCTCGTCTTCATTTCCACAGCTTGGGCATTCATTACCAATAACTCCGTGGTAACTACAGCACTTACAACGGTCAACTGGATGATTAATTGAACCGTATCCAACGCCATGATCTGCCATCGCTCGTACAATTTGTTTTAACGCCTGTTTGTTATGCATAGCTGCTCCGTCTAGCTCAATATACGTAATGTGTCCCCCGTTACATAGGGCATGGAAAGGTCCTTCTAAACGAATTTTATTTATCGCTTGAATGTTATAGTAAACTGGGATATGGAATGAATTCGTATAATAATTATGGTTCGTTATACCGCTAATCACACCAAATTCTTCCCTATCCTTTTTCACAAACTTCCCTGATAATCCTTCTGCAGGAGTTGCAATTACTGAGAAATTCAGTTCATGTTCTTCCGTCGCTTTATCCATTCTATCTCTCATAAAGGAAATGATTTCATACCCGAGTTTCCATGACTCTTCATCTTCTCCATGATGCTTTCCAGTTAAAGCTACTAAACACTCTGCAAGACCGATAAAACCAAGACTTAACGTACCTTGCTTTAAAATGGATGCTACAGAATCTTCAGGATGTAACTTTTCTCCACCGCGCCATACACCTTGTGAATATAAAAATCGAAAATCTCTTGCTCGCTTCGTACATTGATACTCAAATCTCTCTAATAATTGCTTAATTCCTAAATCTAAGTAATAATTTAACGCTTCAAAAAATGCTTCTTTTGAGCCACTAATTAACGCTAATTTCACTAAGTTGATAGACGTAAATGATAAATTACCTCTTCCAATCGCTGTTTCTTCTCCATGTATGTTAGACATAACACGGGTACGACATCCCATGTAACATACTTCACTTTCCGGTCGCCCGTCATAATGCACGGCATTAAATGGCGCATCTAAAAATGAAAAGTTAGGGAATAACCGTTCAGCAGTTGTCTCTAGCGCTAATTCAAATAAATCATAGTTCGGATCACATTCTTCAAAGTTCACACCTTTTTTCATTTTAAAAATTTGAATAGGAAAAATTGGTGTTTCTCCTTTACCAAGACCAGCTTGTGTCGCTTTTAAAAGCTGTCTAACTAATAACCGACCTTCTTTTGATGTGTCTGTTCCATAATTAATAGAAATAAACGGTACTTGTCCCCCGCCCCTACTATGCATACTATTTGAATTGTGAATGAAAGCTTCACACGCCTGATACGTATCATTTTCTGTTTCTTTCCATGCAAATTCTTCTATTTGTTCTTTCGTAAGCGGATATGACTGTAATCGTTTCTTATGTCTCGCTACTGTTTTTCTCACATATGGAGCTAAATCAATATCAAAGAGTGCAAATGATTGACCACCGTGCTGCATATTTTGATTCGCCTGAAAAATAATAGACGAAAGAGCCAATGCACTTTTAATATCCTGCGGCTGTCTCATATGCCCATGTCCGGTATGAAAACCGTTCGCAAGCATTTGAGCTAACGGAATTTGCGAACAAGTCGTCGTTCCTGTCGCATAAAAATCTAAATCATGTGGATATAATATATTTTGATTTATCGCTTTTTTCACTTGATCTGACAATAAATTTTCAACTGCATAATATTTCGCACTCTCTGATGCGAACGTTCCCATTACCCCCATCGGAGAGCGGCCATCTACATTTGCATTTTCTTGCATTAAATCTTGCTCACTACCGTGGACAATCGTCTCAAACACTCTCATTAATTCTTCTCCACGTACATTTCGTTGTAACATTTATAACCCTCCACCAATATGTTGTTGTCTTTTGATTAAAATGTTACTACATATAGTCTTGGTGTTTCTGTGAGAAATGTAACATTCCTGTGAAATTTTTTTCACGAAATAATGAATTTTTCATTTACAAAAAAGAAATGTGCTCTTTACAAATGTATGGTACAATATACGGGAAAAACTCTTTTTACCCTTTATCAACACATTTGAATAAAGGAGACTGAACTTATGGTTACTACATATCTTTTATTTATCGTTGCCTACTTACTTGGCTCGATTCCATTCGCACTAGTCGTTGGAAAAATCGGCTACGGAATCGATATTCGTGAGCACGGAAGCGGTAATCTAGGCGGAACAAATACATTCCGCACACTAGGGAAAAAAGCAGGTTTTATCGTTACAATTGCTGACATTTTAAAAGGTACATTAGCAACAAGTCTACCGATTATTTTCGGATTAGATGTTCACCCACTGTGGTTCGGATTAGCAGCTGTTCTTGGACATGTGTATCCGATTTTTGCAAAATTCCGTGGTGGTAAAGCTGTTGCAACTTCTGCTGGCGTGCTATTATGCTACTCTCCAGTTGTTTTTGCAATATTAGCTGTTGTCTTTTTCAGCCTTTTATTTACAACAAGATACGTATCACTTTCTTCTATGGTAACAG
Organism: Bacillus mobilis; assembly: GCF_001884045.1. Lineage (GTDB taxonomy): Bacteria > Bacillota > Bacilli > Bacillales > Bacillaceae_G > Bacillus_A > Bacillus_A mobilis. The sequence continues at coordinate 61,525 of NZ_MACF01000093.1, read as the reverse complement.
CGGTTGTTGCTGTTATTGCATCCATTGTTAGCGGGGATAAAATCTTCATTATTGCGATGTGTTTATTAGCAGGTATGGTTATTTATAAACACCGTGCAAATATCGGACGAATTATAAATAAAACTGAACCGAAAGCAAACTTTTCAAAAAAGCAAAAATAAGATCGTAACCCACATAACGCAAAAAGAAAACGTGAAGCATATTAATAGCGTCTTTTTGCGTTATTTTTTATACTAAAGAAAAAGCAACATAATTTGGAGGAACTATACATGAATCTTTCCGTAACAAAAGAAGCAGCACAATGGTATAAAAACGAATTAAACTTACAATCGGGTGAAACACTACGCCTTTTCGTACAATACGGCGGTTGCAGTACTGTGCAAAAAGGACTTTCTTTAGGTATTCGTAAAGATGACCCTGCACATCCTGCTGTTCAAACTCAAGAAGAAGGTATTAACTTCTTTATTGAAGGCGATGATGAGTGGTTCTTCGATGGACATAATTTATCTGTTACATTTAACGACGGTGATGATTTCCCGCAATTTAATTATGAAAAATAAAAAAAGCGTGGCTTCTGCCACACTTTTTTTATTTTTTCTTAATTTCCTCATATTTCGCATACCACTCAGGATATAACTTTTTAAATGATACGGGCCTGAACCCTTCTTTTTTCGCACAAATATTCGTCGTAGTTGCAGTAATACAAAGATCTCCATCACCGTTATATATTTCATAACCATATACAACACGAAGCGGGCTCACAGTGTCCACCCACGTTTTCACAATTGCTTTTTCACCGTAACGCATCGCTTTACGATATGAAATTTGTAAGTCTAACACAGGAGAAATAATTCCCTCTTTCTCCATTTCAACATATGAAAATCCCAAATCTTGTATAAGTTTCGTACGGCCTAGTTCAAGCCACACCAAATAGTTTGAATGGTAAACAACACCCATTTGATCTGTTTCCGCATAACGGATCTCAACTTCATGTTCTGCTACAAACATTTCTATTCGCCGTTGCCATAAACTTATAAAAATCTATAAATTTTGTTTATTTCCCTGTTCTACGTGTCCGATTTCACAGAAGCTACTTTCGTTTGATATAACACTCCGAGGGCGTAAATTCGGATACAACGAATCCTACATATTAGCCGTAACTTTTTTTAGATGTTAACTGGCTAATTCATACCGTGACAAATTGATAGCCGCATTTAAATCCCTATCCATTTCGTGACCACAAGTGCATTTGTATACACGGTCAGAAAGTTTTAGTTCTTTATTGATGCTTCCACAACTGGAACACATTTTTGAAGAAGGATACCATGTATCAGCTTCTACAAATTCAATACCATATTTTTCACACTTGTATTGAATTTGTCTTTTGAACTCATATAAACACTGCCTCGCAATCGCTTTAGCTAGGTGTCTATTCTTCATCAGACCTTTCATATGCAACGTCTCCATCACAATGCGAAATGGCTTGGTTTTCACAATTTCGCTCGTGGATTGATGAAGATGATTCTTTCTGATATTTGATAACCTTCTATGTAGTTGTCGTATCTCTTTCTCGATTTTTATAATGTTGCTTGTTTTGACAAAACGGTTTCCCTCCTTATTCATTTCATATTTACGAGAAACTTGACATTGCAACCTACGAAGGCGTTTCTCTGCCTGTCTTACCATTTTTGTTTTGTTTATATTGTTCTTCCTCTGCCCATCAGAACAATATGCTAATTCTTTGATTCCAATATCTATTCCTAACGAAACAGCCGTTAACTTCTCTTTTGTAAACTCCTGTTCAATACCGACAGACAAATACCAATACTTACCGTCAAAGCTAACGCGTGGATTAGAGTACTTAACCCCTACAGGTAACTTTTCGGATGTTTTCACCCAACCAACTTTCTCAATCAAAACTTGTTTTTCTTTTACTTTTAACTTGATATTATCATTGTAAAAAGAGAGTTTTGCTTTCCTTCTGCTTTTGAATCGTGGTTTATCAGCCAGTCCCTTGAAAAATCGCTTATATGCTTCACAAGCATCTTTAATCGCTTGTTTCGCTATATTATTTGAAACATCGTACAACCAAGCATATTCTTCAGTCTGCTTTAATACAGTTAATTCTTTCCGTAAAAAACCGTCTGATATGAACTTTCCGCCATTCTTGTAATTCTCTTCTTGCTTCGCCAGTGTCCAATTATAAGCCCATCTTGCCGTACCAACAGATTTCCAAAGTTGCAATTCTTGTTCTTTATTCGGCTTGATTCTCACTTTCTTCGCAAGCATCATTTTCCAGCAACCCCTTAACCATCTTCTTAGCTTATTTTCCCTTGAAGATGGCAACTAGTTTGTTCTATCCTACCTGCCTTTTTTTGCAAAATCACCAATTGAATATACTTTCATATTTTTCATCTACAAATATTTTATCACTAATTATATATTTTTGTAGATATACACTAACTGTTTCTTCCCTTCTTTCACTTCTGCTACCTTGCATACATTTAATCATAATACAGCGGAATCAAAAATAAAATAAAAACAGTGAATCTTTTACCGAAAGGAGCAAGCATATGATTCAAATTGTAACTGTTCGTAGCGGTGATAGCGTATATAGCTTGGCATCAAAATATGGATCAACACCTGATGAAATAGTAAAAGACAATGGACTAAATCCATCTGAAACACTCGTCGTTGGTCAGGCACTAATCGTGAATACGAAAGGAAATAATTATTATGTACAGCCTGGCGATAGCCTCTATCGAATTTCTCAAACATATAACGTTCCTCTCGCTAGCTTAGCTAAAGTGAATAACTTATCTTTAAAATCCATTCTCCATGTCGGGCAGCAATTATATATACCGAAAGGGACAAAACGAGCAGTAGAATCCATCGCTTATTTACAACCTTCAACTATACCTATTAAAGAAAGTTTAGTTAATGCTACGCGTGCTATTAATCCATTTTTAACATACTTAGCTTACTTCAGTTTCGAGGCAAAAAGAGATGGTACGTTAAAAGAACCAACTGAAACAGCTAAAATCGCTAATATTGCAACGCAAGGTAAAACCATCCCTATGCTCGTTATTACAAATATTGAAAATGGAAATTTCAGTGCCGATCTAACGTCAGTTATTTTACGTGATGCAACGATTCAAAACAAATTTATTACAAACATTTTGCAAACAGCTGAGAAATATGGTATGCGAGACATTCATTTTGATTTCGAGAGCGTGGCACCTGAAGATCGCGAAGCGTATAATCGTTTTTTACGAAATGTGAAAACACGATTACCTAACGGATACACATTAAGTACAACGCTTGTACCGAAAACAAGTTCAAATCAAAAAGGGAAATTTTTTGAAGCTCACGATTATAAAGCACAAGGACAAATTGTTGATTTCGTCGTTATTATGACATACGACTGGGGTTGGCAAGGCGGACCACCGATGGCTATTTCTCCTATCGGTCCTGTAAAAGAAGTACTTCAATACGCAAAATCTCAAATGCCTCCCCAAAAAATTATGATGGGGCAAAATTTATACGGATTTGATTGGAAACTTCCGTTCAAACAAGGGAATCCGCCAGCAAAAGCAGTTAGCTCTGTCGCAGCTGTTGCACTAGCTCGTAAATACAATGTCCCTATCCGCTATGACTTCACAGCTCAAGCTCCACATTTCAATTACTTTGACGAAAACGGCGTACAACACGAAGTTTGGTTTGAAGATTCGAGATCTATTCAAAGTAAATTCAACTTAATGAAAGAACAAGGCATTGGTGGTATTAGTTACTGGAAGATCGGTTTACCATTCCCGCAAAATTGGCGTTTACTCGTTGAAAATTTTACGATTACGAAAAAGGGCTGACAAAAGTCAGCCCTTTTTTACTATTAAAAATCCGTCACAAAAAAGAAGAATGACAACATTCTCCCTTTTTAACCGTTATCAACAATCGGTTGTTTACCTGTTTGGTCTTGCATTTGCTTTCCTTTATTGCCACCAGCTTTTTTTGATTGTGTCCCAATATGATTCGGTGCAAAGTCTTTTGAATTTTTTTTCGGATTACCCATTACTATCGCCTCCTTAACACTAGTATCGTACTAGTGTTAAGAATTATTCAGCTTGCTTAAAAAGTTTCATTTCATAACGTTTTTCAATACGCTCTTCAATACGATCGATTGCATCACGATCGCTTAATAATTGTTGTTTATTTTCTTTCACAAGTTCGTCAAATGATTTACGGCGACTTCTTCTCACGCTGTTCACCCTCTCTCCTTCGCATTCTTACTATACATAGTATGAGCAAAGGAAAAACTCTTTAATCAGATTTGCAAGAAAATTTTATGTTTTAGTACTCCTAAAAAACTCCGTGTACAGTAAACCGTACACGGAGTTTTTTTATACCATCATATTTAAATACTCTTTTAACTTTTCATCTGCATTCATTTCACTTTGTTTATACTCACTTAGCGCTTGCAGTACGAAATCATACTGTTCTAAAATATAACTTTCTAATTTCAGGACGTCCTCTAGGCTATTAAGCATAATTCTCGTATTACCAACTTCACTTTTTAACGCCGGTTCACAATTTAAACTCGTACATATTTCTTTCACATCATCTTCTAATATCTCTGTTAATACGTATTTCTTTCGCCCTTTTACTTTTACTCTCATAACTGGATAAAAAGCTTTTATATCTAAATAGTTTCCTACATTCATGCAACGAACCCATTCGATATCACGTTTATTTCGTACAAGCATCTTTTTTACTACTTCATATACTGCTGTTTCATCAAGTACTTCCGTATCCGATTTCCTGTTTGTTTCTTCTTCAATAGATGCACATTTTTGATAAACAGCTGCACACGTAATACAATCATCAAATGCATTATGAGAACTTAAACGAATGCCAAGCATTCGCTTTAACGTTTCAAGTTTATGATTAGGCGCGTGCTTCATATATTTCTTTGCTAAAAACACAGTGTCAATCACTTTATTTTTAGGCTCAGGCAGCCCAAGCATATTTACATTGCTTTTCAAAAAACGCATATCAAAAGATGCATTATGAGCGACAATTACATTTGTATGTAAAAATGCTAAAAATAAAGGTAATACTTCTTCAATCGTCGGTGCATCTGAAACACGATAATTTGTAATACCTGTTAAACTCGTTATTCGGTCCGGAATTGAACGCTCTGGATTCACATAGGAAACAAACTGATCTACTAGTTCATGATTACGATATTTCACTGCTGCAACTTGAATAATTTTATCATTATAAGGGTTAAATCCTGTTGTTTCAAAATCAATTACAACATAATCTAACGGTAAGGATATATTCCCCACTCCATACACTCCTTTATCTCTAAACGTTTATATTTCTTTTATCATAACATGCTGCTATCACTACGTGAAAAAGAAAAGGCAGAAATGGTAACTTTCCACTTCTACCTTTTCACCGTTATTTTAATTTAGCAATCCGTTTCTCCATCTCTTTTTGCGTCATTGGTCCAATGAACTTATCTTGAATGACACCTTTCGTATCTATAAAATAAGAAGTTGGGATCGTAATTACTTTATAGGCTGTCGTTACATCAATATTCTTGTCCAATAAAATAGGAAAAGTAATTCCTTTTTCCTTAGCAAAATTACTTACCTTTTCTACACCCCCACCTTTTTCTGAAGGTGTATAATTTATTGCTAAAATTTCTACGTTTTCTTTATGTTCTTTATAGAAAGCCTCCATATCAGGCATTTCTTGCTGGCAAGGTCCACACCACGTTGCCCAAAAGTTTACAATCACTTTCTTTCCTTTTAAATCTGATAACTTTACATCCGTTCCATCTAACTTCATTAATGTAAAGTCCGGAGCACTCTTCCCTATTTCAATACCATTACTTGCAATCATCTCTTTCATAGCAGCTTCACTTTTTTCTTGCTTCCCTTGTACCACCTGATCGTTTTTACCAAACTGTTCATACGCTGCATATCCGGCTAAACAAAGTAACACTACAATAATCGTAAACTTCCGCCACATTTTATATCACCCTAACGTGTTTGTCTTCTTATAACTTAATTAACAAAATACTGTATACCTTATTTTAGCTTATACGGACGAGCTTGGAAATATTCACAGTCGAAATAATCGGAATATTTGTAATTTAAATGAAATATTTACCTTTATATCATATAATTAGAAATATATACAAAAACTGCGAGGTGATATGTATTTTACAATTGCTAATTAACCCTTTCACTTTCGTTTTTTTCACTTTACCATTACTATGTATTTGTTCGAGCAGTTTGCTATACAAATTTAAATGGGCTGCTATTATTATTTCTTTTACTGTCCCGTTTATATTTTTCATTATCGTTTCTGAATTTGACATACACCTAGCTTTACAAAGCTTTGATGCTTGGATCATTTTTAGTGCTGTTTATTCTGTACTTTCCTACATAACGGCAGCATTAATAAGAAGAAAACTCCACATATAGAAATTTCAAAAAGGAGGATGTTTTTATGAACTTATTTGAAAAAATACTATTATATATTCTTAGTTTTATATTTTCCCCAATCGGCATTATTACTTGGATCATCTCGCTCTTCAGTAAAGATCCTGAAAAAAGGCAAGTGGGACGTATTTGCCTCTATATCGCTTTAATCTCATTTATCCTATTAGCCGGCCTTGGTTTTCTTAGTTTCTTCACGACGACTATGACTACCACTACTATACAGAAGTTATAGAAAGGATGATTATTTTGGGAGAACATCCTATAAGTAAAGAACTTCGTTATATACGGATATGTTTAGTTGTTTTAGTAATTGTTCTTTTATTTTTCAATAGTAAAAAAGTCGTTGAAATTTCTACAAATCATGATTCTACAGAAAATGTTTCGACCAGTAATATGACACAGATTGCTGAAAATACATTCGCTATTCAAGAATATAACCCCTCTCTAAGTAGCGAACATACGGTCAAAATTTTCAAATATAATCCAGATACAAACCAACTTACTCTGGTGAAAGAGTTTAGTACTAACGATACTGAGTCTTATACGTATCAACTTAATACGAGTGAATAAAGATAAGAGCACTATGTCGCTCTTATCTTTTTATTAACATCTTTTTGAAAAATGACTTATATGTTAGTAATTCTTTAGGATCCCCACATTCCACAACACTTCCATTATTCATGACAACAACTCGATCCGCTATCATCGCCCTCTCAACATCATGTGTTGTCACAACTCTCGTTACATTTCTTCCTAGCCCTTTAAGCATATTCCAAACTACTTCTTGATTATCCGGATCTAATCCAGCAGTCGGTTCATCTAAAATAATAAGATTCGGATTTGAACCCATTGCTCGCAATAATGCAAGACGTTTTCTTTCTCCTCCCGAAAACTCTTCACCACTTTTATGTAATACAGTTTCAATCCCCCCAGATAAATCTCTAATAATTGGTTTCACATTTACAAGTTCAATATTTTTTTCTAATCGATCTTCTAAATACTCTTCTCCGAAATACATATTCTCTTTTACTGTCGTCCGAAAGAAACGAGGTTCTTGCCACACTGTCGTCATACGAGCCTCATTACCATGATAAACAATGCTACCGCTAGATGGTTTATACAAACCTGTCATTAATTTTAAAAGCGTTGTTTTTCCTGCACCACTTTCCCCCACAATAATAACGAGTTCACCAGGGTAAATTTGCAAATCAATATTATGAATTCTGCATTTCTCTTCATCATTCTCCTGAAATGAAACATTTGTTACCGTCATCCCCATCGCTCTTTCTACCTTACTATCTGCCACTTTTTTATCTAAAAATGAAAAAACTCTATTTGCCGAAGCGACTGCAACTTGTGTCATCATTAATAAATCGCCAACGTAACGAACTGGAAAAAAGAGCATTTCAATTGTAGCTAATACCGCAACAAGTGAGCCAACTTCCATTTCCCCCTTCATTATTTTCTGCGCACCTATAATGAGAACAACGATATATGCTCCTGTTTCAATCATTGTTCCAACTACTCCAATACAATGTTGCATCATCGTCTTCTTTACTTCTGTTTTATAAGATTGTGCCGTTACTCCTTTAAATACGCACATGGCCCACTTTTCTTTTTGCAAACTACGTAAATCTTGTGCTCCTTTTACAAACTGTGAAACCATCTCTACAACACTTGATTGATCGCTTTGAGCAATGCTTGCAATATTTCTTACCTTTTCCCCCATCAACATCGGAACCGTTGCACTTAAAAATAAAAACGGAGTTACCCATAATATGAACATGATATCTATATGTTGTAGTGCTATGAACGCACCTATAAATTGCGCAATGGCGTGTATATATTCTATTAATATAGAACCATATAACCTAATCCAATTCGGAATATCAGACACAACTAACGTCTCTAACTCTCCTTGTTTAATTTTCTCACTCTCTTCAAACGATAATGAGAAAAAATGGCGTAATACATCTATACGCTTCTTTCGCAATATTCGTTGACTTGCTTTGGAGCTTATATAATCAAATGACAGATTGTTGATCCACATCAACAATCGGCTAGCTGCAAATAAAATAATGTAAAGGTACGCCTCCTTTAACTCCCGTTGAATAAGGTTATCTATAATTAATCCCATTAAAATCGGTCTAGATAAGTTTAAAATAGCTGCGAAGGAGCCACTGCATACAGCTGCTATTACTAACATTTTTTCTTTCTGTAACGGTAACAATATTCTTTTATATTTTTTCATGACCTTTCCTCCATTTTTTTAAGTAAAAAGAAAGGGATGAAACCAAATGGTTTCATCCCTTTTCATAAAATAAGGAAGCTAACAGTTGTTAGCTTCCTTATCGTTCATTTCAATTATTTAGTTCGACACTTTAGATTCTTCAATTTTCTCACGAAGAACCATTTGTAAGATACCACCGTGACGGTAGTAGTCAATTTCAACTTCACTATCGAAACGAGCTACTACTTCAAATTGTTTTTCGTTGCCATCTGCATCAGTTGCAACTACTTTTACAAGATCGCGTGGTCTAACTGTTTTGTCAATTTGAATTTCAAATGACTCGTTACCAACAAGACCTAATGTTTCAGCGCTTTCGCCATCTTTAAATTGAAGTGGTAACACACCCATTAACACTAAGTTACTGCGGTGAATACGTTCGAAGCTTTCTGCGATTACTGCTTTAATACCTAATAAGTTTGTACCTTTCGCAGCCCAGTCACGAGAACTTCCCATACCGTAATCTTTACCAGCAACAACTAGAAGGCCTGTGCCCTCTTCTTTATATTTCATAGCAGCATCATAGATAGATGTTACTTCACCAGTTGGCCAATGTGTTGTATATCCGCCTTCTGTTCCTGGTGCGATTTGGTTTTTAATACGGATGTTCGCGAATGTACCACGCATCATAACTTCATGGTTACCACGACGAGAACCGTAAGAGTTGAAGTCAACTGGTTGTACGCCGTTTTCTAATAAGTAACGTCCAGCTGGCGTGTGCTTACCGATTGAACCTGCTGGTGAAATGTGGTCTGTCGTTACAGAATCACCAAATTTACCAACTATGCGTAAGCCTGATAACGTTTCAACTTCACCTGGCTCTTTTGATAAACCTTCAAAGAATGGTGGGTTTTGAATATAAGTTGAATCATTATCCCAAGTATATAGAGCTTCATTTGAAGTTTGGATTTCGTTCCAACGCTCATTGCTGTTAAATACTTGTGCATATTCTTTTTTGAACAGTTCAGATGTAACAACACTTTGAACTACATCTTCAATTTCTTTAGCTGATGGCCAAATATCGTTGAAGTATACAGCATTGCCATTTGCATCTTTACCGATTTCATCATTTTTCAGGTCAATATCAACAGTACCTGCAAGTGCATATGCCACAACAAGTGGTGGTGATGCTAAGTAGTTTGCTTTTACAAGCGGGTGAATACGACCTTCAAAGTTACGGTTACCAGATAAAACAGATGTTACTAATAAATCGTTTGCTGCGATTGCTTCTTCTAATTCCTCTGCTAATGGACCAGAGTTACCGATACAAGTCGTACAGCCGTAACCAACTGTTTGGAAACCTAATTGATCTAAATATGTTGTTAAACCTGATTTATCTAAGTACTCAGTAACAACTTTAGATCCTGGTGCTAATGATGTTTTTACGTACTCAGGTACTACAAGTCCTTTTTCAATTGCTTTCTTCGCAACTAGACCTGCCCCAATTAATACGTATGGGTTTGATGTATTTGTACAGCTTGTAATTGCAGCGATTGCAATTGCACCTGTTTTCATCGTTACTTCTTTATCTTCTAATGTAACCTTCACTTCTTTATCGAACTCTTGCTCATTAAATCCAAGTCCTTGTGTTCCAACTGGTGCTACAACAGCTTTGTGGAACGCATCTTTCATATCTGAAAGTGGAATTAAATCTTGTGGGCGTTTCGGTCCAGAAAGGTTAGATTCAATTGTATTTAAATCAATTTCAACAAGATCAGTGTAAATTGGATCTTTTCTGTCCGCTGTATAGAATAAGCCGTTCGCTTTACAGTATTCTTCCACAACGCGAATTTGCTCTTCATCTCTACCTGTTAAACGTAAGTATTCTAATGAAATATCGTCGATTGGGAAGAATCCACAAGTTGCGCCATATTCTGGTGCCATGTTTGAAATTGTTGCACGGTCAGCTAAAGGCATGCTCTTTAGTCCATTACCGAAGAACTCAACGAATTTACCAACTACACCTTTTTGACGTAATACTTGTGTTACTTTTAATGCAACGTCTGTTGCTGTAGTACCACTTGGAAGTGTACCAGTTAATTTCACACCGATTACTTCAGGTACTGGGAAGTATGAAGGCTGTCCAAGCATTCCTGCTTCTGCTTCAATACCACCAACGCCCCATCCAAGAACGCCGATACCGTTAATCATTGTTGTATGTGAGTCTGTTCCAACTAATGAATCTGGGTATGCAACTAAGTCACCTTCAGCATTTTTCACAGCATGAACAACTGGCGCTAAATATTCAAGGTTTACTTGATGTACAATACCTGTAGCTGGTGGAACTGCACGGTAGTTATCAAATGATTTTTGTGCCCAGCTTAAAAATTTATAACGTTCTTCATTACGTTTAAACTCTAAGTCCATGTTGAATGCAAGCGCGTCTGCCGTACCCGCTCTATCAACCTGTACAGAGTGGTCAATTACAAGGTCTACAGTAATTTCTGGATTAATTTTATCAGGATCCCCACCCATGTCTGCCATTGCTTTACGAAGCGAAGCCAAATCTACAACAGCTGGTACACCAGTGAAATCTTGTAAAATTACACGAGATGGTTTAAATGGAACATCGATATCTTGCACATCTTTCGTTCCCCATTTCGCTAAATTTGTAACATGCTCTTCTGTAATTACACGTCCGTCTACTTGACGAAGTACTGATTCAAGTAAAACTTTCACGGAATATGGTAATTGAGATACGTTGCCAACCCCTGCGTTTTCAAGCGCTTTCAAATCATAATAATGATACGTTTTTCCATCTAATTCAAAAGTTGCACGTGATTGAAATGGATTATGTTTGACCATTATGTTTCCCCCCTGTTAAACGTGACTAAGTTGTCTGAATATAAAATGTAGACAAACTTTTCAATACCTTACGATAATATCTTATTACAACTTTCTAAATAAGTAAATAATAAGAAACTTATAGATTATCATAAGTTTTCTTTATGTTTCTAAATTTGAATAATGTTCATGCTCCTTATGAATACTATTACCATAAAGTAAAGTGCTCTATTAGCGCTTTGCTTACAGTTCATACATACTATGAACTGCTTATCATTCAACACACAAAAAATGTTATAGAGGTGAAATAAAATGGGTAAAAGAAAAGCAAATCATACTATTTCAGGAATGAATGCGGCATCTGCACAAGGACAAGGTGCTGGTTTCAATGAAGAATTTGCAAACGAGCCTTTAACTCCAGCAGAGCGACAAAATAATAAGAAACGTAAAAAGAACCAGTAACGAAAAATCCCAAAAGGTCCATTTTCCTTTTGGGATTTTTTCTAATGTTTATAACGTAGTAATTCTGAAACCGTTACAAATCGATAGCCTTGTTTTTTCAACTCAGGTAAAATTTTTGCTAACGCTGCTACTGTTTGACTACGATCATTTCCTCCATCATGTAACAATACAATATCTCCACTTTTAGCATTTTTCACTACATGATTTACAATGGATTCAACCCCTGGATTTGCCCAATCACGCGGGTCTTGATGCCACGACCATAGAACCGTTTGATAACCCGCTTCTTTCGCGGTTTTAAATACAGCATCGTTAATATATCCGCCAGGCGGACGGAATAGCAAAGGTTCTTTCACCCATTTTTTAAAATATTTCTTCCCATCTAAAATATCATTTTCTAATTTTTCGTCTGATGAATTACTCGCATACAAATGATTCATCGTATGGTTTCCAATTTCATGTCCCTCTTTTAACACTTCTTTCACTAAATATGGATTACGCTGCACTCGAAATCCAATCATAAAAAATGTCGCTTCTGCTTTATATTGACGTAATAAATGTAAAACTTGTGGTGTATAAGTTGGATCTGGTCCATCATCAAATGTAATGGCAATAATCTTTTCATTATTAGGTACTTCCCACGTTACATAGCCCGTTGGTTCTAGCTCTTTTCTGAGCAACATTTTCGCTTCCACTTTTTCAACTTGAAATATATGTACTGCGCATAATAAACAAAAAACGAATAGAAAAATCTTCTGTTTTAGCATAACGTTCGTCAAAGTAATAAGGTTGTCGAATACACAACAATCTCATTTACTTTTCTAATTGATCTACATTTCGCATAATGTTTTGGAGATTATTTTCGTATTGCTCAAGTTGTGGGCGTTGTGTTTCCGAAGCTACTTCTAATGCATTTTGAATTTGTTCATACGCTTCCTGAACCTCTTGGCGTAACTCTTTTAAATCATGACCGTAGTTTGGATCATTTTTCACAATGTTATTAAATGCGTTTTCTGCTTGTGTAACTCCTTGCTGCGCTGCTTGAAAAGCTTGTTGTTTATCTTTATGATATGGCACTATATAATCCCCTTTCCATAATAGTTAGTCCCATTTATCTTTACCTTTTTTTCTAAAAACATTCTCGTATAAATTTGCAAACTTCTCTCATTCTAAAGAGAAAGAGGAGGTGTCACATACAATGGGCAAAAACAATCGTGAAGCAAAAGAAAAAAAGGGACAACCTGAACCATTAAGCGGATCTCATAAAGTAAAAAACCGTAACCATTCACGTCAAAAGAATCATGCACATCATGATATGTAAAACAAAAGGCTCACACTAGCTACCTTTGTCACATACAATGTTTATATTTTTCCATTTATTCTTCACCCCTACTTCATTCATGCATAACATAGTATGAATTGAGATTTTACGGAGGGTGTCTTACATGGGCAAGAAAAAGAAGGATTGTCTTTTTCATGTTGATGGTTTCGAAGAATGGATGGATCAATTTTGTTCTGATTCTTGTAGTAACTTTAGTTTCCCAAATCAAATTCATATTGACCTTTGTGAAACTGAACAAGAATACATTTTGGAAACAGATGTACCAAATGTATCCGAACAAAATGTAGTTATTAAAAAGATGGAGACAGGCCTAAATATTTGCATACTTCATAATAATAGTTCTTTACAGCGGATCATTCCTTTACCCGCTACTATCATTTATAAGAAGATGCTAGCCTGCTTAGAGAATGGATATTTAGCTATTCATATTTCCAAAAATGAAGTTGCTAATAAACATGAAGAAAAAGTTCTTTTTCAAATTGAGAAGTAAAATAAAGTAAAACTTTAATCAACGGGAGTTTTACTGCCGCAAATAGCGGGATGAATACAAAAATAAGCCCCAGCCGTCTGCTGGGGCTTATTTTATTTCGCATGTAATTCTAAATTACAATTTCTATCATCTCTTTTTTTCAATAAACCTTTTGTAACTAAAAGTACAGGAAATGCTACAGTTGAAAATATAGCTAGCGCTGAAAAGACAATAAATCCATTTTGGTACCCGTAGTAATCGAGAAGTACTCCCCCAAGCCATGGACCAATTACTGCTCCAATTCCTGAAAATCCCATTGCTCCAAAATATGTGCCTTTTAAATGTGAAACAGCTATACCATCTATAAATACATCCGTCATTGAAAACATGAGAACTTCTCCAATGGTAAAAATAATTGTGCAAGTAGCAGCACCTAGTATAGATTCTACTATTCCAAATCCAAACAATCCTCCGCTCACAAATAAAGTTCCAACCATAATGGATACTAGCGGTGTATACTTTTTACACATTTGAATAACAGGGTATTGAATTACGACTACAACAATCGCATTTAAAGCTAACATATATGAAAATAATTTCACTCCATCCTGAAATATATGTGCATTTGCAAAATATTGAGATACTGTTGTCGTTAAGTGAGAAAAACCACAATTACTCAAAATAATACCGACTAATGCAACTAAAAATACGACATCCTTTCGCAAAATGCGAATTGCATTTAACATTGTGACAGGTTTTTCTGTATTTACTTTCTTTTTTTCAATTGGATACTTCTTAAATTGGAACGCTAAAATAGCTGTATATAGAATGTATACTCCAGCTGCTACTAAAAACGGAATTGTTGATTTTGCGCTTCCAATTTGTAATCCGACAAGTGGGCCAATTGCTACTCCAACATTGATTGCACCGTAACGCAAATTATATACGAGTAAACGATACTCTGGTTTCGTTAAATCTGATAATAATGCTCTTGACGTCGGTTCAAAAAAGGACCTACATAATCCATTCAAAGCATTTAATAAAAAGAAACTTAAAACATGATCTGCAAGTGAAAAACCTATGAATACAAACACCCAAACGATCATGGACCATATTATAATCATATTTCGGCCGATCCGATCCGATAAATTCCCTCCGATAAAACTAGCAAATACTCCAACAAGTGCACTCGTTCCGATAATAGCACCCGTCATTCCAGCTGATACGCCTTTCACAGTCGTTAAATAAATTGCTAAAAAAGGAATGCTCATTGACGTGGCAAACCTCGCAAATAAAGTCCCTATTATAATTGTCATTCCTAACGGATGAATATTTTGCAACTTCCCCTTCATCTAAAAAACCTACTCTCCCTGTTCTTACATAAAAAAAGAAAGCAAAGGTTCTGCTTTCTTTTCCCTTTTTATACTTGAGCTGTTGATACTCGAGTTGTTCTCGTTATATCCATATCTATGCCGTATGTAAACTGTAATTCTTTACAAACATCTTTAATTAAAATTACGACATTGTATTTCTCATTAAATTGTAAAACGATACTTTCTACTTCTTCATATGTATACTTATATTCCCCTGTAATGACACTTTTTAGATCAAAGCATTCATTTATACAAAGTTGCACAAGTAGCTGGTCATATTTCTCTATTACATCTTCTTTCTTCCACAGTACCTCTTTTACGTATAACCGATCGAACTTCACACTTTCTCGATTACAGTCCGTTAAAATCCGGGTCATTTCATTTAATTCTCGATACAATTCAGAAATATTTTTGCTTAAACTAAGTAGTTTATCTACGCCGTTTTCATATAACATATTCATTCCACCCCCGCATTTTCTTTTTCTTATTATAGCAAGAAAATTCTAAAAATAGTTTCTTTCTTCTGAAATATTAGGAAACTAATTTCAATTGCTTTACAATGAAACTATTGAACACGAAAGGGGAAAAAAAATTGAAGCAAAAATTATATTACACTGACGCTTATAAGAAAGACTTTACTACTAAAATTATAAAGCAAGATTATGATAAAGACGGTAACTTATACGTTGTTTTAAACGAAACAGCATTTTATCCGACAGGTGGCGGGCAGCCCCATGATACTGGAACTTTAAATAGCATTGCAGTAAACGATGTTGAAGAAGTCCATGAAGAAATCCGCCACTTCATTACAGAACAATTACATACAGAAGAAGTTGAAGGTAAAATCAATTGGGAACGCCGTTTTGATCATATGCAGCAACATGCAGCTCAGCACATTTTATCCGCTGCTTTTTGGGACCATTTTAACATACCTACAATTGGATTCCATCTTGGGAAAGAAACGGTAACAATTGATTTAGAAACAGAAAATCTGCATGCAGAAACAGTTGAAAAAGCAGTACAAATTGCAAACAAAATTGTTTTTGAAAACCATCCAATCCGCATCCAGTGGATGAACTTAGAAGAAGCGAAAACATTGCCCCTTCGTAAAGAACCGACTTTAACAGAAAATATACGTGTTGTTATAATTGAAAACTTCGACTACAACGGCTGTGGCGGAACACATCCGAAATATACAGGAGAAGTAGGTCCTATTCAAGTATTAGGATGGGAGCGTAATAAAGGTGGCATAAGATTAACGTTTATCGCTGGCTGGCGCACACTTAAATTAATGGGGCAACAGCAACAAATTATAAAAGATGTTTCTAAACAATTAAACAGTAGCGAGAATGATATTCCAGCAAAAGTAGCACAACTTCTCACTTCTCAAAAAGAAAACGAAAAAACAATACAAACAATGAATGAAAAATTATTATATGCAGAAGCAAACGAACTACTGCAACAGCCTTTAGAAATACATGCTGGCATACTTATTTCTAAAGTATTTACAAATCGTTCTATGCAAGAAATCGCAAAGCTTTCTGCTATTATTACAGAACAACAAGAGCATACCCTTACATATTTCGTTATCGAAAATGATGACAAACTACAATGCATCCTCGCTTGCGGAAAAACAGTCACACTTGATATGAACTCACTTTTAAAAGACGCTCTTCCTGCTATTGAAGGAAAAGGTGGCGGAAATAAAAAGAGTGCGCGCGGCGGCGGAAAAGCGGTTATGACCGGAGAAGAATTTTTAAATCAACTTGTTTCTTCTTTACAGTCAGCGGTGTGAAATATTTTTGCGAAGGATAGCTAATCGCTATCCTTCATCTATACTTACAGGCCTATATTTTGTTTCAATCCTTGATAACTCCCTGCATTTGCAAACCCTTCATTTACCAGTTTTATAAAAGTTTCCGAAAAACCATAATGACTTAATTCGTTAATCGGTACCATTTGCACATCATGAATCGGATTATGATCGAACTCGTTAGAAGGTAGCGTAATTTCACCTTCAATCTTTTCAAGCAGAAACGTAATATGTAATAAAGATGGACTAGCATCTGGTTTATCACAAACATAGAGTAGCTTCTTAATTTTAACTTCTAATCCTGTTTCTTCTCTCATTTCTCGAACCATCGCTTCTTCTAACATTTCACCATTCTCTATCCTTCCTCCAGGTAAAGACCAATCGCGATTAGCAACTTTTTGCTTTACTAGCAATACCTTTTCATCTTCAATTAAAATTCCCGTAACACGAACTTGCATTACATTTTCCATATGTAATCTCCTCTTCCTGTTATATTTACAAATTAATCCTTCCACACAAAGAACGTACGTTTTATAATTAAAGAAAATTATGGAAGAAAGAAGTTGTTACATTCATGCGTCCAACTTTAACAAAATCTATATCACTTGAAGATTTCCAAAACTATTATTGGTTAAAAGCAGAACTCCAAACATTTTGTCGTGAGCATGGTTTGCCAGCAAGTGGCTCTAAGCTTGAAATAACAGAGCGTATCTCACATTATTTACATACTGGTAAAATATTAAAAAACAGCTCTGATCAAAAAGTGAGTAAAGCTTCCCTCTCTTATAAGGACCTTTCCCTTCAAACGATTATTACTAAAAATCACCGCTGTAGCGAAGATGTTCGTGCTTTTTTCAAAGACAAAATTGGAGCAAACTTTCGCTTTACGGTAGCTCTTCAAAAATTTTTTAAAGAGAATGTTGGAAAAACATATGAAGACGCAATAACGTTTTGGTATGAAGAAAACGAACGAAAAAAAGATCCTAGTTATAAAACAACTATTAGCGCGCAGTTTGAATACAATCGTTTCACTCGCGACTTTTTCGAAGATCCAAATAATAAAGGAAAATCAAAAGCTGATGCAATTGCTGCTTGGAATGAAATAAAAGCAAAACCTGGTAGCAATGCTTATATTCCTCAAAAAGTAGAAAACTAGTAGCACCACTATCCAAACCTAAACCTAAAATACTTTAAAAGATAATTGAATATTGAATAGGGATTAGTTGTTATTCAATTATATAATCACCGACATTAAGCATTTATCTCTTATTTTGAATTTACATTTGCATAAATAGGCAATTATTTAACTATCTCTTTTTCTTTCAGGAATAAAACTAGAAAGGAAAATGGCAACAATTAATGCCAGACTGAAGTTTTCAGTAGTATCAACCTCTAAACCATTTTTCCATTGATATATAAAGGATATCAATAATAAAAGTATAGCAATTCCACCTGTATATCTTACTATTTTTCTCTTAGTTCCCGTTTCGTTTCTTTTCATATGTATCCCTCTTTCTTATTTATTAAGTATGCTGCATTGTATCTTCAGTGCCATTTATTTTTTGTTCATCTCATTTGAATTGGCTTAAATATTGTCTTTTTCATCCATTTTGTAGATTGTTTTTTCTCTTGCATCAGAATAACCACCTCCTTACTGTTTGAATTTCTATACTTAAAATATACATGTTCATTTATGTTAATAACAATTAGTAAAATCCCATTAAAATTTTAGCGAATTATTAATCGTTTTAAACTTGATATTTTACTTTTTTTGAAATATAGGAAAGATTTACTCCCCTAACTAGATATTTGACGAAAGTAATGTACTTGAATGGAAGCTTTATAAACATAGTAGTTTTACTAGCATTAATTTCCTATTAGATCAATACATAAGAAAGCCCACTTAAGCGTAGCTTAAGTGGGGAGTTGACTGGATATTTTCAAGTACTTTGCTGACATTTTATAAGCGCGATTATCATAAAAATAGTTTCCTAGTTCAGTAGCGAGTTCACGAACTAAAGGGTATTGCTTTTTTTCTAGCCCCCTTTCAATAGCTTTTTGCATATTTTTCTCATATCCATGATTATCGCCCCTTAATTTGGATATTTTCCCCTTAAGTCCATATATTTCAACATATGCGTGTGGCATATCAGAAATTGATAACATTTCTAATGCATCATCCATCAGTTTATTAACAATTTTCCAGTCTTTAGATTCTATATAAATTTCTATTAAGTTTCTTACTGCATATATTTTTTGAGCTTGATCTGGATAAAGATTGCTAGTCTGTAAACTTTTTTCATAACATTTAATAGAATTGGTGTAATCTTTTAATCCTTGATATATTTTCCCATAATTATATGCAATCAAAGGTAAATACATAGGATTATCGCTAACCTCTGCTTTAATTTCTGCTTGTTTTAAAGATTCAAGAGCTTTCTCGGATAGATTATCTTTTTGATATTGTAATGCAATAATTATAAGAATGTTTATCACTTGATTTTCTACATTTAATTTTTCATACAATCTGTAGGCTTTTTTAGCATACAAACGACTAATCGTTTGATCTTTATAAAGACTTTGATTTGTTAGACTTAGATTATAATATATATCAGCGTGTAGCCTAGTTTCATCTAAACCAAGTAAACTCTCTGTCTGCATATAAATTTCATTTGCAGTCATATAGTCTTGTTTATTAGAAAAATAATGACCTCGAGCCATTAAATAATATATAAAGTCTTGAGTATATGGGAAGGCTACTTGATTTGGAATTACTTGCGAAGCCTCATTTACAATAGTTGCTACATGTAATAAGTTATTATTTCGAGAATGATAGTATATTAAAACACCATAGGCCTTTAATAATAAGAGAATAGAGTCTGTATCGCGAACATACAACTCTAAAGATGATAAGTCTTTAGAGCTTATAATATTATCATTTTTATACCTATTACATATTTCAAGAATCTTAGCTTCAATATCCTCATAATCTACACCTACAAGAAAGTTGTAATCAATATCTAGATTTTTAGCGATTTTTTTTAAAACAGAATTTGAAGGTTTAATTTGTCCATTTTCAATTCTACTTAAATAAGTTATAGAACATACCCCTGATACTACTTCCCCTTGCGTGAATTCTTTATGTATACGTATTTGTCGAATCCGTTCGCCAATGTTCATATTCCCATTCCTTTCTTCAAATAAACTGATTTGATTATTTTAGAGCAATATAATAAGAATAACGCCTATATTATCTATCATAATATACGTATAGTTTTATGTTCAGAGAGAGAAATGTTATTAATACTTATCTGGATGCATATGAAATTTTTATGCTCAATTTACTAATATCAGCTTTTCCACCTTCCACCCATATTATTACATTATACCAATTATCTGAGGCTCAAGCTTACAAATTTAACCTCAGGTAACCCAAAAATATAGAATAATAGTTGTTTGTTTTTTGGTTACTAAGAGAGGATATAAACTCATATATTGAACTAATTATCCCCTATTAATCATAGTACAGTTAATACCTCGCTAGTCTTCTACTTTCTC
Source organism: Bacillus mobilis (assembly GCF_001884045.1). Lineage (GTDB taxonomy): Bacteria > Bacillota > Bacilli > Bacillales > Bacillaceae_G > Bacillus_A > Bacillus_A mobilis. The sequence goes on along the minus strand of NZ_MACF01000093.1, from coordinate 40,925 downwards.
AAATAATAAAGCCAGCCCTATTCCGCCCCCTATTCCTAACGTTGCAATTCCATATTTCATATGCTCTCTTTGCGCTTGATAAAATAAACGTGTTACAAGCATAGCTCCAGATGCACCGTACGGATGACCGAGCGCAATTGCACCACCATTTACATTTAATTTTTCGTACGGAATTTGTAACTCCTTTGCACAGGCAACAACTTTTGAGGCGAATGCTTCATTTATTTCAAAGTAGTCGATGTCTTCTATTTTTACATTCATTTCGTTTAATAATTTGTTCACCGCAAATATCGGACCAGTTCCCGGAAGATTTGGATCCACTCCAACTACAGCACTATGAACGAAACGAAGTACAGGCTTGTATCCTAATTTTCGGGCTTGCCCCTCTTCCATTACAAGAACTGCACATGCTCCGTCGTTTACACCACATGAATTCCCTGCCGTTACTGTACCATTTTGTAAAAATGCGGGTTTTGTTCTTTTAATAATTCGTTCATAATTCATTTCTGGCTTTATAGATTCATCTAACAATCCATTAAAAGACAATATTTCATCATGTATATATCCTTTTTCTAATGCTTGCAATGTTCGTTTATAACTGAGGCAAGCATACTCGTCTTGCATTTCTCTCGTGATGTTATAACGTTCTGCAACATATTCAGCCGCTATTCCCATATCAGGATCGCCAATTGTTGCCGGTGAAAATCGCGCTCTATTTTGAAAAGGTGATGTACTTGTACTCTCTACTCCCCCTGCAATATAACAATTACCTGCTCCGCCTTGAATGAAATGACATGCGGTGCGAATCGCTTCCAATCCGGCACCACATTGCCGGTCAATCGTTACACCCGGAATATGATAACCAAGTCCTGCTTCTAAAGCAGATAATCTCGCAATATTCCCTCCTGGTCCAACAACATTCCCTAATATAACATCGTCTATTTCTCTCTCAATTCCTTTACTGAATAACGTAAGAAGCGGCGTTACTAATTGCTGAACTTCATAATCTTTCAATATCCCATTCTTCTTACCAATAGGTGTCCTTTTCGCTTCTACAATAACCGCTCTATTCATATATCTTATCCCGGTTTTCAATCATATTTTTTGCTGCAAGACGAGCAATTTTCCCGCTATTTGTATACGGTATTTCATCTACAAAATACCATTCTTTCGGTATTTTAAACGAGGATAATCGTTGTAAGCAAAAACTTTTTAATTGTTGCTTCGTAGCAATTCCTTTTACGATGGCGACAGGTTTTTCACCCCAATAACTATCTTTCACACCAACTACAACTATTTCATCAACGGCTGGATGCTCATGTAATACACTTTCTATTTCTTCTGGAAAAATATTAATTCCTCCAAATAAAATCATATTCTTCTCTCTGCCGACAATATAAATGAAGCCTTCTTCATCTTCATAACCTACATCTCGTACTGTCATCCATCCATCTTCAGTCAACTCTGGAACTAAAACCTGATCCAATATGTATCCCATAAAAAACTGATCACTATTCACATAAACAGTTCCAATCTCGCCTTTTTGTACTTCTTCTCCTGCTTCATTACATATTCGAACTTGCACATTGTGACAAGGTTTTCCTACTGAATTTGGCCTTCTATCGCTCTCTTCATCAACTAGTGCTGTTACAAAACTTAGTTCCGATGCACCGTAAAATTCATATTTTCGTGCATAAGGAAATATACTCTTTATTTTTTCTTTCGCTTCAGCTTCCCATTTCGCTCCTGACGAAATAATTCTCATTTCATTTTCTATTACTCTGTTTTCTTTATATAAAGATTCTAGCATTGTCGGAACTGTATACATGACCGAGATATGTTCCATTTCTAACTTATCCAACACTTGATCTGGAATAAACTTTCTCATAACGTGCACCGTTTGCCCTACATATAATGCACTTATTGCGCCATATAAGAAAAGAGAATGAACGAGCGTCCCAGCTATTAAAATAGAATCTTCTTTTTTCATATGAAAGTCCTGTATATTGCAATCAAAACTATGAACCCATGATTGTTGCGCCCGTAAAAATGCTTTCGCCTTCCCAGTCGATCCTGATGTAAATCCCATATAGAACGGAGCATTTTGTACATTTTTTACAGGATAATATGTAGGCAGGTAGTTCTCTATCATACGTTTCCACTCATCAATTTCTATTACTCTTTCTTCTTCACCAGGTAGATCATTTACCTTATATCGCTCTGTCACAATCACATCCGGATTACTGATTGCAATTCTTTCTTTGAGCTCATCCTGTTTCCACTTTATATCTAATGGCACACAAACCCATCCGGCCATAGCAGCACCAGCAAATAGTTGTAAAAATTCTATACTATTCTCTAATACAATTGCTATCGTTTTATTCTTCGATTCTTTTTCATTCAACCAGTTTGCTACTTTACACACTGACTCAAACCATTCTTTATATGTTAAAATTCGATCATTTTCCTTTATCGCCATTTTATTTGATTGTATAGAGAGATGTTTTTTATATTCTTTTGTAATTCCCATATAAGTTGTCCTTTCTCTGCAAAATAATAAAAAGAAACACGCAATGAACGTGTTTCTTCTCTTTCTTATCCTGCATTTGTATATTTCCCGCTCTTTAGAGCAGGCGTAATAATATGTTTCAATGAACGATGTAATTTCGTTACAAGAATCGCTGCTATAATCGCTTTTATGCAATCACCTGGTAAAAATACGGCACTTACTTTCATCGTCTGCCATATAGAAACATCCATAAAGAAAGCTTGTACAATAATACCAAATACATAAACTACGAAAATACCACCAATTATATTAATACATAATACCTTTATTATAGAAACTTCACGTAAACGCTCGATTAAATAACCAATGACAAACGCTCCAACGATATAACCGAGTAAATATCCTGCACTTGGCCCAACAAATACGCCTGGACCACCGCGTCCACCAGCAAGTAATGGTGCTCCAACTCCAACTATAAGTAAGAAAATAAGCTGACTTAACGCACCAAGACGTGATCCTAACAATCCACCAGCAAGCATAACACCGAGTGATTGTAATGTAATCGGAACTGGTGTAATAGCAAGAGCAATTGGAGGTATTAACCCTAACACTCCCATAATAGAACTAAATAAAGCGACGAAAACTAAGTTTTTTGTATTCATATTTGCTTCTCCTATTTGTAAACTTAAAATAACTTTTAGATAACATATTATAAGAGTTATATTATCTTTCTATTTTGCCTTTGTCAACTTATTTTAAATATAGGTTTACAAATATTTTTTCAATTATTTCTCTTTATGCAAATGCTCAAGTTCTTTCCGAAGCGCCTGTTTTAAAAACTTCCCAACAGATGTTTTCGGTATTTCTTCCATAAATACAATATCGTCTGGTAACCACCACTTCGCAAACTGTGGTTTTAAAAACTCATATATTTCTTCTTTTGTTACTGTACTATTTTTCTTTTGAACGACGCAGGCAATTGGTCGCTCTTGCCACTGCGGATGAGGAACGGCAACGACAGCTGCTTCAAATATAGCATCATGTGCCATTAATGCATTTTCAAGGTCAACTGAAGAAATCCACTCACCTCCGCTTTTAATAACATCTTTCGTACGGTCAACAATTTTCACGCAGCCTTCCTCATCAACTGTAACAACATCACCAGTATATAACCAACCGTCTCGGAATCCTTCGACAGTACGATCATCGTTATAATAGCTTTCAGCGATCCAAGGTGCTCGTAAACATAACTCTCCCATCTCAGTACCATCCCACTTCACTTCACCGTTTGTACCGACTACTTTCATCTCTACACCAGGGACAAGATATCCTTGTTTTGAGCGGATTTCTAATTGCTCTTCATATGATAATTCTGTTTCATAACTTTTTAAACGTGCAAGTGTTACGAGTGGGCTTGTTTCAGTCATACCATATGCATGTACGAAAGGAACATTATATTTTTGTTCAAATGCCTTAATAACGCTTTTCGGTGCAGCAGCACCACCGCATAATATTCTCGTTATACTAGATAAATCGTAACTATTATTTTCTAATTCTTGTAATACACCGAGCCAAATTGTCGGCACACCTGCTGCTATCGTTACTTTTTCAGCTTGAATCATCTCTAATAAAATTTTTGGCGTAAACATTGGTCCTGGCAGAACTTGTTTAGTTCCAAACCAAGTAGCAGCGAAAGGAAGTCCCCAAGCGTTCACATGGAACATCGGTACAATTGCCATCGCCGCATCACTTTCCGATAAAGCAGCTGTATCCGCTAAGCCGAGTGCCATACAATGCAATACAGTACTACGATGCGTATATACAACACCTTTTGGGTTTCCTGTAGTCGCTGACGTATAACACATACCAGCAGGTGTATTTTCATCAATATCTTTAACAAATTGGAAAGTTGGATCGCCTTCTTCTAATAGCCTTTCATAATGATATACAGGTTCTAGCGTAGTATTGGGAAGTTCATCTTTATCAGTCATAATAATGTAGGCTTGTACAGTTGATAATTGTGATTGAATTTTTTCAACGAGTGGTACGAGATCTTCATCTATAAGTAGAATACGATCTTCTGCGTGCTGAATAATGTATGAAATATGTTGAGGAGATAAACGAATATTAATTGTGTGCAAAACAGAAGCAATACCAGGAATAGCAAAATACGCTTCCACATGTCGATGATGATTCCACGCTAACGTTCCTATACGCTCGCCTTCTTTAATTCCTAATTTTTTTAACGAACTGGAAAGCCTTCTCGTCCTTTCACCTAACTGCTTATACGTTAACGTCGTAACTGTATCATGTGTCCGTGAAACAATTTCTTTCTTTGAAAACAGTTTTTCTGCTCTTTCCATCATGGAACTAATTGTTAGCGGTACATTCATCATCATATTGGTTACATCCCCCTTTAAAACGTTTTCATTTTTCATTTATTATAACAGACTTCTACAAATGATTACGACATTTTTCTGTATTTTCTGAATTATTTCTTTGGAAATAATTCAGAACGATAAAAAAACATGTTTTGAATACGTTGATTCGAAACATGTTTTTTATTCTTTATAAACTATCTACCTTTTTCCTTACTTTCTTTTTCATTTTAAAAATAAAACGATTACTGTATTCCTTATTTTCTACTAAAATTCGATATATCTCCCACACTCCTACAACACGGACAAAAAGATAGACTCCAATTGCAATCAGTACAACACAATACGGATAATACTGCACTAATTCTCCTGAAGTGATATGTTTTTCCTCAAACAAAAACGGTATTGCGCCTGCGGCTATAAAACAAAATCCAACAATCATCACTGCAGCATACTTCTTCTTAATAATCGCATATCTTTTTGTCAATTCCTTTAGAAAGTTTTGATCAAATAGTAGTTCTTCTTTTTTCAGTACATTGTATCGACTCTCTTCTATTGTTGCAGGTACCATCATTGATCCAATTCCAAGGACAGCAATGATAATGACAAGGAATGTTGACATTGTTGCATTTTCTTTAAATAATAAATACGGTATTGTAGATAAAATGAGCAAACTAAATCCTAACGCAATATATTTAGAAATTTTTTGCCCATACACTATATACCCTTCTGCCATTTCCTGACTTACATAATAGCCCTCCACATTTTCATTACTTTGCTCTGCAGTTTCTTTTAATAAATAGTCGAGTGATACTTCAAAAACATTTCCAATCATTATTAACTTTTCAGTTTCTGGAAAACCTTGACCGTTTTCCCATTTACTAACCGCTTGCCTTGTTGTGTTTAATTTTTCAGCCAATGCTTCTTGAGAAAGGCCCTTTTCCTTTCTTAATTTAAAAAGCTTTTCACCAAATCCCATATGTGTGTCCCCCTTTGTTTTCTTACCTAAATTGTATGTAAACATTGCCCTTATCTCTATCTTCCTGCGGTTGCACTTTGTCAACTTACGGTTGCGATTGTGTTAAATAGCGGTTTTGTATACGATTTAGCTAGTTTTCTTTTATGATTATGGTGTGAATAAAAACACTCTATCTCAATAACCAATTATAACAATTAAAGGAAGTTTTTGCCATAAAAATACAAAAACCCCCTTATTCATTTAAAGGAGTTTTCGATATGAAATATTCCAAGAAGAACTAATTTTCTTTCTCATATTAATTCACAATTTCTTCTATACATTTTTGTATGTTGTGCAACTATTAATAAGCATCCCACACAGTATATGTTGTCATCTCTTTATATAAGGCATATTCATATATATGTAAAATATTACTCCTATTAACTTCCTTAATAAAAACACTTTTCAATAATCATAACGGCTTCTGCTTAAACTTTTCATAATGTCGTACTTTTAATAAAAGGATATTCCCGCAATCTGTACAAATATAAGCATCTACTGGTGAAGATGTGAACATCGTCTCCTTTTTCCGTATTTGTGCATATCCGACAAACTCACCTTCCCCTATGTTTTGAGAACCACAATTAGAGCATGTCTGCACGTCTTTCTGTTTCATGAGAGCACCACCTTTAATCTGTTTTCACTCCCTTCGACAATTCACTTCCATTTCCCTTCCAAAAAACCTCTTATTCTCTTACATTTCAACAGGAATCTCAAAACAAACACCGTATATGTACTATGAAATATATTTATTGACGGAGGAATTATATGAGTACAATTATGACGCTCAATACAGCACAAGAAATAGAAAACGCAGAAATACATATGCTTTCTTCTAGATTAGTGCTACTGCAAGCAACAAGTGGAAACCCAATGCAAATACAAATGAAAAAATTCGGGAACGCCACTGCCTTTTCATCAAAAATAATTGCTGGTCCTGCTTTTAATACCGTGAAGGGTACTACATTTACCAATACAGATGAGATAGATGAAATCATCTCTTATTATCAATCGCTACAAATCCCTTGTCGTTTTGAAATTACACCCGCTCAAGGTACAGCCGAATTATTTCAATACTTATCGCAAAAAGGTTTTTACCAATCGGGCTTCCATACCGCTTTATATAGTATACCGAGAAAGGATCCATCCCTGCTTCCTTCTAACATTTCAGTACGCCAACTGAAAGAAAGTGAATTTCATATTTTTGCAGACATATATGTACGTGGATTTAATATGCCATCCTTTACAAAAGATGGCGTCCGTCAAAATAACGAAATTCTCTACAATAAACCCGGCTGGCATTTTTTCATAGCCGAAGTTCGAAACACTCCTGCTAGTATAGGCGTTCTCTATATAAATAACGGTGTTGCTTCATTAGCTGCATCTGCTACTTTACCAGAATTTCAACGTAAAGGCTGTCATACTGCATTAATTCAAAAACGAATTGAAACAGCTATTGAATCCAATTGTAATTTAATAATTGGGCAAGCAAAGTTCGGTAGCGGCAGTCAAAATAATATGGAACGTGCCCATATGAAAATTGCTTATACAAAATCAATATGGACTACAAAAGAAATATAATTAACATTCTTTCTCCTTTCATTACAATCTTATACATTCTACCCCGCATTAACGGGCAGTAAGACCTCCACCGCCAAATTCAGCGAAAGCAAAGAAATTAGGTGGGAGATCAACTGCCCATAAAAGCCCGATTGGTTCAACTAATAATCAGTGGGGATGCCCCCACTGATTAAAGTTTCACTTTATGACAATTCCTTTTCTATCCTATTAATCATTTGAATATTCACACTAGATTTGTTACGCTATTACTAGATACATCATTCAACTTGCAATATGAAAAGAGAATTCTAATCAAACTACAAGGAGGAGAAATGTATGACTAAACATGATCACGGTTTAAAAGAAAAAGTAGAAGGTGCTATTGATAAAGTAAAAGGCGAAGTAAAAGAAGTTGTTGGGAAAGTAACTGACAATAAAAAATTACAAGCTGAAGGAAAATGGGATAAAGTGAAAGGCACTGCTAAAGATACTGTAGGTAATGTAAAAGAGAAAGTTCATGAATATAAAGAGCATAGAGAGAATAAATAAAAAAGAACCAGGATGTATGGTTGGGCAAGTAGTAAGTTACTAAAGTTTGTATTTTATATTTGCCGATAAAATTATTTTAAAACGACAAATAGATGCCTAAGGGCATCTATTTGTCTATAAACTGCTATTTTGCTTCTACTATATAACTTCCTAACCACTGAGGCTTCCCCTTACCGACATTCCCCAACATAATACCTTTGCTAGAATAAAAGATTACTTTGTGAAATTTGGTTTTAGGTCACCTGTATACGGTTCATGCTCAACGAAGATTTTCATATCTTTTCCATTCGCATCTTTCCCGATTCTTGTATACGTAAATTTCTCTTTATTTAACTCTGTAAGTTCAAGGACCGCACCATATTTATTATTTCCTAACGAAGCGTGAGCCCTTATTTTATTACCATGTACAACATCAAAGAAACCATAGTCTCCACGGCTTTCTCCTGTATTTACATTGAAAAACTCGTATTTATTTGTATTTTTATCGTATTTTGCTAGACTGATTAAGTTTGAGTTGTATTTTGTTACATTATTACCTTGTTCGTCTAATACCACCGTTCCGTTCCATAGTGTACTAGATAAAATTTCATCTCCATCAACGTCTGTAACTATTTTACCTGTCGAGCTTTCTAAATTTTTATCAGGTCGCGTGAAAGATAGTTCTTTTTCATGGTAAGGAACATGTTCAACAAACACTTCTACATCGCTCCCTTTTGCATCTTTCCCCATTCTTTTATATGTAAATTTCTGCTTATCTAATTGCGTTAATTCAACAACAGCTTGATAATTTTGCGTTTCAGAAATTAACACTCTTTTCTTTCCATCATTCGTTATAAAAAAGGTACCGCTATCATTACGACTCTCTCCTGTATTTGCATGAAAGAATTCATACCTTGCAGTTTTAACATCATATTTTGCAAGCCCAATGAAATTTTGATTTTCTTTCGTTACATCATTATGATCTTTGTCATAGACTTTTGTCCCTTGCCAATTCGTTTCACCAAGTATATTAGCTAGTAGTTGCCCTTTCGTTTGTTCAGTTTTTTTCGTTTCTTGTATTGCATTGTATAAAAATTGTGCGTACTGTTCACGTGTCACATCCATACTTGGAGCAAACTTCCCTTCTCCTACTCCTTTTGCAATATTATTTGTTTGAACAGCACTAATTGCATTTCTTGCCCATGAGTTCGTTGAAACATCATTAAAAGTGTGATCACTCTTTGCCTTTAAATGAAAAGCATTTGTAAGAACTTGTGCCATTTCTGCACGTGTTAACGATGCCTTCGGTCTAAAGTTCCCATGCTCGTCACCCGTAAACACACCCATTTCTGTTAAAGATAAAATTTCCTTTATATAGCTTGTTGAATCTTCACTTACGTCACCGTATGGGTTTTGATAATTTTTGTTTTCTTCCCTATTAAAATAACGATACATTAAAGCTGCAACCTGTTCGCGTGTTACGTTATCTCCAAAACCAAATCTTCCATCATCATAGCCAAAAATGATTTTCTCACCTGTTAATTGCTGAATCGCCTCATATGCCCAGTGCCCCTTTGGAACATCTTTGAATACACCAGTATGATTCGTTTTTGGTGTAACCTCTTCTGCTTTCACCTCTCCATTCGTTTCACTTAATAGACTTCCACCTAAAACTGCTGATATGATACATGTTTTTAAAATTGTTTTATTCATAGCTTCCCAATCCCTTCCTTCATTTAACAAAGAATTACACCACTTATCTTCCAAAAGAAAATTCTATGTGAGCAATTCATGTTTTAAATTTTGATTACAGCGAATTGGATACAAAGTGTTACACATCCAAATTTCTTCTTTGTAGTATCCATAGCTGCTATATATAGGAATTATAAATAGCAACTATAAATTGCCCATAAATAAATTATTAAAAAAAGATAAAATTAAGATAATATATTTTTAATCTCAATCAAAAAAACGTTATTCTTTCTCATCTAGCTTGTTAAGAAAGAATAACGTTTTTTTAATTCTGGGGTCCCTTTTGGTAAAAAAGAAAAGGTTTATTTTATATGGTCAAAAACAATTTCACGGCCTTTTCCAAACAAAACATTGGAAAGAAGCCGTGGCAAATACTTATTTTATAATTGGCGAAAGTTTACTTCCCTTCACTCTTCTCTAACACATACAAATCTTCTTCAATATTAGATAGTTTCTCTGTTACAAGCTTTCTAGCGTCTCCTATTGCTTGATTGTATGCAAACGGTCCTACTAATTTAATCATTTCTTCAATTAAACGCTCTGCTTGGAAACGCCCAATTTCATCTAAATCTTCTTCAACGAAAAATTGCTGAATTTGTGCTACAAGCTCTTCTTTTTTATCATTTGGTATTTTTATATTCATCATCATTTCTTACTCCTCTATATTTAAGATAGTTCGTTTCTTAACTCTACCATAGAAAATCGACTGCCAGGACAACTTTTTGTAACTCCTTCTAACTCCCTATGACCTAGTATATTTTCTTTCTTTATAGCAAACTGCCTCATAAACATTTTACATAAAAAATATAATGCATTCATTTGTGCAATAGTTGGATCATATTTATCAAAATTACCCGTTATGCATATTCCAATTGTATCTCTATTATTATCTTTCGCATGTGCTCCAATATGTAAACCTCGTCCTTCAACTACAGTTCCATCTTCTTCAATAAAATAGTTATAACCGATCCCGCTCCACCCTCTTACTTTTTGATGAAATTCATGTGTTTTATACACATCCCATCCATCTTCGGATGTGTGGTGAATAATCAGTTTATTTACTGTTTCTAAAGGAACTAATTCATCTTGAAATGTTAAATTAACACATTTAATTTCCATTTGAACGTCCTCCTTACAAATCAATGATCATGATTGTTTTATCATCTGGCCTTATTCTCTTTTTCCCTTCTAGTTCTTCAATAATTGCTATATATTCACTTATACTATTCTTTCTTATATATGCAACAGTTTGTTCGAGTGGCCAATCTGGGTGAAATAATCCGTCTGAACAAATAAAAATCCCGCTCACTTCATCTATATGTAATTCCCCATGTTGTAAATAATGTATCGCTTCTTTCATTCCATTTGCAACGGAATATCCATCCTGTATATTTGCAAGATAACGATTGTATTTTAACTGTTCTTTCACATCTTGAAAAACATGTTCTTCTGGTACAGATAACCCTTTTTTACGATCTTCTTCTCTCTTCTTTTTTGCTCGTTTACTAATTCCTTCGACTGTGTCTTTCGTTAATACTTGCATCGTTCCATTTTGAAGTATTGCGACAATCATACAGTCCCCTAACTGTACATATTCGATTTTCTCACCATCTATTTGAACGGCCGCGATACATGTACACCACAAATGCTCTTTCTTTCTTGTGTCTACTTCATATTCTAACATTTTGCTTTGCAATGCTTCATTTGCTTTTGCGACGGCAACTGGTAAACTATGAGTTTCGCGTAATGAAGCAAAATAACTTGCAAATAAATGTGAAGCGATGTATGCTCCATTATGTCCCTTTTCATCATGAAACGGGACGAGTGGTGTTGCCCCATCACATACACCATAAATCTTTTTTTCTTCATTACAAAAATAAGAATCCTCACATTCTTGCTTCAACGGGCTTTTCTGTTGATATGTTTTTATCTTCACAACTGTATCCCCTTTCAAATGATAAAATACTCGAATTCTTTTGATTAATCTAATTTTCCGAAATAAACTGTTTTTACCCAAAACTTTCAATATCATATATAATCTTGAAATAATATGAATTTTTTAGTGAAGGACGGGAAAGAGATGGTCAGATTTCTTGGTGTTATTATTGGTTCTATTATTATTGCAATTGCCTTTAATCTTTTCCTTATCCCCCACAAAATTTTAAGTAGTGGAATTGGCGGAATTGCTATTATTTTAGGGATTGTAACTCCTGTAAACACAGGTATTATTAACTTCGTATTAAACTTACCTATCCTTATTTTAGGATACATAGGTCTTGGAAAAAAAGTAATTTTTAACACTGTTATCTCTGTTATTGTATTATCTGTTGCATTATACTATGTTCCAGTGAAAGTCGTAGCAACAGATCCACTTTTATCATCTATCTTTGGTGGTGTCATTGCCGGAGCTGGTATCGGTCTTGTTTTTAACTGTAATGGATCAACTGGTGGATTTGATATTATCGGTATGTTGTTGTCTCGCAAACGTGACATTAAACTTGGCGGATTCCTTATTATTTTAAATGCAGTCGTTGTAATCATTGCAGGATTCTTCTTCACTTGGGATGTTGCTCTTACAAGCTTACTTTCCATTTATGTAACTGGTAAAGTTATCGATGCTATTCATACGAAACATCGGAAGGTTACACTTATGATTGTAACAAATGAAGCAGAAAAAATGAAAAAACAACTTCTTTCAACTGTTGTACGTGGAATTACATTACTTGATGGCGAAGGTGCTTATTCCAGCGAAAAGAAACGTGTACTTATGACAGTCGTTTCTCGTGAAGAATTAGCAAGTATGAAATTAACAATTTCTGAAATTGATCCTCATGCATTCGTTAACATTACAGAAACGGTTGAAGTATTAGGATTGTTTAGAAAAGGTTAAAAAACTAGGTGGATTTCTACCTAGTTTTTATTTTCCATAAATTCAATTCGATTTCCGAACGGATCTGACACATAAAATCTAATTACATCTGGTCGTGCATGATCATCTATTACTTCAATACCTTGCTTTATTAACTCTTCTTTAAATTCATCAATTTTTAAAACATAAAAAGCCGGATGCGCTTTTTTAGCTGGATTGAAGTTTTGCTCAACTCCAATATGAATCTCTTGATTTCCACACTTAAACCAACAGCCACCGCGCTTCTTTAATTCCTCTGGCTTCGGGATTTCCTCCATACCAATTTTATTACTATAAAAATCTCGTGCTTCTTCTTCACACCCTACAGGCGCAGCTACTTGTACATGATCAATACCTTGAATATAATTTCTCATTTTCTCTCCCCCTCTTCTATCCTAATATTATAAGGAAAACCTACTCCTGTAACTTACAAATGCTTTATAAAACAATATAAGCTCCCCTTATTACCACCCTATACGCACTTTTCCAAAATAAAGAAAACAAAATTTATTATATAACTTCCATTTTTTATAGAAATATACATTGCATCTATATTATAGTTATGAATAGACAAATCTTTTTAGATGCTATTTGTACGGAGGAACTATTATGAGTCGTAAAAAATATTCATCATTTCAAAGAAAACGTCATCTGAACATTTCTGGACGTTTGCGAAACCATATACAAGATCGTTCTTCAGCAGAAATGTACGCATCTCTGTTCGAGCACAATCCTGATAGTATTATTTCATTGAACTTAGAGGGAGTTATTCTACATACGAACCCTTCTGTCGAAAGAATATTAGGTTACACTTCTTTAGAATTAGAACAGAAAAATATTACCTCTATTTTAGAAGCTCATATTTCTGAGCAAGTATTACAAAATATAAAGAATACTAAAGCGGATAATCAACAAGAGTATATGTTATCTATTTATCATAAAAATGGATTCTTATTAGACGTCGTGACTAAACTAGTTCCTATATTTGTCCAAAATCGTCTAACTGGCGTATATGCCATTATGAAGCCTCTTGAAAAATCAGAAAGAATTGAGAACATGCTAAAAGAAAGCGAGAAGAGATTACGTACATTAGTGAACTCCATGCCTGCGTTCGTTATATTTAAGGATCATGAAGGGCGCTGGCTTGAAGCAAATGATTACGCACTTTCTTGCTTCAATTTCCACCATGTACCTTACCACGGGAAAAAAGATAGTGAACTCATTCAATATAATGAAGCGTACCGAGAAGCTTTTTTACATTGTGAAGAAGTTGATGAACTAGCGTGGCAACAAAGACAAATTCTTCATGGTGAGGAATTTATTATTCATAGAGATGATTTCGACTTAATCTTAAGTATATCGAAAGTTCCTCTCTATCATCCTGACGGCTCGCGTAAGGGTCTTATCGTAATGGGTAGAGACGTTACCGAACTTAAAGAAACAGAAAAGTTATTACGAAAATCAGAAAAGCTCGCAGTAGTCGGACAACTGACAGCTGGAATTGCCCATGAAATTCGAAATCCACTCACTTCTCTAAAAGGTTTTCTAACATTGCTACTCCCTGAAATCAATGAGGAGCAGAAATGGTATATCGATGTTATGTTAAGTGAGATTTCACAGATGGAATCTATTACAAGTCAATTTATGGCGATGTCTAAACCACAAGTATTATCTATCCAAACTTGTAACATACAAACTTTAATTGAAGAAGTAGTTACATTTATTTTACCAACTGCTATTATGCATAGTGTCCATATCATTATGGATCATTTTGATTACAAACATGATATTCAGTGTGATGGTAACCAATTAAAACAAGTTTTTATAAACATATTAAAAAATGCGATAGAAGCGATGCCAAATGGCGGAAATATTTACATCCAAACAAAACCATTTGATGATACTTTCATTTTAATACGGATTATTGATGAAGGTTGCGGTATCCCAGAAGATCGTATCTCTCGTCTAGGCGAACCGTTTTATAGTTTAAAAGAAAAAGGAACTGGACTAGGATTAATGATGTGTTACAAAATAATTGAGGAACATCATGGTAAATTACACATTTCAAGCGAATTAAATCAAGGTACAATCGTTGATATTCAATTGCCACTTTCTTCATCTCATCTTGCGATTCAGTCGTAAATAATAAAAGAAGCATCTGCTAATTGTTAGCAGATGCTTCTTTTTTAAAGTGCTTTGTCATACCATTCTTTTGCTTTTTCTACTTCACCCATTGTTAATTGATGCCCTCTATTTTCCCAGTGCATTGTTACGTTTGCAGTTGCACTTTCTAATAATGCCTTCAATTCCTCTGACTCTGCTGATGAACAAATCGGATCATTTGTCCCAGCAGCAATAAACACGGATTTCCCTGCTAAATTAGGTAATTGTGTTCCTCTTCTAGGCACCATTGGGTGATGGAGCACAGCGCCTTTTAATGCATTTTCGTAATGGAATAATAAGCTTGCAGCAATGTTTGCTCCATTTGAATAACCGATAGCTACAATGTTATTTCTATCAAATTCATATGTTTTTGCAGCTTCATCTAAAAACTCATTTAATTCCTTCGTACGGAAAATCAAATCTTCTTCATCAAAAATGCCTTCTGCCAATCTACGGAAGAAACGTGGCATGCCATTTTCTAATACATTTCCCCTAACACTTAATACAGATGCTTCCGGATCAACTATTTCTGCAAGTGGTAATAAATCTAATTCATTACCACCTGTACCATGCAGTAATAACAACACTGGTTTTGACGTATCTTTTCCTTTTTGAAAAACATGTTTCATCATAATCTTTTTCCCCTTTCAATCACTTTTCGTCTAAATTTCTCACTTCAAATGGTAAAAGTGTTTGTTCAATTTGTTTTCTATGTGTTTCATATTGCTCCGGTAACTTTAATTCCTCACCCATCGTCTCTAACGATTCGTCATGAGCGAAACCAGGAGGGTCTGTTGCAATTTCAAATAAGATTTCGCCGTGTTCTCTAAAATAAATTGCGTTAAAATAATTTCGATCTTGTACAGGCGTTACGTGATATCCAAAACGAGACACACGCTCTTTCCAATCTAATTGATCAGCATCATCACTCGCTCTCCAAGCAATATGATGAACTGTACCAACACCCATTTGACCACGCCCGATTTTTGATAATCTCAAGTCGATAATATTTCCAATATCAGCAGAAGAACGGAATCGAACAAATTCACCTTCTTCTCCAATTTTCTCAAGACCCATAACATGCTCTAACAATTCAGCAGTTTTTTGAGGTTGTGCAGATAAAAGAACAGCACCGCCAAATCCTTTAATTGCTACTTCTGGTGTAACTTCTCCAAAACTCCAATTATTTAATTCGCCTTCTTCTCTTTCAACTAATTCTATATGCAAACCATGTGGATCATCAAATTCTAAATACTGTTCTCCAAATCGAGTCATTTTTGTATACGAAACATCAAATTTTTCTAATCTATTTTCCCAAAAATCCATTGCGCCCTTTGGTACGACATAAGAAGTGATTCCTACTTGACCATCACCAATAATGCCTTGACGAGCACCTGCCCATGGGAAAAACGTAATAATTGTTCCGGGCTTCCCTCCTTCATTACCAAAATAAAGATGGTACGTGCCTGGATCATCAAAATTCACTGTTTGTTTCACTAAACGTAAACCTAACAGACCAGCATAAAAATCTACATTTTCTTGTGGGTGTCCTACGATTGCTGTAATGTGATGAATTCCCATCGTTTTCTTTTCCATTTTCTCCGCCCCTTTTTATTTCATTTTAAAAACTTTTATACATTCAAATTCATTATTCATTTTGTCCATACTGCAAAGTAAAATCCATCGTTACGATTTTATCTCGAATTCAAGATATTAATTATAAAATTACACATCAACATCTAACTTATCGGAATTATCTCGAATTCGAGATAACCCTCAAAAAAATATTTACTCCATCTGAAATCTTTATTCGTAACACAAATTATCTTGAACCTAAATTTATTATAAGTTACTTACTTTTAGTTGTCAACAAGTTCCTTATTTTCATTTTTAATTAAAAGAGAGTAAACACCAATTTAGTTTACTCTCTTTGCAATTTATTTCGTTTCCTCTTCCAACACGGCTTCCATCTCATTAAATTCACGATGAATTGCTTTCACTGGTTCTTTCGTTAATAAACTTACAACAATAATAGCTAATAAGCTACAGAAGAATCCAGGTACCATTTCATACATAGTTGCTTTTAAACTTGGAATTTGTACCCAAGTAATTACAACTACTGCACCTACAATCATCCCAGCAAGAACGCCCCATTTGTTCGTTCTCTTCCAATATAAGCTTAATAAAATAGCGGGTCCGAATGCTGAACCAAATCCCGCCCAAGCATAACCGACAAGTGTTAGAATTGTGTCACTTGGATGATACGCTAAAGCAACTGCAATCATAGCTACTACTAATACTGACAGCCTACCGATAAATACAAGTTCTTTGTCACTTGCGTCACGACGGAAAAATGTTTTATAGAAATCTTCCGTTACTGCACTTGAAATAACAAGTAATTGCGAGGAAATACTACTCATAATCGAAGCCAAAATAGCTGATAATAAAAACCCAGTAATGTACGGGTGGAATAAAATGTTTGAGAATGTTACAAAGACCATTTCTGGGTCTTGTAACGTTGCATTATTTTTAGCGTAATAAGCAATACCAATTAGACCAGTAAGCATTGCACCTATAATTGAAATCGTCATCCAACCGATACCGATTCTACGAGAAGTTTTTAAATCTTTAATAGAAGTAATCGCCATAAAGCGGACAATAATATGTGGTTGACCAAAATACCCAAGACCCCATGCTAAAAATGAAATAATCCCAAGAATTGTAGTCCCTTTAAACATATCTAAATGCGATGCATCAACTTGTTTAATTGTATTGAATGTTTCTGTTACACCGCCCACATCTGTAAAAGCAACAATTGGCACTAATACAAGAGCAATAAACATAATACATCCTTGCACAAAGTCGGTCCAACTTACTGCTAAAAAACCACCGAATAGTGTATAAGCAACTACGACACCGACAGTTACAAATAAACCAATCTTATAATCTAGGTTGAAAGAGTTTTCAAACAAACGTCCACCTGATACTAAACCAGCCGACGCATAAAATGTGAAAAATACTAAAATGACGATAGCGGAGACAAAGCGAAGTATTTTCGTACGATCTTTAAATCGATTCTCTAGAAAGTCTGGAATCGTAATTGAATCATTTGCCACTTCTGTATACGTTCGCAAACGCGGGGCAATAATTAAATAGTTTGCATAAGCACCTATTAATAAACCTATCGCAATCCATACACTTGATAATCCTGTTGCATACATCGCACCAGGTAATCCCATTAGCATCCAACCACTCATGTCCGAAGCACCAGCTGATAAAGCTGTAACTGCTGGACCGAGTCCCCTTCCGCCTAACATATAATCTGATAAATCGGATGTCTTCTTATAAGACCAATAACCGATATACAACATACCTGCCATATAAATAGCAAGCGAAACCATAATCTCAATCTTCACCAAATCTCTCCCTTAGTTACATAAGCCATTCAAAATTTCGAAAGATGACTTTTTCTATTTTCTTGTTTTCGCTTATGGTTCCCTACCTTAACAAACATTTTTTGTTCTTTCAAGTGAACAAGCCAATTTCACTACATGTAAAAACCTTTATAAACGCCTTTATCCCAGTGGATTACCCGGCTTTTAAAATAAATTAAAGTAAAAATATTCAGAAAATATACCATGCACTTTTTCACTCCTAATTTCCAAATTAAAAAGCCATACAAATGTATGACTTTTAATCTATTAAACATAGCTTATTTTCTATTTACTAGTAGGAAACAGTTCCGAAAGAGGCACCACCCGCCCCACCTCATCTTTAAACACAATATGCTCTCTCGTTAAATGGCGTGGACTCTTTACTCCCGCTGCTGCCGCAAGTGAGAACAAACTATATCTCATACTAACAACATAATTCATTACGCGCCATTTCTTCTCATACGGATCTAACGCTTTTTGATAATGAGGATTCGTCGTCGCCACACCAGATGGACATTGCCCCGAATTACATTGAAGCGCCATAATACAGCCACTTGCCATCATAAACCCGCGTGCTGAATTTATAGCATCAGCACCAATAGCTAAAGCAATTGCCACTTTATCTGGTGTAATTAATTTCCCCGAGGCAAACACTTTGAATTTGTCCCGAACACCATAATGATTCGCTGTATCAATACATGTCAGTAACGCTGGAATAAGCGGCATCCCCATACTATCTGCCATCGATTTATACGTTGCACCTGATCCACCTTCTGAACCATCGATTGTAATAAAATCTGGATAGATGTTTAACTCGTTCATCGATTTGAATAAATCTTCCAACGGCCCCTGCTGTCCAATTACAATTTTCATACCGACAGGTTTACCTCCGTTTTCTTGCAACTGCTGAATAAAATAAAGTGTATCTGCTGCATTATTTAAAAATGAAAATCGATTCGGTGAATTAATCGTTTCTCCTTCTCGTACATTTCGAACAGAAGCAATTTTCTCATTTACTTTTTGTCCCTCTAGATGACCGCCACGTATTTTAGCCCCTTGCCCAAATTTCAATTCGAATGCTTTAATATTCCTTTCTTTCGCTTTCTCCATGAATTGCTCCATTGAAAAATTACCATCCTCATCACGGTAACCAAATAATCCTGGACCAATTTGCGCAACGATATTTGCACCTGTATGTAAATGTTCTGGTATTACACCACCTTCCCCTGTATTAATCCACGAACCACCAGCCATCTTCGCACCAAATCCACTCGCTAATATATAATTTTCGCCAATCGCACCGTAAGAAGTTGCTGATGCTCCAAACATGCCATACAGTTTCCATGGATATTTACGATTTTCACCGACGATAACCGCATCATCTTCTTCATATAACCAAAGATTCGTTGTATCCGCTGTCAATTTTTCTCTTCGTGAAAATAACCCTTCTTTATGAATCACATACTTTTTCCCTTCACGTTCTTGCGCTACATTCACACTTAATTCTTCTGTTAATATCGGAAATAATGTATTAGCAATATAATAACCAGATGTATCAAAATCTCGTTTTGATCCAAAGCCAAGTATTTCAGAACGGTACTTTGCTAAAAACATTACACTTTGAAAATCATACCGTGAAAAAGGCTTTCCATCCGTATCATGATCAAACCAATATTGCCTAAATTCCGGCCCTATCTTTTCAAGTAAATAACGCATCCTTCCTAAGTATGGATGTAGCTTTAATATAGAATGATGTGTCCGTTTTTTAATAAAAAATGTAATAATAAAAAAAATGATTAATAGTAGCATGAATAAGAGCAATATACTAATAATAACGAGTAGCGTTTCACTCATCCCGCTTCCTCCTATGAAAATCCATAATAAAAGGAGAACACCTGATGTGTTCTCCTTTTATCTTTATTCAAATTAATGTAACAAGATGCTCTTTCGCATCATATTCAACTAAACTTTCAGCATTTTTAATTCGATGAACAAAATCTGGATTAGCAATTAAAGGTCTTCCGAATGCCGCTACATCAATCGTTCCTTCTTGCAACGCTTCTTCAGCCTCTTTCGGATTTAAATTCCCTACTCCTACGATCGTACCATCCCAATATTTTCTTACTAATTGATGAAAATTCTTTCCGTCAGCAATGACTGCCGTATAATTCATCGTTGAAGGGTGAATCATCGTTAATCCAACTTCTTTGAACATATTTACAAACGTTTCAATTGCAAGCTCAGGGTTTTCCCACATATAAGTAGGATTATCACCTTTGAAAGCAGAGAAACGAAGAAGTGTTTTATTAGCTCCAACAGCTTCTATTACAGCCGCCGTTACTTCTTTCATAAACGTTAACCTTTCCTTTAAGTCTCCGCCGTATTTATCAGTACGCTTATTTGCAAACTCATAAGTAAATTGATCGATTAAATATCCGTGTGCACCGTGTATTTCTACTCCATCAAATCCAGCTTCAATTGCATTCTTCGCAGCTTGTGCGTATTGACCGATCACTTCTTGTATTTCTTCTAACGTCATTGCTTCTGGCGTATCAAACGGTTTACGAAAACGTGGAACATTTCCCTCTGCAGCGATAGCAGACGGTGCTTGTGGCATTTTCCCACCAATTATTTCGTGATGACTCATACGTCCAACATGCCATATTTGAGCAATAATCGTTCCGCCTTCTTTATGTACTGCCTCTGTAACAGGCTTCCACGAATCGATTTGTTCTTGTGTATAAATTCCTGGTACTCCTGGATTTCCTTTTGCTCTTGGGCTAATGACGATTCCCTCTGTAATAATTAATCCAACTCCATCAGCTGCACGCTTTCTATAGTACTCGACTACATCAGTACCAACTACTCCCGTTTCATGATTTGCGAAACATCTCGTCATCGGTGCCATTGCTATGCGATTACGAAGAGACCAAGATCCAATTTGAATCGGATTGAACAACTTTGTTTCTTCAATATTTTCAAAAAATCCCCAAGCACTTATATTTGTTCCTTCATAAATACTTGCTGCTTTATTATTTGAACTTGTCATTTTTCTTCCCCCTAAAAAAATTCTTACTACAATCGCATCATACTTACTTTTAGATAGTAACGTCAATTTATACGCCTTTACCATCAAACATTCGAATATCAAAAAAACAGAATGATACAAATAAAAAAAGGTTTCCTAGGAAGGAAACCTTTTTTAGTTTACCGTATATGGATGACAACTCATTAATCTCTTTTATATAAAGAAAATAAACAATTATTGTCTCTTCACATATAAAAAACTTTAAAAATAGAAGTGAAAGTGGTTCAGTATTCTCCTAAAAATAATAACTTATAAACCTAAAACAATGAAAGCCCTACCTCTCTTTCATCCTTACGGCTCCTCGTCCGTGCCAGTGTGAATCAGGATTGCAAAAATCAAGTAACTATTCTATCGAAGTGTTTAATTAAACTTCGAACATTCGTAAAGAATTTTAAAAATAAAAATGGATTTGATTGTAGTAATAACAAAAGGGGTTAATGCTCTAAAAGTGGTTTGAAAGAGTTGAATGTCTTTGAAATGATTAATTTTCTATAATTATGCTCCCAAAAAATTCAAAATCTTTTTTGGGATATAATACATTATTTGTAATGAATCTTAACAAAAGCTTTTTATTTGACTTTCTGTGATACCTTCAATTAATCCCAGTTCACTCATCAAAAATTCGTGTGCGTTATCTAACATTTTCTTTTCGCTTGCATTAAGTGCTTTTTCTTTCTGCATACGTAATAAATCACGTACAACTTCAGCACCTTCTTGTATTTTACCCGTCTTTATTTTATCAGTGTTCAATTTATACCTTTGTTTCCACGTAAGTAATCTATCAGATTCTCCATGTTGAAAAATATCCAATATGTGTGCTATCGCCGTTATATCCGTAACTGGTCGTATATTTGAGCTCAATATTCTCCCTGCAGGAATCATTAATTCCATATTACTACCCGACATTTTTATAACATAATACTGTTGTTTTTCTCCT
Organism: Bacillus mobilis; assembly: GCF_001884045.1. GTDB lineage: Bacteria > Bacillota > Bacilli > Bacillales > Bacillaceae_G > Bacillus_A > Bacillus_A mobilis. The sequence continues at coordinate 18,650 of NZ_MACF01000093.1, read as the reverse complement.
GCGATTTCCTTCTCTTCTATGGCTTTAATTATACCTGCTCCGTGCATTGGATAAACAATGTTATCGCCAATTTGAAACAAATAATCCACCTCCATATATGGTAACCTTCTCAATCTTAACACACATTCATTTTTTTAGCAAAATTTTTATTTTATCATAAAATTATTTTTCATGTCAATTCTTTCAAACTAAGAAAATAAATTCGTAAAATATCACTAAAAACCCGCAATCTTATTAACTTTTCCACACATATATACATGCTACTTTCACCTGCTCTTTTTACATAAAAACACATTACTACATATAAGTAGTAATGTGTTTTTTATACGGAATCATTAAACATTCCCTATTAATTTCACGCCTATACACTAACCTGCTTACGGACTGTCTCTCTTGCTAAAAGAAAACTCATAATCACTTGTGCAGCTACTCGGCTCGTCATATCCCTAAAATCAAGTGTTGGATCAATCTCTACAATATCCATCCCTTGAACGAGCGGTTCTTTACCAAGAAATTCAATCGCATCAAGTAAAGTCGTACTATCCATTCCGCCAGGACCAATTGCTGGGCAACCTGGTGCAAATGCTTGATCGAGTACGTCCATATCAAGAGAAATATAAATAGAAGTCACGCCTTGCTTTCTTAATACTTCAATACTTTCCGTGATAATATCTTTGATTTCTCGCTCTCGTACATCTTTCATTGTATATACTGTCACGCCATGTTCTTTTGCATATTCATGGTACGCTCGCGCATTTGAAAAATTGCGAATTCCGATTTGAACGAGTTGTTTTCCTGTAATGACACCATTTTCTAGTAAACTACGGAACGGTGTACCATTTGATGGGCCACCATCATCTAAATTACGTAAATCATGATGGGCATCAAATTGAATAATCCCGACCTTTCCTTTACTGTTTGCAAATCCTGTTATACTCGGAAAACTAATCGAGTGATCCCCGCCAAGAACGATTGGTATCATGTTCGGATTTACTTTCGTTACATGACCAACTGTTTTCGCAATTCGGTTATGACTTTCTTTTATATCCGTTACATGCATCGTAATATCACCGCAATCATATAAAACACTTTCCTTCATATCATGTTCTTCTGTAATTGCGTACGTGCTATATGCATCTAACATCGCACGAATTGTTTTTGGAGCAAAGATCGCTCCTGAATGACTAATAGATGGTTTAGAAAGGGGTGCTCCAATTAAGGCAGCACCGAATATTTCCACGCCTTCCTCCCAATCTTTAATCATTTCACTCCATTTCGTCACTTCACGATCGATAAACTTTGCATTCTTCTTTAAATAGTGGCCGTGCTCCACGTTTGTTCACCTCTTGTATATGCGATATTACCATTCTTCCATACTGTATTTACATGACTTACGCCGTAATGATACGGTACGTAAGCATAATTGTAAGCATCCCATAAAACTAAATCTGCCTTGCGACCAACTCTAATTTTCCCAGCTACGTCCCCACGATTAATTGCGTAAGAAGAGTTAACTGTTACCGCGTTCCAAACTTCTTCTGGTGTCATTTTCAGCTTGAGCATTGCGATGCTCATAATAAGCTGAATGTTTTCAGTTGGACAGCTACCTGGGTTAAAGTCTGTAGCTAACGCAACTGCAACACCTTCATCGATCATTTTACGACCACGAGCAAAGCTTTCTTTATTTAAATAGAAAGTTGTTCCTGGTAATAAAGTGGCTACTGTATTAGAGTTTGCAAGCATTTCAATTCCTTTATCAGAAGCGCCAACTAAATGGTCCGCTGATGCTGCACCAATTTCAGCCGCTGCTTCCGCACCACCAAGAGGATCAATTTCATCTGCATGAATTTTCACGTCAAAGCCAAGCTCTTTCGCTTTTAATAAAAACTCTTTTGATTCTTCGACAGAGAACACGCCTGTTTCGCAGAAAATATCAACGAATTCAGCTAATTGCTTCTCTTTCATTTCTGGCAGTAAGTCTAACATCCATTGTAAAAATTCTTTTGATTTCCCTTTATACTCTTTCGGAACTGCATGAGCACCTAAAAATGTGGAAACTAAATCAATCGGGTGCTCTTTTTGCAATTGCGCAGTTGCCTCTAATTGTTTCCATTCTGTCTCATCATCCAATCCGTAACCACTCTTCGCTTCTACAGTTGTAACTCCGAAAGATAGCATACGGTCTAAATGGAATTTCGCTTTTTGAACAAGTTCTTCTTTCGACGCCTGTTTCGTTGCATTTACAGTTGAAAGAATACCTCCGCCTTGTTCTAAAATTTCTAAGTACGGCACTCCTTGCAATTTTAGTGCGATTTCATTTTCACGAGATCCACCAAATACAAGGTGAGTATGCGGATCAACAAGACCAGGAGAAATCATTTTCCCACCGCAATCAATAACTTCTTTCGCTTGTAATCCTTTCGCTTCTTCCGCTGTTCCAACGAAAGTAATTACGCCGTTTTCAATTCCAATCACACCGTTTTCGATAACAGGAAGCGTGTTCATCGCTTCCCGTCTTAACAAGCCATCTTCTTGATCCATTGTTAGTAATTGACCGATATTTATTAGTAAAGTGTCCAGCATGTTTTCTCCTCCTTATTTCATCATTGGAATGTTAACGCCTTTTTCTTTCGCAGTTTCCACAGCTAAGTCATATCCAGCATCAACGTGACGAACAACACCCATACCAGGGTCAGAAGTTAATACGCGCTCAATACGTTTCGCTGCCGCTTCTGTTCCATCTGCGACGATAACCATTCCAGCGTGAAGTGAATAACCCATACCAACGCCACCACCGTGGTGAACAGATACCCAGCTCGCACCGTTTACACTGTTAATTAATGCATTTAAAATTGGCCAGTCTGCTACTGCATCACTACCGTCTTTCATCGCTTCTGTTTCACGGTTTGGAGATGCTACTGATCCGCAATCTAAATGGTCACGGCCGATAACGATCGGTGCTGATAATTCACCATTTGCAACCATTTCATTAATGATGCGACCAAATTTCGCGCGCTCACCGTAACCAAGCCAACAAATACGTGATGGAAGACCTTGGAATTCAACTTGCTGACGTGCCATACGAATCCAGTTACATAAATGCTCATTGTCAGCGAATTCACGTAAAATAACTTCGTCTGTTTTATAAATATCTTCTGGATCACCAGAAAGTGCTACCCAGCGGAATGGTCCTTTTCCTTCGCAGAATAATGGACGGATAAATGCTGGAACGAATCCCGGGAAATCGAATGCATTTTTCAAACCTTCATCGAAAGCAACTTGGCGAATGTTATTTCCGTAATCAAATGTAATTGCGCCTTTTGCTTGCATAGCAAGCATTGCTTCTACATGTTTTGTCATGCTTTCTTTTGATAATTGTACGTAACGTTCTGGATCTTCTTCACGAAGTTTCGCTGCTTCTTCTAATGTGTAACCGACTGGAATATAACCGTTTAATGGATCATGAGCAGATGTTTGATCCGTAACTAAATCTGGCGTAATATTACGCTTCACTAGTTCTGGTAAAATTTCTGCCGCATTTCCTAATAAACCAATTGAAATTGGTTCTTTCTTCTCTTTATACTCGTTCGCAACAGTTAATGCTTCTTCTAACGATTCTGTATACATATCACAGTATCTCTTTTCAATACGACGATCGATGCTGCGCTTATCAACATCAATAGCAATAACAACACCGCCATTCATCGTTACAGCAAGAGGTTGTGCACCACCCATACCACCTAAACCAGCAGTAAGTGTTAATGTACCTTTTAATGAACCATCGAAATGTTGACGTGCAGCTTCTCCAAACGTTTCATATGTTCCTTGTAAAATACCTTGTGTTCCAATATAAATCCAGCTACCTGCTGTCATTTGTCCGTACATCATAAGACCTTTTTTCTCTAGTTCACGGAAGTGATCCCAGTTCGCCCACTTCGGCACTAAGTTTGAGTTCGCTAAAAGAACGCGAGGTGCATCTTCATGTGATTTAAAGATTGCAACTGGTTTTCCTGATTGAACAAGTAATGTTTCATCGCTTTCTAACGTTTTTAATGAATCTACAATCGCCTGATAGCTTTCCCAGTTACGAGCTGCACGGCCAATTCCGCCATATACAACTAATTCTTCTGGTTTTTCAGCAACTTCCGGATCTAAATTGTTCATTAACATACGAAGTGCAGCTTCTTGAACCCAGCCTTTCGTTTGTAACTCAGTACCTCTTGGCGCGCGAATTGTTTGTTTTACTTTTTCCATTTCAATCTCTCCCTTTTCTCATTTTATAGTGCTGCGTTTACATCTAATCTTTCTTTTATCGAATAATTCGTTTTTAACCAATACGCAATATTTTCAATATCCGTTGAGAATATGCGGTCATTTGTAATAGAAGGTACTTGCTGACGACCTTGATGGTAGAAGCTCTTCGTCACTGTACTCATGTTTTCAATACCTCGATATTCTGCTGCTTGCATCGCACAAATCATTTCAATTGAAAGAACACGTCTTACGTTTTGAATAATTTGATGCGCATGGCGTGAAGCGATTGTTCCCATACTTACGTGATCTTCTTGGTTAGCTGATGACGGGATTGAATCAACACTCGCCGGATGTGCTAACGTTTTATTTTCAGAAACAAGTGACGCTGCTGCGTATTGCATAATCATTGCACCAGACTGAAGTCCTGGTTCTGGACTTAAAAATGGAGGTAAATCATTTAATTGCGGATTTACTAAACGCTCAATACGACGCTCTGAAATATTTGCAAGTTCCGCCATTCCTACTTTTAAGAAGTCCATCGCAAACGCAATCGGTTGACCGTGGAAATTACCACCCGAAATTACTTTTTCTCCGCCATCAAAGATTAGCGGATTATCTGTTGCGGCATTCATTTCAATTTCTAATTTTTCTTTCACATAATTTAAAACTTGCCAAGAAGCACCATGTACTTGCGGGATACAGCGAAGTGAATATGCATCCTGTACTCGTAGCTCTCCTTGTTTTGTTGTTAACTTACTATCGTGAAGGATGTCACGAATTCTGCTCGCTACTTCCACTTGCTCTTTATAACCTCGTGCTTTATGAACATTTTCATCAAATGCATCAATAATGCCTTGTAACCCCTCAATTGTCATCGAAGCAATGAATTCAGCTTGATAAGCCGTTGCTTCTGCTTCTATATAAGAAAGAACTCCTTGAGCTGTCATCGCCTGCGTACCATTGATTAATGCAAGCCCTTCTTTCGCTTCAAGTTCAATCGGCTCAAGACCTTCTTCTGTAAGAGCCACCATCGCATGAACGCGCTTCCCTTTATAGAACACTTCACCTTCGCCTAATAATACGAGCGCAAGATGAGATAAAGGCGCTAAATCGCCACTCGCACCAAGTGAACCTTGTTGCGGAACGACTGGGTGAATTTTACGATTTACAAACTCAAGAAGCATATTTACAACAAGCGGTCTAACACCGGATACGCCTTTAAGCATCGTGTTCGCTCGTAAAATTAACATACCGCGTGATACTTCTTCAGGGAATGGATCGCCTATCCCGCATGCATGTGACTGAATTAAATTGTGTTGAAGTGCCTTTACATCATCTTTTTGAATAAGCACATCACTGAACTTTCCAAATCCAGTTGTAATACCGTAAACGACTTTTCCGTCCTCTACAATTTTCTCAACAACTTCGCGGCATTCCGCCACCTTTTGCATACTATTTGGACAAGCTGTTACACCTTCCCCTTCAAGTAACAACCTCTTCATTTCTTCAATTGTCAATGTGTGTCCTGTTAACGTAATCATTCTTTTTTCCTCCTTAAAAAGGCAAAAGGGGACCTTATCTTTTTAAGACAGACTTCTGTCCTAAAAAAGTAAGGCCCCCTTCTAACTAATAGACTATGGGCAAATCATATGTGATTAATTCCTAAACCAATCGCCTCATGCTCAGATCCTTTTACAGGTGCACCAATCGTTCCATATAATGCAACAGCAACCCATTCGCCTTCTTTTTTTCCGTCGTATGGTGTACCGCGCACAATCGCAAAGCGAAGTCCTACTGTACGAAGAACGTCTGCTAACTGAATTTGACCTCTCGTCACTCCGTACAAAGCTTCCATAATTGCATGATAAAGTGCATGTGTTTCTCTGTAAACATCTGTTTCAATAACTTGGTTGCTCTTAGCCGCTGTTTCCATTGCTGCTACAACTTTTTGCGAATTCATCGAACCCACTTTCCCTGTACAATACTTCCAACCTTTCGGAATAGATAATACAGGGCTTTCATTCTCATCCGCAAGTGCCAACAACATGGCCATACGACCAATTCGATGTGTTCCTTGAAGAAGCATGTGACTCTCTCATTTCTTTTAATTATTTGAATATTTCTTAATTTAAGAATATATGAAAACGGTTAAATCGTCAATAGTTTAAACTCACATTCAAACAATTTTTTTATCTCCTTCATTTGTGTACACAAATTATTCACACAAAGTTTTCAGGTGTGCTATAGCCTCACTAACAAATGCAAAGGGGTTATATTTCAATGACGAAGCGAAAAGATATTCATTTTCGAATTGAAGAAAAATTACTTGAAAGGTTTGAAGCTGCACTCCAATATGAAGATTTAAAGAAAACCGACGTATTAACACATGCGATTCAGCAATTTTGCACGAAGGTGGAATGTGAAAAAATGAATGATGTAAAACGCCAATACAACGTAAGCAACCATTTACAAACTCGTATCGATACGCATAAACATTACGAAGAAAAACAAGTGAATTTAGATGAATTCGTCATGGAACACTTACAACTTCAAGGAGACGAAAAAATATTAGAGGTTGGATGCGCTAACGGGAATTTTCTTTCTCTTTTACAAACTAACGGTCATAAAGGACAACTAACCGGTTTTGATCAATCGAAAACGATGCTTTCTGAAGCTGCAATAAAAAATAACATAATTGAATGGAGATTAGGTGATGCTGGTAATCTTCCTTTTGAAGCTAATTGCTACGACTGGATCGTCGCAAGACATATGTTATATCACATGAAAAGTGTTGAAAAAACAGTTCAAGGATTCCATAAAGTAATTCGTCCTGGTGGCTCACTTTTAGCTACAACAAATTCTGACGTTACATTACCTCGTATAGTTGAAATGTGTAACCGCATGTTAGACGCATTTGATTTACCGAAAACAACATCATCAGTCACTCCATTTTGTTTAGAAAATGGTAAAGAGATATTACAGTCTGTTTTTCCAACTGTCGAAGAAACAGTTATTCATAATGCTCTCGTTTTTCATCATGCTACTCCGATTGTAAACTATATTTCTAGCATGTTTCCATCCCTAAATATACCTGATAATACATATCTTCACGCCGAAATGAAGGAATGGCTAAAAAAAGAAGTAGAAAATGAATTGTCACTTCATAACGGTATATGGCGCGATCCGAAAACGTTAGCCATTTATCGATGTAAAAAAGAAAAAAGCTAGCAAATGCTAGCTTTTATACATTCTCAGGCAAAAGCTCCTCCATCATCATATTGCCCTTACCACCATAAAAATTTATATTATGTTTGTTCGCTACTCCACAATAAGAGGCAATCGCTATTCCAAATGGTACAAATGCATGCCCCTGTGCTGTAATAATATTTGAGTGTTGCACAATTTCTTCATATACAAAATTTTCTACTGGAAAACAATCTAATTTTTGATAATCCATAGTCACCGTATACGAGATTGCTTTGAATAAGCCTGCTTTTGCTAGCGCATATGGTCCAGCACAAATAGCAGCTACTAATTTTTCTTGTTCATGAAATTGACGAATGACTGAAAAAAGTACTTCTGCATCTTTCATATGTATTGCATCTCCACCTGGAATAATAATCCCCTCAAATTCTTCTACACGCACTTCACTTAATTCTATATGTGGTTGCACTTGCAAACCTGTTTCACTTATAATCAATTCTTTTGTTACACTCGCTGTAATAATTTCAAATTTATTTTTCAGCAGCGCCGTAGCTACCGTTATTTCAAACTCCGCAAATGTTGGGTACACAAATAAAAGTATTTTTTTCATAACCCTCTCTCCTTCAACCATTTTATAAAATATTCCTCTAATTCGTCCACTGTTAATCTATTCGTGTCTACATAAGTTACAGAAAATTGTTTATACCATTCTTTTTCAGTTTCTACTAATTTAAATTGCTCATCAAATGTACTTCTGTTTCTTGTTCTATCGTTATTTTTTCTATCATATACATTCTTTTCCGTCACATCTAAATAAAAAATTGCATCTGAACGACATTCTCTTAATCGATATAATTCATCTTTCAATTCACCTTCTATATCCCACTCTTTCCCTATAATCGTTGGATAAAAAAGTGTATAGAACAGGATGTCTTCTGGTCCACGATCAAAAATCACGACTGAATCTTTCACATTTTGAAACTCCTTTATTTTTGCTTCGATAAACATTTTTTGATTTATAATAAATCCTTCTTTTGAATTCATATCCAAATTTAATTGCTTTCGCTTTTCTACAATTGGATAAGGGTTTTCATATATAACTGAAAGTCCACATCGCTCTAACCTTTTAGCCAATGTTGTTTTTCCGCTTGCCATTGGTCCTTGAAGTGAAATTACATATGCCATCCCTCTCATTCCCTTGCGCTTTAGTACATCTACAATATACAGAATTTTGAAAACCATCAACAATATATATATCATCTTGTTTCTTATTCTTATCTAACTTATAATAAAAATTAGAGATTATGACGGACGCATCGATAATGTAAGCTTGGAAATCCAAGCTTACATTATTTTTTGCTTTCCCTTTTCTAATAAAAAGAGTATACTAGTTTAGAACGTATGTTCTTAATTATTACATACAGTAAGGAGATAGAACAATGGTATACGACACAAAAGCAATTTCTTGGAATGAGTCTTTAAAACAACTTCAACGCCGCTATACAAACAAACAAGTTGACCGAAAAGAATTTGAGGATATTGAACTAATGGAATTCTTCCGCGATAACGACTACATTTCTTTACCTACACATATAAGCGGCCTATCAACAACACGTTTTACTTCTTACTCTATTTTCACAACTGAAGATAAAGATCGTAAAGTTGGCACATTAATCATCGAATATGTAGAAGATGATAGTAACAATTTATGTGTTGAACAACTATACTTTGTTTAAATGATAACGCTTGGTCAAAATGACCAAGCGTTCTTGCTTTCTATGAATCTCACTGTTTATAATATGAATAAAAGAAAACCGCAATCATTAAGGGGGGATACGCTTGCTCGAAGGATGGTTCAGTTGGTTTATTGTGCTATGGACTGTTATTTTATTAGGACTTATGTCTATCGGTGGATACTTTATGTTCAGAAAATTTTTAAAACGACTACCAAAAGAAGATGGTATGTCTATATTAGATTGGGAAGAGCACTATATTAATAAAACTAGGCATTTATGGGATGACGAACAAAAACAATTGTTAGAAGAGCTCGTAAGTCCTGTTCCAGAACTATTTCGCGATGTTGCTAAATCAAAAATTGCCGGAAAAATCGGAGAACTAGCATTACAAGAAAAAGCCTCTCAAATTACACAAGATTTAATTATTAAAGGGTATATTATTGCTACACCAAAGCGCGACCATAAATTTTTAGTGAAAAAACTACAAGAAAAAGAGATTGATTATTCTAACTATAAAACTTTATTAACAAAATCCCTCTAATAAAAAAAGATTGCTAGCTTATAGCAATCTTTTTTTAACTTACAGTTACTGATTTTACGGCTGTTAATCTAGCTTCTGCTAAGTCTATTTGTAATCCGACCGCACTTATATAAATCGTATCACCTGTTCCTGTAATATTCACTTGTGTGGATGTCGTATTTGATGCAATAGAACCTGTTGCATTTACATTTGTAATATCAAATTCAGCTCTTGCATTTGCATTTGTAGTTGTTCCAGAAAAATTACGATCTGCAAAACTACCAATTGTATTTAAATTTCCATTAATATCATTTACTTGCCCTCTAAAAAAGTTTCCTATTGGATTATTTGGTCCTGTTAATGTCACAGAGTTCAATTGAAAATTATCACCTGTAAAGTTCGGATCACCATTTACCGCCATTACAAAAGCTCTTGCTGTCACTGTCCCTGTAGCTGGTGTGAAAAATCCAGAAAGAGTTTGTGGTGTACCCGATAATAAAAAACCTGGAAATAAACTCACATTTCTCACCGGATATGAGGAATCACGATATACAACAATCAACGACCATCCAGCACCATATCCAACCGGCTGACGCGTAGGTAATCTCGTTACGCTATATCTTCCTGCTGCTCGATTGGGTAATCCTTGTAATAAAGATGTAACGTCTGCTGCTCGATTATAAACATTGGCTATAAAAGGTAAATTCGTCCCTTCTGATGACCATGCTGAATTAATTGTCACTTGTGTACTCGTTCCATCTGGCGTAACTAAATTTGGTGGATTCGCATCAACAACAGCGGTTGTAACAGCCGTATCCAAACCACCTGACCAAACAAGTAAGGCAAAATCTACAACCGCTGTAGCTGGAACAATAATAGTTGATGGATTTACTTCAGCCCATGAACCATCTAACGTCCAATCATTCGTCGTACCTCCAAATGTATTTGGGTCTGTTGATGAAGGAACCCCTCCAAAGGTTAAGTCAGTATTTAATGTAATAAGTGCATTGTAAGCAAAGTTTGTATTAGCAGTACCACGCATTCCCATCGTATTGCCCGTATGCATCATGAATAAATTATCATTTTTACCGTAAGCTCGAACGAAGGCCAATAAAGATCACTCCTATTATTTTATAAAAGGGATTTTTCACTAACATTTTCAATTACTTTAACTTACAGTTACCGATTTTGTAGCAGATAGACGAGCCTCTCCTAACTCTATTTGTAAACCTACAGCACCCGCATAAAGATAATCAAATGTATTTGGGATATTAACTGTCGTAGAAGTTGACCCAGCTGTTAATACACCGTTAGCAGGAACATTCGTCACATCAAATTCAGCGCGCCGATTGTTTGTCGCAGTTCCAATGGGCATATTTCGGTCTGCAAAGCTACCAATTGTATTTAAATTCCCTACATAATTATTGACTTGCGAAGCGAAAAAATTAGGATTGGCATTATTAGGACCCACAAGCGCTGTACCATTTAACACAAATGTATCTGCTGTTGCATCTGTATCACCATTTAACGCCATTGTAAATACACGAGCGTTCACCGGTGCTGTAGCGGGCGTGATAAAATTAGAAATCGTTGCTGTCTCACCCAATGTAGAAATGAGTAAACCAGTATATAAACTAACATTCCTAACAGGATATGAATTATCACGATATACAACAACTAACGCCCACCCTACTCCTGTTCCTTGCAAAGGTGGATTTGCCGTTGGAACACGTTCTACAAAATAATCACCTAGAGCACGATTAGGAAGCCCTTGAAGAATACTTGTCACATTAGCTGCACGTGTATAAATCGTACCTTGAAATGTCCCACTCGACCTTGTTTCTCCCCACGCAGGTGTACTTGTAATAGTGTGAGTCACATCATCCGGGGTTCTAAATGTTGGAGTATTCGCATTGACTACCGCTTCTGTTACAGTCCCCCCTAATGTTCCTTGCCAAACTAACATTGCAAAGTCGACCGTAGCCGTTATTGGTACATCTGTTACAGATGGATTGAGCCTCGTCCATGACCCATCTAAAGTCCAATCATTTGTCGTTCCTGCGAAGGTATCAGTATCTGTTGAGGATGGCACCCCAGCAAAACTCAAATTTGTATTTGTAGAAATTAATGCGTTATATTGATATGCAGTAGCTGTCGTAATACCACGCATCCCTAACGTATTTCCTGTATGCACCATAAAAAGCGAATCCGTTTTTGTATATGTTTGTACAAAGGCCAACAACCTCACTTCCTTTCTATTAAAAGTAATATTTTCTCGCTATTTCATTTAATGCGAGCAAAACGAAAAAGTTCCATTTATATACATACGAGCTAATTTAGGCAAAAAAAAAGCCTTTGCCTATTCCTATTCATTTATATTTGAATAGGATGCAATGACGAGCACATTTTTCATATTTTTTTACAAATAGAACGAGTTTTTACTTTTGAATTGATGCTATTTGTAAATATCTAACTATCGATCGGATTTAAATTTATTGAGAAAGGACGAATCTAATGGCAATAGCAACAATAGGAAGTCGTTTAACCTATACAATCGTTGTCCAAAATACTGGAACACTGCCTGCCCAAAACGTTACATTTACAGACCCCATACCAGCTGGCACCACTTTCGTTCCAAACAGTGTAACTGTTAATGGTACTCCAACAGCCGGCGATCCCTCGACTGGTATTCCTATCAATAATATTCCTGCTGGTGGTTCTGTTACAATTACTTTTCAAGTAGATGTAACTAGTATTCCTACACCACCTGTCGCTAGTAACGTAGCATCATTTGGATATGAATTTCAACCTGCACCTAACGCACCCACTATCACACGTACAACAACCAGCAATATAGTTGATACAGATATTTTCACAGCTAATGTCTCATTAACAAAAGCAGTAGATAAAACAATCGCTACCATCGGTGATACGATTACGTACACCATAACCGCTACAAACGAAGCTCCATTAGCTGCCAATAACGTTATCATTACAGACACACCTCCTGCTGGTACATCGTTTGTTCCAGGTAGCGTTACAGTAAATGGCACTTCTACTACCGATAATCCTGCTACTGGTATAAATGTAGGAACGATTGCAGCAAACGGGATTGCTACAATTACTTTTCAAGTTCGAGTTAATAGCCTTCCTACACCTAACCCTATCCCTAATAGTGCAACTTCAAGTTTTCAATACAATCCACCAAGTCAACCACCAATTAACAGAAACTCTACAAGTAATATAGTTGAAACACAAATTAATGCTACTATCATTAATCCGACTAAAAATGCAAATCAACAAATTGTAAACATTGGTGACATCATTACGTATACGATTACTGTTCCAAATAACGGTAATATTTCAGCAACAAATGTTTCTATCACTGATCCTATCCCTACTGGCACTACTTTCATTCCAAACAGTGTTACAGTTAATGGAACGACACAATCCGGCGTAACACCAACAAATATTCCGTTAGGTACGATTCCTGCTGGTCAAACTACAACTGTCACATTTCAAGTTCAAGTCACTTCTCTTCCAGCTAATGGAACGATTACTAACGAAGCAAATATAACATTTACGTCGCAACCGAACCCTACTGAACCCCCAACGACAACTACTACAACACCACCTCCAACAACTACTTCTGTACGAACTGCAATTGTAAATCCAACAAAAACAGCTAGTCCACAAATTGCTGATATTGGTGATATTATTACGTATACAATTACTGTACCGAACACAGGAAACATTGATGCGACGAACGTTATTGTAACTGATCCTATTCCAAGTGGCACTACATTTATTCCAAATAGCGTCACAATTAACGGCGCTTCACAAACTGGTGTAAATCCTGCTGGTGGTATACAAATCGGAACAATTGCTGCTAGTACAACCGCTACAGTTACATTCCAAGTTCAAGTTACTTCTCTCCCAGAGAATGGCTTAATTCGAAATATTGGAACCACAACATTTACGTATGAACCAGATCCAACAAAACCACCTATTACAACAACAAATCCTACACCACCCACCACTACTCCTGTTAACACTGCTATTACAAATCCTGTTAAAACGGCAGATAAAACTGCTGTTGATATTGGTGATATTATTACGTATACGATTACTTTTACCAATGATGGTACGATACCTGCTACGAATGTAGTTTTTAATGATACAATTCCTGCTGGTACAACATTCATTCCGAACAGTGTAGTCTTAAATAATGCTCCCGTTCCAAATTCAAATCCAGTACTAGGAATTCCAATTGGAACAATTAATCCCGGTGAAACGAAAACACTCTCATTTCAAGTTCTTGTTACACAAATTCCTGCTGGCGGTGTTATTACAAACGAAGCTTCAACGACATATACGTATCAGCCAGACCCAACAAAACCGCCTGTTACAACAACCGAACCGACAGCACCTACTACAGTCGCTGTTAATACCGCTACGGTTAACCCTACAAAATCTGCTAATCGTAATTTCGTTGATATTGGTGATGTTATTACGTATACAATTAGTTTACAAAATAACGGCACTGTTCCCTCTACGAATATTTTACTAACAGATCCAATCCCAAACGGTACAACTTTTATTCCAAATAGTGTCACGATTGATGGTGTCTCACAACCTAACAGTAATCCTGAAAACGGTATACCAATCGGCACTTTAAATCCAAATCAAGCAAAAACAATTACATTCCAGGTTCAAGTTACAAGTGTGCCACCTAATGGCCTTATAGAAAACCAGGGCAGTGTATCATTTAATCATATTGTAAACCCAAATGAACCCCCTGTTACAAAAACTACCCCTACTCCTAAAACGGAAACACAAGTTGGGACCGTTGTTACAGCACCTACAAAATCTGCAGATAAACAAGTTGCTGATATAGGTGATACGATTACCTATACGGTCACATTCACAAATAATGGGACAGTTCCAGCTACAAATGTTGTCGTTACAGACCCTACACCTAACGGGACTATTTTCGTTCCCAATAGTGTTACGATTGATGGCGTTTCGAATCCTGGTTCCGATCCAGCACTCGGACTACAACTCGGCACGATTTCTGTCGGAGAAACAAAAACAATCACCTACCAAGTTGTCGTTACAAATTTACCACCTGATGGAATAATTAGAAACCAAGCGTCCTTCACTTATCAATATCAACCGAATCCAAGTGAGCCCCCCGTTACAACAACTACTACAACTCCAAGTGTGAACATCCCAATTAACAATCCAAATCCGACGACTACAAAATCTGTTGATCGACAAATTGCTGATTTAGGAGATACGATTACTTTTACCGTAACATTTCAAAATAGGGGGACCGTGCCCGCTACAAATGTTATTGTGAAAGATATACTTCCATCTGGTGTTTCATTCGTTCCTGGTAGCGTTGTCGTGAATGGAACATCCCAGCTTGGAGAAAATCCCGAAATTGGTATTCCAGTCGGCACTGTAAATCCTGGTCAAAGTATTACAGTTACATTCCAAGGTGTAGTAAATAGCATCCCGCCCGGGGGAGTCATTAGAAACCAAGCAAATATAACATTCACATATGAGCCAAATCCGAATGAACCTCCTGTTACAACAACTATTACAACTCCTGAAACAGAAACGGCAGTTAATACAGCAACACTACATCCACAAAAAACAGCTGATCGTTCCTTCGTTGCATTAAATGATATCATTACCTATACACTCTCATTTCAAAACACCGGTACTGTCCCTGCTACGAATATAACCGTGATTGATTCTATCCCTGCTGGTACTGTATTTGTTTCAGATAGTGTTACGATTAATGGTATTCCTCAACCAGGAACCAATCCAGCATCAGGAATTTCACTTGGAACTTTAGCGCCGTCCGAACGAGCGACGATTACTTTCCAAGTACGAGTAGTAAACATCCCTGCTAGCGGCGAAATACGCAATCAAGGAAGTGTCACATTTAATTATCAACCGGATCCAAATTTACCTCCCGTCACAAAAACAGAAACGACTCCTGAAACTACGACTCCTATTCAAACTGTAGTCATAAGTCCAACAAAAACTGCAAACCTTACGTTTGCAGAAATTGGTGATATCGTAACTTATACTGTCACATTTACAAACCAAGGAACCATCCCTGCTACAGGTGTAACAATTACAGATTCTTTGCCACCTGGTACAACTTTTGTTACGAATAGCGTTACAGTAAATAATATTCCTCAACCTGGCGTAAGCCCAATCACAGGTATTCCCGTCGGTACTGTTAACCCTGGCGAAACTGTCACGGTTACGTTCCAAGTACAAATAAATGCTATTCCACCTAACGGAAAAATAGAAAATACGGCAGTTGTAACCTATATTTCTCAACCTAACCCAAGTGAACCACCTATTACAACGACAGAAACGACTCCTACTGTTACTTTACCGGTTCGTACCGCTAACCCGAATCCGCAAAAAACAGTAGACCGTGAGTTTGCAAGTATTGGCGATACACTCACTTATACAATCACCCTTCAAAATTCTGGTAATATACCTGCAACTGATGTCATTATTACAGATTCTATCCCTACTGGAACTACATTTATTCCTGGAAGCATTACGATTAACGGTATTTTACAACCTGACTTGACCCCTGAAACAGGAA
Source organism: Bacillus mobilis (assembly GCF_001884045.1). Classification (GTDB taxonomy): domain Bacteria; phylum Bacillota; class Bacilli; order Bacillales; family Bacillaceae_G; genus Bacillus_A; species Bacillus_A mobilis. The sequence goes on along the minus strand of NZ_MACF01000093.1, from coordinate 2,296 downwards.
TCCCAGTTGGCACATTAAATCCTAGACAAATAGTGACTGTTACTTTAGAAGTACAAGTAACTGCTCTACCACCAAATGGTATTATCTCAAATGAAGCAAATGTCACTTACACATCTCAACCAGACCCTACCCTTCCGCCTATTACAACAACCACACCTACTCCAATCGCAGAAACAATTGTACAAAATGCAGAGTTAGAGTCAACTAAAACAGTAGATTTATCAGTTGCTAACATTGGAGATGTACTCACGTATACAATCACTCTTGAAAACATCGGAAATATTCCTATGACAAATGTATCTGTCATTGATCCACCACCAGTAGGTACACAATTTATTATAGATTCCGTTACAGTAAATGGTATTTCACAACCAGGTATTGATCCAAGTGTCGGAATACCTATCGGTACTATACAACCGAATCAAATAGTAAACATCACATTCCAAGTAACGATTACAAATATACCGCCTAACGGGGTTGTTACAAATGTTGGTTCAGTCAACTTTACATCTCAGCCTAATCCAAATGAACCTCCTATTACAGAAACAGAGACAACACCACCAGTTAATACTGAAATCATTAATAGTATTATTAATCCATCGAAAACAGCTGATCGAAACAACGTTGATATAGGTGATATTATTACGTACACCGTTACCTTCCAAAACTTACAAACTGTACAACTGACAGATATCGTTTTTACAGACCCCATCCCAACAGGAACTACTTTCATTCCAAATAGCGTTACAATTAATGGTGTACCAACTAGTAATGTTGACCCAGCTCTTGGCATCCCTCTGGGCACATTAAACCCTAGTCAATCAGTTGTTTTAACATTCCAAGTTCGCGTTGTTTCCATACCACCTAACGGAATTATTGTAAATGAAGCTACTATCACCTACACATTCCAACCTAATCCTGGAGAACCACCAGTAACAGTAACTACTCCAACGCCCCCTACTACTACAAATGTCAACACAGCGACAACGAATCCTACAAAATCCGCTGATAAAGTATTTGCATTATTAGGTGACACAATCACTTATACAATCTCCTTACAAAATACAGGAACTGTCCCTGCCACGAATGTACTTGTAACCGATCCTATTCCAGCTGGTACTACTTTCATTCCAAATAGTGTAATGATTAATGACGTGCCACAACCAGGTACCGTCCCTAGTTCTGGAATTCTTATCGGTACATTAGAACCTAACACCTCGGCCGTCGTAACTTTCCAAGTACAAGTAACATCGATACCGCCGACAGGTTTTATTGAAAATGAGGGCACCGTTTCATTCCAATATCAGCCAGATCCAAACTTACCACCTGTATCTATTACTACACCTACACCTACTACAAAAACTCGAGTAAGTGAAGTTACCATTAACCCTAACAAGCAAGCAAACCCTCAAATAATCAATCTCGGTGATACTATCACATATACAATCACATTCCAAAATGTAGGAAATATTAATGCGACAGATGTCATTATGACAGACCCTACTCCAGCTGGAACCAATTTCGTACCGAATAGTGTTTCTGTAAATGGTGTTTCTTTACCTGGTGTAAATCCAAGTAGTGGTGTAAATGTCGGAACAGTAACTCCAGGACAAATTATTACATTAATTTATCAAGTTACTGTAACAACATTGCCACCAGACGGCATTATTACAAATACAGCAACTGTCACTTACACATTCCAACCAAACCCTAGCGAACCCCCTATTACCATTACAGATCCTACTCCAACTGTTGAAGTATCCGTTATTACACCTACACCTAACCCGAATAAACTAGCAGACAAACAAATTGTAGATATAAATGAAATCATAACGTATACCGTAACCTTCCAAAATCGCGGATCAGTCCCTGCAACTTCCGTCATCATTACCGATCCGTTAGCGAATGGATTAACATTTGTTCCTGGTAGCGTTGTAATAAATGGCCTTCCAGACCTTGGAGCAAATCCTGTAGCGGGTATACCTGTAGGTACAGTCAATCCGAACGACACAATTACTGTTCAATTCCAAGCGAGAGTAACAAGCGTACCACCTGGTGGTATCATTCGAAATCAAGCAACTGTTACTTTCACATATGAACCAGTTCCTGGTGAACCTCCTATTACCATTACAGACCCTACTCCAATTAACACAACGGATGTAAATACAGCTATATTAAATCCGCAAAAAACAGCTACGCCGGAAACAGTTACACTAGGTGATATCATTAATTGTCGATAGGTAAGTCTTTGAGGTTATCTCCAACTTTTCCCCCGATCCGCACGGTACGTGCCACT
>NZ_MACF01000092.1 GCF_001884045.1 Bacillus mobilis | reverse complement strand
GGACAAGGTCCCAACTACCATCGGCGCTAGAGAGCTTAACTTCCGTGTTCGGTATGGGAACGGGTGTGGCCTCTCTGCCATCATTACCAGACTGTATTCATTTAAGACAAGAATTATTTTAACTTATTTAACTTTTAAAGTCAACAAGTTTTTTATATTCTTTCAAAACTAGATAACATTGCTTCATATTATATGGTTAAGTCCTCGATCTATTAGTATTCG
>NZ_MACF01000091.1 GCF_001884045.1 Bacillus mobilis | reverse complement strand
GAGCTTAGGGAACGGACTATACAACATCAATTGCAAAGAGCCAGTGCTTTAAACATCATTATCAATGCTATTAGTATTTGGAATACCTTACATCTAACTAAAGCAGTTGAATATCAAAAACAGTCTGGTAGTTTTAATGAAGAATTATTACACCATATGTCGCCTCTAGGTTGGGAACATATTAATCTACTAGGAGAATATCATTTTAATTCGGAGAAAGTGGTCTCGTTAGATTCTTTAAGACCATTAAAACTTTCTTAACGTTGTAAAAATGGGGGAATCGTCAGGAAAATAGGCTTAGCGTTGTAAATCCGCATTTTCCTGACGGGACCCCTAATAAGGTAATCGTAATTGAACTAGAGAAAACGGATGATGGTTGGAAAATTAGTAAATCATAAAAAAACGGTCTAGAATTCTAGACCGTTTTTTTAGTTCCCTCAATCTTCTTCTTCAAAATCACGTAGACTAGCAAGCAATTCTGTAAATGTTGAGCAAACAGGATATATTGCTTTTTCCATGTCCTCTTCTTCATGGTCCCAAAATACGATTGTTGGTAATGCGGAATTATTACGATAGTCAAAGCATAAGAAATTCCCAAAAGGATCATTTGCGAAAGGATATATATTGTCTAATAATTCTTCTTTTATATCTTCATAATTTTTTACAATTGAATACTCATCTTCTATATGGAAGGTCAATAAATCATTGAATACATTTTCATCTTGTCCTGGTACATCAAATATTTTAGGACGTGGGTAACCTCCATCGTATTTCTTCACACATTCAATAAAATCATTAGGTAGTTTAATGTTAAAATATTTTTCTACTTGTTCGATTTCATGATCTGTTACTTTTTCATTACTTACACCAACCCATACAATGTTATGCATTAATAAACCTCCCTATTTTTCTCCGTCTTTCCCCCAGATGTTATACCCACCCGTGTGACCAGTTTGCTTATGTAATTTCGCGTCTACAAGCTGCATTCTTCCTGTGTCCTGATGGTGATGCCATGTATATGTTTTGGGTTTCTGACCATTTTTAAATAATTCAATTTCTTCTGCTGTAAATTTAGCTGCTAGTTTTGGATCTTCTAATATCTGTTCATATAACAGCTTATTACATATTCTATCATGAGTAGGTCTTGATTTTTTAAAGTCAACTTCTTTTAATTTTACTTCAGCAAAAGCATCGAAAATAGGGAATCCATTTAAGTCATATGGTATACCTGAAACTGGATGTTTATTTCCAGCTAACTCACCCATTCTTAAACTAATTGTCTTTGGACCATTTTTACCTTCATAAGTATATGGAGCTGCTTTCTGCAAGTACTGTTTAATACTACCGACTCCCGCATATGAAAGATGATTTCCAGCTTTGAATTCATAATTGTTTAATATATGTAATGCATTTCTATATGTCGGAGAATTAATTACAAGTGATTTTCCTTTAGTAAAACCTGTAATAGCAGCTACCTTCCCAACTTGTCCTGCTTTACTAAGACCCTTATCCCCCAGAAGCCCGAGCCCTAACGTTGCTATACCATAAGCTACATAATGCTCTCTACTTTCCAGATCCCCATTCCAAAATTTATTCATAAACGTATCTGATACGGTGTTCCATGCAGCAGGAATAGTCTCCCTATAGTTTACAATTGCATCTTGCATATTCAGCCAGGTTTCTTTATCACCTAAGGATATCAGTCCTTCCCACGCATCCACTGCACCATCTACAAACCCAGTAGAAATACCAGTCCATGCAGCATTTAAATCTTTTTTATTGAAAAATGACTCTTCTGATTTTGGAGGGAGTTTTCCACACATGGCACCTTCTTGAATATCATGGTCAGCTAAATTTCCACCATACAATTCATCTGCATCTCGGAATTTAACAGCTGCACGTTCTAATTCTACTGCTATTTTATCTAATTCTTGCAAGATGTTAAACATCATTGGCTTTGCTTCATTAAACATCTGATAAAAACGATCACTGCTTGCTCCGCTCCACTGAGAAGCTATATATTCAGTTTGAGAGTATAAATCTTTATGTATATATTCTAATGATGATCTCGTATTTCTTACTGTTTTAGCAGCTTGTTCTAATTGTTCCGGTGTTACCTTAATTTGTGTGCTCATTCCATCCCTTCTTTGCATATATATTATGAAAATTATAACATATCATTCTTTCGTTAATGGTTATCATTTGAAAATATCCGTTCCAAAAGGCGAAAGTATGTCCCATCATAAAAACAGCCCAAATTCCTAATGAGAAATTTGAGCTGTTTCTGTTATAAATATGTTTTATTTTATATTTTTTCATAGACTTATTTCTTTCATTGCTAACAAGGAATCTTAATTATTTCAAAATTTCTAAATGGGGTCTTACCAACAAAACGCGGAAAACATACGCTAAGAGAATTTTGGGAGGAAAAAAGCCGATTTTCCCTACCTAAGGAATCATCGGCCTTTAGTATTATTGAATAAGAGGGCGTAGTGAATATAAACTTGCTACTTTCTTCATATCAAATGTGTATTCGCCAAGAAAATTAATATGTTCCCATCCCAATGGAGAAATATGTTTTAGCAGGTCTTCTCGTAAACTTATATTTGTACACAGCTGCCCTATCTTTTTCAATCCCTAGTCGTACGAGGGAACATCCGCAAGCAGGACAGATTAATGTTTGCATATTTTTCCCTCCTAGAATGATGAATTTTTTTATTCAATACCTCCATGATTTATGGATTTTAACTGTATTTTTGTACTGTTTTTCCGTCTTTAAAGCCTTCAATCGTAGCATCGAATAAATACTCCGGTACCATGGCATATACGGATCGGCTCCTTAGTACAGAAATACCGGGTATTTTTGTAGGTTTTACCACCTTTGCATACTTCGCGTAGTTAGCGGTCAGAGATATAAGAAATCAGGTATAAAAGAGGGAAACCTGTCCTGAGCTGGCCCTGGGTTTCATCTTTCAGACCTGTGGCTCCTTCTGGTATCGTGGTTACTTGCGACTAAATGTCACAGCATGACCCATTGGCAGGTCTAGATTCCTCGTAACGCGTCCCCATTAGGCGACCCAGTTCAAAGGCATCTTCTACAGATAACACTTTTCCCCCTGGATGTTGGTCAAGCCAGTCTTCGGCTGCATTCGGTGAGCTGAAGAAATGGACTTCGTTGCAGAATGCCGTACGAATCGAGGACATATCATCTGGCGTCACGATTGAGACAACGGCAGTGGAAGGTTCCACGCTTACAATGTGGTCCGGTTCCACATTCAACCGTATAGGTTCTCCGGTGCTGTGACAGGGTGACTCGATGTTGACCGAACGACCGATGAGTGCTGGAAATATAAGTGTGTCAAGGGCGCACCAGGCATATAGTTGCTTCCCATCAACCGTAAAGTGGTGAGGGGTAGGGATAAGGGTAAGACCTAAACCAACGACACGGCCTTGTTCGTCGATTTCCACGCTTGGCAGAGACTGGAGAACTTTCTTCACCTCTTCAACAGGTTTTCCGGTCGTTGTCGCCATATCTTCAATGGTGACAGACTCCCCCCCTGCTAGCATTTGTAACAACGGGCGAAACAGCCACTTCATGGATTCTCCTCCCTCTCCCTTGTTCGACTGTTGGTCAAGTCGGGTTACGATTTCCTGAATTTCAGTTTTCATGTCTTTTTCCTCCTTTGTTATTTTTTGTTCCTATTATTATTTTCGATATTACTTTTCATTACCTAAAAACTCCATTTGTTGGACTAATTGACCGATAAAAGCATCCTTTTCATAGCTTGTCTGATTTTTGAAACTTCATGGGCTCTACCCTATGATAAAAATTTTTTCAATTCGTTTCCAAAAGAGAGAGCTTGTTCCAAAGTCATAATTTCCCCTTGCAATTTTGGATGTTCTTCTTTCCACTTGTTTGCATGCTCAACTGAGCTAAAATAGTGAATTTGTTTACATGTTCCTCCGGCCCATGGAGCCTCAGAATCAAACGGCACTGTCCAGATTACTGTTGAATCAGGAGTTGTTTTTGCTAATTTTCCATTTCGGACAGTTACCTCAATCGGTTCACCTGTGTACGCACAACGGGAATGTATATCGACATCAGCAACCAGAGCAGTTGACAGCTCCAATGTCGATATTGCACACCAGGCAAATAAAGTTCGTCCTCCTAAATGAATCTGGTTAGTAGTCGGTATAATCGATAAGCCCAATGCCCCTACTATTTTTTGATCCGCCTCCCGAACGATCATCTGCCGTTGGGCTAATATCTTCACTACTGACTGAACTGTTTTTGTATTAATTCCCGTTTGATTTATTAAAGAACTTTCTGTAACTGCCTGCCCATCACGAATGGAGAAAAAAATTGTCCGAAGAATAGGCACTGATTCTTTAGGCAGCTTAGCTAACAATAGTTCATAAAATTTTTTGAGTTCTGTTTTATTCTTCATTGTTTAAATCCCTCCATTTGATTGAATGCCTCTTTCGGGGAATCAAGGTACGATTCAATGTGTTTACGCAACTTTTGTAGTTCGTTGATTTGTTCGTCTATCTTGGTCAGTTTATCTTTTAACAAATGTTGTAGATGCGGTTCTATCTCCACCGTATTTTTTTCGAAAATCACTATTAAATCTTTCATTTCCTCCAGTGATACGCCTAATGATCGGAGTTGTTTAATACCATTGATACAAAACACATGCTCTTGGTTATAAACGCGGTAATTACCTTCGCTACGCTTTATAGAAGGCAGTATCAATTCCTTTTCTTCATACAGTCGAATGGCTTTTCGACTGACTCCTGTTTGTTGGGCTAGTTGACCAATCGTTAAATCCTCCATTATCTCCCCCCTTTTCGTTAACTGGAAGACCATCACTGAATTAACTAGAGTTTACAACGTTCACCTTAGGGGAAGGTCAAGTGCAATTTTATAATTTAAATACAAAGTTTAATCAGGAGATAGAAGTAACATCATCTTTAAAATGGTGTTATTGCAACATTTCTATAATAAACTCGACATGAAAACCGTTTCCTTGATACTAGCGAGTATTATATGGTAACCCAAGGCTACCTTCGCGAATGGGTTTGCTTGGGGTAATGTAATTTATACATTCAGATTTTAAAGAATCCTCAATTAAAACAACTTATGGAAATCTATCGTCGGGATGTATGCGAACCCAATCTAACAGAGTTATATCAAATTTTAATTCGTCTTGGTTACACTGTTCCAGCTCCATATAATGCTATTTCGGAATCAAAAACAGTTAAGGAACTAGGAGATATTCAAACGCCTGTTTATAGATGACCAGAAGATACTCATTGGACATTATTTCGCCGTACAGGGATTTATGGACTTTGGAATACTGGGGCAATTTCGAGCCATCGAGCAGACGTAAGTGATGCATTTATTCGTAATTATCATCGTGCAAATCGTTGCACCTAGCCACTGACTCAATGGCTGTTAAAAAGGGATTTATTCCTCTGCCACCATTAGTCATTCCTCGATAATTTGTAGAGAAACTCAATCCTTTTTATTAAGTAAGTTTTATAGATTTCAATAGCAAGAAGACTTAACCAAAGTGCACAGATTGTTGACATAATAAACCGTGTAAAACAAATATGCTATATAAATATTTCATTTCCTTAAACAGTTTAAAGTTAATTTGGCAAAGTACGGAAAACCTTATTCATAAAACAGAAAAAAGATTCCTGAGCAATAATCAGGAATCTTTTTTCTAACTTATCCAGCACAGCAAGATAATTTCGAAACATCTTTATCAAAAGTTAGGACAGCCAGCTTCAATCCTTCTGCCATTGTTAGATATGGAGCCATCGTTTCTCTCAGATCTCCAACAGTTAAACCGAATTTCACAGCTAATGTTGCTGCATAAATTACGTCTCCTGCGTTTTCTGCCACTACATGCGCCCCTAACACTTTCAATGTTTTCGCGTCTGCCACTAATTTGAAAACACCTGTTGTTTCCCGATTAACGAGCGCTCTTGGAACAGCATCCAACGGCAATACCGATGTTTTCACTTCATATCCTTTTTCTTTTGCCTGTTGCTCCGTTAAACCAACCGTTGCAATCGATGGAGAAGTAAACGTAACGCCTGGAACCACTTCTAAATTGACCTTTTGATTTAGTCCTCCGATTGCATTACGAGCAGCAAGTCCACCTTCATAAGCAGCTACATAAACAAATTGGGGACCGGGAGTGACATCTCCAGCTGAATAAATTCGGGAATTGGTCGTTTTAAGATAATCATCAATGACAATTTCACCACGGGAACCAACTTCAACGCCTGCTGCATGTAAGTTTAATGATTCTGTATTTGGTTTTCTTCCAGTGGCAATTAGCAATTGTTCTGCTTCAATAATTCGCTTTTTACCATTTATCTCAACATGAACTTTTTTAATGTCTCCATCTTGCTCAACTCGTTCATAGGTTGCACCTGTTACTAAATTAATTCCCTGTTCTGTTAAGGCCTTAGTAATGGCTTCTGAAATTTCAGGATCGTATTCTTTTAATAGACGCTCGCTTCTTTGAATCAAAGTGACTTCTGACCCGAGGTTATGAAATAGTTGTCCTAATTCCATGCCGATATATCCTGAACCAATTACGGTAAGACGATTTGGAACCTTCTTTAATTCCAATAAGCTAGTGCTTGTTAAATAATCTACTTCATCTAATCCGGGAATATTAGGTGCAGTTGAAGAAGCACCTGTAGCTATTAAAAATCTTTTGGCTGTGATTTGATTGCCATTTACTTCAACTGTATTTTCATTTACGAATTTTGCTTCACCTTTTATTAATTCAAAACCATAATCATCAATTAAATTCACATATTTTTCATTTCGCATCTCGGTTACTAAATCATTCTTTTGTTTTACTAATGGCGCTAAATCAACATTTGAAGCCGAAGTGTGTAATCCCACAAATGGATTATTTTTTGCTAGATGATTGATTTCCCCTGCTCTTAATAAGGTCTTAGAAGGAACGCATCCGACATTAACGCAAGTTCCACCCACCGTTCCACGCTCAATCATAGCCACTTTTGCGTTCAAAGCAACGGCTTCAATGGCAGATGAAAAGGCAGCTCCACCAGAACCGATGATGATGTAATCATAATCATAGTTACCTTCATCATTTAAACTTACATCTGTCCTTTTTTCCGATTGCACTTGTATTTCTTCTGCTTCGCCCGGTTGATATTGTGCGTCAGTAATCGCTGTTTTCGCGATATCAATGTCTACATCATACGGTAGTTCAAACAGTGCTTCTCCGCGACGAAAGTCTACTTCAATCCCTTTTGCACCTGCATTTTCAAGAGCAACCGCAATATGTTCTTCACAACCAGTGCAGGTCATTCCTTCAACGTTTAGCCGATATTTTTTCAATAAATTCGTCTTTTGTTCCGATTGAAATTCTTCTGCTTCGCCCGGGTGATAGTTTGCGTCAGCAATCGCATTTTTCGCGTCTTCAACTTTCACGTCATCAGGAAGCTCAAATACAGCTTCTCCACGGCGAAAATCTACTTCAATCGCTTTTGCACCCATGTTTTCAAGAGCGACAGCTACATGCTGTTCACAACCCGAACATGTCATTCCTTGCACGTTCACTCGATATTTTTTCATGGTAAAAATATCCTCCTTTTATTCGACGGGGAGACCCAAGTCTGAAACCTCCGTCTTAATTGCATCTAAATTGGTTTTCGTATCATCAAAAGAAACCGTTACTTCCGCGGTGCTTCCATTAACTTTAATGGCTGTTTTGCCAGCACCTTCAACCTGTGCAATGGCATCTTCCACAACTGATGGCGGGCAGCAATCCATCCCTGCTATAACCATGAATGTCCCCGTCTTCTCAGCTTCAGTAATAGCTTTTACATCCTTCTCTGAATTCATAGCAGTTGTTTTCACTTCACTCTTAGATACTTCAGTTTTTTGGACTTCTTGTTCGTTACTGCATGCACTAACCACTAGCATAAGGGATAGCAACATCATAATCCTGATTATTTGTACTTTCACATAATACACCCCATTTTTTATAGTCAACTTTCAACTGAAAATAAGAAAAGAAACATGGTAAAAACAAGGAACGTTGTAATCCATAAGCCAATGACAGAACTTTTCCTTTTACCCTTTCTTCCATAAACCATATAAAAGGAGTACGCAAGAAGGACAATGGTAACGATGCTGAACAATAACCGATACTTCAACGAGTAGAATGCGATTGCGCCTGCAAACCCAGTGAGTCCAAGGGGAATCAAGATTAGTGGACCCAGGCAACAACCCGCCATAACAAAAGCTGAAAATACAGTGGCTACTTGTGAAACTTTTTCTTTCATGACTTGAACTTCTCCATGCTGCAACAATCATGTGTGGTTGTATCTTTCTTTGTTTCCTCTTTTGTTTCTGGATCAAGTTTTCTCCAGCCCTTGAAAAGAGCGAAAACGAATAACAGACCCATCATGATGAAAATAACATTTTTAAATTCCGTGAAGTATGATCCCAGTGCTGTTCCTGCAATCAACGGAAGTAGTAAAAACAGATGACACGGGCATGTGATGAGTGCGACAAGAAACCAACCTGAACTTTTTATTATGTTTTTCATTTCTGTTTCACCTCTTATTTCTTCATCAGTGTTTCAATAATGGGGCATTCGTAAATATCTTTGTTTTCGGGACATCTTTCTTTAAGATCCATCAGCATTCGTTCAATCCTTTTAAGATCTTCAATTTTACGTTGAATGTCCTCTATCTTCAAAATAGTGAAATCATACATATCACGACACTTCGCTTCATCGCGATCGACAACCCCTAGCAATTTATCAATTTCATTTAAGGTAAATCCTAATTCCTGCATTCGTTTTATGAAATGCAATCGATCGACCGTTTGTTGGGAATACATTCGGTATCCTTTTTCCGTACGTTCAGGCTCTGGAATTAAGCCTAAACGCTCATAATATCGAATGGTCTCCTTGTTAACACCGCACTTGTCAGCCAGTTCTCCGATACGAAATTTCATACGTCTCACCTCACTTACAGCATAAACCACGTACCTTAGTACAGGGTAAATATATAGTTTACTTCATTCATGAGATTTTACTTACCCTTAGAGCCAGATAACGTGCCGCCAAAAACAGCAGCCCCAACCTCAAAGGCTTCCGCAAGAGTCAGCTTGTCCTTCGCCGTTGTTGAATTCTTTTCATTCGCTTTTTGCCAATGTTCCTCAGAACAATAAAATTGAATGGCTGGGCAACAGCTGGTAGAAATGGACGTTGGCTCATTCGATTCGCAAGAAGAATCGCAGCATGCGTTGGTATCGGCAGCATCCGTTGTTCCCAAGCCTACAACCACGGTATCAGGATTGGCAACGGGCATGTTGTTTTTCACATCGATGGTAATCTTTTCACCGCAAAATGCACATTCCGATTCAATAACGGCATCTGTAAACATCGATGGAATGCCAAGGGCATCAATCGCACACATGGAATAAGCTGGCAACATTCCAGCCAATGTAACACGGTGTGGAGTCGGAACTCCTGAAAAAGGATACGCCACGTTCACATCCCCAGAGTTTTGGTCCCAGTGAATTAAATCCAATTCCCTTAAACGTTGAAGAGCAGATTGGACATCAATTTGTTCCTCTGTTGCAGTTAAATCATTGATGTTGACGATTTTTCCCTCAGCCATGAAAAGAAGAATGTCTAAACGGATACTATTTTCTGAAGGAGACAATAAACGGATTTTTCCCTCAAATCCTTCTTCTGGCAAACCAAGTGATTGTAACACCTTGTCCTTTAACGAAGTATTCAAATGATTTTGATTCATGTTGCTGCCTCCTCTATTTGATCTGCAATTATTTACAGGAATTTTTCTTCCTAGTACAGAATAAACCCTGTACCATAGTACAGGGTCAAGTATGATTTATTATTTTATCTTCTAAAACTAAACTATCCCATTAGTTAAGTATAACCTTACCATCTATTCTGAAATTTAACATAGATATCCAATTTTCTTTAAAAGTGTTGTTCCACAATCTGGCCCGATTATTGAACAAAATTAAAAAAGCCATTTAATTCATTAGTTCATGGACAAATCACCATAAACGACCGTTTTTGGTTATGAATAGAGAACTTCTCTAAAAACCTTAAAAACTACTTAAATACATAACCAAAAATATAACCAAAATCAAAAGACCAATATATCTATCTCTACCCCCTTTTTGGTATAGTTAAGGCATTAATAAGGGGGGATTCTTGTTGAAATTTGGATATGCACGTGTCAGTACACAAGATCAGTCATTATCGTTACAACTTGATGCATTGGCTCACTACGGAGTGGACCAGACTTTTGAAGAAAAAGAATCAGGTAAGAAAAAAAACCGACCACAGTTAGATGACCTTCTTAAAGTTTTACGTAAAGGCGACACGGTGGTTGTCTATAAATTAGATCGTATCAGTCGTAGTACCAAACATTTAATTGAGCTTATGGAACATTTTGAAGCAAAGGGAATTCATTTTGTCTCCATTCAAGACAAGATTGACACAACAACTGCTATGGGACGTTTCTTTTTCAGAATGTTGGCCAGCATAGCAGAATTAGAACGTGATATTATCAGTGAACGAACGAAAGATGGATTGACGGCTGCTAGAGCTAGGGGAAGAAACGGAGGAAGACCGAAAGTTGATTTAAAGAAAATAGAACTTGCTATAAAAATGTATGAAAGCAAAGATTACTCTTTATCTCAAATTAAGACGGCAACAGGGATTGGAGCAACAACCTTATACCGTTATCTAGATAAGAAAAAGATATCTGGCAAGGAGTTGTAGCATGAGAGGGAAAGAATTACTAACAGAAGATCAAAGAACGGAATTTGTACGAATTCCAGCTGATATGAGCGAAAGTGAACTAGAAACTTATTATACTTTTTCACAATATGACCTTGAAATTATTAAACGACACAGAAGAGATCATAATCGATTAGGCTTTGCTGTTCAATTATGTGTTCTACGCTATCCTGGATGGTCCCTTTCAGATGTTGGACCTATTCCAGATTACATAATCGAATACATAGCTAGCCAAATAGATGTTAATCCTAATTCATTTTCTTTATATGCCCAACGAGAGCCAACTAAACATGAGCATATGGAAGAAATCCGTCAAGTTTATGGTTATCAAAATTTTTCCTTAGGGAACTATCGCAAGGCAGCTCAGTTTCTTTTGAATCATGCCCTTCAAAATGGAAATTCAATGTATCTTCTTCGTACAGCACAAGAAGAACTACGTAATCAGAAAATTATTCTCCCTGGCATGACTACTATAGAAAGGCTTGTTTGGGAAACTCGTCAACGAGCAGAGGAAAGGATTTTTAAATCATTAACTTGTACTCTTTCCAAATGGCAAAAACAAAAGTTAGATAAACTTATAGATCCATTTGTAGACAATAGAAAAACCCCTTTAGCATGGCTGAGGGAGCTTCCCGGCCAATCTTCACCTGAAGCCTTTTTAAAAGTCATAAAGCGCTTAGAATATATTCGAGAATTAAAATTAGAAATAAATACAGAACAAATCCATCCCAATCGGTTACTTCAATTATCTCGTATTGGAGCACGGTATGAACCACACTCATTTCGAAGATTTAAAGAAATGAAGAAATATGCAATTCTTGTTGCCTATCTAGTAACACTAAGCCAAGATCTAATTGACCAAGCAATTGAAATTCATGATAGACAAATGATGATTTTACAATCAAAGGGTCGTAAAACACAAGAGGAAATGCAAAAAGAAAATGGAAAAGCAGTGAATGAAAAAGTCGTGCATTTTGCAGATATTGGTGCTGCACTTATTCAAGCACGAAATGAAGGGCTTGATCCATTTAATGCTATTGAAATGATTATGCCGTGGGATAAAATTGTTTCTTCCGTTGAAGAAGCCCAAAAATTAGCCCGACCGATGGATTACGATTATCTAGATTTGTTAGAAAATCGGTTTTCTTATCTAAGAAAATATACTCCTACTTTTCTTAAATCTCTTGAATTTCGTTCTACACAAGGTACAGAGCCATTATTGCAAGCCCTAAAAACGCTAAATGAATCTGGTAAAAGAAAAATTCCAAATGATGCCCCGGTAGATTTTATTCCTAAACGTTGGAAGAAGCATGTTTATGGTGATGATGGAATAATTAACCGGCACTATTATGAGATGGCTGCACTAACAGAGTTGAAAAATCATATTCGTTCAGGCGACATATCCGTAGTCGGTAGTAGACTTCATAAAGATTTTGAAGAGTATCTTGTTCCTAAAAAAGATTGGACAACAACTCGTCTTACGGAAACTAAACTAGCCGTTCGTTCATCGGCAGATGAATATATTGAGGAAAGAAGAAAGTCACTAGCTCAACGCCTTACATGGGTTTCAAATAATCTTGATTCTCTAGAAGGAGTAAATATCGAAAAGGCTAAGATCCGAGTGGACCGTTTGGAGAAGAATACACCCGAAGAAGCGAGAGCTTTTAGCCTGTCTTTATATAATATGTTGCCAAGAATAAAGCTCACTGATCTTTTAATGGAGGTAGCACACTGGACAGGATTTGATGAAATGTTGATACATGCCTCAACCAATCGCCCACCAAAGGGAGAGGAAAAAGTAGTTCTCATGGCTGCTCTCATGGCGATGGGAACTAACATAGGTCTTACTAAAATGGCAGAAGCGACACCAGGAGTTACCTATCATCAAATGGCTAATGCAGCGCAATGGCGTTTATTCGATGATGCTATAAGTCGTGCACAAGCGACATTAGTAAATTTTCAACATAAGCTTAAACTAGCTTCCTATTGGGGAGATGGAAGTACCTCTTCCTCTGATGGAATGCGCGTACAGGTTGGTGTTTCATCGTTACATGCCGATGCCAATCCACACTACGGGTCTGGAAAAGGGGCAACCATTTATCGATTTACTAGTGATCAATTTTCAAGCTTTTATACGAAAGTCATTAATACCAATGCTCGTGATGCTGTACACGTTATCGATGGATTACTTCATCATGAGACAGATTTAAATATTGAAGAGCATTTTACAGATACAGCTGGCTACGCCGACTCAGTATTTGGATTGAGTCATTTACTAGGATTTCGCTTTGCACCAAGGCTACGTGATTTAGCTGACTCTAAGCTATTCACCATCCAAATGCCTAATGAATTCCCAAAACTAGAAAATATACTCCGTGGTCGTATTAATACTAAAATTATTCAAGAGAATTTTGATGACGTATTGCGCGTAGCTCATTCTATTCGAGAAGGAAAAGTGTCTGGTTCACTTATTATGGGGAAATTAGGGTCATATGCGAGACAAAATAAACTTGCAACTACTTTGCGAGAAATGGGGAGAATCGAAAAGACCATTTTTATTTTGGATTACATATCTAACGAAACACTACGCCGTCGAATTCAGCGAGGACTAAATAAAGGGGAAGCCATGAATGGGTTAGCAAGAGCCTTATTCTTTGGAAAACGAGGTGAGTTACGAGAACGAGGAATACAAGACCAACTACAACGTGCAAGTGCTTTAAATATTCTAATAAATGCTATTAGCGTATGGAATACCGTTTATCTTACAGAAGCAACAAAATTATTGAAGGAAAAGGGGAATTTGAGAGAAGATTTACTTAAACATGTTTCTCCGTTAGGATGGGAACACATTAATTTTCTTGGTGAATACAACTTTGATGCAAGTAAAGTAGCAAGTCTACATTCACTACGCCCTCTTATTCAATAATACTAAAAGCCGATGATTCCTTAGCGTAGGAAAAATCGGCTTTCTTTATGTCGAAATTTGCTTAGCGTATGTTTTCCGCGTTTTGTTGGTAGGACCCCTAAATAAAAATAACGGCATAAACCCCTTAAATAACCGATTTTTCCTAACTAGCACTATATTAAAATTGTTAGTAAAATATTCCATTTATCTAATAATTTGTTATAATCGTATTTAATAAGAATTATTGTTAGTATTTTACAAATTTATGATGTATTCTCCTATCCAAAAAATAAAACATAATGCTACAAAGCCAACAAGATTTATCATTACTTCCTTTTTTGTAGGTCTGTCTCTAAATATAAAAGCGGATAAAAACAATAAAAACGCCATTCCATACAACCACCAAACTGTACGAGATATGCTAAACAACCCTATAGACAGTGCAACTACAATAATTACGTAAATACGTTCATTTTTTGAAGTAATCTTACCAAACATATTGACTCCTACCTCCTATTTTTAGAAAATAATTACTTTTCAGAGAATGACTGTATAATATATTGTATTAAATTTCTTATACAAATGAAAGGGGATTATTATGAAAAAAACATTATTAGCAGGAAGTTCATTGGTTTTATTACTAAGCTCAGGGTTTGCATTTAGTTCAACAACGCAAGCAGCAGAGAACAAGGAAGGAAATTCACCTGCAGTTTCTTACAACCAGGATGTATCAAAAGAAAATAGAGCAATTGATATTAGTTCATTACCTCAACAAGATTTAGACTCTTTATTCCTAAATGGACAAGCTCCCTTTAATCCAATAACACCTAAAGATTCGGATCAAATTCAATATGTTCACCCCACAGCTGGTACATTCAACTGGAAATATGTAACGACAACTTATGGAAACAATGTATTTTATAATGCCTCATATCGTTTTATGGTTAACGCAGCTATAGCAGGTTTAGGTGCTGGGGTTATAGCGAAAATCGGAAATACGTTTGCTTCTGGTGTAGCTGGGTATGTAATAGGTGGACTATCTCTTCCTAAAAGTAAAAACTATTGGTGGACTGTACAAAAATGGCAGGATCAAGATGCATACAATGTTTATATTAAATACAACATTAAAGTTTATTCTGATTCTGGACGTACAAAATTAGTTGATTCTTATACCGAGCAATTTGCACAAAGATATAGATAAAACCATTGCCGTAAAATATATTAAAGACTAACTATTAAATGGGTTTGCTTGTTTTCAAAATAAGCAAACCCTTCCCTATAAAACTACTTTTATTTTTTATATCACTTAAATTAGGAATCACAGTATAAACCACTTAATTTAGTCCCTCATATTTCCAAACGTTGACCAAAAAATGAAAATATGGTATGTTTACTTTAGATTAGTTATATATTGAATGCATATTCAGTATATATAAAGTATAGTACTTAACTGAATTGCATAAACTAAAAAAGACGAGATGCTGTCAACATCCCGTCTCATAACTGCTACTGTCAAGGTGGCTGTTATTATGCATTATCTTTTTCTTTTAGACCCACGCTTGTACTTTGGTCGGTGAAGCGCGGGTTTTTTGTTGTCTTTTTTTTCGAATTGCTTTTTCAGTGCGTATGCTGAAACCTCACGCACAACTGCTCTTGCAATTTCTTTTAAAAGTTCGAACAAAAATTCCATGTTATATCACCCCCTTTCCTTCCAAATGGAAAGAAGGGATAATAACAAGCCCACCTTCACACGATATACAGTTATACTTCTATTTTACCATACTTCAACAATCTAAAATAGAAAATCTGTCCAATTTTAGTCTGTATATAATCTTTTAGTTAAGGAGTTTTATAAGAATTTAGTTTACTATAATCTGAATATGTATACTGTATTTCTTGGATTTTTCATAATTGACCTTAGTTTCATATGCTATTTTTTGAGAATATAATTTCAAATAAAACGCCCTTGTAATTATCCACTTTATTTTCCTTTATTTTCTAACTTATATATATTAACCCTTTTCTTGAAATTACAGTGATTTTTTTAGGAATGCACCCGAAAAGTGACCTCTCAAAATCGTCTGTAATCGTTTTTTGTGTTTAGGGTAATGTAATTGCACTCGGAAGAGAGAAAGTTTCTTAAAAATGAAAATAGAACCCTTTTAATGTTTTTTCATTTTTCAGGGATCTATTCTCTCTGGGATTTCTATTCTTCTATGTCTTCTTTTACTTCTGCAGATAAAATGTCTTCAGCAAACTTCTTGTAGCCATTATACCCTTTCTTTGCAGCCTTTTTCTTTATTGCTTCTACTACCTTTTCATCAAGATAGAGACTTAAATGCTGCTTTTTCTCTTTCGATTCTTCTTTTGATCTGTTTTCAATTCTTTCTTTGAAAATTTCCAAATCCTTTTTTAAGTACAATCGTTCAGTTGATTTCCCTTTAGCAATCTCTTTAAAGGGCAATATCCCATCTTTAGCTGCATTATGAACGTAAGTCTTAGACTTACTTAGAAATTCAGCTGCTTCTTTTAATGTTAAAGAGTCTTTGTATAATTCCTCTAACTTTTCTACATCTCCTTGCTCAAAGCGATATCCGCCATCTGCTTTCCAAGTGGCCATATTGATAGGTTCGATGTGTTTATACTTAATTAAATAGCCTAATTGATTTTTTGTTAAACCTACCCTATCGCATACCTCTTCTAAAGATAAATAGTCCATTTCTCACCTCATCCGAAACTTTCATTCTAGCTGTTGTTTAAATTTTCTTAGTTGATACTTTGTTAAACCGGTTTCTTTTACTACATCTGTGATTGAGTACTCTTTATACTGAAGATACTTAAAAGGATTTTCCATATAACGTTCCCGTACCTTATTAAATGTACTCTTTTTCGATAAAGAATTCAATTGCTCTCCTTTCTCTCGGATGGAATCGAAAATGGGACAACCTTTACAATGTTTGTAGTTTCTCTGTTTTGCCTGTTCTTGCTCATCTGTACAATTCACTGATAGGTTGTTCAGAGGGCAAATTGAACAATGGGTATCTTCTAAGTTATGGATTTCTTGTAAAATTTTCAGACGAAGACTAGTCAAAAAAATCTCCTCCTACCGCATTTGGATTGAAATGTACAAAAAAATCAATTAAACATTTCCATTATACATTACCTAAATAGAAACGTTAAATAATAAGCCAAAAATATATATTTAAACATTTCATTTTATACCACAATAAATTATGTATTTATTGTGGTATAATTAGAATTATAAAATTTTATATAAAAATATTTGTTTAATATTTAATTCTATAAAAGGTTGTGTTTAAATTTGAATATTATAAATTACGAACATAATAACCAAATTGTAAAATCAAAATCAGATTTTTTTGATAGCAGTCATTTTGAAAAAATTATGGGTTTGGGTATCCGTAATATTGACTACTCCCAATTAAGTGAAGAATCATTAGTTTATTTATTTTTACACGATGAGCCTTCTTTAACGAAAAAAAGAAGTGAGCGAACAAAACAACAGTATCTGCACGATCTTTCTCATTTTCTTCGCTACATAAAAGAAGCAATCGGAACCATCCAGGAGTTATCCCATAATGACGTGGAAATCTACTTCTATGAATTAAGTAAGAAATATGCTGCCACTACATTACGTAAAAAGAAAACAGTAGTTCAGCAGTTTTTAAAATATGTGTATGATAATAACGGACTCTCAGACAACTTTAGTAGTCGCCTTAAAAAAGTATCCGTAAAAAAAGAAGAGCTAGTCAATCGTGACCTTTATCCAGAAGAAGTTACCCAGATATTAGATGAACTGAAAAAATCCAACTATTTTGTTTACACTGCATTTTTCCTGTTAACTACAACAGGACTACGAATCGAAGAAATCGCAACTGCTAAATGGGCAGATTTGGTCTTTCATTCATCTTTAAATGCCTATCTACTTCGTGTAGTTGGTAAAGGGAATAAAAGTAGGGAAGTTCGTATCTTTGAAGATACATTGGATGCTTTATGCCATGTTCGAAGTTTACGTAAACAAACAACAAAACTAGATGCATCGAATACCTCCGCTTTTCTCCCTAAAGCTGATGGATCAAATTATAGAGCAGACTATCTATCTTCTCTTGTGGCAAAAAAAATTGAAGAAACAAATTTAACTTTTCTGCGCTATCGACAGGATAGAATTACTCCTCACACTTGTAGGCACTTCATGGCTAATTACTTAATGGAAAAGGGTATTGAATTAAAAAAAATCAGGGACTATTTAGGACATGAGTCTATTATGACGACGGAACGTTATTTAAGAGAACGTACAAGACGTCAAAACTTGGCCACAATAGATATTGGAAATTCATTATTTTAGTAAGTATATATAATAGGAAGATTCTCGATTCGATGTGTCGATTTTAGGAGTTAAAATTTCAATTCAATTCGGTTCTCGTTTTCAGTTTGTGAATTCTTCACATACATTTCACGAATTTCAAAATCGATATTTAGGAAATATCCCTAAAAACAACAAATGCGATTGCCTCTACTGAGACAATCGCATTCGAATTATTTAAGGCTCAACCCATTCCACTTCCAGGATCAGCCATTCTAGCTAATAATTGTTCTGAATCTTTTTTCACTAATTTGTTTGGTTGCTCTTTACTACCAGCAGCGGTGTAAACAATTCCTGCCGCTAAAACGATACTTGTTAATATAAATAATATTTTCTTCATATAGCACCACCTTCGTACATTATACCATTTCCATTAAATTCTACCACTATTTTTTTAGGGAATCTACAATAGAAGCGATTCCCAGCGCACTCTAGTAGCATAATTGACTTTTCAATTAAAGAAATATCATTCTTTGCTATCCCTAAATAGCAATATTGCATCGGTGTGAGCATACCATTTTTCTTTTCTATATCATTCAGGATTTCAACTGCTTTCTTGTGATTCCCTCTAATAATTTCTAAAAAAGATTTTTCTGCAGAATGATATATATCAATATTCTCCAATTCTTGCTTATTCACTAACTTAATAAAAGCATAGGTGTTAAGAATTGATTGCTTTCTTTGTTTTTCCCTTTCAAAATTACATGGTCCTAACTGCTTTAGTGCCTTCTTCATATACCAAGATGCACTATCATAACAATCAAAGGTATATGATTCTGCTATATAAGCAAGTGCTGATGCTCTTAAAAGGTGGAAACAATTTTTAGGATCATCTATCGCTAAAATTTCCTTACATAATTTCCTAGACATTTTAAGGTTATCTTGTACTAAATAGGCATAAGCTAATCCTTCTTTAATCCTACCTAAATAAGATGACTTAATAAAACTATCGGTAATTGCATTAATATCTGGAAGCAACATCTCGGCATACTCGAACAGAGAATTGTATTTTTCTAAATCATACATAGTGTAGTAAGTTAATATACCACATAAGACCTTCATCTCGATTGTCTTAATTATCTTACTCCCCTTATGGTCTTCAAGCCTGGATAACAATTCCTGCTTTTTAATCGTCCCGTTACTTCTAAGTAATACCATTTCATATACATAAGCCCACTCTCTATTCATTGCGAGTGAAGATTTTCTCTCTCGATCTACTAATAACTTGAGAAGTGATAAGTCACCTTTTGCATTCGCATATTCCATGGCAATCCTCAAGTTTTTCTTACTTGTTGTGACAGAACAGAAAGTGTGTAACATCTTTCTCTGTTTATGAAAATCACTCGGATATAATATATTCAGTAACTTGATTAAATTCCAAAATCCAAATTGGTTTTTTCCAGTTAAATTTTTAGAAAGAGTTCCAGGAGAAATACCAACTATTTTTGCAATATCTTCTTGATTTTTTCTTTGGAAATCAATTTCATCAATAATTCTATCCAAGAATTTCTTCAATGTTTGTTCCAAAGTTTTATCTTCTTTCTTAAGCATTTCGTTCATATTATTTCCCCTTCTAAATCTAAAAAAGAATGCTGCAATATCTCTTATTATATTATTCCAACCTAATGTTAGTATATGGTATTTTACCATAAGCATATCAAAAAATGTGTTATTTGTAGTTGTTATAATAGTATAACTGCATATGCAATTATGCATAAGTGTATCAAATGGCAAACTAAAAGGAGTCGAAGATGTTCGACTCCTTTTTTTACTTATTTTTTAATTTCAGCAAACTTATAGTTAAATTCTCCACCAAAGTCGTTTGTTATAATTCCGTTAATAGAAGAACGCTGTAAGTATGATCTGCCTGATTGATAAAATGGTGCGACCGCTCCATCTTCTAATAATATTTTTTCTGCTTGTTTCATTGCCTCCCAACGAGCAGTTTCATTACCAGCTAAATCTGTTTTCACTTGATGAATTAGTTCATCATATGCCTGATTTGAATACTTATCAAAGTTATAGCTACTATCTGTCGCGAATATATCTAAAAATGTGATTGGATCAGGAATATCGGGAGCCCATACATCAACACCTAAATCATAATTACTATTTAGTAGCAATTGAATTTGTTGTTTGCGCGGCTGCGGCTTCACATTGACCGTTAATCCCTCTAAATTCTTTTCTAATTCACCTTTTAAGTACTCCGCATTCTTTTTAGCAAACACATTATCACTTGTAAGCAATTCTAATGTTACCTGTTCTTTCCCAAGTTCTTGCTTTGCTTTCTTCCAGTTTTCCTTCGCTGCTTTCACATCATCTTTTACTAATTTTCCATTTTCCTTTCGGAAGTCTTTTCCGTCCGAACTTGTAGCAAAATCGACTGGTATAAAACCGTCTGCAGGAAGAGAACCATTATTCAAAACTGTATCTACAAAGGCTTTCTTATTCATTGCTTGACTGATTGCCAAACGAACATTTTTATTTTTTAATACTTCATTCTTTTGATTCATACGTAGGAATTGCACTGTAACTTCAGAACGTTCCTTGAAGTCGGGATTCTTTCTATATTTATCTACAAACTCACCTGTTAGTCCTACACGGTCAAGCTGACCTGATTCATATAGATTTATTTCTGTTGATTTATCTTTCACAATATCAAAGTTAATCTCATCTAATTTCACTGTTTTAGAATCCCAATAGTTAGGATTCTTTTTCAACTGAAAACCTTGTTCATGCTTCCAATTATCCAATGTAAACGCTCCGTTATAAACCAATTTGCTTGCTTCTAAGCCATACTGCTTTGCTTGTGATTCAAAATACTTTTCGTTAATGGGTAAAAACGTTGCGAACGTTGTCAATTCGATAAAATAAGGGACAGGCTTCTCTAATTGCACCTCTAATGTTTTATCATCTATTGCTTTTACCCCTAACTGATCTACAGGTAGCTCTTTACTATTAATTCTCTTTGCATTCTTTATATCAAAGAATAGAAATGCATATTCTGCTGCTGTATCAGGATTCACAGCACGTTTCCAAGAAAACGCGAAGTCAGCAGCTGTTACAGGCGTTCCGTTTGACCATTTCGATTCTCTCAAATGAAACGTGTACGTTTTTTTATCCTCACTTACGTCATAAGATTGTGCCACTCCAGGAATCAATTTATTATCTTCTCCTAGTGTGTACAGACCTTCAAAAACATTACGCATTACATTCATTGATTCACTATCAGTTGCCTTTGTTACATCCATTGTTGGGATCTCCGCTATATACGGTAAATTAATGGATTGTTTTGTTTCATTCTTGTCAGTTGCCTTTGCTGTATTTTTAGTCTCTTTCTCTCCACTACAAGCAGTTAATAGAAAACTAGTACATAAAACAGAAGCAACAACCGATGTAACCTTTTTAAACATCTTACTTTCTTCCTCTCTACATGTATGGTTTATATAATTAAATTATCCGTATATGGAATTTTACAGAATATCAGAAGAGAGTTTTCCATTCTCTAAACTTATTTCAGCATCTATTCTCATATATGTTGCATCTAATTAATAAACCACTTATCACTTTAATATTAAAAACGTAGCACTCTAAAGATTGTTGTGTCAATCACTAATTAATAATTTAAACGTGGTATGTGAAATTATGTTGGTAAAATAGACAGAATTATTCTCAACAAATACGAATACCCAAGTTATATTTAAAAACTACACATTAACTAGTATATTTAAATACCTGAATGTATTTCTTATTCATTGTTACTTGTTGGTATTTTCTTTAATTTAGGTGTTTCAGACCAAATTATCTTATGTGCCATGAATACTACGAAGGAAAAATAAACTACATATCCAATAGAAAAAATCATGAAATTAAAAACCGTTCCTCCAATATCATCTGGGAAAGTATTCAAAAGAAATCTAAAAGGAACATTATTAGGGTTAAGTATTACAGGAAAGAAATATAGCCAAAAACCTATTGTAACGATTACTTTTAACAACAAACCAACTTTATTCATCTTAATTCCCCATCCTTTCTCGCCTCTTTTTATTTAATAAAATATTTAGTTCCCTCTAATTTACCTACTAAATTCAGCCTTTCTCTTTGAATAAGGGAAAGGCTAGCAACTCGACCGCCCTCAAAATATACAATTACTTATTTAAGTTTACCATTTTTATCCCCTTATCATCTACTAACATAGAGGAATACAGTAGGAAAGAACTAGTAAAACTAAATGAAGATGTATTGTGTTATTTTCTCCACGGCACTCATCCTTAAAATTCCCAACAGGATTTCTTTTTGTCTGATGCATAGATTATATTCCTATGTTACCTTTAAAATAAATATATATTTCTCTATGGTTTTTTTGATTGGAGATTACCTCCCAACAAAGTAACTTCTGGTAACAATTTTGCACCCGTCATATAATGTAAATATTAATCTCTAAAACTAAGATATGTGAAATTACAAACTCAAATGGAGGATTCTTATGGATATATCCTTGAAAATAAGCAAGTCTCAAGATCCGCATAATACAGCTGTTAAAAACATTTCTTCCGTATTTAAAAAAGGATGGCTTACAAGTTATGATTACAAAAAACAAAAACCCACTCACTATCAAAGTCAACGAGCACCGGGGAATCTTTTCACAGCACAGACTATAAAACCGATTCTATATCTAACAAAATTGACTCACGCTGCTTTATATGAGGATCATAACCTAGTATCCTCTTTTCTAAAAAAAGAGGATACAGCCTGGAAAGAAGTTTTAAAACACAATGAAAACGGTGGTTTATGCATTTATGCAAGTGTTTTACTTTACTGTTTATTATTAGAATCAAATGAAATATCCAGAAATAAATTATCCTTTATGCAAGGCTATTATCACCATGAATTCCACGATCAACATATACTTAAAAATATGTATCAAAACGGTGCATTCGGACTTCATTCTTATATTCTCTATGAAGGGTACGTAGTTGACACTACAATCCATCAAATTGCCTTTAATTATTATCCTGGTGAACACAAAGAATTTAATTTTATCGGTGAAATCACCGGTGGTATTAACCTATATGGATTTAAAGAAACAAATAAAACTGTACATAAATATGCGAAAAAGTTTGCTAGAGATGCCGATATGACTATTGAAACTTGGATTAACTATCACCAATCAATAATGAATGAATACATTTCAAATCAAATTTCACTTCTAAATGATAAAAAGGACTCATGATTCATTCAAAGAGTCCTTTTCTTTCCCGATTTCTTTTATTCTTATTTTTCATTATGTACCATGTACCTCCTTTATTATATAAGCAGCTCTCCTATAATAAGAATCTAGTGAATTATATGCGGTACTTTAAATTTTTTTCAACTCTTAATAGTATCTCTTTTTTATCTACCACTAACGGTAGTGAAAACACAGCTGTATTTTCTAAATCTTCTCTTCTATATCTTATTAGCGATTGAATCATTTTTTCACATTACGTTTCATACTGTTAAAATCGACTTATATCATATAGAAGCAGATAAGACCAATTCAACTTAGGTATAGCAATCAAACATTCGCTACGGCTCACCTCTTCCATATACACATCATATGTGTTTTCTCGTACCTTAAAAGTATGTCTCTTCATGCGAAATTCTCCTTTTCAGTTATAATATCTTTCAAGTTAAAGATTGGACACCATTTTCCCAGGATACAATTCCTCCATTGCTTCGACAGTAAATATCCATTCTCCCCTTTGCTTCCCTTCGGGTTTATAATATTTCGCTTTCCCGTCTTTAATTAATCTATTTAACATATCACTATTTTTCAATCTATTTAATTTCATATGTAAGCTGTCAAGTGAAACTCCCAAACGATCACACGCTTCTCTTGGTGTCATAATTTCATCTAAAGTAAATAACATTCTCTCATCTCCTATTTCTGTTATTTATAAGTAACTCTACTTCTTATTTTATGTTATTTACAACTAACATTCCAGTTTTTTACATATAATTTTACAAAGTTTTTACAAGGGATATGCTATAACATGGCGAAAACAAAAAATATAATCATATCGTTTTACTTCTATTTATAAAGGAGATGGAGAAATGTATTTTTCAAGCGAAGAACACGAACGGAATTACATTAAATTATTAGATGCTAAAAAAATTGAACCTGGTGATGATCCTGAATACGAGGCAGCTTTCTACATAACTGCACATCCTGAAATTCACAATTGTTTTGATTGGAATTTATTTAAGACAGAATACTCCCCATTAGGTGCATTGATTTCTCCTGAAGAGGATATAAAAGGAGTAAATCCTGGCGCGCTTACTGGAACAACACTACCACTTGTTAAAGCTGGACAATCATTATTTAACGGATATAAAGTAAATTTATCGGATTTACCTTTATATAATGAAGAACTTTTCCAAGTGTTTTTTCAGGCATGTAAAATAAGATGGCGTGTAACTTTATAAAAAATTCTATTTAATAAAAACTTAGATCGAGTTTTTTCTATTTTTGTTGCATACGATACAACAGCTTATTTAAAAACCTGTTGTATCCATTAATCAGTTGTGCAATTTCTTGTTTTGAAATAAACTTTTCTAATTTATTTCAAATACCCTTTATAAAAGAACGTAGGTTCGTGTATAATAAAAAAACGAACCTACGTTCTTATTATATTTAAGGGGGAATCAGGGTGTATGACTATTCAATCCTACCAAATAGAATCATCTTATGTGTTGATTTACGAAGTTTTTACGCTTCAGTAAGCTGCATCAAAATGGGATTAAATCCTATGCATACCAAATTGGCTGTAGTAGGTGATGTGAATAGAAATGGTTCAATCGTTCTAGCTGCAACACCCCCATTAAAAGCGTTGGGTGTAAAGAAGATGGCAAGGCTCTACGAGATTCCTCGTCGCAAAGATATTCTAGTTGTAAATCCAATTATGGGGACTTATATTAAATGCTCCAACTACATAACAAAGTTAGCTTTGCAATACGTTCCTTATGAGGATTTTCACCAATATAGCATAGATGAATTTCTGATGGACGTTACTGACAGCATTCATTTATTCGCTAACGATCCCTATGAATTTGCTATGAAATTCAAACGTGAAATATATGAACATACACGCATTGAATGTACCATCGGAATAGCTCCGAACCCTTTAATGAGCAAGGTTGCTTTAGATATTGAAGCAAAGAAGAACAAAGAAGGAATCGCTCATTGGAAGTATGAAGATGTCCCAACTAAATTATGGAGCATACGGCCACTTAATAAGTTTTGGGGTATTTCGTACAAAACAGAAGAAAAGTTGAATCGAAAAGGGATATACTCAATTGGAGATTTAGCAAATTATCCACTTAAATATTTAAAGCAGAGTTTTGGCAAGATTGGTGAGGAATTGCACTTACATAGTAACGGCATTGACTTCAGCCGTATTTCAGAGAAATATGTCCCTGCTACAACTTCAATTGGAAAAAGCCAAATTCTAATGCGTGACTATACAATAGAAGAGTTTCCGATTGTCCTACTGGAACACATTGAAGAAGTCTGTTATCGCCTTAGAAGACAAAACAAACTTGCTCAAACCGTTCATTTTTCTGTTGGTTATAGCAAGAGTTATAACGGTGGTATTAGAAAAACACATACTTTAAGTCGTCCGACTAACTTAACAATGGATATTTATAAGATTTGTACATACTTTTTACATGAACAATATACTGGAGAACCTATCCGCAGCATAAGCATCTCTTTAACGAATCTAATTCAAGAAGGGGAGGAACAAATTTCTCTTTTCGATAATGTCACGCAACGAGAAAAAGAAGTAAAACTAACAAAAGTAATGGATGAAATACGCACAAGGTTTGGGAAGAACAGTATTTTGCGGGGGATTTCCTACACGCATAGCGCCACAGCTAGATACAGAAACACACTAATAGGGGGCCACAAATCGTGAACAATGCTAATATGCCAAAAGGAAGAAAAATGGTCAAATGGACTCCATTCGCAGCGATGCCAGAGCAATTCGCTGGTATCCGTGAAATTATTAAAGAAAAGACGAAGGTAGAACGACCTACATTAACTCAGGATGAACAAGAACGAATTGAGAACATGCTCTTATGTTCATTAGTATCAGAAGAGGAAATAATGATTACATATTATGAGGATGGTTATTTGCTCTCTAGTTATATGACCGTTGTTGATATTGACCCGTCAAATAGCGCTGTTGTATGTACAGATGCTTTTTATAACAAGATGAAATTGCAATTCGCTAATATAGTAGATGTAAAATAGAATAAAATGCTATACTCACGTTTGGATCATTATTATGAAAATACGTTAGTTTTTCAGAGTGAATTTTAGGTTTTTGTTATACTTAAATTTATATATAACAAAAATAAGATTTGTTGTGTTAAAATGAAATGGATATGAAAAATTGCTGATATATGTATTTAGTGTAAAAGTAGTGTTAGTAAAGTATTGGTGGTTCAAGTCAAAGAAAAAAGACATGAATTTCTTAAATATATATAACCATTATTAAACATTAAAATATAAAGCTTGTATCGACGATTACCTGGTAATTTT
>NZ_MACF01000090.1 GCF_001884045.1 Bacillus mobilis | reverse complement strand
CTACTGGTGCTCAAGGACCGGCTGGCGCTCAAGGTGCTACTGGTGCTCAAGGACCGGCTGGCGCAACAGGTGCTACTGGCGCAACAGGACCAGCGGGTACTCCAATTCCTGTAACTATCGCGGCAATCGGAAACTCAAATCCACAAACTATATCACCTGGAACAAACATCCAATTCAATCAAGTTTTTGAATTAAATAATATCACTTTCAACGATACTTCAGATACTTTAACAATTTTAGAAACAGGCGTATATGATATTAGTTTCTCAGCATCTACAACTTTCCCAGGATCTTCACCATTTGGATTCGGTATTTCATTCAATGGCCAACCACCTACTCGTAATTTCTCAACTAACGTTATTGGTAGTGCTGTTTCGTTCTCTACAATCGTTACTTTACAAGCTGGTACAACGATTGCTGTACAGCCTACAGCAAACACTATTTCTATTCCTAACACAGGCGATACAACTGCAACACTATCAGTATTCCGAATTTACTAATTTTCACTAAATAAGCATATTTATAATAATATGTATCGTTTTACCGTGCATTAAATCTCTCTTTATATAGAAAGGAGCACTTATTTGGGAGGATAAGTGCTCCTTCTTTACGTTTCTTTACCTCAAATTTACTCTACCTTAATCCTCATTTTGTATGATAAATAGTGAAGTCAAAGATATGAAAGAGGGATGAAAATGAGAGTTATGTCACTAATACGCATTTGGTTCGCTCTTATGGTATGCATTATTTTATGTGTAGGATTTTTTTTAACTCTAAAATATTCCACTATATCAAAAGCAGAGAGAAAAACCGTTCCATACAAACTTTTGTATACAAAACAAAGCAACATCCCTTATTCCAATGCAACACATAATGAAAAAAAAGTTATAACAGGAATGCTTATTACGAAAGCTTCTAGTTCCGAAGCATTACTTCAAATTGCTGAAACGATTAAAGATCAATATACAAATAAAAAAATCGATGAAATTACACTTTCTATCCACAATGAAAATAATGGTAATTACGAAGAAGAATTACCTTACGAACCTATTAGTAAAGGAAAAATAACCGTCACATACGATTCCGAATCCTTTGGCAGTACGAACATTATACTTAACGAATAGTAACTAGTAAGGAGAAAGGAGAATTTCAACCGTTTAAAATTTCATTTTGTTTTTCATACGAAAAAGAGGCGAATTTCGTTATTCGCCTCTTTCTTTTACCAAAATGAAGGGATCCATTCTTTCACTTTATCAATCCACTCTTGTTGCTCTTTTTTTCTTTGTTGTTCCTCTTCTTTCCTTCTCTTCTCTTCTTCTTTTCTTCGTTTTTCCTCTTCTATTGTAGTCAATTGTTTTTTATAATCAGCCTCAGATATGAGTGATAACTGGAATGCTTTTTGAGCTGGATTGGTATTCGCTTTTTTCATAATATCCCGGAACATTGTCGTCGTAATTTGACTTCCCCCCGGAACATAATGATCACTATCTGTTTTATCATACCCTACCCAAATCGCACCTACTAAATCTGGTGTGTATCCAACAAACCATGAATCCTTTGCACCGGTGCTTGGTCCATTTACAATTTGAGTCGTTCCTGTCTTACCTGCCGTATCAACATTATTAACTTTCGCCTTTTCGCCCGTGCCCTTTTCGACAACACCTTTTAATAAATATGTCATCTTTTGAGCAATTTTCTCGCTCGTCACCCGGGTCTCTTTCTTATACCACTTTCCAATCGTTTCACCTTCAGCATTTTGTATCTCCCTAATCGCATGAGCTTCCACTTGAACACCGTCATTTGCAAATGTACTATACGCTTGGGCCATTACAAATGGCGAGGTCCCAACATGCATCCCGCCCAAAGCAATCGGATATGTACGATCTTCTGGCACTAATGGAATACCAAAACGCTCTAAAGATTTCAAACCTTTATCCAATCCAATTTGCTCTAATAACCAAACAGCGGAAACATTGTACGACTTTGCCACAGCTTCATACATCGTCACATCACCGTGAAAAGTATGATCGCTATTTTGTGGTTTATATTCTTTAATATTAAATGGTTCATCTTTTAATATATCGTATACTTCATACCCTTGCTCTAACGCTGGTACATATACAGCCAAAGGCTTTAGCGTTGAGCCCGGTTGTCTTTTCAATTGGGTTGCATGGTTAAACTGTAAAAACTGATACGGCCCTCTGCCTCCAACTAAAGCTGGTACACCACCTGTTTTTGGATTCATAAGAACTACACCCGTTTGCATAAGCTGATCTGAGCCACTATCTTTGAAATAACTATCATTATTCACAACATCTTCCACAGCCTGTTGTTTTTTCGGATCAAGCTCTGTATAAATACGATAACCACCCGCTAAAATTTCATTTTGTGTTAATTCGTACTTGTCCATCGCTTCTCTAACAATATAATCTACATATTGAGAGTATTTCCCCTTGTATTTATCATCCACACCACGTTTTAACACAAGACCGCTCTCTTTTTCTTTATTATACTGTTCGTCAGAAATGTATCCTTGCTCTTTCATTAAGCTTAAGACGACGTTACGTCTTTCAATTGACTTGTTAAAGTTTTTATAAGGCGAATAGGCAGACGGTGCTTTAATCAATCCAGCAATCGTTGCAGCTTCTGAAGCTGTTAAATCTTTTACATCTTTATCAAAATAAGATTTAGCTGCCCTTTTTATCCCCCAAGCTCCTTCACCAAAATAAATTTGATTCATATACATTTCAATAATTTCATCTTTCGTATACGTACGCTCTATTTTTTTTGTTAAAAAATATTCCTTTATTTTTCGAGAGTATGTGCGGTCTTGTGTCAGAAATACGTTTTTCGCAAGTTGTTGTGTAATTGTACTGCCCCCTGCTACAACTTCTCCTGCTGTAATATTTTTAAAAACTGCACTTATAATTCCACTATAGTAAATACCGTGATGGTTAAAAAATTCCTTATCTTCTACTGCAACAATTGCCTGAACCATAATGTCAGGAATATCTTTCCTTTTAACACCTTCTGTTTTAGAGGAAGCTAATTTAGTCGCAACTTCATTATTTGCATCATAAATTAAAGTCGGTTGCGGAACAGCTTGTTTTAATTCAGATATGTCTTGAATGGAAATTATTATATTTATAGCAATAAATAGAGTAGCAAGTAAACTTCCTAATACAATTAATGAATTACGAAGTTTCTTCCTCTTATTGAACCACTCCTGCATTTTTTTTAAGTGAGTGTTCTTCAATTTCATTCGTTCACTTCCTTCGTTTGTTTACACTCTTCTTTTCAAAAGGAAGAATATACCTCCTTTTAAATTTATTATAATAACGTAGTCTTTCCTGTAGTGTAAAGCTTTTCTTTCACATTCATACTTTTTGCAAGAAAAGGACATTCTACAAGTAAGATATTCAATATTGATTATTAATATTATTAATACAACAATGAGAGTTATGTTAAGTTTTTGTAAACTTTTCGATAAAATGTTTTAAAAAACGACAGTTTTTTGTTAGAATTGACTAGCCAATATATTTTACATATATTACTTTTGTGGGGGTAACTAATAATGGTATTTAAATCAAAAAAAGATAAATTTTCTGAAATGTTAATGAATGTTTCAGAAAATTTAAAAGAAGGCGCGCAGTTTTTCGTGGAGTATAAAATTAAAAATGCTAGCGATTTAAAAGAGTTTTCTATGCGCATGAAAGAGTATGAGTCAAAAGGTGACTCATTTATTCACGAAATCATTATGGAGCTAAACAAAGCGTTTATTACTCCAATTGAACGTGAGGACATCCTACAACTTGCAATGAGTATGGATGATGTATTAGACGGATTAGATCATAGTGCTGGTCTATTCGAAATGTATTCTATTACAGAAGCTGATGAATACATGATTAAATTCGTTGAAGCAATTAATCAATGTGCGATTGAGATTGCAAATTCTGTTGAACTACTGTCTAAAAAGAAGTTAGTCGACATTCGTACGAACGCGATTAAGATTAAGGATTACGAATCACAATGTGATGATATTCGCCGTCATGCGATTAAGCACTTATTCTCTCGTGAGAAAGATCCGATTAAAATTATTCAATACAAAGAGATTTACGAAGAGCTTGAAGAAGTAGCGGATAGCTGCCAAAGCGTTGCAAACGTATTAGAAACAATTATTATGAAGAACGCGTAAGGAGTTTGATCATGGATACACTCTTGTTACTGACCGTTTTAGTAGTCATTTGCGCTTTAGCTTTTGACTTTATTAATGGATTTCACGATACAGCAAATGCTATTGCAACGGCTGTTTCAACGAAAGCTCTAAAGCCTAGACATGCAATTATTATGGCAGCTATTATGAATTTTTTAGGTGCGATGACATTTACAGGTGTAGCAAAAACGATTACAAAAGATATCGTTGATCCATTTGCCTTGCAAAATGGTTCTCTTGTAATTTTAGCTGCTTTACTTGCGGCAATAGCATGGAATTTGATCACTTGGTACTACGGTATTCCAAGTAGTTCTTCGCATGCAATCATTGGCTCAATCGCAGGTGCAGCTATCGCTGCGGCCGGTATTAGCTCATTAAATCTTAAAGGATTCATAAAAATTCTTGAAGCTTTAATCATTTCGCCAATTATCGCTTTTGTTATTGGTTATATCGTATACAGTATATTTAAAGTAGTCTTTAAAAACTTTAATTTAACGAAGACGAACAAAAACTTCCGTATATTCCAGATTTTCACTGCTGCATTACAAGCTTATACACATGGTACAAATGATGCGCAGAAAGCAATGGGAATCATTACGATGGCTCTTATGGCTAATAGCTATCATACTTCTAGCGACATCCCGTTCTGGGTACAATTATCTTGTGCGATTGCAATGGGTCTTGGTACTTCTGTCGGTGGATGGAAAATTATTAAAACTGTCGGTGGACAAATTATGAAAATTCGTCCTGTAAATGGTGTAGCTGCCGATTTATCATCATCACTTGTTATTTTCGGTGCAACATTCATTCACTTACCAGTTAGTACGACGCACGTTATCTCTTCTTCTATTTTAGGGGTTGGTGCTTCTCATCGTGTAAAAGGTGTAAAATGGGGAACTGCAAAACGCATGTTAATTACTTGGGTTATCACACTTCCTATTTCAGCTTCTTTAGCTGCTTTATTCTACTCTTTATTACACTTAATCTTTTAATCAAAAGTCGTCTTCCTTATTTTTCTAGGAAGACGACTTTTTTGTGAACAAACCTTTTTCTTATGAAAAAGCGTGTATAATAATTGGTGGATAAGTTATATAGAGGAGTTGGCAATTTTGGAATACATCATGTTACTTTTCATCGGGCTAATCGCCGGGACAGTCGGGAGTCTAGTCGGGCTTGGTGGCGGAATTATTATTGTTCCGTTATTAATCGGATTACACAGTCTATCACCACAACTTGCAGTAGGAACTTCAATGGTAACAGTCGTTTTCACAGGACTATCTTCCACCCTTACTTATATGAAGCATAAACGAGTAGATTACAAAAGTGGACTTATTTTATTTATCGGGAGTGGCCCTGGTGGTATCATCGGCTCGTGGGCAAACAAATTTTTAAACCAAGATACATTTTCTTTATATTTTGGGATTTTCCTTATTTTTGTCTCCATTCTTCTTATGTTACGAGACAAATTAAACCCTCTTTCTTTATCAAATATGACGGTAATTAAACGTTCTTTTACCGATAACGAAGGAAACACTGTACACTATCAATTTCCACCGCTTCTCGCTATCTTTATCGCCTTTATAGTTGGTTTTATATCTGGGTTATTTGGAATTGGTGGCGGTGCCTTACTTGTTCCAGCAATGATGCTGCTTTTTGCATTCCCAGCACATATCGCTGTAGCAACTTCGATGTTTATCGTATTTCTATCAGCCATTGTAAGTTCTGCAACGCACATCTCCCTTGGAAATGTCAGCTGGATTTATGCGTTAATTCTTATTCCTGGTGCATGGATTGGCGGAAAAATCGGGGCTTATATCAATACAAAATTAAGTGGTAAAGCCGTAATTAATTTATTACGTATCACATTAATTATTCTCGGGACTAGATTAATTATTACTTCTTTTTTATAACGTGTTCTTTTTAGAATACGTTTTTTTTTATACACATGAATATAAAAATCCTCCTAAGAGAACAAATAAAATTAAACAAACACATAATAGCATATAATTTGAAATATGTACTTTCTTCAAGTTGACCACTCCTATAACTGCGACTGTTATCTTTATGATAGCGAAAAAATAGTTTACTTGCAGTTACAAAGTGCTAACAATGCAAAATCATTTATTACAAATTTTATCCTTATATTTCATTTCTTTGTATATTCTATCGGTTTAATAAAAAAAGATGTCATATTGACATCTTTTTTAATGAAGAAGTGACCATCCCATAAAATCCTCATGTACTTGGCACGCCCTCTTATCGTTTCGATCATATAATTCGGCATAACTATCGGTTTCTTCATCATAAGCCATCGTATAAATAATTTGGCCATCTACTTCAACGGATAATACGACTCCACCTTTCATCTCTTCTACATGAATGGTAGCATTCGCCGGAATTCTCATATCCGTCATTTTTATCGCATCTAACAATATACTAAACCCCCTACAGCGTATTCATTGCTAGTACTATTACACACTAAATAGTATACTACTGTAATAGCATACATTTCGTCAATGAAATTGCTGTCTAAATAGCATATTGTCTTTATACATATACGCTACAATAAAAGAAATAGAAATGTTTAAATGGGGGGCTAACATTGATTCTACACAAAGGAGATGTACTATTCCGTCAAGGCGAGGACGGTCCTTTATATTTTATAAAAACAGGCTTATTAAAAGTAGTAAGGATCGAAGAAGATGGAACACCATTTTTATTCAACATTATTGTTCCAGGTGAAACGATACCTCACCATTCTTTAATTTCACCGAAGGAGTATCACGGTACAGCAATCGCTTTAATGAAAACAGAAGTTGAACCTATCATTAGTAGTGAATGGTACGATCAACTTCAGGCAAATCCCGCATCATACGCAAATATTGCTATGCAATTACAATCAAAATTAAGAATGATGCAGCAGCGTATCGATCAATTGACAACCGTCTCTCCGAAAGAACGTCTTCATCGTTTACAAGAATGGTTCACACTATATTTAGGTGACATTCCTATATATGAAATCTTAACGCAAACTGAAATCGGCCAACTGATTGGTATACGCCGTGAAACGGTAAATCGACTATTACGAGAACAAATAAAAAACGAGGTAAAATAATACCTCGTTTTTCGCTTATTCAAATCCACCTTATTGTAAGCTTGCTGCTGGACCGAAAAATTCATAATGAATATGCTCTTGTTTCACACCTAAATCAGTTAGTGCAGCATTTATATGTTTCATAAATGGTACGGGACCACAGAAATAAAATTCTGCTTCTGTTGTCGGGATAATAGTTTTTAACCATTCAGCTTCAATGAAGCCTTCTTTATCAAAATTCTTCATTTCCAAATCTTTTTCAGTTGGTGCAGAATAGCAAGTGTATGCTTTAACTTGTTCATATTCATTATCTACTGCCTCAACGTGTTCTTTCATTGCATGTGTATTACTATTTATCGCCGCATGAACAAAACATACATTACGTTTTGAGTCTTGTTCAATTAACGTATTTAGCATACTCATCATCGGAGTAATACCTACTCCACCACTAATTAGTACAACTGGTAAAGTTGAATCCATATTTAATACGAAATCTCCTGCTGGTGCACTTACCGGTAACATATCGCCTTCTTTTACATGATCATGTAAGTAGTTAGATACTTTACCATCCGGTGTATCTACACCTTTTTCTTTCTTTACACTAATACGATAATATTCTTTTCCAGGAGCATCTGATAAGCTATATTGACGATTATGTGTATATGTTTCACCTTCGATATTTATTTGAATCGTTACATATTGTCCTGGGATGAATGCAGAAACTTTCCCGCCATCTTCAGGTTTTAAATAAAATGACGTAATAACATCGCTTTCCTTTACTTTTTTAACAACTACAAAGTTACGGAAATCTTTCCATCCACCTTCTTTATGTGCCGCTTCTTCATACATCTCTGCTTCAATGCTAATGAATGCATCAGCAATGACACCATAAGCTTCTCCCCATGCATTTAAAACTTCATCAGGTGCACCTGCAACCTCTTTAATTGCGCGTAGTAAACATGTACCTACAATCGGGTAATGCTCCGCTTTAATACCTAAACTTCTATGCTTATGACCAATTTGTTTTACAACTGGAATAATAGCTTCTAAATTATCAATGTACGTTGCAGCTGCATAAACAGCATTTGCTAGCGCTTGTTGTTGTCTTCCCTTTTTCTGATTTGTATGATTGAAAATATTCAATAACTCCGGATGTTCCGAAAATAAAATTTCATAAAATCTCGTTGTAATTTCAACGCCTTTTTCTTGTAATAATGGTACTGTTGACTTTACGATTTCAATTGTTTTTGCACTTAACATTGTATCCCACTCCTCTATTTCCTTAACTGTTTTTAGTTTAACTGAATTGTATAGTACATATTGTGATTTTAATCACTATTCACACGGTGTTT
Organism: Bacillus mobilis; assembly: GCF_001884045.1. Classification (GTDB taxonomy): domain Bacteria; phylum Bacillota; class Bacilli; order Bacillales; family Bacillaceae_G; genus Bacillus_A; species Bacillus_A mobilis. The sequence goes on along the minus strand of NZ_MACF01000090.1, from coordinate 54,892 downwards.
TTGTGAAAAATATATGAACATTGCACTTACAAAAGAAAATAAGCCAACTAGAATGCTAGCTAGCTTATTATTATTTGGACTGTATCGCTTGTTCAATTACCCTTATATCTTTCCCATATCCAAACTCTGTATACCCCCAGATATTCGTTTCACCTCTATATTTATTTACGATAATATCCAAGTCATGGTATACACGATGTGCATAAACTACATACTCAATATTTTGAAGTTCCACACCTTTTTTTACAATTTCATAACTTCTATTTACATCGCGTTTTAATTTTCCATTCTTTATTTCCGTATGTATATTTTTTAAAGATGGTTCTTGTTGTTGAAACCATTGTTTCAATTGGTTCCAGTCCCCTTCTGTATAATTCTCTGCTTTACCATAATTTAAGAAATTATTATAACTTTCATGTGTCATACGAATAAAATCCAGTACTTTTGTCTCTTCTTGTACATCTTCTATTTGAGCTATCGTCTTTACCTCAGCAGGCTTATTCGCATAATGTAACAGAACTTTCATAAGACTATAACTCGCAATGATCATCACGATAATAATCCCAAAAATACTTAACAATTTTTTCATATACAGAACCCCTTCTCTACTAGAGATATTACAATGTAGTACTATACTTGTAGCATTCTCTCGTAGAAATCTAATTCCTGTATAAATTCTTCCTATCATTTCGACAATATTTTTCTAGACATTCCTCGTTGGCAAATGTTCTTGTAAAACCATATACCCTTCATAAGCTGTGTAACCGAGTATAGCCATTAATCCGATATAACAAGCAAATACCGTCCATTTCGTTTTCATATCCACTTTATAATAGTTTTCCTGTTGACTCTTTTCTGTATTCCATTCCTGTAATTTTCTTTCTGACATTTCAAATGCTTCTCTTATATGAATTGTATGTGTTTCTTTTTCCTCTTCATATGGAACATAATCAAGTGGCTCAAACTTTGGTAAAAGGTACTCTAACACTTCAATTTTTTGAAGTTCTCCTGTTTTTAATTCTTTCTCTCTTTCTTTTTGTCTTAATACATTTATTTCATGTTGCATCATATATATATTCCGATGCACTGCACCCGTTTCTTTTAACTCCTCTTCAAGCCTTGCAACATATTCTTTCATTCCATCAATTCTATATCCTAATTCCTTAATCGGCTCATCTCGCTTTATTACTCTATATAATTCCATACAGCCGATAATAACAATAAATCCTCCCAAAATACTTTTAAAGTAAATGGAATAACCGAGCAATACAATAAGACCTGCTCCCCAAATCTTTGTACTTACAACTGAGATAATTCGTCCACCATCTAATGGAGAAACTGGGATCAAGTTAAAAAAGTTAATCATACTTCCAAGCAAAATAATTAATGCCCAAAATGGCTCTTTCGTTATTATATAAAGTGGAATTGCAGGTAAAAATGATACCAATCCGAAAAGGGGCCCCATATAGGCGATGTAAGCTTCATCTTTCGCATTTTTCGGCATCTCTTTCATCCCAATAAGAGCACCCATAAATGGAATAAATATTGCTGGTGATGTTGGTATACCTTTTCTTTTCGCAGCCCATAAATGGCCCATTTCATGGATAAACAACAAATAAATGAGCGCTACTCCAAATTTCCAACCATATATAACTGCGTATGCACCAAGTGATAGAAACATACTAAATACTGTTGAAAACTTTGCTAATTTAAAAATTGCAAATACCCACTTTAACTTAGAAAGTAAAAATAAACCTATGGCAACAATAATTCCCCATAATCCTTTTTTATTATTTTTCATATTCCTCTCCTTTATCTCTCATTAATGAATCATATTTATTCATTAAAGCTGGTTCTTTCTCTATTATGACATATTTTTTTCTATCGTTAGAAATAATGTTTATTTAATCCATTTTTAGCCAAAAATATAAATAAAAGGAGGTGTATACAAATGAATTTACAATCTCTCATAATAGGCGCTCTATCGTTTTTAGCTTCAACTCTTATTTTTTATACCGTTAGCTACGTATTATTATTAGATTTGTTGCCAAATCACGTATTTATTGCTTTAATCATCCTCTCCGCTCTTATGATTTCTTTTCTTATTACACGAAAATCAATGAATGAGCCATCTGCAAAAGCAAAGTAATAGAGAGGGGACTCCCCCTCTCTATTATCATTTCCTAGGAAAGGCCGTATAGACTTTACATTCATCCCGTAATTAAAGTTTCACTTTATCTTTGTAAATTCATTTTTTCACCATACTCTTTAACAATTTGAATGATATTTTGAAAAACACCTATTTTCTCTTTTTTACTATTTAATATTTTCAAATCGTAATTTTCATAATATGTTTCTAATGCCTTTAATTGTGATTCTGAAGCATCTTTTACCTGCACAGTAGCATGCAATTCATACTGTTTATACCCTTCCTTTACCTTTTCTCCTAAAATTTTTTCACTCTCTTTTGCTCCAATTAATTTTTGAACTTTTTCTGGGAAAATGACTTGCAAATAATATTCTTGTTCCTTCTCTAACTTGTTGTATAGTGATTGTGAAATCGTATACCGTACCGTATAATTCACTTTTTGATCACCTGCTTTAATATGAAACGCGGTTATCTGCAAATCTTTTTTTGTTACTTCCGTTAAAGTACCTGCCTGCATCTCATCTTCTTTTTGTTCTGAAACATTTGGAAATATAGCTAACAGCTTTTCCGTATCTTGTTTATTTAGCATGTACATAGCGTTCTTATATTGTAGCCATCCTCGTCTATCTTCTCCTCTTAGCCATGCATAATAGATTTCTTTTTTTCCATCTCTACTAATTTGCAGTTCATATTCCGGCTCACCAAAACTACCTGTTACGTCTTGTTTTTCCGCTTTATCTATAATATCTATTACTAACTTAGCTTCTGATTCCTGTAACTTTTTCTCTTTACCTTTTTTTTGTATAACGGTTACCCCTATTGTTTCTCTCACTTCATTCACCGTCTCTTCTACTTTTTTTGTTTCTTTTTTTTGCTCAACTTGACTACAAGATGCTAGTAACATAGCAAACAACAACATTACATATTTCCTTTTCAACTTAATCCTGGTTTAAAATTCTTATAAAAATCTATAAATTGTTGGCGAACCAAGTCAAATGCCAACTACCGAAAAGGAATCTCACCTTTTTCCTGTCCGTAAGCGTTGTGACCTTTTCATCCACCTATTGTGAAAGAATGACGGCAGGTTCCTGTTAGGAACGATCTGTCCTTGCATACTACCATTCATCCAAGTCAGTAGTATGCAAGAGGTTATAAGAAATAAACCAGTACCCCCCTTCTCATTTAAATTTTAAATACGAATTGTTGATTGCTCATATAAACAGTTTTGTGAAGAATGCTCCACAATTTCCAATTGTGATATTCTTTCCACGTTTGAATTGTTTGTAACCATTTTTTATATACTTTTTGCGTATTCTTTTTACTTTCTTCCATGGAAGCAACAAGAATACGCAGTTTTGTTGTAATTTGTTTTTTTAATAATAATATAATCTCTTTTGGTAATTGTTCTTGCAATTCTAATCCACGTCTTGCGATCGTGAAGGCGGCTGCTTCATGAACGCTAATACCGAAATTTTTACTGTATTTTAATTTTCCAATCACACTTGTATAAGCGGGGTTTACTGTTTTAACAGAAAATCCGTTACAAAGAGACATACGAATTAAACTGTTCAACATCTTTTTATACGTAAATTGATGCAAATTACGATTACTGTATTTATCAGTATCATGAGATTGTTGAAACTTTAAATCTTCTAAAACAATTCCACCTACATTGTTTTCCAACAACCATGTTTTAATTTGTTGTACGATTTGTCCAATTATCGTGGCGCGTTTATTTGTTGAAAACGCATTCAGATTGTGTAGATAAAAATTTTTTGACCCTTTAAAATTACCTTGTTTTGTACATAAACTAACTGCAATGCGGTCCGGATTTACATCAATTCCTGCAATTACATCTGATTGTGGTGTTTCCTTGAAATCTAGTACACGACCTATTTCTGTTTCATCAAACGAAATATTTACATAAAATTCATTTTGTTTACGAATGATTTCTACACTATATTTTTGATGCTCTATAATCGGTTTTCCTTTTGGATTTACACCGAGTTGCTTTCCCATAACGACATTTGTGATTTGATGATAAAAATGATATGGAATGATAATCGGAACTTTGATTCGTGGGCTTTTTGTTTTTCCATTTGTTCGTCCTAATGGATTTGCAATTTCTAACCATCCTTGCCCACAGTCATCAACTGTAATGCGCATGTTCAAATTCCCTTTTTTGCTTTTATCTCCACGAGAATATAATTGTCGTGTCCGCAAATCTTTCCATTCTTGATTGGATATCTTGTTTTTCATTCTTTCATAGAAATTTTTCCGCCCACCAAAAATAATAGGAGGTAATGTTTTATTTTTAATATGTTTTGCATACATTTCAATTTTTTGTTCTAATTTTTGTTTTCGTTTTCTTAAGCCAATTAAACAAGTTTCTAATGCAACTTGTTTAGGTCTTTTTTTGCCGCGCTCATAATCATCTATTTTTTGTAACGTCTTTTCTAACTTTTTTTGATTGTTTTCTAGGTAAACAGGAAGAAGTTCTTTTTGAGAGAAAAGGATCGTTTGCGCTTGTAAAATCGCATCTTCACAAAAACGTTTATTTAACAAATATTTAGGTTGTAGTTTTTTTATCAATTCTTTCTCGTTTTCGCCCTCAATCAAACGATTAAAACTATATCGTTTTGCACTTTCGAACGTACGGATCAAAGTAATTAAAGCTTCCGTTTGTTCTTTTGTAATAGAATTGATTTTACAAGTACGTGTTGTTTTCATCCTTTCCCCCCCCTTTTCATCACCTGAAAATATTATAGGTTGAATTCTGTAAAATATAAAACCTGTAATTGTAAATTTTTATAGATTCTTATTTACTGTTATTACCTCCCTTTACAATAAGAAATCCTTATACTCTTCATACAAAAAACAAAAACGTGACACACTATAAAATACGCTATACTAAGCATTGAAAGGAGGTCTTTTTCATGTCCATTAATTTTCACGATGCAAATAATAAATACACATACGCACAGCGAAACGCCCATATTTCTTGGGGTGAAATGATCAAAAGTATTACAAATATACAAAACAAGCAAATAATCGATATCGGCTGTGGTGGCGGTATTTATACGAAAGAACTCGCCTTTATGGGAGCAAAAAGTGTTGTTGGGCTTGATTTTTCAAAAGAAATATTACAGGCAGCAAAAGAAAATTGTAGCGGTTTTCCAAACATTTCTTTCATTCATGGTGATGCACATAGCGTCCCATATCCTAATGAAACATTCGACATTGTGATTTCGCGCGCAGTGATTCATCATTTACAAGACATTCCTACATTTCTAAGTGAAGCTTCTCGTATATTAAAGAAAAACGGTGTACTCATTGTACAAGACCGCACCATTGAAGATTGTACAATTCCAGGAAGCCCCGAACACATTCGTGGGTATTTTTTCTCCATCTTTCCAAAACTTATTGAAATAGAAGCAAAAAGGAGACCAAAAACCACCACGATACAACAAGAATTACAAAAATATTTTCTTCACGTGTTTCCCACTCAAACACAATGGGAAGTACGCAAAATACATGATTCTGTAGAAGCATTGTTACAAGATTTATCACCTCGAACAGGTCGATCCATTCTATACGAATTAACAGATCATGAGCTTTCTCAACTTCTACAACAGGTCCAGACCGCCTTACAAAACACCTCTCCTATCATTGAAAGAGATCGGTGGACAATTTGGAGTGCCATGAAATTGTAAGGAAGGAAGCCTCACAAAATAATGTGAGGCTTCCTTCTTTCATAATCTAATTTTGCAACACTCTTGATACCCTCCACTTCTGGCCTGTGCACTTCCACACTTCGGACATACTAAATATCTAGACTGACTTGTCAACAAACTACCTTTTTGAAAGAGTAAAACTTCTGCTTGTTTAAACGAACGCGAATAATATAACCACATAAAACCAATTATAGCAATAATGCCAAATAATACTCCCATCGCAAGCATTTCAGTCACCTCTTTTGGTTTGTTCTTTCCAGCAAGTGGATTGTTGTATTATTCTCTGTAAATTTAAACAATACCTTCTTTACTCCTATAAATATCAACTTTCTCTACAATTTTTACAATTCTCTACAAATTTTTACTCCCGTTTTACAATCCAACATTCCCTTCACATCAACGAATATCACATTGAATACTTCCGTATGTAAATATGCCTTTCAAAAAATATATTGACTTTCAAAAAAAAACATGCAACAATACTGTCAGAATACTTGAATAAAAATTCATTGACGAGAACGAGTACGTTATAGGACTGTCCCCCAGAGAGTTGGCGAATTGCTGAAAGCCAACGTTCAGTGCGTAGCCGAAAATCATCTCCGAGAAGTAGAACCGAATGTTACAGTAAGTTCTTACCGGCTGTCCACCGTTACAAGGAACACGTATCATGTTGTACGTTGTAAAGCCGTATACATATAGACTCATTTCTACATGTATAAATTAGGGTGGTATCGCGGGTAAATATAACTCGTCCCTTTCTTTAGGGACGAGTTTTTTGTGTTCTTACAAATGAATTTAAAAAAGGAGGAAAAACAATGAACACTGTATCAAAAAAACACATTTTTTTCACGGGTCTTATGCTATTTTCTTTATTTTTTGGGGCAGGTAATTTAATTTTCCCTCCCATGCTTGGACAAAATGCAGGTGAAAATTTTTGGCCGGCAATGATTGGATTTTTACTAACAGGAGTTGGTTTACCCTTATTAACTGTTATTGCAATTTCTTTATCAGGAAACGGTATGCAACAACTCGCAAGTCATGTTCACCCATTATTCGGAATTTTCTTTACTGTAGTTGTATACATCGCAATCGGTCCTTCTATGGGAATTCCACGTGTTGCGAATGTCGCTTATGAAATGGGCGTTAGTTCCTTCTTACCAGAAACAATTCGCTCTAGTAACCTAGCACTATTTTTATATACGGTCGTCTTCTTCGCTATCGTATTTTGGCTTAGTTTAAATCCATCCAAACTTGTCGATCACATCGGAAATATATTAACACCTATTTTATTACTTTCTATTTTCTTATTATTTGTTAAAAGTGTATTTACACCACTCGGGCAATCTGGACCAGCAATGCAAGAGTATCAAACTTCTCCAATCTTCAAAGGCTTTATGGAAGGATACTTAACGATGGATACCATTTCTGCGCTTGCATTTGGAATTATCGTTGTAAATGCCATTCGCTCTAAAGGTGTAAAAGATCGTAAATCCATTGCCATCGCAACAGCGAAAGCAGGATTTATTGCCGCTACTGGTCTCGTACTTGTATATGGTGCACTTGGCTGGCTCGGTGCAACTAGCGTCTCTCTCGGATATGCAAAAAACGGAGGACAATTACTTACTGTTATCGTACAACAATTATTCGGTCCATACGGTTTACTGCTATTATCTCTTATCGTTACACTCGCTTGCTTAACGACATGCGTTGGACTTGTATCTGCATGTAGTCAGTATTTCTCAACCTTATTAACTACATTTTCATACAAAATGTTCGCGAGCATCATTTGTGCATTAGGATTATTAGTTGCCAACTTAGGATTAACAAAAATTATCGCCATCTCTGTTCCAATTCTACTTGTTGTATATCCAATTGCAATTGTTCTTGTTCTACTATCATTACTTCATAAATATTTCGGTGGATATCGCTCTGTTTATGTAGGTGCTTTAATTGGAGCAGCATTCGTAAGCGTATTTGATGGATTAAAACAAGGTGGTATTTCAGTTTCATTTATCACTCCATATTTTGAATTCATCCCTTTATATAATGAAGGAATCGGCTGGCTCATACCAGCATTAGCCGGAGCTCTTATCGGCCTTATAATCGCTAAGTTAAGCGGTGCGAAAAAAGTGCCCTTACTAAACGAATCTCATGAAGTAAAAGCATCCTAAAAAAACTCCCTTTCGGGAGTTTTTTACATTTGAAAAGCAGTATGGTTAAAACTACTTATTTTATAAGCTTTCGTATAATAGTCGATATTTGTATCCACTGTTTCTACTTTGACAACATCGTAGCAATCTTCTTGTTTCACTAAAAATAAATAGTACTCTTCTGTCGCCTCAACAATTGCAATTTTATCTGTTTCCACATTATATTTTTCACAAAGCGCTTGCAATGCGTTCACATAATCCCCTAATTTTTTAGACTTATCCATGCCAAATATAGTTTGAACTAACATATACATTCTCCCCTTTGTATGTACTGTTAACAACTTAATGATAACGCTTACATTAATTAACGTCAATAAAAAGATTTGGCACAAACTAATAAGCAGTGGAGATAACCCCCACTGCCTAAAGTTTCACTTTATCATTTCGTCAATTGATGTCTAAACGCATAAATAACCGCCTGCGTACGATCACTTACATTTAATTTATTTAATATATTACTTACATGTGTCTTTACCGTTTTAAGTGCAATAAATAGCTCATCCGCAATCTCTTGATTACTTTTCCCCTCTGCAATTAATAACAAAATTTCAGACTCTCTTTCTGTTAACTCCTCATGCAAAGGTTGTTCTTTCTTCTGACGCATACGAGACATCATTTTACCAGTAACTTTTGGCTCTAATACCGTTTCTCCATCATAAGTAGCTCGTACAGCGTCTGCTATATCACTCGCTCTTGATGTTTTTAATAAATAACTAGTCGCTCCCGCCTCAATAACAGGATACAATTTCTCATCATCTAAAAAGCTCGTTACAACTACAATTTTCGCTTCTGGCCATTCCTGAATAATAGCACGTGTTGCTTCAACCCCATCCATCTCGTCCATGACAAGGTCCATCAAAATAATATCTGGTCTTAATTGCAAAGCTAACTCTGAACCTTTTCTTCCATTTTCAGCTTCTCCAACTACTTCAATATCTGGTTGCGTTGATAAATATGCTGATACACCCATTCGAACCATTTCATGATCATCAACTAATAATACTTTTATCATGACTCTCCCCCTCTCTCAATCATAATCGGTACTTTCACTTCTATTTGTGTACCTTTATTTGGAAAACTAAGTACTTTTAATGTACCACCAATTTCATGAACTCGCTCTTGCATTGATCTTAAGCCATACGAACCAGCTTTATTAACCCCTACTTTAAAACCGACACCATCATCAATAATTTTCAATATTGCATATTGCTCAATTTTGCGTAGACGTACTTCCGTTTTCTTTGCTTTCGCATGCCTTAAAGTATTAGACAGCGCCTCTTGTACAATACGGAATAAATGATCTTCTACACCCTTTTTTAATTGAATTGGTTCAATTAACCATTCAATTTTCATATGTTGCTTTCTAGACAGTTCTGTTAATAATTCTTCTATACCCTCTGTTAGTTTCTTGCCTTCTAACTGCACTGGGCGTAGATGAAGAAGCAATGCTCTCATTTCTGACTGTGCATTTACAACCATATTTTCAACAAGCTGCAACTGCTTTTTCGTCATTTCTGGAATTTCAGCTACTTGTTCATTAATAGCCGACATCATCATTGACATTGCAAAAAGCTGCTGACTTACAGAATCATGCAGCTCCCTCGCTAATCGATGCCTTTCCTGGGAAATCGCTTCTTGTCTCATCTCTTCATTCCAATGAGCTCGTTCATTCGTTACTTTTTGAAAGAGTCCAGCTTGCTCCTCTAATCGACGAGCCAAAACGATTACTTTTCGTTCCACTTCATGAAATTCATCATCTGCCGTAAACGAAACATCGCTCGGAAAATTCCCTCGCTCTACTTCAAATAGAAACGTATTTAATCCTTGTATACGCTGCTCTATATAGTAACCGATTGCATATCCTACAATTCCCCCAATAAGTAAACTTGTAGTCATAATAAACAAGCCAATTGGAACAGAAGCGATGGATTCCTTCCATAATAAATCATACACTTGTTGCTCGCTTTTCCATACATATACAATTGTACAAATAAGTGCGATACTCACAGAGGACAACATAGAATAACGAATATACATCCACGAAATATTTTTTTGTTTTTTCATTATACTTTCCTCACTTCCGTATCGCCTACGACAAGCGAAGAAATAATTTTAATACGACGAGGAGCCTCTTTATACTGCTCTGTTCTAAATGTAACATTGCGGTTAAATCCTGTTTCTTCATGACCTGGCAGAAGCACACGTCCGACAAGAACAGAATGATTTAAAGACAGTTCAATATCATATGGCACATATAAACGGATATTACCAACGACACCGCGAATAACAATTACCGTCTCCCCTTCTGGGATCATAGCAGTTGTTAAATCTATTTCCACATCACAAGCACCATATTGAACATTAATATCCTCAAGTTCATAAATATGATCCATCATTCGTATATTCCCTACAAACATATTTTTTAAATACGGTTCTGTACGATATATTTGCTTCTCTTCGTCTATAATCCCTTTTTCTTTAATTTCAACCTTCATTGCTTTTTGCTGATGTCCTTGTTGAATCAGTTGATAACCAATTAAAGCTAAACAAGCAAATACGACAAGAACAAATGCTGCTGAAGAAAATAAGAAGAATAAAAATACGATACCACCAACAAATAAAAATACATTTCCCCGTACGTAACGATTCTTTTTACGATAATGCCTTCCAAACATAAGCATAATAAATGCAAAAATGAGACCACCTGGTTCAAAATGTCCAAGTATCATATCAAGAAAAAGACCGAATCCAAATATGATGAGGAGCATCCCCATTAATTGTGTTTTTGAAAAATGCTTCTTCATTTCAGCTCCCCCCTTCTTTTCACATATACATAGAAGAAAAGGCATTGCTTTCCAACACCTTTTCTCCTATCACTATATCATAAGCCTGTTTTATAATATACTACTATTATTTTGTTAACTCTTTCGTTAACGATACATCATTCTTTTCTTTCATTTCACGCTCAAGCTTTGCAATCTTCATATCAAATGTGTCACGTTCATGCTCCTCATTTATACGAGTTTCTAAGTCACGAATATGATCATCAATTTCTTCAAAACGTAAGAACGGATTGTTTTCATCCATTTTATGCATCGCTGTATTCATACGACGATTTGCATGTGCCATATTTTCACGCGCCATTAGTTCCATACGCTTTGCGTGCATTTCTTTTAATTTGTTTTTCATTTCAGAAAGACGACGCTCTAATTCATCGATTTGCTCTACAACACCTGCATACATTTCTTCTAAACGAGTTACTTGCCCTTCATAATAAGCTACTTCTTCTAATGCACGTTCGTGTAACTGTAATTCGCCTGCTTCTTGAGCGATGATAGCCTGTTTTGATCTTTTATTAACGAAATAACGTGCTTGCTCAAGCTCACGAGCGAAATTAGATTTTAATGTTTTATGACGCTGAATTAACTTCTCAATTTTTGTTGTTTCACGCTCACTATCGCGTAAATATTGGTTTAACATAGCGATTGGATTTTTTCTTTCTTTCTCATCTAACACATTATGAAAATCTGCTAAAATTGCATCGCGTACACGTCCGAATAAAGATTGTTTCATTATAATCTTCCTCTCTTCTACTTTATAAATTTAATTTGATTTTTATTATTTTTTTATTAGTTTTTCATTAACTTGTTCCACTCATCTTCAAAGTTGCTATATGGTTTAGAACTTTCTGGTGCAGAATTAACAACTACATTTTTTTCTTTTTTCCACTCACGGTATCCGTAGTATAAAACTACTAATGCTGCGATACCGATTAGTGCTGGGGAATGAGAAAGGGCGATGGACAAGCCGATCAAACCAACAATACCCCAAGCTAACTTTCCAAAAAATGATTGTGCTCGCACAAATGATTTATAGCTCCAGTACACAACTCCTGCTCCAATTGCGAACCCTATAATACCAGCAAGACTGCCAAGAGCAATTAAAGCTAAAATACCAGCCGCGATAAACGCTAGAAATTGTTTCATCTTGTGCTTGCCTCCCTTCGATTTGATACTCTTATCTTAACTATTTTTTCATCTTTCCATAACGAGCTTAAGAACCGTTTTTAACTCAGACTTAAGACCGAGTCGCGTTCAGCCTTTTGTAAAAACTACGATTGGATAAGCTGATTCACTTTTTTATCGCACATAAAAAGCCGTACAGAGAATATTCTCTGTACGGCTTTCGTTACGATTCATAAACTTCATTTTTCATTATGCTGTTTTATGATACTCTTTCTTTCCCGTCACTTTAGAAAACCTCGGGAAACCAATTAATATAGAAATGACTCCACATACTCCAACTAAGATTGGATAAAACGCATATGGTAACAATTCAACCGGAGATAACGCCGCAAATCCTGCTGCTGTTAACATTTGGGCACCATACGGAATTAATCCTTGCACACAACATGAGAAAAGATCTAATACACTCGCTGATTTACGAGGATCAATTTCATATTGATCTGCAATGTTTTTCGCAAGTGGGCCTGTAAAGATAATAGAAATCGTATTATTCGCTGTACACATATTCGTCATCCCCACTAAGCCAGCGATACCGAACTCTGCTCCTTTTTTCGAACGAATGTTACGCGTTAAAATATTCATTAAATATTGAATGCCACCATTATATTGAATCAGTTCGACCATACCGCCAATTAAAATAGCAAGTAATACTAACTCCATCATACCGCCCATTCCAGTCGTTACACTTTTAAAGAAACTCTCTAACGTGTAACTTCCATCTAAAAGACCGATAACGCCGGATAATACAGTCCCACCAGTTAACACAATAAGTACATTCCAACCAAGTAGCGCTGTAATAAGTACTCCTGCATACGGTAAAATCTTTATCCAGTCAAAGCTATGTGCTTTAACCTGCGTATCGCTTCCTAAAGTAATGATTACTAATAATACAATTGTAATAATCGCTGCTGGCAATACAATTAAAAAGTTCGTTTTAAACTTATCTTTCATTTCTGTTCCTTGTGAACGTACAGCTGCGATTGTTGTATCTGAAATAAATGATAAATTATCACCAAACATCGCTCCGCCAACAACTGTCGCCATCGTAAGTGCAATTGAGATATCAGTTTGCCCACTAATACCTACAGCAATTGGTGCTAATGCCGCAATTGTTCCCATTGAAGTTCCCATCGCTAATGAAATAAATGCCCCTATAACAAAAATTCCAGCTACGATAAATCCTTGCGGTAAAATGGATAACGCTAAGTTAACTGTAGAATCAACGCCACCCATCCCTTTTGCTGTTTCAGAAAACGCTCCTGCAAGCACAAAAATTAGAACCATAATCATAATATCTGGGTTCCCTGCACCTTTAGCAAATCGTTCTACTTTTACATTAAAACTTTCTTTACGATTCATTGCTAAAGCGACTCCTACAGCAATTGAAATCGCTACAAGTATCGGCAATTTATAGAAATCACCTGTAATAATTCCAGAACCAATAAATAGCGCCAAAAATATCCCAAGTGGTAATAAAGCCAAACCATTTCCTCTCGTTTCTTTCAAAGTACCATCTCTCCCTAGTTTCAACCTTTTTTTAATGAATAACAAAAGACCTCTTCCAATGAGAAGAGGTCTTATACATCTATAAGAAACGCTCTTCTCATCTTTCAAGCACATGCTTGCTGGATTTGGCACAGCACTCTGAAATCGAGTCCGCTGCCGAGGCATCGTAGGGCCAGTCCCTCCGCCTCTCTTTATAAGAAGGTTTCATATTTATTTTTTAATAATAATTTCTTCCCTAACTTTACTCGCTTACAAAACAAAAGTCAATTATTTTTTGTATAGATTTTTTTGGTAATTATGCAAAAATTTGAATACAATAATCATTTTAACTTTTTGATTTCTTCTTCCAATATTGAAATCCAATAAAATTCACTATTTTTTATTTCATCTATGATCCATTTCGTAGTGTACCAAGCTAACTCATACTCTTCTTTTGTAACATCGCCAATTTGATAAGCATCCTCTAGCTCATCTTCATCCAATATATACATTTTACCGTTTGGTAATAACACTACATCTAAATATAAATCATCAAAATAAGGTAAACCACGATCGTCTATTTCATATTCTTTCGCCACATCAATATAATATTGCACTAATTTTTTCTGATCATCTAACATAGCTGTAATCGCAAAGTTTTTCCCGTCTACGAAATATTGAATCCACGTATACTGATTCCCCGCAATACAAAGTTCTTTACCATCATATTCTTTACAACTAGGTTCTCTCACCTTTTTTATTTCCAGTATTCCTAGCATTCCCTCTTCTATTTGCTTAACTGTATAATCTTTCTCTATTAGTCGCTTCCACGAAGAACCGTCACCATATTTACGTTTCATTACGTCCGCTTCCCTTCTATATAGAAAAGCCCCCACATATTATGTGAGAGCTTGTTCAAATTATAATTAAGCTGCTTGCTTATTAGAAATCTCTTTCAAATAGGCCTGTCCTTTTTCAGCGTCATACTGACCTTCCCACTTAGACATAACTACAGCCGCTAAAGAGTTACCTACAACGTTAACTGCTGTACGAGCCATATCTAAAATACGGTCAATACCAGCGATGAAGGCTAAACCTTCAGCTGGAATACCTACTGTACCAAGTGTCGCTAATAATACAACGAATGATACGCCAGGTACACCCGCAATACCTTTTGATGTAAGCATTAATACAAGTAATAATGTAATTTGTTGTGTAATGGATAAATCAATACCGTACATTTGCGCTAAGAAAATAGCTGCAATTGCTTGATATAAAGTTGATCCATCTAAGTTAAATGAATAACCTGTCGGAATAACGAAAGATGTAATTGCCTTCGGACAACCGAACTTCTCCATTTTCTCCATGATTTTCGGTAAAACTGTTTCTGAACTCGCTGTAGAGTATGCTAAGATCAATTCGTCTTTTAAAATCTTAAAGAATTGGAAAATGTTAATTCCAAATATTTTCGCTGTAATCCCTAATACGACTACAACGAAGAAAATCATTGCTCCGTATACTACAATTAATAATTTCCCTAATGGAATTAATGAAGAAAGACCAAATGTAGAAACTGTGACTCCAATTAGTGCAAACACACCAAATGGTGCAAATTTCATAACTTGGTTTGTTACGTAAAACATTGCATCAGCTACACCTTGGAAAAATTGAAGAACCGGTCTTCCTCTTTCACCAATTGCCGCTACACCTAAACCAAATAATACAGAGAAGAAGATAATAGCAAGCATATCTCCGTCAGCTAATGACTTCATAATGTTCGTTGGAACAATATTTACAAATGTATCTGCAAATGAATGACTTTGTACTTGCTCTGTCGTATGTGTATATTTTGAAATATCTGTCTTTGTTAACTGCTCCATATTTACGCCTTTTCCTGGTTGGAAAATATTCGCAATCAATAGACCGACAATAATTGCAATTGTTGTAATAATTTCAAAGTAAATAATTGTTTTTCCGCCTAGTCGGCCTAATTTTTTAACATCGCCAACACCAGCAACCCCAACAACAATACTTGCTACAACAATCGGTACAACGATCATTTTAATTAATCGGATGAAAATATCACCAATTGGTTGTAAGTAACTCACCACTGCCGGATTGCCAAAGAAAATCGCCCCAACTGCAATACCTAGCGCAAGTCCTATTAATATTTGCCATGCAAGTCCTATTCTTTTCATATTTGTTGTAACCCCCTCTTCGATGTGTCACTCTATCTCTCATTCTATCTCTATAAAACTTGAAATTAAGAGTATTACATATTATTCGACAATTCACTACATTTTGTCCCTGTTAAAAATCATAAATCAAAATTTAAAATCTGACAACAAAATAAGTTTGCCCGAACGCAAATAATTTTCTTGACAAAAACAAAACACATGTCAGAAAACCTCACATGAGAACGATTCCTTATCAGTGTTTTATTGGATTTCTATCTACTAATTAATTATATAAAACAAATATTTTTTCCCTTTATTTTACAACAAAAACCAAAAAATACATCCTTGTTACACGAACAAAAAAGTGCATCCAACATGACAATTATCATTAAAAGATGATAAATTCCGACAAAACTTAGCAATTTTATAAAATTTTCTTTACATTATGATTACAACGATAGACACTCTTCTTCTTATGATATATAACATTCATAGGGAAAGGAGCCAGACAACCATGAAAAAGAAATTTGCAGCGTTTAGTGTTTTAGCAGCAGGAACGATTTTTGTTTCTCCGCTACTTTCACCCGTATACGCTGAAACGAATCAAGATAAATTATCTAATATTCAATCTGAATTAGAAGGAAAACAAAATGACTTACAAAATAAATCAGCTGAGAAAGACCAAATAGAAAAAGAAATTCAAGAATTACAAAAGAAAATTGACGATTTAACTACTTCTATTAATAAAAACGAAGCTGAATTAAACGATACAAAAAAAGAAATTAGTAAAACACAACAAGTAATTGCTGAAAAAAAGAAACATATAGAGCAATTACAAACAAACATAGATACGCGTCAGGAAGTTATTAAGCAACGTTTACAATCTATGCAAGAAAAACCTCGTACAAATATTATTACAGAGGTAATAACAACTTCTACAAATATCGCTGATCTTGTTGATAATATGTACTCTGTAAGCTTAATTTTAAACAACGATACTGATATTGTGAAAAAACAAACAACTGATCAAAATGCTGTAACGAAAGAAAAAGAGGCTGTTGAGAAAAAAGAGCAGCAACTAAAAGAAGCTGAACAAAAATTAGTTCAAAAACAACAAGAGTTGCAAACGAATCAACAACAGCAGCAAACATTTATTAGCGATCTACATACGAAAGTAGCAAAAGTAGATTCAGAGATTGAAGGGTTAGAAGAATCTAAAGGTATTTTAGAAAATCAGCGTCAAGCCGTTCAAAAAGCAATTGAAGAAGAAAAACGTGCGGAAGAAGCTCGTAAGGCTGAAGAGGCACGTAAGGCAGAGGAAGCTCGCAAACAAGCTAATACATCTGCTCAAACAGCTCAAGCAGCTCCAACACCACACGATACAAATATTGGCGGTTTTATTAAACCAGCAGCCGGATCAAAAACTTCTGGATTTGGTGTGCGCTCTATAGATAACCATAAAGGAATCGATATCGCAGCTTCAGGAACTGTTCCAATTATAGCCGCTGCAGATGGCGTCGTTATTCGCTCAGAATTATCATCTAGTTATGGAAATGTTGTGTACTTATCTCACCGTATAAACGGAAAAACATACACAACAGTATATGCTCATATGAGTAGCCGTTCTGTATCAAATGGACAAACTGTAAAACAAGGTACTCAACTCGGATTTATGGGGAACACTGGCCAATCATACGGACAACATTTACACTTCGAGCTTCACCTTGGAGAATGGAATGTCGGCAAAACAAATGCAGTTGATCCATCTCCTTATATCGGATTATAGAAAAAAACTCGGTGCATACCGAGTTTTTTATTTATACTTCACACAATATAGGCTTTCCACATAGACTAAAACTAAATGCCTATAGTTTACGGGGTGATCAACTATGAATACACAATTGCTACAAGAAATAGAAGAAGCTAGAGAGACGTATATCGGCCGGATATTTACGTTTGGCGGTTCAGCGTTATTTTTAATCGGATCATTCTTCGCAGTCGTCACAGCCTACAAAGCATACAATCGCTTATTAAATACACCTCCAACACAATAAAAAGACGGAGAATTCTCCGTCTTTTTTTATGCAAACATTTTAAATACGCCTATCGCATTTAAAAATACAATAATTACAGTTACCGGAATAACATAACGAAGCAAGAAGAACCAAATGTTAAATAATGTTTTCCCTTTCGTTTCCGTAACTTCTAATTCTTTCATTAGCATTTCTTTACTCATTTTATTTGGTACGAATAGCGAGATGGCTAGTACGCCAAGCGGCAGTAATACATTACTTACCGAAAAATCGACGAAATCAAAGAATGTCTTACCAAATATTTTCACATCACTCATAATTCCAAACGATAATGCTGACGGGATTCCAACTGCAAAAATAAGAATACCAATTAATAATGATGCTGACGGACGCTTTTTCTCATTATCTTTCGCAACAGATGCTACTACAATTTCAAGCATAGAAATCGCAGATGTTAACGTTGCAAAGAAGAATAAAACTAAAAACATAATGAAGAAAAATTGTCCAAATGGTATTTTCGCAAATACTGCTGGAAGGACGATAAACAGTAGTCCTGGTCCTTCAGTCGGCTTAACGCCTAATGCGAAAATCGCCGGGAAAATCGCTAATCCTGCAAGCACTGTAATAAAAACAGTTAAACTTACAATAGATGTTGCTGATTTAGCTAAATGTTCTTCTTTCTTTAAATATGAACTATACGTGACCATTACTGAAGCACCTACTGTTAGCGAGAAGAACGATTGTCCCATCGCGTATAAAACCGTATCTGCTGTCAGCTTTGAAAAATCTGGTTTTAAGAAGAACTCTACCCCAGCAAAAGCACCATCAAGTGTTAAAGCACGAACTATAATCGCAATAAACAAAATAAATAATAGCGGCATCATATACTTACTTGCTTTTTCTATCCCTTTCTCGACACCTTTACTTACAACAAAAATAGTGCAAAGCATAAAGATAAATTGCGCTCCAATCGCGCTTACTGGATTTGAAATCGTTTCACCAAATAATTTCCCGTAATCAACAACACCATTCCAGAAGCTTCCTGTAACACTATAATATAAGTACAGTAAAATCCATCCACCTACAACACTATAAAAAGATAGTACACTAAAACAAGTAACAACTCCCATACGACCAATCCAAGGATATAACTTACTATTTGGCACCAATACTTTATATGCTGTCACTGCCTCTTTTTGCGTACTACGTCCAATAACAAATTCAGCTAAAAGAAGCGGCATACCTATAAATAAAGTTAATAGTAAAAATACAAGGAAGAATGCGCCTCCCCCACCATTACCTGCAACATATGGAAATTTCCATATGGCACCAAGACCTACTGCGGCTCCGGCTGCTGCGAGTACAAAGCCTATTTTCGACGTCCATTGCTGTGTTTCTTTCATCATAATTTCTCCTTTTTTGAATATTTAAACTTTTATCAATTATACACTTTCATTTCATACTCGCACACCTCCTTTAGAAAATAAAAAAGTCCCCTACACGCAAATATGCATGTAGAGGACGATATATGTAATGTAAATACCGTGGTACCACCTCAATTGGATTGATAAATCCCACTTGTTCAAGTACAGGAAACATTCCGATACTCTATCCTTTTAACGGCGGAACCCGGGTTGCCTACTACAATGTTCAACATACCTCTCGCAAGCCCATTCTGTATATTTTATCGTACCGGGCTCACACCTTACCCCAGCTCTCTGACCGTATCAAATATACGTACTCTTCTTGCTCATCGATTTTATCTATTGAAGTTACTTGTGATTATAAATTATATTTTTATAGTTGTAAAGTACAATTTCTTCATTATCCTATATGAACTCTTCTCTCTAATTCTTGTAAAAACAATTCTCTTTTTTGTTCATTTTGAACATATACCGACTTTAATACTTCTTGCAACAATATATTTCTCTGCTGTTTCTCTATTTGTAATTCTTTCACTTTAATTCTAACTTCGTATAAAAAATCAAGATATGATTCATACGCCTCATCATATTTATTTGCGATATCATCACGAATTTTTTTTGCAAGTTTCGGACTCGCTCCTCCAGTAGAAACAGCCACATTCAGTAATCCACGATGAATCGCCGCCGGAAAATGAACATTCCCACTTTCCGGGTTCGTAATAACATTTACTAATTGATTCTCTGCACTATCTTCAGCAACTTGTTCATTTAATACAGCATCACCACTCGCTGCAACAACTAAAAAAGCACCTTGAATATCACTTTTTTCATACTCCCTTTGATACCAACGAATTTGCTTTTCTTCCACAAGTTTCACTAAATTCGCATCCAATTCAGGACTTATCACAATTATATCCGCACCTTGTTTTAATAAAGGAATAATTTTGAATCCCGCGACTTTTCCTCCTCCAATGACAACAACACGTTTCTTCTCAACTCGCACTGTAAGTGGATACATATTGATCTCCCTTCAATAATTTCTTCGTTTTCTGAATTAACATATATTGAAACGCTTCATTCTTTCCTAAATACGGACTTATTTTTATCTCATCCGACCCATATTGGCGCACTTCTTTTTCAATATGTTTCATAAGTAAACCGGTAAATAACAAGTAAGGCAGCACAACAATGTTCTTTTCTTTTCGTTCTACAACTTCCTTTAACTTCTCCTCAAATTTCGGCTCGGCAGCTGCTAAATAGCAAACCTCTACTTTTTTAATTTTCTCTTCCGTTTGAAATAAAGAAGCGATCCAGTTTATATCCTTTAATACTTCAGGATCGCTACTCCCTCTTGCAACGAGAAGTAACGTCACTTCATTCGTCTCTTCCTGTTCGATCCCACTTCCGTTATACACTGATTTAACGAGTGTTTCTGATACACCAAACGGATTACCATAGGTCACTTTAACACTTGAAAATTGATTATTTAACTTTCCTAATTCAAACGGGATATCTTTTTTCACGTGACCTGCCGCTAAGAGAAAAACCGGAATAACAATAATCTCTGTAGCACCACGGTTCACACATGTACGGAACCCTTCATCAATAGTTGGACTCGCTAACTCTAAAAAACAAACTTCTTGAATACTTGCCTCTACACGATTCATACATGACGTAATAAATGCAACCGCTTCTTCTTTAGCTGCTTTCAAACGACTTCCATGACATATATATAAGATGGCTTTCATTTTATAACACTCCGCTTACTTGATACGTACTTTCAGTCTGCTTCTCAAACCAATGGATTTTTTCTCTAAAACGGACCACTTCTCCAATTACAATCATGCTCGGATTTTGAATTTGTTCTTTTTTCGCGACATCTACAATTGTTCCTAGCGTCCCGACAACTGTGCGCTGCATAGAAGTCGTTCCCCTCTCAATAATAGCAGCAGGCGTACTTGTATCTTTTCCATGTTTCACCAGTTGTTCACATATGTAGGGCAAATTACTAACCCCCATATATACGGCTAACGTCTCTACACCTTTCGCTAAATGTTCCCACTTCACTTCCTCTTCAGCATCTTCTTTCCTATGCCCCGTCACAATAGCAAAACTTGCACTCGCATCACGATGCGTCACTGGAATACCAGCATAAGCAGGAGCAGCTATTCCAGCTGAAATACCCGGAACAATTTCAAACGGTACACCTTGCTTCGCTAATGCTTCAGCTTCTTCTCCCCCTCTACCAAATACAAATGGATCCCCGCCCTTTAGCCTCGTTACAACTTTTCCTTTTTTCGCGTATTTAATAAGAAACGTGTTAATTGTCTCTTGCTTCATCGTGTGATAATTTGGCAGTTTTCCGCAATAAATTAAATCCGCTTCAGGCTTTGCGTATGAAAGCAACTCTTTATTTACGAGACGGTCGTATAAAATAACGTCTGCTTTCTCAATACATTTCAATCCTTTCACAGTAATTAAATCTGGATCACCAGGACCTGCTCCAACGATATAAACCTTCCCCATCATCTCTCCTCATTTCTACTATTAAAGTGAAACTTCCATCCTTATATACGAATGGAAGTTTTCATCATCTCCTATTACCTGTTCTCTACTCATGAATAACAAATGCCGCACCTTTTCGAATCTTCTTTTTTTCAAATAGAGAAATTTCCTTTACTTCTGGCAGCGGTAAAAAATGCTTTTCAAGCTCCATCTCCGCGAGCTTAAATGCCTGTTCTTCACTTTGAGCAACGACAACAATCGGAACAATACTATTCACTAACACGGCTTCAAATCGATATAAATCCATATTGTCCCTCCTAAGACGCTAGTACTTCTTCTAACACGGTATTTAACGCTATTTGTAGTGTGTCTACACCGATACGACCAACAAAATCATAAAACGTTTCAGCTGGTAATTTATTCTCTTTGAAATAACTTATAAATGATGCAAGTACATCAGGTAGATCCTCGCCATCTATTTTCCCTTTTAACTTTTGATTGTAAGCACCGCCATCTAACAACGTTCCACCTACGTATATTTCAAATGCTTCAACAATCCCTTTTTCCTTCGTTTTCATTTTCACCCCTTGTAATCCAATGTCAGCAATTTGACGTTGACCACATGAATTCGGGCATCCTACCATATGAATACGAACCGGAACATCGAGTGCAATTTGTGTATCTAAGTATTCGGCGATTTTGCGTAATCTTTCTTTCGTTTCTACTAATGCAAGATTGCAATATTCAATACCAGTACAAGAAACCGCATGACCAATAAACGATTTCGGACTTGCTGATATTGCTTCAAACAATGGTTCATTTAATAAACCCGTTACATTTTCTGGCGGAACATTCGGAATAATAAAGTTTTGCGAGTTACATGTGCGAATTTGTCCATTTCCATACTGCTTAGCAATTCTCGCAATTTCAAACATTTCTTCTGCATGTAGACGTCCTACTGGTACATTAAAACCTACATATTTAAGGCCATCTTGTTTTTGATCTTGAACTCCATAAAAGTATCCCGCATTCCAGCCTTTTAGAGCACTTTCCCCTTTACTTTGCAATGGTCCTGTATACTCTATTAGTTTCTCTTTAAATTTCTCTGCTCCCCAGTCTGCAACAAGAAATTTCAAACGAGCTAAATGACGTTTTTCACGGTATCCAAAATCACGGAATATCGTAGCAATCGCAATCGCTACCGCCTTCACTTCTTCTGGTAAAACAAATACATCTAATTCATCAGCTAAATATGGACGAGCTGATAATCCACCGCCTACTTTTATATGAAAACCAACTTTTTTCTCACCATCTATTTCTTTCGTAGCAGGTGTAAATGCCACACAGTTAATCTCTGCGTTCGCAGAATTATAAATGTTAGAACTAATAGACATTTTAAATTTACGTGGCAAGTTAGAAAACTCCTCATTATGTTGGAAATAGTCGTATACCTCTTTCACAATACCAGTTGTATCAAACAGTTCATTTGCATCAATGCCAGCAAGTGGATTCCCTGTAATATTACGCGTTATATCACCACAAGCCCCAGCTGAAGATAACCCAACCCTTGCTAATCTTTTAAAAATATCTGGCATTTGATGGATTTCTAACCAATGAAACTGAATCGCCTGTCTTGTTGTAATATCTATTACGTCACGCCCATAATCCTCAGCGATAGAAGCAAGCACTTCTGCCTGCGCATTCGTAATAATCCCTGAAGGAATATTTACACGCATCATAAAATAACCAGCTTCTTTCGGTCTTTGTAAATACAAACCTGCCCACTTGAATGCGTCCCACTCTTCTTTCGGAATAGATTCGAAGCCATTCTCTGCATAGTAAGGAATATCATTAAAGATTTCCAATCCATCTTTTTTTAATTTATTTTTCTCAGTCTGATTTAATTTTTCATTGTTAGCCCATACTTTTTCATAACTCATTTTTTAATCCCCCTATATAAAACTACGCTCTTGTAAGTACTTCACAATTTGCTCTGCACATTCTTCAATAGAATACTTGTGCGTTTCTACAATTAATTCTGCTTGTTCTGGTTCCTCATACGGCGAATCAACACCAGTAAACTCTTTAATATCGCCTTGTCTTGCTTTTTTATAAAGCCCTTTCGGATCACGCTTCTCACACTCTTCAATTGGACACTTTACAAACACTTCTATAAACTCATCTGCCGCTAATAAATCCCTAACTTGTTTTCGGTCTATTCGAAATGGTGAAATAAACGCTGTAAGAACAACAGTACCTTGATCTACAAATAGCTTCGCCACTTCGCCAATCCGTCTTATATTTTCCATACGATCACTTTCAGAAAAACCTAAGTCTTTATTTAAACCGTGGCGTATATTATCACCATCTAGTACATAGTTTCCAATATTCTTTTCAAATAGTTTACGAGCAACCGCGTTCGCCACCGTAGATTTACCTGAAGCTGATAGACCAGTAAACCAAACTACAAAACTATGATGCCCATTTTTTACTCTTCTCTCATCTTTTGAAACAGATGCTGTATGCCAAGTAATATTTGTATCCATCTCATTCTCTCCCTATTCTGTTACTACTTCTTTTTTCAAACCTTTAATTAGCACTTCCACTACTTCTTTACGACTAAATGTACTCGGCGGAACCTCACCGTTTCTTAATAGTTCTCTTACTTTTGTACCTGATAAAATGACATGATCCTCTTTTCCGTGCGGACATGTTTTCGTCGAAGCCATCGCTTCACATTTCGTACAGTAAAAACTATGTTCAAAAAATAGCGGTGTAATTCCTAATTCTTCCACTGTAAAGTTTGTAAAAATTTCTTGTGCTTCATAAGTCCCGTAATAATCTCCTACCCCAGCGTGGTCGCGCCCTACGATAAAGTGGGTACATCCAAAATTCTTTCTAACTAATGCATGGAATATCGCTTCCCTCGGTCCTGCGTAACGCATTGCTGCAGGAAATACACCTAAAAAGACACGATTTTTCGGATAATAGTTTTGAAGTAATACTTCATAGCTTTCCATCCTTACATCAGCAGGAATATCGTCCGACTTCGTTTCCCCAACGAGTGGATTCAAAAAGAGACCGTCTACAATTTCAAGAGCAGATTTTTGAATATACTCATGAGCACGATGTACCGGATTTCTCGTTTGAAATCCGACTACTGTTTTCCAACCACGTTTTTTAAATTCTTCTCTCGTTTCAATTGGATCTAAATGATAAGAAGGAAACTGATTATTTTCAAATCGTTTCGTAAGAATAATCGCTCCACCGACATAAACGTTCGGTCGTTCATATAATTTTTTCACTCCTGGATGAGCCTCATCCGTCGTTTTATATACAAGTAATGCTTCTTTCTCTTTATCAGGTACAAAAATATCTTCTATTTGAATGACACCATATACATTTCCGCTATTAACAAGCTTTACTTCTTCTCCAGCCTTTAGGCTTTCTGCCACTTCTTCCGTTACCGGTAATGTAATTGGTATACTCCATACGCTTCCGTTTGCTAAGCGAAGCGTTTCTACAACCGAATCATAGTCCTTCTTTCCTAAAAAACCAGTGAGCGGGCTATATCCCCCTGTCGCTAATAGCTCTAAATCACTTAACGCAATGTTGTCTAGTTGAATTTCTTTTTCGATTTGTGATACGTCGTATGTCTCGTCTATAAGGTTTACTAATTCGTTTCTTGTACTCATTTTCTATACCCTCTCTTAGCTTTATTTTCAAATTCATCTTATTGGTAATGAAGACCACATTCTGTTTTCACTTTCCCGGCCCATCTACCATCCCTCGAATCGCCACCCTCTCCTACAGGTAACGTACACTTCTCGCACCCAATACTTGGATATCCAATATCATGCAGCGGGTTATACGGCAAACTATGTTTGTATACATATCGCCATACTTCTTTCCACGTCCAATGAATGAGTGGACAAACTTTAATCGATTGAAAACGATGATCTTGATTTATAAACTTTGTATGCTTACGTGTTTCTGATTGTTCCCTCCTTAAGCCCGATATCCATGCTTTTTCCGCTGCTAATGATTTTTCTAACGGTAAAATTTTCCTGATTTTACAACAAAGGTTCGGATTACTTTCCCATAATTTCTCACCATGCAACTTCGCTTGTTCATCAAGTGTAAGTTCCGGCTGTTTTTCTATAATATTTAATAAAGGAAATCGTTCCCGCACTTTTTGAATTAATTCATACGTTTCGCGAAAATGAACATTTGTATCTAAAAATACAACTTTAGCAGATGGATTTACTTGGTTTATAAGGTGCAGTAATACCATTCCTTCTACCCCAAAGCTACATGCGTATACAATTTCACTTTCATATTCTTTATAAGCCCAACTTAAAACAGATAGCGCGCCTTTTGTTTCATCTTCTTCTGAAAATGAAACATTATTTTCTTCCCACGTTTCATACGTCAACATGTTTTTTCCCCCTGTAAAAGCAAAAAGGCGGTTTTAACCTAATCAAAATAGGTTAAAACCGCCTCTAGTTTTTCTAGTCAGCGCTTTTTACTTTAAACGTACCTTTTCACTTTTCTCTAATTGAATGACTTTTCCATCTTGCACAACAATTGTAATTGAACCATATTTCATATCAGCAAGCATCGCTTCAATTTTCTCAGACACTTCCTCAAAATGTTCCCGTACACTCACGCGAACAGCCCCCCTTTTTATTCATAAAAAAAATCTTTCCCATTTCGAAAAGACTGTTCGGTAATATATTTTACCTTATCTTTCAAAATGGATTCCATTTTGCTGGATTTAGCACCTTGCTTTCTATAAGCAGGTTGCCGAGCTTCTTCGGGCCAGTTCCCTCCGCTTCTCTTGATAAGCTTTGTATTTGTATTTTATCACAATTCTGATTTTTTTCAATCCTAGTTTTCCGATATATTTTATTTATTTTATTTTTATAAAAAAGGAATTGCCCATTCGAACAACTCCTTTTTCCCATTTACACAAGTTCTTTAATACGTATGCGATCGTTCCCAATAATATTTTCATATGTTTCGCGCTCTACAACAATTTGTGATGTACCGCCTTTCGCGAAGACAACAGCTGGCCTACGAATCCGATTATAATTATTTGCCATCGAGTACCCATATGCCCCTGTACAAGAAATTGCTAATAAATCGGCAGAAGCAACTTTCGGTAGAGTAATATCCCAAATTAACATATCTCCACTCTCACAACACTTCCCAGCAATCGAAACGACTTCCTCATTCTCATCATTTCCTCGATTCGCTAACATCGCTTCATAACGAGCGTTATATAAAGCAGGTCTTAAATTATCAGTCATTCCACCATCCACTGATACATATTTCCGAATACCAGGAATATCTTTCACAGATCCAACTGTATAAATTGTCGTTCCAGCATCACCTACAATACTACGGCCTGGTTCAACCCATATTTCCGGCAAGGGATAATTACATACTGTAAACTGTTCCCTCACTGCACTTGTTACAGCTCGCACATATGTCTCAAGAGTTAATGGTGTATCTGACTCTGTGTAGCGTATTCCGAATCCTCCGCCCACATTTAATACTTTTACTACATAGTTCGCTCTCTCTCTCACTTCTTCTAAAAATTGATGAAGAACTTCAATCGCTCGAACAAATCCAGCCGTTTCAAATATTTGCGATCCGATATGTGAATGAATTCCTAACACATCATAATTTGATTTTTGTAAAGCAAGCTCAATTGCTTGCATCGCTTGACCATTTGAAACTCCAAACCCAAATTTCGAATCATCTTGACCTGTTGTAATATATTCATGTGTGTGCGCCTCTACTCCAGGCGTTACACGGATTAATATGTTCACAAATTTCCCATGTTGCACTGCTAAATCATGCAAAATTTCTAACTCTAAGAAATTATCGACAACAAAACAACCAATATTCGCCTGAAGTGCCATCACAATCTCTTCTTCTGTTTTATTATTGCCGTGAAAATGAATACGCGATGCTGGGAATCCCGCTTGAAGCGCAGTATATAATTCCCCTCCAGAAACAACATCTAATGACATATTCTCTTCACGAGCTACTCGGCACATCTCCATGCACAAGAACGCCTTGCTTGCATATGCTACTTGATAAGAGAACCCACTTTCTTTAAAAGCACGATGAAACGCGCGGCACTTTCCTCGAATAGACTCTTCATCGTATACATAAAGTGGTGTTCCATATTGTTTTGCTAGCTGCGTCGTATCGCACCCTCCAATTTCTAAGTGTCCTTGCCCATTGATTCGGCTTGTGCCGTGTAAATACATTTGAATTCCTCCCTTATTTCCTCTAAAACTCATAACCCCAATCTTCTATTCATTGCAGCACGCTTTTAGATAGACAAAAAACGCGCGGAACAATGTTCACACGCGTTTCTTATTAGGAAAAATATATATTGAAAAAATAAACGAGTTGTTATCTCCTCAAAATAAGAAACCGCATCAACATCTCCAAATAGCTCTCCATAAAAGAAATCTTATGACAGTACTACATTTATTCAATGTAGTCCCAATATATGAATAAGATGGTTATTCTTATATTTCGGCAATAGTCCCTTTCAACCTATGATCACAGATTCCATTAAATCTCCCATAGCTTACTCTTTCCTATTGCGGCCTCTACCTTTGAGAGTAGATGAGGTAAGTCTATTTAATTTTCAAACATCTAATTGTTGCTATTAACAATACCAAAGGACCATTTTATTTGTCAAACAATTTTTTATATTGTTTTTTTACAGTTTAATTTCGTATCATTTGGTAAGCGCTTTACTAAAATCTTTGTCACTTCCCATTCGCCTTCTTCATTATTAAAAGTAATTGTTACTTTTTCAAATGGCGGAACAATTTTCCCACCAACCTGTTCATATTTCGTCACTTCAATAACCGCTTGAAATAAATATGTACCGCTATATACTTTTTTTAAACTAATAATTTTAGGACATTGATAAGGCTTTAAGCTCCCATATTGTTTTTCAATGGCTTTATTTATTTTCGGAAACAAAACAGAATAAAGGGCATCTTCCATAAGAGGTGCATCATATTGGGCTACCGACACACTTGGTGAAGCAAAAAGTATAACACTACTGCATACTATAAAATATAATAATTTTCGCATGATAACCTCCGTATTGTTACACGATTCTTTCTGCACACGATAATAATCATACATAGAAACTCCGTTTTATTGTCTCCTACTGCCCTTTTTCTACTCAATTATTATAAAAAAGCCCACAACTCTCTTTTATTTTCGTATAATGATACTCATAGTATAATAAACATAATAATAAAGGACTGTTCGTATATATAAAATGAGGTGCTAATCAAACCAGCTCACAAGAACGGTCATGCTTTTAGGAGAGGAGTATATTATGCTACAACGTCTGTTTCCAAAACTGCGATTTGCACTCGTTGCAGTCGTTTTATTATGGATAAAAACATATATTGTGTACAAGCTAGCATTTGATATTAAAATCGATAATTTCTTTGAAGAATTTATGCTTTTTATTAATCCACTAGCTGCATTACTTTTATTTTTCGGTTTTGCTTTATTTGCATCTAAACACCGAAACCGCATTATAGTTGGAATCAGTTTTATACTGTCCTTTATTTTATTTGGAAATGCAATGTTTTATGGGTTTTATAACGATTTCGTTACATTCCCAGTTTTATTCCAAACAAATAATATGGCTGATTTAGGGACGAGTATAAAAGAACTCTTTACGTACAAAACATTACTTTTATTTGCAGATGCGATTATTTTAATGTTTCTTTCACGTAAATTCCCGGCATTTTGTGACAAGACGCCTCTTTCACGCTCTGAGAAGCGAACTTTCTTTACCGGTGTAACAGCTTTATTAGCACTACAAATTGTTGTTTCCGTTATTTATAAACCACAAATGTTCTCACGCTCATTTGATCGTCAAACAGTCGTGAAAAATTTAGGTTTATACACATATCATCTATTTGATATTACACTTCAATCTAAATCTTCAGCTGAACGTGTATTTGCAAGTGGAGATGGGTTCTCTGAAATTAAAAACTATACAGACTCAAAAGATAAGCAAGTTGATAAAAACTTATTTGGAGCTGCAAAAGGTAAAAATGTTATTTTGATTTCCATGGAATCTACACAAAGTTTTGTTATTAATAAAAAAATAAATGGAAAAGAAATTACTCCATTTTTAAATGAATTTATTAAAGATAGTTTTTATTTCGATAACTTCTATCATCAAACGGGACAAGGTAAAACTTCTGATGCTGAATTTATCGTTGAAAATTCACTTTATCCGTTAGACCGCGGTTCTGTATTCTTTACTCACGCAACAAATGAATATACAGCTACACCAGAGCAATTAAAAAAATACGGATATTCTTCTGCTGTCTTCCATTCAAACGATAAAACATTTTGGAATCGTGATGTAATGTATCCTGCACTTGGATATGATCGTTACTTTAATTTAAATGATTACGTAGGCACAGAACAAATGTCTGTTGGCTGGGGATTAAAAGATAAAGAGTTCTTTGAACAATCGATCCCAAAGCTAAAATCTTTACCACAACCGTTCTATACAAAATTTATTACTTTAACAAACCATTTTCCATTTCTTCTAAATCCCGAAGATCAATATGTTGATGAGTTTAATTCGGAAAGTGGTGTTGTAAACCGCTACTTCCCAACCGTTCGTTACACGGATGAAGCTCTTAAATTATTTATTAAACAATTAAAAGAAGAAGGACTGTATGATAATTCTGTTATTGTCATTTATGGAGATCATTACGGCATTTCAGAAAACCATAATGCAGCTATGGCCCAGTTCCTTGGGAAAGACGCTATTACACCGTTTGATTCTATGCAATTACAACGCGTCCCTCTCATTATTCATGTACCTGGTCAAGAAGGAAAAGTCATTTCTAAAGTATCTGGTCAAATTGATATTAAACCAACGCTACTTCATTTACTTGGTATTAAAACAAATCAATCCGTTGAATTTGGAACTGACTTATTTATTAAAGAAAAAGATCCACTTATGGTAATGCGTGATGGTAGCTTCGTTTCGGAAGAGTATGTGTATACAAAAAACATGTGCTATAAACGAAATACAGGTGAAGAAGCTGACATTTCATTATGCCAACCAAATATTGAAAAAGCAAAAACTGAATTGAAACTCTCCGATAAACTCATTTATGGAGATTTATTACGTTTCGATCCTAACAATCGTTATAAAACTGGAACAATGACAACGAAATTTGAGTAGTACTAGAAGCAACTTTATAAAAGTTGCTTCTTTTTTTACTTATTTTTCAAATCATTCTTCTATGAAATCTTTCACAAATTGGGAATTTCTTTCGTATGAGGAAGAAATTTATGGTATGATAAAATAAGTAAAATTTCATACACTAATTAAGAATTTATTACAGAAAGCAAGGGATCAGATTTTGTATAGAGCAGCTATTCCAAACTTATTTACGCTCGGAAATTTATATAGTGGATTCTTGTCAATCGGCTATGCATCTTTAGGATATTATAAATCAGCTGCTATTTTAGTACTTATCGGGATGATGTTAGATAGTCTTGATGGGCGTGTTGCTCGTTTATTACGCGTTGATTCACAAATGGGAAAAGAGCTTGACTCACTTGCGGATGTCGTGACATTTGGTGCAGCACCTGCTGTTCTTATGTATTACACATCTTTCTCCAATTACGGAATCATCGGACTATACATAGCGGGACTATTCCCTCTTTTCGGAGCATATCGTTTAGCACGATTTAATGTAACACCATCTTCTACTTCAATGAAATATTTCACTGGGGTACCGATTACAGCAGCGGGAGGGCTTGTTGCTTTCTTAACATTATTTTCACATATCATTCCAAAAATCGTTCTTATTACAGTCTTTGTAACGTTCGCATTTTTAATGGTGAGCCGCATTCGTATCCCAAGTTTAAAAGATGTACCACTTCCACGATATAGCATCATTATTACACTATTTTTAGTTGGAAGCATTATCACAATGTACCAAACAGGGATCGGTAACTTTTCTGTTTTCTTATTCATTGCTATTCCACTATATATTTTGTATATGCTATCTCAATTTCTTAGACAAAGACCATCTAAAAGAGCAAATAAAGAAAAATAAGAAACCTTCCGATTTCGGAAGGTTTCTTTTTATTTTGTAACTACTGCTTTTTGATTTACAGGTGTTACAGGCTCTTCACCTTTTAATACGGCTAAAATATTTCTTACTGCCATTTCAGCCATCGCATCACGCGTTTCGAATGTTGCATTTCCTACGTGAGGAGCAAGTACTACATTCTTTAATCCTTTTAGCTCTTCAGTAATTTTCGGTTCAAATTCAAATACGTCAAGAGCCGCTCCTTCAATTTCATTCGTTTTTAATGCTTGAGCAAGTGCCGCTTCATGCATAATTGGTCCACGTGAAGCATTTACAATATACGCTGTTTTCTTCATCATTTTAAACTGTTCTTCATCAATCATATGATGCAATTTTGGATTATACGCACAGTTAATTGTAATAAAGTCTGCTGTTTGTAATAATTCTTCCAATGTTACATATGTTGCTTCCAGTTCACTTTCAGCTTCAGGTTTTCGATTTGGCCCTGTATATAAAATATTCATTCCAAACGCTTTCGCACGCTTTGCAACTGCTTTTCCGATTTCTCCAAGGCCAATAATTCCAATTGTTTTCCCATGCACTTCACGACCTAGGAAAAATAATGGTGCCCATCCGTTAAATCCAGTTGTACGACATAGCGTATCACCTTCCGGAATTCTACGTGCAGCTGCTAAAAGAAGTGCAAATGTTAATTCCGCTGTCGCTTCAGTTGATACTTTCGGTGTATTCGTTACCGCAATCCCTTTTTCTCCGGCATACGAGTAATCAATATTATCGTAACCAGCACCGTAGTTTGCAATAATTTTCAAATTAGGTGCCGCATCGATCACTTCTTTTGTCACCTTTGTAGAAAGTAGGCTTAACAATGCATCTTTATCTTTTGCACGCTCTGTTAATTCATCTAAAGAAATTAAAGCCTCTTTATCGTACATTTCTACATCATGATCCTTTAATAGTTCTAATCCGATTGCTGGAATTTTTCCTGCTACTAATATTTTCGCCACTACTAACACCTCTTCTATAGAAAATAAGATACCTCTTATCTTTCATTGTAAGAAATCCACATATAAAAACCAAGGAATTTGATTATAGTTTTGAAAATCGACACTTTTCCATAAAAAAAGAGGAGATGCAAGTCTCCCCTCTTCTTATGCTTTTTCTTGCGATTCTTTTCCAAGCTTCACATCGATCGTTCCTTCTGCAACTGTATCACTAATTTGTTCCTCAATAACGGATTGAGATGTAGCATTCGTTTCAGAAGTATACGCTTGTTGCTGTGCACTTTGTACATTTTGTTTATTTTGTTGTTTCGCCATTTCTTACCCTCCTTTTTATTCTTTCTTATTTTGAACAAAAAGGAGAGTTTTCATCAAAAAATCGTGATCATTTTGAAATGGATACTTCTTCTTCCAGTAATCTCATCGTTCTTACTCGTTTCGTAAAGGTAGCTAAGTGTGAAATATCATGATTACGTAACGTCTTTATATTCTCTTCCACATATTTTCCTAAATCATGCGGATAATGCGCATCTGAGGAGAGAGTAATCGGAACCTCGTGCTTAGCTAATACTTGTAAATATAGTGGACTCGGACACATTTCGCGCACAGGATAGCGATAGTACAATCCTGCATTTATTTCCGTTGCCGTATTAGTTTCTACTAATGCACGCGCAATGTCCTTATAATACGAAAGTTGTTCATTCTCATCTAACCGATAATTAAATACTTTTATGTTATCAAGATGAGCTATTATATCAAATAACTGAGAGCGAACTGCACACTCAACCGTTTTGAAAAACGTATCATATAAAGCATATAAGTTATGCTCCTTAAAATATTCTTTCGTGTCTGGATTATCAAATCCCCAGCCATTTAAAAAATGGACAGAACCAATTACATAATCAAAGTCTCCTAATGCTAGTAAAGATTGTAATTCTTGTTCACCACCAATAAAATAATCCGCTTCAATTCCAAGTTTAAGCGTCACGCCTCGTTTACTCCAACGTTCTTTCGCTTCTTCTATTGCCTTTGTAAAATCATGTAGTGATGCTACCCTTACTTGATCTAGCCATTCCTTCTGTAAACGACCAAGCTTAGAATCACTAATATCGACATATCTTTCATAGTATTCTTTCGCTTCATAAAAACGGTATAAATGATCGACAATACCAACTTCTTTTATACCTTTTCGCAAAGCTTCTTCTAAATATAAATCAATCCATTTCGTTGTAAATGGCCCTTCTTTCACACGTCTTTGTAGGCGTTCTTGTGTTTTCACAAGCCATTCCATAGAATGTTTTTCTTCTTTAAGCGGTTCATACTGTTGCAATGATTCATTTATTTTAGCTAGCCACCCTATTGAATATGGCCCTTCTTCTAAATGAATGTGATAATCCACCTTCATCTATATTCCCCCTTATAATGTATCTATGTCTCTTCTGTCCCCTACTCGCGAAAACTTCCCATTTCTTTCTGTCACTTCCTCCATAACATCTTCTAATGATATATTTTTTTCGGCTAATAAAACGAAGCAGTGATACAATACATCCACCATTTCCTTCACCAATTCTTCTTTATCATTATTTTTAGATGCGATAATTACTTCCGTGCATTCCTCACCAATTTTCTTTAAAATTTTATCTTCTCCTTTTGAAAACAAGTAATTTGTATACGATTCAGGAACTGGATTTCTCTTTCGTTCTTCAATTGTTTCAAATAGTAATGTAAAGGCGTTTCCCATATGTATCCCCCTATATAATTTTGTAATGAAAACACGTTTTCTCTCCCGTATGACAAGCAGGTCCTACTTGTTTTACGACAACAACGATTGAATCTTGATCACAATCTAAATACAGAGATTGCACATATTGGACATTTCCTGATGTTTCTCCTTTATTCCATAACGCCCTTCTTGAACGAGAATAAAACCAAGTTCTTTTCGTTTCTAGCGTTTTTTCATATGCTTCTTCATTCATATAAGCTAGCATTAAAACCTCATTTGTACCTTCTTCCATTACAACTGCTGGTAGTAATCCTTTTGAAAAGTTTGGTTTCATAACCGCACCTCAACGTTTGCATTTCTTAATTTTCTCTTTACGTCCTGCACTGTCGCCTCACCGTAATGAAAGATTGATGCCGCTAACGCTGCATCAACTGTTGTCTTTTGAAAGACTTCTATAATGTGATCAACATGACCGCACCCGCCTGACGCGATGACTGGTACGGAAACGCTTTTTGAAATTTCTTCTGTTAAACGAAGGTCATATCCATTTTTCGTTCCATCTGCATCCATACTCGTTAACAAAATTTCGCCTGCCCCTAGCTCGGTAACGCGCTTTGCCCACCAGGTTGCATCCATTCCCGTATCAACTCTTCCGCCGTTCACATATACATTCCACTTATCTTCCGCTATTTTTCTAGCATCAATTGCGACGACAATACATTGTGAACCAAAGTGTTCTGCCCCTTCTTTGATTAGCTTTGGATTTCGCACTGCCGCTGAGTTAATTGAAACTTTATCTGCTCCCGCTCTTAGTAAATTGTACATATCTTTAACACTTGAAATCCCCCCGCCAACTGTAAGAGGAATAAATACTTTCGAAGCTGTTTGTTCTACAACATCGATAATTGTTTTTCGTCCTTCATGTGTTGCCGTAATATCTAAAAATACAATTTCATCTGCTCCCGCATCATTGTATAAAGCAGCTATTTCAACAGGATCACCGACGTCTTGTAATCCTATAAAATTTACACCTTTTACGACTCGCCCTTCTTTCACATCTAGACATGGAATAATGCGTTTCGCTAACATAACTTTGTTACCTCTAACACTTCTTCTAAATTAATCGTTTTCTCGTAAAGAGCCTTACCAATTATGACGCCGTATATATTCATATCATTTAATTTTTTCACATCTTGAATAGATGCCACTCCTCCAGAAGCAATAAGACGAATGTCCACACTTTTTTGTAGCAACTCCAATTGCTCTACATTCGGCCCTGCAAGTGTCCCGTCTTTCGAAATGTCTGTAAACACAATCGTTTGAACACCTACATTCTCCATTTGCTTCGCTAAATCAATGTAAGAAATTTCAGACACATCGAGCCAGCCTCTCGTTGCTACGAAACCATTTTTCGCATCAATTCCAACAATGATTTTTTCTTTATATAGACGAACTGCTTCCTCTAAAAATGCCTTATCATAAAGAGCAGCTGTTCCTAAAATCACTTTATCTACACCTCCTGACAATAACTTTTCTACCGCTACAAGTGACCGAATTCCGCCTCCAACTTGCACTGGAATACGTACTGCCTTGCAAATCCTTTCAATGACGAGCAAATTTACTGACTCCCCTGCAATTGCACCGTCTAAATCAACAATATGCAGTGTTTTCGCTCCTGATTTTTCGAATATAATCGCTTGCGCAACCGGGTCTTCATTCATTATTGTTTCTTTACTAAACTCTCCTTGATACAGTCTAACGCATCGTCCCTCTTTTAAATCGATAGCTGGGAAGATTTCCATGCTTCTACCACCCCTTTGAAATTTTTCAACATTTGCATCCCAATGTCTCCACTTTTTTCAGGATGAAACTGTGCGCCATATATATTTCCTTTCGCTACAAAACCAGGTACTTTCAATCCATATTCACTTATTCCATATACAATTTCATTAGGACAATCTGCATAATAAGAATGGACATAATATACGAAAGAACCGTCCTCTACTCCATTCCAAAGCGCTATTTCTCCCTCTTTATTTAACTCATTCCATCCCATATGTGGAATTTTATAAGGAACTTTTAGCTTTCGAATAACACCTGGCAATAAACTTAATCCGTTACAGTCTTGTAGTTCCTCACTATTTTCAAATAAAAGCTGCATTCCTAAGCAAATGCCTAGAAGCGGTTTTCCTGAACGCCCGACTTCTTTTAATACACACACTAAATCTTTTTCTTCCAATACATCCATCGCTTTTGGAAATGCACCTACTCCTGGTAAAATCACTCCATCACTTTTAAAAATTTCTTCTTTATCACTCGTTACGATGTACTCTGCTCCAATATATTTTAATGCTTGTTCTACACTACGAATATTTCCCATTCCATAATCTATAATAGCAATCAATTACAACATCCCTTTCGTTGAATTTACACCAGTAATGTTGGTATTTTTATCAACTGCTTCCCTAAGCGCTCGACCAAATGCTTTAAATAATGCTTCAACTTTGTGATGTGTATTACTTCCATATAAAACGCGAGCATGTAATGTAATATTTGCAGCATGAGCAACTGCTCTAAAGAATTCTTCTGTTAGTTCTGTATCAAAATCCCCTAGCTTCGGATTTGTTAATTCTCCTTGAAATACAATATACGAGCGTCCGCTTATATCAATTGCGACAAAACCTAAAGATTCATCCATTGGTACATAAGCAGAGCCATAACGGTTAATCCCCTCTTTATTTTGCAATGCTTCTTTCAAACAATTTCCGAGCACAATTCCAACATCTTCAACTGTATGATGTGCATCAACGAACACATCGCCTTCCGCCTCCACTTGCAAACCGAATCTTCCATGCCTTGCAAATAAAGTTAGCATATGATCAAAAAATCCAACTCCCGTTTGTACAGAAACATCCTTTCCTTCATCAAGCTGCAAACTTAATTTTATTTTTGTTTCTGTCGTCTCACGTATTTGACTAGACTCACGCATTATTCTTCCTCCTCCTCAAATCTTATTTGAATTGCTCTCGCATGCGCATGTAACCCTTCTTTATTCGCAAGTTCTACAATGTGATGTTGTACATCTCTTAACGCTTCCTCTGTATAAGACAGAAAGCTTGATTTTTTCACGAAATCATCAACTGATAACGGCGAGAAAAACCTTGCCGTTCCACTTGTCGGTAACACGTGATTCGGTCCTGCTACATAATCGCCAAGTGGTTCCGGCGCATATGGTCCAAGAAAGATAGATCCTGCATGTTTCACGTAAGCTAGTGCACTCATCGGTTCTTTTATATGTAACTCTAAATGTTCCGGGGCGATTTCATTTGATAATTGGAGTGCTTCATCTAAAGAGGGAACGATACAAATGGCTCCATTTCTATTTATCGATTCACGTGCAATTTCGCTTCTTGGTAATGTTTCTAACTGTCTTTCTATCTCTTTTTCTACTTCCTTTGCTAACTCTATATTCGTTGTAATACAAATTGCTGTCGCTCTCTCATCATGTTCTGCCTGTGATAGTAAATCAGCAGCAATATATTTTGCATTGCCGGTTTCATCAGCGATAACTACAATTTCTGACGGTCCAGCAATCATATCGATATTTACTATTCCATATACTTCTCGTTTCGCTAGAGCGACGTACAAATTTCCTGGTCCAACTATTTTATCCACTTTCGGAATCGATTCCGTCCCGTATGCTAAGGCAGCAATTGCTTGCGCACCACCTATCATATAAATTTCATCTACCCCTGCAAGACTTGCAGCAACTAAAATATGTGGATCAATTCCTCCTTCTCTCGGCGGTGTTACCATTACAATTTTTTTCACACCTGCGAGTTTCGCTGGTAATACATTCATTAATACTGACGAAGGATAGGAAGCAGTTCCGCCTGGCACGTATACTCCTACATTTTCTAACGGCCGAATGATTTGTCCCCTAATGATGCCTTTACTCTCGCAATCGAATATGGATTGCCTTTTTTGCTTTTCGTGATACGATATAATGTTTTTCTTCGCCTTTTGTAACGCTTCTAAAAATGAATCTTCTACAAACATACTCGCTCGTTCTATTTCTTCTTCACTTACCCGAAACTCTTTCATCTCCACACCATCAAACTTGTTTGTATAAAAAGATAGGGCCTCATCCCTATTCTCCCTTACATTTTGAACGATCTCTCTTACACTTCTTTGAACAGTTTCTTCTATTATATTAGCGTTTTCTCGTAGCAATTTTATTTTCGATAACGCCTTTTGAAAATCTTCACAAACGATCTCCATTTCAATTCCCCCTATTTTCCTGACAAAATTTCTTGCTCCATCATATTTACAATACTGAATATTTCGTCTTTTTTAGTTTTTAATGCAGCCTTATTTACAATCATTCGAGCAGATATAGAATACATTTCCTCAAATACAATGAGTCCATTTTCTTGTAATGTTGTTCCTGTTTCAACAATATCAACAATTGCATCTGCCAATCCAAGAATAGGAGCGATTTCTAC
Organism: Bacillus mobilis; assembly: GCF_001884045.1. GTDB lineage: Bacteria > Bacillota > Bacilli > Bacillales > Bacillaceae_G > Bacillus_A > Bacillus_A mobilis. Next base: position 15,773 of record NZ_MACF01000090.1, on the reverse strand, counting down.
AGAACCTTCTATTTTAATAATTTCTACATCCTCTCCTTTATCATGAAAATAGTTAGAAGTAATATGGGGATATTTCGTTGCAATACGTTTCTTCCGGTAGCTCTTCGGATTATAAGTAGGAATAGAAGCTACACAAAACTTACACACGCCTACTCCTAAATCCAACATTTCATAAATATCTTTCTCATTTTCCATTAAAATATCTTTTCCAACGACCCCAATATCCGCTACTCCATGTTCTACATAAGTAGCAACATCTACTGCTTTCACTAAAATAAATGAGATATCTGTATTCTTACTTTGAAAGACAAGCTTTCGCCCTTTATTTTTGAGCTCTGAACAATCAATTCCAATTTGCTCAAAGAGTGGAATCACATGCTTTTCTAATCTCCCTTTCGTTAACGCAATTTGAATGTTACGCATGAGGTCTCTCCTTCTTTCTGGACTACCCATTTCTCTTTCCATACATATTCCACTAATGATTCATTCTTCGCCTCAACGACCGTTACTATTTGATTTTTTCTTGCAAATTGAAAGGTGTCGTTTACATTAGAGAATAAGGATAGCTCTACTTTTTTCCCGTCCTTTTGAAGTAAACTTCTTAATCTTTCCGCTTCTGCTAATCTATTTAACTCATAATGAATGATTATATCTATTCTCTTTCGTTCATATGCTTCTTGCTGCTCTTGCAGCGCCTTCACAATTTGATTGACTTGCACCGCGAGTCCAACAGCCGGCAGCATTTCTCCAAAATTTCCAATTAACTCATCATATCTTCCACCACTAACAATTTCTTCTCCAATTTCATATATATACCCTTTGAAAATAACTCCTGTATAGTAATCTAGATGTTGGATCATACCTAAATCAATTGATATGTAAGATCCATAGCCTAGTTTTTCAATGGCTACATATATTTCTTTCACTCTTGCGATGGCCATTTTCATTTCATTACTTGAGGCGAGTTTTTCCGCTTCCTCAATTACTTCTAAATTCCCAAATAACCTTGGTAATTTCTCAAGTAATCTTACTGTTTCATCACATCGATCTAATTTCTTTTCTCTAATAAAATTTGATAGAGCAGCATAATTTTTACTTTCAATATATGTTCTAAGTACTCTCTCTTCTTCCTCATGAATGGAGAGCTTTTTGACAATACATTTATATAACTGCACTTGCCCAATCTCTATTGTAAAAGATTGCACCTTCACCTTTTGAAGTGATTGAATGACGCTTATAACACATTCAATTTCAGCTCTTACATTATCAATCCCAATAATTTCAATACCACTTTGTATAATTTCATTATATTTACCAGTAAGAGACTCATTCGCCCGAAATACATTCCCGCCATACGTCAGTTTTAGCGGCGTATCCCACCTCTGCGTTCCCATCACTCTCGCTAAAGGAATTGTCATATCTGGACGCAAGACGATAATCCGTCCCTTTTCATCAAAAAATTTATACATCTTTTCTTCATCTATCGGTCTATTTTGAAAGGCAAACACATCATAAAATTCTATTGTTGGTGTCCTTATTTCCTCATAACCTCGCTCTAAAAAAGTACGTCTTAATTTTTGCTCCACTTCTTCAATTAACGTACATTCTTCGAATAAATAATCTCTCGTTCCATTTGGATTTGCACGTTTCCATTTTGTCATCTAAATTCTCACACCTTTCCCTTTCTAATGTATGCCTATTTGATTCACCTAAACCGAAAATAAAAAGAGCCTTGTAGACAAAATACCTACAAGGCTCTTTAGTAGAGTGTAGGTACAACGGGAATAACCCTTGTGCCTACACGTTTTCACGCTAGGTTCAAGGGCTTTATGTATGATGATGTAGTTGTGTAAGCATTTCAATAGGTTGCACGATATTCATAATACTTACTCCCTTTCTCCTCTGATTTTTTACATAGTATATAATACTTAATTCTGAATGTAAATACATTTCGAACATTCCGTTATTTCTTAATATAAAGCTACTTCCCTTTCATATTCTACAATTTTTTGTTCATATTGCATTGTAATACTAATTTCATCTAGACCATTTAATAATTTCTCTTTCCACATTTTCTCGATTGTAAAATGAAACTTGTGCGTACTCGTTGTGATGACTTCATTCTCTAAATCTACTTCTATTTGTTCTCTCGCATCCGTTTTAGCAAGTTGTTTTCGCATTTCTTTATCCATTACAACTGGTAACATACCATTTTTCATACAATTCATATAAAAAATATCTGCAAACCCGCCAGCGATAATAACACGGAAACCATAATCAGCAAGCGCCCATGGAGCATGTTCTCTTGAAGAACCGCAACCAAAATTATCACCTGTAATTAATATACTTGCTCCTTTTCTATCTTGTGCATTAAGTGGAAAATTAGGGTTTTCATGGCGGTTATTATCATAACGCCATTCATCGAATAAATATTTTCCAAATCCCGTCCTTTCAATTCTCTTTAAATATTGCTTCGGAATAATTTGATCTGTATCAATGTTATCATTCATCAGTACTGCGGCAGTACCTTTATGAATACGAAATGGCTCCATCATAACTCTCCTTTCTAGTATCAACAAAATGACCATATAACGCAGCTGCTGCCGCCATTGCTGGGCTAACCAAATGTGTTCGCGCTCCTTTTCCTTGTCTTCCTTCAAAATTTCGGTTTGAAGTGGAAGCACAATGTTCTCCTTCAGGTACTTGATCTGGATTCATTCCAAGACACATTGAACATCCAGGCTCTCTCCATTCAAATCCTGCTTCTTCAAAGATGTGATGTAGCCCTTTTTGCATCGCAGCTTCTCTTACTCTTTTCGATCCAGGCACAACGAGTGCTCGCACACCTTCCTTTACCTTTCTCCCTTTCACAACAGAAGCAGCAATTTCTAAATCAGAGAGCCTGGAATTTGTACAAGATCCAATAAAAACATGCTGAACTGGAATGTCATACGTACTTTGTCCTGGGCTTAATCCCATATAAGAAAATGCTCTTTCATCATTTGCATCATGCTTTTCTGGCAATTTTTCATCAATACGAACACCCATACTCGGGTTTGTTCCCCACGTAACGTACGGTGCTAAATCCGCCACATCAATTGAAATATGTAAATCATAAATCGCATCTGAATCTGTATACAGTTCAGACCATTTTTTCTCGAAAGTTTCATAGTCTTTCGGTGCATATTGACGTCCTTTTACATAAGTAAATGTTTTTTCATCTGGTGCTATAATACCAGCTTTCGCTCCTCCTTCAATTGCCATATTACAAAGCGTCATTCTCTCTTCCATCTCCATAACTCCAATTGTCTCTCCGTAAAACTCCATTACGTATCCGGTTCCAACTGCTACACCGTACTTCGAAAGGAGATGCAAAATAATATCTTTTGCGTAAACACCTTTCTGTAATTTCCCTTTTAACTCAATGCCCATCGCTTTCGGTTTACGTTGCCATAACGTTTGTGTCGCCAATACATGTTCCACTTCACTCGTGCCAATGCCAAATGCTAGCGCGCCAAACGCACCGTGTGTTGCTGTATGACTATCACCACAAACAATTGTTTTTCCTGGCTGCGTGAGCCCAAGTTCTGGTCCGATAACATGAACAATCCCTTGCTCTTCATCTCCAATATCCGCTAACGGTACCTGAAATTGTTTACAATTTTCACGAAGTGTATCTAGTTGCTGTTTCGCAATGCGATCGGTAATATTCCAAACATCTTTCGTTGGAATATTATGATCCATCGTTGCGAATGTTAAATCTGGTCTACGGACCGTTCGATTTGTAAGCCGCAAGCCTTCAAAGGCTTGCGGTGACGTTACTTCATGGACAAGATGAAGATCGATATATAATAAATCCAACCCATTTTCATTTGTCGTAACTATATGTCTTTCCCATAGTTTATCTAGCAACCTTTTCTCCATTATCTCCCTCTCCCTACTAACGCTTGCTCTTCCATTTCTTGCATAACCGCCTTCGTAAATGAAGTTGTCGTTTCAGTCCCACCGATATCTGCTGTACATTTCCCTGATGTAAGGACTGCAGAAATTGCTTCTTCAATTGCACACCCTTCTCTCGTTAATCCGAACGATTGCCCAAGCATCATTGCAACAGAGCGCATCATTGCAATTGGATTCGCCTTATTTTTCCCGGCAATATCCGGTGCTGATCCGTGAATAGGCTCGTATAATGAAGGTCCCTTTTCCGCGTGACTTGCTGATGGAAGCATCCCTAATGATCCAGCTAATACAGAAGCCTCGTCACTCAAAATATCTCCAAATAAATTTTCCGTTACAATTACATCAAACCGTCCTGGATTTCGAATTAATTCCATCGCAGCGGCATCTACTAAAATATGTTCTAGTTCAACGCCTGGATAACGAAGTGATACTTCTTCTGTCACAGTTCGCCATAGTTTACTAGACTCTAAAACATTTGCCTTATCAATCGATGTTACTTTCTTCTTCCGCTTGCTCGCTAATTGAAAAGCATACGAAACGATACGTTCAATTTCATGACGATGATACGTAAGTGTATCGGTTGCTACTTCGTCCGTTCGTTCTTTCGGATAAGAAAAATAAATCCCGCCTGTTAATTCACGAACGACAACGAAATCAATTTCATCAGCCTTTTTTAATGGCGATAAATGTGCCGTTGCACTTTCTACCGTTACAGGGCGAACATTCGCAAATACGCCGAGTCCTTTTCTTAAAGCTAATAACCCTTTCTCTGGTCTTTCTTTCGCACTATCCCACCTTGGTCCACCAACTGCTCCGAGTAAAACTGCATCACTTGCTAAACAGGCGGCAAGCGTTCGTTGTGGTAATGGTTGCCCATTTAAATCGATAGCACTCCCACCAAAGTACTCGTCTTGCAAATAAAAACGATGTCCATATAATCTCTCTACCATATGCAATACTTCCTTCGCACTTTCCATAACTTCCGGGCCAACACCATCACCAGCTAAACAAACGATACGTTTTTCCAATTTCAACACTCCTTTTAACTGAATTTTCAGAACTTTAATTTGATAGGTGAGGAAAGCTTCTCTCACCTATCAACCACTTATTTCACAAGCTGGATAAAAGATTTTAATTTCCCCGCCGCATGGACATATGCTCTCGCCGACGCTTCCAATACGTCTTGCGCGACACCAAAACCTGATACTTGATGTGTTCCTTCTTTTAATTCAACATGAACATGAGCTAGTGCGTCTTGACCTTGTGTAATAGATTGTATGCGATAATCCGCCAATTCACATTCTAATCCTAGAATTCTTTGGATTGCATTATAAATCGCTTCAATACTACCAGAGCCAGTAGCTGCATCTTCGTATACATTTCCTTCTTCATCTTTTAATACAACTGTCGCACATTGTGCACTATTTGATACGAAATGTACTTGCAGTTGCGTAATGGTATATTGCTGAGCCGCAAATGCTGCTTCACCAAGCATAAGTGCACGTAAATCTTCCTCCGTAATTTCCTTCTTACGATCAGCTAATTTTTTAAACGCTTCAAACACCGCATCTCGTTCTTCCTTTGTAAATTCATAGCCAAGCTCTTTCATTTTTTCTGTAAACGCGTGACGTCCAGAATGTTTTCCAAGTACAAATAGATTTTGAGACTCGCCTACTAGCTCTGGTTCAATAATCTCATACGTTGTCACTTCTTTTAATACACCATCTTGATGAATTCCTGATTCATGAGCGAATGCATTTGCTCCAACGATTGCTTTATTTTTCGGTACAACCATACCTGTTAATCTACTTACTAATGTACTCGTCGCTTTAATTTCTTTTAGCGTCATAGAAGACTCCGCTTTATAGAAATCTTTTCTAATATGAAGAGCAACTGCGACCTCCTCTAACGCCGCATTCCCTGCTCTTTCTCCAATCCCATTAATTGTTCCTTCTACTTGCAATGCTCCACCTTCAACCGCAGCTAATGAATTGGCTACAGCCATCCCAAGATCATCGTGACAATGACAAGAGAAAATTGCTTTTTCATATGAAGGAACGGATTCTTGTAAGTATTTAAAAAGAGAATAATATTCTTCTGGATTCGTATATCCAACTGTATCTGGAATATTAATTACATTTGCTCCTGCACGAATCGCAACTTCTACTGCCTCAGCTAAAAAATCTCTTGCTGTTCTTGTCGCATCTTCTGCAGAAAATTGTACTGTCGGAAATAACGATTTCCCAAGTGTAACCGAGCGATGAATACTATCTAATACATCTTCCTTTGACATACAAAGTTTATACTTCATATGAATATCACTCGTAGCTAAAAATACGTGTAGACGAGGAGATACAGCACCTTTCACCGCTTCATATGCTCTTCGAATATCACTTTCTTTCGCTCTAGCTAAACTCATAACTGTAGCATTTTGAATCGTATTTGCGATGCGTTTTACCGATTGAAAATCCCCTTCGGAAGCTGCTGCAAAGCCAGCCTCCATGACATTAATACCCAATCTCTCTAATTGCCTTGCAATTTGCAATTTCTCTTGTTCATTTAAATTCACTCCTGGTGATTGTTCGCCATCACGTAGCGTCGTATCCATGAACAAAATCTGCTTCATATTATTTGACCCCTGCCTTTACTCGTGGCTGTACGAAAGGCATCATTTCACGTAATTTACGTCCAACTACTTCGATTTCATGTTCATTCTCTTTCTCATTTGTCGCATGGAAATTTGGTTTTCCTGCTTTATGCTCTGCAATCCAACCTCTAGCAAATGTACCATCTTGAATTTCGGCTAGCACTGCACCCATCGCTTTCTTCGTATCTTCCGTTACAACGCGTGGTCCTGATACGAAGTCGCCCCACTGCGCTGTATCTGAAACTGAATATCTCATATTTTCAAGTCCACCTTCATACATAAGGTCAACGATTAGTTTTAATTCATGTAAACATTCAAAATAGGCAAGTTCAGGCTGGTATCCTGCATCAACTAGCGTTTCAAATCCAGCTTTTACTAGCGCAGTTACTCCGCCACAAAGTACAGCTTGCTCTCCAAATAAATCTGTTTCTGTTTCTTCTTTAAACGTCGTTTCTAATACGCCAGCTCTCGTCGCTCCAATTCCATCAGCATAAGAAAGTGCCTTTTCAGTCGCAACTCCTGTCGCATCTTGGTATACGGCAAATAATGCAGGAACAGCTCCGCCTTCAGCAAACGTACGGCGTACAAGATGCCCTGGACCTTTAGGCGCTACTAGAAATACATCTACATTAGCTGGTGGTTTCACTTGATCAAAGTGAACATTAAATCCGTGTGCAAAAACGAGAGAATTTCCTGCCTGTAAATTTGGTGCAATTTCCGCTTCATATACTTCTGGCTGCAGTTCATCCGGTAGTAAAATCATTACTAAATCAGCCTGCTCCGCTGCTTCTGCTACTGTATATACAGAAAATCCATCTTCTTTCGCTTTATCCCAAGACTTACCTTTTCTTAAACCTACTACTACATCAAATCCGTTATCACGCAAATTTTGCGCATGCGCATGACCTTGTGAGCCATATCCGATGATTGCTACTTTCTTTTCTTTTAATACATTTACCGTTACATCTTTCTCATAATAAACTTTTGTCATTTTCATTTCCCCCTATATTTAAATGATTATTGAATTAACATAACTTGCTTATCTTGTTTTTTCATACTACGCGTAAATGCTGTTACACCTGTTCTAGCAATTTCTTTCAAACCGTATGGACGAAGTAATTCAATTAATGCTTCTACTTTCTCCTGCGTACCGGTTACTTGCACAACTATGGAATCCTTCCCAACATCTATTACAGCGGCTCGAAACGGTTCAATTAAACTATATAATTCTGCTCTTGCTACTGATGTTGCGACTTTAATAAGTGCAAGTTCTCTTGCGATCATCGCTTCTTCCGTAATATCTGATACTTTCAGAACATCAATTTGCTTATGAAGTTGTTTAATTAACTGCTCAACTTGCTGTTCATTTTCCACGTGTACAACAATCGTCATCCGTGATATGTCCGATGATTCTGTATGACCTACTGAAATACTTTCAATATTAAAATGCCTTCGTGTCATAACACCTGTAATTCGGTTTAACACACCACTTTGATTTCGAACTGTCGCTGTAACAATTCTCTTCACCTTTTTTCCACTCCCTCCATTTGGTGAACACCTTTCCCTGGCGCAACCATCGGCATTACCTTTTCTGATTGAAGTACACGGCAATCAATTACGACCGGTTCTTGTAATTCAATCGCATGCTGTATTTGCTTCTTTGCAAGAAGTGGATCATCTATGCGAACTCCTTTTATGCCATACGCATTCGCAAGAGCGACGAAATCTGGTTGACACGATAGTAAAGAGTGCGAATATCTTTTGTTATAAAATTCATCTTGCCATTGTCTTACCATTCCTAAAGCTTCATTATTTAAAATAAACACTTTAACTGGTAAGGAGTGTTCTTTTAACACACTTAATTCTTGCAGCGTCATTTGAAATCCAGCGTCACCGACAATTGCAATAACTAGTTCATCAGGCTTTGCAATTTGTGCCCCAATTGCTGCTGGAAATCCGAAGCCCATCGTTCCTAATCCTCCAGAAGTTACCCATTTATCTGGGTTTTTCAGCGGATAATATTGTGCGGCCCACATTTGATGTTGACCAACATCTGTTGTTACAATCGCTTCTCCTTTCGTAAGTTCATATAATATATCAATTGCGTATTGAGGCTTAATACTTTCCGAATTCCGTTTATAAGATAGTGGATATTTTTCTTTTCTACTCTTTAATAAGAAAAGCCAATTATGATGATTTTCTTTCCTTCCTTCCGGTTGAAGTAATACTTCCAACGCTAGCTTAGCACTTGCAACAATAGGAATTTCAGTCGGCACATTTTTTCCGATTTCTGCTGGATCAATATCGATATGCGCAACAGTCGCCTCTTTAGCAAAATAAACTAAATTTCCAGTAAGCCGATCATCGAATCTTGCACCTATATTAATAAGTAAGTCGCATTCATATAACGCCATATTGGCTGTGTATGAGCCATGCATTCCTCCCATTCCCAGAAAAAGTTCATCATCTGGCGGAAAGCCTCCAAGACCAAGTAAAGTATGCACAACTGGGATTTCATATTTACGAGCAAAACTTGTTAACTCTTTTGATGCTTTCGCATGCAATACACCTGCTCCAGCTAAAATTAACGGCTTACTTGCAGCACTAATTGCTTGTAATAATTTGTTTATTTGGAGTAGATTCGGTTCATAATTCGGGTTGTATCCTGGTAAATCCATTTGTACGTCATTACATCGTTCCCCTTGCTCTACCACCATATCTTTTGGAAGGTCAATAACGACTGGGCCTGGTCTTCCTGTTCTAGCAATATGAAATGCTTCTTTAATAATTCGAGGTAAATCTGAAGCTTTTCGCACTTGATAGTTATGCTTTGTCACCGGCATCGTAAGCCCCATAATATCCGCTTCTTGGAAAGCATCACTTCCAATTAACGTTGTTGCTACTTGCCCTGTAAATACAACAAGTGGTAACGAATCAATCATGGCATCTGCAAGACCTGTAATAACATTTGTAGCACCTGGTCCACTCGTTGCAATAACAACCCCTGGATTACCAGTAATTCTGGCATACCCTTCAGCGGCGTGAATAGCACCTTGCTCATGCCTTGTTAAAATATGCGGAATTTCACAGTCATAAAGTGCATCATAAAGAGGTAAAACAGCACCACCAGGATAACCGAAAATCACTTCTACTCCTTCCTTTTCTAGCGCTTCTAACAATAGCTGTGCACCAGTTGCCAGTTTCTCTTCCGTTTTTGAAGACATTGTTTTTATAAGCCCCCTTTTTGAAAACTTTTATCAATAAAAAAAATCCTACGTCCACACTCCAGCTATGTGCTGAAGGGACGAAAGATTTCGCGGTACCACCCTTCTTCGCAAGAATACTCTTGCCTCAGTGACCCATTAATGAGTCTAGCTAATAACGGAGCTACCGTCTAAGCCTAGACAAATGCTTCAGCTTAGCACTCAAGGGCGATGTTCGTCGACGTGAACCATCGGTTTTCAGCAACCACCGACTCTCTGTGAGGCTTCACAATCAACTACTCCTCCCTCTCAACGCTTTCTTATGTTATAAAAAGTTGTTATCCAACTTTATTTTCTTCGTAAATTTTCTCTCCATCTTCTATAACTAACTTTCGGAATTCTTCTAATAAACGATTCGTATGTGGACCTGTTTGCCCTAAACCAATCGTTCTACCATCTACTGTCGTAACAGCAATTACTTCAGCAGCCGTTCCTGTTAAAAATACTTCATCAGCTACATATACATCATGTCTTGTAAATAATTCTTCTCTAACGTCATATCCAAGTTTTTCACCGATTTCTAAAATAGCGTTTCGTGTAATACCTTCTAACGCTCCAGCAGAACTTGGTGGTGTAATTAATTTATTTCCTTTTACAATAAACACGTTATCTCCTGAGCCTTCAGCTACGTATCCTTGATCATTTAACATAAGTGCTTCTTGTACTCCAGCTAATTTCGCTTCAATACGAACTAAAATATTGTTTAAGTAATTTAGTGATTTTACTTGAGGCGACAAAACATCTGGACGGTTTCGGCGCGTTGCAACTGTTACAACCGGAATCCCTTTTTCATAATATTCTTGTGGGAATAAAGATAGTTGTTCTGCAATTACGACTACATTCGGTTTCTTACAAGAATCAGGATCTAATCCAAGATTTCCTGCACCTCTCGATACAACAAGGCGAATGTATCCATTAGATAATTTATTTTGTCGAATCGTCTCAACAACAATATTCGTTACTTCATCTAAAGAATATGGAATTTCTAACATGATGGATTTTGCTGATTCATATAACCGGACAAGATGCTCTCTCAAACGGAAAACATTACCGCTATAAACTCTAATTCCTTCAAATACTCCATCTCCATATAAATAACCATGATCATATACTGAAACTTTTGCTTCGTCTTTTGGAACAAATTCTCCATTTAAGAAAATCCATTGCTCATTCACTGGAAAGCGCCTCCTATGTTCTATGAATTTTTTATTGTTTCCTAGTTTACTCTCCTTTCTAAATAAATCAAGTGAATTTTTAGAAAATTTATAATTTTTAATCGTACGTACATCTTTGATTATATTGATTTGACAGCATTGTTAACGTTTACAAAAAGTCAAAAAATTTTTTTCGCCAAATTCCACTAAAAAAAATATTTGTTTAAAAGAAGGATTTTCATCAATTGATACGAATCTATTGTATTCAATAAACGGACGTCCGTTTTTATAAATTCGGGAATATACAACGACTTTTGCTGAAAAAGGGGGAAAATAAGAAAAATAACGCTGTCTAAAAATAACATTCATATTTTTCATCTCGCAATCATAATCCTATTTTTAAAAAACAATTTGTCAAAATGAAGGAGGAAATCAATATGGCGTGTGTACAAATTAAAGGAACGAGACAAGAAGTAGTAGAAATGCTTCAACTATTTGATCTAATGGATACGAAAGGTTTTTGTAAATTCGATAATTATGTAGAGGTAGAACCAAATAATAAAGAACATAATAATTTTATTGCTTCAATCGACATTCATTCAAATACTTCTTCCGCCCAAGATACTTTAAACGATCAATTCGTAAGTCAAATGCTTACTGGTGTATATAACGACTAAATAAAGTGAAACTTTAATCAGCCCTCACCAATCGGACTTTAATGGGCAACCCGATCCCCACCTAACTTCTTTGCTTTCGCTGAATTTTGAGGTAGGGGTCTTACTGCCCATTAAAGCGGGATAAAGTGATACGTTAATTAAGCTATCCTTCAATAACAGAATAAATATAGGCTTCCTACCGTCTTTGCATAAATATATGCGATGTACTTGAGCATACTAGCAACTAGATGGTAGGAGGTGAGAATTATGGCTAGAATTGGCGTTGAAAACTCATTAACAGATGTTCAACAAGCTCTTAAGCAACAGGGACATGAGGTCGTTACCCTTCACTCCGAACATGATGCACAAGGGTGCGATTGTTGTGTTGTAACTGGGCAAGATTCCAATATGATGGGTATTGCAGATACATCTATTAAGGGATCGGTAATTACAGCTCATGGTTTAACAACAGATGAAATTTGTCAGCAAGTTGAGAGTCGCACTTAAAAAAGAAAGAGGACTCCTTTTGAAAAGGAGTCCTCTTTTTTATATTCACCTAACGGGAAAGTAACATATACTGGATGAAAGCCCTACCTCTCTCTCATCATCACGGTTCCAATGACCGCTCCTTGATTCACTAGTATACCTATAAAGCCTACAATTATAATTTATAGGGTTTGTTCACAAAAGTTGTTGGTAAGACTACCCGATCTTTCGCAAACTTTTCGTATTATATTTATAAGATTTATTTACTTTACACTAGCTGTAACCGAGACACGAATTAAAATTTTAACACCAATACAATAACTTGTCAACATTTTTTACAAATTAAAAACAGACGGTAACGGTTTGTCTGTTTTAGAATGGAGCTTTTTCTTTTATTACATATACAACAAAACCGCTTACTAACATACATAAGCCAACTACTAAGTTTTTGATATTAATCATAAATTCCTCTCCCTTATTCCACACATCATATATATTTAAAGTTCAATTATTCCGATCATCCTAAAGCGCACTTTTTCTAATATATCATAATTCCTAAAAAATGCAAGTTCACTTTTGGCGACCATTTACAAATTTATCTACAGTGCTTGGTACAGTATTTAAAGCCTTTTCAATTAAATGCGTACTACTATTGAGGTGCAATACTTGCACACCGTTAGCACCAACTACTAAAAAAGCAACTGGACTAATAGAAACCCCAGCCCCGCTTCCGCCTCCAAATGGATGACTTTGCTTGTTCTCTTTATGTTGCCCTTGTCCGTTATTATGTTTTTCAGAAATAAAATCACCTTTAAAATCACTTCCGCCGGCACCAAAACCAAAAGCCACTTGAGATACTGTTAATACTACATTTCCATCAGCCGTTGAAACTGGGCTTCCGACAATTGTATTTACATCTACCATCTCTTTTAAATTTGTCATTGCTGTTTTCATTAAATTTTCAATTGGATGTTCCATTATGTATTGCACCCTTTCCTTCTTATTCTTTTTTATACTTTCCAAAATAGAGGAAGTCATACTAACTTTTCCTATTTCAAAAAAACAATTTCTTCCTTCTAAATGGATATTACTTCCTGTACATACTCGGATAAAGTGAAACTTTAATCAATGGGGGGTTTCTTCATCCCCCACTGATTATTAGCCCTCACCAATCGGACTTTTATGGATAATTGATCCCCCACCTAACTTCTTTGCTTTCGCTGAATTTTGAGGTGGGGGGCTTACTGCCCATTAAAGTGGGATAAAAAAGAAAAAGAGAAACATACTACTATTGAACCTTGTTATGAAAGGAGTTATGACTTTGACTGAGAAATTTGATGAGTATAAAAAAAGAGATAGAATAGATAGTGATTATAGTGACTATAACGAAGAATATGCAGCTGAGGTTGCACCACAGCGCATTGATTATGATTACGATGAGAAAGATCATAAAGATGATGTAAGATCGTCAGCCGCTGGATCAACTGCTGGCTTTATCGCTCTTGCTTTATCTATATTATCACTCTTTACCTTCCCAACATTATTTGGTCTTGTTTCTGTATTACTAGGGATTTACGCTTATAATCGCGGAGCTACTGTAACTGGTGGTATCGCTGCGATTGTCGGTGGAATTGCAGCACTCATTGCAATTTTATTCCGAGTAGCACTTGTCGGATTATTGTTCTCCCTTTTTTAAAATGAAAAAGGTATCTCGCTTATGCGGGATACCTTATCCTGTAAATACATCTTCCGATGGATATTTAATTTTTTGTTTTGCTGGTCGCGCTAAAGAAAACACAAGTGTTAACGGTCCAATTAATCCGCAAAACATAACAAACATAATAATGCATTTTCCAAACGCTGATAGCTTTGCAGTAATCCCCATCGTTAACCCTACTGTACCGAACGCTGAAATTGTTTCAAATAGTAACTGAATAAAGCTGAAGTTTTCTGTAAGCATTAATACAAATACAGCTGCAAAAATGAGGATTTGACTGGCAACAGCAATAGCTAACGCTCTCGTTACTGTCGACATTTTTATTGTGCGCTGAAATAATACGATTTCCTCTTTCTTTCTAAAGAAAGAAAGGACAGATGTAACTAAAATAACAAACGTTGTTAATTTAATCCCTCCACCCGTTGATACACTTCCTGCACCAATAAACATTAAAACCATCGTAAATAATATAGATGATTCTTCCATACCCCCGTAGTCAACTGTATTAAATCCAGCAGTACGAGGAGTAATACCTTGGAAAAAAGAAGCCCATAACTTTTCATTTAAAGGTAAATTCCCTAACGTCTTCACATTATTATATTCCAATACAAAAATCACAATCATCGCTATAACATTTAACGCTACTGTTCCAACAATCATAATTTTGGAATGAAGCGATAGTTTTCGAAAACTACGGCTATACCATATATCAATTAATACAGTAAAACCGAGACCACCTATTACGATTAAAGAGCAAATCCCTATATTAATAATAGGATCTCCTACATACCTTGTTAAGTTATCCGGCCATAGAGCAAATCCAGCATTATTATAAGATGCAATCACGTGAAAAATGCTATAGTATACACCTTTTCCAAAACCAAACTCTGGAATAAAGCGAAATGATAAAAAGATGACTCCAATCAACTCAATACAAATTGAAAATATAAAGACACGTTTTACTAATTTTACAAGACCACCTATATTTGTCTGATTAAATGCCTCTCCAATTAATAATCGATGGCGTAATCCGATTTTTTTACCTAATACCCAAACAATTAAAATGGCAATTGTCATAAGACCTAAACCGCCTGTTTGAATTAAAAACATAATAACAATCTCGCCAAACATCGTAAACGTACTTGCAGTATCTACTACTCCCAATCCCGTTACAGTTGCTGCTGACGTTGCCGTAAAGAAAGCATCTACCCAACTAATATGTACTTTCGTTGCGAATGGTAACTTTAATAACAAACCGCCAACCACAATTAAGCAGAAAAAACCTAATGCTAATATTTGTGGTGGATTTAATCGTATAAAACGATTATACAACCCTTGTCTTTTCGTTACTTCCATATTCACTAACTCCCTTTTTCTCCTCATAACTAAAAGCTTATAACAAACCTTACATAGCGGGATAAACCTTATATTCTCATAATATAGTTGAGCATAATCCTTTTTTTCATAGTTTTCAACTTTTATTTCATTTTATGAAGAGACACTTTCTATTCTATTTATTCTCACTCTATAACTCTCGCAACAATCATGTTATATGTATCATTTCTCAAATCCTCATACCTTTCACTCTATGTTCACGCCAAGGTCACATCTATCTTTTATAGTATATGTATCGAAGTTGTTCCTCCCTAATTTATAAGACATTCCCCAGTGTCTTGAACAACTTCCATCCCTAATTAAATTGACATAAATTGTCCCCTTCCTTGACCATCTCTTATGTGATGGTCTTATTTTTTTGTCTTTATCCTTTATGTAAAACTCCCTCTCTCTTTCACTCTATGTTCACACCCCGGTCACATCCATCTTTTATAGTATATGTATCGAAGCTGTTCCTCCCTAATTTATAAGACATTCCCCAGTGTCTTTGAATAG
>NZ_MACF01000089.1 GCF_001884045.1 Bacillus mobilis | reverse complement strand
ATCCCTAATTAAATTGACATAAATTGTCCCCTTCCTTGACCATCTCTTATGTGATGGTCTTATTTTTTGTTTACTCTAGCTTCTATTTAAAACTCCCTCTCTCTTTCACCCTATGTTCACACCCCGGTCACATCCATCTTTTATAGTATATGTATCGAAGTTGTTCCTCCCTAATTTATAAGACATTCCCCAGTGTCTTAAACAACTTCCATCCCTAATTAAATTGACATAAATTGTCCCCTTCCTTAGGCCATCATTTGTGATGGTCTTATTTTTTTGTTTACTTTATCCTTTATGTAAAACTCCCTCTCTCTTTCACCCTATGTTCACATAGGGGTCACATCCACCTTTTATAGTATATGTATCGAAGTTGTTCCTCCCTAATTTATAAGACATTCCCCAGTGTCTTGAACAACTTCCATCCCTAATTAAATTGACATAAATTGTCCCCTTCCCTAGACCATCCTATGTGATGGTCTATTTTGTTTTCTAACTAGATTTCCCGATTTTTTGCTTACTCTAGCAAAAGCAATCTATATTTAAATAGATATTTTTATACTAAATATTCAGAAAATACTGCCAAAATAGGTAGTTTTTCGGTACAATTAATGTAGAAAGTAATTTCACAAAAATAAGGGGGGGTTATATTGAAACAAACAAAAGCAATTTTAATTGCATTATTTCTCGGTTTAGTTGTCGGACTCACTTTAAATTTAGCTGCACCATCCATTTTTGAACCATTAAATCAATATGTGTTCAATCCACTTGGTCAATTGTTTATTCGACTCATTAAAATGCTAGTTGTTCCTGTTGTGTTCATTTCTATCGTGCTTGGGGCTGCTGGGCTTGGAGACCCGAAACAACTTGGAAGAATCGGCTTAAAATCAATTTCATTCTTTCTTGTCACTACAGCCATTGCCATTTCTATTGCAGTTACATTTGCACTGATTATACAACCAGGATCTGGTGGTAACTTTAAAACCGAAGGGCTTAAATATGAAGGTGCAAAAACCGAAACATCTTTCGTCGATACACTACTCAATATTGTACCAGATAACCCAGCAAAAGCGATGGCTGATGGAAACATGTTACAAATTATTGCTTTTGCCGTATTAATCGGACTCGGTATCGCTATTTTAGGGAAACGCGTTCAAGGTATCCATTCATTACTTGAACAGGGCAACGAATTAATGATGTATCTTGTTAATCTCGTTATGAAATTAGCTCCAATCGGAACATTTGGATTGCTCGCTTCATCCGTTGGTAAAATGGGTCTTGCAGGCGTCGCTGCGATGTTCAAGTATATGATTGTCGTTATGCTAGTACTTATTATTCACGGCGTCTTCGTCTATGGTGGATTATTAAAGGTATTAGCAAAAGAAAGCATTGTCCGTTTCTTTAAACATTTCGGACCAGTAATGGCAATTGGATTTAGTACATCTAGCTCTAATGCATCTCTTCCATTTGCAATGAAAACAGCACAAGAAAAACTTGGTGTTCCAAAAGCGATAAGTTCTTTTGTACAGCCACTAGGTGCAACTATCAATATGGATGGTACTGCCATTATGCAAGGTGTAGCAACTGTGTTTATCGCTCAAGTATATGGAGTTGAGCTTACTATGTCCCAATTAGCTGTCGTCGTATTAACTGCTGTACTAGCTAGTATCGGTACTGCTGGTGTACCAGGCGTTGGACTTGTAATGCTTACGATGGTTTTAAATCAAGTAAATCTACCAGTAGAAGGTATTGCCTTAATTATCGGTATTGACCGTATTCTAGATATGTCACGAACAGCTGTAAATATTTCTGGCGATGCGATTTGCGCAATGATTGTCGCAAAATCAGAAGAAAAATATAATACGGATCAATCTGCAGCATCTTAAATCAAAAAAGGAGTGAAATGATTCACTCCTTTTTTGATTTACTTCCTTTTTTCGAACGATATTCTTTTCCTTTGTTATCATTACCAGTCTCAAATTCAGTGCTAAACTCTTGCTGAAATTGACCTGATTTCGGTGAGCCTTGATTTCCGCTCCCTTTACTACCATTTCGATTTGTCATATTTTTGCCCCCTTCCTTTACTAGTAGTATGTTACATATTTTCTTTTTTATAATCTTTTACATACGAAAGAAGACCTTCCTCATATAAGGAAGGTCTTCTCCTTTTTAATGTAAGCGTTTTCTTATTTGTAACGAATTAAATAAGTTTTTTAGAAATAGATATCATGATATTCATTTCTTCTTCTGAAAGGGCGGAGAATCTTTCTTGTAAATATTTCTTTTTCTCCCCTTCCATTTTCGCAACCAAATCTTTTCCTTGCTCTGTAATCTCTAAATATACAACTCTGCGATCTGATGTAGAACGTGAACGGGTTACAAAGCCTTTATTAATTAATTTTTCTGTAACAGCTGTAATATGACTATTCGATACATTTAATTCGTTAGCTACACGTGATACCATTTCTTTATTCGTACGGTTCAATATTCTAAGGACGATGAACTCATTCCACGGTATGTAACCACCAAATATTTTTCCAATATCATTACGCAACGTGCGAAACATAGCAAACACATTTGTCGATAGTTCTTCCATTAATTGCTCTCGATTTTGAGACAATTTTGACAGCTCCTTTTATTTCATTTAGTTAAATAAAAACCTTATTAATAATTTTACATGAAATCTTACTTTTTGTCACCTTATTTTCCCATAATTCGTAGTTTTTTAATATACATTTCATGATACAATAAAATTAATTTTCCAAAAAAAGGAGATGAGATAGTGAGTGAAGAAGACAAATTTTCTAATCTTAATCTAAAAGATAAGACTTTGATTATTGGTTTTGTTATTCTATTTCTCATTATAATTTTTGCATTTATTTTCTTTGTATATGTAGGAATCTTTCATATGACAGGTATAGAGTATAGATCACGCACTGCTTTACTTCTATTTTTTTTATTAATCACTTTCTTAGACGGTATTACATTCTTTATATTCGGTTTCCTCAAGGCGTTGCTATACCCAATGACAAGAAACATGCCAAATCGGCTGGCTATTACCCTTTTTGCAATCATTGAAATTACGTTAGATTGGTTCGTCATTCATACTGCCGACGATTGGATAGAGAGCGTACAACTGTCCAGCATAGCTGAATTATGTGTCGTACTATTCTTTTTCCTAGTAAATACATTATTAAGCGACAAGAAAGAGTAAGAATACAAGCTTTTCTATATAAAAATTGGTACAATGAAAACAAATCATACTAAAGAGGTGTTACTTATGAACTTACAACAATGGGCTGATAAAGGTATGTCCTTTGATACATATGTGAATGAAATGAAAGTAAATCAATACGAGCTACTACACATTTACAATAACTTTTTAATTCCAAATGAATTACTTCCTGTATTAGAAGAACGCCAAAATGATGGCTGGCGTGTTATCGTATTAACTGCTGATTGGTGTGGTGACGCTCTTTTATGCGTACCTGTTATGAAACGAATTTCTGAAGTTGCAAATATTGATATGAGATTATTAATTCGCGATGAAAACTTAGAATTAATGGATCAATATTTAACAAATGGAACAGCACGTGCCATTCCAATCTTTATTTTCATTGATAAAGATGGAAATGAACAAGCCGTTTGGGGACCACGCGCTCCAAAAGTACAAGAATTAGTAACTTCTATGCGCGCTACATTGCCTGAAAAAGAAGATCCAACATTCGAGGAAAAACAAAAAGAAATGTACGCTAACTTCCGTGCTACATTAGCGGATGACACTTCTCTTTGGGAACATGTAATGGAAAGTATGATGGAAAAAGTAGTAAAATAAAAAAACTGCCGAACTCGGCAGTTTTTTTATTACATAATGAAGAAGAAATAGAATACCGCAGCTAAAATGAAACGGTAGTAAGCGAACGGTGTTAGTTTTACACGAGCTAATAATTTTAAGAATGAAACAATTGCAAGCATCGCAACAATGAATGCTGTAATAAATCCTGTTGCAAATAATGGGATATCAGCCGTACTTAATACATCCCAGCTTTTAATTAAATCTAAACCACTTGCAGCTACCATCATTGGTACTGCTAAAATAAATGTATATTCAGCCGCCGCTGTATGTGACACGCGAGCTAATAAACCACCACTTATTGTAGAACCAGAACGAGAAAACCCTGGCCAAAGCGCTAAACATTGGAACATTCCAATTGTAAATGCTTGCTTATATGTGATTTCATCTAATGTTCTTGCTGTACTTGGTTTCGAAAACTTCTCAGCAACAATCATTAAAATACCACCAGCCACTAAACTGATGACAACTGGGCCTGGCCCAAATAAAACTTCTTTAATCGCACTATGGAACAATACGCCAAGTACGCCGGCAGGAATCATCCCGATAATAATATGTAATAAATTTAACGATGGTCCCTCTGTTACTTTCCCTATACCTACTAAAGACCATAGACGCTTCCAAAATATAACAACAACTGCTAAAATCGATCCCAATTGAATAACAACTTCGAAAACTTTCGCTCTCTCATCGTCAAATCCAAGTAAATGACCTGTTAAAATCATATGTCCTGTTGATGAAACTGGTAAAAACTCTGTTAAACCTTCAACAGCACCCATGATTATTCCAATTAACCAATCAGCCACGAGTAGTGCCTCCTTAATAACGAATATGTAATTTTTTCACACCTTATCATAATACCTTATCCCTTTTCAATGTGCATCCTTTTTTTATCGCTTCCATATGTTCGAAACGCGTATTTCTTTTCTATTTTTTAATTAAATTGTATGATAGTGAGGGTTTGTTTTTATGCGGAAAGGGGCTTTTATGAAAGAAACTAATTCATTCTCACAAAAATTAAAGCAATTTGTATTACTATTTTTCCCGATTTTCGTAACACAAATGTCATTATTTGCAATGAGTTTTTTTGATACGACAATGTCAGGGCACGCGAGTCCTCTTGATTTAGCGGGTGTTGCTATCGGAACGAGTATATGGCTTCCCGTTAGTACCGGATTAACAGGCATTTTGATGGCTACTACTCCAATTGTTGCACAGCTCGTTGGATCAAAGAAAAAAGAGGATGTTCCCCAAGTTATCATACAAGCAGTATATTTAGCAATTTGTGCTAGTTTCGTGGTCATCCTTATCGGTTTCTTCGCTATTTCACCTATTTTAAACGGCATGCACCTGGAAGAACCTGTGGAACGTATTGCTGCACAATTTTTAAGTATTATTGCAATTGGAATTATTCCTTTATTTACTTACACTGTTTTACGCGGATTTATTGATGCATTAGGAAAAACTCGCACAACAATGATCATTACATTACTATCATTACCAATTAACGTAGTATTGAATTATGTATTAATTTTCGGTCATTTTGGTTTTCCAAAACTCGGTGGTGTCGGAGCAGCAATTGCATCTGCAGCAACTTATTGGTGCATTTTAATTATTACCGTTATTATTATTCGTACGAAAGAGCCTTTCGCATCTTTCCATATCTTTAAACAATTATATCGTCCTTCTCTTTCAAGTTGGAAAGAGTTCTTAAAACTTGGCGTCCCTATCGGATTTGCTATCTTTTTTGAAACGAGTATTTTCGCTGCAGTGACACTTATGATGAGTAATTTTAGTACGACAACAATCGCAGCGCATCAAGCAGCTATGAACTTCGCTTCCTTGTTATATATGACTCCTTTAAGTTTAGCAATGGCAATGACCATCGCTGTTGGATTCGAAGTTGGAGCAAAGCGATATAATAACGCAAAACAATATGGATTTATTGGAATTGGCTTAGCACTTGCATTTGCCCTATTATACTCAATTCTTCTCTACTTCTTTGATGATGAAATTGCTTCTATTTATACGACAGATATACAAGTACATCATCTAGCAAAAGAATTTCTCATATTTGCGATTTTATTTCAAATTTCAGATGCAATTGCAACTCCTGTACAAGGGGCACTACGTGGTTATAAAGACGTAAATGTTTCCTTAATTATGACATTAATCGCTTATTGGGTAATAGGTCTCCCTCTCGGTTACATATTAGCAACGTATACTGACTGGGCAGCAAAAGGATATTGGATCGGTCTTATTATCGGTCTAGCATTTGGTGCTATCTTCCTTCTC
>NZ_MACF01000088.1 GCF_001884045.1 Bacillus mobilis | reverse complement strand
GTCCGTCTCTTTCAAGTTCAAAGAAAATATACAACAGAAAACCGCCGCTCACGATAGAGGGGCGGTTTTCTTTATGCATATTTTTTCTTTGAACGTATAACATAATGAAAAAGAAAGGTGGATACATATGGACGAAAAAGAAAAAAAGCAATCATTCGATGAAGAATTCGCCCCTGAAATTTCACCTGGATATCGACAAGATGTACATAAGCCACCTAAAAATAAAAACACTTCCTTTTTAATGGGTATTACCATTTTCGCTGCTGTACTACTTGTGCTTATCATTTTTGTTTATTTTTAAGGAAAGGTGACATATTATATGAAGAAACAAAATTCCAATCATACGAAAAGTACTGTAAAAACAGAAAAAGGGTATGCAGGTGATTCTGTTCTTACTCAGAAACAAGTCGAACAAGGAAATTTATACATTGCGCAAAAAGAACTTGGTCAACAAAATGAAAACCTTTAAAATCCCTCAAAGAACTGGGGGATTTTTTATCGGCTATTTGTAACACTTTATTGTACATACTGCTTTTGTTCTAGCACCTTAAATATATTATTAACCTTTACAATTTTCATTTCATAACTCAATTTCATTTCGCTTCTCTTACCATTTTCAGTACCCGCAACGTACGCTACAGTTTGATAGAGAAAACTTTCATCCGTCACTTCACGTATATCCTCGTTTATAAATTTATACTCTAAATCTCGAAAACGATTTGGATAATAATTTTCTATTAATCGGTCATACCCTCTATTTAAAAATATTTCTTCAGCTTTTCGTTTCACATCTTCTTTATTTTTAAACTCAAACACAGATAATTGCTCTGTCACAAAATGTTCTCCTACCTTTTTCATTTCATTATGAGTTAAAGTTTCTATACTTTTGTTCTGTAATCCCTTGTTTAACCCGTACTGATCAATCGGTTTATAGCTAGCAAAAACCTCCTCTTTATATGACCAAAACAATCCAAAAGCGATACATAAAGAAGTAATTAGTATTCTTTTCTTCATAACAATCCTGCTCCCTCTTCATAATGATAGTTATATTTTAACATATAGAAAGAAAATTCTGATATCATAAACTATGAATAACTTAACTTAGAAATGAGGAACAATTATGGACTCTTACAAACAATATATAAAAGAAGCTTTGCCTAATCTTTCTATACATTCCTATAAACAAAATGAAGAAGGGTGGGATAATGTAGCTGTTATCGTAAATGATGAACTACTGTTTCGTTTCCCTCGAAAACAGGAATATGCAATGCGAATTCCGTTAGAAAAAGAACTATGCACACTTCTCTCTTGTTCACTACATGAAGTTGAGGTTCCACAGTATCACCTATTATATAGAAATGATACTGATGCGGTTCCACTTTGTAGCTACTATACACTCATTCATGGTGAACCATTAAAAACAGACATAGTAATCAAGCTTGAGGATAAAGAACTACAAACTATTATTACACAATTAGCTACCTTCCTTGCAACCCTACATAGTATTCCTTTAAAACAAGATACAAAGTTAGGACTCCCTGTTGAAAAAACACTTACCTACTGGAAAGAGCTACAAACTAAGTTAAATCAGTATGTTACTAATAGTTTTACTTCGTTACAGAAATCATCTTTAAATCGGTTATTCGAAAATTTCTTTACTTTTATCGATACAACCACTTTTCAAAATACAATTATTCACGCTGATTTTACACATCATCACATTTTATTTAATAAGCAGAACAAAAACATTTCAGGGATTATCGATTTTGGTGATGCTCAAATTGGCGATCCTGCTTTTGATTTTGCTGGGCTATATTATGATTTCGGACGTGAATTTACTACATCAGTATATGAACAATACAGTACGCTTATTTCACACGATGACCCATTACTCATTCACCGCATTACGAGTTTTTATCAATACAGTCCTTTACTACATAATATGATTTATAACTTTGAAACAAAGAATGAACTTGAATTCCTAGCGTGTACAGAGCACCTGAAAGTAATACTACAGGGATGAGATTACATTCTCTCCCTATACTCTCTCTCCTCATACATCATTAACTTTTTATCCATTTCAACAATGACTTGATACAATTGAAATGCTTGTAAAATTTGCAGTTGAATTCCAAAAGGAGCATTCTGTTCTTTTAACCATTGAAATACTTTCGTTTCATCTTTCATTGATTATTCCTCCCTTTACTAAAATCTGCTACAAATATACGATAAATGATGAAAAGCTTTTCATGTCAATAATAAAAAAGGATGCAACATTGCATCCTTTAATGTACGATATTTTTCTTCTGCTTCACTTCTTTTTTTACTTCTTCCCCTTGGCATTCGCTACGAAATGCACAACTTATACACTCAGAACGAAAATGACGCTCTGTATAATGCTCAGGTTGTTGCAGCATTGCTTTCATTCTAGATAAATCAGCCATTCCAGTTATAATATCTTCCTGTTTCGGAACGTACTCGTACTTAGTTCCTTCTATTAAATTAATAACTTCAATTTTTCCTGGAAGAATGCCAAAAGCTTTATAACTGAATACTGTCATTAACTTTTGACAAAGAGCAAGCATTTCCTCATCCGCATCGACAACATACTTTTTAATTACAAACGACTCAGTACTCCACTCACCAACTTCTAATGTCAATGACATGTGGACACCTAACTCTTCCATATATGTTTGAAATTTTTCATATAAAAATAACGGCGGTGTTTGACTATCATCTCTTTCAACAAACTGTAATAAATGATCCGTTAACTTCGCTAACACAATATAATACTCCGTCTTTGAAGCAAACATATTAATCCTTACTTTTTTCCAATACTTTTCTATTAATATTAAAAGTACGATTTTCGTTTGTTGGCCCGCAGGTAGTGTGTAATATTCGTTAATAATTCGATTCACAATCATTTGTGCGATTTGTTGCCATTCAAACGAAGAAGGTTCTCTTCTTTTTATATGACGGAAATAAAATTTATGCGGACAACGCATAAAATCATACAAATGATAATCTGTCATCGTTTTGATTGCGATTTTCTCATGCACTTGCTCTTCATCTCCGATACGATAAACTTAACTAAATCTATACAATTCAATCAAATCCACACAAGTTAGTGCTTCATCGTGTTCTCGCAGCCCCAAAGGGACGAGGGGTATAACACTCCACACGAGGCAGTATCGTTACCTCCTATTATCAAGCATTTATTGTACCCATCTTGATAAATTTATCGACGCATTTACATCCCTATCATGATGGCTATTGCATGAAGCACAACGCCACTCACGTATTTTTAAACTCCACTGTCCTTCTGGTTGAACTGAATGGTCGTATTTTACTCCGCAACATGAGCAAATCTTGCTGGAAGCGAACGATTTATCAACTTTTACATACGCAATGCCATACTTCTCGCATTTGTATGATAAACATTGAAAGAAGAAGTTTAATTTTTGAAAGGAAAGTGCTTTCGATAGTTTTTTGTTTTTTAACAGGTTTGAGATAAATAAGTCTTCCACAACAATTCTCATTGGTTTGGTTTTCACCAATTTAGCTGTTGCTTGATGGATATGGTTATTTCGGATATTCGTAATTTTCCTAGATAACCGCAGGTGCTCGATTTTTGCCTTTTCATATCCGGCAGATTGAACTTTTACACCTTTTTTAAATCTCCTAGACATATCTCTTTGCGCTGACTTTTTCCTTTTCAAAAGTTTTTTAACCTTAGCATCTTTGTTTATATTTCGTTCTTTCATACCATTAGAAGCTACAAACAGATCTTTTAAACCAACATCCACACCAATCGACTCATTCGTTAATTCCTGTGATTCAAAGTCTTCTTGGAATCCTACACTAATCCACCAGTGACGACCGTCAAATGTAACTCTTGGATTGGATGGCTTTTTGTTTCTTGGTAGTTGCTGGCTTGTTTTCACTTCTCCAATAGACTGAATATGAACTACTTTCTTTCCTATAATCAGCCTTTCATAATTGGCATAAAATCCTTGGATTACATCTTTTTTGGATTTATAAGAAGTGTGAGAACCATTTTTGTACTTTTCGAAAGAATTTTTCCTCGGCGTATCAAAATCTTTTGAAGCCTGTTTGGGAACTTGTGCATTGATGTCTTTTAACCAT
>NZ_MACF01000087.1 GCF_001884045.1 Bacillus mobilis | reverse complement strand
TTATCTTCTTCTTTAAGGCCTTCGATGATTTTTGTTTTATCAATCTTATCTTCTTTTACTTTACCATCAACAATATCTTCTTTACTTACTTCAATATTGTCTTTTACATCGATAACATTTACTGTAATTTCTTTCTCGCTCGTATCCGCATCTTTATCTGTTACTTTTACTTTCACTTTTTGTTCGCCGACTTTGTTTGTATCTACAGT
>NZ_MACF01000086.1 GCF_001884045.1 Bacillus mobilis | reverse complement strand
TCTCCTGAGACTACTCGGATGCAAACCTGTTAATTCTGATACCTGACTAACTCGTAAAAATTTCATTAAGAAAGGTGTTTTACAAATTCAGCTCCAAACTGTAAACATTTTTCTACATCTTCATCTTCTGGCGTTAATTCTACTTTTAGTCCTTCTAACACAACTGCCGCTCCGCGCTCTTGTAGCTTTTCTATTAAAATATCAACCGCCACGCCGTATTTCGGATAAGCTGAATCACATGATCCGAATACTGCTGCTTTTTTCCCAGTTAAATCAATAGAATCCATTGCGTCATAAAAATCTAAGAAATCATCAGGAAGGTCACCGTCTCCCCAAGTGTAAGCACCTAAAATAATTCCATCATACTGTTCTAATATAGAAGCTTCTGGTGAATCCATAATATCGATAACTTCAATTTCATTTTCTGTTTCACGAATGGCACCCGCAATATGATCAGCCATTTCCTCTGTATTTCCACTCATACTTGCAAAAATCATTACTAACTTACTCAACTGAATCTCTCCTTTTACCTTGTATCTCTTTTTCTGTTAGAAGTGTACTCTTCTCATCTACATATTCAGAACGAATTACATTTCGTTGCCATTCCATATGCTGATCCACTTCTTTATTTTTATCTTTTAAGCCCCTCCGCAGAAGGTGAAATTTTTTTCTCATTAACATGTCGCATCCATCCTATTGATAATAATTATCAATTTCAACTACACTTAGATTAATTGACATTGATTATCACTGTCAATAACTATTTTTAAAAAAATGATTAAAATGTACAAGCTTGTCCGTTAGCTATTCATATACTATAAATGAGCATAGTTCTTTCTCAGCCCTCTCTGACGGAAAGAAATAAAAGCAACTGCGATAGAGCGCAGTTGCCTTTTTTTATACTTTTTTATGATTTTAGTAGTCTTATCGCTGTCTCTAAAAATAATTCTACTCCAGAAATGAGAGCTGACTCATCTACATCAAATTTCGGATGATGATGCGGGTAGCAAGTATCTATCATCTCATTACCTGTTCCTAATTTAATAAAACAACCAGGTGCTTTTCTTAAATATGCTGAAAAATCTTCTCCTCCCATAGAAGGCTCAAGCTTCACAACACGCTCATTCCCAAACAAATGTAGAGCACTTTCTTCTACTACTTTCGTAATATATTCATCATTAATAACCGGATCATATCCATATCGATACGAATATGTATACGCCCCTCCATGTGCTTTTGTAATTCCTTTCACGATTTTCTCAATTTTCTCTTCTGCTTCCACCCTTAACGCTTGATTAAATGAACGAACAGTTCCCATTAAAGTTGCTGTGCTAGGAATGATATTATCAGCCATTCCCCCATGAAACTGCGTAACGGAAACGACTCTTTGCATGAAAGCACTTGTATTTCTTGATACGATATGTTGTAGATTTGTAATAATCTGCGCTCCGATAGCAATAGGATCTATCGTTTCTTCTGGCCTCGCTGCATGCCCTCCTTTCCCTTGAATTTCAACTGTAAATACGTCTGGTGCCGCCATCATCGGCCCATAAGCAATTCCAATTTTCCCGCTCTCAAGTCCTGACATAACATGTAAACCTATTACATAATCAACACCGTCCATCACGCCTGCCTCAACCATTTCTTGTCCGCCGCCGGGATACACCTCTTCTGCGTGCTGAAAGAAGAGACGAATCTCCCCTACAAAATCTTCCTTTATATTTGATAGCACCTCTGCTGTGCTTAACAAAATAGCGGCGTGAGCATCATGTCCACATGCATGCATCACTCCTTTATTCACAGACGTATAAGATTTCCTTGTCTCCTCTTGAATTGGTAAAGCATCTATATCAGCTCGAATCGCAACTATTTTCCCTTGTCCCGTCCCTCTTTTAATTGCTAGTACACTATACTTCGTCGGTCTCGTTACTTCAAAAGAAGAAAATGAGCATAATGTTTCATATATAAATTGTGAAGTTTCTTTTTCATGAAATGATAATTCCGGATATTTATGAAAATGCCGTCTCCATTTCATAATGTTTTCTTCTGAAATAAAATCCTTCCACATGCTCTTCATCAGAAATGCCTCCTTTTATGAAAATTTAGCAATGCATATATTAACTATGAAAAACTCGAAAATCCAAACAAATATTACATTCCTATCCATTCTCCCAGACCACTTTTATACATTCACACAATCCACTTCCTATTTACATATCAAACCCATTACAAATTGGTGCTGAATGTAATATAATTGCTAAGTTAGGGATTTTCTTTTTTAGTATTTAGTGCTAATATCAGAAAAGAGCCTTTTGACTTATTTTTACCTAAAATGTGGAATTTTGTTTTTTTCACAATAATGTAGGACATGATACCTACAAAGAGCTATTATTTCATTAAGAGAGGGAAAGACATGGAAAGATTAAAAGAGATATGGTCTCGACCACTCACACAATGGGTTGCAAAGACGGTTTATTACCTTGCAATTTTATTTGCATTACTTTGGTTGTATGGATTCCATGATACAAACACAAGTACATTTATTTACAATGAATTCTAGGGTGGGAACGTTATGAAGTTATTAGAACAAATTGAAAAGTGGGCTATTGAAACGCCTGATCAAACTGCTTTTGTTTGGCGAGATGCGAAAATTACGTACAAACAATTAAAGGAAGATTCTGATGCGTTAGCACATTGGATTTCTTCTGCGTATCCAGATGATCGTTCACCAATTATGGTGTATGGCCATATGCAACCTGAAATGATTATTAACTTTTTAGGATGTGTAAAAGCTGGACATGCTTATATTCCTGTAGATTTATCTATCCCAGCTGATCGTGTACAACGTATAGCTGAAAATTCTGGTGCGAAACTACTTTTATCAGGAACAGAAGTAACTGTAACTGATTTACCAGTTCGCATTGTAAGTGAAGACAACTTAAAAGATATTTTCTTTACTCATAAAGGGAACATTCCAAATCCTGAACATGCGGTAAAAGGTGATGAGAACTTCTACATTATTTACACATCAGGAAGCACAGGTAATCCGAAAGGGGTTCAGATTACTTATAACTGCCTTGTAAGCTTTACAAAATGGGCTGTAGAAGATTTCAACTTACAAACAGGGCAAGTATTCTTAAACCAAGCGCCTTTCTCATTCGATTTATCTGTCATGGATATTTACCCATCATTAGTAACAGGTGGTACACTTTGGGCAATCGATAAAGATATGATTGCACGTCCAAAAGACTTGTTTGCTTCTTTAGAGCAATCGGATATACAAGTATGGACTTCAACACCATCTTTCGCAGAGATGTGTTTAATGGAAGCATCTTTCTCTGAGAGTATGCTACCGAACATGAAAACATTCTTATTCTGCGGTGAAGTGTTACCAAATGAAGTAGCTAGAAAATTAATTGAGCGTTTCCCGAAAGCAACAATTATGAATACGTACGGTCCAACAGAAGCTACTGTCGCTGTAACAGGTATTCACGTTACAGAAGAAGTGCTTGATCAATACAAATCACTTCCAGTTGGCTACTGTAAATCAGACTGCCGCCTTCTTATTATGAAAGAAGATGGCACGATCGCACCTGATGGTGAAAAAGGTGAAATCGTAATTGTCGGTCCAAGCGTAAGCGTTGGATATTTAGGAAGCCCTGAATTAACAGAAAAAGCATTTACTATGATTGACGGTGAGCGCGCCTATAAAACAGGCGATGCTGGCTATGTTGAAAATGGTCTTCTATTCTATAATGGTCGTCTTGATTTCCAAATTAAGCTGCATGGTTATCGAATGGAATTAGAAGAAATTGAGCATCACCTTCGTGCGTGTTCTTACGTAGAAGGAGCAGTTATCGTTCCAATTAAAAAAGGTGAGAAATACGATTATTTATTAGCGGTTGTTGTTCCTGGCGAACATTCATTTGAAAAAGAATTCAAATTAACATCTGCAATCAAAAAAGAACTCAATGAGCGATTACCAAACTACATGATTCCACGTAAATTCATGTATCAATCTTCTATTCCAATGACACCAAATGGAAAGGTAGATCGCAAAAAATTATTGAGTGAGGTTACAGCATGACCGCATATGGATCATTTTATTTTTTCGCTATAGTGGGCATTTTATTAATACCTACTATCATAGCTGGATTAAAAGGTAAAATGTTGCGTAAATATAATGCCGTTTTAACATTAGTCATGCTTGCTATTATCTTCTCGGATAAACCGAAGCAAGCGATTATGTTAGCCGTATTTATTATTTGGCAATATGCCCTAATTAAAGGCTATTTAATTTTAAGAAAACAAAATAATAGTACATTCATGTTTTGTATAGCTGTTATTTTATCGATTTTGCCACTTATTTTGGCAAAAATCGCACCATTTGTACCTGAATTACATTTTATTGTTTTCGCAGGTATGTCTTACGTAACATTTAGAGCTGTACAAATGGTCTTTGAAGTTCGTGATAATTTAATTAAAGAACTTTCCTTCTTTAATTTCTGGGAGTTTGTTTTATTCTTCCCTGCAATTTCAAGTGGACCTATTGATCGTTACCGTAGATTCCAAAAAGATATTCAAAAGCCACCTAGCGCTGAAGAATATCAAAAGTTACTATATACAGGGCTTAACCGTATTTTCCAAGGTTTTCTGTATAAATTTATAATCGCGCACTTGATAACAACATATCTTGTAAAAGCCGTATTCGCTAATCAAGATACACTTTTATCTAATGTGATTTTTATGTA
Organism: Bacillus mobilis; assembly: GCF_001884045.1. Taxonomy (GTDB): domain Bacteria; phylum Bacillota; class Bacilli; order Bacillales; family Bacillaceae_G; genus Bacillus_A; species Bacillus_A mobilis. The sequence goes on along the minus strand of NZ_MACF01000086.1, from coordinate 127,718 downwards.
CGCTACTAGCATGCAATTATTCTTTGACTTTGCAGGTTATAGTGCGTTCGTAATTGGTATCAGTTACATGATGGGAATTAAAACGCCAGAAAACTTTAATAAGCCATTCCTTAGTCGTAACATTAAAGACTTCTGGAACCGCTGGCACATGAGTTTATCATTCTGGTTCCGTGATTTTATTTACATGCGTTTCGTCTTTTTTGCAACGAAGAAAAAGTTAATTAAAAACCGCTACACAATTTCGTATATCGGTGCATTTTTAAACTTCTTCATTATGGGAATTTGGCACATCCAAGGAAGCGCTGTTGCACAATATGTTATTTATGGTCTATATCACGCTGCACTGTTCATTTTATTCGACATTTTCGAACGAAAAAACAAGAAGCATAAGTTTTGGCCAAACAATAAATTTACACACGTCCTTGCGATTGTAATTACGTTCCACGTTGTATGTTTCGGTTTCCTAATTTTCTCTGGACACCTTAACAGATACTTTTAATGCACCCTTCTTATACTAGTAAGAAGTTGCACATATAATATATTTCGGATATAAAGGAGATTTTAAAAATGGCAGAATTCAAAGAGCAAGTATTAGATATTTTAGAAGAAGTATGTGAAAACGATATTGTGAAAGAAAACTTAGATGTTCAATTATTTGAAGAAGGTATTCTTGATTCTTTCGCTGTAGTATCTTTATTAGTTGAATTCCAAGAGCGTTTAGATATTGAAGTTTCTATTTCTGATTTTGACCGTGACGAGTGGGCTACACCAAACATGGTTATTAAGAAGTTGGAAGAAATCCGATGAACAAAGCAAAATTTGGTCCGATGCTTTTAGCATTGGCCCTTTTTGCTGTATTCTTACTTATTCCAACGCGCTTCCTACTTCCACTTTTAAGTGATGAAAAAGTAGAACAAGCTGCCACTTCTTTAAAAGAAGAAAAGATTCAAAGTATGATTTTACAGCAAAAGATGTTAGCAGACTCGAAATACCTTCCGATGTATGGATCATCGGAATTCGCACGTATGGATGCTTACCATCCATCAAACTATTTCAAAGTAAAGCCTGAAGGATTCACACCATTCCTACTTGGACGCGGTGGAACACAAGACCTTGTACATGTGTTAAACTTTGCATCTACAATGGATCAATTGAAAGATAAGAAAATGGTATTCGTTCTTTCTCCTCAATGGTTTGTACCACAAGGGATTGATGAAACACACTTTGCACCTAACTTTTCAAAACAACAAGGTTACCACTTCATTTTCAACGATGATGTAAAACCTGAAATGAAAAAGCAAATTGCAAAGCGCTTATTAAACTTTGAGATTGTTAAGAAAGAAACTTTACTTAAAATTTCGCTTGAAGGTATCGTTTACGATGATACAAAGCATAAAGTAAAAGCACTTGCTGCTAAACCTTTCGCTTATATTTATCGTAACATTTTAGATCGTAAAGATTTATTTACAGCAATGTTTGATATTAAACCGCATAAAGAAAAGCTTGACCCTTCATTAAAACAAATGAACTGGGATGAAGCTCGTAAACATGCAGATCAAACAGGTGCAGCAGAATCTGGATCTAATGAATATGGTATCGAAGATAGTTACTTCAACAGCAAAATCAAGAAGAAATTAAAGCAACGTGAAGGCTACTTAAAAAATGATGCTTATGATCAATCGCCAGAATATGAAGATTTACAAATTGTACTTGATTTATTAAAACAATCTGGTGCAAAACCACTCTTCATTTCTGTTCCTGTAAAAGGTCCTTGGTACGATTACGCTGGCTTCCCGAAAGAACGTCGCGAACTGTACTATAAGAAAGTTCATGAGCAAATTGAGAAAGCTGGCTATCCAATTGCCGACTTCTCAAATCATGAGTATGATAAATACTTCTTAAAAGATCACATGCACTTAGGTTGGAAAGGCTGGGTTTATATCGATGAGGCCGTCCAACAATTTTATAAAGCAAACTAACGAAAAGACCGCTTGAATTATTCAAGTGGTCTTTTTCTATATACATTTTGCAATTGTTCGATTACGTTATCTGCTTCTTTCATCACTCGCTCCACTACATGCTGAGCTGATTCTATTCGTGCTAATGATGACGCTTGTCCTGCCCAAAGCGACATGTATTCTCCTTTATTTTGTTTTGCTGCTTCTTGGCGTATTTTAGAAGTCAATACATTTTGCACTGGATACATCGGAAGCCCTTCTTCTTTCCCTTCATGTCTCTCTATAAATTCATTACGAATACCCCGTGCATATTTCCCGGAAAACGCACGGGTCACAGTTGTACTCGTATCTGTACTATGTAAAACTGCTTCTTTATACACATCATGCGTAATACTTTCATCACTCGTTAAAAAGGCTGATCCCATTTGAACAGCTTCTGCCCCCAGTGTAAATGCCGCAACAAGCCCTTGCCCGTTCATTACACCACCCGCTGCAACAATTGGTATATGCGGGACTTCTACTACTAACTGCGGAATTAATGCGAATGTCCCAATCATAGCGTCCTGTTCTTTCCCGATAAATGTTCCTCTATGCCCTCCTGCCTCGCTACCTTGACCGACAATAATATCTACTCCTAATTCAGCAAGCACCCTCGCCTCTCTCACATGAGTAGCTGTTCCGATGACTTTTATTCCTCTTCTTTTTAAGTCATCTATTTCTTCTTTTTCTAACGTTTGAAATGCAAAGCTAACGACTGGTACGTTTTCTTCTACTAACACTTGTAATTGTTCTTTATAGCTTTTCGGAAGCTTTATCGTCTCTTCTTCCTCTATACCGAATTCTTTATTTACTCCACTAAGTAATCCCTTTGCCAAGTTTATCTTCTCTTCTTCTATCTGTATCTCTTTCGTTAACAGTAAATTAACACCGAAAGGCTTATCCGTTCGTTCCCTTATTTTATAAATTGCGTCACGAATTTGTTCAGGGCTCATATAGCCTGCTCCAAGCGTTCCTAATCCTCCGCTATTACTTACAGCTGCAACAAGTTCTGGCGTCGTAATCGCACCCGCCATACCTGCTTGAATGATTGGATACTTAATTTGTAATGTATCTATAACTCGACTTGTAAACATCATTTTTCCTCCTATTCCCCTTATATCTTCTTTATTTGACAAACTTTCCCCTTCTTTTACAAGGGTTGAACTTCCTATGAAGCGAATATATTGAAAGTGAAGGAGGCTGAAAACGATGATTTATCCAAATGCGTTACAACAAGGTGATACAGTAATGGTTATTGCCCCGTCCGGTCCACCAACAATTGAAAATGTATTAAAAGGTGTAAACGTATTACAAGAAATGGGTTTATCTGTAGTAATCGGAAAAAGTGTTTATGAGAAATATGGATATTTAGCTGGAAGTGATCAAGTTCGCCTTGATGATATACATGAAGCATTTTCAAATCATGAAGTAAAGGCTATTTTCTGTGCACGAGGTGGTTACGGAAGTGCTCGTCTCCTCCCTCACATTCAATATGAAATCATTCGGCAAAATCCAAAAATCTTTTGGGGATATAGCGATATTACAGCTTTACATACTGCTTTTTCACGTTATGCAAAGCTCGTTACTTTTCACGGTCCAATGGTGGAAGAGTTAGGAAAAGGTGTAGATTCTCTCTCTTTATCTTCTTTCAATCAACTATTCCATCCGTATTCCACCATCTTATCTGCTTCAGAATGTATCGTACCTACTTCTTCCTGTACAGTTACAGGCACATTATCGGGAGGCAATTTAGCTGTGTTAACGAGTATAATTGGCTCACCTTATGAGATAAATACGGCGAATAAACTTTTGTTACTTGAAGACATCGGGGAAGAACCATATCGCATTGATCGTATGTTAAATCAGCTACTTTTATCTGGAAAATTTAATGAATGTAGTGGTGTTATTTTTACAAGCTGTCACGACTGCACTCCTTCTAAACCATCTCAATCATTGCAAACAATACTATATGAATATTTCGCACCCTATCATATACCTGTTCTATTCGGTTTACCGATTGGACATATAAGCCCAAATATCGGGATTCCTCTTGGAGCTACAGCGACCATAAGTACAAATAATAAAACACTCTCTATTTCTTCTGGCGTAGCCACTCCGTTCTCAAATTAAAAAGGAAAAGCGATCCCGCTTTTCCTTTTATTTATAATAATTAAAAATTCGTCCAGATGCGATATCTGCAATTTCTTCTGGAATAAATGTTTTACTTATCTCAGTTCCAACATTTAATACTGCTGTAGCATCTTTCTCAATGCCACCAAATAACTCTTTCCCACGTATCGTAATAAGGGGCGTTCCTTCTGGCAACACGTCTTTTACAAATTCCATTTGTGTAAAGAACGGAACGATCCATCTACCCTCTCCTTGGAAATGACGCAAACGAAGTATTCCTTCTGTTGCCCCGTCCTCTGCTTCTAGTGAACCAGCAACATAAAACTCAGTAGATAAGAGCAATTCATAAAATTCCTTTTGCTTCTGTTTATCGTCCCCTGCTACAACAAGTACTTCTTCTATTTTCTTTACCGGAATTTGCTCCATATGATGCCACCCCTATTTCAAAATGATTGTACTTAGATTATACGAAATATTCTTATTTTTTTCTACATAATTCGCAATTATTTTTTTAAAATAATTTTAACACTTCTTTTGTCGTCACAATCGTAGCAAACTCTTCATGTAAATTTACAAGTGTCATATTGTGAATATCCTCTGCATTATACTCTTTACCATCTAGACCTTTACGGTTAAAAGTTGCCGTTGCATCACTCACTAAATACGTTGTAAACCCTAAATTTCCTGCCATTCGTGTCGTAGTCTCCACACAATGATTTGTCGTTAATCCTACAACCACTACTGCATTACATTTGTTCTCTCTTAATTGCTCTTCTAAATTTGTCCCAATGAACGCGCTGTTAACAGATTTCTGAATAACCACTTCACCTGGTAGTGGTTGCACCTCTTCTTTAAAGTTGACTGTTTCCGCTCTCTCATAAAACATCGACTGTGCATTTTCTTTATTTACATGTTGAATATGAAAAACCGGTCGCTTTCTTTTTCTCCATTCTTCTAATAATGTTCTCATGTTTTCTTCAGCAAAAAGATTATTTCTCTCACCCCAGTATGATAATTGAAACGCCTTTTGTACATCAATTATAATAAGTGCTAGTTGATTCATCATCATTTCCTCCTGTGTTCGGCTGTAATTGAAACAGAAAACCAAGTTGTTGTGACGCAGTCATAAAACAAATATAAGCGCAAAGCTCTACAATTTCTTTTTCCGTCCAGTATTGTTTCAACATACGAAACATATTGTCATCTATCGCTTGTTTATCATGAACAAACGTATGTGCAAAAGTAACGGCTACACTTATTTTCTCCACTTTTTGCATATCATCAGGCCTTCCTTTTGCCATACAGTACGGACATTCATTCCCGTAAGCTAATGTTCTTCTTACTTGCTCCTTCAATTCTGCCGAAAGAGTTCCTTTACTATACAATGTGTTCTCTACCATACTCCATGAATGTAATAGATCTGGATTATGCCCTAATAACTTTTGAAACTTTGTATCTCCTATATATGATAATGAAATTCTCTCCATCATTTCCCCTCCTATTTCCTTCTGTTTTATTGTAAAATAAATAAAGTTCACTTCACACTTCACATTTCATATGAATCTTAATTTATATTTTTCCTTTACAAAAATCATTATTTTACTGGAGGTATATTTACAAATGCAACTAGACCGTGTTGATCGAAAAATTTTAAATGAATTATATAATGATAGTCGCCTGTCCATGCGCGAATTGGCAAAGCGAGTAAACTTATCTGCTCCATCTACTGCAGAACGTGTTCGTAAACTGGAAAGTGAAGGTGTGATTCAAAAGTACACAATCGATATCGATTATAAAAAAGCAGGACTTGTTTTAGATTGTATTTTAGAAATCACTTTAAAAAATGGTGATACAACACGTATGCAACAGTTTATTCAGTCTTATCCATCTGCAAGTTTTTGTTACCGCGTAACAGGTAGCTTATGCTACATTGTAAAAATTTCTGTTCCTTCACTCGTTGAACTTGAAGAATTTATCAATGATGTTTCCTCATATGCAACGACAGTTTCTCATATCGTATTATCAGAAGTATCTCTTACTCCTGATATTGAACATATCTTTCCAGAAGTTTAATTAATTTTTATTCATAAAATATAAAAAAACCCCTTACAATAAGAATAAAAATAATATATTATGTATTAAAATACATAAAGTTCTAGAAAGGGGCTTTACATTGAAAATCTGGTTTTATGAAAAAACAGCACAACTAGATGAATTGCTTGGCATTTGGGATAACGTTCCGACTATCCCTCGAATTGGTGAAAAAGTGGAGATTTTAAAAACAGTCCGCACTGTTACAGATATTAAATATGTAAAGAACGGTAATAATTTTCGTGTAGAAATTATTACAAATTAAAAAGTAGCTCCTTAGGAGCTACTTTTTAATTATCTATCAAGCACTTTCTTTATCACAATTTTATCTTCTTCTACAGATACTGTTACATAATCATTTTCTTCTAACCGAAGCTTATTCACAGCCTCATCTGGCAGCTCTACAGCCATCAGTCTATCTGTTACGAACACTTGACTATACTCTTCATTTTCTTGTAATGCACTCACTACTTTTTCCTCATTGATAAAGCGCACTGGTGGCACACCAACTTCTTTTACCTTGCGCCATTGTTTCCAAACGTAAGGAATTAACCAAAGTAATCCAACAATTGTAAGACCGATACCGATCCATAAATTACTTTGTGCTTGTAATTCAGGAATTGAAATTGCGCTACTTTCTTCTCCACCGACAAATTGCATACTTGTTGCAATTAAATTATTTAGAGCGTGCACAGCGATATTCGTCCATATATTTTTCGTCTTTATGTATAAAAGACACATAACAACGCCAAACATGAATGCGCCAATCACATCAAAATGTCCTAGACCAAAAATAAGTGAAGATATGATTACAGCTTTTTTAATTCCCCATTTGTAAGCCATTCGCTGTAAAAAGAATCCCCTAAAAATAACCTCTTCCATAATAGGTGCTAACACACACGCTGAAATGAAAGTAAATATCGTCATATATACGTTACTCGTGTTAATAACATTTCCGTCTTCTAACATAGTAACTAAGAAATTCGGTAACGTATGTGCTAATATGTAAAATTGAATATGAGATATACCAACTGAAAAAATCATTCCCATTATCGTTGCTAATACAATTAATCCCCACGGTAAACGTCCTGGCTTATCAAAAAAACTATTGAATACAACATTATTTTTATTGGTTTTTACGTATAACCAAAATAACGGAAATACAAAAAATATAGTTATTTGTGAAATAACTTCCAGCGTATTCTCAGAAACATTTGCTAGCTCTAATAGAATCATCGTAAGGAACAGCCCTATAATCATCCATCCAAAAAAGCTGCGCAGTCTTATACGTGAAAATGCATAGTGCATATAGAACACCTCCAAAGATAGTAAAAATAAATGGTGTGATAACTAAATTATAATATGAATATAGTTGAAATTCTTCCTATTTTTCTCAAATTCTTTCGAACAACATATAGTAATCATTTTTTTCTTTCCATTGAAATCTACGAGAAAGTTATGTAATAAAAATCCCCGTTTTTACAAGCGGGGATTTCTTTTATTATAATACGTCACGTTTTTGGAATAATGCACTTGATGCTACAAGTAATACAACAAAGTATGCAGCTACAAGTAATAAGGAAGTTGTAAATGTAAACTCTGTAAATGTAGGTTCCGCTCCGCCGCTTACTAATTTATTGCTATCGTACACACTTAAATTTAAATGGAAAAACACTACAAACTTTGCTACACCTTTTGCAAACATCATCAGTACCATATTAATTGGTCCTTGTAAAAAGAAGAGGAACATCGTAATAATTAATGGTAAGACAGACTTTCTAAATACGTTCGCTAAGAAAAATGCAAGCGTCGCAAAGAAGAACGGTGAAAGTACTTGATATAAAGTAGATTTCATTACGATTCCTACCGTTAATTCTGTTTTACTACCATCCATTACAATTCCGCCAACAATCATTGCAATGAACGTGCTAGCAAATATGATAAATACTATAGTAAGTAACACTGTAATATATTTAGAGAATAATACTGTCATTCGTTTTCTTGGACGGATTAATAACTGCTTAATTGTACCTTTTTGGAACTCATCCGTAATCATACGAGAAGCAATCGTAATGCCAAAAATTGTTGCAAACAAAGTAATTAAGCCAATCTCTGAACTTGCAAAATCTAAATACGATCCTTTAAATTCACTTCCGTCTCCCCATTTCAGCATTGCTAAAACTCCCAAAATCTCCAATACTGCAATAACACCAATTAACATATACATACCTTTTTTCGCATGCAACTTTAAAAATTCATTTTGAATTAATTTAAACATTACGCTTTCACTCCCCCTGTAATCGCTAAGAACTCATCCTCTAACGTTTTATTTTGAACAGTAACTCCGTATACAAGCACATCGTCATTCACAAGTCTTTTTACAAGTTGCGGGATTTCCTCTTTCGTTACAGATACTGCAATTACATTTCCTTGCGACTTACCTTTAATGATCTCATTTGCTTTCTGTACTTGATCTACTTCAAACGCTACGACGACTGTCTCATCATGTTTCGCTTGTTCATGTAAGTTATACTCTTGTACAAACTCGCCTTGCTTAATAATAACGACGCGATCACACATGAGTTCAATTTCACTTAATAAGTGACTTGATACGATTACAGCAATATTCTCTTCTTTCGCTAGACGCTGTAAATAATCTCGAATTTGACGAATACCAGCTGGATCTAATCCATTTGTCGGCTCATCTAAAATTAAGATTTTCGGCTGATGAAGTAATGCCTGTGCAATTCCTAAACGTTGTTTCATACCAAGTGAATATGTTTTCACTTTTTTATGAATCGCATGCTCTAATTCAACTAGCTTTACAATCTCAGCAATGCGCTCTTTACGAATTGGTGTAATTGCCATGTTCGCAAAATGCTTCAAGTTTTGCATTCCAGTCATATAATCATATAGTTCAGGGTTTTCTACGATCGCTCCAATTTGCTCTAGCGCCTTTTCACGCTCTGTGCGAATACTATGACCGCAAATTGTAATATCGCCCTCTGTCATTGATATAAGACCTGTCATCATACGAATTGTCGTCGTTTTACCGCTACCGTTCGGTCCAAGAAACCCGTATACTTCCCCTTCACGAACTTCAAATGATAAACCGCGAATAATTTCCGTTCCACCAATCTTTTTTCGAACATTCTCTAACTTTACTACTACGTTTCCCAATGCCCATTCCTCCTTTAGACTTCTAGTTTTTTATCGATAATATAAGAAATTACATATACTATGAGGACACTAACAATTACCATAAAACTTATATTAAAAATGTTAAATCCAGTTTCTTGAAACATATCAATAAAAAGACCTTTCCCTTCACTACGATATTCTACCCTTCGCAATCCTTGGAAAGCTGGGGCTAATCTCCCTAGTAGTGTTGTCACTAAAGTAATCACTGTACTTACTATTAAAAGAATAATCACAATCAGTATATTTTGTATTTTTTTCTTCTTTGTAAACCATTTAGCAAGAGTAACTACTAATAAAATTTGTAACATCGCAAATGATAATTCAAACAAATCACTCATTGCATATATTAAATTGTTTACTATACCTGGTTGTATCATCTCTTGTGCATCTCTATATACATACGTTGTAGGAAATGCTAATACATAACCTATATAGAAAAGAATTCCGCATATTCCATACCATATAGCCATTACAATAAAAAAGAAAATAAGTATAGAAAAAACATATTGCTTCCCTGATATTGCTGTAACCCGTAACAATGGATTTGTTAGTAATCGTGAACACGACTTCATCGTTTGTAAAAACATATACAAAACATAAAATAGGAAGATCATAATAATGAATCCAAATATCGCCTCTTGTTTAATTAAAGCTGCCTCACTCTTTTTTACAATCATTTGTGAAAATAAAACTGCTTCAATTAACACGAAGACTAAAAAAGTAACAATATATTTTTTCTTATTCACATTCCATAAATAAGAAAGTAACGGTTTCACTTACTAAACACCTCCTTAAACACATCTGCAACAGCTTTTCCTCGCTGAAAGCGTAACTCTTCTACATTTTCATACAATACAATTTCCCCATCTTTTAAAAAGATTACTTCATCAAAAATATTTTCAACTTCATTTATTAAGTGAGTCGAAATTAGTATCGTACAATCTTCTCTATAAAATTGTAGAATGAGATTCAATACGTGCTCTCTAGAAACGAGATCAATTCCGCCAAGCGGTTCATCTAGTACGTATAACTTCGCTTTTCTCGAAAATGTTAAAATAATTTGTAGCTTTTCAACCATACCTTTTGATAAAGCTGTAATTTTTTCTTCTAACGGTATTTTAAATTCCGCAATCGTATCTACCGCTTTTTGAATGTCGAAGTCTTTATAAAAATCTCGATAGAAAAATAAAGAGTCTTTTACCGTCATCCAATCATCAAATACTGGTTTATCCGACATAAAAGAAACAACTTCTTTCGTTTCCAATCCGACCTTTTTACCAGCGATTGTAATACTCCCTTCGGAAGGATGCTGCAGACCGGCAATCATTTTCAATAACGTCGTTTTCCCGCTTCCGTTATCTCCAACGAGCCCTATAATTTTCCCTTCCGTAATCTCTATGTTTAATTCACGGATCACTGCTTTTAACCCGTATCTCTTCCATAAGTTTTCTATTTTTAATAACTCTGTCATTCGCTCTCCTCCCTTTTCTCATGTAATGAAGAACGAAGGATTGTAACAATTTCTTCTTCTGAAAAACCTAAATTGTCCATTCCATCTATAAAAGAATGAAGTAATTCTTTCGCCATCTCTTTTCGCAGCTCCATAATTCTCTCCCCTTCATTCGTTACATATCGTCCCATTCCTCTACGTGTTACAACAACCCTATCCCGTTCTAGCTCTTGAAATGTACGCTGAATCGTATTTGGATTTACTTGTAATTCACTCGCTAATTCACGTACAGAGGGAATTTTATCACCAGGCAATAAATGTCCTGTTACAATTTCTTTTTTTATGTATTCCATTACCTGAATGTAAATTGGTGTATTTGGAGAAAACTCTATTTTCATTTCTTCCCTCCTTTTGTATCGGTGTACTAGTTAAATAATACACAGATACAAAAAGATTGTAAATACCCATTTAATTACAAAAAAGTTCTATCCATTAGCCGGATAGAACTTTTCCAACAGAAATCGTTATACGAAAATAATAGTGTTATGTAAACAAATCCATAAAGAAAAGCTGTCTTATCGATGAATAAGACAGCTTTTCTTTATGATCATATATTAAAAATTGAACACGAAGTCATCGTCAGATAACTTTTCAACGTTCGTTGCTTTTACGTAACCATTTCCTTTTACAGAGAAGAAGTCATGGTTTTTCGTATCTGTACGTAAACCATTTAAAACGATTGGGTTAATTTCTTCTTCTTCAAACTTCGGCTCAAGTCCTAAGTTCATAAGTCCTTTATTCGCATTGTAACGAACGAAACGATTTACATCCTCTACAAGACCGATAGAAGTGTAAATTTCTTCTGTGTATGCCATTTCAATTTCATATAGTTCCATTAATAACTCTTGTGTTTCTTTTTGAACTTCTTGTTGATCTTCTGCAGAAAGTTCTGCGAAGAGTTGCTGTGCTAAAATACCGACGAATACGCCGTGAATTGACTCATCCTTTACCTTCATATAGGTTCGCTACGCCTATACCGTCATTTCATACAGCTTGCAGTTTCCTGCAAGAAGAGACTATATCATCTACCTTCTCAGGTAGCCCTCCATTTCGATTTAAGGGATTCTCACCCACCGCTTGGCCCTACTCCTATTGCGGAATTTCACCGCCATTGGGATAGTCGTTGAACGTTCCTTTATCTACGTATCGCACCCACCACTGTTTGTACAGTTTTCGATGTCTGATACGGCTTCCTGTGCCGCTCGATAACCCATGTTTTCTTTCAATGGACGCATTTGATTCACCAGCTTGTAACATCTGAACAATATCTAAAAACATTTCCAGAGTAACACACCCCCTTGTTTTCAGTTGGTGTTCAGATTTAACTGGCATATAATTTGGCGCTTTTTCCCAAAGATGTTTAAAACGTTTCTTATGTCGAATTAAAGATACATAATTTGGATGAAGATTATATATTTCAGCAATTTCCGGGTTTGTCTTTCCGCACTTTAATAGTTCTACAATCTCAAAAAATTGCGCATCTGTAATTTTAGATTGTGGATTTTTTTCACCTATAACACGTTGTCTTTTCTTCTCTAATTGTTCTTCAGTGAATTTAATGCCACCTAATCCTTCTCCACCTAAAGTCAAATTATAGCCATTATTATAAGAGTCATATTGCCAGATATACTGTTGCTCAATCTCACTCAATTCTTCCAATGAACATTCTATCTCCTCTAGAATTCCATATTCTAAGGTGAATTCATATTTACAGTATGCTGCTTGTAAATACCTATTATAATGTGTGCCACTCTTTAACATCCACATATGTTCCTTAATTCGTTTTAAATTAGAAACTTGCACATCTTTACCAATATAATACTTCCCATTGATTTTCAAATAGTAAATTCCGTACATGTTATCGCTAGATAAAGGCTTCGCTGCTGATTGCCCTATCAGCTATTCTCCTTTCCATCTATTGATAGTTAGAGAATAACCTGAATGAATGTATTCATCAATAATAAAACAGATAAATTTACAATAGGGGTTCCCAGCAATTAAAAGGGTTTTTCAATTGGTATCTCTACCAAAGGCCGCTATAAGTTAACGGATAATAAGGTTAATAATTTCACCACTTGCTGTCAATTTCCCTTGACCAGCTAAGTAAAGTGGATAGAAGAATCCACTATAGAATAAGTAACTTTCTAAGAACACACTTGCTACCATTGCCATGTATAACTCTTTTTTCGTTACTTCAGGCTTTAATAAACGACGATAGTAACTAGTAACAATACCAGCTTTTTTCTCAAGTAATGGATGATTGTCTACCCAGTCAAAAATATCATCGATTTCTTCTTCAGTAGCTAACGTTGTGAAAATATGGCTGTAACTTTTCGCATGTACTTCTTCCATAGCACCCATGAAAGCTAATACACTTTTTGCTTGTAAATTTTCAAGATGAACAAGTACAAGAGGCATACCTTCGCCACCTTGTTTCGTATCTAAAAGTGTTAAACCACCTAATACACGCTTATAAGCAATTTGCTCTTCTTTTGATAATTGCACCCAAGTATTTTTGTCAGATGAAACCGCAATTTCTTCTTCTGTCCAAAACTGAGCGATGTTTTGCTTCCAAAACATTAAACTGAAATCATCTTCTTTTTTATTCCAGTTAACAGCGCGCATTGAATCACCCCTATATCTATTATTGTTCTACTGAACGGTTAAATTTCCATCTAACAATGAAAAGCTAACCGTTTAGTAGAACAAACCAAGTATGAGCAGGGTTCATAACCCTGCTCATACTGTTGGGTTATTCATTTAGTATGGCCATATGCCATTAAACGGTACAAGCCACGCACTCTTCTACGCTTAACTTACGTGTTCTTGTATAATACAGACTCTTTAAGCCTTTTTTATGTGCATAGATGTAGTAACGTGCTAATTCACGTGTTGAAATATCACTGTTAACGTAAAGAATTGTACTAATTCCTTGGTCAATATGTTCTTGGATTTCTGCGATTAAATCAATTAATTTAAACTGATTCATATCGTAAGACGATTTATAGTACCAGAACGTATCTTTTGATAAATACGGCATTGGATAATATGTTGTCGCATTCGCATACGTTCTTGACTCAATTTGGCTTACAATCGGCATTACGCTTGAAGTTGCATTTTGAACGTAACTGATCGATTGCGTAGGTGCGATGGCAAGACGGTATGAATTATATAATCCATTCTTCTTCACTTGCTCTTTTAAACTTGTCCAATCTTCTTTTGTTGGAATATGAATTCCATCAAATAGTTGCTGAACTTTTTCAGTTACCGGGCTATAATCAGTCGTTTCGTATTTTTCAAAGTATGTGCCGTTCGCATAATCAGACTTATCAAAGTCTTTAAATGTTTCGCCTTTTTCTTTAGCGATTTCCATACTTTTCTCAATAGAGTAGTAATTTAACATCATAAAGAATGTACGAGCAAACTCTTTCGCTTCTGCACTTTCATAAGCAATTTTATTTTTAGATAAATATCCGTGTAAGTTCATGGCACCAAGTCCAACTGAATGAAGCTCATCATTTGCTTTTTTCACAGTTGGTGCATTCGGAATGATCGTCATATCAGAAACAGCTGTTAAAGCTTCCATTCCTGCATGAACTGCTTCACGAATTTCTTTATTTTCCATTACATTCACGATATTTAACGATCCTAAATTACAGTTAATATCACGACGGATAATATCATCTGTACCGTAATCATTTATTTCAGAAGTTTCTTGAAGCTGGAAGATTTCTGTCTCGAATGTTCAACCGAGTTCGCTACTCCTCAGTCCGTTGCTCAAGCAACTGCTGTATGTCACCATACAGGACAGACTATATCATCACCTACAGCATTACCTGATTAGGTGCTCCGCTTTTCGAACGCCAATCGCTTGCGCTCTACTCCCCTAAGGGATAGTCGTTAGGCTTTTACTTATCTTAATACTTCAGAAAGTCTCTTATTACTTTATGTTGTCCCATAACTCTGCTATACAAAATAATAAGATACATTCTGAACTTTTATATTTTCATTCTAAGATAAGATTTAGCACGGTAGGTTACCTCAAATTTGAGGCTTTCCCCGTTTAACGGAGTTTTCGACTAGCATTTCTACTAGAAGGTGCTACATATTTAACACAAGTTCGACATCTTCACAGTTCCAATATCCTTCAGTGGATGTTGGTTATTTGCATTTGATTTAAACATTAAGTATGGGTAACCAGACTCAAGCTGAATCATAGCGATTTTAATAAGCATATCACGTGCACTAATATCTAGCGGCTTCTTCTTCACTTTCGGATTGCTCATTAATTCATCGTACATTTCATCGATATCAATATCATCTAGATGCTTGCCATATTCTTTATACACCGTATAAGGCGCAAAAACATGGAAAGGTTCGTTTTTCTCAGCAAGCTCAAAGAACTTACTTGGAACGATAATTCCGATTGATAGAGACTGAATACGGCTCTTCTCATCGGCATTTATTTTTTTGGTATCAAGGAATTCAATAATATCCCAATGGAAAATGTTTAAGTATACTGCGCCGGCACCTTTTCGTTGGCCAAGCTGATTCGCATATGAAAACGAATCTTCAAGTAATTTCATAACAGGTACTACACCACTTGCAGCATTATCGATACCTTTAATTTGCTCACCGCGTGCGCGTAGCTTAGATAAGTTTAAGGCTACTCCCCCGCCGATTTTCGATAATTGCATTGCAGTATTAATGTTAAAGCCGATTGAATTTAAGCTGTCATCCATCTCTAACAAGAAACAAGACACCATTTCTCCTCTTCTGCTTCGTCCCGCATTTAAAAAGGTTGGTGTCGCTGGTTGGTAGTTTTGTTTTACAATCATGCTTGCGAAGTGTTTTGCCTTCGCAACATCACCGCGTCCTAAGTATAATGAAACAATTGCTACACGATCTTCATAGCTTTCTAAGTATTGTTTTTGATCATTTGTTTTTAACGCATAATCTTTGTAGAACTTAGATGCTGCCATATAAGATTGGAACTCGAAGTTTTCACCATAAGCGATGTTATATACCTCTTCTACTTCCTCCAAGCTATACTCGTCCAGAACGTTGTAATAGTAATCATGTTCTTTCATATACTCCATTCGCTCTGCCACGCTATTAAAATGAACGGTATTCTCTCTAGCTTCTTCCATAAAGACTTCTAATGCCTCTTTATCTTTATGAAGCTGATAAAAACCGTCCTGCATTTGCGTGATTTCATTATTCAGTTCAATGTGTCGCAATCTCCCGCACCCTTTCCTTAAAATATTCTACATCGTTATTTGTTCCTGATAACTCAAATTTTGATACAATAGGCACTTCATATTTAGCAGAAATTTTGTCAGCACTTGCACCGAACATGTCTCCCCAGTTACGATTGCCGCTTGCAGATACGCCTTTTAATTTTTCATTATTGCGCTCTAAAAATTCTAAAACACGTTCTGGTACGTTGCCAAAACCTGTTGTATACGTAATTAAAACAAAGTCTTCATCTATTACTAGATCTTCACCAATTTGAACGGCCGGCATATTTAATTTGTGAATGAAACGCTTCACGTTTCCTGTCATAGAATCATATGCAACTATCATTTCCGACCCTCCCTCTCCAATCTATACTCTCTGTATGTTGCTTCTTGATTTCTCTATATATTGTATTACGTTTCAAAATAAGACACAAGATATATGTATAAATTCTTTCTTTTTTTAAATTTTACTTTTCGACAAGATAGTCGATTTTTTTCAATACAATGACTATGAAACAACATTCTAAAACTCATGTCAATAAAGTGCTTTTCAAAAAAGTTGTCAACGAATTTAACCTTATTTTTAAAAAAGTTACCAATATATTTTGTCATAAAACGGCAAATGCTGGAGGAATATATTTCTCCAGCATCACGCAAAAAAGAACAGACATGAAACGATAATCTGTTCTAAAAAACGATTACATTTATCAATTTTAGTTTATTAAATATTATACATATACTTTCGGTTCGCGTTACATACTAAAAGATAACTATTATAGAAAAAGATTATTACTATGGAAATTCAACTTATTTATGAAAAGATTATTCAGAGTGCTCAATACGCAAAATATCTTTTACAAATATATGATGTGGATTTTCATCTTTATCAATCATTGTACATACAGGAGCTTCTTCATCAAAGTACACAATCATTCCTTCTACGTGCTGATATGTATGTTGAACTTGTACAGTTACTTTAATTTCTATAGCCTCTTCATATGCTCTTTTTATTTTTCGAAGCATTTTTTCCGAACACTTTCGTTTCTCTGGGTACATAACCATCCCCATAAACCTATTGCCGACTCTGTCTTTCCACATATAATCCCAATGCGGTAATATACCTTGTTTAAAATCGCCCATAATTCTCCTCCCCTATAGTCTTCTAGTTACGAACGTGGCGTTTCTGAATATGTATAAATTACTTGTCCGCCGCGCTGCGCGTTCCCAATAATATGTTTAAAATCTTCACGCCCTACTACAACTTTCCTAAACGTATAAAATACATCTTTCGTTGCAACATACTCCTTTATTTCACCATTTTTCAGCTGATCCAAAATTGTATTTGCTAATTGCTCATCCATGTATTTCACCTCTATGCAATATTTTATTTTATCGTATATTCTTTAGGTCAACAACTGTAAAATTATCCAGATGCTATACCTTCATTTCATTTTCATTATTTGCAAACGATATCACTTTACTATATGTCCACTAAATATCATATACTAACATAGCTACTTCTCTATATCAAACATTTCGACATTCAATTATGCAAAGTTCCATACCACTATGCTACAATATACAAATAGAACTAGGAGGGATACTATGATTCGGAAAGCAAAAAAGACAGATGCGAAGCTAGTAGCGCCTTTATTGTATAACGCTCTGCACGAAATTGCTGAAAAAATCACTGGTAGCACAGTTGAGACAGAAGTATTACTAGGACTTGAAACATGGTTCTCAAAAGAGAGAAATCGACTGAGCTACGAAAACTGTTTTGTATATGAACAAGACGGTGATGCAGTTGGAGTTATTGTCGCTTATCACGGTAGTGAAGCAACAACGCTTGATACACCAATTGTACATTACTTAAGAGAATTACATAAAGATGAATCGATTACGTTAGAAAAAGAAGCTGAACTTGATGAATATTACATTGATACATTATCAGTTTCAAGTGCATATGGCGGAAAAGGCATTGGTTCTAAATTAATTGAAGCTGCTGAAATCCATGCAACTGAAAAGGTGTATGAAAAAATCGCATTACTTGTTAATTTAGAAAACAAACGTGCCTATTCACTATACGAGAAGCTAGGTTATAAAAAAGATCAAATCGTTATGCTCGTAGGCGAACCTTATGCACATCTTGTAAAAACATTAAACATCAAAGTTTCTATATCTTAAAAAGAAAGCACACGATTTATATAAATCGTGTGCTTTTATGTTAAATTTGTATGTAATGCATTACCATCCATCGCTTCGTGGAATGTATAGATTGTACATCCCCATGGCTTCCTATGTAAAATAGGAGAACCGGACCATCCCATTGCTCTCAGTTCCGCACCAATCATTGCATTCATATAATTATGACCTACAAGAGCAATACTTCCATGTACGAGGGCGTAACGATGTAATAAGTAAGCCGCTTGCCTTGCCCGCGCTCTTACTTCCTTATAAGACTCAACATCTTTATGGTAACCAAGTATCCATAATGTTCGTCCGATAAACATCCATACATTAGGTTTACATTTCAACCATTTCGGAGCATAAAAACTCGTCGGAACTTCAGCTTCCCTAAAAAGAGAATTTTGCATAAAGGATAAAGAATCCATTAATTCAGCTGCTGACTGTACAGCACACCTTTGATCACTCGTTACAATCAATTTTGCTGCTTCAACCGCTTCCTTTGTTTCCATTGGTATAGGTGCTTGTTCTGTTGTAGTATGTAAGTCATATCCTTTCATCCATGCATGAAAGGATGTAACCGTCATTGGTTCTATAGTACGATCTAAGCGACCATGACGAATAAAAGAAATCTTCATTCTTTCCACTCTCCATTCATCACTTACGAACTCTATTATGTACTATTTTTTAATATCATACCACGCAAAAAAAGAAAGTTATACACCTTTACATATCCCCGCCACTCTCATACGTGACCCCAGCATGTATACCATCCATCCCATCAAAATATGTAGTCGTTTCATGATGACGAATCTTTTTTAAATTTATATAAGAAAATACAAATAAAGTTAATGCTATAACACTCCCCACAAATTCAAACATCATTTTACCGCCTCTAATTTCTCCCACTTTAGTAGGTTATTGTATATTTTTTATTATACCCCCATATAAAGATGTTCGCATTTAAACCGTTCTTTTTTTCTATTAACATGGAGTTCTTGCATATTTTCTTACAAAATGTGAATATTTTTCGAATTTTTACTTTGGAAACATTTACAAACTGGACAATATGGTTCAAAATAGGAAGAAATAAAAAAACCAAAATTATTCTTTTTTGGGAAAACTGTAACAAGGAGAGTTGCTTATGCAGATCGCAGAAACTGGAGATATCATTGAATTTAAAGGTGGAATGCAAGGCCGTGTTCAAAAAGTAAATCAAAACTCCGTTATTGTAGATATAACAATTATGGAAAATTTTAGAGAACTAGATATGGAACCTCTTACAGTTGTAAGTCATAAAAACTATACTGTCATTAATCAAAATGCATAATATAATAGAAAGAAAGGATCTGTATGTCATACAGATCCTTTCTTTCTATTATATATTAACGATTATCAATTGTTTCTGGATATAGATCATGGTTCATCATGCGGTAGTCTGCCATTTGTTCATATTTCGTTCCTGGGCGACCGTAGTTGCAGTAAGGATCAATGGAAATCCCTCCACGTGGTGTAAATTTACCCCATACCTCAATGTAACGCGGATCCATTAATTTAATTAAATCATTCATAATAACGTTCATGCAATCTTCGTGGAAGTCACCGTGATTGCGGAAACTAAATAAATATAGCTTTAAAGATTTACTCTCTACCATTCTTTGTTCTGGAATGTAGCTAATATAAATTGTCGCAAAATCTGGTTGGCCTGTTTTCGGACATAAGCTTGTAAATTCAGGACAATTAAATTTAACAAAGTAATCACGGTTTGGATGATTGTTATCAAATACCTCTAAAATTTCTGGGCTATATTCAAATAAGTATTTTGTATTTTGATTTCCTAATAATGTTACATCTTTTAAATCTTCATCTAATCTTCCTGCCATTTTAAACATCCCTTCTCATTATACTCCGCGTTTATTTCCCCATACTAACGCATGAAGCTGCGGCAATACTTTTGCATTATTCATTTCTTTACAGTTAACAGCTTTTTCAATAAGCCACTCATACTTATCTAATAGCTTTTTAATTAACATTGCATCATCCACAGTTTTTGTATCATCATTCCCTACTTGTAAGAAAAATGGTACATCTGGATAACGTTCGTGCATCTTAACTGCATACTCAAAGTCATAGTCATCAAATACTACTACCTTTAAACTAATATCTTTTCCTGCTAGTTTCTGAATAACAGCATCTAACTTCTGAAAATCAGTATTCATTGTCGAACTTGGTGGTTTTGGAGAAATCGTTATCTCATCAATTTGAAGTAACCAATCTTGCCATTTACTCCCTTGTGTTTCGATTGCCGTCCGCATTCCATTCTCTTTTAATATAGAAAGAAGAAACTCAATATTTTTCAACAATGCTGGATTTCCACCTGAAATCGTAACATGAGAAAAATTTTCGCCACCAATTTCTACAAGCTCATTCCATACGTCCTCTGCTGTCATCTGTCTAATTTGATCCTTAGCCGATCCATCCCACGTAAAAGCAGAATCACACCATGCACAGCTATAATCACAACCTGCTGTACGGATAAACATCGTCTTTTGTCCCACAACCATTCCTTCACCTTGAATAGTCGGACCAAATATTTCTAAGACAGGGATTTTACTCATCAAGCATCCACTCCCGTCTTACTTCCGCATAACTAGTTGGCGTCTCGAACAGACGAACAAATTCAACGCGAGCTCCTTTATATTCGTTCGCACGATTATCTTTTATTAATGCTTCTGCCATCTTTTCGTAAATCCAAACGACCATGTTTTCAGCAGTCGTATTCATCGCTGGTAACGTTTCGTTTAAATAACGATGGTCTAAATAAATTTCTATTTCATTCTTCCAAATTTCTTTTATATCTCCAAAGTCAATCGCAAGACCTATTTCATTCACATATCCACTAATACCAAATACAACTTTATATGTGTGACCATGTAAGTTTTTACATTTCCCTTCATAACAGTGTAAATGGTGTGCTGCATCAAATGTAAATTCCTTGCTGACCATTACTCTTTTATTATGATATTTAAGCTGTTTGCGCTGAATATCCTTGTCCATTTTTTGCAAATTTTCTACGATGCGAAATCCAAAGAAGTTATCCATTAGTTACTCGCTCCTTCGCGCTCTTGTAGGTACGTATCTAATCCTGCTTTACGAAGTTGACATGCTGGACATTCACCACAACCATCACCAATGATTCCGTTATAACATGTTAATGTTTTTTCTCGAACAAACTCGAATGCTCCAAGTTCATCTGATAATTTCCATGTTTCCGCTTTATCAATCCACATAAGTGGTGTATGAATTACGAACGGATAATCCATGGATAAATTTAAAGTAACGTTTAACGATTTCACAAACACGTCACGGCAATCTGGATAACCACTAAAATCAGTTTCACATACACCCGTTACAATATGACGTGCTCCAACTTGTTTTGCTAATACAGCAGCAAATGATAAGAATAGTAAATTTCGTCCATCTACAAACGTCGATGGTAATTCACCTTCTTCATGTGTAATCTCCATATCCGTTCTCGTTAACGCATTTGGAGCAAGTTGATTTAATAGACTCATATCAAGTACCGTATGTTTAATTCCTAGCTCTTTTGCAATTTCTGCTGCACAATCAATTTCTAACTTATGACGTTGATTGTAATTAAACGTTACAGCCTCTACTTCTGCAAACTGCTCTATTGCCCAAAATAAACATGTCGTACTATCTTGTCCTCCACTAAAAACAACAACTGCCTTTTCTTTTTTCATTTCACTCATTCTCCTTCTCTACTACGAATAAGAAGAAAGAACGTTCTTGAACTGTCACAATAAAAAAACAAAACAATACCTAAAGATATTGTTGTTTCCATAGTTTTTTATAGAGGGAGTTCGCGAACCTCTCCCGCGCATCGCACGGAATTCCTTCTTTCATTGACAAAGCTTATTGTAACATATTGTATACAACCAGAAAAAATTTCTGATTTTTCCGCTATTTCTCATTTCATTTCTTTCATTTTATAGTATGATTAATTTAATATGAGAAGAGAGGAGGCATCCCACTGAAATCCTTTATTATTTATCTCTTTCTAAATATATTATTCATCCTTGTTACAATGCTCGTATACCATTTATTTTGGAATCAAAAAGGGAAACGCTCTCCTAAATTAAATTCAGCTATATTTATTGTATTATGTTGCCTCGTTACTATACTATGTATCACTTTCGCAGCAAAAACAAATTATGGATTTCAATTTGATATGCGTCATATCGTATTAGTTGTCGGTACATTAACTGGAGGTCCTATTGCTGGTGGATCAATATTAGTTGTATTAAATATATATCGCTTCTTATTAGGAGGAATAGGTGTTTTCCCATCGCTTATCGGTTCTATCCTTCTATTTATTGTTCTACTATTTACATACAAATTTTTCAATCGAACTTCTAATCGTATAAAAATAATACTTGCTATTATCTACAGTCTCACATACGGATTTAGTTGGATACCTTTCTTCCTTTCAAAGGTTACAAATAAGGCTGATTATATACCACATATTATTGTGTATGAGTTATGTACGATACTTGGTACTATCCTTATTTTATATTTATTACACATATTACAAACTCAAGTTCGTCTACAAAACGAACTTATGAATGCTGAAAAATTTCATTTAATTGGTGAAATGGCAGCATCCATCTCTCATGAAATTCGCAACCCATTAACTTCAACAAAAGGATTTTTACAACTTTTACAGTCAGATACATGCACTGAGCAAGAGCGAAAACTATATATCGACATAGCCATCAACGGAATCGAACAAGCAAACCATGTTCTTACAGATTATTTAACCTTTGCAAAACCAAGTATTGAAAAAGAACAAAGATTACAGTTAGAAGAAGAACTATTACATGCATTATCGCTAATTACACCGCTTGCTAATTTAGCAAATGTGCGTACTCATTATATAAAGCAAAGTACTTCTTTTTTTATCGCGGGAGAAAAACAAAAACTAAATCAATGCTTGTTAAATATTTTAAAAAACTGCATTGAGGCCATGCCAAAAGGCGGTGATCTTTATTTCACATTAGTTCCAGATCATAAACATATTCAATTATATATAAAAGATACAGGAGTTGGCATGGATCAAGAACAAGTAAAACGCCTCGGATCCCCTTTCTACTCAACGAAAGAGAAAGGTACTGGTCTTGGAATGATGGTCGTATTCAGTGTAGTTCAAGCTATGAACGGAAAAATTGATATTATAAGTGAAAAAGGTACTGGTACAACCTTCTTATTAACTTTCCCACTCATACAAAAAACGTGATGAAATACTCATCACGTTTTTTCTGTTCCTTCAACTAATTCAGCAAAAGCTTTCACTTTTCCATGTGGTTTTTGATTTTCTTTACGTGCTTTCCACGCGCGCTCTTCTTCTTTCTTTTTCTTAGACATACTTTTCAACTCCTTCTTTTCTTTCTCCCTGTAGTATTCCAAAATAAGAAAGAAAACTATGCACGTATCAAAAAAGAAGTGGTCTCCCACTTCTTCCTAATTATCGCTGTAAAATTGCGTGTTTCGCCTCTTTTAACTGCGTAAGATGTCTTTGTTCATGCAAATCAAGAAATTGAACCCACTGATACAAATTCAGATCATTAAAAACCGGATGCTTTAATCCATTTTCAAATAGATCTTTTTCATCTAGCACACTATGAAGCGCGTGTAATAGTTCTTGTCGTGAATGTTCTAGTAATTGAATTCCTTGCTGTTTTTTCATTAACGTTTCTGTTGGTTGCATTTGCTGAGGAGCTTCTCGTTTATGTGTGCGATCAAGCGTAAGTTGGAGGTCTTTAAATGGAGTCGTGTTTCTTTCATTTTTTTGTAAAGCATATACAAGGGCAGACGTGACGGATTGTTCAACTAAATGTAAATGATGCAAAATTTGAATAATACTCCATTTATCACGGCGCGGTTTTACATTCACTTCTGTATCATTTAACATTTCAATTTCTGATAATAGCGTGCTTCGGGTAGACTGTAACGAGTTCAACAAACTTTCTAAACTCACATCCATATTAGATTGAAGCATACTTCTTTCCCCCTTTTTGTTGGTGAAAAAAGGTGCTCCTATTAGAAACACCTTTTAGTATTCTGAATTTTCTTTTATTATCTCATCATTTTCTCGCTATGTCGATGTTAAACATGTGAAAAAAAGCGCATGTTTTTTACAATTTTGTGTCGTCAATCGCATGTAGCCACGCTTCTATTTCTGTAATGACACTTTTCACACAACCTTCAGCAAATGGTGATGTTAAATTTGCAACTTCCACTAATTCCAAGAATGATTTACTTCCACCTTGTTGGCACAGAGTTACATAATCTTCCCACGCCTCTTGTCTATTATCTCTTGCACGTTTCCAAAATTGCAGTGCACAAATTTGTGCTAACGTGTAGTCGATATAGTAGAACGGCGAGCTATAAATATGTCCTTGACGTTGCCAAAAACCACCGCGCTCTAAATAATCATTATCTTCATAGTCACGATGCGGCAAATACTTTTTCTCTATATTACGCCATGCTGTCTTACGCTCTTCTGGTGATGCTTCTGGATTTTCATATACATAATGTTGATATTCATCAACAGATACACCATACGGTAAAAACAGAAGTGCTGAACTTAAGTGAGAGAAATAATATTTATCTGCATCTTCTTCAAAGAATGACTTCATCCATGGCCATGTAAAGAATTCCATACTCATAGAATGAATTTCACATGCTTCATACGTTGGCCAATTGTATTCTGGAATTTCAAACTTACGGCTTTCATATACTTGGAAAGCATGACCAGCTTCATGTGTTAATACATCAATGTCGCCAGATGTTCCATTGAAGTTTGAGAAAATAAATGGCGCTTTATAATTCTCAATATATGTACAATATCCGCCACCAGCTTTTCCTTTTTTCGCAACTAAATCTAATAAATCATTATCTAGCATGAAATTGAAAAATTCATCCGTTTCAGCCGATAACTCTTTATACATCGTTTTCCCATGATTAACAATCCAATCCGCATCTCCTTTCGGAGTTGGATTACCAGTAGCAAACTCAAAGTTTTCGTCGTAATACGCTAACTTCTCTACACCGATACGTGCTTGTTGTCGTTTTCTTAATTCCGTTGTAACTGGAACGATATAATCAAGTACTTGCTGACGATAATTCGCCACCATTTCCGCATTATAATCTGTACGGTACATTCTTGCATATCCAAGTTCAACAAAGTTTTTGAAACCTAAAGATTTAGCGATTTTCGTTCTCACTTTAACAAGCTCATCATAAATACGATCTAACTCTTCCTCATTCCCAGCTAAAAATCCGTAATATGCTTCACTTGCTACTTTACGTTCACTTCTTTCTTTCCCCTGCATAAATGGAATAAGCTGCGATAACGTTCTTTCTTCTCCTGCAAAGTCAATTTTTGCAGATGCTAATAACTGCGTATATTGTGAAGACAATTTATTCTCTAATTGTAAATCTTTCACGACATCATCAGAATATGTTTTTAAATCACACTCCGCTAAAGCAAATAATTGCTTCCCATAATACGCTTCTAATTCTTCACGGTATGGAGAATGTATTAACGCATGATAATACTTTGTACCATATCCTTGTACAACTGGAGAGAATTCATCAAAGAAATCTTGCTCTTCCTTATAAAAGGCATCTGTCGTATCGACAGAATGACGAATGTAACAAAGATTCCCCATTGTACCGAAGTCGTTGCGAATTTCGTTAATTGAATTGATGACTTGTTTTTGCTCTTCTACCGTTTTGGCGTTATCAAACTTCTCTAAAGCAACAGTAAACTTCTCTTTTAATTCTTCAATATTTGGCCGTTTATATTCATAGTCTTTAAATGACATGAACGAGCCTCCTCTCCATTATGTGCATCCTTACTATAATTCAATGCTTACTTACAAATCTCCTCTTATTCTTCAGCAAAATACGGCAGATCCTGTCATAATTACATATAAACAAAAAAGCCTTGGATTTCATTATCCAAAGCTCCTTTGGAACATACTATTACTTTTCATACTTTCCAATCTTTTTTAATAGATCAAGTAATTCATCCTTTTCCTCTTTCGTTAACATTTCAAAAGACTGATGTATAACTTGTTCATGCCCTGGAAAAATAGAAGCAATAAAGTTCTCTCCAGACTCAGTTAATTGTGCATAAATAACACGTCTGTCATTCGGGCACGGAATTCTCTTTACTAGTCCCTTTTTCTCTAGCTTATCTACAACATATGTAATGCTGCCACTCGCTATTAAAATACGCTCACCAATTTGCTGAAGTGGTTGACCACCTTTATGATATAACAGTTCTAATACAGCAAATTCAGTTGGATTTAACCCGTTACTTTGTATAGATTTATTTGTAGTATCCATAACAGAACGATGTACACGAGATAATGCAATAAATACTTTTAGAGATTGAGAAATATCTTCTCGTTCATTATTTGATGTCATACAACTTTCAACCCTTCACTTAAATTCTCAGTAATAAAAAGAAAAACAGTTTAGTACTTCATGTAAATTCCGAATGAGTATTCACTCATTCATTACCTCTCCCCAAATATATTATGAATGATTCTTGAATAAAAACATGACAATTTTAACATAGTTTATATATAATGATAATAAAAAAGAAGGAGTACCAAATTTGAAAGTCAAATTCCACAGCATAGTTTTATATATATTGCTTGTTATCCTACCAACGATAGGGATTGGTGCTACATTTTATTCATATCATTCGTATAAAATGAAGCAGGAAAACAAACTATCTGCTCACACGGTTCTCTTTTTATATAGAGACTATTTAGATCATCACCTTGGTGAAGCAATTTCCGCATTAGAAATGCTCTCAAAGGTCGTAGGAACCGAGACTGGAAATATAAATGGAGTAAAACAAATTGTACATGATACTGATGAAAACGATGCACGCTTTTCTGGTTTATATTACGCTACACCAGAAGGTATCATTACAGTCGCATCCGAAGGCGACCGACCACCTGTTGATGTCTCAGATCGTAAATATATTCAAGACGCGTTACAGACGAAGAAAACAACTATATCATCAGTCATTACGGATCGTGTTCTTGGACATCAAGCTATTATAATTGCTTCTCCCATTTTTAATAAACAGAAGGAAATCTCAGGCTTATTGTTAGCAAGTTTACGCTTTGACTACATTTCAGCATCTTTAAATGCTATTAAGCCACAATACCATTTTGAAGTAACTGATAAACATGATGTAGTTTTTCTCACCGATGATAATAAAGAAACAAGTGATGCGCATTCTAATATGCTTACTACCCCACTCCAAAGATTAAATTGGAAGGTCTCTGTTTCTCCATTACCTATCCATCAAAAAACATTATATCAGTGGGTTTCAATAGAGTGTATAGCTACTTTATTTTTAATGTCTATTTTATTTTTACTTGCTCAATATATGTTGTTAAAACGTCAAACAAAACTGGAAAGACAACAAAATGAACTACAAAAAATTGAATTGGTTGGCACTTTTGCAGCTAGTACAGCCCACGAAATCCGTAATCCCCTTACCGGAATTAAAGGACTCGTTGCTCTATTGAAAGAGAAATATAAAGATGAACAAGATCAATTCTATTTTTCCGTTATCGAACAAGAAATAGAACGGATTAATGAAATTGTAAGCGAATTTCTTATTCTTGGAAAGCCAACTGCTATCATTGAACAAACATATGATGTGAGAAACATTCTAAATGAGGTAGCATTAATTATTCAATCTGAGGCGAATCTACATAACATTATATTCAATTTACATTTGCCAGACCATCCTGTTCATATCCGTTGCTCAAAAGACCATATGAAACAAGTGGTTTTAAACATTACAAAAAATGCAATTGAAGCCATGACTTCTGGTGACACACTAACTATTTCCGTAACGAACAATGAAACACACGCACAATTGCAAATTAAAGATACTGGAAAAGGGATTCCAAAACATATTCAAAAACACCTCTTTCATCCGTTCTTTACTAATAAAGATACTGGAACAGGTCTTGGACTTGTCATATGTAAACGAATTGTAGAGATGTACAATGGGCATATTTTTATCGACAGTATAGAAAACGAAGGAACGACCGTTCATATCGAAATTCCGTTACACCTAGTATAATTATCCTTCTCCCAAAAGGGTAATTATACTTATTTCATAAAACCAGCTACAAGCATTCGCCAAAAATTACTCGATTTCCCTTCATACCCAATTTGAAAAATAGGTACCTTTATAATTGATAACCATTTTGGTGTTTGTTTTTCTTTATAACACTGGTACTGTAAAATAAGCTTGTCCAATTCTTGACTCACTTGAATCGTCTCCATACTATTTAACCCACTCGTTAAACCTAATTGAATCATTTCTTCACGTTTCATATGAATATCACGTGAAAGCTTTTCTAATGTGTACTTCCTTTTTACAGTAAACATTCATATCCCCCTTATTATACTTCCATGCTCTCTGCTTCACTTCTCCATCGGCCTTTTAACTACTTACATCATATTTGAATTTGAAGAATCAGAAAATTTAACATTTTCTCCCTGTAATTTACAAATCTTTACCCTCACTTTGAGAATTATTACAAATTATTCTATCTTTGTAAATACATTCGCAATAATAGACATTTTTTTCATCTTCTTTTTTTACAAATACCAATTAAATAGCGGATTTTCTATTTTCCATATACTTTTCTTCGACATTTTTTGTTTAATTTATATAAAAACGCAAAACATAATGATGATTGATAAAGTGCAATTTAATCATTCGGAATTTTGTTCATTCCTCACCGCTCGCAAATAGCCGGATAAAATAGAAAGGAAATATTTATATGCGCAAATATACGATTGCATTGCTTATATTTACTATGTTCTTACCATCCTTCTTATTTCCTGTTCAAGCAAAAGCTCATACAAACAAAGTTGCTATTGTCATTGATGACTTCGGCAATAATATGAAGGGGACTGATAAAATGTTATCACTTCCTATTCCACTGACTGTTGCCGTTATGCCTTTTCTCCCTTCTACAAAGGAAGATGCGATAGCGGCTCATAAAAAAGGGCACGAAGTTATTATACATATGCCAATGGAACCTATTAAAGGTAAAAAAGAATGGCTTGGACCAAAAGCAATTACAACTGACTTAAGCGACGAAGAAATAAATAACCGACTCGAACAAGCGATTCAAGAAGTACCACATGCAATTGGGATGAACAATCATATGGGATCAAAAGTGACTGCAGACGAAAGAATTGTAAGGCTTATACTTGCAGCTTGTAAAAAACACGGTTTATTTTATTTAGATAGCAAAACTAATCCTAAGAGTGTTGTCCCAAAAATCGGGAAAGAATTAGGAGTGCCTATTATTGAAAACCAATTATTTTTTGATGATGTGTATACAGCGGCACATATTTCAAAACAGGCCCAATTACTCATTAAAAAACTTCAAGAAAAACCAATTATGGTAGCTATCGGACACGTTGGACCTCCAGGTGAAATTACATCACGTGTTATAGAGTCTTCTATCCCTAACATTCGTGAACATGCCGATTTTATTTTTTTATCTGATTTAGCATTATCTCCGCCTCCTGTTTCAAAATAAGATTCATTACTCACACTAAAAAAGGTACCAATCTGCATATAGCAAATTGGTACCTTTCCATCTTAAATATAATCTACATGGCTCACCCTGAATCCTTTTTTCTCTATTTTTTCGATTAATTGCTTCAGTCTTTTTTCATTTAACTCATCTGCTATATTTACGATAACGCGGCGAATATATTGATCACCGTTATCTAGCGTAAATAGTCCACCGATATTAAAAGCTTTCAACAATGTCCCAAGTTCTTTAATCGTTCCCTTACAATCTTGTGTTGCAATTGTTAATATATAACCACCCGTCCGCATACCGAATGAATCTTCAATAACATCAAATATATTGGAATGCGTTAAGATACCGACAAATTCATTATAGTCATTTAGCACAGCTAAAAATGGAAGCCGACGAATAACATAAAATGCTCTAAAAAAAGAATCCTTTTCAAAAATACATGCAGAGGAATCTTCCAGCATATGTTCCGTACTTAATTTCTCTAATCCGCTTTCACACTTTTTTTCTAAAAGATCTACTTTATAAATAATCCCCATGAATTTCTTTTCATCTTCTGCTAATACAGGGATTGCTCGAAATCCCGTTTCATTCATAATGTGCAAAGCCTCTTCACCTGAATCGCTTATTTTGCAAAATGTTACTTGCTGTTTTGGCAGAAAATGATATTTAACTCGCAAAATATGTTCCTCCTTACATGTCAACATGTAATCTATATATAATAAGGAGACCTATATTTTATGAGTAAAATTATTTTTAAAACGCTTTCATTTGTTTGTTGGCTTGTAACGACATCACAAACATTTTATATAACAGAGCTCTTTGCACCTTTTATCATTAACAACTTTACATGGTAATTCATTAAATATTCTATACCCTCTAGCCATTTTTTCGCTTCTTCTGGAGTTTTCCCCCACACAATCATGCCATAATTATGAACAAGAACTACTCCTCCACCTTCAATAAAATTCGGTACATTATTTTCTAATAAATCAGCAAATTTTTTCTCATCTTCTACAATGGGAATTGTCATTTCTGTTATACCTTCTTTTCCAAAAACACGTTCCACGCTACGTTTATCAAATGTTACTTCCCCTTCTTCTCCATATAACTCTGATATTAAATGGCTATCTACAGTCTGCACTTGTAAAATACATTCTGCACTACTCTTTTTATAAATATCCGCATGCATAAACGATTCTACAGCTGGTTTTTCTTCATTTTCAAATACTGGCTCACACATACAATTAACAACAATAAAGTCTTCTTCTGAAAATAACCCTTTATCTCTTCCCTCAACATTTACTAAAAAAGTTAACGGTTCTTTTGACGTACAGAGTGATAAACTAATTTTTGTACCATAAAACCAATCACGAAGTGCCAATTCAGATTTCACATCTTTTAATTCATTCCATTTCTTTAGAAAAAATAACATTTCGTCACCCCCGGCATAATATTTATATAATGTTCGAATCCTTTCTATGTAAAAGGAGTATTTTTTGATTATTCTAAAAATTTAATTGAATTATCACACGAGAATGCCTTTTTGTCAATATAGTTTCACAGCTCTTCTTTAAAATGGGCCATTCATATATCTATACTCCTGTCTATTGCCTATTTCATTTTGTACATAAAAAATACGTTATTCTTATTAAATCAAAGAATAACGTATTTTCTCATCTTTTATTTCGTTATCGCGTTATATAAAAACTGTGCATATTGTTCACGTGTTACGAAATCATCACCTAAAAAGTTTCCTTTTCCATCACCTTTTGATATATTATTATCCGCTAACGCTTTCACATATCCTTCTGCCCAATGACCAGTCGGTACATCTGTAAAGTTCACTTTATTATTTCCATCTTCTTTTAACTGAAATACTTTATATAATACTACAGACATTTCGTATCGAGTTAATACTCCATCTGGGCGAAACTCCCTAGTACCATCACCTTGCATAATTCCTGCTTGCGCAACTGTAGCAATATCATGCTCAAACATATGCCCTTTCGTATCTGTAAATCTCTCTTTCTGCTCTCCTTTATTTTCTAATTTCAAGTACCTTTGTACTAAAGACGCAACTTGTCCACGAGTAATACGATCTCCAAATCCAAATTGTCCATTTCCATATCCCTTGAAAATATTTTCTTTCGCTAAATAATTAATTGCTTCTTCTGACCAATGTCCTTTTGGTACATCTTTAAATTCTACTACTTCTACTTTTTCATCTTCTTTAGAAGTATTATCCCCTTTACCTTCTAACACATTTTGAATTACCGAACCTGTAAAGAAGATTCCTGTATCCGCAAATGGATCTTTCACTCCAAACTCATATACTTTCTCACCTGGTGTACTCCACTTAACTGCATCATTACTATACGTACCACCATCACTCTTCAAACGGATTTTTGTAGATACCTCGCCGTCTTTTTCGTATATAGGTACTTTTACTTCTTTGTTTACTTCTGTATCCTCTAGAAAGACTTTTTGGTTTTGAACATTAATATAAGCCTTCTTACTTAGTTCTATTACTGGTCTAACATCGCGGATTTCATTTGCAACAAAACTTAAATATACTAACTTATTCAACTTACTAACTGGCGATAAGTCTGAAATATAATTTGCTTCTAAATCAAGTTTTTGTAAGTTTACTAGATTTGATAATGGAGTAATATCCTTTAACTCATTATTAGGTAAATCTAATTCTGTAAGCTGAGTCATTTTAGCAAGTGGTGTCACATCTTCAATTTGATTTTTCCCGATAAATAATTTATTTAATTGATTCATTTGATCAATACCCGATAAATCTTTAACTTTATTACGCGTTAATACTAAGTCTTTTAAAGGTAATGAATATAACGGTTTAATATCTTCAATTTGATTACCTGCTAAAGTTAAGTATGTTACATTTTTCAACGCGCTTAATGGAGCAACATTCGTAATTTTATTATTTGCTAAATTCAAGTAATCTAGTTGTTCCATTTTCGCTAATGCTGTTACGTCTTCTATTTGGTTGCCTGATAGATATAAACTTTTTACATTTTTCATTTCAATGAGTGGTGCAACGTTTGTAATTTTATTATTACTCAAATCAAGAGATGCTAAATTATCCATCTTAACAAGTGGCGTTACATCTGAAAATTCATTACCACGCAAAGCTAAATGATTTAATTGCTTTAAATTCGCAAAGAACGACGGATCTGTTATCTTCGCATTCGCAACTGTTAAAGATTTTAAATTTGGCATATATTTTAATGCACTATAATCAAGAATCTCATTCGTGTTTAAAAACAAGTCCTTTACTTGTAATAAATCCTCTTTCGTAATTGGTGTATTTAAATCTTTTCTATTAAATACTTTTTTATTAACAAGTTCTCTTAATTTGTTATCTGTTATCATATTTTGACTATCAACTGGATTATCCGTCCCCGTATTGCCTGAATTAGAGTTATCATCTGGTTTCTCTGTTTCTTTGTCACCTACAGTTGGATCTTTAATTTCAAATTGAACTTGATATTTGTGATCATATCCGATGGCCGGAATAAGTATATGCATTTGCATATTATGCTTCTTCTCGAATTCGCCAATTTCAAATTGGACTACTTTCGTTCCATTTTTCCTCTTATCTTCTGATAAAACTTTCACATCTTGAAATACACCAGGTTGGTTTTTATCCTCTATTCTAAGATATTGAAAATAATCGCTATCTTGTATTGTTACAGTAACGATTTTTTTCCCATTTTCAATTGCTACTTTAGGATTTTTTATGTACTGAGAAACCATAGATGGCTCATCTTTTTGATCCTTATATATTTTAATCTCAGTATCGTATGTACGTTCACTAGCTGCTGCCACCGACTGGTTTGCTTCAGCTTTTAGTGCTGCTAATGCTGGAGTAGAGTATGTAGCAAATGGAATTACTAATGTTGTGGCTACTACTAGCGCCTTAATATAACTTTTTTTCAAAATAATATCCCCTATCATATATAATTTTTATAATTGATAAATGTTATCAATCACCTACAAATAAATGATAATGAATATCATTATCATTGTCAATGATAATATTACATTAAGTTTATATTTCCAAAGATAAAAAATAAAAAACCCTTTAATCAAAGGGCCTTTTTACCTAGCGTATGAAGAATTTCACTTTTTTCTTTTTCATTAATAAGACCAATTTTTTGCAAAATATTTGCATACACTACAAGTTTATTATATATCCGTTCTGACATGCTTCTCCCTTCTTTCCTTCGACCAACTTTTTTTGTATTGGTAAATTATATGAAAGAGATGAGAAAATGTGTCCACTTTTTGCATAAATCCAAATCTTTCATCCCGTTTTTTGCGGACAGTAAAACTCCCACCTCAAAATCAGGTGGGAGTTCAATTTATTTAGCAAGTCGTCCATTGAATATTATGCTTTTTGACTTCCTCTTCAAAACTATAAGGCATTTTCTTATCACAAATTACATGTTGAATACGCGAAAATGCTGCTATTCGGTAATTTCCCTTTACCCCTACTTTTGTATGATCACATAAAATATATGTTTTCTCAGCTAATTTCAGCATCGCTTCTGACAGTTTCGCCTTTTCTAATTCAAAACTAGAAACCCCAAAACCAGGTAACAATCCATCAATCGACACGAATGCTTTATGAAAATGAAATTGCTGGATTACTTGCTGTGAAATAGACCCTGACACACGTGAATGCTTTGGAGATACTTTTCCACCAATAAATAAAACTTCACCGTGAAACATCTTTTTATTAATAGAAGAAATTAATTGTGTTGCTACTGGAAATGAACTTGTTACAATCGTTAAATTTTTACGGTGAACAAGATATGGCACCATTTGAAGAGGTGTACTTCCGTCATCAATCGCAATCACATCTCCATCTTCCACAAACGTCGCTGCTTTATACCCAATTCTCTTCTTCTCTTCTATATGCAGCATCTCTCGTTCTAACATTGGTGCCTCTATTCCAGCTCCCGGAAGTTGGACGGCTCCACCATACACTTTCTTCAACTTCTTTTCGCGATCCAATTCTTCTAAATAACGGCGAATCGTCTCTGTCGATACAGCAAACTCTCTCGCTAACTCTGAAACTTTTACTTTCCCTTTAAACTCTACCTTCTCAAGAATGGTTCGCTTTCTTTCTTCACCTACTACAGACATAGCCTCACCCCATTGATTTCTACCTCATAAACTACCTTACTTATACAAAGTTATAACTTTCTTTTTCAGTAAAAACTTCTTCATGAATATGAATACCACGCTTTACTAGTTCATCAAAAATAATTTGTGGCTTTACAAAAGCTTCCTCAGGTGTCACAACACCAACTTTATTTACATTTCCATTTGCGATTAACTCTGTAGCAATCCCAAACGGAATACCGACGTTTCTCGTATAAGCTCTTAATTTTCCCCACCCTACAACAGATCCATCAGATAACGGGTGTGTATGATATAATACGTGCCTTTGTTTCTCATTATTTTTCATACCTATTACTTCTACATGAAGTGCATAACCATAAATTTCTGTTTCTTGTCCCTCTTTCGATTGCAATAAATACTTCGAAATACAATCCATAATACCGATTTCTTCTCCATTTATTTCAACTTGATCATTACGCAATATACCGTAATCATATAACGCACGTACGAGTTGCATATTTTGCTTTGGCCACGTCCCTCTCGTCTCTATCAGTTTGACGCCTTTATTTTTCAGTGCTTTTGCTAACGTAATCGTTTCAGAATGCGGGATTATATACTGCGTTGCCTTACCATAAGGCGCCGGTAATTCTATTTCTCTCGGACGCGCAAACGGAGGTACTTGCTTAAACTCACCATCCTCATACACTGTACGCGATGGTAAATGTGGATCGTATTCATATGTCGTTGTTTCTGTAATTGATGCAGAAAAAGCAATCGGGCGATACGAACCGTGGCTGACACGAACTGATTCTACAGTATCTAGCTGATTTGCTGCATGCATTGCCATCATTTGCGTTACACCTGGCGTCATACCAAAACCAGGTAAACATGTTTTTCCGTTTTGAACAAATATAGAATGTGAGTCATTTTCTTCACCAAACCCATTCAAATTCACACCGTGACAACCTGCTTCTGCAATACATCGAGTTGACAAACCATTTAGCTTTATCGTCGTGCCATCCATTACAATGTCATAGCCCTTCATTTTTGCAACCGTATCCTCATGATTCGTTACATCTACTTTCACAAAATCAACCCGAGGATCGTTGAGCCATTCTACTACTTTCAGGCCCTCTTCTTCATTAAAATCAGCTACTGTAATCGTCTCAAAAGATGAAAATTGCACTAAATCTAAAATTGCTTCACGACAAATTTTACCTGCTCCACCTAAGCAAAATACTTTCAACCTATAACAACTCCTTTAGCAATACTATCAACTAAACGATTAATATCTGCCTCATGTACATCACCGATATTTCCAATGCGGAATGTATCTACTTTTGAAATTTTACCTGGATAAATAACAAATCCATCGCGCTTTAATTCATTGTATAACTGCCCAAAATCAAACCACTCTTCTGGATAAATGAAAGATGTAATAATAGGCGATTGATATTTTTCATCTACTAGTGACTTAAATCCGATTTCTCTCATTCTATTCACTAATAGTTTTTGATTGTTATAATATCGATTGTAACGCGCTTTTACTCCGCCCTCTTTTTCTAATTCAAGTAGTGCTTGATAAAAAGCATGTACAACATGTGTAGGTGACGTAAAACGCCATTTTCCATTTTGATTTTCCATCGTCTCCCACTGATCGTATAAATCTAATGATAATGAACGTGCCTGCCCTTTACATTTCAACAATTCATCGCGCTTTGCAATAACAAAGCCAAACCCAGGAACCCCTTGAATACATTTATTCGCACTACTAATTAGAAAGTCAATTTGCAACTCAGCAATATCTATTTCAATACCACCAAAACTACTCATTGCATCAACTAGTGTTACTTTTCCATATTGCTTCCCTAATTTACATACATCTACAATTGGATTGATAATACCTGTTGTTGTTTCACAATGAACAACTGCAATATGTGTAATCTCTTTATCTTGTTGTAATATCTTTTCTACTTCTGCAATATTAGTAGGCTCCCATTCTTCCGTTTGACTAACCACCACATCTATATGTAACATCTTTGCCATTTGTACAATTCGCTTACCGTACGCACCATTTGTACAAACAAGCAATTTTCCATTTTTAGGAATAACAGAACCGATTACTGCTTCAACTGAAAACGTACCGCTTCCTTGCATGAGAACAGTCGTATATTTCTCTTCTTCCTTCGTTGCTAACAATACAAGTTTAGCTCTTACATCTTGCACCATCGTGTTATATTCAGCATCCCACGTACACCAATCGTATAACATAACTTCTTTTACCGTTTTTGTTGTCGTTAATGGTCCTGGTGTTAATAATAAGTAGTGATTTTCAGTCATGATCCTATTCCCCTTTTATGAAATAATAAGTTCTTGTTTCTCGATATGTTCCATTACGCTTTCGAGTTCCTGCATCGTTTCTATCGTAAAGTGCGCTCCATTTTCAACGAAACGATTGCGAACTACTTCTATTTTTTCACGAAGTTCTATCGAATCCATATTCTCCACTTCTTCTTCCGTTAAACCAAGCTCGCTACTGCCAAGAATGACACCAACTGTCCACATTCCAGCATTTCTTCCCTCTTTCATATCCGATACCGTGTCTCCAACTTTTATCATATGATTCATTGGATATACCCCAAGTTCCATCGCATTTTTATAACACATCCACGGATATGGACGACCCGCTGGAACATCATCTGGCGTTACAAGAAAATCAGGTTTATACCCTTGTAGCGCTGCTTCTCTTGCTACAATATCCATCATTTCTCTCGTATAACCAGTCGTTGAACCAATTTTAATTCCTCTTTCACGTAAAGAAGCAATCACTTCTTTTACTCCATTAATCGGCGACGCATAGCGCGGTAAAATAGCGAAGAGAATTTCTTCAAATTCTTCATACATCTCCTGAATAT
This sequence comes from Bacillus mobilis, assembly GCF_001884045.1. Taxonomy (GTDB): domain Bacteria; phylum Bacillota; class Bacilli; order Bacillales; family Bacillaceae_G; genus Bacillus_A; species Bacillus_A mobilis. The sequence goes on along the minus strand of NZ_MACF01000086.1, from coordinate 89,600 downwards.
CTGCTTCTGTTGGTAATTGTCCGAAAACACGATTCCACTCACTCGCAATACGAGGCATCTCTGTTAATGCCCTAACATGATCAATTTTCAATAACCCCATTGGCTTACGAGCTTCTTCTGCAGTAATTTCAACACCGCGTTTATGGAAAATCTCCATAAATACTTCCAGTGGTGCAAAACATCCATAATCAACTGTCGTACCCGCCCAATCAAAAATAATTGCTTCTATTTTCATTCAATCCATCACCCTTCTTATTTATCTTTTTTGCCATTGTGAAGTTCGGTTACGAAGTGCTTTCGTTCCCCATTCATATACAACTCTTACTACAATATTTGTAACAACAATAAGTACACTCATGGCAGCTGCTGGTGCTACATTTCCTGCATCATCCATGTTTACAATTGATACAGCAGCTAGTTTAAAATCAGCTGCATATAGGAATACAACTGCCGAAACAGTTACCATTGAATTTACGAAGTAGTACATTACCATTTCTAAAATCGCCGGTAAACACATCGGTACTGTTACTCGAAAGAATGTTTTATAAAACGGAATTCCCATCGACTGTGAAACAAGTTCAAACTCTCGATCTAATTTCTTTAAAGCTGTTGTTGCCGTAACAAATGTTACAGAATAAAAATGAATAATATTGACTAGTACTAGCACAGCGATTGTTCCGTATAGAGAATGAAACGGATTCGTTACGGAAAGTCCAAAGATTTGTATGGTTGGTTGACTAAAGAAGAAGACATAGCCTAACCCAAGTACTAAACCCGGTATCGCTAAAGGGACGATAGAGAAAAAGTAACCTGCTTTTCGGAAAAATTGTAGCTGATCTATTTTTTCAATCGCATAAGCGAACATAAATGTTAAAACCGCTCCAATAACCGCTGTGATTGCTGAAACAATTACGCTGTTTTTAAACGCTTCAAGTCCATCTCCTGTTAAACTGGAAAAGTTAAAATGCTCAAATGTAAAGCTCATATTATATGGCCATACTTTCACACTTGCTGCAATACCAACTGCCACAAATAATAGAATGATCATAAGCGTTACTACGCTACAGTATACGAATGAAATAACATCTCGTTTCTTATTATTTATTATTCTGTAAGGTACTGATTTGGAAGATAAGAGATTCGCCTGCTTTCTTTGCGTAATACGATCAACTGCAAATGCAAATATAGCAGGGATTAATAAAATCATTCCGACAGTTGCACCCATCGGCATATTTTGTTGCCCAATTACTTGCTTATATACATCAGTAGCAAGTACATTATATTGTCCACCAACAATTTTTGGTGCCCCAAAATCAGTGAAACTAAGTGTAAACACAACGAACATTGCACTAATTAATCCGTACTTTACACTAGGTAAAGTAACAGTGAAAAATTGCTTTATTTTACTCGCTCCTAACATATTAGAAGCTTCATATAAACGATAATCAGAGCCTTGAAAAGCAATTAATAATATAAGAAAAGCTTGCGGAAATGTATACATAACTTCAGCAATTACAATTCCTACTGGTCCATATAAAGGGATTTGTATCCCTTCAAACAAACCAAACATTCCTTTCGTTACTAACCCTTGATTACCAAATAAATATGTCAGTGCGATACCGTGCATCATCGTTGGTGCGAATAGTGGTAACAACGCGATATATTGGAATACACGCTTCCCAAACACATTCGTACGAGCAATCGCATAGGCGTAGGCGAAAGCGAGTGTCACTGCAATAATTGTTGTCGCGCCCGAAATCCATATCGTATTTTGTAATGATTGAACTAGCGTTGGTGTTGTGAAATATTTACTGAAATTCGCAACACCAACGAAAGCTCCATCTTTATCGTAAAAAGCTTGTGTAAACAATTGTAATAGAGGTAATACAAGCATGATCAAAAAAGCAAGAAGCATACCAATAATTAATAGTCTTTGTATCCACTCTTCTTTACCAATACGTCTCTTAATCTTTTTTTTCGTACTTTCTACCTTGAAATTTTCTAACATCTCCATCTATACAATGACCTTCTTTCCATATGACAACATATGATTTTCTGAGAAAGAGATTTGAATCGGCTTTCCTTTTCTAATAGCGGTTTTTTCTACTTCTGATGCCAATATATCCACTACAATTTTCTCGTTATAAAGATGTGTTTTCTCTTCTACTACTCGCACTTCCGTCCGATATACAGATCCACGAAATTCCATACTTTCCACAACCGTTTTAATACCATCATTTTGTACAATTGTTACATGTTCAGGACGAATTGCATGCTCTTCATTATTTTTCGAAAAGAAATTAATAGAACCAATAAAATCTGCCACAAACGGATTGGCTGGTCTTTGATAAATCTCCTCTGGTGTTCCAATCTGCATAATTTCCGCATGATTCATTACAACAATTTTATCAGCCATCGTTAATGCCTCTTCTTGATCATGCGTGACCATAATAGTTGTTACTCCTACTTTTTCTTGCAAATCACGCATTTCTCTACGTAACTTTTCACGTACTTTTGCATCTAAAGCAGATAACGGCTCATCCAGTAACAAAATATCCGGAGACAGAGCGAGTGCACGTGCAAGTGCCACTCGCTGCTGTTGTCCACCAGACATTTGAGCAGGATATTTATCTTTTACATTCAGTAAATCAACTAGTTCCAACGCCTCTAGCGCTTTCTCTTTTACTTCTGCTTTTCCATATTTTTTTGTCTTTAAGCCGTATTCAATATTTTCAAGTGCTGTTAAATTCGGAAATAATGCATACGATTGAAACACCATTCCGAAGTTCCTCTTTCCAGGAGGTAATGCTGTAATATCTTTTCCATTGACAGCTATACTACCTGTTGTTGCCTCTTCTAGCCCTGCTAAAATTCGAAGCAATGTCGTTTTCCCACAACCACTTGGGCCTAATAAACATACAAACTCATTTTTTTTCACAGTAAAAGAAATATCTTTTAACGCTGTAAATGCATCAAACTGTTTTTGAATGTGTTGAATTGATAAATATTCGCTCATTTTTTCTCTCTCCCACTCACTTACTTTTTCGGTTCTGCTTTTTGGCCAAACTCTTTTTCCCATTTTTCTAAAATTTTATCGCGATTTTCTGCTGCCCATTTAAAGTCATTCTTTTTGTATAACTTTTCTGTTACATCTTTAGGGAATCCATCTGGAAGTTTATAATCATTTTTAATTGTCGCAAATCCATTTTTCTCGAAGTATAACTTCATTACATCATCAGTAATTGCCCAATCTAAAAATGCTTGCGCTAATTTTTCATTTTTTGCATTATCTTTTTTAATAAGTGCGTTCGCTTCTACTTCCCATCCTAATCCTTCTTTCGGCAATACAACTTCAACTGGTGCACCTTTTTGTTTCTCTTTCAAAGCACTATAAACCATTGATACGCCCACTGGATATTCACCCGCGCCTGCTAATTTCGCTGGTTTTGATCCTGAGTGAGTATAAGTTGCCATATTATCATGAAGTTTCTTCATGTAATCCCAGCCTTTATCTTCACCCATAATTTGTAACCATGCAGAAACTGTTAAAAATCCTGTTCCAGAAGAAGCCGGATGTGGCATAACAAGCGTTCCTTTATATTCTGGTTTCGTTAAGTCTTCATATGATTCTGGCATCGGTAAATTTTTCTTCTTTAATTCTTCTTTATTTACAGCAATCCCCGTCATAAATGCCGTATTACCTACCCATTTTTCTGGTTGCTTATCATCTTTAAATTGCGTGAGAACACGATCTGCTCCTTTTGGAGAGTATCCTTTTAACATATCTTTTTTATCTAAAGCTAGTAGACTAGACGCTGCTGTTCCCCATACAACATCTGCTTGTGTATTTTTTCCTTCAGCTAGCAATTTCGCTGTAATAACTCCAGTTGAATCACGAACAATGTTCAGTTTTACATCTGGATACTTCTGTTTAAAAGAATCAAGATAAATTGGTACAAGTTCTTCTTCAATCGCTGTGTAAACAGTCAATGATCCAGATAATTTATCATCTTTCACTTTTGCCCCAGCACTTTCTTCTTTCTTTGCACCACACCCCATTAATAACGAAAATACCATTCCAGTCGCTACAGCTTTAAAGATTGTTTTTTTCACTGTCTCTCTCTCCTTTTATAAATCTTATGTACAATTCAAATATAAACAACTAGTGTAAAAGCAGTATTAAACCAACATTAATCTTTTGTTTGTTGTTTGTTTTTGTGTAATACGTTGCTACTTCTATGTTTTTTCGCATTTTTCTGCTAATAATGAACACTAAATTTACAAATAATTAAAAAAACCTTTATAATCCCACAAAAAAATGAGGCGTTTGTAAAAAACGCCTCATTTTTGTTTACCTTTTTTTGAATTACGATTTGCATACTTCGCGCTATTTTCTCCTTCATACTCTAATGCAAATTCTGCATCTGGTAAGCTTTCTTTCGGAGTTTTATTATTATTGATTGCCGCATTTTGTTTCACTTTTCTTTTTACCAATACATTCACCTGCTCTCAAGGATTCACTTTCTACTCTAGTTTGAATCAACACACAATAATTATTACTGGCAAGTGTTAACAAGTACATAAGAACTGCTAGATGGAAATACTACCTATGAAGAAAGCATTATAAAAAGGAGCAATTATTATGAAGAAGAAAGATAAAATTCAGTCACCAATTTTAGATGAAACGCTCCCGCATCAAATGAATTTCCCATCTTTTAAAGGAACAGGAAAGAAGATGCAACAACCTTTCATAAATCAATATGACGTCGTAATCGGAGACAGTAAATATGATTCCGAGAATAGTCCACTTCACAATTGGAGTGATGAAGTAGATCCTGCCATTATGGCTGGAGAAGAATGGATCCATCCTACAAATGATATTGGGTGGATTTCAGAAGAAAATCAAGAGTTGCTAAAAAAAGAAGTAACGAATAAGAAGGATGCTTTTATGCATCCGCAATTTGGCATTAACGACTAAAAAACCATTCTACCTAACGTAGGTAGAATGGTTTCATATTATCCAATAATAATTCTCTCTTTCGGGTATTTGTAGCGAGGTGGCTGTTCTCTTCCACCACTAGCTAGTATAAATGTTAAAATACCGACACGCCCGATAAACATAAGTACAATGAGTACAAGTTTACCAACCGTTGTTAAATCTGGCGTAATACCTGTCGATAGGCCTGTCGTCCCGAAAGCCGAACACACTTCAACAATTAAACTCATAAGCGGTACGTTTTCCGTAATAGATAAAATAAATAGCGCTGTGGCACATAATAAAATCCCCATCGTCATAACGACAGATGCTTTCAGCACGTCCTCTTCATGTAGCTGACGTTTAAAGACTCTAACCGTTCTTCCGCCTCTTGCAAAAGTGTATAACGATAATATGCTAACAGCAAATGTTGTTGTACGTATTCCGCCCCCAACCGAACTTGGAGATGCTCCTATAAACATTAATATACTCATAAATAAAAGCGTCGGTTGTGACAATTCACGTATATCCATTGTAGCAAGTCCACCACTTCGCGTCGTCACAGATTGGAATAATGTATAGAAAACTGTTTCATGCCATGACTTTCCTGCTAAAAAATGATTTCGTTCTAGTAAAAAAATCATGATTGTTCCAACGACAACGAGCGCAAAAAATGTTGTTGTCGTCAATTTTGTAAATAATGAAAAGCGAAATAGTTGCTGTTTCCTTTTACTAAGGAATTGTTTCACTTCCATTAATACCGGGAAACCAATTGCCCCTAAAATAATAAGCAACATATGAATCATTTGAACAATGTAATCTTTTTTATACGGAATTAGTGATTGTCCTGTTAAATCAAATCCGCCGTTCGTAGTTGCACTAACAGCCGCAAAGAAACCGTGAAAATAAGCTTCTTGCCAAGTTGGAAAGTAAAGTAAGAATCTTGTACCTAATAATATTGCTCCAATAAGTTCTATCGAAATAATTACAATTAAAATAGAGCGCATCAATTCTACAAGGCCTGATAAATTCCCTTGATTATGGTCTGCCATAATGAGCCTTCTTCTCTGCAAACCAATCTTTTTCCCTGTTATAATCCAAACGAACGTACCAAGTGCCATAATTCCTAAGCCGCCTAATTGTAAAATAAGGGCTAACATAATAATCCCTGCCGTAGTAAATGTATCTGAAATCGTAACAACAGACAATCCCGTAACACTTACCGCACTAACAGATGTAAAAAGGGCATCAATAAATGTCCATTTCACACCAGCCTTCGTAACAAACGGGAAACTAAGCAATATCACCGATACAACTACTGCTAATAAATAAAACAAAACAATGAGTTGTACAGGACGTAATTTTTGTAAAAACTTTTTTATATCTCTCATTCCATCACTTCGCTACCTTTTTTCTATCGATTAAATAAAGAAAAATCTTCACTTTCTTTATTTGTAAATAACTGCTCAAATAATTTGGCAAATACCATTCCATACACAGTCCCATTACCTCCATACGGTAATGCGTAAAACAAATTATGTATCTTTTTGTCTTCTTTTAAAATAGGGAGACCGTCATGGCTACCACCAAATGCTGCCGCCCAATAGTACTCTGCCTGTATATTCTTATACTGCGGGAACATCTCTTTTACAATGTTAATAAGGAGATCACGCTTATGCAATAATTTCGTATCACCGATTGTTTGAATTTGCATCGCTTCATCTAATCCACCTACAATAATACGGTTTTCATACGTTCGAAAATATAAGTAAGGCCGTGCTGTTTCCCAAATTAATGATTGTTCGTGCCAGCCTTCAAATGAATCTATCTTATTTGTCACAACTGCATATGATGTTTCCACTGTTGTATTTTTTTCTTTCTTTCCGAAAAGTGTTTCATAACCTGTCGCCATAATAATATTCTTTGCTACAACTTTATTTCCTGTTTTCGTGTAACAAATTAAATCATTTTGGCGTTTTTTTATATGTACAGCCTCTGTATGCTCATGTATAGTAGCACCCATTTGATTTGCTTTATGCAAAAGGCTATGCGCTAATAAATACGGATTCACCTCGGCATCACCATGCGTATATAACGCTGCTTGTTTTGTGAATGAATACTTCTTCATCATATGTGAATCGGTAAAATATTCAACCGGGAATCCATAATGGCGTAACGTATTATATTCTTCTTGTAAAAACGATACGTCCTCATTGCTACTTGCATAATACAAACTACTTCGCGGAATAAACTGGGGATCAATATCGAGAGTCGGTACAACTTGCTCCATTGTCCGTAACGCTTCGTAACAAAGCTTATATGCTCGTACCCCTTTTTTTTCACCAAATGTATGGATCAGTGAGGTTAACGATTTATCATGAAGAAATTGGAGTAAACCTGTATTAGCAGCTGTGCTACCGCATGCGATTGCTCTTTTTTCAATGAGCGTAACACGCATTCCAATTTTCGCTAACGAATACGCTATATGAGCACCTGCTTCTCCGCTTCCGACTATAAGCACATCACATATCATATCATTTTCTAACGATGGATAACAAGGTATAGAAACTCCTGTATTCCAAAACAACTTACCAGTCATAAGTTTCATAATTATACTCCTAAAATATAAATTTCTCCTTTCTATGTTTTGTTATTTCCCATAAAAAAATCCAACTAACATACGCTAGTTGGATTTTTTTATTTTTAATTAGAACGCTCCTCCAGCCAATTTCCAACCGTCGGATATGTTTGTTTTACCGCTGTTCCACCGTAAACGATCGACATATGTCCCGTTGGTAAACATACATATTGTTTATCTGTACTAGAAATATGATCTAGCAACGCTTCTACTTGGCATGGCAGTGCGATATGATCACGTTTCGCAGAAATATTCAAGACATTCGCCTTAATATTTGCAAGGTCTACCTTTTGTCCGCGAATAACGAGTTCACCTTTCACTAATTTATTATTTTGATAAAAATCGCGAATCCATTGTCTATACGATTCACCTGGGAATGGGATACCGTCACCAACCCACTTTTGAACTAATTTCCAGCTTTCGACGAAGCGCTCATTTTCTGAACGATCGAGTAAAGCGACATATGGACCTACAAAGTTTGTGATTGGTTTTAACATCTTATTTCCGAAATCAATCATTTCTGGCGGAATATTTCCAAATGTATCAACCGCTTTATCTAAATTGAAATATTTCTCATCTAATAAAGGACCGTATAATCCTGTTTCAGAGAAATCAAAAGGACTTGTCATAAAAATTAAGTTGCGAATTGGCATGTGTGGATGAAGTGCTGCATAAATAGAAGTTAGCGTTCCACCCATGCAATAACCAAGTAAAGAAATCTCGTCCGATTTCGCAGTTCGCATTACTTTTTTCACTGCTTTTGCAATATAGTCGAACACGAAATCATCAAATTTCAAATGACTATCTTCTAAACCAAATGTGCCCCAATCAAGCATATACACATCAAAACCACGATCTACTAAATATTCCACTAAACTATTTCCTGGAGTTAAATCCATAATATACGGTTTATTAATAAGTGCGTATATTAATAGGATTGGAACTCTCTGTGTTTTTTCTTGTTTTGGAATGTAACGATACAGCTTCGTTTTATTCTTCGTCCAAATAACTTCTTTCGGTGTTAAACCAACTTGTGGTTCTGGTTCGCGTAATAAAACTTCGCTCGCTCTTTTTACACGGCGATATGCTTTACGATATTCTTCTGGGTACAACTCCAATTGCTTTTCCCATTCCGTTACGAATGTAGTCATTTTTCTATCTCCTTTTTGGTCGATTTCTTTCTAAAAAAAAGAAGTGCATTCCTGCTATGGATATGCACTTTTTTCTTACTTCATTACATGTATAATCCACCGTTAATGTTTAATTGCTGACCTGTGATATACGCACCGTCACGGCATAGGTATACTACACCTTTTGCAATTTCATCAGCTTGACCAAAACGTTTTTTCGGGATTTTCGCAACGATTTTTTGACGTACTTCTTCTGGTACTTCTGCTACCATTTCAGTATCAATAAATCCTGGGCAAATTGCGTTTACAGTTACATTTGTTTTTGCAAGTTCTAACGCTAATGATTTTGTAAATCCTAACATACCTGCTTTTGCTGCAGAGTAGTTTGTTTGTCCAAATCCACCAGCTTGACCAATAATAGAAGAAATACTAATGATTCTTCCTTCTTCAGCTTCCGTTATGTATGGAAGTACAGCACTTGTCGTATTAAATACGCTGCTTAAGTTCACGTCAATTACGCGCTCCCAATCTTCACGATTTAACTTTTTGAATGTACGATCTCTTGTAATACCAGCATTATTAACAAGGATATCAACTTTACCAAAATGATTCACAGTTTCTTCTACAAGTCGGTTTGCATCTTCTACTTTCGAAACATCCGCTTGAACTGCATAAACGTCATGTCCTTCTTTTCCTAATTCATTTACTAAGTTTTCAGCTGCTTCTTTACTGCTGTTATAGTTAATAACTACTTTTGCTCCCTCTTGTGCTAATGCTACTGTAATTGCTTTTCCAATTCCTTTTGCCCCACCTGTTACGATTGCTACTTTGCCATTTAATTGAACCATTTCTTTTCCCCCTTAAATGAATTTGTGAACGATTGTTATGAATCATTTTGGTACTCATATGAATAAAATCCATATATTAATTATGTTTCGTTGTTTATACATGAAAAAGAGATTCTCCCTTCCCTTTTACAAGTTATAAACAAACGCTATTATCATTTTTTATTTTCTGGCTTATTCGCAGGCTTTACTTCTTCTTTTACAGGTACTTGTAGTTTCGCTAGTACTGCATTTTGCTTTTCTAGCAATTCCAAAATTTGATCAACTTTCGTTTCTAATGTGCGAATATCTTGTTTTACTTTCGTAACATCACGCTTTAATGTAGGAGCTTGTCCTAATGAATCCACTTTCTCTTCTAGAACTTCCTCAATGTTATCAACTTTATTTTCTAAGTTGATAACAAGCGTAGCTACTCTAGCGATATCCTCTTTCGTAGGCACATTCACCTGTTCTAAATAACTTTTTGTTGTATCATTTAACGCTTTTTGATAAAACAAATTCAAGTCTAGAACGCTGCCCATCCAAGCAGAATATTCTTCTGTTTTAATTGTTTCATTGAGCGCTTTTCCCCAAAATGTTTCGGTTTGTTCATAAGCATTTTTCCATGCTTGCAATGGATCGAATTTTTGATCAATCACTTCGCCTACACTCCCTTTTTTGTTTTTGAAACAATTCAACCTATTCACTATTTTCTAATATTCTGAATAAAACTTCAAGTCTATATTTTATTTTTCTTTATTTTCCAATAAATGTGTTGACATTAAAAACAGATAGGTGTAAATTGCACTTATAAGCAAAAAATTCCATCTAACTGATTCATGAGGTGATGCACAATCATGCTACATAATGAACCAGAACACCCAGAAAGTTTGGAAAAAAACCAAGCGAAACAACCAAACTCCATGCCAAAAAACTTCTTAGTTCCTTTCTTACTTCTCTGTCTAAAAGACTGGAGTCTTCATGGTTACAAACTCATTCAAATGCTAATGGACATCGGCTTTTCTTCTGTTGACCAAGGTAATGTGTATAGAACATTGCGCAAGTTAGAAAAAGAAAACCTTATTTCTTCTACTTGGGATACAAGCGAAGGCGGGCCAGCGAAACGAATTTATTCTTTAACAGAATATGGAGAGCAATATTTAACAACATGTGCGACTTCTTTTGAACATTATCAAAATATGTTGCGGACGTTTTTTACGTTATACACCAATGCATTCTTTCCATTTTCTACTTCTCCAGAAAAGGATGAAAAGGATTCTTCATCTTCACCTGGTGGTACAGCAGAGTAATCTGCGTTCACAATATGCAAAAAAACATTTGGAGGTCAAACAATGGAAACTAAGCCATACGAATTAGTCGATGCATTTTGGAAAAACTGGTCTCAATCTCTTTCCCTCTTCTCTTCAGCTGGGAAACAATTGGAGCAACTTACTTTAGAAACTTTAAAACAACAACAAGACGCTTTGCATAAATTAACATCAGGAGTAGATGAACTAGAAAAAGAACTACAACAATTCACTGCTCAGTTCAATAACCAATATACAGATTACGTGAAGCAATTAACTGGAAACTCCTTAAATGATCAAATTAACGAGTGGCAAGGGAAATGGAATGAACTTTCTACTCAAATGCACCAACTTACTGTTTCTCCTACGAAAACATCGTTGTCTATTATTACTCAAACTAGCGGTCAATTTGAAGAAACAACAAAACAATTTATTGAACAACAACAAGTACAACGTGAAGAGGTTCAAAAACAGTTAGAAGTTTTTTTGGGAGAGTTCAAGTCCAAACAACTAGAACTCGCAAAGCAGTTCGAGGAAAACTCAAAAAATTTATTTACTTCCATCAAGTAAGAAAAATGTGGGAGCTAACTGCAGCACAAACAAAACTCTTTCTTCCTCCTACTACATCAAGATGGCTGGCATTTTTCGATATGGAAAAGAAGGAGGCCCAAATGAATCCATTTCAAGAAGCACAAACTGTTCCGGAGCTTCGTTATGATGAGATTCAAGTCGGTGATCAAGCATCCCTTACAAAAACGATTACGGATGAGGACGTTATCAATTTTGCAAAATTAACTGGAGATGTGAATCCTATTCATATTTTAGATTCTTTTGCAAAAACGACAATGTTTAAAGAACGTATTGCTCATGGCATGCTCGTTTCCAGTTTCATTTCGACGATTCTTGGAACGAAACTTCCTGGCAAAAACACGATTTATTTATCTCAAAACGTTTCATTCCGTGCTCCTGTCAAAATTGGCGATACACTTCGCGTTGTGGCAGAAGTCATCAAAAAACGTGACGATAAAAAAATCATTACGTTGCAAACAAACATATATAATCAATCAGATGATATTGTCGTGGAAGGTACAGCGACAATACTGAAAAAAGAGTAGCAAATTTGCTACTCTTTTTTCTATCCAATAACTTCTAATCACACCGATTACTTCCGCGTATGAGTACTTCGTTTCCACATAAAATAACGTTACCAGTTCAGATAAATACTTAGCTGAACTGGACTACTCATAAGGATGTGTATCAGCATGGTAAAAACAAACAAATTACTAGTTCCAGGTGCAGAACAAGCGCTTGAACAATTTAAATATGAAATTGCACAAGAATTTGGTGTTAGCTTAGGTTCTAATACAGCATCTCGTTCTAACGGTTCAGTTGGCGGTGAAGTAACGAAACGACTTGTTGCTTTAGCTCAACAACAATTACGTGGATAATACTATAACATATGGCTTAGAGGCAGATATTCTCTGCCTCTTTCTATTGTTAACATACATAATCGTGTTTTTTCACATACTAGTAAGAGTAAACTGAAAGGAACGATACGTGACATGAAACGGATTAACATTCGCATGAGTCCTCCCCGTGTTCTTACTTTGTCTTTTATTATGTTATCCATTATCGGTACATGCTTATTAAAGCTACCAATTGCTACAACAACGTCTATTTCATGGCTCGATGCTTTATTTACAACCGTTTCTGCTTGTACGGTTACAGGGCTTGGTGTTGTGGATACGGGGAAAGTATTTACCTTATTTGGCCAATGTGTCATTTTAACACTTATACAAGTGGGCGGACTTGGCATTATGAGCTTTGCCGTTTTAATTGCGATTATGCTCGGCAGAAAAATTGGTCTTCAAAACCGAATTTTACTGCAACAAGCGTTAAATCAAACGAACATTGGTGGCGTCATTCGTCTTGCCAAAGCATTATTTTTATTCTCTTTTACAGTCGAATGTATCGCTACTTTGATTCTTTCTTTTGAATGGGTACCAAAATACGGTATTGCTAAAGGGATCTATTATAGCTTTTTTCATTCAATCTCTGCTTTTAACAATGCTGGTTTTTCTGTGTGGAGCGATAATTTAATGTCCCATTCTCATAGCATTCTTGTCAATCTCGTTATTTCTTCCCTCATTATTTTAGGGGGGATTGGTTTTACAGTAATTATAGATATAAAAAGAAAGAAAAATTTTAAAAACCTTACATTACACTCAAAACTTATGCTCTCTTCTACTCTAATCGTCAATATTATTGCGACTATTTTTATTTTCATATTCGAGTTCCACAATTCTCTTTCTATGAGAGGATTTACCCCATTTGAAGAAGGAATGGCCGCTTATTTCCAGGCGGTTTCAACGCGTACCGCCGGGTTTAATACAGTTGATATTTCTGCATTATCAAAGCCTTCCCTACTATTAATGATGCTCCTTATGTTTATTGGCGCTGGTAGTGCTTCAACCGGTGGTGGAATTAAGTTAACAACCTTTTTAATCATGTTTTTTGGGGTATTTAAATTTTTACAAGAACAAGATGATATTGTCGTGTTTAAAAAATCTATTAAAGATACTCTCATTGTCAAATCATTGACCATCACTATTATTTCCATTTCATTTATCTTTTTTGCTATTTTAATTTTAAGTATTACTGAGCGAGTTCCTCTATTGATGAGTGCTTTCGAAGTATTTTCAGCATTTGGGACTGTCGGTCTTAGTATGAATTTCACACCACACTTAACTATGATTGGAAAAGCTATTATTATCTTTATGATGTTTTTCGGGAAGATGGGACCTTTAACATTGGCTTTTTCATTTGCACGTAAAAAGAACCGAAAAATAAAATACCCGAATGAAGATATTTTAACAGGTTGACAACCGTATAAATTATCCATATAATGAGAGTACAATAGCATATCTCCAAAGGGGAGTAGCGTCCAAGAATTATTTCTTGGAAACAAAGTCGTCATTACGTAGAACTTAGTTCTTCCGGCTTTGTTGGCATTTTCATTACATATGTCTAGCAAGACCTTTGCCTATTAACGGCAGAGGTCTTTTTTGTATTCATTTCCAAATCCTTCCAAAGTTAGTAGGCAGGAGTATGGGGAAACTAAATAGTGGGGAAATTCTTCACTTATTTAGTACTTATTGAAATGAGAGGAGAATGTACATGGATGTATCATTATTATTGGAGTATGGTTGGGTATTACTCATCCTAATTGCACTAGAGGGGATTTTAGCAGCTGATAACGCTCTTGTTCTTGCAATTATGGTAAAACATTTACCAGAAGAAAAACGTAAGAAAGCACTATTTTATGGATTAGCGGGAGCATTTGTTTTCCGTTTCGGATCATTATTTATGATTTCGTTCCTAGTCGATGTATGGCAAGTGCAAGCAATCGGTGCCATTTACCTTATGTTTATCGCTGGTAATCATTTATTTAAAACGTATGTTAAAAAGAATACGGATGAAGAAACAGAAGAAAAAGAAGCAAAGAAAAAACAAGAGAACTTTTGGTGGACTGTATTTAAAGTTGAGGTTGCTGATATTGCCTTCGCAGTTGATTCAATTTTAGCTGCTGTTGCATTAGCAATGACTTTACCAAAAACAGGATTAGGTACAATTGGTAGTCTTGATACTGGGCAATTCGTTGTTATCTTTGTAGGTGGACTTATCGGATTAATCATTATGCGATTTGCAGCAACTGCTTTCGTACAAATCTTAAAACGTAAGCCAGGACTTGAAACTGCTGCATTCTTAATTGTAGGTTGGGTTGGTGTGAAACTAGCAGTCTATACATTAGCACACCCTGCATTGAATGTAATTCCGCATTCATTCCCAGAATCTACGCCATGGAAGCTAACATTCTGGATTGTATTAGTTGGAATCGCAGTTGGCGGTTGGTTCTTCTCAAAAGAGGTAGAAGTAAAAGTAGAAAAGAATTTAGACGAAAAAGCGCTGTAATTACAGCGCTTTTTCTTTTTCCCTCCTCCCCTTCCATGTCCAGAAAAATTTCTATTATACTATCTTTTGTAAACGTTTTCTTAACGTATGTATGTCCTTTTTGTGAAACATTGCACAAACTTATTGAAACTACGACCGAATCCATGTACTTTATTCATATAAGGAGTATTTATAGATGATGTACTAAAGGAGCGTATTACTCATGCTAGAACAAGGATTAGATTATGTTGTCAAACTGGCTAAGAGCAAAAAACAAATGCTAGATACAAACCCGATGCAATATTTCATTCGTGCTGCACTTGCGGGTATTTATATCGGTTTTATTATTGTACTATGTTTTAAATTAGGTAACTTTTTTCACATTGCTGATTCACCAGCAACTTATTTAGCTGCTTCTATGTTTTTCGGAATTGCCCTCGTACTAATTATATATGGCGGCGCTGAATTATTTACTGGAAACACAATGTACTTCACAGTAGCAACTTTAAGAAAAGAAACAACGATTTCTGATACACTTCGTAACTGGGTCGCTTGTTATGCAGGGAATTTAGCTGGAGCTTTATTCTTTGCCTTACTATTTTATGCAACTGGAATTTTCGAAGCAATTGATCACGGTCATTTCATGAATAAAGTAGTAGAAGGAAAAATGAATACACCTACAATGCAATTATTCTTTAAAGCAATTTTATGTAACTGGCTTGTATGTCTTGCGTGCTTCTTACCTTCTCAGGTGAAAGGTGATACAGCAAAAATTATGATGATGATGCTACTCGTTTTCACATTCTTCTTATCTGGTTACGAGCATAGCATTGCAAACTTATCACTGTTTGCTTTATCTTTAGTTTCACCGCATCCGGAGACAATTTCTTTTGCAGGTGCTATCCATAACTTAATTCCAGTTACAATCGGTAACATTATTGGCGGGTCTGTATTTGTCGGTATGGTTTATCATTACTTAACAAAAAAAGCACCTGACGTAAAACAAGAAGAAACTGAATTAGTAGCAGCTCAACAAGAAGAGATCATTCCGTTGCAAGCTCATATGAAACATTAAAAACTCCAAAGTTTTACTTTGGAGTTTTTAGCTCCCCACATATTTAACAACAAGGTGAGGATTAATTTCCCCTTCTTCCTTTCCCTTATTAATTCTCTGTTTCATCTTGTGCATACCGATGACATCATTCGTATGAAGGTGCATTTCATTTACATATAAACCCTCTTTACAAAAAGCCTCTACAAAATCTAATCCATTTCTTTCTCCCCAACCCATGTTAAAATCAAGGGAAAGAATATTCACCTCATAATCCCGAACCATTTGCAAAGCACATTCTACTGTAGTGGCGGGTACATACCCGTACGGACAACTTCTTTGATCATCCATATATACATTCATGTTCTATCCCCTCTCTATTTTGTATACGTGACTAACATGTAACATATTGCCCCAAGGCTAATAAAAGGACCAAACGGAATTTGGCTCCTCATTTTCAGACGTTTTAATACTATACCAACTCCAAAGAAACAAAGACTAAAACAAGATGCTAAAAATAAAATCATAAAAATCCCTTTCAGTCCCACTATAAACCCAAGTAGCGAAAGTAATTTTATATCCCCTCCACCAAGTCCTTCTGGATATATCTTTTGCATGCAATATAACAAAATGAATATAACGCCACTACCAACTATACTATCTGTCCAAGTTACTAACGGTACAAAAAGACATTCTAAAATGAGTAAACAGGCAAACCAAGCTAAAATACGATTTGGGATTAACATATATATGTAATCTGTAACTGAAATAATAAGAAGTAATGAAAATAGCGATAAAATGATGATAAGCTCTCGTTCCATCCCAATCATATATACAGTAAGAAGAAATATCATTCCGGTTACAAGTTCAAATACTACGTACAAAATTGAAATCGTCCTCTTACAATTCGTACAACGTCCCCTCTGTATACAAAATGAAATGATTGGGATCAATTCTTTTGGCTTTAGCACATACTTACAATAATGACAATGTGAACGCGGGGTAATGATAGACTCACCTAGTGGAACTCTCATCGCAATTACCATAAAAAAAGAACCAAACACCATCCCCACTAACAATGCATATAAATAAGTGAACATCCCTTCCTCTCCTTTCCAGAAGAACATAGCAAAAAAAGGAGAGAAATTCTACTTCATATTATCTCTATTCTATTAAAAAAGCAGGCCATTTTCTGGCCTGCTTTCCCCTCTTTTATACGATGAAATATACTGCTTTTAATGGTCCATGTACGCCGACAACAAGATTCATTTCAATATCTGCCGAGTTACTAGGCCCTGTAATAAAGTTAATACAAGATGCCACCGTCTCACCATTTTCTACACGTGTGTTCATATCCTGAACTGCTTGTGTAATACGAGGCACAAGTGTTTCACGTGGAATAATAGCAAAGTATACAGTCGGTAAAAAGTGTAAAGAACGTCCTTGACCTTTATGACTTTGTACCACAATCGTACCAGATTCAGCTAAAGTATAATCACTAAATGCGATTCCAATATTCGCTCTTTCTGCGATACGCATATTCTCTTCTTTTTTCTCAGGATCCCATACATTCACTTCAACATTTTGCTTTGGAAGCTCTTCTTTAAATAAAGAAGTCAATCCATAAGAATCAAAACGTTCATCTGCCGATAACATAATAGGTCCCCCGCCGTTTTCCACGATTACTTTTTGAATATCTTCACGTAAACGGTCGTTTGTCGTTTCCACTACAGTTGTATGAATGTTTGTACATTGATTTTTAAATACTTCTAACAATTCTTCTTGTGAATAATCTTTTAGTGTTTCTACATTCACATTACTTTTCCACGCTGGACGCTTTACGCCTTCCGTTTTCCGCTCACGTCCCAGTTCTTTTGCAATATTATCTAGAAAGGACTCACGGTTTTGAATTAATCCTGTCATTATTTGTCCCCGCCTTTCTTATGATCTTTATACCAATCACGGAATCGTTCTTTACTTGGAGCCGGGAATTCACGAATATCTGTCCAGTTTTTAAGTGGCCCAACACCTTTTGATACACGGTTACCAGATGTAAATGGACTCATTGCTGCTGGTGCCATTTTTGATCCCATTTTATATAAAGCAGCTGAAGAAGCACCCATACTAAACATTTTCATTGCTAATTTTTCTGCAAGTGGAGCACGTCCTTCTTGCTCAACAATTACTTGACGATGTTTTAATAATAAATCATGCAATGGTATTTTTACTGGACAAGCTTCTGTACATGCTCCGCATAAACTAGATGCATAAGGTAGCTCTTTGTAATCGTCATATCCGCCTAAAAGTGGAGTTAATACTGCACCGATTGGTCCTGAATATATAGAGCCATATGAATGTCCACCAACGTGACGATATACAGGACATACGTTAACACAAGCAGCACAACGAATACATTGCAATACTGATCGGAATTCCGATCCAAGAATTTGAGATCGGCCATTATCAACAACAACTAAGTGGAATTCTTCAGGTCCATCTACTTCCTCTTCTTGAATTGGTCCCGCCACAGTTACATAACTTGTTAATTTTTGCCCTACTGCACTACGACATAGTAAACCAACTAAAACATCTAATTCTTCCATTGTCGGAACCATACGTTCCATACCCATTACTGCAATTTGAGTTTTCGGAATCGACATAACAAGATCGGCATTACCTTCGTTCGTTACTAAACAAAGAGATCCCGTATTTGCAACAGCGAAGTTACAACCTGTCACACCAATTTCTGCATCCATAAATTTCTCACGAAGTTGTTTACGAACAAACTTTGTCATTTCGTATGGATCATCAGAATTTTCATAGCCAAGTTTTTCTTTAAATACATCACGAATTTGAGCTCTATTTTTATGAAGTGCAGGCGCAATAATATGTGAAGGTGGATCGTTATCTACTTGCAAGATATACTCTCCTAAGTCACTTTCTAACACTTCACAGCCAATCTCTTCAAGGGCATGATTCATACTAA
The DNA here is from genome assembly GCF_001884045.1 of Bacillus mobilis. GTDB lineage: Bacteria > Bacillota > Bacilli > Bacillales > Bacillaceae_G > Bacillus_A > Bacillus_A mobilis. The sequence continues at coordinate 70,738 of NZ_MACF01000086.1, read as the reverse complement.
TTTCTTCAGTTACCATTGATTTTGATTTTACAACTTTCTTCGCTTGTTTCTTTTTTGCAACGTCTTGAATATACTTTGCTGCTTCCTCTTTCGTTTTCGCAAAGTACACATGTCCGCCTCTTTTTGATACATTTTCACTTAACTGCATTAAGTAATAATCAAGATTTTCTAACGTATGTTGGCGAATTTGTTCACCTAGTTCACGCCACTCTTCCCAATTTCCTAATTCGTCCGCTGCTTTTAAGCGATTCGTATATAAGCGCGTTTGTGCAGAAGATACTGCTCCGCGCATAAACGAATCTTGAATTCCATCGCCAACGCGATCATTAAATTTTTTCTCACTGATTTTCATAGACATAGCTTATGTTCCCCCTTCATGAGCGACTATTCAGTACCTCAGCAATATGCATTACTTTTATTTCTTTTCCTAAACGCTCAATACGTCCGCCAATGTTTAACAAACACCCACAATCTGCACCGATTAAATAATCAGCACCTGTTTCCATTGCACTATCTACCTTTTCATCTACCATTTGCTCAGAAATTGGAGTCATCTTCACTGAAAACGTTCCCCCAAACCCACAACAATTTTGCTCGTTTGGCAGTTCTCTCACAGTTAATCCTTTGACGTTTGATAATAAAATTCCTGGCGCCTCTTTTACTCCAAGCAGGCGTGTCATATGACAAGATTTATGAACAGTAGCGATCCCTGGTAAGCTTGCACCAACATCTGTAACTTTTAAAACATCTACAATAAATTGTGTCAATTCATATGTTTTATCAGCAACCTTTTGTGCACGTTTAGCCCACTTCGGATCATCTTTAAAAACATGCGGATACTCATGAAACATTGTCGCACAAGAACCAGATGGTGTAACGATATATTCTGCATCTTCGAAAGTTTCAATCATATGTTTCATCGCTTCTTTTGCTGCTTCTACATGGCCACTATTATAAGCAGGCTGACCGCAACAAACTTGTGCTTCTGGAAATTCAATTTCACAACCTAAACGTTCCAACACTTCAACTGTTGCTTTGCCGACGTTTGTTTCAAACATATCGACTAAACAAGTAACAAATAAAGTAACTTTCATAACTATTACTCCCCCTTTTTACAACTCCACCAACAAACATATGGTCATCAGATGACTAAGGAAAGAAGAAGTAGGCTCAACCATGGCCTATCCTCTCCCTCTTCTAAAGAAAACGCTTACTTAATCTCTCTCTATTTTATCAAAAAATTTGATTTTTAAAAGATTAAATTACGAATTTATATCGTTTTTACCTGTGACAATATGTTCTACATTTGTTAAATGATCTAGCATTGCTTGCTGCGCTAATTCTATATCTTGCTTTAACACTGCATCATATATAACTTGATGCTCTTCTATAAGTCGTTCTGATGTTGTTTGTTCACCATATAAAATAATGCGTCTCGATTCACCAATTGTTTCAGCAATCATCTCTGAAACGTGATTCATGAGTTCAAGCAAAATGTTGTTATGCGAAGACTCCGCAATTCCCATATGGAACTGAAAATCTGCTTTTTCACCAGCCTTTTCATCTCCAATGCTCTTTGCCATTTCATCTAACCAATGCTTCATATTTTGCAAATTATCTTCCGTACGTTTTGCCGCAGCTGCTCGAACTGCCCCCACTTCAAGCACCTTTCGTACTTCTAATAAGTTCAAAATATCTTCTTTCTTCATTAATAATTTATTGTTTAATGATTTTGTTAATGAAGAAGAATCGAAACTCTTCACATATGTACCTTCTCCTTGTTTCATCTCAATTAGGCCCATTGCTCTTAGCGCACTTAACGCTTCACGAACAGCAGATCTACCAACTTGAAACTGCTCAGCTAATTGATGTACAGGAAGTAGTTTGTCACCAGGTTTTAACGTACCATTTTTAATCATTGTTAAAATAGCTTCAGATACTTCTTCGTAAATTTTTTTCGGTTTAATAGATTTGTACTCCAGTTAAATCACCTCAGTATCTTCCAAACAACAATTGAAACGATTTATAAGAACTTTGCATCATAACTATTTTAGAACGAATTGGTAAGAAGTACAAATGTTTTGTTCATAAAATCGTCAAATTTTTAATATTTATTTGATATTAATTTATATGTATTCATGAAGAAAAGCATGTCCTTCACGTCAGAACATGCTTTCTTCAAGTTGTATTTTTAATTTAATACTAACCGTCGTTCCATTCCCTTTTTCACTTTCAATTCGCCACTGTCCATCATGTATATGCACAATTTGTCTTACAATAGCAAGGCCTAAACCTGTTCCACCATGTTGACGACTTCTCGCTTTATCAACGCGGTAAAAACGTTCGCCAAGATTTTCTAAATGCTCTGTTTCAATACCGATTCCTGTATCTTTTATGTTCAATTCACAGTAATCATCTAGCTGCATGAGCGTTATCATAATATCCCCGTTTGGATTTGTATACCGTATCGCATTATCTAGCACGTTATGAAGCACTTGTTGCATACGATCCTCATCAATCATTACAATGATTTCTGGATTTAAATTTGTTGAAATACGAATTTTCTTTTCTATAAACTTAATCTCATACGTATCTAACACATCTTCAATGAGTTGTGAAAAAACGATAGGTTGTTTCTTTAACGGAAAATGTTCACCTTCTAATTGTGCTAAATCTAATAAATCATGAACGAGGCGCTGCATTCGATCTGCTTCTTTATGAATGAGCTGTGTTACTTTTTCCTGCTGCGGTCCCTTCGCTACACCATCTAAAATAGCCTCGCTATATCCTTTTATATAACTAAGCGGTGTTCTTAGTTCATGCGAAACGTTAGCTAAAAATTCCTTACGCTTTACGTCTTCTGTCTCTAAAGAATTTGCCATTTTATTAAATGCTTTTCCTAATCGTCCAATTTCATCTTCGGAAGAAATTGTAATTCGTTCTGAGAAATCTCCCGTAGCTAAATGATTTGCCACTCGTTCCATTTGCGAAAGCGGTCTCGTAATAGCGATAATAATTTTTCTACCAATCCATATTGTTAGTAAAGTCATAGCAAGTGCTAATGGCGCTAAAATAAGGCCCATATCATATATTAAGTCTTTTATACTCTTTAAAGGAATATAAGAATATACAATGCCAACTAACTTTTTATTTTCTAAAACGGGGATGACAACCCCCATAATATTACGGTCAAAATGTTCCTCATACCCTATCTTTGTCACCGTTTTTCCATCTAATAATGTTTGCCTGTCCCCTTCACTTATAAGAGAATGATGATGCACATCAAAAGGTAAACATGCGCTTAAATCACGTGGGTTTGATACGAAAAGAACGTCTGAACTAGATATTTGATCAAATGCTCGTACTTTCTCTTCAAAAGTTGCTATTCCTTCACGCTTATCATATTGCGCAGCAAGACCCTTCCCTTCCATTACTAATGAATCTTTTAAATTATCAACGTATAGCTTTTCATACGAATATAAAGATACAAAATAAAGAAAGGAAACTGTTACAAATACTGCACATACTACTGTCAACCAAAGCTTCTGTACCATCGTAAACATACGTTACACCTCAAATTTATAGCCTACACCCCAAACAGTTTGAATGTAGTTTCCACTTTCTCCAAGCTTCAAACGCATCGTTTTCACGTGCGTATCTACTGTTCTTGTACTTCCGGCATAATCATATCCCCATACCTTTTCCAGCAATTGTTCCCGGCTAAATACTTGTCCTGTATGTTGGCAAAGAAAATAGAGTAAATCAAACTCTTTTACTGTAAGAGAAATCGGCTCACCACCTGCCTCAATCTTCCTACTTTTTTCATTAATAAGGATTGGTCCAAACTGAATCTCCTCTTGTTGCTCTTGCTTTGTATAACGTCTTAGCACAGCTTCCATACGAGCAATTAGTTCTCCAGGACTAAATGGCTTTACAATATAATCATCTGCTCCCATACGTAAGCCGTTCACCCTATTCCACTCTTCACCTTTTGCTGTTAAAAATATAATTGGTACATCTGATGTTTTTCTAATTTCTTTACAAACTGAAAGTCCATCCATCTCTGGCATCATAATATCTAATACAACGAAATCATAATGATCCGTCTCTAATTTTTTTAGCGCCTCTTTTCCATTTTCAGCTTCTCCCCACTCGTATCCGAAATTATCTAAATACATTCCAACGAGCTGCCTCATATCACTTTCATCATCTACAACTAGCACCCTATATTTACTCATTGTTCTTCCCTTCCCTCTCTATGAGTTGAAACGGCCCTTTTCCGACTTTAATTGTTTGTTTTATTTTCAAATTCTTCATATCTATGACACACACTTCATCACTATCATAGCTTGCTACGTATCCTTCTGCTCCGCTCTTCAAAAATGCAAATGGATTCGACCCTATTTCTACAGAGGCTACCTCTTTATACGTGCTAACATCAAACTGTCTAAGCGTATTCGAACCGTGACTTAATGCATATACATACTTATTATCCTTCGTTATATTCACAGGCATAAACGGAGCATGTAAAGAACGTACCATTTCTCCGCTCTGCAATGAATATACTAATACTTTTTCATTGACTTGATTTCCATCACCATGTCCGCCAATCCATATTTCTTTCCCATCTGGGCTAATTGTCGCTCCTGTTGATGCTGGGGGAATCATAAAGGATTGTATCACTTCTTTTTTCTTTGTATCAATTGTCGTTAGCTTCGTATCATAAAAGTTTAATACAGATAACTGGTTATGGTACTCTACCATCGTTATCGGTCCTTTTCCTGTTGATACACTCCCTGTCTCTTTCCCTTTTATCGTAAAGAACCTTACCTTTTGGGCAGTTTGATCGGCAGCAAATAATTGCTTTTTATCTTCGGATACAATCACATTTACAATGCCTTTTCCAGTTTTATACTTGTCCACTTGCCGTCCCTCTGCTAGTGAATATACATACATGTACTCTAACTGCTTGCCATATACAAGTATATCCTCGCCGTTTGGAAGTAGTGCAACTCCTGCCATTGGTTCATTAAGTTCCCATGTCGTAATTAACTTTTTAGTTTGTTTATCAACAAAACTGATACTACCTTCTTTTATATTCGTTGTTATCATAACACTTTTATCTTTAGCAATCGGTGTATATGTACTTCCTTGACACCCTACTAATAGAAATAAAAAACAGAGAAGAAAAACATACTTTCTCAAAAGATTCCCTCCATCTTCGGATGATTTCGTTATAATTGTAAAATAACAAATAAATGTGTGGAAAGTGTGAAATTTTCCTTTCTTACTTCATTTACATATATAATGTACAACAAATAGAATTTGAGGTGTGCAAATTATGCTTTTTCCTGATTTAGCGAATAAAATTGTACGAGAAGTACGCAGACTAATTAAAGAAAATATTATTATCATTAATATAGAAGGCGTTATTATCGCAAGTACAGATGTAGAAAGAATCGGTCAGTTTCATGAAGGCGCACTCCGATGTGCAAAACAAAAGAAAACTGTCATTATTACAAAAGAAGATGAACGACGTTTGCAAGGCGTAAAGGCGGGGATGAACCTCCCCTTACTATTTCATGACGAAGTAATTGGTGTCATTGGAATTACAGGCGAACCTGAAAACATTTCACAATACGGAGAAATATTACGTAAAATGACCGAACTACTCATTCATGAAAACTACTTTTTAGAACAACTAGAACTTGAACACCGTTCTTATGAAGCGTTTGTCTTTGATTGGCTTCAAAATACAGACTGGTCTCCAAGCTTTCTCGATCGCGCAAAAACACTTGGTATTGATTTATATAAGAAGAAACAACTTATTTTGTTCTCTATCGATCAAAATGACACGATGCTTCAGCGTAAAATTTGGCAACACGTACGCAATCTATTAACAAAGGAGCATCTATTTGTTCGCTGGGGAAATGATCGATTCATTTTATTTACAGCCACAAGCTCCAAAGAACAAACGTATCAATTTTTAACACGATTAAAACAAGACTGTGAAAATTCGTTTTCTATTCCTTTATATATCGGGATTGGACAGTCCGTTACGCCAAGCAATATGAACTTGTCGTACGAACAAGCATTGCAAGCTCTTTCCGTATCACTTGAAACGAAACAAATTGTATTTAATGAAGATTTACGTTTAGAAATGTGCTTACAAGATATTTCTGCAGAAACGCGGGAACAGTTTCTAAGGCGCACGATTGAAAACTTACTATCATCTCCTGAGCTTATGCACACTTTACGCTTATTTATCGATTATAACCAATCCTATAAACAAACAGCTGAACAATTACATATACACATTAACACATTGCATTACAGACTTAAAAAGGTCGAGGAGCATACAGGACTTGATCCGAAACAATTCAAAGACTTACATATTCTATACTTCTCGCTCCTCTTATTAGATAATCACACAAAAAAGAACGATAAAATAGAGTAATCTTTAGATGATTATACATAGAAAGAATCCCCCAACTTTTTTATCATTATAATGAAAGCACTGTGACAACGTTTTTTATAATGACTAAATACGTTAACAGTTTGAGGGGGATTTCCAATGTTAGAAAAGCAAATTATTCATTCATTCGTATCCATTGTTGGCGAAGATAATGTAGATACATCCAATATGGGGCGTTTAACGTATAGTTATGATGCCACTCCAAACTTCCAAGCAATGCCTGATGCTGTCATTGCTCCTCGTAATACAAATGAAGTAGCAGAAGTGTTAAAAGTATGTAACACTCACAACATTCCTGTATATGTTCGTGGCTCTGGAACAAACCTTTGCGCAGGAACATGTCCACTTGAAGGCGGTATCGTCCTTATCTTCCGTCATATGAATAACATTTTAGAAATTGATGAAGAGAATTTAACAATCACAGTACAAGCTGGTGTGATTACGCTTGATATTATTAAAGCGGTAGAAGAAAAAGGTTTATTTTATCCACCAGATCCAAGCTCGATGAAAATTTCTACAATTGGCGGTAACATTAATGAAAACTCAGGTGGCTTACGCGGATTGAAATATGGCGTAACACGTGATTATGTGATGGGTCTTGAACTTGTCTTACCGAATGGCGATATTATTCGCACTGGTGGTAAATTAGCAAAAGATGTAGCTGGTTACGATTTAACTCGGTTATTTATCGGTTCTGAAGGAACACTTGGTGTCGTAACAGAAGCAATTTTAAAACTTGTTCCTATGCCTGAAACGAAGAAAACGATGCTTGCGCTCTATGAAGATATTAATGAAGCTGCTCGTGCTGTTTCTTCTATTATTGCAAATAAAATCATTCCAGCGACACTTGAGTTTTTAGACCAACCGACAATTGAAGTAGTAGAAGAGTTTGCTCAAATCGGTTTACCAACTGACGTAAAAGCAATTTTATTAATTGAGCAAGATGGTCCGCCTGAAGTTGTCAATCGAGATATTGAAAAAATGGCTAACGTTTGCCGCTCTATGAATGCAGTTGATGTTCGCGTTGCCAAAGATGAAGCAGAAGCAGATGCGCTTCGGACAGCTCGCCGTAGTGCACTATCAGCACTTGCAAGATTAAAGCCTACTACAATACTGGAAGATGCAACGGTACCACGTTCACAAATCGCTCCAATGGTTGAAGCGATTAATGCCATTGCAAAAAAATATAATATTCCTATTTGTACATTTGGACATGCTGGTGATGGTAACTTACATCCAACTTGTATGACAGATGCTCGTAATGAAGAAGAAATGCACCGAGCTGAACAAGCATTTGCTGAGATATTTGCAAAAGCAATTGAACTTGGCGGCACGATTACTGGTGAACATGGTGTTGGTGCGATGAAAGCTCCGTATTTAGAAATGAAATTAGGTAAAGAAGGTATTGCTGCTATGCAAGGGATTAAACAAGCCTTCGATCCAAATAACATTATGAATCCAGGAAAGATGTTCGCGAAGGACACTCGTAAAAGAGTGGTGGTTGAGCGATGACAACATTAAATAAAGAAAACATTCAAAAGGAATTTAAAGAACGATTAAGTGAAGATGAACTACTAAACTGTATGCGATGCGGTTTCTGCTTACCAACTTGTCCTACTTATATTCAATCTGGATATAAAGAATCACATTCACCACGTGGACGTATCGCATTAATGAAAGCGGTCGTTGACGGTTTAATTGAGCCAGATGAAGATGTTGAAAACACATTAAATGTTTGTCTTGGCTGCCGCGCTTGTGAACCTGTTTGTCCATCAGGTGTGAATTATGGACATTTATTAGAAGAAACTCGTGATATTATAAATCAAAATAAAAAGTTCTCCGTGCCAGTGAAAGCTGTTCGTAAAGTCGTTTTTGAAGGACTATTCCCGCATCAAAATCGAATGAGAACATTAACAGGATTAATCGGATTTTACCAACGTTCCGGTTTACAAACGCTAACACATAAAACAGGAATTATGAAGTTATTCCCTGAAACACTTGCAACGATGGATCTCGTTTTACCAAAAGTCCCAAAAATGAAAGAAATGAAAGATCGTCCTGCATTTTTACCTGCTGAAAGTACAAAGAAGAAACAAGTTGCATTCTTCACAGGTTGTTTAATGGATACGATGTTTTTAGAAACAAATAATGCAACGATGAAACTACTTCAGTTAGCTGGTTGTGATATCGTTATTCCGAAAACACAAAGTTGCTGCGGGGCATTACATGGACATGCTGGTGAGAAAAGTGGAGCAAAAGAATTAGCGAAACGCAATATAAAAGCCTTCGAAGATTTAAACATCGACTATATCATTACGAATGCTGGTGGTTGCGGAGCTTATCTTGTAGACTACGATTATCTTTTAAAAGACGATCCACAGTGGGCTGAACGTGCGAAGCAGTTTGTTTCTAAAATTAAAGATATTACTGCTATTCTAGTCGAACTGGATTTCCATAAACGGAATGACTTACGACTCAAGCCGCAAATTATTACGTATCAAGACTCTTGTCATTTACGCAATGTTATGCGAACATCTTCAGAACCTCGTATGTTACTAGAAGCAATTCAAGGCGCAACATACCGTGAAATGAAGGATGCGGATCGCTGCTGTGGTTCTGCTGGTATTTACAATATTGTTCATTCAGAGTTATCCATGGAATTTCTAGATTATAAAATGGATCGCGTGCATGAAACAGAAGCAGCAACCATTGTTACTGCAAATCCAGGTTGTTTATTACAAATGAAATTGGGCATTGAGCGAGAAGGTCTTTCTCATAAAATGAGAGGAATTCACATTGTAGATTTATTATTAGAAGCAATTGAAACCAACTCGTAATAACTCGTAACATACGTAATAATAAGAAAACGGCTATCTCCTTCGTCTACGTAAAGAGATAGCCGCTTTTTTGTCTGCTACAACATTAAAAATATGTTACTTTATTATAAAAAAGAACAACAGAAACATTACAGTTTTGTAAATTATCATCCAGTTAATCCCTAAAAAAAACGCTCTAATCGTTGCTACAAAAGCATTCTCCTTTTTCGCTTGAGGTATATTTAACCAAAAAATCATTTTAAGACCAAGTATAAAAATGCTGAAAATTCCTTTTATACTCTATGTTTCTCTTATTTCCCCCATTTCCCCTCTTAGGATAAATTAGGTAAATTTTGAGTCTATGAATTTTTTTCCATCTTTTTTCTCGCAAAATCTATGCTACGATGAATTTGTCAGTTAGACGGCTGGCAAAAAATAAATAAAAACATAGACAATATGGGGGCAAACATTATGAAAAAACGTGTTCTATTATCTGTAGCTGCTGCAACAGCACTTACTTTAGGAGTATCTTCTTTAGATGCACAAGCTGCAACAGTACAACCATCTAACATAAAGGTTCAAAATATTCAGCATTCTAAAGTGATGATGAAGCAAATGAGTCAACAAGAATTACAAGCATTCTTACAATCTATGGGAGTTGAGTCATTCGCACAATGGCAACAAGGAAACTTCCAACCAAACTGCTATATTCCTGGTCAACAACCTAATGGAAATGTTGTAACTGAACAACCAACAGCTAAACCAGTAGCTCCAAAGCCTACTGAACAAAAACCTGTTGAGCAAAAGCCTGCTGAGCAAAAACCTGCTGAGCAAGTTCAAAAACCAGAAGCTCAAAAACCAGCTGAAAACAACAATACTCAAAAACCAGCTGAACAAAAACCTGCTGAGCAAAAGCCTGCTGAAGAAGCAAAATCTTTAAGCGAGTTCGAACAACGTGTTGTTGAATTAACAAACGCTGAGCGTACAAAACAAGGCTTACCAGCATTACAAATCGATACTGAATTAAGCAAAGTAGCACGTATTAAATCTGAAGATATGCAAAAAAATAACTACTTTGATCATAATAGCCCTACTTACGGATCTCCGTTTGACATGATGAAGAAATTTGGTATTTCTTATAAATCTGCAGGTGAAAACATCGCTCAAGGCCAACGTACACCTGAAGAAGTAGTACAAGCTTGGATGAACAGTGCTGGACACCGTGCAAACATCTTAAATAACGGCTTCACTCACATCGGTGTTGGCTATGTAGAAAGCGGCAACTACTGGACACAACAATTTATTACGAAGTAAATAGATTAAAAGAGTCTTCTCATAATGAGAAGACTCTTTTTTACGTTTCATAACTTTCTATTATGTATGAGTACATTATGTAGAACATAAACAAAATAGAGCCACAGCTTATTACACTAAGTAACACGTAAAACCCCCACTTCAAGTCCAAAAACAGTGAAAACAATATACTACATGCCATCACTTGGAAAATCCGCCTACTCACTAAACGAATTTTTTGTAATTTAATTGGGTCTTTTTCCGTACTCTTAACTGTTTTAAACCCTTTACTAAGCATAAAAAGAAACATACTAATTCCAATCGTTAGTCCTGTCTGAAAGGATATCATACTTCCAAAATTAATAAAGAGAATGAGCATATGGATAAACAACATAAATAAAGTAATTGTTTTTATAAATCCATTTGTAATGACATGCTCGCCCTCATTAAACTTATATATATTATGTGAAATACTATACACGAATCCATGTAAAAAAATAATAAGACAAGGAATAAATGCTATAACAACTTGTTTACTCATAAACTCGTTCGGTGCACCATTTTCATTCCAATGTACTGCCATAAGGTTTGGTAAATATGGATAGAGGCATAGAGTAAATACAAGACAAGCGAAAAATATTCCGAGTATATATTTACATTTGACCAAGCGATTCTCACCTCTCTTTTCTCTTAACGGCTTCGCTTCTTTTAGAGAAATTCCTGCAAAAATCTACTTTTCTCAAATTTAAACTTATACTTTACGCATTCATTCTTTGAAATTCTTTCATTGTATTATTTAATTTTGCAGGAAATGGTACATCCACTTCGATCTCTTCTTTCGTAATGGGATGTAAGAAGTTTATCTTCATCGCATGTAATGCTTGCCCGGACATATATTGCGTTTGTCCACCATATAATACATCTCCAACTAACGGATTACCATGATAACTCATATGAACACGAATTTGATGTGTTCTACCTGTTTCTAATTGTAACGTTACGAGCGTAACATTTTGTTTTTTAAAATACTTCTCTACTTTATAATATGTGATTGCTTGATCTCCTTTTGGAGAAACACGTCGTCTCGTCGCATGATGACGATCTCTTCCAATCGCTGCGTCAATGGTTCCTTGCTTACCTTTTACTTTTCCTTCCACAAGCGCGGCATATGTTCTTTTAATTTTTCGCTCCATTAATAAACGATCCATAATTGCACCAGCAATTCTATGTTTAGCAAACACGACACCGCCTGTCGTATCTTTATCTAATCGATGAATATGACGAACCTTCGTCTCTAAACCTTGCATTTGAAAATGAAAGGCAACAAGGTTTGCAAGTGTTCCCGTTCCACCTTTTTCAGCAGGATGTGTATCCATCTTCTCAGGCTTATTTACGATGAGTACGTGATCGTCTTCATATACTACATGTAATTCACCATATTCAGGCTCTACATCGTATTCTTCCTCCACAAACATATGCACTTGCAACTTATCGCCTTCTTTTAAAAGCTCATTCCATCTTCTTTGTTCTCCGTTAACGGTAACACCTTTCTCCATACGAAGCTGATGCAACAACTTTTTCGGTATTTCCCATTCTATTTTTAATAACGAATCAATACTTATGCCATTCCATTTCGCTGGAACAGTAATTTCGCACCATTCGCCCTTTTTCTTCGTTTCCATACTGTATCACCTTATTTCTATTGATTCTCTCATTGTAACGGAAAATACACTTTGATGCACCGTCAAAAATAGAGGGCAGTCTTATAGTAGACTGCCCCCTCACGCTCTACGCCGTTTCATTTCTTGCAATACTTCTTCGGCTTTTTGCTCATACGATAAATCTTTAAAGAAATCCGCCAATCTTTTATAATCATTATACGTATCTAATAAATCATCCATCTTTTCTACTTTCATCACGTGTTGTTTTTGCTTCATTTTTACTGGATAACGATAGCCCGATACCTCTTGTATTTTGTAATACTCATCCTCTACTTGAATGACCTTTACAAGTTCCTCCTCTTCCGCATCCATCGTATATCCATCAAAATCTCTCAGTAATTCATAAATAATATGAGTCCATTCATCTTTTGGATAAAATCCTTTTTCTAACCGATAACCGACAATGCGATACATATGCCCATCGTTTTCTGCAAACTGTACTGTATCATTTAGCTTAAACTTAAAATAACGAAACATTGCCTTCACCTACTTATATGTAATCTTCTTATCACATACTATTTGCAAAATGTAGGCCTTGCTATTCATAAAAAAATACTCATCTTATAGATGAGTATTTTTTACGATGATTTCTCTCTTTTCTTTCGAAATGGCAACCACCAGTTCCAGTCTCCAAACAATTTCATTAAACTTGGTACGAGCATAAGACGAATAATTGTTGCATCAAGGAATATCGCTAATGCAACGCCAAGCCCCATTTGCCTTACTGGTAGAATATCAGTAAAGGCGAACGCACCAGTTACAACAATCATAATTAACGCAGCTGATGTAATGATCCTACTTGTTGACACAAGTCCTTCTAACGTTGCTTGATCGTTATCTCCTGTTTCTTCATACAATTCATGAATACGTGAAATAAGAAAGACTTCATAATCCATGCTAAGCCCAAATACGAGACCGAAAATGAAGATTGGTAAGACAAATAGAACCGGACTCGCTTCTAAACCAAAATGCCCACCTTCAAATAACCAAACAACAATTCCGATTGTTGCACTTAAACTAAGTATATTCATAATAATTGCCTTAATCGGAATGAGTATAGATCGGAATGCAAATAATAATATAACAAAGGTCGATCCAAATATAACAGACATACCAATTGCAACTTTATCTTTAATTTCATCTTCTAACTCTTGTTGGAACGTCGTCATCCCACCTAAATAATACGTAACATCTGTTTCTTTATAATTTTGTTTAAAATCACGAACCCATTGTTTAGCAGTTTCAGTACGTGGTTTTGTTTTTAGAAAGACTTCTATCGTCGTCTTATTCCCTTTCGTATATGCTTCAAATACAGGAGCTAGTTTCGCTGCTTCTGGTGACTCTAACATTCCAGCAACTTGATCTGCTTTCATACCTGTTAACCCGTCATATAAACTTCTTACTTCATGCACTTTCTTATCATCTTTTAACTTTTGAACGACTTCTTCAACCTTTTGTAAACTTTCTTTTTCTTTCATATCTTTTTTCGTCTCTACCACTAACGTAACATCAGCATGTGTTTTTGCCGTTTTATTAAATGCTTCTTCATACTTCTCATATGCAATTCTTGTATCGCTTTGTTTAGGTAGAGCTTCCACGTCAGGGAACTGCAAATTAGCTGTCCGTAATGGTAATAAGCAAATAACAATAAATGTTGTAACGACAATAATCATCGCAATTGGATGTTTCATTACAAATTGTGCAAATTTACGCCACGCCTTTGCCGGTGTATGTGCTACTTGATTCTTTTTTAATATTCGTTTCCCAATTAATGATAATAGCGCTGGAAGAAGTGTGAGTGAAAATAAAATACTCATAATCACAACAATCATTCCGCTAATTGCGACAGACTGAATATAATCGATCTTAAAGAAAAACAAACCGGATAATCCAACAAATACACATAATCCTGAAAATACGATTGCACGCCCTGCTGTCTGATATGTAATTGCTATCGCTTCTTTTACCGTTCGCTTTGCAACTTCCTCTCGAAAACGATTTACAAATAATAGCGCAAAATCAATAGATAGCGCAAGTCCAATCATCGGTGCAACATTTAACACAAAGATAGATAGTTCCTTATCGACACCTATAAAGTATGATATGCCCATCGTACTAATAACACTAAGTGCCCCATTTACAATTGGTAAAATAGATGCCAAAAGGCTACCAAATGAAAATAGTAATACGAGAAATGCAATCGGTAACCCAATCATTTCTGCTACTTTTAAATCATTTTGCGTTCTTTCATTAATCTCTTTATTAATTTTTGGAAACCCTGTAGGCGTTACTTTTAACGCTGCATTACCTTCCTTTTCGATTTTATCAGCAAATTGTAATGTCTTTTCCATTCGTTCCTTATTTGTTTTCCCGGAAAATAAAATTGTCGCATAACCGATATCATCTTGTAACATTTCTTTATTTTGCACTGGGTGATGGAAAGATTCATAAGTCTCTTTCTCTTGTATATTCTTTACAATTCCCTCTACTTGCTTTTGAAATTCTTCATGTGAAACACCTTTATTTTTTTCAAAAACGAGTAAAAGTGTATCTTGAGACCGCTTAAAATCTTTATCTAAAATTTCTTTCGTTTTTTGATAGTCCCCTTCTGTTTGGAAACCGTCACCACCTAATACTCCTGGTAGCTTTGGGGCAAAAATACCAAGTGCGATCGCAAGCAATAGTAATGCTACAATTACTGTATAACGAAACTGATACAAAAAAGCTCCTAACTTCCCCCACTTATCTACTTTATGTACATTTGTCTTCACACATTTTCACCTACTTTAAATAATTCAATTGTCATTTATACTGTATCACATCTTCGGACAAACAAAAAACGTCTAGAAACACTATAATGATAGTTTTTCTAGACGTTTTTTATCCCGCTTTAATGGGCAGTAAGACCCCCACTGATTAAAGTTTCACTTTATCTCTCTTTATTAAGCCCCCATCTCTCGGTAAGTAAACGATGACAGTAAATCGCTATAATTAACAAAATACCACCTACGCAATAACCAGCTAAAATATCAGTTGGATAATGTACATTTAAAATAACTCTGCTTAAACCAATCGATACAATGACTATTCCCATCAAGATCGTTACAGCATATTTCCCTGTTACACTCTTCAGATTTGCCGCAATGATATAAGCCAGAAACCCGAATGTCATAATAGATAACATTGCATGCCCACTAGGGAAACTATATCCAAGTGCATCCAATGCTTCATTTAACGACGGACGTTCTCTTTTCACAATTTCTTTTATCCCTTTATTCACAAGATGTGTTATTAAAATACCAACTGGATACACAATCATCGCAGCATAATAACGTTTTCTCCAAAAAACAAGTAGACTTATAACGAGCGTAGTTACGATCCCAATTGCAGACCCTACTTTTGTATAGTATGAGAAAAATGTAAGCGAATCTTCTGTTTGTAATCCTTTTACGAATCCTCGGACATATGTATCCATCACTGTAACGCCACCCACATGTACACGCCAAGCAACAATGCTAAATACAGCAAGTAATAAAACGATACATACTACCTCATATTGATGTAACTTCTTGTTCAAACGATTTCCTCCTACTATGAAAAAATGCGATTTCTACTTTAGAAACCGCATTTTCTTACTTATTTACCTTTTGTTTTTAACTCTGTCCAGTAACGATCATAGTCTTTTAGCTTATCGTCTACATCAACAAGCCATTCTGTACGATCTAATTCCTCTTTCGTTAAGAAAATCATATGGTTTTCACGATATTCTTTACTATGTAGAGGATGAGCTTTTTCATTAGGATTACTGTATCCAATTGACTCGTAGTTTTTCACACTTACTTTTTCATCTAATAAGTAGTTCATAAACTTCTCTGCAAGCTCTTTGTTTTTCGCACCTTTTGGAATCGCTAACGTATCAGCCCAAATTGTGCCACCTTCTTTTGGTACAACGTACTCTACATCTTTATTATCTTTTGCGATAAATGCTGCATCTCCAGACCAAACTGTTCCGATCCAAGCATCTTCTGTAATGAATTTTTGTTTAATATTATCTGTATCAAATGCTAATAAGTTTGGAAGTAGCTTCTTTAAATCATCTGCTGCTGTCTTTAACTGTGCATCATCTTTCGTACTGTTTGAGAATCCATGCTTTTTAAGACCCATCCCTAACACTTCACGAGAATCATTTAATAAAGTTACATGCCCTTTATATTTCTCATTCCATAGGTCAGCCCAGCTTGTAGGAGCTTCTTTCACATACTTTTTATTGTATGCAATCCCTGTTACACCCCAAGTATATACTAAAGAATATTTATTCTCTGGATCAAACGCAGGTGTTTTGAAATTAGAAATCATATTTTCGATATTTGGGATATTCTTTTTATCTAACGGCGCTAATAAGTCCATTTTTGCCATTGTTTTAACCATGTAATCAGATGGCTGAATTAAATCATACTTCGCGCCACCAGCTTGTAATTTCGCAAGCATTTCTTCGTTACTTGCATACTTATCATAGTTAACTTTCACGTTATATTTCTTTTCAAAATCTCTTAGCACTTGCTCATCAAAATTGTCAGCCCAGCTATAAATGTTTAATTCTTCTTTCTTTTCACCACAACCAGCAAGTACACCGGCAACAAGGCTAAAGCTAATTGCTGCGCCGGCTAATCTTTTCATTAATTTCATCGGTTTATTACCCCCTCGTACTTTCTATATCGTTCGTATTATAAAGGAAGGTGTCCTCCAGAGTTTTCTTCACCATCTGCACCTTTGTTACGGAAGATTTCAGATAAAACCATTAATCCTACGATAGCTACAATTAAAATTGTAGAAAGTGCATTAATTTCTGGTGATACTCCGCGCTTAACCATACTGTAAATGTATAATGGCAATGTTGTTGATCCTGGTCCTGATACGAAGAAACTAATTACAAAATCATCAATTGATAATGTGAATGTTAATAATGCAGCTGAAATAACTCCTGGTGCAATTGCTGGGAACGTTACATAACGGAACGTTTGCCACGGCGTTGCTCCTAAATCATTTGCAGCCTCTTCTAAATCACGTCCCATACCAGAAAGGCGTGCTGCTAAAATAACGACAACAAATGAAATACTAAATGTAATGTGCGCAATAATAATTGTTGTTTTGCCAAGTTCCATACCTAATTGACTAAATAAGATAAGTAAAGATAATCCCATTAAAATATCAGGAATTAAAATTGGTAAATACACAAGACCGTTAATAGCCCCTTCATAACGATATTTATAACGATGTAATGCAATTGCAAAAATCACACCAAGAACTGTCGTTACAATCGTCGTTACGATCGCAATCGTCATACTATTTACAAACGCATCAATAACATCTTGCTTTTGAAATAAATCTGTATACCAATGAAGTGTAAAGCCTTCCCATTCCGCATTAATGCGAGAATCATTGAAGGAATATACCATTAAAACCATCATTGGAAAATACAAGAACAATAAAATTAACCAAGAATAAGAAACTAAAAACTTCTTCATCTTTGCCTATTCCCCTCCGTTCCCATCATATTTATATACTTTCGTTGCACGATAATATAAGTAAATTAACAGAACAGAGAATAGAACAACAATCATAGATAACGCAGATCCAAACGGCCAGTCACGCGCTCCTAAGAATTGATTTTGAATTACGTTTCCGATTAATGCTACCTTCGATCCACCCATAACGTCTGATACAACAAACATTCCGATAGAAGAAACAAACACTAAAATAGAACCAGTAGCAATCCCTGACATCGTCATTGGTACTGTTACATTCCAAAATGCCTTTGCTGGTGTTGCACCTAAATCATAAGCTGCTTCTAGCTTACGCTTATCAAGCTGCTCAATCGCTGCATACACCGGTAAAATCATAAATGGTAATAAAGAATAGACCATTCCGAGTACTACAGAAGGTGTATTATATAGTAAATTTAAAGGTTCACTAATAATACCTAGTTTCAATAGCAATGTGTTTACAAGACCTTGTGAACGTAAAATAACAATCCATGCGTATGAACGAACAAGGAAGTTAATCCAAAACGGGATCGTTGCCAATAATAAAAGAATGGAACGATATTTACGATCAACAATTGTAATTGTATATGCAAATGGATAACCAATCAGTAAACATAGTACTGTCGTAATAACCGCAATTTTCACTGTTTCCCATAACGTCCCCATATATAATGGGTCAAACACACGCGCTATGTTCTCTAATGTAAATTGCATTTCCACTGTCCCATATGCCCCGCGCTGCATAAAGGCAAATGCCAATACAAACAGAAGGGGAATTAGGAAGAAGATTAACAGCCAAGCGACTGTCGGTAGTGCGAGTAATTTCCCTTTTTTCAATTTAAGGTCACCTCGTCCTCTTGCTCCCAGCCTACGTATACATTATCTCCAATGCTCCACTGCGCTGCTTCTTCAGCAGTTTGATATGCCATTAGTAATTCTGATGTTTTCTCGTCACGTACATACAGCTTTTCCATATTTCCAACAAACTCAACGTCTTCAATATGTCCAAGATGGTATTCTTTTAAAATCGGTTCTTCAACCGAACGCACCTTTACGTTTTCAGGGCGAATTGCTACATAGCCTTCCCCGTTTTTCACAATATTATTTTCACCGATAAATGTCGCAACGAACATCGTTTTCGGCTTATTGTAAATTTCTTTCGGCGTTCCAATTTGTTCAATATGTCCTTTATTCATAACGACAATACGATCACTCATGCTCATCGCTTCTTCTTGATCGTGCGTTACGTATATGAACGTAATTCCTAAATTACGTTGTAAGTTTTTCAATTCACGTTGCAAATCTTTTCTTAACTTAAAGTCTAACGCCCCAAGTGGCTCATCTAGTAATAATACACGCGGGTTATTTACAATCGCTCTCGCAATTGCTACACGCTGTTGCTGTCCACCAGAAAGCTTTGCAGGTTTACGATTACGGAACTCAAGTAACTGCGTTAAACGCATTGCCTCTTCAGCACGCTCTTTCTGCTCTGCTGCCGGTACTTTCTGCATTTTCATACCGAAACAAATATTTTTCTCCACATTCATATGTGGGAATAGCGCATAATGTTGGAACACTAAGTTCATATGACGCTTATATGGCGGCAAATCGTTAATCTTTTCATCATCTAATAAAAGATTCCCTTTAGTTGGCGTTTCAAAACCTGCGATCATACGAAGTAACGTTGTTTTCCCGCAACCACTCGGCCCTAAAATCGTTAAAAATTCCCCTTCTTTAATGTCTAAAGAAAGAGGTGGGATAATCACTTGATTTCCAAAATGTTTTTCTACTGCTTCAACTTTAATAATCTTTTTCATTTTCCCGTCCTATCTACCTTAAATTTAAATTTTTATATTCATGAATAAATATTTATGTTCTATAGACTATTTTTTGCTTCGATCCAAACAAAAATGATTGTTTAGCAGCGTTCTCTTCTATTCTTTATGTAGTATGTTTGATTCATTTTCGCACGATACATGTGTCGAACAGAAAAACCCCTTCCATTGCGAAGGGGCTATTATCATACGGCTACGCCTACTGATAAACACCATCATCATTTTAACAACTTTCGTATGAATTTTAAAGCACTTTTTGTAGAAGAGTAACGAATTTTCATATCGAATGCCGTAGATTGGGCTAAAATGCTTTTATAATGTGAAAAAGTCCGAAAACTTTCTTCCCCATGATAACTACCTAATCCACTACTTCCGACGCCTCCAAAAGGTAAATATGGCGTTGCAAGATGATAGACAACATCATTAATACAGCCTCCGCCATATGAAATATTACTCGTCACCTTCTTTTGTACTTCTTTATCTTCAGAAAATACATATAACGCTAACGGCTTCGGATGTTGCTGAATTGTGCCAATTACCTCTTCTATGTTGTCGTATTCTATAATTGGTAAAATCGGACCAAAAATTTCATCTTCCATAACAGTACTTTGCCATGTAACATTCGTTAACACTGTTGGTTCTATATGTAACGTTTCTTTTTTATAGTTCCCGCCGATTACCGTTTTACCATCTTTCAAAAATGTACATAAACGTTCAAAATGACGTTCAGTCACAATTCGTACATAATTGTCGTTGTTCAGTGGATTTTTTCCATACTGCTCCGCAATTTCGTGTCGTAATGCCTCGATTAACTGTTCTTTCACCGAAGTATGCACATACATATAATCAGGCGCTACACACGTTTGCCCTGCATTTAAAAATTTCCCCCACACAATTCTTCTTGCTGTTACATCTATTTTTGCATCTTTATGTACAATACATGGGCTTTTTCCGCCAAGTTCTAACGTGAGTGGGGTCAACCGTTTCGCAGCTGCTTCCATCACAACTTTCCCAACGCCGACACTACCTGTAAAGAACATATAATCAAACGGTTCCGTTAACAATTCGGTACTCTCTTCTACACCGCCTTCTACTACCGCTACAAGCTCTTCTTGGAATAATTCTTCTAACATTCTCGTAAGCACTTTCGAAACGTTTGGCGTTAGCTCTGACGGCTTTAAAACGATTGTATTTCCAGCCGCCAACGCTCCTACAAGAGGTGCAACTGCTAATTGAAATGGATAGTTCCACGGTGCAATAATAAGTGTCACACCGTACGGTTCAGGCACTACTTTCCCCTTTGATCCAAAATGAGTGAGTGCTGTTCGAACTCGCTTCGGTTTACTCCATGATGAAATATGCTTCAATTGAAAGGAAATTTCTTTTAATACATATCCAACTTCCGTTGTAAACGACTCATGAACCGACTTATTTAAATCTAATTTCAATGCCTGAAATATTTCTTCTTCAAAACGCTGAATGCCTTCATAAAGCTTCTTCAAATTATTCTTTCTCACTTCTACACTTCTCGTATGGCCATTATAAAAATATGCCTTTTGTTTATTTACAATAGAAGAAACACTCATCCATTCACCTTCTCCCACTATTTTTATCCAATTCTTTCATTATTTATATAGACTTCATATATAGTAAATTTCTATTCGTAAAGTTACATTATATATAATTTCTTCTTGTATATAAAATTCATTGCTCACAAAAAAACTACCGAAAGAAAATCTTTCGGTAGTTTTACTGTATTAACGATATAAACGAACAGCACCTGCAGAATTATCATCAGCTTGTCCTACTACTTCAAACTTCAGGCCAAGATTCGGTAAAATACGTCCTGCATCTGGAATTTGTTTATTAATATACGTTTTCGAATCATCAAACTTCGGTACGCCTGCTAAGCCATTATACGTATATGTTCCACGCGTTGGAGATACAACTTTCCAAGCTGGCGTTTTATCGAATGAAAACGCCGCATCAGCGATTTGGAATCGCGTACTACTTGCCACTGTTGGTTTACCATTTAAAGTTCCAACAATCGCTTCTGGATGAGAATCAACTACGCCAAGGAAACCGTGTCCTGGATGTAAACCAACCCAGTTATCTGTGTAAGCTGAATCCGCATACCATACAACCATACCAGTGTTGTATTCTGGACCGCGAGCATATTTCAATGCGTTATCTGAACCAGCATAGTTTCTCCACTCTACATAGTAGTTATGTTTTTTCTTCTCTGTTCCATTAGATACAGCGAATCCATCTAACTTGAACTGCGGTGTACCTTCTGCATCATCAGAGAATACTACTTTACCATCTACATTTAGTGATGCATTATCAAGTAGGAAGCCGTTTAATGCTAACCCACCATCTGTAATGTACTCAAATGTTAACTTTACTTTCTTGCCTTTGAATTGGCTTAAATCGTATGATTTATCAATCCATTTGCCATTTGTTGAATCGGCATTTCCACTATTTGCTTTCTCGCCAAGTTTTTCGATTAATGTTTTTTGGCCATCTTCTGTTACAGCATGCACTTCAAGGAAATCATACTCTGCTTCAATTTCATACAATGACTTGAAATCAAACTTCGCAGTCGTTGCATTTGTCAAATCGAATAGTGGCGTCTCCATTTTTGTATGAAGATTGTCACCTTTTGTGCTGTAGTAATACTGCTTACCAAATGCTGGCGCAATTGTTTTTATATCTTTATCTGGTAAGTTAACACGAATCATACCTGGTCTTGCTGATTTCGTAACACTTTGGTCTAAATATGTTGCTAGACCGATACCTTTATTTAATTTCTCGTAATCTACTTCTACGATATTTGCCCAGTTACCACCGATTGTTTTTTGGAAAAACTCTTTATTTTGCGGTGAGAAACTTGTTGGTGTTGTTCCTGCAATGTTACCAGCCCAGCTTCCGCCACTCATAACAGACCAAGCTTGAATTGGTTCACCGTCACCAGTATAGTCTGTATCATACTCATCTGGAAGACCTAAATCATGACCATATTCATGTGCGAATACACCAACTGCGCCATCTTCTGGTTCAATTGTGTAGTCGAATGCTGCGATCTTTCCGCCCCAATATGGAACTTTCGCTTGTGTCCCTTCAATTGGGAATGGTTTTGGTCCAACAGTCCAGCGATGTGACCAAATTGCATCGTCACCTAATTTACCACCGCCTGCTTCTTGTCCAACACCCGCATGAATAATCATTAAGTGGTCAATTAAGCCGTCTGGTTGTTTTTGATTTCCATCACCATTTACATCGTACTGATCGAACTGGTCAAACTCTGATAAATCAATACCACTATCTACAGCTGCTTTTAATGCATCTTTTACTAAATCACGTGGTCCTTTTGGTCCTTTATTATCATGACCTGTCGCACCATCTGCACCGTAATCAGCAGCTTTACCAGGAACTGTTAACCATTTTGTAACTGTTCCGTCTACTGTATAACTACCGCCAGATTGCTCTTCGTAATATTGTTTAAACGTCTCGATTTTACTTCCATCCTCTAATGCGAATGGCTCATCACCGAATAACATTTTTTCATAATGTTCTTTGTTAAAATCGTCAGTATACATATAACCAGGTTCTTTATCAATATTGTTATGTTTAAAGTCAGCGTACTCTACAAGTAAAACGAGTACTTTATCTTTACGAACTTCACCGTTATATTCTTTTCCCTTTGCTGGAGAAGTTGGTACTTTACCATTTAGACCACCTCTGACCGGTCCTGTCGCAGCAGGTGTTCCTGTTGCTGGTTTGTCTAACTTTTCTTTCGTATCTGCTTTCGCATCTTTCACTTTCTTTATAAAGTCAGATGCTTCTTTCGTAAGTGGGTCCCCATTTGATACTTCTTTCCCAGGATTTTCACCCTTTTTGTTCTCTACGTATTTTTCGACAGCTTTCTTTGTTTCTGTCTCTGAAGCCTTCGAATCAATTACCCCACGGTTTTTTAGCGCATTTGCTAAACGTTCTTCTGGAATTAAATGATCATCAACTGGGCTCGTAGCTGTCTTATTCACAGGTGTTTCAGCATATACAGACTGGCCACCCGCTCCGAATGAAAGACCTAATACAGCTGTCAAAGCGATTGATGACAAAACTTTGAACGGTTTCTTGTTCATCCCTTATTTCCTCCCCTAATAAATAATATGTATTACATATTGAATTTTATTAAAAATTCAATATTTTTTCAATATTTAGTTATATTATGTAATTTTTTTAATATATTTGTAAAAATTTCATAGTTAGTATACGAATATATCACAATTCAACAATGTTTTCTGAAAATATTGAAAATATTTGTCAGAAACTTTATAATCGCCATAGAGGGAATTTAATGGGGATTTTATCTTTGTTTTATCTACAAAATATTTGATAATTCACTATATAAAACACAAAATGCGATTGTATTATCACATATTCTGTAGCAGCAGTTATGACCGATAATTAGGGAGGAATTACATTTGTACAAAGATAAGACTGACGCACTGGACCAAGAATGGATTGATTTAATACTTGAAGCTCTAGACGCTGGTATCGCCCTGCAAGATATCGAACATTTTTTCCAACGTATGAAGCCATCCAGTCAGGCTCAATAGGCTTGTTCTTTTTAACGAAGTTTATGTTATAATAATGACATCATAAGACGACTACATATTGATAGAAAGGTGCGCAAATATGATTGGAGAACGTATAAAACGCCTTCGCTTACAAAAAGGTATTTCATTAACTGAACTTGCCGAAAAAGCTGGTGTTGCTAAATCTTACATTAGTTCTATAGAACGAAATTTACAAAAAAACCCTTCCATTCAGTTTCTTGAAAAAATCGCAGCAGTTCTACAAATTCCAGTTGATACTCTACTTCATGATGAAACAACAAAGGAAAATCACTTAGACTCCGAATGGACACAACTCGTTAAAGATGCGATGAGCTCAGGTGTCTCCAAAGAACAATTTCGTGAATTTCTTGAATTTACAAAATGGAAGCACGATAATAAATAATAAATAGAAAGAAGTGCTTACAACCGGCACTTCTTTTTTCTTTATAAAAAAAAGCGGGGAATCCCCGCTTTTTGATTTATTCTCTTGATTCGCCTTCTCCTTGGTGAGCATTGAATGTCCATTCTAAGCTCAATGAATCACCTTGGAATTTATTTTGATCGCCATTATTATCTTCGAATTCAAATTCTACCCATAAGTAATCGTCAGTACCAGCTGCTAAACCACCACTTTCTCCCCATTCAGGAGCAAAGATTGCTTTAGCTAAAACATCTGGATTTTCTTTTTGTAACTCAGCTAATGTTGTTGAGTATACAGGCTCACTTTGTTTATCCCAATTCCAAATGAAGTTCACCTTAATGTGCTGACCAAAGTCTTCACCGGCGTTATCTTTTTTCAAGTCATTCACAGTATACTTTGTCGCTAATTGTACATCTTTAATTGCTAACGAACCACTGTTCTTTAATAAGAACTCTTTCTTTACTTTATCCCCTGGTTTTAAATCTTTAATATCTACAAGCGTTTTAGGGTCTAATGTAAGATCTAAAGTCCCAGCTGCAAATGTATTATTCGATACTTCTTTATCGCTAAAGTATGCAAACGTACCTCCACCAATTAAAGATAACCCCAGTGCCGCTGATGCAACTCCCATACCTAATTTCTTTTTCAGACTCACAATCAATTCCCCCTAGCTGTTTTTTATATTTTTACCCCTTTATTTTTCAATAAGGGACAGAAAGAAAACTATACTAGCTTAGCTAATATTCGTTCTCTTTTAAAAACCTTAAGTTCATTATAACGAACAAGACTATATAAATACAACATTTTTTTATTAGTATTTTCAGTTATTTTTATTTCTCAATATCATTTTAAATTTTCTGAAAAAAGTTGAGAAACAAATAAAAACATGAATTGATTTTCACTATCATGCTACCAACCAGTTTTCTCGTATCTGCTAGATTTTGGCGTGTATTGTTACAATAAAGAGGACACGCCGAATAGGTGAGTCGCAATTCTCTCTCAACTATTCGGCATATCCTCTATTCGCTCTGTAATGTTGCTGTATTTTACTTGCTATCTTTATTATTGTGTTCTTCTTGTTTCTTCTTCTCTTCCAGCTTTCTCGCTTCCTCTTGTTTCTTCTCTTCTAGCTTTTTCGCTTCCTCTTGTTTCTTGCTCTCTTCTAGTTTTTTCGCTTCTTCTTGCTTCTTGCTCTCTTCTAGTTTTTTCGCTTCTTCTTGCTTCTTACTCTCCTCTAGCTTTTTCGCTTCTTCTTGCTTCTTACTCTCTTCTAGTTTTTTTGCTTCTTCTTTTTTCTTCTCTTCTAGCTTTTTCGCCTCTTCTTGTTTCTTACTCTCTTCTAGTTTTGCTGTTTCATCTACTAGTAACTTCTCAAAATCTTGAATTTGTTTATCAATCACTTGTAAATTAGCTTCTTTATCAACATACTCACAGTTTTCTTTCACTATATGAAAACCAGCATTCACATACGAGAATACTTGCTTATTCGATTCACTTTTATTTCCTTTTAACGCTTCTTGCACTTGATTGTAAGGACCTTCTATTGATACATATACTTTTTGTAACAATTCTCTCTCAGCAACGATTTTCTCACGCCCTTGCTTCCACGTAACAAGCACCTGTTCTAACTCTTGAGTGGAGGTGACAGTTACTTTTGATTTCATCTCTTCATACTCATGCAAAATAACTTCCTTATGCTGCTTAGCTTGTTCTGTTAATTGATCAACTGTTTTGGGAAAAATACTTGCTGTCGAAATTGTAGCCGTTACTTTCGTTTCATGAACGAAAGCCGCTTCTGTATAAGTCATCATTTGAGAGCCTAAATAAAAAGTAATAGAACACAAACATGGCAATATAAGCATCTTTTTGAATTTGCGAGGTGGCTTCAGCATTTTAATCTCTCCTATCGAACAACTTGTTCTTTATCAAGAACTATACCTTTATTATAATAAAGTGAAATATAAAATGATATAAGAAATTATCTTTCTTTTTACATTTCCCTTTTAGCAGAAAAGGAGACTATCATTTTTGATAGTCTCTTTTTCTGCTTATTTTTTCTCCACTCCATCGCCTTGTTGTGCTTCAAACGTCCATTTTAATTGAAGCTTGTCGCCTTGGAATTCATTTTGAGGCTCATTTTTATTAATAAAGTGGAATTTCACTTTAAATGAATCATTAGTTCCTGCTTTAATACCTTTCTCAGGCCATAACCAACTTACTAAATCATTTTCTGCAGCAGTCACTGTTTTACTCTTCAAATCTTTCAATGTCGTTCTCTTAATTACTTCATCTTTTTTATCAATATTTTTCAAGAAAACTACTTCAATATCTTCGCCAAAGTCTTTCTTATTATCATTCTTCACATCTTCTACATCATACTCTGTAGTTAATAGTACTTTTTTAATATCTAATGTACCTTTATTCTCTAATTTAAATTCTTTTTCAATTGTATCACCTGGTTTTAAATTATCCACTTTCACAATTGTTGACGGGTTCAGCGCTAAAT
The DNA here is from genome assembly GCF_001884045.1 of Bacillus mobilis. Classification (GTDB taxonomy): domain Bacteria; phylum Bacillota; class Bacilli; order Bacillales; family Bacillaceae_G; genus Bacillus_A; species Bacillus_A mobilis. The sequence goes on along the minus strand of NZ_MACF01000086.1, from coordinate 43,506 downwards.
CAAGTGTTCCAGACGCAAATGTATTATTTGACACTTCTTTATCGCTAAAGTATGCAAATGTTCCTCCGCCAACTAATGCTGCTCCTAATACTGCTGATGCGATACCCATCCCTAATTTTTTCTTTAAAGTCATGTCCATATCCCCTTGATTTATATATTTGTCAACTTCCTAAACGGAAAGTATAACCAAATGAACTAGACGGATTGTTCTACTTTTTTCTCTTTCTTTTCTCCGTCAATGCTACGAATCGCACTAAAAATAGAAATCGCTGAATAGCCTAGCAAAAAGATTCCTGGAATAATAAGAAGTAAAGCAGCTCCAGCTTTTGAATTCGCATAATTTAATGCATACCCTGCATAAGGAACTGTAATATCCGCATATTTCCCAATGACATTCTCCGCAAGTACTGGTTCTAAATCAGCACCGTTGTTGTTATCCCCTTTTGTTTCATACATTACTTTTCCATTTGTATCTTTCACACCGATAATACGGTGAGTGATAATTTTTTCATCTTTCTCTTTAAAGGTAATAACATCGCCTTTTTGATATTTAGAACCATCTTTCGTCGGCTCAATCGCAATGATTGATCCTGTTAAAAATGTCGGTTCCATCGATCCTGATAACACTGATTTAAATTGATATCCCATCACCGTTGGATCCCCACCGCTCGCTTTTGAAGAAATAACTACAAAAGCTAAGCAAATCATCAATGCAAATAAAACAAATGAGATAACGTTGCTAATAATCTTCCAAACGAATTTCATCATTTCTCTCCCTCTCCGTTGTTTTATATTATTTGAAGTATATAATACCTATTTTCGTTCTTTAACAAGAACACAACTAAATAATATAACGAACAATGCATAAATGCAATAAGAAAATTTACAATTATTAGTTATTTTAAATATATAAAAAAGACTGTGACAAAGTCTCATCACAGCCTTTTAACTAGTAATTTATTTTTCTTCTGATTTCATTTCTTTTGTATTGCGGCGTAGCACTACAAATAAAATGGCTCCAAATAGTACAGCTGCACCTATCCCAATGCTTATTATTTTCACATTTGATTCATTTACTTCAGGTTCAACCGTATCTTTTTTAGGCATCGCAAAAGTAACATCTTCTTTAGAAAGAACATTTACCGTCGCAATTGTTTGATTATTTTTCGTAATATCAACTGCCCCAACTACTTCACCACGATGAATTCCTTTATGATATAAAGAATCTTTATCTAATGAGGCCGCACGGAAAATCGTCCTCACATTTTTTCCTTCATCTTTCTTAAGCATAAGCTCTGCACTTTTTTCAAGCTCGCTATCGATATCTTTATTTAAATACGTCGCCTTTTGATGCCAGCTATGTTTATCTAGTACAGTTTGCTTCACAAATTGACCGAAAGAATAGTCCGCCATCTGCTTCAAATCTTCATAAATTTCAGGTCTTTGAGAAGCCATTACTACATTTATAATACGATTGCCATCCTTCTCATTTAATAAAACGAGTGTATTACGCGCTTCATTTGTAAAACCTGTCTTCCCGCCAATGCTATATGGATTTTCAAAATAAGTAGACTTGTTAAAAATAGACACCGTCTGTCTAGATGTCGTAACTGTCGTTCTTTTCGTATTCATCGCTTGCAAAATTTCAGGATACTTTTGCACACCTCTCGTAATCATAGCCATATCAAATGGTGTTGTATAATGATTCGGATCATGCAATCCATTTGGTGTGACAAAGTGACTATCTGTAGCCCCTAATTGCTTCGCTTTCTCATTCATCATATGAGCGAAATTCTCAACACTTCCGCCAATCCGCTCTGCAATCGCATACGACACATCATTCGCACTCAGTACCATTAAAATCATAAGCGCAGTATTACGATTAATCGTCTCACCAGGTTGAAACTCAATTTGATAATTACTCTTCTCTTGATCTAATGCTAATTGTGAAAACGTAAATTGATCCTCTGGCTTCGTATGCTCCATAAGTAAAATCGCTGTTAACACTTTCGTCATACTCGCTGGAAATGCGCGATGATGTGCATTTTTGTCATACAAAACATCTCCTGTTTTCGCATCAATCGTAGTTGCAAACTGACTAAAAACATTCGGTCCTTCCGCAGGTGGTGGTGCCACTTGTTCTGGATTCACTCCAACATTCGTCTCAGCACGTAACGTCATAGGTGTCAAAAAAAATAAACAAATAACGGTAATAAAAGCCAAAATTTTCTTAAAATTTACCATATGAATCTCCCTTTTCACTATACTCTCATAGCTTAAAAACTGAATCTACCAATCTATATGTAATTTGTATTAAATTGGAAGAATATTCACTGTTTTTTACTATATCATACTTTTACGATAAAGAACATAAATATACAACAAAAAATAAGAAGGAATTATTCTTTCTTATCCTTCTCATCAATCAATGAATCTATTAAATTTTGACTAGCTTCCTCAGGTGTAATCTCATCTGTCATCCCCATAAATGACCAACCTTTAGAATCGACCCACTCAACAAACTCTTGTAAAAACTCATCATGTGTAACATCCACATCAAGAATCGAGCCATTAATCGAAATCGTTCTATTTTTAGATACACGCATCTTGAACGTTTTCCTTACCATTACAATAATTCTCCCTCTACTTCTGAATATTTATAAAGTGAAACTTTAATCCGTGGGGGGTTCTTCATCCCACACGGATTATTAGTTGAACCAATCGGGCTTTTACGGGCAGTTGATCCCACACCTAACTTCTTTGCTTTCGCTGAGTTTTGAGGTGGGATCTTACTGCCCGTTAATGCGGGGTAAAATAATCTTGTATCTCTGTTATACATGATTTTAAGTAAATTGTAAAAAGGATATATTGGCCAGTTTGCATATCGAAACTGAAAATCTATCACCATGCAAAAATATGAAACGATATGTAATTGCTCATAAATGACTGAATAGATCCATATAAAAACAAAACAACTTCCATTGCATCACACCAAATACAAACGACTTTCGTACAATAGAATGGAATGGAATATAATAGAAGAAAGCTTAACATGAGGAGGAACTCTATGGCGCGTTGTACGTATTGTAAAACGAAGTGGACAATAAAAGATGTATGGTCAATACTCGTGACATTTGAAAAAGATTGTCCGTATTGTTTTGGGAGACAATATCTGTCCAAGAAAACAGTAAACGCTATGCCAGAACTTATAAGCTTACCTTTACACTTCTTATTCCCTTTTCTTGTCGATTTAAGTGATGAGGGTCCTTTAGATTGGTATCGAAAAAAATAATATAACCACTTTATTCGAACTCACATTTCATTACATTCTCTACTTATATATTCCTTAATACACGACTAGCGCCATTCCAACTACTTTCCCTTCAAATTTAATATAAAATATTGTAAAATTTCAGTTAATTTTATATAATTACTTTAGCATACAGATTAAAGATGCTGTTACATACGCATTTTTGAAGATCCCGTAGCTCAGCAGGGAGAGCGCCACCTTGACAGGGTGGAGGTCGTGAGTTCGAGCCTCTCCGGGGTCATAGTTTTTAAGAGACCGTAAAGCCTGTGGATATAAGGATTTGCGTTTTTTTTACTTTGATTTAAAGTTTGTTAAAAGTTGATACAGCAGGATAAGTGGCGACAGCAGTTACTATTGTTAGGTTTAGAATTAGCCGAATAATATTTTATTCAACTCATCTACTGCTTCTTTTTACATATTAGGTAACACGTGTGAGTATGCGTCTAGTATCACACTTACTTTATATGACCTAACCGTTCCGCTACAATCTTTGGATTTATTCCTTCAAGTAAAAGTGAGGTAGCATGTGTATGTCTTAAGCCGTGAAAACGAATATTAGACAAGTCGTTTTTTTGAATTAAACCTTTAAATGTTCTCAACAAGTTTCTAGGGCTTAGAACATTCCCCCGACATGCACATATTACTAAGTCATGGTCTACATAGTCAGTTCCCACTTTTAGCTTTTCTCTCATTTCACCAAAATTATACAATTCTAGATAAAAGTAAATAGGCTTGTGTTAGATTTGTAAGAGAACCTAATCAAAAATCGTTATTTTAAAGAAATATCGAGTATCGTTAGTTAAACAAGCTATGGGAAATCTTATTAATCAGGGCTTCCCGTAACTTTATTTCATTTTGCAATATGAACGCTTAATACAACACAAGCCCTATAATGTTAAAGCCGTTTTCAATTGACTACACTGGAGGCTTTTACTGTATTATTACTTTGTACATATTTTTATAATATTTATACCTAAGATTAGTGAGGCGATTGTTAATATGCAGATGTCCTATGAAGACTATGTAAAAATGAAAAAGAAAAAAATAGAGTTTTCAACAGCAATTAAATTAGCTATAGAAGGAAGTGCAGATATCCCGTTAATAGGTAATACAATTAAAGCAAGTGCAACTAAGATATCTGAACGTATTGAGAACAAAAATACACTTTCAAATTCTATTGAAAAACCTGAAAATATCAATTATTTTGTAGTTCCAGCAGACGGCTATTATGAAGAAATAAGTACGAATATTTATCGCATTTTAGAATTAGAAAAAGTGCAGAAGAAATATGGCTATTCAATGGAAAAAATAAAATTGGAAATATTTGAAGACTTAAATGATAATTGGGAAGTTGAAGAAAACTATATACAGATCATATTTTTAGATAACGAATATTACAATGAGAAACTTAGAACTAATGAATTTGGATCTATTGTTATTACCTTTAAGGAAAGTTTTAATCAAATAAATTTTCAAGATAATAGGGTTTATATGGCTTTTGAAATAAGTAGTATCGGTGGAAATAATACTTTTAATACTTTTAATAGGGATTACAATGAATTTGCAAAGTTAATTTGTTATCTATTAAGCAACAATAAATTGATTTAGCAAAACAAATAAATTCTATGGATATTGACAATAGCTTTAGAGGGCTAATTTTTATTGACACAGTGGCGACGGAATGATGACTTGATACAATTTCGAGAAAACCTTGAAACATCAAGACTTTCTCATTGAAAAAGACACTCATTATAACTTATGAATACCTAAATAAAGAAGCGTCAAAGACATTAAGTTGTTCTTTGACGCTTCAAAGAACAATAATTATGTGATTATTTATGGTACAGTTCACCATATCTTATCTAAAGAAGGTTTATATTTTTTTGCTCTTAATTGTTTTTGAAGCAGTTGATGGAATTTGTTTGAATCCTTTAATCTTAGCCTCATTTTCTGCTTCATCTAATATTTCTTGAAAACTTACACTCTCTAACTTATCTAACTGCAATCTCATTCTAACTATAGTTCCATTGATATCACAATTGTTTATTATTTCTTCTTCTGCTGTAAATGTTATTGATTTAGTTCCCGAAGCAATACTAAATAATCCATCCGTACGTTGGATTATTCTTTTTACTAACGCTAAACCATAGCCTGAATTTTTATAATCTTCCGGAGCATATGAGTGATTTGATAGTGCAGATATTCCCGGAGTTAATGCCTTTCTGATCGCCTCTTCGTCTGTATCTTTTCCAAACCATCTCTCCTCAACATCAAAGGGAATAGTAGCTAATAACCCAACACCGACATCTGCAATTACAACTTCAACAGAATTATTTGCTCTATATGCTTGTGAAGCGTAGTAATAATGTGGAGATTGGGAGTGATCAAAGATATTTCTAATCATTTCTCTTACTACAAATATAAATAAATCTCTCACACCTTCATCTACTTCTGAATCTACTAGCCTCAAAGCTTTACCAACAATTTTGTCAGAAATTGTTTCGTAATATGACTCTATAGATTCGCCTACATCATCTAATTTCCTAAAAACCTCTTGTATTTTAATTTTTGTTGGAGCTATGTAAGTTGCTCCAGAAGTATACGATGGGGCATCTGAAATACCTAATTGTTGAAATATACCCATGGTTTCACCATATGAAATCGCTGACCTTTTTAAATGATTAATTGGTTCAATTCCGTAAGGAACCTTCAATCCTCTTATTTTATCCATAGTAGTCAAAAATAATAATGCTCCTGCTGGTTCTATAAACTCTAAATGTTCAAATGTAATTCTTAAATCCTCACTATCCTTTAGATAGTAATCCTTTGAACAAAGATATTTAGTCATTCTTAACATATTTTCGTATTTCATTTCTTTAACTACTATCAATAGCATTCACCTCTTAATTAAATTTTACAATATTCCCCTGTAATTAACCGTTTGGATACCCTTAAATACTAGCAACTTATACACTTAATTCTCCCAATAAATTATCTCCCCCCAAACAATTTTTTACCTATTTTAAACACGCCCCCTATTGCAGCTCCTGCTGCTACTAATGGTGCTGCAGCAACAATAGTAGCTCCTACTGCAGTTGCACCTAAAGCTGTTGCCGCTGCTGTGGCTCCACCTACTACTGTAGCTCCTACTGTTGTACTTGCTATTGCACCACCAACTGCCGCGGCGGCTCCACTTGTTGCGGCTGTAACCGCTGTTCCTGCTGCAATTGCTGCTGATCCTACACTTGTCCCAGCTATCGCAGCTCCTGCTGCTGTGGCTCCACTTATTACTGTTCCACCAACTGCAGTATTGGCTACTGCCGCTGTTCCTGCCCCTATTACATAACTTCCAACTCCTGCTGTGACTGTATCCTTAGCTATTGTAACTGACGCCTCTCCAATACTTTTATCACCTGTTGCTACATCTACAATATTTGAACCTATGCTAAAACCTGCACCAAATGCCGCTCCATTCTTAACACTATTAATTCCAGCTTGATGGTATGAATGTAAATTAGCTGTTAGTGGTGCATTCGGCTTTCCTGTTATCTTACTTTCAAACTGCATTGTCTGTGCTAATCTTTCTGCATCCACTTTACTAATATCCGACTCAACTACATTCATCCCAGATTTTCTTGCACTTTCAATTAACTTAGTGTTCCCCTTGTCAATCACTATTTCTTGTCCCTTATAAGGTGACCAATCTATGTTCCCTGAATTATATCCAAGTTTTGCTTGCCCAAGTGAATATGTACCATCTGTATTTAATATTCTAAAATCAGCTAAACCATTATTAGCTATAACCTCTGTAGTTTTACCTTTAAGTGATGCACTTGCTGCATGCATATCTTCAAATACAAAACCTTTAAATCCGGCTTTACCACCACGCATTGTATTATAGCTTGATAGGTTTTGTGCTAACTTATCATAAATCCCTGCATTTTTAATACCATCTACAACAACTTTGGATGTGGTTACTTTCCCATTTAAAGACTCCATATAATTATCCACCTTTATTATTGCTTCATCTAAATTCCATCTATTCTCAACAAGTAATCTCTCTACTTCACTAGTTGTTAGTCCTGTCATATTACAGAATCTATTTACCTTCTCCATAATAATATTACTCTCGGAAATACAATTATCAGAGCAATAAATTCTTCCATCCTTTGTGACTAACCATTCCTTCATTTGTTTAGCACAATACATACATCTGGGTAAGGTATGACTGTAGCACTCTTCTGAACAGTATGTTTTGTTATCTTTGCTAACTAACCATTTTTCCATCCGTTGTCCACAAATATTACAAGGGGGTAACGTTGTGTTTCTACACTTATCTGAACAAAATATTTCTCCTTTCTCACTTTCAATCCAACTATCTGTATGCTTCGCACAAACATTACATATAGGGCACGATTCTAAGAAACATTTATCCGAGCAATACTTTTCATTCTCACTTATAATCCATTCCTTCATTGGCCTATTACATGTCTTACATTTATCAAGCCTTGTTTCATAACACACCTCGGAACAGTATTTCTTACCATCCTCTGTTTCTGTCCATTGTTTCATGGGTGTACTACACACCACGCATCTATGCCAACTTTTTTTATAACACACTTCAGAGCAATACTTTTTTCCATCCTTTGTTTCTGTCCATTGTTTCATGGGTGTATTACACATTGAACATCTATTCCATGTTTTTTTGTAGCATTCTTCAGAACAATACTTCTTTCCATCTTCCGCTTCTGTCCATTGATTCATTGATTTGTTGCATATTGAACACTTGTTCCATGTTTTCTGATAGCATTCCTCCGAGCAGTACTTCTTACCGCCCTCTGTTTCTATCCATTGTTCCATCGAATTATTACATGTTAGACATTTAGGTAATGCATTCTCGTAACACCTTTCAGAACAATAACACTTTCCTTTTTCATCCTGAAAATAACTTGTAAATTCTCTCCCACAAATATCACATCTACCATCCGATAACCCCATATAAACTCACTCCAGAACTTTTTAAGATTCATTCAATTAATATCTATTCTCTTTATGTATTAAAAGTATAAAACAACCTAATATTTATAATACGGATGGTTTACATCCTCTTTTTATTTTTCAATTACAGTTCTTATTTCTTGTAACTTTTTCTGACTTTCTTTATACCTTACATATAAATGCTCGACCAAATCTTGAATCTCTAGAATTATATCTTCTCGTTCTCTTTTAGTAGCAGTTTGTAATTTATTTAATCGATAAGTAATCTTTTTTCTCGTACCAAGTGCACTTTTTTCCCCAGCCTCGTGTATCTCCATATAAATATCCCAGTAATCATATTGTGGAAAATCCTCTTCCCATATTTTCGAAATTTGTTTTCCTTCTCTAGCTAACTTAATCATTTTTTCTACATCTCTTGAATCAATATTCATTTCTATGTCCTCCTTATGAAGATATCCTCTTCCGTATAAAAAACTGTTGCTTTCATTCAAACTTATATTCTTAGGAATATTTTAACATATAACCTCAATAACCGTTTAATATAATATTTTTATATTAAGTTTTTTATAGTTAATCCAATATAAAGATTTTGTACTAAATTCTTAATCTCTAAAATACTAATAAGTATTTTAGAGATTTCAGCCCTTTATATACTTAGCTTAAAATCTGTATATTCTCTCTTTTCACATGAAATCGCTTTACGTTCATAAAGATAATTAGAATTTTGTCAAGATTCTGGTCAAGAAATTTCATTTTTCTACGTTACAGGATTTGCATAAAAAATATAGAATGCCCTATAAATCCTTGATATGACAAACTTTCCACTCGATCTTCTCCAAACATAAAATATATGTTTCTTATCTTGATAAGATGGAGGTCGTGAGTTCAATCCTCTCCGGGAACATAAAAAAAGAGAAACCCTATCAACCTTCTACGTGATATGGTTTCTCTTTTTTATCTAAGCTAGTTACTTCCCACCAAACATCTTCTCCAAAGACTTCGCATTAGCAAACAATACTTCTTTCAAGTTATCATCTGCAACGATTTTATAGTCGCCATCTTTGTTTTTCTTTAAGTTCAATGTAACTTCGCGAGTTGCCATGATTGCATCTTTATCTGATAAGTGTTTGACGATTGCTGATGTCATCGTTTTTTCGATTGCTTTTTCAGATTGCTCTTTGTCTTCGCTAAAAGCGCTAGCGAAGGCCATTGGCATAACTTCTCCCACTGCTTTTGTTACAGCAACGGATAGATCAGCAGATGTAATTTTCACTTTCACTTCTGCTTTCTCATCCTTTTTCGACACTTCTTCTGGCTTTTCAAATTTAAAGTTTTTCGTAATTGCACTCAGCATTGCTTTTGCTTCAGCATCATCTGTTTTTTCATTTAGTTTATTAAATTCTTTGTCACTCTCAACAAATGTACGAGCTTTTTCAACATCACCTTTTTGTATCGCAGTTAAAAATTCTTCTGTCGTATCTTTCGGATTTGCACATCCTGCTAAAACACCTACTGTTAATCCTATTACCATCATTAACAGCAATAATTTTTGTATCTTTTTCACGTTCATTCTCCTCTTATCTTTTCTAGTCAGTCAGCATTATACAATAGTATGAAACTGACATTACAAACATTTTTTAGTATAGCATTTATATGATTCATTTTCTATTCATTCCCAAAAGAAGAGGGACCTTGCAGCATTCCTGCAAGGCCCCTTCAATCAATCCGTATCCGTAGCACAAATGAGCCACATTTTACGCTCCTTACTATCTAACACCATCCAAGTAGCATCCCACGCAACATCGTAAAACCAATCTGTCCAAGGGCGATAGCTTTCGAACACTTTAATATCTTCGTATCGATCTTGGAACATATATTGGCATACATTGACTGCTAGTTGCTTTGCGATAACTGGTCGTTCCTTAAAGCCTTCATATGCTCCGCCCCACAAAATTTGAGCGGCAATGCTACCATCAAGCATGACTGCCAGCTGCTCTTTAAAACGAAACTTATATTTGTCTGATGTATGTATTTTTAACTCTTCTAAGTTATGCATTATATCTAAAGAGTTGAAGATTCTTCTAAAGAAGTGCTCGTGTCCCTCTTTCGAATGCGGTATTTCTTTGAAAAAATTTTCGTTATGCACTTTAAAACAGCTTATTATTGCACCACCAATTACGTTTTGTTCCTTAAACGTGTTTATAAGTTGCTCAACAGATGAGTCATTCGTTTCTATTTTTTCAAATGTTCCCTCTTTCCATCTCATAACGCCCACTACTCTCTATTAAAAATTTGTTTCTTCATTATAAAGTGAAACTTTAATCAGTGGGGGTTTTCTTCATCCCCCACTGATTATTAGCCTTCACCAATCGGACTTTTATGGGCAGTTGATCCCCCACCTAAATTCTTTGCTTTCGCTGCATTTTGAGGTGGGGGTCTTACTGCCCATTAAAGCGGGATAAATAGCAAAATAAAAACCAGCAACTTTAAGATTGCTGGCCTATCTATTATTCATATTCGATAAAACAATAACAACTGCTCCAAGCACATAATGCCCCGCTACCATCCACATACTCCGATCAAAGATCATAAGCGATAGCCAAAGCGATATATTAATAGCAGCAAATAATACATATAGAATGAAGTCTCTCTTTTGTAGTGCTTCTCTATTCATCAAAATATATATCGCACCGATTGGCGGAAGGATGAAGCAAAGGAAAAAAACAAACATTTTTCTTAACGACCATGGATATGAGGTCACTGGTTGCATACGAGTCTCCTTTTCACTTTATAGTACTTGTAACATCGGTCTTGCTACTCTATATTCGTCACTATAAGGTTCCTTTATGATTAAAGGTGAGTGAGGATCTTTTTCTTCTTCTACCATTGTGAATACTTCTGTTTTTTCTTGCAATATGTTTGATTCACTGTTTTTAGTAGGTTTTTTACTTGTTTCGATTTTCTTAGTTACTTCTCCGAGCCTTTGTCCAACTTTTTCAGCTTCGGCAGGTTCATTCGTAACGTAGTATTCCTGACCCTCCCATACTAACATAGGTGGCACTGGTTCGCGTTTGTTACATATTATATAAGTAATACTAGCTATAAGTAGTAGACATGTTAATAAAAAGAAGATAGTTTTTTTGTTCATATAGTATGCTCCCTAACTATCATTTTATTAAATTATATAATATCCGTTATATGTAGTAAATGGATATTGTGGGAATTTTCGGATTTTATACCAAAAAGAAAAACCTTACTCAAGTAAGGTTCATTCTATAGTGACTGATTTATTAAAACGATCATTACAATGATCGCTATAAACATAACGACTAAACAGCCGATCATTTTATAAAAGCCTCTTTTCGTTAACGTCCCACCTTGAACGTCTTTACGAATAAATAAGAATACGGCTAAAAATAATACAATTCCAATGCCAAAAGCATACATCATTTGCATATGTTAATCTTCCCTTCTCTCTTCCATCTTAATATCTTTTCGATAAAACAACAAATGAGATAAAAACTGTACTCATCGTAAGTGCCATTAGTATGTTTAATAGTTCAACCGCAGATAGTGTAATTACATGTAGATTTAAACCGATAGAGAAAAGAAGGTAATATGCCGTTAGCGCAAAAAAGCTGAAGAACATTCCTTTATAACGAATGAGTTTCATCCGTTCATCTTTTTCTTTAAATTGCGGGTGTAAGTAACTTAGACAGAAGCTCATAATCATCATCCCAAGCAATGGATAAGTTATTTCAGGTGGTGCAGAATGCGTCATTATACCTGTTAGTATCATAAATCCACTCATAAATAGAAAAATAATCCCCATAATTACGAAGTACTTTTGTGAATAATTCATTCCTATTCCTCCCCTTCTTTTCCTCCATAAATAAATACATGTTCTATCGTTGTCTGAAATGTTTTCGCGATTTCAAATGCTAACGGAAGTGATGGATCATATTTTCCCTTTTCAATTGAAATGATGGTTTGTCTGGAAACTCCAAGTTTCTCAGCCAATTTTTCTTGAGATAGTCCAAATTTCTTGCGGTATTCGACCATTTTATTTTCCAAGGAAATTTCTCCCTCCTCCCTTATACCGAGTATAAATGTAAAGCAAACTTTACGTCAAGCTTCCTTTACATTTATTTCGTTTATTTTTCGTTCTATTTATATAGAAGAAACTTTTTCATTTTCAGCACGTCTATTTTGAAATGAAACGCGGAACACTGTAAATAACCGTTACTATATCTCCTCCTCTCTTTTTTTAAAATTTAATATCTCCCTATTTGTTTTATCCTTTCAAAATATTTTATTTATCTCTTTATTCCACGAAATGCGTTACCCGTTTTACGGTGTTTTTCGTCATATTTATAGAAACTAACTGTTTATGAAGCATTTTTTATGTTTAGCAACTTTTTTTGTAGAAATCCTTCACTTTCCTTTCGATATTTAACACTATCTAAATAAAGTTTACGATAAATTCATAATTTTTTATTTTTTATACTATATTCCGTTATATTGTTGTATAATATCAATGAAAGCGCTTATTATTTCAATATACATAATTCGAACTCATTTTTATCAAAACATTCTAACTATTATACTTATATTTACATGCAACAATTTTAGTTATTTGTATAGGTATACCAAATATATCCACCCCATTTTTCTGTAAAATTACTTTATAACATGAAAGATTAACTTGGGTGATAAGTTATTGTGAATGTTTTTTTACAAAACAGATAAGTAATAGTGTTTGGTATTATGTAAATTATTGTAATAACATAAGAGTAAAGAAAACATTTACATTGATTATTGGTTCATCAATTATTGAAAAGAGCAAAATGCACCTTTTTGTATGGAAAAAGGATTATATGCATTGGGAGGTTTAAACAAATGACGAGGAAGAATACAACGACAAACCCTTGGGCCAAGTTCCACGGTCCGAACCTTGGTTATGTGATTGAGCAGTATGATCTTTACGTAACTGGAGCAGGTTCTGTTGATCCGGAATTACAAGAGCTTTTTGAAATTTTTGGAGCTCCTTCGTTTCAAGATGATGTCGTAACAGGGGACAACACAGCAACACATTTTTCTCCTCAAAACACAGGGAACATTGAAAAAATTCTTAAAGTCGTTCAGCTTGTTGAACAGATTCGTTCTTTCGGGCATACGTTGGCTCACATCAATCCGATGGAAGATGCTGCAAATGGACAATCTCTTCTTGAAAAAGCAATGAACGAACTGAGCGATGCTGAATTGAAAGCGATTCCAGCGAAAACAGTATGGCAAGATGCACCAGAAGGTATTCACACTGCACTTGATGTAATTCATAGATTAAAAGACGTTTATACAAAATCTTTAGCTTATGAATTTTCTCATATACAAGATAGTGAAGAACGCGCGTGGTTGCATCAAATGGTGGAATCAAATTCATTGCGTCAACCACTATCAAATAAAAAACGAACTGCTCTTTTAAAACGTTTAACAGCTGTTGAAGGTTTCGAGCAATTCTTGCATAAAACATTCGTTGGGCAAAAGCGTTTCTCTATCGAGGGCGTTGATATGCTTGTACCTGTTCTAGATGAAATTGTTCTAGAAGGTGCTAAAAGCGGCGTAGAAGATGTCATGATTGGTATGGCTCACCGCGGTCGTCTAAGCGTACTTGCACACGTATTAGAAAAACCATATAGTCACATGTTTGCTGAGTTCAAACATGCAAAAATAGAAGGCGCAGTGGCTAACTCTGGCTGGACTGGCGACGTGAAATACCATTTAGGTAGAGAACAAGTCGTTAGTAACGAAGAAGTTAGCACTCGCGTTACATTAGCAAATAACCCGAGTCACCTTGAGTTCGTTAACCCTGTTGTGGAAGGTTTCGCACGTGCGGCTCAAGAGAATCGTAAAAAATCTGGTCTTCCAGAACAAGACACTTCAAAATCATTCGTAATTTTAGTTCATGGTGATGCTGCATTCCCTGGTCAAGGTATTGTATCTGAAACATTGAACTTAAGCAGATTGAACGCGTATCAAACAGGCGGAACAATCCATGTTATCGCAAACAATGCAGTTGGTTTTACAACTGATAGCTATGATTCTCGTTCTACGAAATATTCAAGTGACCTTGCAAAAGGTTTCGATATTCCGATTGTTCACGTGAACGCTGATGATCCAGAAGCTTGTCTTGCTGCTGCTAACCTTGCGATTCAATATCGTACATTGTTCAAAAAAGACTTCTTAATCGATTTAATTGGTTACCGCCGCTACGGTCATAACGAAATGGATGACCCAGCAGTTACGCAACCACAAGTGTACAAAAAGATTAAAAATCACCCAACTGTAAGAGCGATTTATGCAGGTCAATTACAAGCTGCTGGTGTTCTAAATGCAGATGAGGTTGAAACAATTACACAGTTTATACAAGAGCAATTAAAATCTGACTATGCACAAGTACCACCAGCTGATACGAGCGCTGCAACAATTCATGTTAAAGTGCCAGATGTTGTTGCAAAAGGCATTCAACCAATTGATACTGGTATTGAGCTCGACTCACTTCGTGCAATTAATGAAGGATTATTATCTTGGCCTGAAGGATTTAACGTATATCCGAAGGTGAAGAAAATTCTTGAACGTCGTAAAGATGCTCTTGAAGAGAACGGTAAAATTGAATGGGCACTTGCTGAGTCATTAGCATTCGCTTCTATTTTACAAGAAGGTACGCCAATTCGTTTAACTGGTCAAGATTCACAGCGCGGTACATTCGCACACCGTCATATCGTATTACACGATACTGATACAAATGAAACATATTCACCATTGCATCGCTTACCAAACATTAATGCATCCTTCTCTGTTCATAACAGTCCGTTATCAGAAGCTGCTGTTGTTGGTTACGAGTATGGTTATAACGTATTCGCTCCAGAAACTCTTGTTATGTGGGAAGCGCAATATGGTGACTTCTCAAATACTGCGCAAGCATTATTTGATCAATATGTTTCAGCTGGAAGAGCAAAATGGGGTCAAAAATCTGGTTTAGTTCTTCTATTACCACACGGTTATGAAGGTCAAGGACCAGAGCACTCTAGTGCACGTCCAGAGCGATTCTTACAGTTAGCTGCTGAGAATAACTGGACAGTTGCAAACTTAACGAGCGCAGCACAATACTTCCATATTTTACGTCGTCAAGCATCTATCTTAGGAACAGAAGCTGTTCGACCATTAGTATTGATGACGCCGAAGAGTTTATTACGTCACCCACTTACGCTTTCAACTGCTAGTCAGTTAAGCGAAGGACGTTTCCAACCTGCTCTAGAACAAGAAAACCTTGGTACGAAACCAAACAAAGTAAAACGTCTTGTTTTAAGCACAGGTAAAATGGCGATTGACTTAGCTGCAGAAATTGAGTCTGGTAAACATGAATACAACTTAGATGAAGTTCATGTCGTTCGTATTGAACAGCTGTACCCATTCCCTGCTGAGAAAGTTCAATCTATTATTAAACGCTTTAAAAACTTAGAAGAAATTATTTGGGTTCAAGAAGAGCCTCGTAATATGGGCGCATGGCATTACATGGCTCCGATTCTGTTCGAACTTGCTGGAGATAAAGTGAAAACAGGTTACATTGGACGTCCAGATCGCTCTAGCCCATCTGGTGGCGATCCATTCGCTCACAAAGCTGAGCAAGAATTAATTGTTGCACACGCTTTAGATGTGAAGTATAACTTCCGTCAAGATAAACAAGAAATTGAAGTTTACAGCAACTAAACAGTAACAACGAAGGTTTCTAGCTTGTTCCCCGGGCAGAATATCTGCCCAGGGGCAGGCTAACAAATGGAGATTACCGAAAACAAAAGAAGAAAAAACACACCGTTAGGCAAATAAGGGGAGGACATTTAAAATGATCGAAATTAAAGTACCTGAGCTTGCAGAATCTATTACTGAAGGAACTATCTCACAATGGCTTATCAACGTAGGCGACAAAGTTGAGAAAGGTGGCAGCGTTGTTGAGCTTGAAACTGATAAAGTCAATGTAGAAATCATTGCAGAAGATTCAGGTATTGTATCGAAGTTACTAGGCGAACCTGGGGATACAGTTGAAGTTGGCGCAACTATCGCAATTTTAGATGCAAACGGAGCACCAGTTGCAGTAAGTACACCTGCACCAGTGGCTGAGCAACCAAAACAAGAAACAACTGAAGCACCGAAAGCTGCGGCTCCAAATGCTGAGCAAGCTGCAACTTTACAAGGTTTACCAAATACGAACCGTCCTATCGCATCACCAGCTGCTAGAAAAATGGCTCGTGAATTAGGAATCGACTTAAATGACGTACGTAGCACAGATCCACTTGGACGTGTGAGACCACACGATGTACAAGCTCATGCTGCAGCACCAAAAGAAGCACCAGCTGCTCCAAAAAGTCCAGCTCCTGCTCCAGTTGCAAAAACGGAATTTGAAAAACCAGTTGAGCGCGTGAAAATGTCCCGCCGCCGTCAAACAATTGCAAAACGCCTTGTAGAAGTTCAACAAACATCTGCAATGTTAACAACATTTAACGAAGTTGATATGACTGCAATCATGGAATTACGTAAAGAGCGTAAAGACGCTTTCGAGAAAAAACATGATGTACGTCTTGGTTTCATGTCATTCTTCACAAAAGCTGTTGTTGCAGCATTAAAACAATTCCCATTATTAAATGCTGAAATTCAAGGCGACGAGCTTATCATTAAAAAATTCTATGATATCGGTATTGCAGTAGCAGCTCCAGATGGATTAGTTGTTCCAGTTGTACGTGATGCTAACCAATTAAATTTCGCTGAAATCGAAAGCGAAATTCGTAATTTAGGTATGAAAGCACGTGACAACAAACTTTCGTTAAAAGAACTACAAGGTGGTACATTCACAATTACAAACGGTGGTGTGTTCGGTTCTCTAATGTCAACACCGATCCTAAACAGCCCACAAGTTGGTATTTTAGGAATGCACAAAATCCAAGTACGTCCAGTTGCAATTGATGCAGAACGTATGGAAAACCGTCCAATGATGTACATCGCTTTATCTTACGATCACCGTATTGTTGATGGTAAAGAAGCAGTTAGCTTCCTTGTTGCTGTTAAAGATATGCTTGAAGATCCAAAATCATTATTATTAGAAGGTTGATAGATTAATAATCTATTACAGGCTGTAGAATGAATCATTCTACAGCCTTTTTTTATTGCGTTCATACGGGACAAATTTCATAACATAAGCTAATAATGTATGCTTAAAACGTAAGGAGGATTAAAATGAGTAACCTTCCAATTGATGCAAAGCTTAAAGCTAATAAGGATACTTTCTTCCTCCCCGACTCAAACGGGGGTGTCTATTTTCGAAATAACGCCAGTTCATTTCGTATGGACGGTGATGGAATTTACAACTGGATTGAAAAATTAATGCCAATGTTTGACGGTAATTACTCTTTAGCAGAAATAACCGATGGTCTCCCTCTCCCCTATCAAAATCGTGTATTTGAAATCGGAGAGATTTTATATGAAAATGGTTTCGTTCGGGATGTCAGTCAAGATGCACCTCATGAATTAAATAGCGCATTACTTGATAGATACGCTTCACAAATTGAATTTTTAGAAGCTGATTCTCATTCAGGTGCTCTAAAATTCGAAACGTACCGCGGGGCAAACGTCCTTATAATTGGTTCTGGAGATATGCTTACTTCCTTAGTTTCTTCTTTATTAGAATCAGGATTACCTACCTTTCATTACCTTGTTACAGATTATGAGGAAACAAATTACGACCGCATTCATGAGCTAGTAGAACTTGCATATGAAGTTGATGATACTGTACTTGTTCAAGAAATTGATACGACAATTGATCGTCCCCTGCATGAAGTGTTCGAGCCTTTCGACTGGATTTTGTACGTTTCTCAAAATGGAGATATTGAAGGTTTAAGAGCAGTTCACACGATTTGTAAAGAAATAGGAAAGAACTTCATACCAGCCGTATGTTTATCAGCACTTGGTATAGCTGGTCCTATCGTAACAGCTAATCATGAAGAATGCTGGGAGTCCGCATGGCACCGGCTACATGAAACGACTTTACAAAATGAACATTCATCAGCATCATTTTCACCACTTCCATCTGCAATGTTAGCAAATGTAATCGTATTTGAATTACTTAAGCATGTCGCTGATGATTCTTACCGAGAAAAAGAACCACAATTCTTTTTATTAAATTACGAAACACTCGAAGGAGCATGGCACCCTTTTATAAAACATCCTCTCGCAACTGATGAAAGTTTTACAATTGATACGATAGAAAATCTTTCTGAACAACTTGAGCATCGGTCCAACCAACATACCTCAACTGATTTATTCCGCTTTTTCGACTCATTAACTTCTAAAGAAGCTGGTTTATTCCATGTATGGGATGAACAAGATCTATATCAATTACCGTTATCACAATGCAATATTCAAGTAGCTACTCCACTATCAGATGGTCCTGCTTCCCTCCTACCTCTTATGACTTGTGGTGGTTTGACTCATAATGAAGCACGCCGAGAAGCTGGTTTAGCAGGAATTGAAACTTATGTCGCGGAAATTATGCACCGCCTTATTCCTGAACATAATGATATTGGTATTGGCGCTGGAGAAACGATGACAGAAGGTGTATACCGGGCACTACAACAACATTTAAATAATAAATTGTATGAGCGACAGTCACATATGCTAGAAGAAATTACGACGGTTGACTTAACCGAAATTCATGATACACATTGTAGATTTTATTACGATGCTCTCGCTACAATTCATGAAACACCTAAAATAGCAGTAAGTGAAGAGATTCTGAGCTTTCCAGTCGTTTGGGTCGGTATAAATGATCGATGGTACGGCGCATCTAATATTAATACAACGTTAGCGTTACGAAACGCACTACAACTATCCCTTCTTCATATCCAAAATGAAGAGACTCCATACAGAGCTAATATCTTACCGGAATCTTCTATTATTTTATATGACACGGATTCTTTTAGGTTAGAAATACAAGCAGAAGAAGAAATTCCAAGCACGCAATCTGTACAGCTTGCCTTGCAACATTTAGAAGAACATAATTTTTATCCATTTGTGTTTGATTTAGCTATTGAACCATTTTTGAAAGAAAACTTAGATGGTGTGTACGGGGTATTAATTGCAAAGGAGGACAGTCTATGACTCAAAATATATTGCTTATAGGAGATGGCTTACTTGCAAACTATGTACATGATCAACTATGCAAACAATATTCTATCATTCGTCAACATAGCCTTACAGAAGAACTCCCTGAAAATATTCATCTCGCTCTCGTACTACATGATGGCTCTCCTTCTTCTATTCATCATGATGCCGAGTTAATGTTTCGGTCGAATCATATTCCATGGCTACGTGCATTCACTTCATTTGGTGAAGGTATTATCGGCCCTTACATTCATCCTCTTGCAACTGGCTGTTCCAACTGCTCTGATGGACGCCGATTTATCGCTGGCTTTGATCAACAAGAAATGTGGGAACTACAGCGTAAATATGCGTTAAAGGCAGATAATGTCACAAGGCGTGATGTACGCGCCACCCAAAATGGTATGTTACAAATGTGCCATCTTATTCGTGCAGAAACAGAGAAAATATTAACTCATCACCATTCTTCTTTAGAAAATGAACTCATTTTACTAAACTTACAAACACTGCAATGTACGCGGCATTCTTTTCTTCCCGATCCGCTCTGCCCTGTATGTAGCAATTTGCCTGATGATACAGCAGATGCAGCAACGATTTCGTTACAACCGAGCTTAAAAACAAGCGAAGCAACGTATCGCTGTCGTTCCATTCATGAACTAAACACATTTTTAACGAGAGATTATTTAGATTACCGAGTCGGTATGTTAAACGGAAAAATGCAGCATTCTTTATTACCATTTGCTGACGTTATTATAAACATGCCATTAATGTTTGGAAATGAAGGTGTCGCAGGCCGAACTCATTCATTTGCAATAAGTGAAGCAACTGCTATTTTAGAAGGTTTAGAACGATATTGTGGTATGTCACCTCGAGGAAAAAAGACAAATGTACACGGCAGTTTTCGTGAGTTAGAGGATCATGCACTGAATCCCCTCTCACTCGGTGTACATACAAATGAACATTATAATCGTAATAGTTTTCCGTTTAAACCGTTTGACCCTGACTACGAACAAAACTGGGTATGGGGCTACTCTTTATTACAAAACCGGCCGATTTTAATTCCTGAATCAATCGCTTATTATAGCCTCGGTCATCGAGATGCTTACGTATATGAAACATCAAATGGATGTGCTATTGGTGGTAGTTTAGAAGAAGCAATTTTTCACGGCATTTTAGAAATTGTAGAGCGTGACGCCTTTTTGCTCACTTGGTATGCGGAATTACCTCTCCCCCGCCTTGATCTTAGTTCAGCAAATGATACGGAATTACAATTAATGATTCAAAGGCTGTACACGATTACTGGATATGAGTTACATGCTTTTAACGCAACGATGGAACACGGTATCCCAAGCTTATGGGTAATTGCGAAAAATACGCGTGAAAATGGAATGAACGTTGTTTGTGCAGGAGGCTCTCATTTAGACCCTGTCCGCGCTTTAAAGAGTGCCATCCATGAAATAGCAGGCATGTTACTAATTACAGACGATGAACTCGAACAAAAAAGAGAGCACTACGAAAACTGCTTACAAGATCCTTATCTAGTAAATAAAATGGAAGACCATAGTATGCTGTACGGATTGAAAAAAGCGGAAGAACGTCTTCACTTCCTTTTACGTGACGATGCACCGGTGCAAACGTTCCAAGAAATGAACGGGTTACAATCATTTGATCTAGATTTAACATCCGATCTTCATCAACTTTTAAACCGTCTAGAACAAGCTGGACTTGAAGTAATCGTTGTAGATCAAACAGTACCTCTTATAGAAAAAAACGGATTACATTGTGTAAAAGTCATTGTTCCAGGCATGCTACCGATGACGTTCGGTCACCATCTCACTCGTGTTACAGGACTAGATAGAGTATATACAGTACCGATGACACTTGGATATAGCGCTGAGCCTTTAACGAATGAACAATTAAATCCACATCCGCACCCGTTTCCATAGTAAAGGAGGGGATTCTATGCAGCTGGATACTTTTTTACATCATCTCCATTTTGCTATAGACGAAATTATGCCGAACCATGAAGTGGACTGGGAAGATGCACCACTTCCTTATAAATTATATCGAAATGTACCTGTCATCCCTCTCCCTTTAGAAATCCCATTATCTTTACCTAACTCTTCTACTACACCTACTTTGAAGGAGATTGGTCATTACCTTTGGTACTCATTTGGTTTAACACAGTTATGTCAGCTAAATAGCGAAAAAATTTTATTCCGAAGATCTATCCCTTCAGGCGGCGCTTTATATCCGAATGAATTATATATATATTTAAAGATTGACGATTATCCAGACGGTATTTACCATTACGACACTGCGCACCACCGACTTGTTTTACTTCGTGAAGGAAATTTTGATTCTTATCTTTCGGAAGCACTTGGCAATCGTTGTAACATACAGTCTTGTTTTGGCGCTGCATTCGTATCCACTATGTTTTGGAAAAACTACTTTAAATACAATAACTTTTCATATCGACTTCAAGGATTAGATAGTGGTGTTCTCATCGGACAATTACTTGCATGTGCCAAACAATTTGGTTACACAAATGGCGTATATTTTCAGTTTCTAGACCGTGCAATCAATCATTTACTCGGACTGTCAGAAGGCGAAGAAAGCGTGTATGCTGTTGTTCCTTTAAGTACAGAACCGCAAAATGATTGGTTTCACAATGGTGATCATCATAATAACACGATTACTTCTCATGAATTACTGCAGCAAATTCCGCCGTTAGCATATGAACATTTCGTTCGATCAAAGCAAGTAGATAAACATCCTATGATAACAAAAATAAATGAAGCTTCTATGATTGAATCGACAGCACACTTCCAAACACTACATCATGAAGAGCACTATCAACATCATGCGCACGCTGTACAGTTGCCGAAAGTAGATCGATTATCGTATGATTTCTTACAACTTTGTAAAGAACGATATTCCCCTGATGCTGACTTTACTTTAACGAAATGGGATGCAGCAGGGCTCGCTACTTTACTACAAGAAGCGAGCCTCTCCTTCCCTTATTACAACGACCTTGACGGTCAGTATGTAAATGAAAATGCACGAGTCTCCTTATATGGATGTTTTTATAACGTAAAAGATATAGAAAACGGCGCTTATTCTTATAACAGTAAATCGCATTCTATACAGCCACTTCGATATGGAGACCTTCGTTATCCCCTGCAATCCAGTATGACGATGGATAACGTAAATCTTTTTCAAGTACCGCTTTGCCTACATGTGGTCGGAAAGAAAGATTACTATACAAATGCATTAGGCTATAGAGGATATCGCATTCACCAAATGGAAGCTGGTATACTCGTTCATAAACTCGTTTTTACAGCGACCGCGATGGGGATGGGCGGGCATCCATTACTAAGTTTTGATACAAATTCATGTGATCAATTATACAGGATAGATACTGGAAATGAAACGTCTCTCATTCAAATTCCTGTCGGGGCCTATCGAGCGCGGAATTGGTTAAAAGGGGATTTACGTAATTAGAAGCACGCCGGTGAACGGCGTGCTTTTTTAAAGGACTTAATTTATAAAAAGCGAAATGAGTATATATTCTTACATAAAAGGAGAGCTTAACTTGAGTATTTTACAACGATTAATCCAGCAAGCAAAAAATCCTCGCGGAACAATTGGTTCTTCCATGCTTTGTATTATGAACAGTGCACATACGAGGCTAACAAATTGGGCTTTACAAAAAATACATATACAGACAGATGCAGTCGTATTAGATATCGGCTGTGGCGGAGGTAAAACAATACATACTCTTTCAAAACGAATTCCGTTTGGGAAAATATATGGAATTGATTACTCCGATCAAGCTGTAAAAAATTCTATACAGACGAATATAAAAGATGTTCAAAACCAAAAAGTCATTGTTCAACAAGCCAGTGTCTCTTCTATTCCCTATCATACGAACTTCTTCAATCTCATAACCGCTTTTCAAACACACTACTTTTGGCCTGATGTGGAACAAGATATAAACGAAGTATTTCGCGTCTTACAACCGAACGGATCCTTTTTATTAGTGGCTGAAACTTTCAAAATTCAATATCATATGGAGAAATGTAATACGACTGAAGAATTAATAAACCTATTTTATAAAACAGGATTTACAAGCGTAAAATGTTTCGAAGAAAGAGGATGCCTTTGTGTAATAGGAAACAAGTAAAAAGCAGACCCTTTGAGGTCTGCTTTTTACTAGATTAATTTAAAAATACTCTTAATTTGTCGCGCAAATAACCAATTTTTCGTACCGTAGTTATCATTTAAACTATCTAAATTGATAGATTGTCCGTTAGCAAACTTTAATTGTAACGTTGTATTTTTGTCATTTGTTTTTAAGTTGCTATTTGTAATCGCATCATACTTTAATTTTTCAATTTCAACATACTCATCTTTTTCTTGTCCGATTACGACATGGTCTTGGAAGAAGAACAATACTTCTACTTTCTTACCGAAACAAAATACGTTTTTCGTATAAATTAATGTCGCATTATCAAGTCCGATGCATACTTCTTTCATCTCTTCCACAACATGTCCAAAGTCTTCTTCTTGTCTTGCGTTTGATTCAGCAATCCATTCTTCGATTGTTTTCATATTAATTGCCATACTGTGCCCCCTGGTTCGTTCATTGCTTTATTTAAAAATAAATACTATATGAAAATATAAGCGATACGTACTATGTTTTCAAGGGTGAACGGTATATTCGCAATAAAGTGAAACTTTAATCAGTGGGGGTTTTGTTCATCCCCCACTGATTATTAGCCTTCACCAATCGGACGTTAGCGGACAGCCCGACTCCCACCTAACTTCTTTGCTCCAACTGAATTTTGAGGTGGGAGTTTTACTGTCCGTTAAGCGGGATAAAGTTAAATTTCAAAGTAATATACTAGGAGCATCGATTTCATTATATTTTAAACGTTTGAACGAGACATTCTTCATCATCGATTAACTGTTTTTCCTCATCAAATTCGATGTTTAACTCCCTATATACTTTCTTCCAAAAAGAAACTGCTGGTACATTTTTCACAAGTTCGATAACGAAATATTGTCCTCTTTTCTCTTTTAATACATTCTCAATAACTTGTTTACCGATTCCTTTTCCCTTGTACTGATTCAATATGAAAATGTCATTTATGCCAAAGTCGTTTTCCTTCTTCAAAAACGGGCGTTCCAGTAGTAATAAAAATCCTACAATATCATTGTCACTTTTAATAAAATACGGAGTGATTCCGTCATTTTCCCAAAACATATGCAAATCTTCGTATTCAAAAAATCCATTTGTCCCAATCGTTATATTAGGAGTGAATGTAGAGAGGTCATGAAGATATAGTGCGTACAAATTACGTAATATTTCTTTTTCTGATTCTTGAACTGTTTGAAGTGTTACAAACATTTTTAATGATCCCCTTCCCTATATGTAACTGTTTCTCCCTCTTTATTATTCGCTAAAAAAGTTTACCTACCTTTGCAAAAAAAATAGCACTTAAAAAGTGCTATTCCGCTCTCCTTGCCGCTTGCTGAATTGGATCCCAAACGCTGTTATATGGTGGTGCGTAACTTAAGTCGACATCTTCTAAATCGTGAATGTTCATGTTATTGAAAAGTGCCATTGCGATTACATCAATTCGTTTATCTACACCTTCTTCTCCAATTACTTGTCCGCCTAATAATTGTTTCGTGTCAGAGCGATATAGTAATTTCAAATAAAGTGGTTTCGCATTTGGATAATAACCCGCCATATTTGTTGAATCTATATTAACCGTCTTATACGGGATGTTTAGCCCTTTCGCTTCTTTTTCATTTAATCCTGTTCTTGCGAGCGTCAAATCCATAAATTTAATAATCCCTGTACCTAACGTACCTTTAAAGGCTCTTCGTTTATCCAGCATATTTAGTCCAGCAAGTCGTCCTTGTTTATTCGCAGTCGTTCCGAGCGGGATATGATCATGAATTTCCTTTATAACGTGGTAATGCGTCGCACAATCACCAGCTGCATATACGTCCTGCACATTCGTTTGCATATATGCATTTACTTCAATTGCCCCTTTATGATTTGTACGTATATTTGTTCCTTCAAGAAAATGAGTATTTGGCTTCACTCCAACCGACACTAAAACAAGATCTGCTTTATACGTTCCTTTGTCCGTTTCAATTTGTTCCACTCTTTCATTTCCTTTAAATGCTTTTACATTTTCATTCGTTAAAATTTCAATATGATGTTTATCCGCTTCTTTATGTATATACTCAGCCATATCTGCATCATAAATCGTACCGATATGATCATTTCTCTCAATCATTCTTACTTTCTTACCAAGTTCGACGAATGTTTCTGCCATCTCCAGTCCTATCGCACCGCCGCCAATAATGGTCACATCCTCAACTTTATTCGTTTCTAACGTTTTTAATATGCGCTCAGCATCCGGAATTGTTTTTAAAAGATGAATGCCTTGCATATCTCGACCTTCCCATTCTGGCATAACAGGACGCACTCCAGTCGCAATTAATAATCGATCATACGGAAATTCAAAAACATCTTTCGTCTTCGTATGCTCTGCGTATACCATTTTCTTTTCTGTATCTACTTTCGTTACTTCATGTCGTACTTTCGCATCAATTCCGTATTTATCACGAAACGTCTTTACATTACGCGCGACTAATTTTTCCGTTGAAGCGATAGCACCACTAATGACATACGGTAAACCACACTGCGCGTACGAATAAATTTCACCTTTTTCTAACGTTACAACATTTGCATTTTCATCGTTTCTAACAATTTGCATCGCTGCACTCATACCAGCTGCATCTCCGCCAATAATGACATAGTTCACTTTACCACTCCTTCTGTTTTACATACTCTTTACGTTTTCCATATTTTATAGAAATAACACCTACTTCCATTGTAAAGAAAGAGAATTTCATCTTCAAATTTGGTGCACAAACCTATACCTTACTAGGTAGCCGTTGTGTCTTATAAACAACATGTTTAATATGCTATAACAGTTACTATTGAAAGTAGGTGAAACATACATGTGCGCCGGCCTTCTCGCCCAACTTCCAGATGAACCGCAAGAACCAAAAGAACCGAAACCCGCCCTCTCACTTGACCAAGAATTTTCCATTAATGCAACAATATACAGCGCTCGTGCTTGGTTATCTAACGATGATACTTTTGCGCAAGATATTTGGAAAGCTACCCAATTCGCTTCAGCATCACATGCTGGCAAATCCATCTTTCCAGTCGGTTCCGTTAAAATTTTGAACTTTTCTGACGATACAATAACTGTTACTGCTTCGCCAGATTCAGATCATGCGCTCAAAATAGTCGTCCCCCCCCATTCCGAGGCAGCTCTAACGTCTGGCCCTTTATCACATATACAAGCTAGTACATCAGGAGGATCAAGTAAAGTCACATTTCTCTTTCATATCTTTTTCTCAAGGGATCCTGGTTCAGATAAATAACCATAAAAAGGTACAGCTATGCACTGTACCTTTTTCACGTGTTTATTCTCTTGATTTGATGAGTTCAACGTTATAAGTTTCAATATCTGTTAGCTTTCCTGTAAAATATGGATTTTCTCTATACCAAGACTGTTTTGAAAAGTACGCTTGTATATCTTTCGTTTGAAACATATGTCCATGCCTTGCGTATATTTCGTTTCTAGCAATTTTCAACTGTTCTTTCGATAAATATGTTAAGTCTGCACTCGTTAGTTTTCGAATATCACTATCCGGGAAGATGAAACCATTATATACATACCGAGTCGTGGGCGGAGGAGTAACATTATAAACAACTGTTTTTTCTGTACTTTTCTTTTGGAATGGAAGATTATAAGAAGGACGTGCCGTTACCGTTTCTACCTTCGTCGTTTCCCTTCCATTTTCTCCATTTCGTTCTAAATAAATCGTCGCACTTCCATCAGTTGCTACCGGTCCCCACGTAATTTCTTCTCCGGTCAGCGCTGTGACTGGTTTTTGATTCACGTACAAAGTTGCACCAGGTGCATTCGTTTGCACTGTAATATATTGCCCTTGCAACGTTAAATCTATCGTTACGTTATTTTGACCTTGTTTCATAAGTACAACCTTTTCTTCACGTGATAGTTTTACATAATCATTTTTATATTCTGATTGAAATACTTGAGTCCCTGGAAGAAACGGTCCATATTGCTTCTCAGACTTTTTATCATCTGTTTTATCAATTTCTTTTCCGTTCATTTTTAAAGATGTACCTTTTTTACTTGAAAGTAAAGTCTTATAGTACGTCTTCGCTTTCAATTTATACCGATCAAATAAAAAGAAATACTTCCCGTCTTTCGTTAACGAAAAATCTGCTCTTTCGGTTCCGTCCCCTCGTTTTTCACCTTGCCTCAAATAGTCTTTCAATTCATTCACGTAAGATGGGTTTTCTTTTATATACGAAAATAGTGGCATTAAACTCTCTCTCTCGTTACAATAACTGATGGATCATCTGCCGTGACGATTTCAGCTAACTTCTTCCCGTCCCGCTCTTGTACAATAGTAATCATCCGGTCTACTTGCGCAACCTGCGTATAATACGACGATCCATATACATACAAACCGACAATCACTATAACAAGTAGTACTAAAAGCGTAATGCCGACTTTTGTACCGCTGCTCATTTTCTTCTCTATTACAGGGTTCTCCCTCTTCCTACCACAGTTTTGACAAAATTGCACACCGTCTTCAAACTGAGTCCCACACTTTGTACATACATTCATCCATTCAACCACCTTTTCTTTAGAGGCCAGTTAATCCCTGAGTAATGGTTTGAATTATCGTGCTAATGTAAGACCAAAGTACAATGAATGTTGCGATTCCAATTAAAACATTTGCGATAATAAGTGTGTACACAAGATCTAATCCGCCATTGTCTAATTTTAATATAGCAACCGTTATACTAATCCCTATATAAGTTGTAGCTACAGATAGTAATATCGGTAAGAAAAAGATTAATAGAAAACTAAAAAGAAATGTAAGAACTAATATAGCGATAGCCGGCGTTGCTATCGTTCCCCATACGCCGAATACTTCAAGAAATGAAAAAGAAGATTTCATCATCTTACCACTTACAAAAATAATAAATCCGACAAATAAAGTTAAAATTAATAAAAATAAAAAGACCGTTACAGAGTCCAAAAAGAATGTAGGAGTAGGTATATCTGGTGCAAATGTTTTCGTAACGGTTGCTGCAGCACTCATCATTCTATAAAAAATACATGCACCTAAAAGACAAATAAGAACAAGACTTACAATTCCATTTCGTACTTCAACCTTGCCGCTTTTCATAATCGCTGTCGGTGCTTTGAAAGCATGTTTAAAGAACTGAAAATAGCCACTCGCAAACCGCTTCGCTTGCTCTACCGTTTCATTTGGTCGAGTTTCCTTTACTTGTGCTACGCGTGCTTGTTGCTCATCTTCTTCCTGTGCACCACTCGCTACTACTTCCTCCGTCAACGAATGTCCACAATTCCCGCAAAACTTTGCCTCTGCTGCATTTTCCGTCTGACACGCCGGACATTTCATTCTCTCATCCCTCCTTGAGCATATACCATATAGGGTGTTACAAATTCAATATATGACTTTGGACATAAAACATGACTACAAGAAAAAGATTATGAAATCCTTCTTTCAAAAGAAAATATATATGCTAGCAATCTTGAAAAATAATGCTATTATGAAACAGAACAAATAACATTCTTAACAGATTGGATGACTGGAAATGGAATTGGTAAACTCAATTTTTCAAATACTCCTTACAAGCGTAATCCAATTATTTTCTTTAATTGGCGTTATCATTGTAATTGGATTTCTATTAGGCTATTTGGAATCTCTCACACGCATGTATTGGTCGAGAGCTTTCGGAAGAAAAGGATTCCTTTTAACTGCGTGGATTGGTGTTCCGATTCACGAACTTGGACATGCCATTATGTGTGTACTATTTCGTCATAAAATTGTAGCAACGCAGTTTTTCCCAACAGATACAAGTCAAGGTGCTTTAGGCTACGTACAACATCAATACAATCAAAAAAGTGTATATCAACGAATTGGGAACTTCTTCATTGGAATCGGTCCTATTATTTCCGGTATCACTGCATTAATCCTTCTAATGCGCTATTTCGTACCAAATTCATATTTCTTATTTAATACAACTCTCGAAAAAACAATTGCTTCTACTTCTATTAATATAGAAATGATTCAAAACATGCTCTTGTCGACGTTCGTATTATTGAAAAGCTTATTTACACTGAATAACTTATTGAATCCTTCCTTTTGGCTATTTTTATTTATCGCCATTTGTATTTCTGCACATATCGCTTTAAGCAAACCAGATATTAAAGGATCAATAGACGGCGTTATCGTCATGTTTATCGTGTTATTTTTATTCAACATAATCGCAGGACTGTTTCAGTTCGACAGTAACCAGCTCATTGGCAAAGTGATGAAGTATAATATGTACCTCATTGCGTTTTCTAGTGTTGCACTGCTGTTCTCTTGCCTTTCTACACTTGTTAGTTTTGGGTTTTATAAAATAAGAGGAGGGCGTTCGTTTTGAACGCCCTCTTCTTATTAATTCGAACCTATAATGATATCCTTTGTTTTTATAATCATTAATTTTCTATCGGTTGTTGATATGTAATATGTATCATTTCGGTTAGAAATGATAGTCCCCTCTATACGTTTTGTTTCTTGTCCCCATGTATATTCTATTTTTTGATAACCATTTGTTTTCATAATGGAATGCATATAATCCCCTCCTTTTATTAAATAATAAGGAAGAAATACACCTAAAATAAGAAATACTGCTAATATATATAAAAAAGCTGTAATTGGCTTTTCAATCAATAAAACCCCTTCACTTCTTTTACTCTTCTGTTGTTTAAATTTAGCTCGAAATTTTAAAAATAATATATATATAACTAGTAAACCTATTAATATCATTATTGTAGTAATAAGATTCTCTATCATTTTACAAGCTAATATTAGCACTAGTGGAAAACCCGCAATACACCATAAAAATATCTTCAACCAAAGTAATTTCTTTTTATTCCCAATGGATTTTACAACGATAGCTAGTGGTACCCCTATAATAAATATAAAAATAACAAAACCAGGAATCAACACTTTCTCTAACCACATTAAATTGTATTTTTGTGCAATAAAAAATAAATTAAAATATAAAGAAATACAATATATAACAGCTAGAATAGCCAGTTTAACTTCTTTAACCCAAACATAATAGTATATGATTGTAAACAGCATAAAAAATGGGAGTATCCAAAATAATAACACTTTAGAATAGTTTGCTAAGGTTACACTATCTGCCAAAAAGCCTACAAGAGCTAAATTTACTAATCCCACTGCTATTATAATTAAAACCCACGAATTTAAAGTTGGCTTTTCAATAAGTAGTGAAATTAAGAATAAAACTATAATTCCAATTAAAACAATATAAAAAAACCCTACCGAGAAAGCTACCTTATTATCAATTGGGACAAAATTTACTGCTACTGATAATAACGATTGATCTTTTTCACCACCAAAATAATATCCCCATAAGAACAGATATCCAGTAATGTACGCAACTGTTGATGTTATTAAAACGATTATTATAGATATGATACGCTTACCAAGAAATCCTACCGTTATAAAAGGAACATTCTTTTTTAAAAATTCTTTTGTCATTTGCAACATCTCTAAATACCTAGTTTTATCCAACGAAAAATCTCCTCCTAGCATTTTATTTTTAAATAAATATAACATTATATTAAAATATAATAATTAAAAATTCAAATTATCTCCCCTTATTATTTAATAATGCAAATTAACAGCAAATTGTATTCTAATCAGAAGAGCTAGTTCATTACGAACTAGCTCTTCCCCTCAATTATTTCTCTTATAATCACAATGCTCAACCGGAACACGAGCATGTCCCTCTTCATCCGTACACCATGATTGCGACTGGAAGGCAAGAAAGATACCGATCCATTCTTCTTCCTTTTCGAAGTGGATGAGTATTCCTCCGTCTTGCCATATACCATTATCACCTTTCCATTTCTCTACATTTCCTTGATTCATATGAATATCGTGTATACCGTTTCCTGGTTCGAAATGAAAGTAAGAATCAGGTGTATTTTCTTCTGGTCCCCATCTTTCACCGAATGCGTATATAATTGCTTTTTCTTCTATCGCTCGTTTTATATACCGTTCTATTTTTTCATTTAAGTCATTATCAACACCTGCTTTTTCAGCAGGTAAAGGAATCATTTGCTTGGAATCAAATACATTACCTCTTACGTAGTCTAAAGCTACTTTCGGTTCATTGTTTTTTATTTCTGTAAAACCAAATGGTAATGTCGGTAAAATATGAATCGCCTCTGACCGAATATCATTACTCGCAAAATATAAAACTTCTGACGGATAACTTTGCGACTTTACGTTAATTGCAATACGGTAATTTGCTTCTGCTTCGCCTTGTAAATGAACTTGATAATGAGGAGTTTTCCCTTTTCCGATCTTAGATTGTATAACGGTGCCTTTTAACACGCCGTAATTTTTTAAGGGCATACATTTCATCTCCTATTTATTTAGTAGAAGCTTTACATACTTAAGGCATTATCCATATAAAAAGAAAATCCTCCTTTCTCAGGAGGATTTCTTATTTTCTCAACATATACCAAACAATAACCTCCACCACTACAAGCAACACCGCACCAAAGATCATTAACGTCGTCTTCTTTAATAGTTCATTTTCACGATACGGGATGTTACATAAGTAAGCGCCAAGTGTAATCCTTGACGGGCAAGCGATTGTCGCTACCGATGATGCGGTGTTTTGCAATGTTGTGACGTATTGCCACGGAAGTGCTACGTTTTGCGCCGTTTGCATTTGTAGTTTTATAAACATCGCATTTGATCCTGCGTTACTACCTGTTAAAAAGCCACCGATTCCACCGATAAACGGAGCAACGAAAACGAAAAATGTACCGAATGTTTCACCAGCTGTTTTTGCCAGTAATGAATGCATGCCAGATGCACCCATTAGTTCTGAAATAGCGATAAACATCGTCGTCGTAATTGCAAATGGAATCCATTGCTTTATCGTTTGCGAGAGTGATTGTTTAATAATATGAGATGGAATGCGGAAGAAAATAATAGTAAATAAGCAAGTCATACCGAGCCAAAATCCTGGTGAATATAGTAGCTCTAGCTTGTAAGAGTATGATTTCAAATCAAGAACGGCATATGATCTGAACAAGTCATGTAAAGCAGGAACGAGGCGAGAAAGTAAAATACAAACTGTTAGGAATAGATAAGGGCTAATAATTTTTATGATAGATACTTCTCTTTCCGTTGCCGCAGCATGTTCTGTCATTACATTTTGCTCACTTTTTCCTTTTAATTTAATGATAAGAAAGCCAAATGTAATTGTAACGATAGAACTTAATATACCTGCTAGTTCAACACTTACGTATGCGTTAGAAAGATAGATTCCGAGAGAGAATAATAGAAAGAAACCGAATCCTTCTTTCCACTTTTCCATAACGGCCTGCCAGCCACCAACAACATGTAAAGAAAGAATGACGAAATAAGCAAACATCGGGATGCTTATTAGTGCCGTATTTGTGCCAAGTGTTGTAAGCGGCATATTTATAAGCTGCGAACCGATAATCGTACCAGTCGCCATCGCGCCCCATGAACTAGCTAGTAAACCAATAAATGAAAGTAGTACAGCTTGAAACGGTTTATAGCCTAATGATAGAAAGATAGGTGCTGCAACCATGAAACCAATTCCGAATCCACTTACTGATTCGATTAGCGGACAAATACCAAAACACATAAGAAGCATTTGTAATAAACGATCGCGCGTCACTTCTTCTAAAAAACGCGCTACTTGATCGATGTACCCCATTTTGTTCATGAGGTGAAATAAAAAAATACCGAAAAACAACACGTACCCGACAATAAAACAAATTAACCAACCTTTAATCGTTGCGTGCACAGTTTCACTTATCCCTAGTTGAAACGTTGGCGAGAGTAAAACGATTCCAACAGACACAACGTAAGCAATTAAAGAGGACCGTAATGACGTTTGTTTAAATAAAAATAAACAAATGAAAATCATCATAATTGGGATAAGTGCCAACAATATGGCCATGTTATCATCTCTTTTCATTAAAAATACAATTTTTAACTATTATATAACAGATGTCATAATTTTCAATTGTTTTTACAACAGATTTAAAAAAGGAGCCAAATGACTCCTTTCACTCCCATTTTCTTTTATCCTGAAAAACGCTCTGCTGTCCGACTATTTTGTCTAACACAACAAACACAATATAAACACATATTACTTGCAATACAACATTTCCAAATTTCATTAATTCAAATGAATGGATCCAGAGAAATAATTCATTTAATAATACAATCGAAACGATACTAAATAGTTCTATACTAATCGAAAATATACATATTTCTAAAATAGATTGCTCTTGAATGCGATTTAAGCTGGAAAAGATGAATACATATCCTAAAAATAGAGCCATCAACTCTATTTTTGTCATGCTAATGAGCCAAGCGTATAGTGGTACAGTTAAAAGAAGATATAGTAGTTTTCGTCTTAGCATGCTTTCTCACCCTCTAAATTATATGTATTTTCTGTATATTTTAACATTTTTTACGCAAAACAAAAAGAAGAGACTTATGCCTCTTCTTTTTGTTTTGTTGCCTGTATTAATTCACATATTTCTTCTCGCTTTTCATTTTCTAACAGCTCAATGACTTTACTTCCAACGACAACTCCATCACATATTGTAATCATTTCTTCTACATGTTCCTTTGTTGAAATACCGAACCCTGCCACGACCGGTAAATGTGTATGGGATTTTACTTTTTCTAAGTAACTATGAATCTCACCTTTAAAGTTTTGACGTACTCCTGTTACGCCCGCTACTGTAACGGCGTAGACGAATCCTTCTGATTCACTCGTAATTTTTTCGATTCGCTCAATTGGGCTCGTTACTGTAACGAGTGGAATTAGCGCAATGTTTGCCTCTCTAAGTAACGGGGCAATAATATTTTGTTCTTCATACGGTAAATCCGGAACAATCATACCGTCTACCCCTGCTTCTATACAGTTTTCGATGAATCGTTCTTTTCCGAATGCGAGTACTGGATTTAAATATGTCATGAGTACGAATGGAATTTGTACTTCTTTCCTTACCTCTATTAATGCTTGAAAAATGCCTTTTACTGTTACACCGCTATCTAGCGCTCGTTTCCCTGCTCTTTGAATCGTTGGACCGTCTGCGACTGGATCTGAAAACGGAATACCGATTTCAACGATGCTTGCTCCTGCTTCGTCTAAAAAACAAATTCTTTCTTTTAATTTTTCAAGGCCACCATCTCCGCCCATTACGTACGGAATAAATGCTTTCTTACCATTTTCAAACGCTGCTGTAATTTTTTCTACTCCCATTTTTTACACCTCTTCCATATAACGTTTTATACTCTCTACATCTTTATCACCGCGGCCAGATAAACAAATGACAAGTCCTTCTTCTTTCTTCATTTGTGGCGCTAATTTTAATGCATATGCGACAGCGTGCGAGCTTTCTAAAGCCGGAATAATCCCTTCTTTTTTCGTTAACAATTGAAATGCTTCTAACGCTTCATCATCAGTAATGGAGTGATAAGAAACACGGCCAATATCTTTTAGCAAGCTATGTTCTGGGCCAACACCCGGGTAATCAAGTCCTGCTGAAATAGAATGCGCTTCTTGAATTTGTCCTTCTTCATTTTGCAGAAGGTACATCATCGATCCGTGTAAAACACCAACGCTTCCTTTCGTTAAAGTTGCTGCGTGCTTTTCTGTATGAACGCCTTTTCCAGCTGCTTCTACGCCGTAAAGAGCGACTTCTTCATCGTGTACGAACGGATAAAACATGCCCATCGCATTACTACCACCGCCAATACAGGCAACGACTGCTTCTGGCAATTTCCCTTCTAACGCTTCATATTGTTTTTTCGTTTCATTTCCAATTACGCTTTGGAAATCACGGACAATTTGCGGGAATGGATGTGGCCCGAGAACAGATCCCATAATATAGTGCGTATCATGCACATGTGAAACCCAGTAACGAAGCGCCTCGTTCACCGCATCTTTTAATGTGCCGCTACCTGCTGCTACACTTTCTACTTTCGCTCCGAGTAATTCCATTCGGAACACATTTAATTTTTGACGTCTCACATCTTCTTCTCCCATAAAGATGATGCATTCTAATCCGAGTAGGGCACATACAGTAGCGGTCGCCACTCCGTGTTGTCCAGCCCCTGTTTCAGCGACAACTTTTTTCTTGCCCATTCGTACTGCAAGTAGTGCCTGACCGATTGTATTGTTAATTTTATGAGCTCCTGTATGGTTCAAATCTTCACGTTTTAAATAAATCTTTGCACCGCCGCAATACTTCGTCATATTTTCAGCGAAATAAAGCGGTGTTTCTCTTCCGACGTACGTTGTTAAATAATGATTTAATTCCTTTTGAAACGCTTCATCTTGCACCGCTTCTTTATATGCTTCTTCTAGTTCTAATACAGATTGCATTAACGTTTCTGGAACGTATCGTCCTCCGTATATACCGTAGTGACCTTTTTCATCTGGATATGCGTAGTTCATTTGGAACACTCCTTCGCTTTTATGATAAATTGTTTTATTTTCTTTAGATCTTTCTTTCCTTCTGTCTCTACTCCGCTACTTACATCGACCATGTACGGCTGAATAGTTCGAATCGCTTCTTCTATATTAAGAGCGTTTAATCCACCAGCTAATATCGTTTTCTCCCGCAACTCTTTTGGCATATGCGCAAGTAGTGCCCATGAAAATTTCTTTCCATTTCCTCCGTGAAACTTTTCTTTCGGGCTATCAAACAATATATAATCCGTTTCATATGCTTGAGCGTTTTTCATATCGTCTTCTGAAGTTACTCCGAGCGACTTTATAGACGGAATATTCAATCTTCTAATTTGATGATTCTCTTCATCCCCATGTAGTTGCACATGCGTTAACCCGCATTCATCTGCAATTTTCTGGATCTCTTCTACTGATTCATTTACGAAAACACCGATTTTTAATATGTCCGCCGGAATCTCCTGAATGATTTCTTTCGCTAGCCCCGGGGTAATTTTCCGCTTACTTTCTGCAAAAACAAATCCGAGTGCATCAGCTCCGTATTCACAAGCACGTTTTGCTGTTTCAACATCAGTGATGCCGCAAATTTTCACTTTCATATATTCACCTTACAATCTTCAAAAAAGGTACGAATAGAAGATGATGTCATAAGTGCTTCTCCAACTAATACACCTTTCGCTCCAGCTCGTTTGACGCGAATAATATCTTCTTTTGAATGAATCCCGCTTTCACTAATCCAAAGTAATTTCTCCTCGTTTAATCGTTTTCCAAGCTTTTCTGTTTGGCTTAAATCGACTTCGAATGTTTTTAAATTACGGTTGTTAATACCGATAACGTGCGGGTTTAATTGGATCGCAATTTCTAATTCCTGTTCATCATGAACTTCAACAATTGCTTCTAATCCTTTTTCTAGTACGTAGCTGTACAACTCTTTTAACTTCTCTTTCGTTAACGCCGCTACGATTAGTAAAATAATATCTGCACCAGCTTCATACGCTCTATCAATTTGAATCGTATCGATTATGAAATCTTTGCATAAAAGCGGAATGTTACTTTCTGCTCTTGCCGTTTGTAAATCATGAAACGACCCTTTAAAAAATTGACCCTCTGTTAAAACAGAAACTGCTCCTGCGCCGCAGTCATCATATGTTTTTACTTGTTTTCGTACATCAACGTGTAAATTGATATCTCCTTTTGATGGTGATGCTCGCTTTACTTCTGCAATGACAGTAAACTGCTGTAATGCTTCTACAAGTGAATGTGTCTTTCTACTTTCTTTTAATGGTGTATATGTTTCATATAATGTCGCAACTTCCTTTTTCTTTTGGTCTACAATTTTGTCTAAAATCGTCCCCACTTTAATTCACCCTTTCTAATTTTTCATGACTTGCTGCAATTAATAAGTTTAGTTTGGCTAATGCTTTTCCTGAGTCAATACTATGTGCCGCTAGTGTAATTCCTTCTTCAATCGTTTCTGCTTTTCCATTTGCGAAAAGAGCTAGACCTGTATTGAATAAAACAGTATCGCGGTAAACACTCTTTTCTCCGCTTAACACCCCGAGCGTAATCTTTGCATTTTCTTTCGAATCTCCGCCTCTAATCTCTTCGTTTTTCACTATTGAGAAACCATATTTCTCAGGTTCAATACTCGTTTCTACTATTTCATTATCTTTTAAAATGACAACATGATTTTCTCCTTGCAATGATGCTTCATCTAAAAATCCACTTCCATTTACGACAAGTGCTTGTTTTCTTCCTAGTTTCTGTAATACTTGCGCAACTGGTAGTAACATATCTCGTTTATAAATGCCGACAAATTGTGTTTCTAAATTCACCGGATTTGTTAAAGGACCAATTAAGTTAAAAATCGTCGGCACATTTAATTCTTTTCTTATTTTCATAATGCGCCTTAATGCTGGATGCATCGCTGGTGCGAATAAAAATGCGATCCCGACATGCTCTAATAAATAATCAATTTCGTTTGGCGTACTGCTAATATTTACACCGAGTTCTTCTAATAAATCTGCACTTCCTGTTTTACTAGAAACAGCTCGGTTACCGTGTTTTGCAACTTTTACGCCAGCTCCTGCTAGTACAAATGCCGATGTTGTACTAATATTAAATGTTTGGGCACCGTCACCACCTGTCCCGCAATTGTCCATCGCTCCTTGTATATGGTTCGAAAACGGTAATGCCTTTTCACGAAGAGCTCGAACGAGGCCGTATATTTCTCCTGCCGTTTCGCCTTTCGCTTTCAGTAAGACTAAGAACGCTGCAATTTCACTTTCCAATATGTTTTCATTTAATAAAAGAAGCCCTGCTCTATACATTTCCTCTTCTGTTAAATGTTGTCCCTCCACTAATTTACGAAGATAGTTATTCATACTCTTTCCTCCTCTTTCACTTCGCCTAAAAAGGCACGTATTAACTTTCCGCCTTCTTCTGTTGCGATTGATTCCGGATGAAACTGTAATCC
Organism: Bacillus mobilis; assembly: GCF_001884045.1. Lineage (GTDB taxonomy): Bacteria > Bacillota > Bacilli > Bacillales > Bacillaceae_G > Bacillus_A > Bacillus_A mobilis. Next base: position 4,791 of record NZ_MACF01000086.1, on the reverse strand, counting down.
AAATAGCGGATAATAATTGTGACGAACTGCCATAATTTCTCCGTCATCCATCGCTGTCGCTAGTATGTCAAAACACTGTGGCAAATTCGTTTGCGCTGCAACAAGGGAATGGTAGCGCATCGCTGTTAACGGCTGGGTAACGTATGAAAAAATTGACGTTCCGTTATGTTTCACACGAGAGGTTTTTCCGTGTTTAATGCGATCCGCTCGAACAATTTCTCCTCCAAATGCTGATATAATCGCCTGATGGCCAAGGCAAATACCTAATATGGGAACGTTCTTATAAAAATGACGAATCACTTCGATACAAATACCAGCATCCTCTGGTTTTCCTGGTCCTGGTGAAAGCACAATTCCTGTTGGATTCATCCCTTCTAACTGTTCTATCGTTATTTGATCATTCCTTACGACAACAATATCTTCTTCATATTCACCTAACAGTTGATACAAGTTATATGTGAATGAATCATAATTATCAATTAGTACAATCATTTCATTACCTCCAATAGTGCTCTCGCTTTATTTAACGTTTCTTCATATTCAGCTACTGGGTCTGAATCATAAACAATTCCCGCTCCTGCCTGAACGTATGCTTTCTCATCCTTGACGACCATCGTTCGAATCGCAAGCGCCATATCAAGATTCCCTGAAAAACTAACGTATCCAACTGCACCCGCGTACACATTTCTTTTTTCATTCTCTAGCCCATTTATAATTTCCATCGCTCTAATTTTCGGAGCGCCTGACACTGTTCCTGCTGGTAGACAATACGCTAATGCATCAAATCCACTCATCGGTTTTCGCAATGTTCCGTAAACTTCAGATACAATGTGCATGACGTGGGAGTATTTCTCTACTTTCATATATTTATCTATCGTAACTGAGCCAATTTCACTCACTCTTCCTATATCATTTCTTCCAAGATCCACAAGCATCATATGCTCCGCTCGTTCTTTCTCATTTTCTAACAGTTCTTTTTCAATTTCCGCATCTTCCTGCTTCGTTTTCCCTCTCGGCCTCGTACCCGCAATTGGGTTCGTCATCACTTTATCCTCTCTTACCGATAACAAACTTTCCGGCGAAGAACCGAGTACAACATAATCTTGAAAATCGATATAGAACATATATGGTGACGGATTTGCAATTCGAAGTTTTCGGTATAAGGCGAAAGGATCACCAATACATTCACTTTGCAAACGCTGAGATAATACGACTTGGAATATGTCTCCGGCTCGAATGTATTCTTTCGCCGTTTCTACCATCGCGCAAAATTCTTTTTCTGTTATAGAAGAAGTGAATGATAATGTTGATCTTATTTCAGTTACTTCCGCTTCTTCTCCCCTCAGCACTTCCTCTTTGTATACTTGCAATCTTTCATATACTTCTTCATAAGAAGGAGAATCGTCTTCCCTGCATACATATACAAAGGATAATTTTTGGCGTAAGTGATCATACACGATAAACTCACGGTACAGTAAAAGGTGTACCTCTGGAATATTTAATGGATCGTGTAAATCTGCGCCAATGTTTTCATACTGCCGAATGACGTCATAGCCAATATAACCAACTGCTCCTCCGCAAAACGGGAATGGACTGTCTACTTGAGCTGACCGGGTTTCTTTTTCTAAAACTTGTAGTACGTTACCTTGCAGCTTTTCTGCCCGGCCGTAAATCGTTCGTTCTACTTCCGTACCAACACTTTTCACTTCGCCATATGGATTACAACCTAAGTAAGAATAGCGTCCTTTATCTTGATGAAGCTGGGAGCTTTCTAATAAAAACTTTTTCTTTCCCTTCATACGTCTATATAAAGAAATTGGCGTAATGCTATCTCCTTCTTCTTCGGTAATTACTAAAAATGTTTTTTCTTCTCTTTTTCGTTTCATAAATTCTTCTTTCGTCATCATGTCCTTCACCTCACCCTGAAAAATAAAAAAGTCCTCTACATATCGAAAATATGTAGAGGACGATAAATTTACCGTGGTACCACCTCATGTTGGACACAAAAGCATCCCGCTTTGTTCAGGTACAAAATATATACCTTATCCTTGTAACGGCGGAACCCGGGTTGCCTACTGAAAATAATTGTTCAGCCTACCTCTCGTAAGCCCATTCCGTATATGGCACCGCACCGGGCTCCCACCTATCCCCGGCTCTCTGTAACGTCTCCAATATACGTACTCTTCTTACTTCAACGATTTCATTTATTTAATTTTTTGTACACAAAAAGGGAGTACTCATCCTATAGAAAGGACGGGTACTCCCGTGGTGCCACCTTAATTCGTTACAAATGTAACGCACTTTACCGTATCAAAAACAATACGTGTCTCTTGTATCGATGAGATCATGTCGCCAAAGCCTACTTCTTTCGTTTCGGTTTGGAAGCTCCGAAGCCCATTCCACATCAATCCCATACTGATTCGCACCAACCATCAGCTCTCTGACATGTTCATCATGTGTACTCTTCTTCATCAACGCTTGCATTTTTTTAAGTTGCACTCATTATAGACCTAACTTTTTTCATAAGTCAATACTTTTAAAAGAATTTTATTTTTCTCTTCTTTCAATATTATATTGACAAAACAACCTCTTTTTATGTAAATATAATAAATACTCTATTAAAAATAAGGTTTTTTGCATGAATATTATATATTAAAAAAGTAAAATGATGTCAAAAAAACGCTTACATTTCTGAAAATTCGTATTTCTGTATGGATTTTTCAGAATAATCATGATAGATTATAAATATGCATAACGCATCAATAGACATGACAAAAGGAAGGGGAACTTCATGAGTACGCAGATGTTAACTTTAACTTCTATCTCTATTTACATGCTCGGGATGTTAGTAATTGGCTATTTCGCCTATAAACGAACGTCCAACTTAACAGATTATATGCTTGGCGGGCGTACACTAGGCCCCGCAGTAACAGCATTAAGTGCTGGAGCATCCGATATGAGTGGTTGGCTTTTAATGGGATTACCCGGTGCAATGTTTAGCGTTGGATTAAGTAGTAGTTGGATTGCGATCGGCCTAACACTAGGCGCATACGCAAACTGGCTTTATGTCGCTCCTCGCTTACGTACCTACTCTGAAATTGCAAACAACTCTATTACTATCCCAGAATTTTTGGAACACCGCTTCCAAGACAAATCTCACATGCTACGCTTAGTATCCGGACTTGTTATTATGATTTTCTTTACTTTTTATGTAGCTTCAGGATTAGTTTCAGGCGCTGTATTATTTGAAAATTCATTTGGTATGAACTACCACGTTGGATTATTCATTGTTGCAGGCGTTGTTGTCGCTTACACATTATTTGGTGGTTTCTTAGCAGTAAGTTGGACAGACTTCGTGCAAGGAATCATTATGGTAGTTGCTCTTATTCTTGTTCCTATCGTAACAATTATGAATTCGAACGGACTTGGACCTGCATTTGATACAATTCAAGCTGTAGATCCAACACGTTTAGATATTTTTAAAGGTGCCTCTACCTTAGGGATTATTTCTTTATTTGCATGGGGCCTTGGTTATGTTGGACAACCTCATATTATCGTACGCTTTATGGCGATTTCTTCTGTAAAAGAGATTAAAAGCGCACGAAGAATTGGTATGAGCTGGATGATTTTCTCTGTTGTCGGAGCTATGTTTACTGGCCTGATCGGTATTGCTTACTACTCACAACAAGAGTTAACATTATCTAACCCAGAAACAATTTTCCTTGAGCTTGGAAAGATTTTATTCCATCCACTTATTACTGGATTTTTATTAGCAGCTATTTTAGCAGCTATTATGAGTACAATTTCATCTCAATTACTTGTTACTTCTAGTGCTATAACAGAAGATTTATATCGTACATTCTTTAAACGTTCTGCTTCTGATAAAGAACTTGTATTCGTCGGTCGTATGGCTGTACTTGTTATTGCATTAGTTGGGTGCGCTTTAGCGTTTAAACAAAATGATACGATTTTAGCTCTTGTTGGATACGCTTGGGCTGGATTTGGTTCTTCATTCGGACCTGCTATTTTATTAAGCTTATATTGGAAACGTATGACGAAGTGGGGCGCACTTGCTGGTATGATTTCTGGTGCCGCTACAGTAATTATTTGGACTCAATTCGAATTCTTAAAAGAATTCTTATATGAAATGATTCCTGGTTTCACTATTAGTTTACTAGTAATCGTAATTGTTAGTTTACTAACACAACCTTCAAAAGAAGTTGAAGAGCAATTTGAGGATTTCGAAAAACAACATAGTCATAATCTATAAAGGAACAGCTCTGCTATCGTAACAGCAGAGCTTTCTTTATATCAAAGTTCGACAATCTTCTGCTCGAATTTAACAATTTCTTTATGTTTCGTTAAATTAAACATAACACTACTCCTTTATAGTAGTACTATCAGCACTTATACAGAAAGGGGACTCCAACATGTTAGCAGCTTTCCAGCAACAACAAACACGAAAATTTTCACCTATCACAAATACTTCTGCGTCTTGTTTAAACATACAACCTAATCCACCCAAAATTACAATTGCTCCTTCTGTTATTTCAGTCATTGGTGTTCATATGGAAAAAAATAAGTTGAAAGTAAGAACTGGACAAAGCACTGAGTTATCAGCTTCTGTTTTGCCAGTGCAAGCAACGAATACAGAACTTATTTGGACAAATATGAATGCTGATGTTATCACAATGTATCCAAAAGGTGATACGGTAACAATTACTGGAAAAAGTGCCGGAAGAGCAGTCGTAATTGTCACAACTGCTGAAGGAAAGTTCCGTGACCTATGCA
>NZ_MACF01000085.1 GCF_001884045.1 Bacillus mobilis | reverse complement strand
AAATCCAAAGTAAAAGAGTGGCTACGTAGCCACTCTTTTACTTTGTTTCAATGTATGAATTTTTACTTGTAACGAGATTGATGAATTGCTCTTTAGCTTTAGGAGAAATAATTTCTGTTTGATGTGATCCATAAATAATTTCAAGTCGATCAAATGATAAGGCATGAGCTGCTACTGGATTTTTCGTATTTGAAATTTGTTTTATATCTCGTATAAATATGCGCTTTTTAACGAAACCGGATTTAATCGTAATTGTTTCTTCTCCGACGATATATCTTGTCGAAAACCAACTCCAAATAAATAATATGGCTAATGGAATTGTAAAAAATAAAAGAAAATACTCTCTCCCTGCAAATAAGGGAGCAAAACACGCTCCAATGACAACGAAAAAAATCGGATATAACCATACATCTTTTTTTGATGGAAATTCCATTACACTTCCCCTCTCTTGATTTAAGTCAATGATTCTCCTCCTCTTCCCTTTTACAATGAAAACAACATTAGAATAGGAGGACGTATTATGACTGAACGAAAGTATGCCTTATTTGCTGGCTTTTCTCTTCTTGTTATGGCATTCATTGCATTTTTTTCTTACGGCTTTGTTCATGGAAATCTCGTTGTACAAGAAGATGCAAGCGCAACATTCCATAATATCCAAACTTCACATTCACTTTTCAAAGCGGAAATCTTCGGTTGGATTATCATTTTCATTACTGATATTATCGCCGCATGGGCTCTTTATTTCTTTCTAAAACCGATTCATACTAGCCTCTCATTACTAGCTACCTTGCTTCGTCTTATGTATACAGCGATACTTAGAATCGCCATATTCAATCTAATATTGGCATTGCTACTTTCAAAAAGTACGATTGCGAATCCAGAAACATATGTGATGTTGTCTCTCAGTGCATTCGAATACATTTGGTCTGTAGGGCTAATCATTTTCGGTTTACATCTTTTCGTTTTAGGTTATGTAGCTTTTCTATCTAAACATATACCGAAATGGATTAGTATACTACTATTCTTCGCGTCTATCGGTTATATCGTCATTCACGTCATGAATACGATGTTTTCACAATATGATACGGTGATTTCAATCATACAAACACTGTTCCAATTGCCAATGATTGCAGGTGAACTCGGATTTAGTATATGGCTATTGATTAAAGGTGGAAAAAACGCTACTGTTTGAGTCTTTTCTTAATTCTGCTTAATGATTCTGGCGTAATACCTAGATAACTTGCCAATTGATATTGAGGAACACGATTGATTAAATGAGGTCGTTTTTGTAATAATGATTTGTAGCGCTCTTCTGGTGTCGATGCAATAAATAAGGAAAGTTCTTCTTGTACCTCACCGAAGTTATATTCAATCATTTGCCGTGTCATTTCTTCTAATTGTGAATATTTCTTATACATGTCCTTTTCACTATGCAGGTCGCCAACTACAACTAGGCAATCTTCTAAACACGTTAACGTATGCGGGGATGATTTATCTTGTTTATGATGATTAAAATTTACGATTGCTTGTTCTTCTGTATAAAAATTTGATGTAACCTCTTTCCCTGTTTCATCTATACAATGTTGCCTAATGCATCCCTTTAATACAAAATAACATTTCGAAGGGACATCTCCTTGCCTTAGGAGCACTGTTCTTTTTTTATATTTTTCAATTTGTAATTCACTGAGGACCATGTGCTGCTCTTCTTCACTTAGTGTTGTAAGTTTCTGCATATACTGCTTTAATATTTCTTCCATTTTCCTCCCCCTTCTTCCTCTGTATTTCTATAAAACAAAAAGAGAAGTATCACAACTTCTCTTTTCTCCTCTAACATTATAATTCCTGTGTATACGCCGGCTCGTTTACTACATTTTTTGCTGTTCGTTTTTGTTGCTGTAGTAAGAAAACAGATACACCAAACAATACGAGCATGCTACCGATAATTTGCATTACATTTAGTCTTTCACCGAGTAAGAAGAACGCTAGTATAGATGCTCCAACGGGTTCTCCTAAAATACTCATTGAAATTGTTGTTGCATTTACGTAGTTTAATAACCAATTATTAATGACGTGTGACACTGTCGGAACAACCGCAAGTAAAAGAAAAACGGTCCAATCCCACTTCGTATAACCTGTAAAAGGCACTTGCAACACTATATTATAAATCCCCATAAAAATACCTGCGAATGCAAAAACTGTAAAGCTGTAAATCCAGTGTGATACTTTCTTTACTGTCGTTTGCCCGATAAATAAATAACCGACAACCGCTATTACACTTAAAAAGGATAATATATCTCCATAAATTGCTTGTTCACTTAGCCCTAAATCTCCCCAACCAATACACATTACGCCTAATATCGCAATTCCCATTGTTGCAATAGCTGAGTATGTTGTTCTTTCTTTAAATAAGAAAAAACCTCCAACTAAAGATACGATTGGTTGAAGCGCTAAAATAATCGTCGAACTAGCAACTGTCGTATGCTTTAAAGATTCAAACCATAATAGAAAATGAAGTGCTAAAAAGAAACCAGATCCAATTAAAAATCCCCAATCTTTTAGTTGAATCTTACTAAATTCTTCCCGCTTCTTCCAAACGATAGGCAGCATAATAAGTACGATAATCCATAATCGGTACATACTTAATATGGAAGATGGTGCTGAGGACATCTTTACAAAAACTGCTGCGAATGAAATGGCTATAATGGAAATGGCTAACGGTAGTGCGATTGATCTTTCTTGTTTCAAATTCCGTCTCCCCTCTCACCTGTCAAAAATCCCACTTCATTATATCCGTTTTCTTTCATAACTTAAATACTAATTTTTTAGATTCTTCGTACCATTATGGTAAAATAGAAACGAAAGCACCTATTAGTGAATATTTCTTGCTTTTTCACTACAAGCGTCGCTCTTACAATCATTACAGTAAATTTTTATTTAGGGGGATCTACATGAATCAAACAATCGGGAGAATTGAAGAAATTTCATTTTATAGTGCATCACTTCAAGAAGATGTTACACTTCTCGTTTACTTACCGGTAAATTACACACCACTGCACAAACATACAGTTGTAATTGCACAAGATGGTAGAGATTATTTTCAGCTTGGTAAAGCGCACCGTGTAATTGAGCGCCTTCGTGAAACTGAAGAAATTGACCGTACAATTATTGTCGGTATTCCATATAAAAATGTACACGATCGTAAAGAAAAATATTTCCCAAATGACGTGAAAAACGCTGCGTATATTCGTTTCCTTGCTCATGAGCTTGCACCATATATCGATGAAAATTATCCAACGTACCAAATGGGAAAAGGTCGTGTGTTAATTGGTGATTCTCTTGGCGGAACAGTTTCCTTCATGACTGCACTTATGTATCCGCATACATTCGGTAAAGTCGTTATGCAATCACCATTTGTGGATGAAACAGTGATGAACTTAGCAAAAGACTTCAAAAATCCGGAGGCGCTAGACCTTTATCACATCATTGGGACAGAAGAAACAGCTGTACAGCGCACCGATGGACAAGTATCTGATTTCGTAGGGCCGAACCGTGAGCTTAATACGCTTCTGACAGATAGGAATTTCAACACGCATTACGAGGAGTTTGAAGGTAACCATACGTGGAAATATTGGCAAACTGATTTACCGAAAGCTTTCTCTCATATTCTATCAATGAAATAACAGAGAGCAGTATTCAGAATAATTTGATATAATAGACAGAGAGATTTGTTTTTCTCAAAATCTAACTAGACTTACAAAGGGAGGAATTGGAACATGAAATTAGGCATTGTAATTTTTCCATCTAAAATGATTCAAGATAAAGCGAACGGATTGCGTAAACGTTATGATCCGCACTACGCATTAGTTCCGCCACACATTACATTGAAAACACCCTTTGAGACGCAAGATGAACACTTAGAATCGATTGTAAACGAGTTACATACAATCGCAAGTAAAACGAACCCTTTCACCCTTCACGTCGGAAAAGTTGGTTCATTCGCACCTGTTAATAATGTTCTTTATTTTAAAGTAGAAAAAACACCTGAACTTACTTTCTTAAATGAAGAAATGCATAGTGAATTCTTTACACAAGAACGCGAATATGCTTTCGTACCTCATTTAACAATCGGACAAGGCTTATCAGATGCAGAGCATGCTGATGTATTAGGTCGATTACGTATGAAAGATTTCTATTATGAACAACCAATTGATCGCTTCCATCTTCTATATCAATTAGAAAATGGAACATGGACTGTACACGAAACATTCCACCTTGGAAAGGGGCACAACTAATTTGCACGCACAGATCGTACAAACGGACGAACAACTAAGAGACGCATTCTCTGTACGTAAGCAAGTATTTGTGAATGAACAACAAGTTTCTGCTGCAGAAGAGTATGATGAGTTTGAAGAAGCTTCAACACACGTTGTTATATATGATAATGATGTTCCAGTTGGCGCTGGTCGTTTTCGCATACTGGATGGAATAGGAAAAATGGAACGCATTTGCGTACTGGCTTCCCATCGTAAAAAAGGCATTGGAAAAATTGTTATGGATGCACTTGAAGCGTATGCGAAGGAAAACTCGCTACCAAAATTAAAGCTGCACGCCCAAACACATGCTGAAGATTTCTATAAGAAACTTGGATATGTAACAAATTCTGATGTATTCATGGAAGCAAATATTCCTCACATCGTTATGATAAAAGAATTGTAATTTGAAAACAGGAGGTATCCCCTCCTGTTTTTTACATTGCTATTTTCTTTTTCTTCCGCTAAAGTTAAATGTTGATGCTATAGTTTTGAAGGTGAATATATGACACAAGAAAAATTTTCACAAAAATCATTAACGCACGCTGATATTCCGCGTGCAACATATCATATTCCGAAAACATCTACCCATTTAATTATGGAAGAAGATGCGGATGCAGCGTATTTCCGCGCGCTCGAGCAACAAAATGTATTTTTAAATGAAAAACAATTAGAAGCCGTGCGAACGACAGAAGGCCCTGTCCTTACATTAGCTGGTGCTGGAAGCGGGAAAACGTCTGTTTTAACAACTCGCGTAGGTTATTTAGTAAATGTAAAACAAGTTCATCCGCGCAATATTTTATTGCTTACATTTACACAAAAAGCAGCTGAAGAAATCCGAAATCGTGTAGCGAATTTACCAGGTATGAATCGTGCTGCAAGTAGCTACGTTGTTGCTGGTACATTCCACTCTGTCTTTTTAAAATTGCTTCGTAGTCAAGGATATAATCAGCAAATTTTAGCAAATGAAAAACATAAGCAAATTATGATAAAGAAAATTTTAAAAGAGTTACGCTTAAAAGACGATTATGATGCTGAAACGATGCTCGCTATGATTTCACTTGAGAAAAACAAATTGAATCGTCCGAAAGATGTAAAAGCAAAAACACCCGTTGAACAAGAATTTAAAGAAGTATACGAGCGTTTTGAAGAAGTGAAACAACGATATAATTATATTGATTTCGATGACATCTTATTAGAAACGTATTATATGTTAGAAAATAACGCTCCTTTACTTACCCAATTACAACAACGTTTCCACTATATTGAAGTAGATGAGTTCCAAGATACATCGTATGCACAATATGAAATTGTAAAATTGTTAGCCACGCCAAGAAATAATTTATTTATCGCAGGTGATGACGACCAGGCGATATACGGTTGGCGAGGAGCAAGTCACCAAATTATTTTATCTTTTCCAAAAGAATTTGATAACACTACGATTATCGCACTGAATACAAATTATCGATCCAATCCTTTTATCGTCGGACTTGGAAATGAAGTTATCAAACTAAATCAAGAACGTTTTGATAAAGAGCTATATTCTGTGCGCGAAGAAGGTGTACAACCTTTTTACGCAAGACCTGCTACGACTCTTGATGAAGCAAATCAAATTTTGCAGCTCATTCAAGAAAAAGTAGATAGCGGCGAACGTAACTTTAAAGATTTTTGTTTACTGTACCGCACACATTCTGTAAGCCGTTCTTTACTTGATCAGCTTACCATTCACAAAATCCCGTTTATTAAGCACGGGGCGAGTCAATCATTTTATGAACATTCTTTAATTAAGCCTGTATTAGATCATTTAAGACTCGTGATTGAACCGTTTCGATTAGAATCACTTTCCAATATATTACCAACGATGTATATTGGGCGTGATGATTGTATTTCATTTATTGAGCGTGAACAATGGAAATATGGTGAGGGCCGTTTCCCTTCTCTTCTTCATTTCTTATTATTAAATCCGAGCTTAAAACCTTTTCAAGTGAAAAAGGTAAATGAGCGTATCGATTTTATTAAATTTATAAAAGAATTAGAACCGAAAAAAGCATTAAAAGAAATTATTCATGGTAAAGGAAAGTATTTAGAGTACTTACAAAGTAATGATCGCTCTTCCTTTACGATGCATAAAGATATACAAGAAGAAATGTTAGAAGAATTAATGGAGTCTGCAACTCGTTTCACCGATATTCCAGCATACTTACAATTTATTGATGAAGCAATTCAAGGTCAAAAAGAAATGGAAGCATTAAAAACAATGCCGGAAAAAAATGCTGTTTCGCTTATGTCTATTCATAACGCAAAAGGTCTTGAATTTCCATGCGTCTTTTTACTTGGAGCGAGCGATGGTATTCTCCCCCATACTTCTTCTTTAAAAGATGCCAATGATCGTGTTACAGAGACTTCTGAAGCTTTAGAAGAAGAACGTCGATTACTTTATGTCGCAATTACACGTGCGAAAGAAGAACTTTACATTTCCTCTCCACAATTTTTCAGAGGAAAAAAATTAGATATCTCTCGTTTTTTATATACTGCGCGAAAAGATTTACCTGAAAAGACATCCACTAAATAAGGATGTCTTTTTTTCATATTGCATTATGTACATCCCTACTATATAAATTCCCTGTTTTCATCATAAGAATTAACGTAATATCAACCATATCCCATTCATATTGTAATAGTGTATGTCAGAACTCACGATAAGGAGTGAACATAATGAGCTGCAATTGTAACGAAGATAATCAACATGATTTTGATTTCAATTGTGTATCAAATGTCGTTCGTTTTATACATGAATTACAAGAATGTGCCACGACAACATGTGGATCTGGTTGCGAAGTTCCATTTTTAGGTGCACATAACAATGCATCAGTAGCAAATACACGTCCTTTTATTTTATACACAAAAGCTGGAACACCTTTTGAAGCCTTTGCACCATCTGCAAGCCTTACTAGCTGCCAATCTCCAATTTTCCGCGTAGAAAGTATAGATGATGATGACTGTGCTGTATTGCGTGTATTGACTGTAGTTTTAGGTGATGGTACCTCTGTACCACCTGGTGATGACCCAATTTGTACGTTTTTAGCTGTACCAAATGCAAGACTCGTATCAAGCTCCACTTGTCTTACTGTTGATTTAAGTTGCTTCTGCGCTATTCAATGCTTACGCGATGTTTCTATATAAAACTGAATACTAATTTAAGCATGGATTGGGTGGCAGAGTTTTCTGCCACCCAATCCATGCTTAAAAGGTATTATTATGTATTTTTCATAAAATTGGGAACTTGTCTAGAACATAGAACCTGTCCCTTTCATTAACTAAAAGTAGAAACAGATAAAGGAGTGAAAAACATGTTCTCTTCTGATTGCGAATTTCCTAACATTGATTGTGAGGCGAAACCAGCTAGTACACTACCTGCCTTCGGTTTTGCTTTCAACGCTTCCGGCCCTCAGTTCGCTTCATTATTCACACCATTACTATTACCTAGCGTAAGTCCAAACCCAAACATTACTGTTCCTGTAATAAACAATACAGTAAGTGTCGGAGATGGCATTCGAATTCAAGTAGCTGGTATTTATCAAATCAGTTATACATTAACAATTAGTCTTGATAACGTTCCTACAGCACCAGAAGCTGGTCGTTTCTTCTTATCATTAGGTACGCCGGCTAACATTATTCCTGGATCAGGTACAGCTGTTCGTTCTAACGTTATTGGTACTGGTGAAGTAGATGTATCCAGTGGTGTTATTCTTATTAACTTAAACCCTGGTGACTTAATTCAAATTGTACCAGTTGAACTGCTTGGAACTGTGGACATCCGTGCTGCAGCATTAACAGTTGCACAAATTAGCTAGTAAAAAGCGGTATTTCTCCTTTGAAATACCGCTTTTTATATATAATAAAAAACACTCACAGTAACATGAGTGTTTCATTCTTCATAGTGTTTTATTACATTCTTCTTTTTCCCACAATTACATCCCTTTTTCTTCACAAATCCTTGTTGCTGTAATTGTTCTTGATATGCCTGTTGTTGCGCTTGGTGTTGTTGCTGTATATGATACCATTGCTGCAGGTCATATGAATTTTGCCTTGGATTATTGCTCACAGCAAACATCTCCTCTACTGTCAATTCTGTCTATTTACTATATGAACAACTCTTTATTTCCGTTCCCTCATTCTTTTAAACTCCGCTTTCTCTCATATTATAAAAATATATTATTCTCCCATAAAATATCCTGTGATCGTTTCAATAATTGCTGCTGCACCTGCAATAGCTAATAATGCAAGTAACGGCTCTGCAACGATAGGGATCCAATTATATAAAACTAATAAAAAAGCACTAACCCATACACCTGTACACCAATAACAGCTTAATAATTCGCCAATCCACTTCCTTAATCCTTTACCTTTTACTTTTGTAAAAGTTGATACACTTCCATCCGGCTCTGTAATCTCTAATTCATCAATAAACGGTCGCCGCAAAAAGGCTGTAATTTTATCATAAACAATTAAACGAGTGAGCCTAAAAGCAGCTAACGCGAAAATAAAAAATAAAAGCCAACTTGTAAACAGCATGATTCCACCTTCCCTTATCTTCTTTCGCCTATTTAAAAAAAAAGGTCTTGAGATTGTGACCAAATCTCCTCGACTCCAATATCTTATTAATGTAAATACAAACAAGAAGATAAGGAGTGACATTAATGAGTTGTAACGAAAATAAACACCATAGCTCTTCTCATTGTGTAGTTGACGTTGTAAAATTCATCAATGAATTACAAGATTGTTCTACGACAACATGTGGATCTGGTTGTGAAATTCCATTTTTAGGCGCACACAACACGGCATCAGTAGCGAATACACGCCCTTTTATTTTATACACAAAAGCTGGAACACCATTTGAAGCATTTGCACCATCTGCAAGCCTTACTAGCTGCCAATCCCCAATTTTCCGTGTGGAAAGTGTAGACGATGATAGCTGTGCTGTACTACGTGTGTTAACTGTTGTATTAGGTGATGGATCTACTGTACCACCTGGCGACGACCCAATTTGTACGTTTTTAGCTGTACCAAATGCACGACTAGTATCAACATCTACTTGCATCACTGTTGATTTAAGCTGTTTCTGTGCGATCCAGTGCTTACGCGACGTTTCTATCTAATAAATAAAGTGAACTAAAAAACTATTGGGGTGGTAGAAGCTTTCTACCACCTTTACATATTTAAAAGCCGGCCATATCAATCGATTTGATGTCTTCTATAGCTAACCTAATATCTCTCATACTATTTGGTGGCATAATAGCTACAATTCCATTACGATACGAGATGATCGATCCAATATAAGAAACGGTAGCCGTTTTTATTCTGCACCTTACTTTTGGAATATAATGAGGGCGGTTTAATAAAAAATGAATTTTCTCTTCATTATTCATATCCTTAAATGATTTATTATACGGGACTGTTCTCACTGGCTCTTGCTGTTCTTGCTGCTCTTGTACTTGTTCCTCTTCTTCTATTTCTTCTATTTCTTCTACTTGTTGCTCTTGTTGTTCTATTACCTCTTCCACAGCACTACTTACAGCATTTTCATTTCTATTACTTTCTTCTCTTCGATCCTCATTTTCAAAGTTTGTTAAGATAATCCTTTTTATTTTCGGTGCAGCAAGTTCCAAACTGACTTGCGCAATATATAACAACGGTTTTCCAACTGTTGAACTTTTATTTTTATTCTTCACACTCGTCCCTCCCACTTCCATACGTAGCTGAATAAATCGTGTACTATTATAGTTATATTCATAACGTGGTAAGAACTTTCGTTAAAAATCGTTCTTTCTAAGAACAAATAAAAAGGACAATCTCAACATGTAGAGATTGTCCTTTAAAAATTACTATTATATTTATCCTAGGATATGATACCCTGAATCAACGTGAATGTTTTCTCCTGTTACGCCGCGTGCTAAATCACTGAATAAGAATACTGCTGTATCCCCAACTTCCTCTGGAGTTGTTGTACGACGAAGTGGTGCGCGCTCCTCAATTTCTCTTAAGATTGAGTTAAAGTCGCCTACACCTTTTGCAGATAACGTACGAATTGGTCCTGCAGAAATAGCGTTAACGCGAATGCCATGTTGGCCTAAATCGTTAGCTAAATATTTCACGCTTGCTTCTAATGAAGCTTTCGCAACACCCATAACGTTATAGTTTTTCACAACGCGCTCGCCGCCAAGGTATGTTAACGTTAAAATATTTCCGCCTTCTGTCATTACTTTCTTCGCTTCTCTTGCTACAGCTGTTAAAGAGAATGCGCTAATATTTTGTGCAAGTAAAAATCCATCGCGAGAAGTATCTACAAATTCACCTTTTAAATCATCACGATTTGCAAAAGCAATACAGTGTGCAACACCGTGAATTGTACCAACCTCTTGCTTGATTGTTTCAAAGCAAGCTGTAAGTTCTTCATCATTTGTTACATCACAAGGTAATACAAGTGATTCTTGTCCTTCTAATGTGTCCGCTAATTCACGAACGTTTCTCTCTAAACGTTCTCCTGCAAATGTGAATATTAATTTTGCACCTGCATTATGCAAAGAGCGAGCAATTCCCCACGCAATACTTCTTTGGTTCGCAACGCCCATAACAACAAATGTTTTCCCTTGTAATAGTTCCATGATATATCCTCCCAGAATTGCTTATACTTGTTATTAGTACCTGATACTATAATTATAGTACCATAAAACCTCTTAAAGGCAAACAAAAAAGTCATTAACTTAAATTTTGTTAATGACTTTTTGTTTCTATAAAAAAACGCTCTAATCCTTCTTCCCAAGAGGGCATTTGTGAAAAACCATTTAATCGTAGCATGTTATGTTGGAAAATAGAATATTTCGGTCTCGCTGCCGCTGATCCAAATTCTTCGGTTGAAACAGGTAATACATTCACTTTCATATTTGCATCCAAAAATATTTTTTTTGCAAATTCAAACCAAGAACATGAACCTCTATTTGACACATGATACGTACCGTATAAAGAAGTACGAATGAGCTTATTAATCATTACATTTAAATCCGCCACATAAGTAGGAGAACCGATTTGATCTGCTACAACAGATACTTCTTCTCTTTCTTTACCTAATCGCATCATCGTTTTCACAAAATTATTTCCATACTTACCATATAACCACGATGTACGAACGATAAAGTATTTATTATGTAGCTCTTTAACGAACTGCTCTCCCGCATACTTAGAAGCTCCGTATATATTTATCGGCGCCGGATTATGAAATTCATCGTATCCCTCCGGTCTGTCGCCCTGAAATACATAATCAGTGCTAATATAAACTAACTTCGCCCCTACTAATTGGGAAGCAACCGCTACATTTCGAGCTCCTATTGCATTTATTACATAAGCAATATCTTGTTCTTTCTCTGCATGATCAACCTTCGTATACGCTGCACAATGAATAATGATATGTGGCTTTATTTCTTGTACCACTTGCTGCATTCGGGATATATTTGTTATATCTAATAACTTTTTATCAAATGGATATATGTCATATTCTTCAGGATTTAACTCTTCTTGTAGTTGCTTTCCCAATTGACCGTTTGCTCCTGTTATGATAATCCGTTCTTTCATTTATATGCCCCTTACTTTTCTTTTAGTGGTTTCCACCATTCTATATGATGTTCATACCATTCCACCGTTTCTTTCAACCCCTGTTCAAACGTATACTGCGGTTCCCACCCGAGCTCATTCTTCATCTTTTGTGCATCAATCGCATAACGACGATCATGTCCTAAACGGTCTGTAACATACGCAATGTCTTTTTTCGTTTTTCCTAAGAGAGTCATGATTTGTTCCACAACATCTATATTTGTTTTTTCATTATTTCCACCTATGTTATATACTTCCCCTATACGTCCCTTATGCAGAACGACGTCAATCGCACTACAATGATCCGTTACATGTAACCAATCTCTTACATTTAATCCATCGCCATATAACGGTAATTTTTTATCTTCCAACGCATTCGTAACCATTAACGGAATTAACTTTTCAGGATATTGATACGGTCCATAGTTATTGGAGCAACGCGTTACTATAACTGGTAATTGATATGTTTTATAATAAGATAAAGCTATCATGTCGGCGCTCGCCTTACTTGAAGAATATGGACTATTTGGAGCTAACGAGGTTTCCTCGGTAAATCGCCCTGTTTTCCCTAAAGAGCCGTACACCTCATCTGTTGATACTTGCACGAGTTTAATATGTGGATATTTTTTTACTAATTCTAATAAGGTGACTGTCCCAATTACATTTGTATCATAAAAAGGAATCGGATTTTCAATGCTACGGTCCACATGTGATTCAGCGGCGAAATTGACAATTACTTGTACGTCACGCTCCTTAATAACATGCTCCAGCAGCTCTCCGTTTTGAATTTCCCCTTTTACAAAAGAGTAATTCGGATGATTTTGAAGAGACTTCACGTTATTTAAATTCCCGCTATATGTTAATGCATCGAAATTAATAATTTTATATGTTTCATAGCTTTGTAACATGTAATGAACAAAATTACTTCCAATAAATCCGGCCCCACCTGTTACTAATATATTCATATAACAACTCTCCTACTCAAAAGCTATCTTCACATTCCTGGAGTAACGGTAATATTCGATCTTTATCAGACAAAATAGGACTTGTTACCGGCCATGGAATTGCTAATTCTTTATCTTCCCAAAGTAACCCTGAGTCATGCTCAGCGCTATAATACTCATCTACTTTATACATAACAATCGTATGCGGGACAAGTGTACAAAAGCCGTGTGCAAATCCTTTTGGCACTAATAATTGCCGGTGATTATCGGCGCTTAAAATATATCCTCTCCACTGTTTAAAAGTTGGTGAATCTTTTCGCAAATCAACGATAACGTCATAGATTGCTCCTTGCATAACTTGAATAAGTTTCGTTTGTGCTTTCGGATTTTTTTGAAAGTGTAATCCCCGAATCGTTCCCGCTTCTGCCGAATAAGAAACATTATCCTGTACAAATGAATACGTAACTCCTAATGTTTCTAGTACCTTCTTATTATAACTTTCTGTAAAAAAGCCACGCTCATCTCCAAATAACCTCGGTTCTAACAATTTTGCGTCGATAAAGTTTGTTTCTACAACTTTCATATTCTCACCTATTCTCCGTTAAACTGTTTACCAAAGTTTATATCCCGTGCTAACGTATTCGCCCTTTGAAGAGAAACATGAGTTCCCGCATCAGTCCACCAACCGCCCATTTCATTATAAGTAAGTACCTCTCGTTTTAAATACCAATTATTGATATCTGTAATTTCAAGTTCTCCCCTTGCGGAAGGTTTTAATTCTTTTATATAAGAAAAGACTTTCGAATCGTACAAATAAATTCCTGTAACTGCATAGGAACTTTTCGGCTCTTTCGGTTTTTCTTCAATTTCAACTATTTTTCTGTCTTGAATGTGCGCTACGCCAAATCTCTCCGGATCATCTACAGATTGCAGCAGTACTTTCGCACCTTCTTTTTGATTTGCAAACTCTTCAACGTACGGACGAATGTCATCTGAAAAAATATTATCTCCTAATATAACTACCATACGATCTTTCCCGACAAAATCTTCACAAAGTCCTAATGCTTGTGCAATTCCCCCAGCCTTATCTTGCACACGATACGTAAAAGACACGCCAAACTCTTGACCGCTTCCTAAGAAACTAACAACATCTCCCATATGCTCTTTCCCTGTGATAATCATAATATCTGTAATATCGCATTGTTTCAGCTTATATACCGCATGATAAATCATTGGATAACGTCCAACAGGAAGCAAATGTTTATTCGTTACTTTCGTTATTGGATATAATCTCGATCCAGTTCCACCTGCTAAAATAATTCCTTTCATCCTACATCTCTCCCTTATGATGGAGATAGTATATCTTTGTACTGTTCTACAAACACTTTCCGATATTTCTCATATGTATCCGCATCAAACTCATCCCCGTTGTAGTGAATACACCATAAATTTGCTTGATTAGGGATACCAATTAAATAACCCGCCTTTTGAAATTCTAAAGACTGCGACACATCATAAAAGTGGAATCCTTGAAACAAGTCTTCTCGCCACGGAATATCATATTGTGTGGCCATTAATAATCCATCAATTGCCTGAACTGACATAAATGATTGATTCCCATAAAACAGCTGATCTAAATTTAACAATTGATAATTTTGTCTTCTGTACTCAATCACTTTCCCCACTAAATTTTTCCCTTCCCACCATATCCCGTTGCTCGGTAAAAACTGAGCACCAGCTACGCCAATTAAACCAAGTTTTTCGTTATCTTTAAAAAGAGAAATGAGTGTATAAAACATCTCTCGATTAATAAGGTAAGTATCTTGATGTATATAAACCTTATACTTAGCGGGATATGAAAGTGCCCGGTTATATGCACTTGCCATACTTTTCGCATCTCGTATCGGAAAAATTTGTACGACATAACCAGGGGGAACAAAAAGATTTCTTATTTGTTTCTCGCATTGTTCAAATAAATCTTCATTATTTATACAAACAACGACTAATATTGTATGATCCTTCATCTTGTAGCCCCTCTATTCGTCTTGATTTACATCTGACATATAGTGCTCCACAAATATCTTTCTATACTTTTCATAGTTGGTCATATTCACATCAAAATGATAATGAATACACCACGCATCACGCTGTACAGGAACCCCAACTGTATAGCCAGCTTTTCTAAATTCAAATGATTGAGATACATCATAAAAGTCAAACCCATCAAACAAGTCTTCTCGCCACGGAATATCGTATTGCGTTGCCATTAATAAACCGTCAATACATTCAACTGGCATAAATGTTTTTGACTCATGGTACGGCTTTTCTTGACTTGCCATATAAAATAAATCATTCATATAACCAATTACTTTCCCAACAATTCCCCTGCCTATATTCCACGTTCCATTTGGAGGAACATATTGTGCTCCAACCATACCAATCATTCCAAGATGTTCATGTTCCTGAAACAATTGAAGTAATCCGTATAAAAAACCTACATTTACAATAAAAACATCTTGATGTATATATATTTTATATTTCGCTGGATGCGAAATTGCTTTATTATATCCACTCGTCATACTTTCTGCGTTTCGAATCGGCATAAATTGTATCGTGTATCCTGGAGGAACTGCCAATTGTAATATATGTCGCGCACATTGTGCATACAGTTTCCGATCATTTATACACGTAACAAATAATATCGTTTTCTCTGCCGCACTCATAATTGCGATTTTTCTGCTTCAATAATATATTGAAATACAACCGTCTCAGCCATGAAGCCACTTCCCAGACGATATTTTTTACAAATTCCATATAGTTCTTCAATAAGCGGTTCATATATTTTATGATCAACATATACACGATCTACTTTACTAATCGAATAACCTGCTTTTAAAAACATTCGTAGCATTTCATTAAAAGTAAAGAAACGAATATGTGTTTTATCTAATAAACCATATTCTGTATACGTCCAATTTCCAGCGAGTAAGGGAGCTAATACTGAGATGTGAGAAACGTTCGGTATACTAGCCAAAATTACACCATTTTGCTTTATATATGGTTTTACTTTTTCTATTACAGCCCACGGATCAAATAAATGCTCTAATACATCTCCAAATATAACGCAATCAAATTGCTCTTCCTCATACGGCATATCCATTGTTTCTATATCACCTAAAACAACATGATCTAGTTTTTCTTTCGCTTGTTCCGCCGCCTCTGGGAATGCCTCAATTCCTGATACACGTGTACCGTTTTCTTTTATGACCGCTCCCAATGCACCACTCGAACAACCAATATCAAGAACTTCTTTCCATTCCTTTTTTATATGCTTTAATAAATTCGGATTCACTGCATTATAATAATGCCCAGACTTTTCTTCATATAAAGAATTTTTTGGGGAATTCATTTCACACACTCCTTCTGCAAATTGAATTTGATATATAAACCTCATATGAAATCTATACATGTACCGATACTTTACTATATAACCAATCTATTATAGTTAGAATCGTGATAAGCCATTTCTAAAAAAAGCAACCTATAACGATTTATATTGTTTATCAAAAACACTCCGAAAATATTTGCGGTTATATTCAATTGCAGCATTATTCGGAACATAAGAAGCTGCTAATTCATTGTAATAATAAGCTTTATCTTGCTCTCCTAACTTGCTATAACAAATACACATTTGTAAATAAGGGATCCATGTGTAGCTAGCTGGACTGTGAAAAGGACTCTCTGTTGCCATTGGCACTTCTGTTGCAAGTTTAAACCAAAAAATTGCTTCATTGTATTTTTCTTGTTCCATATATACATATCCTATTCTTGTACAATTCTCTCCTCTAGGGACATCATACCGAAATGACTTTACACAAGATTCAACGGCCTTCTCCCACATTCCAAGCTTTGCATAGCAATCTCCTAATTTACCACAAGCATAAATTTTCTCTTCATACCAACCTTCGTCTTGATTAAGAAAGGTTTCATATAGTAGAACTGCATCATCATATTTTTGATTATCCATAGATTCATTCGCGTAATAAAACAAATCTCTCGGACTCAATTCTTCTCCAGCTGCTACAGTATCTTGAAAAATTTTCAAATTACGGTTCGTTACTTTCTTTTCTTTTTTATGTGTAATCGCAACATCACTATTAAAAGTCTCACCAAAAACTGCTAAATACTCATGCACCTTTCCAAACCATTGAAATTGTTTTTCACGCTTTACAAGTCGATATCTTTTTGTACAATATAAAGGTT
Organism: Bacillus mobilis; assembly: GCF_001884045.1. Lineage (GTDB taxonomy): Bacteria > Bacillota > Bacilli > Bacillales > Bacillaceae_G > Bacillus_A > Bacillus_A mobilis. Next base: position 824 of record NZ_MACF01000085.1, on the reverse strand, counting down.
TTCCGTTAGAATCCATTACAAGATGATAAGGCATCGAAACCGCATCCACATTAGAATCTAATTCTCTTTTTAATACGTTCAATGCCTCTTGAGCATCTTCTAATAACACATCATCAGCATCTAGCCATAATATATATTCTTGCGTTGCTTTCGAAAAAGAAAAATTTCTAGCTGCCGCAAAATCATTAATCCATGAAAAGTCATATATGTTAGAGGTATATTGAGCTACAATTTCTTTCGTTCGATCAATAGAACCTGTATCAACTACAATAATTTCATCAACAATTTTTTCTACTGCGTCTAAACATCGACCTATTGTATTTTCCTCATCTCGAACAATCATACATAAACTAATTGTAATTCCTTGCTTGTTCAACATAATCACCCTCTTCCAAATCAATCATATGTTATACATACAATAAACTTTCCATTTTTTTAACTTTCACAAGTAGTTTAAGATTTCTTTTCAATAATTCAAATGTCCGTGTCATTTTCTTCCGGTTTTGCATCTACTATATAATGAACGCTTTATGGAGGTGAATTTATGTCAAATAATAATTATTCAGATGGATTAAATCCCGATGAATCTTTATCAGCTAGTGCATTTGACCCTAATCTTGTAGGACCAACATTACCACCAATACCGCCGTTTACTCTTCCTACCGGGCCTACTGGACCGACTGGACCGACTGGGCCTACTGGACCAACTGTACCAACTGGAGCTACTGGATCAACTGGGTCTACTGGACCGACTGGACCGACTGGGCCTACTGGACCGACTGGGCCTACTGGACCGACTGGGCCTACTGGACCGACTGGGCCTA
>NZ_MACF01000084.1 GCF_001884045.1 Bacillus mobilis | reverse complement strand
GCAGATCAAATAAGAACGAAAACGCCTATTGGTAAGCCGATTACCAATACGACAACATATATTATCCAAGGAAACCAGCTATGTGGAATTGGCATGGTGGGAGAATTATGTATAGCGGGAGATGGAGTAGCGAGAGGTTACTTAAACAACTCGGAGTTAACAGAAGAAAAATTCATTCCAAATCCATATGGAGAAGGGATGATGTATCGCTCTGGTGATTTAGCTAGATGGTTGCCAGATGGAAATATTGAGTATGTAGGTAG
>NZ_MACF01000083.1 GCF_001884045.1 Bacillus mobilis | reverse complement strand
CTCCCACCTCTAAACGTAAGTGAAGGTGGTGAGGTGAATCGAAAGAAATATTTTATTTTCAAGAAAAAAGAGGAAACGTACGTTCTTTTTTTGCTATAATATCCTTAACAAGGAGGTGAATAAAATGACAAAGGAAAATCCATCAAGCTATAAAACTCTTCAAATTTGGATTAAAAAAGGGCATCGTATGTATTCTTATTTTCAAGCATCTTGTCATAACGCTAAGAATATGTACAACACCACAAACTTTTATATACGCCAGGTGTACACTGGAT
>NZ_MACF01000082.1 GCF_001884045.1 Bacillus mobilis | reverse complement strand
GGGATGATGTATCGCTCTGGTGATTTAGCTAGATGGTTGCCAGATGGAAATATTGAGTATGTAGGTAGGATAGATGAACAGATCAAGCTACGAGGCTTCCGTATTGAGCTTGGAGAAATTGAAAGTGTTATCAGAAGAATAACGAGTGTAAAAGATGCTGTCCTACTGGTAAGTGAGCAAGAGGGTGAAAAAAGTATCTACGCTTATTTGGTAGCGGATAGAGAACTGGATATTGGGGTGATTCATGAGGAGTTGGCACAGCAGTTGCCTGCTTATATGATTCCTACCTACATGATGCAAATTGAACGGATTCCGGTAACTAGAAACGGAAAACTGGATAAGGCGGCCTTGCCAAAGATTGAAATGAATAGTACGACAAAATATACAGCACCGAGAAATCAAACAGAAGAAGAGCTTATTTCAATATTTGAACAAGTGCTAGGTATAGAAAAATTAGGAATAACAGATGGTTTCTACGAACTTGGCGGCGATTCTATTAAAGCGATTCGAGTAGTTTCGAAGTTAAGAGAAGCAAATTATAGTGTATCCATGCGTGAAGTTATCCAGCTTCAGACAGTTGAAAGTATTGTCAAAGTGATAAGGCGGACTTCGGAAAAAGCAGAACTTAGTCAGAAAGAGATATCAGGAGAAGTGCCATTAACACCGATACAGAGCACATTTTTCAAATGGCAGCTAGCTAATCCTAATCACTTCAATCAATCTATGATGCTTGTTGCCCTTGAGGGCTTCGATGAAGAAGCAGTCAAACAAAGCTTACTCGCTATTGTGAAACATCATGATATTTTGAGAGCAATATTTACAAATGGAAAACAAGAAATCTTTAGTATGGATCATAGTGAAAAGTTTGAGCTGAATATTTTTGATTTTCATGAACTCAAAGATGATAAATTGCTGCAGGAAGTGGAAAATCGGAATAATAAGTTACAAAGAAGTATGAATTTAGTAACGGGTCCATTAATGAAATGCGCTTTATTCAAAACATCATATGGGGACCATTTAATGATCAGCATACATCATCTTGTGGTGGATGGTGTATCTTGGAGAATTATTCTTGAGGATTTTGAATCTGGTTATAAACAGTATACTGAAACTAAGAAAATTGAGTTCCCTAAAAAAACTACATCGTATCAAGAGTGGTCAAAGGTGTTACTGGAATATCAGGACAGCATCGATTTACAAAATGAGCTAGGGTATTGGAACAGAATTGTCCAAAATGCTGAGTTTGGACAAATTCCTGCTGATGTAGATGGAACAGATGATGAGATAGGGAAGTTATGCTTTGAATTAGACGTACAAAAAACAAAGCAGCTATTACGTTCAAGTAAAATATACAAGGCGGAACTTCAAGATGTTTTATTAGCTGCTTTAGGGCGGGCTAATCAATTGTGGCAAGGGCGAGAAAAGCTAACTTTGTTACTGGAAGGGCATGGAAGGGAAGAACTTAATAAAGACTTACAAATCGATCGAACAGTTGGATGGTTTACGACTATTTATCCTATTACGCTTGAATGCGCAGATACCATTGAAAAGAGTATAGCTAAAACGAAAGAAATATTAAAAGGTATACCAAAATGTGGTATAGGATATGGGATTCTTCAGCAAAGTGAACGCTATGAGATTCCAAGTATCGAGATTGATATTTCCTTTAATTTCTTAGGTGAATTAAATCAGGGGAAATCAAGGTTTAGTAAATCAACATTCTCTACCGGAACTCAGATAGCTGACCAAAATATCATCAACAACTTAATACTGAATGGTATTATTAATGATGGAAAATTCAAAATGGATATTTTTTATAATACAGGAAGATATTCTGAACTTCTGATTAAGCGATTAAAAAAATACTATGAACAAGCTCTGCAAGAGATGATCGATTATTCTAGCCATTTAGTCGAAAACAGTGAATCGGAAAATAAAGTTTATGAGAAGCAAAAATTTGCTCAAAGTGATTTACGAGTTGTAACTAGTAATATTTTTGCACTTAAACCGTACGATATTTTTAATTTTAAAAAGACATTACTGTGTAGAGAGTTGTTAGAGTATGAAAAAAATATTCAGGGCAGAACATCTGAATATTTTGAACCGTTTGCTTATCAAAAATTCTTTCTACATAATTATCCAGATAATATATGCGGTGCTAAAACTGAAATTCAAGGGAATATCACCCAAGAGCAATTAGTTAAGATAGTTAGAGATATAGTATGTGAACAAAGTGTTTTCAGGATTTCTTATGATAAGGATCGGAATTATTTGGAGCAGTATGACTATATACTTGACTGGCATATTCCGTATATTGATATTTCCTCTAGCAATCATTTAGAGCAGAATCTTGAATGGTGTGATGCTGTTATTCAGGTATCTCAATTATTTAATGGGCACCGGTTATTATCTAAAGTATTCATTGTCAAGGTGAGCCCGGATCAATATTTCATATACTTTTTTGTACATCATGGATTATGGGATTTGGCATCTACAGAAATCTTGGATGAGTTAATAAAAGGTAAGCTTTTTGGAAATCAAAAATGCGTGGCGCTTAATCACTATACGGAATATACGAAAGTACGGAATGCTTTGGAGAGCAAAAATCAATTGCAAGCCGACGCAAAGGATTTTGCGGATGAATTCTTCAATCAAGTTAGCGACTATGATGCATTAATGGAAGGAAAAACTCCTCAACGCTGTTTACATGTTAAGTACAAACTTAATGAAGTTATTTTAAACAAAGTATTAGAGGATCCAATTTTGTGGGTAACTCAATTATATGCAGAACTGAATATGCGGCCATATGTTCAATTTGAACCTAAATTCCCGTTCTTATTGATGCACTTTGGTAGGAAAGATATGGGCTTTCACACGGTTGGATTACATCTTGACGTAATACCATACCGATATGATGGCAGTAAGAGATCCGTCATGCTGTTTGGTAGAAATAGAGAGCTTAAAAATTATGGACATTTATTATTTGAGTCGAACAATCATACTTTCGAACAGCGTAGCAAGTACTTTAAAAATATTCCAGTTGTTAATTTCTATGCAGATATGGAAACGGAGAATATTTTTGATAATTTTAACGAATATGAGTTGGAGCTAAAAGATATAGCAGGAGGTAATGAGATTACACTCCGGATTTTCAAAGATATCTTGTATGTTGCGATACCAGTTGTAAGTGATGATACTGATTGTGTATTTAAAATTGCTACTGAATATATAGGCTTGAAAGAGAACTAAAAAATATTGAACGTATCTGTTTAACATTAGAAAGGAGTGCTGTGAAATGAAAGTTGGTGTTATCGGGGCAGGTATAATGGGCAGTGGCGTAGCCCAAAGCCTTGCCCAATCTAATCACAACGTTGTGTTGATTGATCTTCAAGAGGAGGTCCTGAAAAAATCGAGAGACGGAATTTATAATAATATACGTTTTTCAGGTTTTTATAATAAAGAGCTAGAGGGAGAGGATCCAGAGGTTGTTCTTGAGAGAATTGAATTTACAACGCAGTACGAATCATTAAAAGATGCTGATTTTATTGTTGAAAATGTACCAGAACAATGGGAAGTAAAAAGGGAAGCTTATGCTTTGCTTGAAGAAGTGTGTCCAGAACACTGCATTTATATGGTGAATACATCATGTATCTCAATTACAAAGATCGGGGCCTTGACGAAAAGAGCTGATAAGGTAATTGGTGTCCACTTTATGAATCCAGTACCGCTCAAGCCAGTAGTAGAAGCGATCCGAGGATATCATACATCTCAGGAGACCATCGAAGCAACAAAATTACTACTTAGTTCTATGAAAAAAGAAGTCATACTTGTAGAAGATTATCCCGGCTTCGTATCGAACCGAATTTCGCATCTATTTATGAACGAAGCTGCATATGTTCTTCAAGATCAAGTGGCTACAGCTGAAGAAGTGGACGAAATTTTCGTGAAGTGCTTTGGGCATAAAATGGGCCCACTTCGCACTGCAGATCTAATAGGTTTGGATGTTGTTGTTAATTCACTGGATATATTATACGAAAGTTATCAAGATCCGAAATTCCGAGTTTGCCCTTTGCTACGTAAAATGGTAGATGCGGGATTACTTGGCAGTAAAAGTGGACAAGGTTTTTTTGAGTACGCTAGATTTTAGTTTATATATAATTAAAAATTTTTTATGAGGTGATAACATGGATATTAAAGTAAAAATTAAAGGTTTTTTAAGTCGATTTTTTCGCAAACGTGAGCTATTAGATGACGAGGATATCTTCCAGCTTGGTTTTGTTAACTCACTGTTTGCTATGCAATTAGTGATGTTCATTGAGAAGGAGTTTGGTATTCGGATTGATAATCAGGATATGGATTTAGAAAATTTTCGTACCATTACAAAGATTACTGAACTAATCGAACGTAAGTCGGCATAGGGAGGAAAAGAGATGAAAAATGTAGCAGAACAACTGTCAATGCAAGAAGGTTTCCGGTCTTTTGTCGATGAACATATTGTTCCCAATGCTGCTATGATCGATAAGGAGCAGTACATTCCGAAGGATATTATTCACAGCTTAGCTCAAGAAGGATATTTGGGTTCTATGCTTCCGTCACAGTACGGAGGTATGGAACTTGATATGCTCTCAATAGGAATTTTAAATGAAGAAGTAGGGAGAGGATGCTCTTCCGTTCGTAGCTTGTTGACTGTTCATGGGATGGTTGCTTTGGCAATTCATCGTTGGGGGACTCAGGAGCAGCGTGAATATTGGTTACCGAAGCTGGCAACAGGATCAGTTGTTGGGGCATTTGGTCTTACAGAGCCCCATGTCGGTAGTGATGCGAAAAGCATTCAGACCACAGCAGTGCGGGATGGTGATGATTATGTGCTGAATGGTGTAAAGAGATGGATTACAATGGGGCAAGTTGCTGATCTATTCTTAATTTTCGCTAGATGTGAGGAAGGGCCTGCGGCATTTCTGGTAGAGCGTACCCAATTGGGGCTAGAGGTTGACCCAATCTATTCAATGCTTGGAGCAAAGGGATCAATGCTTGGAGAAATAAAATTGACACAATGTCGCATTCCGAAGGAGAATCTTATTGGTCAGATTGGGACGGGTCTTTCCCATGTCGCTTTATCTTGCCTAGATTACGGTCGCTATACGATTGCTTGGGGATGTGTTGGTTTAGCTCAGGCTTGCCTAGAACAGTCGCTAAACTATGCTAAGAAGAGACAACAGTTCGGATCCTCAATCGGAAATAATCAACTGATTCAGAAAATTATTACAGAGATGATTGTGCAAGTAAAAGCCGCTCGATTGTTATGTGTGAATGCAGGCCGATTGAAAGATGAAGGAGATCCAGAGTCTATTATGGAGACGTGGAATGCTAAATATTATGCCTCTCTCATGGCGACGAGGGTTGCAAATGACGCTGTCCAAATTCATGGTGCGAATGGTTGCTTTGGAGAGTACCCAGTGGAAAGGTATTATAGGGATGCAAAAATTAATGAAATTATCGAGGGAACGTCACAAATGCATGAAGTAATGATCGCTACTTATGCATTGGCAAGTATTAATTAGTCATAAATCATATAAAGAGGGGATTAATATGGCAGAGCAGCTACAAAGTACGGTATTGGAAAAGGTAAAGCATAATAAAATTAAATTGGTTATTTGGGATTTGGACCACACTATTTGGGATGGCGTATTAATGGAGGATAAGGAAGTTCGTTTGAAAGAAGGGGTTGTTGATGTGATTCGTACTCTTGATGAGCGCGGTATTCTACAATCAATTTCAAGTAAAAATGAATACAGTACTGCCATGGCTAAGTTGGAAGAGTTAGGTATTCATGAATATTTTCTCTATCCGCAAATTAATTGGAACTCCAAATCAAGCTCAATTCAAGCAATTGTCGAGGCTGTTAATATCGGAATGGACACGGTTGCCTTTGTAGACGATCAATTGTTCGAATTGGAGGAAGTGAATTTTGAACTACCCGAAGTATGTTGCATAAATGCTACCGAATATCAGGATATCCCGGGAATGGATATTATGATCCCCCGTTTTATTACGGAAGATTCGAAATTTAGGAGGATGATGTACAAAAGCGACGAAATTCGCAAGAATGCTGAAGAACAATTTACTGGTCCTAAGGATGAGTTTCTTGCCTCATTAAATATGGTATTTACGATTTCACCACTTAGGGAAGATGATTTGAAGCGAGCAGAAGAGCTTACAATTCGAACGAATCAGCTCAACACTACTGGGTACACGTATTCTTACGAAGAGCTGGAACAGTTAATAAAATCGGATAAGCACAAGTTGTTCATTACCAGTTTAGAGGATAAATACGGTGCATATGGAAAAATAGGACTTGCCCTTTTAGAATGCGATGAAACGAATTGGACTTTTAAATTACTACTCATGTCTTGTCGAGTTATGTCCAGAGGGGTTGGGACGGTTTTAATAAATTATATCATGGCTCAAGCGAAGGAAGAGGGAGCAAAAATCCGAGCAGAATTTAAGTTAACAGATCGAAATCGAATGATGTACATAACTTACAAATTTGGCGGCTTTAAAGAAATTTATCAAGAGGAAGATTTCGTCATCTTTGAAAATGACTTAAGTTACATACAAGATATCCCGCCTTATATCACTTTAAAAGTACTTGATTAATAATCCGCTAAATGGAGGCGTATGTATGGAGAGAATTGCACTATTATTTCCGGGCCAAGGTTCCCAATTTGTGGGAATGGGAAAGGGACTTTACGATCAATACCCTATAGCAAGGTTAACCTTTGAAGAGGCGTGTGATATTACTGGGATAAATATTGCCAAGCTTTGTTTTGAGGGAAGTTTATGGGAATTAAATCAGGGAGAAAACTTGTTGCCAGCGCTATTGACAACATGCGTCGCGGCGTTTCGAGTATACATGGAGGAGATCGGTATCCGGCCACAAATTTGTGCGGGACATAGCCTGGGAGAGTATTCAGCCTTAGCCTGCTCAGGTGCTATGACGTTTGCTGATGCTGTACGCATAACGAAGTTCCGTGGGAAATTGATGCAAGATTACAATGATAAAAATATTGGATCGATGACAATTTTGGACAGTGTAGATGCTAGAATAGTAGAGCGTCTCTGTAAACGGTACTCGGGAGATAATGGGCTGGCGGCTATATCCTGCTATAATTCGCCAACACAGGTAGCTATCTCGGGACACCAGGCCAATGTAGAGGAAGTGGAGGTGTGTGTTCTCGACGAGGGTGGCCAAATCACCCCCCTTATGTCGAGTGCCCCAATCCATAGCCAGCTTATGCTAGAAGAGGCAAAAAAACTACGTTATGAACTATCTGATTATACATTTAATATGTTTAAGTGGCCTGTTATTTCCAATGTTACTGGACGCCCTTTTGGAAATCCTGATAATATTTCGAGACTTCTCACGATGCAAATGACAAAGCCTGTACAATGGATTGAAACGCTTCGTTATCTACAGAGAGCAGGCGTAACACACGCCATTGAAATCGGACCTAAGAATGTGTTGAATAAATTGACCGAAGTGAATCTTCCAAACATTACATCGCTATGTTTTGGAGAAAAAGCTGATCGGGAATTAATGATCAATCTATCTGAATTAGGTAGCCAGCAAAAAAAAGGTATGCAAACGGTAATTACAAAATGCTTGGCTATTGCTGCTGCAACACCGAATCTAAATTGGGATGAGGTTCAGTATCAAGAAGGGGTTATACAGCGCTATAAGCGTATACAAAAAATCCAGGAGGAAGTCGAACAAACGGAGGGGAAACCAACGAAAAAACAAATGGTCGAGACGCTGGGGTTACTGCAAGGGATTTTTGAAGTAAAAAAACTCCCCCATGAGGAAAGAAGGAAATGGTTGTATAATATCATAGATGATACGGGGAATTATTACGAGTTAGTGGAATTTTTTATGGATGATGAGATTCAAACTAGCAAATAGATCTTACTAGATGAAAGAGCTTTTTAAACAATGAAGATTGATAAATTAAGAGTCTGTAATATGAAAATTAATTAGAATGGAAGTAGAAGAAAGGTGTAAGACTGTCATAAGCGGGTATGGCGAGCGATAGGTCGCCGTACCGTGGGACTGGCAGCATCAAAGAATAGTAGAAAAGTTGATCGCAGGTGTATATACGTTGTTATTTTTAATAAAATACAATTTAAAGTGAAGTAAAAAAGTGTGTTTTAACATAGTTTTGATAATGTTGATATATTTATTTGAAATTTTCTTATCATTATAAAATACTATTTAGTTAAAGGGATATTTCTTTTTTTAGAATTGGTAAAAAATATTAAGAGGAAGTGCAAGAGATATGTTAGAAGTATACGTCTTACAGGTTCCAGATGAACTCCCTCATCAAACGTTCTTGATGCTTTTGAATTGCGTTTCTAATGATAAACGTGAACGTATTAGGCGATTCAAAAGAAAAGAAGATGCATACCGTACGCTTATGGCAGATATACTAATACGCTCTATTATTTTAACAAAATATGGAGTGCCTAATCGAGAAATTACATTTATATATAACTCCTATGGCAAACCGTTTTTATCATGGGATAGTAGTTTTTCGTTTAATGTTTCACATTCAGGAAAATGGGTTGTAGCTATTGTAGGAAAACAACAATTGGTAGGGATTGACATCGAAGGGGTTCAGCCAATCGGGATGGAAATTGCTAGACGATTCTTTGCTCCAGAAGAGTACGAGGAGCTGAAAGTAAAGAAGGAGAAAGAGCGTCTATTATATTTCTATGATTTGTGGACTTTAAAAGAAAGTTATATCAAGGCAATTGGTCATGGATTGTCTATTCCATTGGATTCATTCGTGATACAACGGAAGGACTTACTTGAGCAATTTGCTATCTGTCAGAACCATTCTCCAAAATCTTTTTTCTTTCGACAATATGATATTGATACTGTGTATAAGCTGTCTACTTGTGCTACGACGGATAACTTTCCTGAATCGATTATTGAGTGTAATATTTATGAATTATGCAATCAATTCCTTTAAGAGTGAGAGGAGTGGGGGATTTGAAAAAAATGAAATTGATTTGTATTCCGGCCGCAGGGGGAACGGCCGCAGCTTATTGGAAGTGGAAACAATACCTACATCCGTCTATTGAATTGGTTCCAGTTGAGCTTTCTGGAAAAGGAAGTAGATTTTCTCAACCGCTCTATGAAAATGTAGAAGAGGCAGTTTGTGATATTTTGTCCTCAATTCGCAAAGATATTTCAGACAGTGCATATGCAGTATTCGGTCACAGTATGGGAGCTATGTTAGCATTTGAATTATTATATAAACTAGAGGAGTCTGGATTTAATCTACCTATATGCTCTTTTTTCTCTGGAAAGAATCCACCACATCAAGTAACTCATAAGAATCGTCATTTGCTTAATGATGAAGAGTTTTGGCACGAAGTTAGGGGGATAGGAGGGACTCCAGAAGAAGTATTAGTAAACCCGGAGGTAAGAGAGTTATTTTCTCCAATCTTACGCCGGGACTTTAAATTGGTAGATACGTATAAGTTCACCCCTGACCGGGATACGATTAGCTGTCCGTTTGTGGTCATGAATGGGCATAAGGATAATCTTATCTCAACTGAAAAAATGAAGGAATGGGCACTATACAGTGGATGTAAGACAGACCTATACGATTTTAAAGGAGATCATTTCTTTATATTTGATTATTCGAAAGAAGTATTAAAAATAATAAATCAGCATTTATTGCGAGATATTCGTTTGGATATCTAAAAGAGTTTTGATGTTCTTATTGAATCCTGTTAGAAACTTCAAATGATTTCAGAATACATAAAAATACAAACTTAAAATCGAATATTTAGTTCATAAGATTTATATTTTTGTTTTGAATTTAAAATCATGTATTTCTATAATCGCTAAACATCTAATAATGTGACGATAAGAGGAGCTGTTCAATATATGAGCAACTCTTTTTTTATAAATAGTGTTGTTTAGGAATTAGTTTGTTGAAAAGGAAGATATAAACTCCATTTTCAATAAAAGATCTAAAAGCTATATATTAAGTTATATATTTTTTTATTTATATATTGCAAGTAAAAAACATAATATTAATACGGAAAAATATACTAATATGAGTTTTTGCATATTTCAAAAAATATTATATCCTTCAAAAAATTTTAATAGTATAATATGTTTTGTCATATTCTTTTAGATTTTTCGACAAAAAATAACATAAATAGAGAACGAATTGGGAGAAGGAATTATGTACACAAAACTATTAAAATCAATTACATCATTATCACTTATTGGTGGTGCTTTATTGTATACAAATGGCAGTGATGTGAGAGCTGCTGAGGCTGTTGTTTTTTCTGATGTGCCTACATCGCATTGGTCGTATCCGGCGATTAAAGATTTAGCGAGTAAAAATATTATTTCCGGTTATGGAAATGGGAAGTTTGGTTTCGGTGATGTTGCGACGAGAGAGCAAGTTGCAGCTTTAATTTATCGTGTGTTAGTACCGAATAAGCAAGGTGGTACGTTTAGTAATGACGGTGTTCGTTACGTATTACAAGATGGATCAACTTTAAACAATCCGTATCGAGATATTCGCTCAGGTTCAACATTGTTCCCTGAAGAGGTTTTAACGTTAACGAAATTAGGGATTTTTAAAGGTGATGCAAACGGTGGATTTAGACCGAAAGATTCTGTTAGCCGCGCAGAAATGGCGCAAATTCTTACAAACGCTTTCCAACTTTCTGCGAAACAAAAGCATACATTTAACGATGTTCCAAGTGGTTTTTGGGGTGAAAATGCAATTAGTGCAGTGCAATCAAACGGGATTGCTTCTGGTACAGGCGAAGGAAAATTTGAGCCATATAGTACGGTGAAACGTGAACAATATGCACAGTTTTTATATAATACTTTGAAATATAAAAAGCCTGAAGTTGCGGTGCAAGATACAGGGGATGCGGCATTATTAGCAGCATTCAAAGATGAAGTGCAAAAGCGTATTAATGCGTATGAAACGAATATTACACTTCCGTATAAAACGAAAAATAGTAATACAAAAGAAGTGATGAATACACTTTTTAACGCCTATAAAGAAGTTGCAAGTAAAAATGAGTATACAAATAATAATAGATCGAATGTTTCATATGGACTTTCTGGATCGCCTGGTAATTATACGTTTACGTTAAAGATTACATACCGTGAAACGAAAGAACAAACGGAATATGTAATGAAGCAAGCAAAGGCAATCGTTTCTTCGATTACTCAAGTTGGAATGGATGATCACGAAAAAGTGAAGGCGATTCATGATTATGTTGTAAAACACGTTTCTTATGATACGTCTTATAAAGCTTACACAGCATATGAAGCACTCGTAAATCGTTCTGCGGTTTGCCAAGGTTACGCACTATTAACCTATCAATTATTAAAAGAAGCTGGAATTGAGAATCATTTTGTAGTAGGAACTGGAGACGGTCAGCCTCATGCTTGGAACTTGGTGAAAATCGAAAACAAATGGTATCACCTTGATACAACATTCGATGATCCAGTTCCAGATGAACAAGGCCGCGTAACGTATTCTTATTTCAACTTATCTGACGAGCAAATTGCTAGAAATCATGAGTGGAACCGCGGGGACTATCCGCAAGCTACAACAAATTATTATAGTACATTAACAAATGAAATTGCGGCAGGTGGTACGAAAACAACTGCATATCAGCAAATATTAAAAGATACAAAGTTAAATTATTTAGGAAATGAATACATCGCAAATAACTATAATGAATTCAAAAATAAAATGCAGCAACGTTATAAAGAAAAGTCACCAAAGATTGAAATTCTTTATAAACAATCAATGGATGGTGCATTGCAAGATGTGAAAAAAGTAATTGGAGAAATCGGTTATCCGCAAGGGGCGAGCCGTGTTTCTTATAAAGCTGAACCGTATAATGCGAAAGAAGGATATTCTTTAGTGACGATTACGTTTATGTAAAAAAGCAACCTAGATTCCATGTTGGATCTAGGTTGCTTTTTTTTAACTTAATTTGACATATACAGTCTAACTGTATAAAATCAAACTATACAGTCTAACTATATAGTTTAGCTATATAGTTATCGTTACATTGGAGGTCTTTATGAATAGAGATAAAAATTTACCATTAACGGAAACAACGTATTACGTTCTTTTAGCGTTATTAGAGCCAGCTCATGGATATTTAATTATGCAAAAGGTGGAGGAACTGAGTAACCATCAAGTGAAAATCGCAGCGGGTACATTGTATGGTGCGGTTGAAAATTTATTAAAACAAGGGTTAATTGAATCGGTAAAAAGTGAAGATAAACGAAGAAAAGTGTATGTCATTACGGAACGCGGGAAAGAAGTATTGCACTTAGACTTTATGAGAATGCAGCAGATTATTGAGGTTACAAAAAGTTTATTACACGTATAGTTAGGGGGAAACGATGATGTGGAGATTGAAATTCTTTTTAGACTTTGAGAAAGAGGAAAAATGGTTAGAAGAGATGGCTTGGAAAGGCTATCAACTAGAAAGCACTACATTTGGTTATACATTCAGATATACAGAGCCGGAAGATGCGACGATTAGAATAGACCATAGAGTATTTAGTAGAAAAAGTGAATTTATTAATTACTGCACGTTATTTGAAGATAGCGGCTGGGAGCATATAGCTGGTAATCGGTGGACAGGTACGTACTATTTTAAAAAGATAAATGAAGAAAGTGAAGATGACATTTTTTCAGATCAAATGTCACGAGCAGGGAAGTATAAACGTCTATCTAAAACCTTTTTAGAATTAGCGATCTGTTATTTGCCGATATTATTTCTATTTATGTATAATAACACGATTAATGTAGAAGCATTTGTAAATCCGAAAGAACTATACTTGACACCTGGATTGTGGGATAAGCAAGGCGTATCATTTATATGGTCATTCTTATTTGAAACACCATTTGCATTAATGAGAGGATTGTTTTGGACATTTATCCCCGTTGCGACATGTATGTTTTTCATTTGCTCGTATAAAGCAAATCGGTTGTATGAAGAGAGAAGATGATAGGGGGTCCCCTTAAAGCTGATGCTTTGAGGGGATTTTTTAAATTTATAGATAGAATATTTAGTAATTTTTTACATTAATTCCTTTTCTTCATGTTTGGATGTGATATAATTTTGATAATATTCCTTAGGAGGATGATTATCATTCATATACTTTTAGGTATTATTGGAGCAATTGTTTTACTTGCATTTGTTATCCACCCCGGTGTCCCAGACAAACGTGTCCCTCTAAAAAATAAACTCGCAGTAATCCTTCCATTGATTGTTATATCCGGGTTAATTTCATTGTATATATAATTTGAAAAAGTACGTACTTTAATTTAGTAAAAACCTCACTAGAACTATCACTATGGCTTCTTCACGATAATTATAAACTAATTCTTTTTTTCGGTTCCTACGTAATATATAAGATATGCAATGTAAATTTTATTGATATGTTACACTGGCTTAGCATGTAGTTTTACCTTTAATTAATAGCTTGTTCTTTTATTAATCGCTGCATGGACTAGAAAAAGATCTAATATAAAAGACCAGCATATAAACTATTGTATTTCTCAATAAATAAAACAATTTAATGTGGTAAAATAATAGTTGGATGGGAGTCCAATATATATTATTAAAATTAAGATGGTTCAAGTCGGAGGAAGGCACCTTAAGGTGTCTTTTTCTTTTTTCTAAATAAGAGTTTTTCTTTAAAGAAGATAAATTTTCAATTGATGATTCCCATGAATATATAGATAAAGTTCATCCATATATTTGTAGAAAGGGGGAATTCAAATGAAGAGAGATGATAATAAGATTGGTCATTTTACATCTGAAAAAGGAAAAAAAGACTTTCAAATTGCCTACGATGAATCAATGGTGAGTTCTCTAGCGAAGTTAATGCCAGAATCCTTGATTTTATAGAAAAATATTCTAATGATAACTAAGTTGAAAGTGGAAAATATGTTGTAATAACAATTTTATCTATTTTCATAAATATGTATAATTACATAAAAATTCAGAGGAAAAGAGAGTATACTTTGATATTGTGTAATAAAGATAAGGCCCGCCTACGGAAATAGGTGGGCTTTTTTTTACATATAAAGAAAAGACACTCACATGAATGTCTTTCCGATAGTTTTTTAGCAGAAGCAAGCAGCTCCAACGATGATTAATAAAATAAACAATACAACTAATAATGCAAATCCTCCGGCGAAGCCACAGCCCATCATAGTTCCTCCTTTTAATAGGAGGGGAAAACTAAAGGTTCACTCATGTGTTTTAACGGATTCCATCTACTTTATGCTTTTACGAATGAATGGAGCAGGTCTTTTCCAAAATAGACTTATTTATTCTTAGAAAGAGTTCAAGGACAAAATAGGAGAATCTATATTATTCATTAAGAGGGAATAAATGAAAAACAAAATATCCAAAAATACAGATGGAAATCCGCTTTTATACCTTTCATTAAAATAATACTAGCATTATATATTATAAGGAATACTTGTCCTTAATTGTAAATGAAAGGGGGGAATTGATATGAGTTATGGCTATGGTCATCCTCCTGGAAAATGTCATAAACATCACAATGAAACTTTGTCAACGGGTGTATTACGTAGACATTCCGCTACGTTGTTTCTTACTGTGGAAGCTATGAATGTTGATCCAGATGATACTCATACAGTAACTGTTGAAATGTTTGATTGGTCATCGGGTTCTCCGGTATTGTTACCATTAGTAGACCCTTCAACACAAACATTGGCACCTAATCGATATGTTACTTTTCGTTCAGCAGCTCTTCCTCCAGGAGTTTTTGCTTATGAAGTAAGAATCATTCGTTCGAAAGATAGAGATGTTGTTACGAATGTTTTTGGTCTTAGTGCAATAGTATTTAACCCACAAGAAGGAAATAATGTTTTACAACATGATTTAGCAAAATTAGACCTTAAATAGATTTTATCCCGCGTTAACGGACAGTAAAACTCCCACCTCAAAATTCAGTTGGAGCAAAGAAGTTAGGTGGGAGTCGGGCTGTCCGTAAACGTCCGATTGGTGAGGGCTAATAATCAGTGGGGATGAAGAAAACCCCCACTGATTAAAGTTTCACTTTATAAAAATTTATTTATTGGACATGATTAAAAAAGAGTAGGATGTAATCCTACTCTTTTTTAACATCAATTATATTAGAATTTTAAAAGAAATCCTTCATCATTTTCGCATCTTTAATATTCACTACCACACCTTCAACCTTATCTTTCTTCTCATCTTTAGCAATCGTAATTTGCTCCTTATTATCAACCCACACAAGAAACTCTTTTTTCGTGTCATCTTTATATGTAACGGTAATCGTAGAATGCGCGGAGTCTCTCTTTTTTTGATCTAATGTAATTGATTTAGGAGTGCCTTTTTGGACTGCTGAAACGATTGATTGTATCATTTCTTCGTTATCTGTTTGAGATTTTGAAATGTTGTTATTTTTTGTGCTAAGTATTTCGATATCTGTAATATTTGCGGAGTTTAATTGAAAGGCACTTTGTTTCTGTTCTTGTTTAGCTTGTGGAGATTTGTCTGTAGCTGAGGTACTGGCACAGCCTATTAAAGTGAAAGATAGAGCGGTTAGAGCGCATATAGATATGATTTTTTTCATAGTATCCCTCCTTATGTTTAATTATAACAATTTTCCGTTAATTTAGGTAGTTATTGTAAGTAGATTTATTCTACTAGTTTTAGGATAGAAAAAATTCACATAACTTTTTTCATATTTTATGTTTAACATTTCGAAAATGGGTGTACTACATATAATATAACAAATAATTCATTTTAAAGGAGGAAGTTAAAGATGGAAACGAAGTATAGTAAACCTTTTGTATATGAATTTATTACGGAGAAAGAGGTCATGAATGCGGCAAATGATCTAGTGAAGAAAGGAATAGACCAAAAAGATATTTACGTATTAACACATGAAAAAGAAAGGACAGATAGAATTGCAGATAATGCAGACGTGAATACAATTGGGATAAAAGAGGAGGGACTTGGGACAAGCATTATTAACGTCTTTCAAAACACGGGAGATCAGTTAAGAAATAAGATGCAAGAGTTAGGGCTTAATGAGGAAGAAGCAAACTTCTACGAAGAAAAGCTGGATGAAGGAAAAATCTTGTTATTCGTTAAGGATTTAGAAAGAGTCGGTGAATGGTTACAAGAAAGAAGATGCATGTATACTCTTTAAATCTATAAATCTATTACGAAAAGGAGATTGTAAATATGAGTGAGAACGGACTAAAAGAACAAGTTAAAGGTAAGGTTGAAAAGACAAAGGGACAAGTAAAAGAAGGAATTGGTGAAGTTACAGATGATAGAGAGCTGAAAAATGAAGGGAAGTGGGAGAAGACAAAAGGAACTATAAAAGAAAAAGTCGGAAAAGTGAAACAAAAGATAAGTGATGGATTGGATCATAAAGAATAATACATGTTTATCAAGCTTTGGTTACACACCAAAGCTTGATAAATCCAATATAAAAATAATATAGGAGGTTTAATTGTGGGACTTATTATTACGTGTATTGTAGGTGGACTTATTGGTGCGTTAGCTGGAATGATTACAGGGAAAGACTTCCCTTTAGGTATAGTTGGTAATGTGATTGCTGGATTAATCGGATCTTGGGTAGGTAGTGCGTTATTTGGTCACTGGGGTCCTGAATGGGGAGGCATTTTCGTTCTTCCAGCGTTATTAGGTGCAATCGTCTTTATTTTAATCGTTACATTCTTTTCTAGAATGCTACGGAAAGCGTAAGTATGAGAACGAATAGTAATCTTAAGTTTATTATATATAGCTATAAAGTGAATGAACTGATAAATATACATAAAAAAGCATCCAATTAAACTAATTTGGATGCTTTTTTTATGTAATCTGCATAGGAATGAGTGGAGGATGAAGAACCCCCACTCATTAAAATTACACTTTCTATTATGTATTAAGCCATCGTTACCTTTTTACAATTATTTATTCTTACGACTTGCCTTGGTTCTATATGAGATAAGTCCTCATCATTACCTATATCAACTACAATTGTATTCGTTAGTATGTTAATAATGGAACCAACTAATTTTGTAGCATGATCGTGTCGATAAGAAAATTGAACGAAATCTCCCTTTTTAAAGTTGTGCTCTTCCATAGATAGATCCCCCTAAAAATAATGTTTATACATTATACATACACAAATTTACAAGGTTTAAACATTTTGTAGTATTTTTTAAGCATGAAGCTGGGAAAGGTGTAGAAAATTTATTTATAATTAAAAAATATGTTTAAAATTAATTTTTATGGGTAATTACATAGTAAGAGTTTGAGATAAGGGGGCGGAAATAATGAATTTGGCAGTAAATATTGTGCAAAATGATTTAGGTTATACGGTACAACTTAATGGTGAGATTGATGCGTATACGGCATCAGATTTAAAAAATAAGATCATGCCTATTGCAAGCAAGAAAGAGGTTCATATTGTAGTAGATTTTACTGAGGTAGAGTATATGGATAGTACAGGTTTAGGCGTGTTTATAGCTCTATTAAAAGCGGTTAAGAAAAATGATGGCAAACTAGAATTTATTGGTGTATCTAAAAGACTAAAAAGATTATTTGATATTACAGGGCTAACAGAAATATTAAATTTGAATTCCGATTTTGAAAAAGTAGAAAGAAGGTGACTAGGGATGATGGAGAAATTTGAAAAGATAGAAATGAAAATTCCTGCAAAGGCAGAATATGTGGCTATTATTCGTCTAACAATGGCTGGTGTTGCGAATCGAATGGACTTTGCTTATGACGATATAGAAGATATGAAAATTGCTATTAGTGAAGCATGTACAAACATTGTGCAACATGCATACAAAGAAGACGTTGGAGAAATTACAATTGTCTTTGGTCTATATGAAGATCGATTAGAAATTATGGTTGCGGATAATGGGGTTAGCTTTGATTTTAGCACTTTAAAAAGGAAAGTTGGTCCGTATGATATTAATAAACCAGTAGAACATTTGCCGGAAAATGGTTTAGGTTTATATTTAATCAATACGTTAATGGATGATATACAAATTATGCATGATGAGGGCATGACAGTTTTAATGACAAAATATATACAAAGAGAGCAGGTGGAGAATGATGGAAATCCAATCTCAACCTACAAATCTTACTAAAGAAGACGTTATTAAACTAATTGCAGACTTCCAACAAACCCAATGTGATGAAGCACAGGAAAGTTTGGTTAATCACTATAAAAACCTCGTACATTCCATTGCATATCGTTATTCAAAAGGTGGGCCGATGCATGAGGATATTATACAAGTAGGAATGTTAGGGCTTTTAGGCGCAATAAGAAGGTATGATTATTCGATAGGAAATGCTTTTGAGCCGTTTGCAATACCTACGATAGTAGGGGAAATAAAGAAGTATTTACGTGATAAAACTTGGGGCATTCATGTTCCAAGGCGAATTAAAGATTTAGGCGGGAAGATTAAACTTGCGATAGAGGAGCTAACAGATCGTTTGCAGCGTTCACCTAAGATTATAGAGATTGCGGATCATTTAGGACTATCCGAAGAGGAAGTGCTAGAAATTATGGATGCGAAAAATAATTATAGAGTATCTTCCTTAGATGATGTAGTTGAAAATTCATCTGATGGAAGTTCGGTAGCGAGAATCGAATCTGTAGGTGAAGTAGAGCAAGGATATGAAGAGACAGAAAGGCGTCTCGTTTTAAAGGATATTTTTAACGTATTAAATGATACGGAAAAGAGTGTTATTCATTATATATTTGGAGAAAATTTAAATCAAAAGGATACAGGGGAACGGTTAGGTATTTCACAAATGCACGTTTCTCGTATTAAAAGACAAGCGATAAGTAAATTGAAGCAAGCAGCATTTTTAGATACATAAAAATTTAAAAGAATTATGTTTAAAGCATGAGAAACGGGGTAGTTATTAAGTATAGGAGGAGATATAAAAATGTCACACGATGTGAAAGAACTAATCGAAGGATTGAATGAAGATTTAGCAGGAGAATACTCGGCAATTATTATGTATAACCATAATGCAGCTACAGTTTCTGGTATATATAGACAAGTTTTAAAACCTTTCTTTGAATCTGAAATTAGTGATGAACAGGGACATGCCCTATATTTAGCGGAGAAAATTAAGACGTTAGGTGGTACACCTACTACGATCCCTTTACCAGTGAAACGAGTAGAAGATGTTAGAGAAATGTTAGAAGAAGCTAGACAATCAGAATATGAAACAATTAAGCGCTATGAAACGAGAAAAGAACAGGCAGCGAAATTAAATATGACAGAGTTAGTTGTAAAGTTAGAAGATATGATCGCAGATGAAACAAATCATATGGAAGAATTTCGTCTTTTAAGTGACAAAGCAATGGTGTTAAATTAATTTATAGAGTGAAAGAACAAACTCTCATTTCTAGGGGGTTTGTTCTTTTGCTGTATAAATATGTTTGAGTAGGAAATTTTCATTTTGTAACTGAGTATGCAATACTAGAAAAATAGAAAATGATAATCGATTTATATTTTAAATAAGAAAAGGGGAAATAACTTGTGTCCATTTTAATTGTCGATGATAATCCGGTGAACATCTTTGTAATTGAAAAAATTTTGAAACAAGCCGGATATCAGGATCTTGTATCGCTTAATTCTGCACAAGAGCTTTTCGAATACATCCATTTTGGAAAAGATTCTTCCAGGCATAATGAAATTGATTTAATACTATTAGATATTATGATGCCTGAAATTGATGGACTTGAAGTTTGTAGGCGATTACAAAACGAGGAGAAGTTTAAAGATATTCCTATTATTTTTGTAACAGCTTTAGAAGATGCGAATAAATTAGCTGAAGCGCTTGATATAGGCGCAATGGATTATATTACGAAACCGATAAATAAAGTTGAATTGTTAGCGCGTATGCGTGTAGCATTACGCTTGAAATCGGAATTAAATTGGCATAAAGAACAAGAAGAAAACCTTCGTAATGAACTAGATTTAGCTACACAAGTACAAAGAAACTTATTAAGTAGCCCATTAAGGGAAGATCATATAAAAATTGAAGCAAGTTACTTACCTTCATTCAAACTAGCTGGAGATATGTATTATTGGTATAAAATCGATGAAAACCGCTACGGTATTATATTATTAGATGTGATGGGACATGGTATATCTGCTTCATTAGTTTGTATGTTTATCTCGTCTGTATTACGTGAAACGATTAAATCTTTAATCGATCCAGAACTTGTTATTAAAGACTTAAATAAATATATGACTCTTTTACATAATGAGAATGACAATATTCCATATTATTTTACAGCGATATATTTAGTAGTAGATACAGAAAAGAGAACGATTGAATATGTGAATGCAGGGCATCCTTCTGGATACGTTTTAGTTGATGAAGCGAATGTAGTGGAATTAAATCGAGGAAGTTGTGCAGTAGGATTTTTTGATGAAATAAAAGTTAAAAAGACCGTTATACCTTTTGAGAAGAACGCTCAAATCGTATTGTTTACAGATGGTGTTCTTGAAGCAATTGCAAATGATGAATTTGAGGCTGAAGAGAAATTACGTGCTTTTACAGAAAGAAAATGGGGAGATTTAGAAGAAGAGATAGAAGGGTTTTACAAGGAAGAACAGAAGAAAGCACAATCAGATGATATGTGCCTCATTATGATACAAGCGAATGCGAAATAAAAAGCGTATGAAATCCAAACAGAGGATTTCATACGCTTTTATTGTATTTTTTGATAGATTTGTTCGTTCGGATTAAATTGGATATAATGCGGCATTATATGTGAGAAACGGAGAGTTTCTTTATTTCCTAAACATAGGAATCCATTGTGACCTAAACTTTCATAAAATAGTTGCTGTACTTGGTTTTGAAGTTGACTCGTAAAGTAAATTAAAACGTTACGGCAAAGTATAATATGAAATTCATTAAAAGATTGATCAGTTACTAAATTATGCTGCGCAAAAATAATGTTTTGTAAAAGAGATGGATTAAAATAAGCGAAACGATTATCTGTTGAATAATAGTTAGAAAATGCTTGTGTACCACCAGCTTGTAAATAGTTTTTCGTATAAGTTTGCATTTTATTTAACGGAAGGATACCCTGTTTTGCTTTCTCTAACACATCTGTATTCATATCTGTTGCGTAAATAACAGCTTTTTCACTTAATCCTTCTTCGTGAAGTAAGATGGACATGGATAATACTTCTTCACCAGTTGCGCATCCAGCGTGCCAAATTCTAATTTCAGGATACTTTTTTAATTCAGGAATCACATGCTCTCTTAGTGCTTTAAAAAAGTTAGGGTTACGGAACATTTCAGTTACGTTAATGGAGAAATCATTTAATACCTGTTCTAAAAATCCTTCCTCATGAATTACTTTTTCAATTAATTTTGAAATGGTAGGGATATTAGAGAGCTGCATTCGATTACAAATTCTTCTATAAATAGATGTGCGAGCATATTGGCGAAAATCGAAGCCAGATAGTTTAAATACTGCTTCCAATAGTAATTCAATTTCTAAGTTCGTACGCTTATCCATATCTACAGATGGATCAAAATTATAATACTTATTTTCCACTTAAACTAAACCTCACTTATTTTATTAACCATACACTCATTACCGAATAGAGTTGATGTAAATTTAATGGTTTACTTATATAATCTGAAGCGCCAGCAGATAAACATTTTTCTTTATCATTTGGCATTGCTTTAGCAGTTAATGCGATAATAGGTATTTCATGTAACCCTAAGTTCATTCGGATATGTTCCATCGTTTCATAACCGTCCATATTCGGCATCATAATATCCATTAAAATAAGGTCAATATTTGTATTGTTTTTTAGTATGTCTAAACACTCTATGCCGTTTTGTGCAGTAATAATGTTGGCATGTTGTTTTTTTAATGCATTTTGTAATGCAAATATATTGCGATGATCATCATCGACAATTAAAATAGTTTTCTCTTGGAAGACGTTATTTGTTTCTGGCGTCAAGATAGTTTCCTCGACAACTTCAGCAGGAATAACATCTTCTATCGTTGCTGCGACTTCTAGGTTGGATACTTGTATATCAGTTAACCCATTTGGAAGGTTAGGAATATATACGGTGAAAGTACTGCCTTCTCCTACATTACTCTCTAACGTAATCCAACCACCTAACAATTTAGCAAACTCTTTACAAATAGATAACCCTAAGCCTGTACCACCATATTTCCGAATCGTTGCGCCATCTGCCTGTTGAAAGGCTTCGAAAATGAGTTGATGCTGTTCTTTTGCGATACCAATACCAGTATCTTTTACCGAAATTGTAATCCAATCATTACTTATAGACTGCATATCATGACTTAAATTAGTTGTTTCTATCGAATCGAAATGTAAAGAGACGGATCCTTTTTCCGTGAATTTAAATGCATTGGATAATAAGTTTTTAATAATTTGTTCAATCCGCTTTGCATCTGTATAAAACAAATCAGGAATAATATCACTGTCTTTAATAGTAAATTCGACATTTTTTTGTGCAGCTATATGTAAAAAGTTTTGATGCATATTTGCTGCCATATCACTTATGTTCGTTGCTTCAAAAATGATGTCTAGTTTGCCGGCTTCTACTTTAGATAAATCTAGTATGTCATTAATTAAAGTAAGTAAATCTTTTCCTGATGAATGAATAACAGTTGCTAATTCAATTTCATCATCGGATAAATGATTATCATGATTTTCTCTTAACATTTCGGATAATAGTAAGATACTATTTAATGGTGTGCGTAATTCATGTGACATATTTGCTAGAAATTCTGATTTGTATTTTGAGCTACGTAATAACTCACTTGCTTTTTCTTCTAATTCTGATTTAGTAATTTGTAAGTCAGCTGTCTTTTGCTCCGCCTCTTCCGTTCTAGACTCTAGTTGTTCATTCGTTGTTCTTAATTCTTCGGCTTGCATTTGTAGTTCTTCAGCTTGTGTTTGCAATTCTTCTGATTGAACTTGCAACTCTTCTGTCATTGCTTGTGATTCATGTAAAAGAGTTTGAATTCGCATACGTCCCATAATACTATGGATTGTTAAACCTAGGTTATCAACAGTTTGTTGAATTAAGTCTTGATGTAAGTCTGAAATCTCAGTTACACTTACTAACTCCATTACTGCGATCACTTCATCTTCAAATAAGATAGGGATAACTAATAGGTTTTTAGGGCGTATTTCTAATAATCCGCTAGTAACATAACGAAATTCTTCTGGTATGTCTCGAAGAATAAAACTTTGTTTTTCTAAAGCACACTGCCCAATTAAACCTTCCCCCATTTTAATGGATTGTTTTCCAACATCAGAACTTTGATCGGCGAAAGAAGCTTTCTTCACATAGTAGACAGTGTCTTCAATTTCTTCACGTACATAAAATGCACCGCAAGAAGTTTGCGTTTTTTGTATCATTCCACTAAGAATTTTGTTACCTAACATTTCAATAGAAGATACACCTTGATACTTTAAAATTAACTCTGCAAGCTCAGTTTGTAGCCACTCTCTTTTCGATATCTCGTCTAGTAAATGGTTCGTTGTATGAGCCAAATCTTTTATTTCATCATGGCTGTTCACATGAATTCTTTCCGTAATTTTTTCTTTAGAAGAAATGGATTTAATAGCTTGAATTACATTTTTAATCGTTTTTGTAATGGAATTCGAAATATAAAGTGAAATGATAATAGAAATACAAGAAAGTAAGAACAATAAACTGTATAACCAAATCTCTAATTTATTATTTTCGGTATCTAATTGTGCAGCTCTTTTCTTCGTTAGTTGCTCCTCAACACTACGAAAGTTCGTTACCTGCGATTGTAGTGACTGAATTTGAGTCGTATCGATTGCTTGTACGTTATTACTATTGTGATTTGTAATGAGTGGGTGGATCTCTTTATTAATCCAACTAGTAATGTTTTCATTAATCTGTTTTAACTTTTCTTGCTGAGAGGGGTTATCCTCTAATAGAGCTAAAAGATCTTGATAATGTTTTTCGTAATCCTTTTCCGCAGCGTTAAGGGATTGAACGTAATTTGCATCATTAGAAGTGATAAATCCTTTCGCTTTATTTTCAATTGTTAACAATTCTTTCTCCACTTGATTCGTTAAATTAAGTACTTTGAAATCGTGCTCAATAATAAAATTACGAGATTTTTGTAAATTAGAAATCTCATTGTTTAACATAATGAAAGAAATAAGTAAGAACAAAATGATAACTAAATAACCAGCCATAATTTTGTAGCGAATACTAAATTTTGCTTTCGAGTTCATTAAAAATTCCTACCTTCAAGGTTATTAAAAGTTTTCAATTGTAAAGAATAAAAAACGTAATATATATTATATCAGTTTTCGTAAGGCCAAACTAGAAATCCCCCTATTGTATTAGGGGGTCTCTTTTTGAATTGAGGAAATCATTTTGAAATATAAAATTATATATGAAAAGTAACAATCGAGGGAATAGGGGGATCATAAAACTTTTAAGAAGGAAAGAGTGTTCTTAAAGCTTTTTTTGCATCTATTCCTTCAAAGATAAATAATACAAGTTCTTTCTTTTTGACAGTAAGGAAAAAAGATACTAATGTGCTTAAGTTTTTAATGGAAGTAAGTGTTCCGTGTTTACTTATAAATAAATTCGTTTGAAAGCTTGTCATTAAAGCGTAAAAATGATGAATCTGCGTTATTGTAGGTGTTTCATTATAAAGAATAGTGGTAGATTGGATTGCATTCATTGAAATATTCCTTTCCATATAATAAGCATAACAATATAAACATACCCGTTTTAAAAAATGTTAAACATATAAATAAGAAAAAATATAATTATAGTTTTTTATGTTTAGAAAGGGTTACGAAGGGTATACATAAACTACAAAGAGATTGACTGAAGATGAATTGTAAGATTTCTAGTCTATAAAAATATACTTTTACTTTAAATAAAAAGGAGTCTGGTATACATGAATGAACTGATGATTGATATTACATTTGATTTAATTTACTTGTTAAGTAGTTCGCTTGTACTGCTTTTACTATTCGCTTTTTTCATAAATGGTTATGTTAATAAGAAGATTAGTGTATACAGAAATGAAGAAAGATAAAGATACATGATATAAAACTTTAGGAGGTTAATAGTTATGAATGTAGATAGAAAAATAGTAGGTGTTTTTAGAACCATCGATGATGCGGCATTCGTTATTAATGAATTAAGTGATAAAGGATATCCAGCTGATAATATTTCAGCTATTGCAAAGGATCAAAAGGAAATTGAACATCTGGAAGAAAAATCGGGTGAAAAAGTGAATCATGAAACCGCACATAAAGCGGATATCTTTTCAGCGACAGGACTTGTGGCAGGAGGAGTAGCAGGCGGACTCGGAGGTTTATTAACAGGTCTTGGTGTACTTGCCATTTCTGGAATGGGTCCAATCGTAGCGGCAGGACCTATCGCAGCAGCTATTGGAGGAGCCGGTATTGGCGGAGGAGCTGGAAGTTTAATAGGAGCATTTATCGGCTTAGGAATCCCTGAGGAACATGCTAAGAAATATGAAGAATACATTTATGATGGAAATATATTAATTTTAGTAGATGCAAAACTAGATGATAAGTTAGAAATTTATAAAATATTTGATAAGCACAATGCGTATAACTCGGATTTCTTTAAATAATATGTACGTCACATATTAAACATAGTGAATATCGTTTTTTGATCTTACAACTTTGGCGCGGCCGAGGAGTCGTATGACTATAAGAGAGGAAGGGCTTATAGTAAAAGATCAAGTTCTATTACGTTACCCCGCTATTTGTGGGCAGTAAGCCCCCCACTGATTAAAGTTTCACTTTATTGAAAAGGAAAGAGGTGTCTTTTCGTGATTGTAAAAATAGTAAAGGATAGTAGTAATAGTTTCCTTTGTACGGTTCAAAACAAAAATGGAGAGAAGTATGTGAAGAAATGGTTTAATAAACAGGAAAATAAGGGGGAATTAGGGCGACCAACTTTTAAAGAAGTAGAAAAGGATTGGAAAGAAAATAGAGAATCGTTTATGTATCCAAATATTAAAGCGCTTTATTAAACATAATAGACGTTTTATTCTTACAAAATTGTCACACTCCTGTAAGGTAATTCAATAGATTAGATACTTTTTCCATGGCATAATAAAGACATAAGAAAGCTTATTCAAACTACAACTTATTAGGAGAGTGTCAGTCATGATTGTAACAACAACGTCTGGAATTCAAGGTAAAGAAATTATTGAGTATATCGATATTGTAAACGGTGAAGCTATTATGGGTGCAAATATTGTCCGCGATTTATTCGCTTCTGTTCGTGATGTTGTCGGTGGTCGTGCTGGTTCTTACGAAAGTAAGCTAAAAGAAGCTCGTGATATCGCAATGGATGAAATGAAAGAACTTGCAAAACAAAAAGGTGCGAACGCTATCGTTGGTATTGACGTAGATTACGAGGTTGTTCGTGATGGAATGTTAATGGTTGCTGTAAGTGGTACAGCTGTACGTATATAAGTAAATAAAAAACAGGCTCACCCCTTGAAGCTTATGCTTTGAGGGGTTTTTTTTGTTTTATGACTAACGTTGACAAGAAATTATAATTACATATGTTCAAAGTGGGCAAAACGTTATTGTAAAAAATGCTAGGATTGCTCCTAGCATTTCGTGAGGGGGTATTGCACGGGAATTTAGGTAATAAGCAGACACACTTGCTTATTTCAAATGTAGTATATATTGTTTTCAAAGGGAAAAGTAAGAAATACAACAATCTTTATATATGTTTAACGAAGGTGCTAATTATATGACAAATAATAAAATTGTTATTTGAGGTAAGAAAAGGTGTATAGGATGTGGAAGGTAAGTTGATAGCATTGATGCAAAAATAAAGGACAGTACATATTGTATATGACTACTATGTACTGTCCTGATTATTCTTTTTGGATTATGAAAAGTTATCTCCTGTCTTACTATAAATTTCATAGGCGAAATAACCAAATAAATAGCCTATTCCAGATCCTAAACTAACTGAAAGCAGGGAGAAGTCCGGGAAAAACATGCCGAAAATCAAACCGATTATACAGCCGACAAGCATTCCTATAGGTATGAGACTATCTAATAAGTTTTGAGCTTCTTTTGATTTTTTCTTACCTAATTTTCCGTTCTTATATTTATGTTCCAATCTTTTAATTACAAATACTACAATTCCTCCTACTATTAAAACAGGCGCAATTGCCGTAATGAGCCACATGTTAGAAGCTCCTTTCGTTTTTAATTAAATTATACCATATATTAACATTTAGAATTTAAGCGGAGACAAGATCTTCTGCATTTCTTTTCCTTTTGTTCATAGCTAAAGTTAATAGGAATAAAATGAAGCTTAAAAGTGCCATTATAATAAAAACTTGCGTATAACCATTAAAGTAGTCACGAGCGATTCCTGCTAGGACAGGAATGAATCCGCCCATAATATATCCTCCTGACTGCATCATAGCAGTCCATGCACTTGCATCTTCTGAAGTTTTTGTTTCATATAGCGGCAGCATGAGAGCGAGTGGAAATACGCCACCGAGCCCGATGCCTAGTAGGATAGAAGGGATCCATGGTGTAGTTAATGGGTAAATCATAAGCAATAAACCTACGAGTACAAAGCATATACTCCCTAATAACCAAAGTGTTCGGTTTTTATAAATATCCGCTAATGTTGGAATTAAAAAGCTACATATCATTTGGATCACTGTAAAAACAGTTATAAGAGTACCCGCTTGTTCGCTGCTCACACCCATACTTTGATTTGCTGGCGCAAGCCAAGTCGTAATGGAATAAAAGATTCCTGATTGTAGCCCGAAAAAGATTGTGAATAACCACGCTTTTTTATTTCTTAAAGGTAAGCTATTATTCTTTTTATTTTGTGTACTCGTATTCTTTTTTCGTTTCATAACAGGATACCAAAACATAATAGCGACAATAGTTAGTACACCCCAAAAAGCGAGTGCCATATTCCAAGATCCTTTTAATACATGTTGTAAAGGAATCGTTAACCCTGCACTTAAAGAAGCACCAGTTCCCATACCTACTGAGTATATGCCAATCATTAAGCCGATTTTCGTAGGGAATTTTTCTTTAATAAACCCTGATAGTAACGGACCTGCAAGTGCAATTCCAATACCGATAAATAAAGCGCTCACGAATAATGTGGAAATGGAAAAGGTAAAAGCTCTCACACATGTTGCCAAGCCAATTAAAATAAGACAAGCCATAATTGATTGTTCTGCCCCGTATTTTTTAATTACCTTCCCAGTCAGTAAGGCGAATGTCCCCATACAAAAAACAGGAATAGCTGTTAAAAAACTAACGGAGAAATTGCTTATGTGTAAGTCTTGTCGGATTGTTTCTAGTAAAGGTGAAACAGATGTAATTCCGATACGTAAATTAATGGAAACAAAAAATAGTGCTAGTATATACAAATAAGTTCGTTCTTGATGTTTCAATTTCATTTTCTCCTCTCTTAAACATCAGATGTTATTGGGTATATCATCTGATGTTTGTGTGTAATAGATAAGGAGCTTATTTCAGCTCCAAATTTTGAATAGCGTATGTTCGTGCCTCTTCAGTATTTTGTTTTAAAATAGCTTGGAATAACTTTTCATGAATGTCAGAGTTATCTTCATAGTTCGCTGTATTTAATATGAATTGGCTTAAAATGTGGCGAAGGGCAGGTACGAAGGATTGATACAAATCAAGTAGAACTTCGTTTTTACTCGCCTTTGCAATGGCTAGATGAAACTGAATGTCTGCATCTATGTATGCTACATAATTTCCTTCTTGAAGGGCATTTTTTCTTTTACTCAAATGTCCTTTTAAGTATAAAAGATCCTCGTCACTTCGGCGCTGTGCCGCTAACATTGCTACTTCTTTATCTAACATATTTCGTGCTTCATACACATGATGTATATTAGCTGCTTGCAGTCGTTTTTCAAATGAATCTTGCGTTGTATTGAGTGAGATAATACGAGTGCCTTGTCCTTGTCGAACTTCTAATATGCCAGCATGTACTAATATCTTTATGCTTTCTCGCAGCGTTGAACGCCCTACCCCTAACTCTTCCATTAATTGCGGCTCTGTAGGGAGGCGATCGCCAACTTCATACTCGCCAGAAAAGATTTTCTCTTGTAGACGTTCCAACACTTCATCGACTAATTTCCGCCGAGAAACTTTTGAAAAAGATTTCTTTTCGTTCATATTCATCTGCTCATCTCCTGTTATATTCGTTTTTATGATAACCAATTTAAGTTCGGTTGACAATGTTATTTTTTAGGTAGTTGAAGTCAGGATACTAAAGTAGGATTTATTAGACATAAAAAAATCTATTTTGAGAAAATCAATCAAAATAGATTCTTCAATTGCATTTAATAACTAGTCAAAAACACTTTCCCTTTCATTTTCTCAGCAGACTGCACAACATCAACTGCCGCTTTCACATCCGCTAAGTCATATGTAGAATGGACTTTCATAAAACATAATTGCTTATTTTCCACTAAGCGAATTAAGTGACGAAACGTTTCTTGCCATTTATATGGTGACACTTCATTATTCCAATGTCGTAAATGAAATATGTTCGCGTGCACTTTTGCTTTCGTGACAATCTCTGCCCAGTTCACTTGTATTCCTGATAGAAGACCGATCGTTAAAAAGTGACCGTTTGGACGTAAGGAGAAAGCTAATGCATTTCCATCTGGTCCTCCGATAGAATCAATCGCAGCATCTGCACCAATCCCGTTTGTTAATTCCATAACGGTTTCGTAAAGCGGGGCAGTGGAAGTATCAATTACATGTGCAGCACCAAGGCGCAGTAACTCTTCTGTATGCTTATTATTTCTTGTAACAGCAATTAATCGGAAGTTTAAAATTTGTGATAACTGCGCAAATAGATGTCCAATAGCGGACCCACAAGCATTCACTAATAAAACGTTATTACTCTGTAAGTTTAGCGTTTCTGTACATGTAACCCACGCCGTAAGAGGATTAATATACATTTGTGCCGCTGTGAAATCATCAATGGAATCTGGAATAGGGACTACAAAATCAGCTGATGTCTTCACATACTCTTGCCAAGTACCTTCTCCGCGTAACGGTAAAACACGTTTACCGATAAGGTCTCTCGTAACGCCCACACCTATATCTTCTACAATACCAACACCTTCATAACCAGGTATGTTAGGTAACGGAATTCTATGTGCGTACGCTCCGGTGACCGGAATTAAGTCAGATGGATTAATCGGCCTAACTAGCATACGGACTAAAACTTCATTATCTTTTAATGGTTCTATATGTTTATGTTCAACTTGTAATACATCTTTTGGGTTGCCAAACTTGTGAAATTGAATGTGTTTTCCGTGCACGATAAATGTTCCCCCTTAGTGTAGTTAAGTGTATTATAGCATTTGTATTTCAATTGCTTATTTAATTTGAACGAATGAATTTCGATTAGGAGAAATGTTTGGTGCTCTCGTATTCAAGATAATTCACCCTTTACTAGTCGGATTTATGAGAAAATATCGTTTAGTTAACGCCTTTTGAGACGGATACTTTTTTGTTGTTATTCGACAAGATATGACAAAGGGAAGATAGCACATCTGATATGATGAAATTGTAAATCTTACATATTATCATTAATAGAAATGTTTAATAGGTAAAATTTTTGATTTTGGGATTAATTGCTTTAATTTTAGTTTCATGATGGAAAAGGAAGTTAAATTAAAAGCTGAATAGTTAAAAGCACTCAAATGAGTGCTTTTATTTTGCCTTCCCAAATACAATTTAACAATTACGCATAAATGGAGGAATCAGCATGAACAAAAAGGTAATCGGAGGAATTTTAGGTGTTATTGTAATCATCATAGCTCTTGTGAGTATGAACGTATTACAAAAAAACGCTAAAGAAGCCGAAGAAAAAAAGAAGCGTGAAGCTAGTTATGTTCAAGCAGCGGCGGAATTTTATGATAATATCGGACTAATGGGATTTGTTGCTGATCATGTTTTACCACAATATTCACAGGCCTGGTCTAAAGCTATTGATGATCGCCGAGATTTTAATATAGCTGTAAATGCTAAGAAAAAATCAAATGATACAATAATTTCCCAAGCATCTGTAATATATAATGATATGGAAGGGCAATTAAAAACTGTTTCTGAAGCTGCAAAAGAAAATCCAGATAAGTATAAAGAACTTTATGATGAATACAAAAAGATGTATGGAACCATTACATCTTTAAAGGAACAAACTGAATCACCTAGTGGGACCTTAATGACATTTAACCAAAATGCAAATATGTTATTTCAGGAATACAAGAAGTATAAAGGAAATATCGATGTGGTTGTATCTGAGGATATAAAAAGTGAAGTTGAAAAGTTAAAAGAAAAAAACAAGAAATAATTAAAATCGTAATTGAAGTTTTCAAAAGCAAGAAGCTACTTTAAAAGTAGCTTCTTCTATTTTTTATTAAGCCGAAGCTTTCTTCATTCTCTCAAGTAAACTAGATAACACATGTGTACGATATGATTCTAGTTTTTTACCTTCGTAAGTACGAATACCTAATTTTTTAAGTTCTTTTACATACCAACCTTTGCTTCCGAAATACATGTGATCACTCCCCTTCAACTTTGTTTTTATTTGTTCTGATTGTACTTGGAGGTACAGGTAATATAATGAAGGAAATGAATTTCGCGCGAAAATGGTTAACTTTGTTGCAAAAGACATATATACTAAGGATAGTATATAACGAGGTGGGCAAGATGTGATTATAGAGAAGCACGAAATTCAAATTGACCAAATTACGAGCGGTAAAGTGAATATCTTTACTTTCTATAGAAATAGAAAGCAAGTTGATGATTATTTTTTACGATTGCAAGAACCATCGCTTACAGCAAACTACTTCTTCCATTTTCATTTTGATGCAGAGAGCTTACATCTACTGCAGGAAGAGTTTCCAAGCGTATATCCGTACGACGGTAGTGAAACGATTCACAACTGGACGGAAAAGATGAAAGCAGAATTGCAACATCAGATCCAAACAGGAAAATGGAATAAGCGCGTACGTATCGGTAATCGCATTCTAGATGTGGCGTTTACGTGGTGTGACGAAGATATAGTAGAGTGAAAAAGAAGCGGATGACGCTTCTTTTTTTAGCGCTGGAATAAAACGAGCTTACCTGCAGAAGATGTGCAGCGATGTGTTTTTTCATACAATCCTTTTTCTTGTAAAATAGATTCACCTTTTGCTTTCGCTTCTTTTTCAGTTGCCGCCTCGAATGATTCATCTAATGCTTTAGAACCATCTTTTTCAAAGACTGTTAGAACGTATACTCCCATGAAAATTCCCTCCAATAATAAAAATCAGAATCTTATAACTATTTTGGCATAAATCACTAGAATATGCAAAGAAATATATGACATTGCGTGGTACAATAAGGTGAAACTTTAATAAGCGGGGGTGTCTATTCATTCCTACTTATTAAAGTTTTCAGCAATTTTAATGTTGATAAAATGAAACTTTTGAAACATAGAAAGGATCGTTATTTGTGAAACAAGTGAAGTTTATACATGCGGCTGATTTGCATTTGGATAGTCCGTTTAAAGGAATGGAGATGAATGTTGCGCAGTCTGTTTGGGAAAGAATGAAGCAAAGTACGTTTGAATCGTTCGAACGTATTGTTGATAAAGCGATTCAAGAGCGCGTTGATTTCGTATTACTAGCCGGGGATTTGTATGATGCGGAGACGAGAAGTTTGAGAGCGCAAGTGTTTGTGCGCGAGCAAATGAAGAGACTTTCGCAGTACGATATCCCTGTTTTTATTATTCACGGTAACCATGATCATTTAGGGGGAAGCTGGGCAGCAATTGAGTTTCCGGAAAATGTTCATGTGTTTACGGAGCCTTATGTAGAAGAGAAATCGTTTTATAAAAATGGTGAGCTAGTAGCTTCTATTTACGGGTTTAGTTATTTGCAGCAAGCGGTAACGGATAATATGACAGCGCAGTATACGAAAATGAGTGATGCGCCTTTTCATATTGGCATGCTTCACGGAAGTGTGGAAGGAGATGCAGAGCATAATCGCTATGCACCGTTTCAAATTCGTGAGCTAAAAGAAAAGCAGTTTGATTATTGGGCTCTCGGCCATATACATAAACGTGAAATTTTATCAGAAGAGCCGTGCATTATTTATCCAGGAAACATACAAGGGCGTCATCGTAAGGAGACAGGGGAAAAGGGTGCGTACTTGATTGAACTTACGAAACAAGGAACGCAATGTTCATTTTTCCATACGGCAGATGTTTTGTGGGATGAGATAGAAGTGAGTATCGATGGGATTGAAACTGTCGATGAACTTATGACTGTGATATCAAGTGCGATGAATGAATGCCGAAGAGAAGAAGAAGGGACGCTTTTAACTGTCGTATTTACAGGGCAGGGACCACTTTCTCCTTATTTACGTGATGAAAAACGTGTAGAAGAGATTTTTCATATTTTAGCAGCTGGCGAAGAGCGAAAAGACTTCGTATATGCGATGAAATGGAAAAATGAGACGGTTTCGTTTGCAGAAATCGAGCGTTTGAAAGAAGAAAATCATTTCGTCGGTAGTGTGCTAAAAGAGTTAGAAGCTTTCACTAATATGGATGGCGTGTTGCGCACAATTTGGACATCTCCTGTAGCGCGTAATAGTATTGAATCTTTTACAGAAGAAGAGAAGAAAGAGATTCAAAAGGAAGCAGAAAATATTATTTTAGAGCAATTATTCCAGCAAGAGAGGGATAAAAAATGAGAATTGAAAAACTCCATATTTATGGGTACGGAAAATTAGAAAATGTGGAAATGGATCTTTCATTGCTGACTGTTTTATATGGTGAAAATGAAGCGGGGAAATCGACAATTCGCTCATTTATGAAAAGTATTTTATTCGGTTTTCCGACGAGAGGACAGCGCCGTTATGAGCCGAAAGAAGGCGGAAAGTATGGCGGTGCGATGACTGTGCAAACAGAGAAGTATGGCCGTTTGAAAATTGAACGATTGCCAAAGACGGCAGCTGGTGAGGTGACCGTTTATTTTGAGGACGGGAAAACGGGCGGCGAAGAAATTTTACACGATATATTAAGCGGGATGAATGAAAGTTTATTTGAATCGGTCTTTTCATTTGATATGCACGGCCTTCAAAATATTCATCAGCTCGGCGAAGCGGATATCGGAAATTATTTATTTTCAGCAAGCGCAGTCGGAAGTGATGCGTTATTACAGCTAGATAAAAAGCTAGAAAAAGAAATGGATCAGCGCTTTAAGCCGAGTGGTCGTAAACCTGAAATTAACGTGTCACTGCAAGAGATGAAGAAGCTTGAAGAGAAGATGAAAGAATGGCAAGGGAAAATTGGCACGTATGAAAAGCAAGTGGAGCAGTTAAAAGAAAGTGAAGAGAAACTTGCTGCTGTTCGCTTTGAAAAAGAGAGTGCAGAAAAGCGAAAGCAAGATTATGAAATATTAGCAGTGCTCGAACCACTCGTTATTGAAAAGCGTGCGCATGAGAAAGTGTTAGAAAACGAGAGCGGGCAGTTTCCTGTAAACGGGATGGCACGTTATGAAGCGATTAAGGCGAAGATGGAGCCGCTTCAATTACAAGTGGATTCACTCTATAAAAAAATAGAGACTGTGCAATCGGAAATGGAATCGATTCAAATAGATGAAGCGTTTTTACAAAAAGAAAGTTATGTAGAAGAACTTCGTATGCAGCACATGTCTTATGAAAATGCACGTCAAGAAATGCGTGATGTGACAGGAACGATTACGAATATAAAAGAAGAGCTGGCAGAACTAGAGCAACAAATCGGTGCTACGTTTGAAAAAGAAACAGTCCTGTCGTTTGATATGAGTTTGGCAACGAAAGAGTTAATTACGCAAGCAGTGCAAAAGGCGCGTGAATTAGAAACGCAAAAAGCACAGCTCGATGATCGTTTTAAAGTAGCGCAGGAGCAATTAGAAGAACAAGAAGAAAACATAAGACAGATTAAGCAACAAATGTTAGCAGATGAAGAGCGAAATGCGTTAGCTGAGAAAGAGAAGTCGTTCCAAGATGCGGCATTTATCGGCATGGGCGCAGAGAGAATGAAGCGTAAGTACGAGGAAAAAGCAGGAGCGGCTATGCAAAAGAAAAAGCAGTGGCAAAAAGTTTGTCTTCTGTTACTTCTTATTAACACAGTCGTTTTATTCACAAGCTTATTTATAGACAATCGCCCGCTCTTATTTATTAGTGTCATTATTTTTGTGGGAATTGTTCTTGCCCTCGTTTTATATAAAGATCCGTCAAGTGGATTACAAGAAGAGCTTCTTACTCTTCAGCAAAGTGCTGGCGGGAGACATAGTGAAGAAGCGATGTCTGTGCGCTATGAGTTAGAAAAAGATGAAGAGATTCGTAAGCTATTTGAGCGTGAGTCATATAAGTTACAACAAATGGAGCGAGCGTATGATAAAGTCGTTTCATCCTATGAGGAGTGGGAGCGAGAAACGTTCCGCATTAGCGAACAAGTAAATGTGTATAAAATGCGCTATACGTTCCCTGAATTTTATACGTATGCGCACATATTGCCGGCGTTTGAGCGTATGGAAAAAATGCAGCAATTATATCGTGATTTAGAGAAGAAAAGTGAGCGCAAATCTTCATTATATGAAATGATTTCGCATTTTGAACATAAACTAGAAACTGTTATCGGTAGTGCAGAGTATAGTAAGCTGCACGAGGCACAAATCCGTATGCAAAATGAGAAAGAAAAGCGCCAAACTTGTAAGCAGCTAAAAGAGAAGCTCACGGAATGGCAAGAAGAGTATGAGTTCATGCAAGAGCAATTAAAACAACTGTTAGTAGAACGAGATGGATTATGGCATATCGCACATTCTACAGATGAAGAGATGTTTTTAGAAGCGGGTAAACTATCGGAAAAACGTGAAGATGCTGAGAAGCAAGTAGGGCGTTTATTACCGCAAATTGATCTATTAGAACAGCGTTTAACGAGTTTATCATTAGCTGAACATTATGAGGCTGACGGTTATGATGAGAAATTAAAGCAAGAAATGACAGCCGCGCAAAACTGTCTTACAAAGGAAAAAGAACTGACAGAGCGCATTGCGAAGCATCGTATGGAAATTGCGAATTTAGAAGAAGGAAGTACGTACGGTGATTTAATGCACGAGTGGGAAATGAAAAAAGCGCAAGTGCGTGAACAAGTGAAGAAGTGGGCTGCGTATGCGGCCGCAAAGACAGTGTTAACGAAAACGAAGCAATATTATCACGAAGTACATCTTCCTCGTATTTTACAAAAATCAGAAGAGTACTTTGTGTATTTAACAGGCGGACGATATAGTAAAATCTTTTCACCGTCAGAGGCAGAGCCGTTCATCGTTGAACGTAACGATGGTATGCGTTTTTACAGTCATGAGCTAAGCCAAGCGACAGCGGAGCAGTTATATTTATCGCTGAGATTTGCATTAGCGAAAACATTTGAGCATGATTATCCGTTTATTATTGATGATAGTTTCGTGCATTTTGATGCGGTAAGGACGAATCGTACGATTGAGCTAATAAAGGAAATTGCGAAAGACAGACAAGTCATCTTCTTTACATGTCATGCGCATTTACTAACGTATTTTACAGAAAAACAGATTATAAAATTAGTGCGTAAGCGTAAAGAAAATGAGTTGTAGTGTGCTATACTAAAAGTAACTGATATGGTGGAGGAATTCGAATGAAAAAGAAAATTGCAGAATATGAAGTTGGTGAACAAGTCGATGTTTTCTTGTTAATTAAAACAGCGACAAAAGGTCTAGCAAGCAATGGAAAGCCGTTTTTAACAGTAATCTTACAAGATCCAAGTGGAGATATTGAAGCGAAGCTATGGGACGTATCACCAGAAGTTGAGAAACAATATGTAGCGGAAACAATCGTTAAAGTAGCTGGTGACATTCTAAACTACAAAGGACGTATTCAATTACGTGTGAAACAAATCCGAGTTGCGAATGAAAATGAAGTAACGGACATCTCAGACTTCGTAGAAAAAGCGCCAGTGAAAAAAGAAGATATGGTCGAGAAGATTACGCAATACATATTTGAAATGAGAAATCCAAATATTCAACGTCTAACAAGACATTTATTAAATAAGCATCAAAATGAATTTTTAGAATATCCAGCAGCGACAAAGAATCATCACGAATTCGTATCTGGATTAGCTTATCACGTCGTATCGATGCTTGATTTAGCGAAAGCTATCTCAAATCTATACCCATCTTTAGATAAAGACTTACTATATGCGGGTGTTATTTTACACGACCTTGGTAAAGTAATCGAATTATCTGGCCCAATTTCTACAACATACACGTTAGAAGGAAATTTATTAGGCCACATTTCTATTATGGTGAACGAAATTGGTAAAGCGGCAGATGAGCTGAACATCGATGCAGAAGAAGTATTAATTCTTCAACACATCGTCCTTTCTCACCACGGAAAAGCAGAATGGGGTAGCCCAAAACCACCGTTAGTAAAAGAAGCAGAAATTCTGCACTACATCGATAACTTAGATGCAAAAATGAATATGATGGACCGCGCATTAGGACGCACAAAACCAGGCGAATATACTGAGCGTGTCTTTGCACTTGATAATCGTTCGTTCTATAAACCGACGTTCCATAATTAATAATGTGAATCAAATGGCCTCATTAAGTGTTAATACGCTTAGTGGGGCTGTTGTATAATGATAATAAAGTTATTGAATTTTGATTATTAAAAAGCTAAGAGCCTTACTACATTCTACGTAGCAAGGCTCTTTAAAGTTGTTTCAAATTACATCCATCTGTCCGTTTAAGTGTAACTATTCGTAATTATTTGATATTATACAGGTGAATAGAAAGATATATTAAAATTTAGTTTCGTAGTTGTAAAAGGAGGTTATTTATCCAACATTAACGGGCAGTAAAACTCCCACCTCAAAATTTGGCTGGAGCAAAGAAGTTAGGTGGGGCTCGGGCTGCCCGTAAACGTCCGATTGGTGAGGGCTGATTATAGGTTCACTTTATATTATTCTCTTATAATTTTCCAAAAAGGAGAGTTTATGAAAAAGATTATTGTTTTTGTATTAACGATATTTATATTAATCTCAGGATTCGCAACACAAAGTTATGCGTTGTCAGATTCGCAATCTGCGGCAATACAAGCGTTGCTAGATGATGCCTGTCGTATATCAGGTGTGCCGGGAATGTCAATCTCAATACTTGCTGATGATGAAGTGTTCTACTTTTCTTCAGGGTATGCAGACCGTGAAAAGGGGTTGTCTACAAGTGAAAATACACTCTATGAGTTAGCCTCGGTCAGTAAAGCTTTTACCGGTATGGGTATTATGCTATTGGAAGAGCAAGGGCTGCTCTCAATGACTGACCCTGTCCAAAAATATTTACCTTGGTTTACATTAAAGTATCAAGGGAAACCTGTTGATATGCAAAGTCTTACACTAAATAACTTTCTTCACCATACCAGTGGTCTAACAAATATTAGGCATACTCAAAATATTCCACAAGGCAATACACCGGATATGTTGCAAAAGACTGTGGAAATGCTCGTGGATGCTGAATTGGCGTTCCCTCCCGGTGAACAGTATAACTATGGAACCGTTAATTATGACGTATTGGGTTTGGTTATTGAGATTGTGTCGCGACAAAGCTATGAAGACTTTATGAAGGAGCAGGTATTTCAGCCGTTAGGTCTTCACCAGACGTATGTTTATAAAGAAGATGCTCAAGCCACTGGACAGTTGGCACAGGGCTACCGTTCTTCCTTTTTTATGACAACTCCATTTAAAGCTCCGGATTATGCTGGGAATAAACCCGCAGGCTACATCATTTCTAATACAAAAGATATGGCGCGTTGGATGGGCATACAGATGGGTATCGTGCAGGACATACCCGAAATATTTCACACGGTTATCGAAAAATCACATAGGGGTGATATGTCTGTTTCGGCTGTCAACGGTATGTATTATGCGGCAGGCTGGTCCGTAAACGCCGAACAAACGATTATAGAACACACTGGGGGCAATCCAAATTTCAGAACCGAAGTAGTCATACTGCCAAATGAACGAACAGCCGTCTCCTTGCTGAGCAACGGCACAAATACCAATACAAACATGGTACTAAAAGTTAAAGATATATTAGAAGGCAATCTAACTCAGTCATATGAAATAAGCGGCACACAGCTTTTGGATATCATTTTGTCGTCTATCACAATTATTCTTTGCCTATTGGCCGTTTTGCTATTTCTCTTAGGATTACGCAGAAGGAAAACGAATAATCAGCAGCCAATGACAAAAAAGAGAATAACCGTAACAGTTATTTTCCTGACCGCTACGATTGCCCTGGGTATACTGTGCTGTGCTTTCGATTGGTCAACAATACTTATGTGGCAAACATATAGTCTTCTTACAGCTTTGATTTCGTCAGCATTATTAACAGCAAGCATTACATGGTTTGTGTACACTCACCGATAAAATACCTCGCTCCTAAGATAAGCATAATGTTAAGTAATTAAATTTCGATTTATCCCGCTTTAATGAGCAGTAAGACCACATCTCCAAATTCAGCGAAAGCAAAGAAATTAGGTGGGGGATCAACTGCCAAACCCCCACTGATTAAAGTTTCACTTTATTTAATATTAAAAGTTTGTTTACCTAATTTATCGCCACCAACGCCTTGTGTAGCAATTAATGTTACAGGTGTTTCTGAATCATCTAATTCATAAGCTATTGCATTTTTAACTGTACCATCTTTTTTTATTGTTTCTAATTGAGAATCGAGAAATTGGTCATCTGGAAGTCCACCAACTTCAAGAGTATTGACTGCATTAGGATTATTGTCTTGTACTGCTTTAAATACTGCCACCCATCCAGTGGTAGGGTTAATTTCTTTATCACTTAAATTAGTTGTTTCATACCAAATTGCAAATACAGGTTTTTTACCATATTCATTTCCTTTTTCACCAACTTGAATAACTTTAGTTTCTGTAATTTTAATTTTTAAGTCATTTAATTTTGCTTCATTATCTTTGAAATAAACTTTATTATTCGTCTCTTTTTTTTCATTTGTATTTTCTGTAGTTGCTTCTTTATTTGCAGAATTAGAACCATTTTTCGTTCCTTCGTCTTGATTGCTACAACCAGCAATTATAGATAGTGTTAGTGCAGAAGTTAATATTAAAGCTTTTTTCATCATGTTACATTTCTCCTTATGTTTTAATTTGATTATTATTAGTATAACTCGTTTTCTGAATGTAGATTCAATGTTTTTTATAATGTCTCCAAACCAAGAACTTCGTGTATTTTTAGTCAAAAATGTTATCCAATAAAAAAATATCTCGAATTTGAGATAAATTACTTGCTTTTTAATCACTTGAGTTGTAAAGTGATAGTAACGAAAGCGATTGAGTCATATGAAAAACATATACTCAGTTGCTTTCGATTAAAAAAACGAAGTAACTTATTCAGTAAAAACTAAGATGAATTTACAAAAACATAATGAGAATAAATTGAAAAGCTAAGAAGCATATTATTTTTTAGATATCACTTGACTAGTAAAATGAAACGGAGGAATTATCAATGTATGAAATTAAAGGGCATCATCACATTTCAATGGTTACAAAAAACGGAAGTGAGAATAATCATTTTTATAAAAACGTACTTGGTTTACGTCGTGTGAAAATGACGGTAAACCAAGATGATCCATCGATGTATCACTTATTTTACGGAGATAGAACAGGAAGCCCAGGTACGGAACTATCATTTTTTGAAATGCCTTTAGTAGGAAAAACGTACCGTGGTACGAATGCAATTACTCGAATCGGATTACTCGTTCCTTCAGAGGAAAGCTTATATTACTGGAAAGAACGATTTGAGAAATTTGATGTAAAACATAGTGAAATAACAACATATGCAAATCGTCCTGCTTTGCAATTTGAGGATGCGGAAGGTCTTCGTCTCGTGCTACTCGTTTCAAACGGGGAGAAAGTAGAGCACTGGGAAACGTGGGAGAAATCAGAAGTTCCTGCACAGCATCAAATTCAAGGAATGGGTTCAGTGGAAATGACAGTGCGTAGACTTGATAAACTGGCGAGTACACTTACAGATATATTTGGTTATACAGAGGTTAGCAGAAGCGATGAAGAAGCGATTTTCCAATCTATTAAAGGAGAAGCCTTCGGAGAAATCGTTGTGAAATATTTAGATGGTCCTACTGAAAAGCCGGGCCGTGGTAGCATTCACCATTTAGCAATTCGTGTAAAAAATGATGCAGAGCTAGCTTATTGGGAAGAACAGGTGATACAAAAAGGTTTCCATTCTTCAGGCATTATCGACCGTTTCTACTTTAAAAGCTTATACTTCCGTGAATCAAATGGAATCTTATTTGAAATTGCGACAGATGGACCAGGATTTACAGTCGATGGCGATGTAGAACATTTAGGAGAAAAACTTGATTTACCGCCATTCTTAGAAGATCAGCGAGCAGAAATTGAAGCGAAATTAGCACCTATTGAAGAAAAATAATAGAAGAGAAAATATAAATTTAAAAACCCACTGGAGGAATATAAAATGAACCAATTAAAAGGAATTCACCACGTTACAGCAATTACAAGTAGTGCAGAAAAGAACTATGAGTTTTTCACTCACGTTTTAGGAATGCGTCTAGTTAAAAAAACAGTAAACCAAGATGATATTCAAACGTATCATTTATTCTTCGCAGATGATAAAGGTAGTGCAGGAACAGATATGACATTCTTTGACTTCCCAGGTATTCCGAAAGGGGTACACGGTACAAATGAAATTTCAAAAACTTCATTCCGCGTGCCAACTGATGAAGCATTACAATATTGGGTGAAACGTTTTGACCGTCTTGAAGTAGAACATACAGGCATTAAAGAGCAATTTGGTAAGAAAACTCTTTCTTTCGTTGACTTTGATGATCAACACTATCAATTAATCTCAGATGAATTAGATAACGGGATAGAATCAGGTACACCGTGGCAAAACGGTCCAGTTCCATTAGAATATGCGATTACTGGCTTAGGACCTGTATTTATTCGTATCGCAAACTTTAGTTTCTTTAAAGAAGTGTTAGAAAAGGTTCTATTATTTAAAGAGGTCGCGCAAGAAGGAGAATTCTATTTATTTGAAGTAAACGAAGGTGGAAACGGTGCTTCTGTCATTGTAGAACATAATACGGTTCTTCCAGAAGCAAGACAAGGTTTTGGTACAGTGCACCATGCTGCATTCCGCGTAGAAAATCGTGCTGTATTAGAAGAATGGATTGAGAGAATCGGTAGCGTTGGTCTTCCGTCATCTGGATATGTAGATCGTCACTTCTTCGAATCATTATACGCAAGAGTAGCACCGCAAATTTTATTTGAATTTGCAACAGACGGCCCAGGATTTATGGGAGATGAGCCATACGAAACACTTGGTGAAAAATTATCATTACCTCCATTCCTAGAGCCAAAACGTGAAGAAATTGAAAAATTAGTTCGTCCAATTGATACAGTAAGAAGCACGAAGGAATTTATTAAAGAGTAACAATAGAGATAATAGGTAGGAGAGCAAGTAGTTTTAGCTGATCGCTGGAATTGCTTGCTTTTTTTTATTTTCGCTTTATAAGTATTTTGCTAAAATGAATGTAAAACTGATGGAGGAATAGAATGACGAAAATAAGTGGGTATACTTGTAGATGCTGCGATACATATCATGAAGAAATTCCAACGAGCTATGGATCAGCAGCTCCTTTTTATTATTATGATGCTGAACCTGAAGAGCGAGAAGATAGATTTGAAATGAACGATGATTTATGCGTGATGGATGGAGAACACTTCTTTATGAGAGGGAGTATTGAAATTCCTATCATTGGTACAGATGAACATTTCATATGGGGGGTATGGGTTTCATTAAGTGAGGCGAATTTTGATAAGGTGAATGAATTTTGGGATAAACAAGAACTGTTAGAGCCAATGTTTGGGTGGCTTTCGACGGATTTACCATATGAGCTGGAAACAGTAAGTTTAAAAACGATGCTTCACCCAAGAGCCGATGGCATTCGTCCTTATATTGAACTGGAACCGACAGACCATCCTCTAGCTGTGGAATTTAGAGAAGGAATAACGATGGAACGGGTCCAAGAAATAGCGGAACAACTGTGTGTAAATAACGAGGATGATGAGGAAGAGTGCTGATATTTGTTCAGTGCTCTTTTTATTATATGGAATAAAATAATTGACTTACTTTTCGTTCGTAACTATAATGGTTACAAAGAAACTGTTAGTAATAGCAGTGAGTAATAT
The DNA here is from genome assembly GCF_001884045.1 of Bacillus mobilis. Lineage (GTDB taxonomy): Bacteria > Bacillota > Bacilli > Bacillales > Bacillaceae_G > Bacillus_A > Bacillus_A mobilis. Next base: position 25,890 of record NZ_MACF01000082.1, on the reverse strand, counting down.
TTTTTTAATATAATTGTAACTATTATAGTTACAATTAAAATTAATCATAAAACAACCAAATAATGTAAAAACTTTAAATAGCAACAAGAGAAAGGAGACGGGAATGTTGAAACGGTTTAAGTTTTATTTAGTTAGCGGTATTGTGCTCGTTTTGTTAATTGTATGTAACTTCGTTGATAAGCCGATTGCGAAGGTTGGAGAAGTAAAAAACACTGTTATGATGAAGCTGAATACGAAAGAGAGTATGGCGCAGATTGATGGACAGACGATTTATTTTAAGCAAATTGGTGAGGGGAAGCCGCCGTTACTTATGCTTCACGGGTTTGGTGGTTCATCTGATGGGTTTAGTGACATTTACCCGGAACTTGTAAAGGACCACACGATTATAGCAGTTGATATTTTAGGATTTGGACGTTCTTCGAAGCCCGTTGATTTTCAATATTCGTTTCCTGCGCAAGTGAATTTATATTATAAGTTAATGAAGAAACTCGGATACGATCAATTTGCAGTACTTGGTCATTCGATGGGCGGAGAGATGTCTCTAAATTTAGCGTATTTATATCCGGATGCAGTAACGCATCTCATTTTAGCGGATTCTACAGGGATTGAGTCTTTCCAGCAAAAAGAAAGTTATGAAGTGCCGCCGCTATCAACAGACTTACAAACTGTAACAGAGATTACGGATTATAATAAAAATGCAGTGAAAAATAGTCGCGACGATAAAGAACATTATGATCAGTTGACGAAGATGAGAGAGCGCCGCATCGCGATGGAAGCAGACAAAATTAAGGTGCCGACTTTAATTATATGGGGACGTCACGATAAGAGCGTTTCTTGGAAAAATGGTGAACTGTATCATCAACTATTTACGGATAGTACGTTCCATATCATTGAAAAAGGATACCACGCACCGTTTCGCCAGGAACCAATAGAGTTTATGGAATATGTGCAAGCGTTCTTCGCGAAGAATCCACAATAAAGTGAAACTTTAATCAGTGGGGGTTTTCTTCATCCCCCCACTGATTATCAGCCCTCACCAATCGGACTTTAATGGGCAGTTGATCCCCCACCTAAATTCTTTGCTTTCGCTAAATTTTGAGCTGGGGGTCTTACTGCCCATTAAAGCGGGATAAATTTTAAGCATAAATCCACTTCTTTCCTCATACAGTGAAACTAATAAGGCTTGTCTAAGGAAAGGAATGAAGTACAGTGGAAACTTTACCATGGTGGGTGTATCTTGTAATCGTCGGGATCGTATTAAGTGGCTACATGGTTTTATATACTTCAAGAAAAGAGCAAGAGATGGATAATGAGTTTATCGAAAAAGAAGGCGAAGTGTATATGAAGCGTTTAGAAGAAGAGCGAGAGAAGCGGAATCAGGATAGTGATAAAGATTCGGTATTGCTTTAATAGAAATTTTGAAAGACTACCATCTAGTAGAACTTTACATCTAGGTGGTAGCCTTTTTTCTTTTTGGGGAGCATGTATACGAAATTCATCATGAACCTTTACTGATGGTATTTATATATTTTTTTCTCATAAGAATGGAACTAGCGCGATATTTACTGGGGGGGATTAACAATGCATAGGGATGAAACATCATTACATCCTGATACAGGTGTTACGTCTGTAATGTTTGTTGAGCGTTCATTAAATGAAATTCGTTTTTGGTCTAGAATCATGAAGGAGCATTCTTTTTTTCTTCGCTTAGGGTTTAGATGCGAGGATACGCAACTAATCGAAGAGGCGAATCAATTTTATCGATTGTTTGAACATATTGAACAAATAGCGCATTCCTATACAAATGAAACAGATCCTGAGCAAATAAAAAGATTTAATGCAGAAGTACAACAAGCCGCGACTAATATTTGGGGATTTAAACGAAAAATTTTAGGGTTAATTCTCACATGTAAATTGCCAGGACAAAATAACTTTCCGCTGTTAGTTGACCATACAAGTAGAGAAGCTGATTATTTTAGAAAACGTTTAATACAATTAAATGAAGGGAAATTAGATGCTCTTCCTGATGCTATTATTAAAGAAAATGTTTTCTTTTTAAGGATTATGGCAGATCACGCTAAATTTATTGGTCATCTTCTTGATCCATCGGAAAGAAAGCTTGTAGATACAGCTCGGAATTTTAGTAATGATTTTGATGAATTGATGTATCAAGCAATTGACTTAGAATCTATGAAACCACAATCCCAAACGGTCCCTCTTTTAGATCAATTTTTAGATCAAAATCGTGTGTCGGTTACATCTCTTCGGGATTTTAAGAAAACAGCACGCGATTTAATTGAGCAATGTAAAATAAAGAGTATCATTCATCCGTTATTAGCAGACCATGTTTTCCGTGAAGCTGATAGATTTCTTGAAATCATTGATATGTTTGATGTTCATCTTACAAATATTCAATCCCAAACTAGATATTAGAAGATAAGGAAAGATACTATTTTACTTTCAGCTGAGAAGTTAACAATGTATTGTTAGCTTCTTTTCTTTGTGATTAAAATTTCTTTTCGTTTAATAAATTTCCCTGTAAAGACTACATAAATCCCTTTGACCAAATATGTAATTCTCTGTAAAATGATATATGGAAAGATTATGAATATACAGGAAATATACGGATAGTAGATGCTGATAAATTATTTGGGAGAATTTATTAGTTAAGTATATTAACTTGTTTGTACTACATTTTACAAATAAAGGGGTATTAGTAATCATGAAAGCAAAGAAATTAGTAAGTTTAGCGTTACCAGTTATGTTATTGAGTGGTTGTATTACAATTGAAACGGATGGTAAGAAAGCTGAACCAAAGAAAGAAGAAACGCAAAAAGTAGAGAAAGAGAGTAAGACTGCTGAAAAAGAGAGTAAGTCAACTGATAGCAAGAAAGAGGATAGCTTATCTGTAGCGAAAGGTGAAGGTACAGATAGTAGTTCATCAAGTAGTCAACAAAGTTCTTCTTCAAATAATTCAACTGCTTCTAGTTCTTCAACTGGTAAGGTAACTGGCTCAGATGTTGAAAGGTACAAGGCAGATATTATAAACAGTGCTACTCAAATTGAAGATACAATGAAATTAATTGAAGGAATAGCAGGTTCAGATGTAAAGTCATACAAACAAAAGAAAAGTGAAGTACAACTGAGTTTAGGTGGAGCAAAGGCAACAACGAAGAAACTGAAGAATCTACAAGCACCTCCTGAATTACAGGGAGAACAGGCGAAGATAAAGCAATCGATGGAACTGTATGCGGATTGTTTCCAACTTCTCTTTGATGCATTAGACCAAGAAGACGAGAGCAAAATGCATCAATCATTAAGTAAAGCACAAGAAGGTTCAAAACTGTTTGAAGAGGCAGCGAAGAGTATCGGTAGTAAAACTAACTAAGAATAAATGACTTAAAGGGGTATGAGGTATGAAAGTAAAGAAACTAATAGCTGCTGCAGTTCCAGTTGCCATATTATTAAGTGGCTGTGTTACAGTAAAAGATTCGGCAAATAAAGAAGAAAAGACAGAAGAAACAAGTAAATCTAAGGCTGCTGAAACGAAAGAAAAATCAACTAATTCGAAAGAAGAAAGTAAAGATGTTCAAAAGGTTCGAGTTTTAGATGAAGATTATGCACAGTATTTATTAGACATTGAACAGGATATGTTAAGACGATTTGATTACTATGATGCTTCTGTAAAAGATTTGAGAAATGGAAGTAAATCAAAAGCTGAGGTATTAGATAGTATTAAAGACATCTATAAAGTATTTGATAAGATAGAGAAGATTTACGCACCGCCAAAACATAAAGAAGATCAAAAAGAGATTGAAAGAGCGACAAGTAAACTAAGAGAAACATTCAGTGAAATAGAGAAGTTATTCAACGATAAAGGATTCAGCTTAGAGACTGATAAGGAAATCTTAAATAAAGCAAATACAAAGCTAGAGGAAGCAAAACGTATTTGGAAACCTACATTCGATAAGTTAAGATCCGAAATAAAAGGTGATACAGCCAAAGAAAAATCTACTAGTACAACAAGTGATTCTACATCGACAAACCCAACTACTGGTAGTCAGGCTCAAACAGATAAAAGCCAAGCTAAAACGGGAGTATTTGTAGGTACAGTTGGTACAAGTGAAGAGTTAGGAATTAATTATGGAAACATGGAGAAAAACATCAAAGATGGTACTGAGATTATTGGGAATTGGGGTATTGATTACGGTAGTGGCATAAAAACTACGTTAGTACTAAAAGGTGATAAAACATTTGAGTCCTATGCGAATGGTTCTTATCCGAATAAAGATAACTACTTAACAGGAACATATGCGGTAGATGTTCCGTCATTCCAGTTATCTTTAAAAGTAACAAAAGCAGTTAAAGACGGTCAAGAAGTAAAGTTAACAAATGATAGTATGATGTATAAATTACAAAACTATGATGGAAACACATTACAAATTTATCATATGGACGATAATGTTCGTATTCGTTATGCGAAACAATAAATAATTGGCAAAAAACCCTGTAATAAAGTGAAACTTTAATCAGTGGGGATTTTCTTCATCCCCCACCGATTATTAGCCCTCACCAATCGGACTTTAATGGGCAGCTGATCCCCACCTAACTTATTTGCTTTCGCTGAATTTTGAGGTGGGGGTCTTACTGCCCATTAAAGCGGGATAAATTTTACAGGGGTTTTTGTTCGTTCTAATTTTATCTCTTCATTATTTTCCCTAGTGCTATCCATATTAGTATAAGTTGAGAAATCAACAAAACGATTTGAATGATATAGATTCGGTTTTATTATAACTAGAGAAAAGTGGATAACGTATTGTTATCCACTTTTTTATTTCCTAAAATATATCAACGATTTTTCAAATATATCGAACACAACTGGGAATATATCAACGATTTTTTCAATATATCGACGATTCGACATAGAATATCGACTTACCGACACGAAACGACAATATTAAGAAGCACAATTATTGTTCGGGAAATTATTATAGAAGAAAAATATATAAAATCGAAACACTACATAGCGACATTACAACCTGTAACGCACAAGTTGCACCACCTACGCAACGACAACTCGCTTTACTCTTCAACAGTTATTTGATCATACTAGGCATAGAGAGGTGATAAACACAGTATGATTTTTAGTGAACGTTTAAAAGAAGAACGAGAAAAACGAAATTGGTCGCAACATGATTTGGCTGAAAAAATTCATGTAAGTAGGCAATCTGTTTCGAAATGGGAGACGGGAAAGAACTATCCGAGCATTGAAATTATTATTCATTTAAGTGATTTGTTCGGTATTACAATTGATGAACTGTTAAGGAGTGATGAAGAGTTGACGCAAAAAGTAATTGAAGATAGTAAAAAGTTAGCGTATCCAAAATGGAAGGTGTTTTTCGATAGTCTATTCATGCTAGGCGTATTTTTGTTTCTTACCAAAATCGTTGTATGGATGTTAAATAAGTTTGCCGGGGTGAGCATTACACTTGTAGCAGATGCACCGTATGTAATGAATTTTTTACCTCTCATCTTAATGGTCATAGGTGGTATGGGATCTGATAAGTTGAAGAAAATATATAGATAGAGGAAATAATTCCCCGCACTAGCTGTTCTTTCTACTCAAATTGTGTACTATAAAGGATAGGATGACATAAAGAAGGGGACATATAGAATGGAATTTCATGAACAGAAGATTTTGCCGGCAGTGAGGCAAATTAAAGATTTGGAGAAGTTGTTACATAGTTCGTATGAGTATATCGTTATTTTAGATATTCATGTCGGTCAATTGAGAAGTGTTATATCACTTGCGAAGCAATATTGTAAAAAGGTATTTTTACATGTGGATTTAATTCATGGTTTGCAGAGTGATGGGCATGCGACGGAGTATTTATGCCAAGAGTTTAGACCGTACGGGTTACTTTCGACAAAGGCGAGTGTAATTATGAAGGCGAAGCAAAAGGGTGTTGTTTCCATTCAACGCATCTTTTTAATTGATTCTAGCGCGATGGAAAAGAGCTGTAATTTGCTAGAAAAAACGAAGCCGGATTATATAGAGGTGCTTCCAGGTGCGCTAACGGATGTGATTGCTGAAGTGAAAGAGCGTACTGGTGTCCCGATTTTAGCGGGTGGTTTCATTCGTACTGTGGAAGATGTTGAAAGAGCGTTAAATGCTGGTGCGACAGCAATTACGACATCAAAACGCGAACTATGGAAACATTACCAAAAAAAGTGACGAAAATGTGAAAAAATTCTGTTGACACCGCTTTCATGAGAGGTTAACATTATAGACAAGTTAATAAACGTGACGGAGAAAAGAAGAGATCCACATTTCATTGTTTCTATATAAATTTATATAGAAGCGTGCAAAGCTGTGGGTCTTTTTCTTTTTACAAAAACGAATGGCCATTCATTTTACCTCTATCACATTTGGAAGCGTTTAAATTGATTGTGGAGGGATACTATGTCAGCATTTTTAGGAGAGTTAGTAGGGACTGCGTTGTTAATCTTACTTGGTGGCGGCGTTTGCGCTGGTGTAAGTTTAAAGAAATCGTTTGCGAAAGATTCTGGTTGGATTGTCATTACAATGGGCTGGGGCTTAGCAGTAGCGGTTGCAGCGTATGCAGTTGGATCAATTAGTGGGGCACATTTGAATCCGGCTTTAACGATTGGGCTTGCTTTTAAGGGAGCGTTCCCATGGAGTGACGTACCAGGTTATATCGCAGCACAAATGATTGGGGCAATTATCGGGGCAGTTCTTGTATATTTACATTACTTACCACACTGGAAAGAAACAGAAGATCCAGGAACAAAATTAGGTGTATTTGCAACAGGTCCAGCAATTCCGAACACATTTACAAACCTTTTAAGTGAAATGATTGGAACATTCGTTTTAGTATTTGGTATATTAGCAATTGGAGCAAATAAATTTGCAGATGGTTTAAATCCATTTATCGTAGGTTTCTTAATCGTAAGTATTGGTTTATCATTAGGTGGAACAACAGGATACGCGATTAACCCGGCTCGTGATTTAGGTCCGCGTATCGCACACTTCTTCCTTCCGATTGCAGGAAAAGGCGGTTCAAACTGGAAGTATGCATGGATTCCAGTAGTTGGTCCAATTTTAGGTGGATCACTTGCAGGATTATTCCATCAAGTTGTATTTGAAGGAAAACAAAATGCAGCACTTATTTATGTGATTATTGCAACTGTGATTGTACTAGCAATCTCTTATATGACAAGTAAAAAAAGTGAAAGCAATACAAATAGTAGAAAAGTAGCATAGGGGGAAACCGATATGAAAAAATATATTCTTTCTTTAGACCAAGGAACAACTAGTTCACGTGCAATTCTGTTCAATAAAAAAGGTGAAATTGTTCATTCAGCTCAAAAAGAGTTTACACAACATTTTCCAAAGCCAGGTTGGGTAGAGCATAACGCGCAAGAAATTTGGGGATCTATTTTAGCAGTTATCGCAACTTGCTTAAGCGAAGCAGATGTAAAACCAGAACAAATCGCTGGTATCGGTATTACGAACCAACGTGAAACAGCGGTTGTTTGGGATAAAACGACTGGAAAACCAATTTACAACGCAATCGTATGGCAATCTCGTCAAACAGTTGAAATTTGTGATGAGTTAAAAGAAAAAGGGTATAGCGAAATGGTTCGCGAAAAAACAGGTCTTTTAATTGACGCATACTTCTCTGGTACGAAAGTAAAATGGATTTTAGATAACGTTGAAGGTGCAAGAGAAAAAGCAGAAAACGGCGATCTATTATTCGGAACAATTGATACGTGGCTTGTATGGAAACTATCTGGCGGTAAAGCGCACGTAACAGATTACTCAAATGCATCACGTACATTAATGTTTAACATTCACGACTTACAGTGGGATGATGAGCTTCTAGATATGTTAACAGTGCCAAAGAGCATGCTTCCAGAAGTACGTCCATCATCTGAAATTTACGGAGAAACAATTGACTATCACTTCTTCGGTCAAAATGTACCGATCGCAGGTGTAGCTGGTGACCAACAAGCAGCATTATTTGGACAAGCTTGTTTCGGTGAAGGTATGGCGAAGAACACATACGGAACTGGTTGCTTCATGTTAATGAACACAGGTGAAAAAGCAGTAGCTTCTGAGCATGGCCTATTAACAACAATTGCATGGGGAATAGATGGTAAAGTGAACTACGCATTAGAAGGAAGTATTTTCGTAGCAGGTTCTGCAATTCAATGGTTACGTGACGGAATGCGCATGTTTAAAGATGCAAGTGAGAGTGAAGTGTACGCATCACGCGTTGCATCAACGGAAGGTGTATACGTTGTACCAGCATTCGTAGGTTTAGGTACACCGTACTGGGATAGTGAAGTACGCGGCGCTATGTTTGGTGTAACGCGCGGTACGACGAAAGAGCACTTCATTCGTGCAACACTAGAATCTTTAGCATACCAAACGAAAGATGTATTATGCGCAATGGAAGCAGATTCAGGTATTGAACTGAACACATTACGCGTAGATGGCGGAGCTGTTAAAAATAACTTCTTAATGAAGTTCCAAAGTGATATTTTAGATGTTCCTGTAGAGCGTCCAGTGATCAATGAAACGACAGCTTTAGGTGCAGCGTACTTAGCTGGTCTTGCGGTTGGATATTGGAAAAACCAAGATGAAATTAAAGAACAGTGGCATATGGACAAACGCTTTGAACCAACGATGGAAGCGGAAACAAGCGAAGAGCTATATGCTGGATGGAAAAAAGCAATTGAAGCAACAAAAGCTTTCAAATAATCATAAACAGTGTTATAATGGTGACAAGTTAATAATTCGGTAGGAGATTTGGAGAGACCACAACGCGCTATAGAGGCGAAATCTATAGCGGAGTTTGTGGTCTCTTTTTTCGTTATCAAAGGGAGGAATTACCATGAAATTTTCAAGTAAACAACGTAAAGACGTATTAAACGGAGTAAATAAACAAGAGTTAGATGTGATCGTAATTGGTGGAGGTATTACTGGTTCTGGTATTGCATTAGATGGAGCAACACGCGGGTTATCAACAATTGTGTTTGAAATGCAGGACTTTGCAGCAGGTACATCAAGTCGTTCAACGAAGCTTGTACACGGTGGTCTACGTTATTTAAAACAACTTGAAGTGAAAATGGTAGCAGAGGTGGGGAAAGAGCGTGCGATCGTATATGAGAACGGTCCCCATGTAACAACACCAGAGTGGATGTTACTTCCGTTCCATACAGGCGGTACGTTCGGATCATTCAGTACATCAATTGGTCTTCGTGTATATGACTTCTTAGCAGGCGTAAAACGAAGCGAGCGCAGAAAAATGTTTAACCGTGAAGAAACATTAAACAAAGAGCCTCTTGTAAAACAAGAAGGATTAAAAGGCGGCGGTTACTACGTAGAATATCGTACAGACGATGCGCGTCTTACAATTGAAGTAATGAAAGAAGCAATTGAACACGGTGCGAAAGCTGTTAACTACGCAAAAGTAGACAGTTTCTTATATAAAGATGGAAAAGTATGCGGTGTACGTGTAATCGATTTACTAGATGGAGAAGTATATGAAGTGTACGGTAAGAAAATTGTAAACGCAGCTGGTCCTTGGGTAGATACACTGCGTGAAAAAGATAACTCGAAAAAAGGAAAAGTACTTCAGTTATCAAAAGGTGTGCATTTAGTAATTGACCAAAAACGTTTCCCGTTAGGCCAAGCGATTTACTTCGATACACCAGATAAACGTATGGTGTTCGCGATTCCTCGCGGCGGAAAAACATACGTAGGTACAACAGATACGTTCTATGATAAAGACGCAGCTGTACCGCACATGACAACAGAAGATCGCACATACATCATTAACGCGATTAACTACATGTTCCCGAGCGTAAAAATTACGGAGAAAGACATTGAGTCAAGCTGGGCTGGTGTACGTCCGTTAATTTATGAAGAAGGTAAGAATGCATCTGAAATTTCTCGTAAAGATGAAATTTGGACTTCTGAATCTGGTTTAATTACAATCGCAGGTGGTAAATTAACTGGATACCGCAAAATGGCTGAAATGGTAGTAGACTACGTAACGAACCTACTACAAAAAGAAGGTCATAGTGCATATCCGAAGAGCGACACGAAACATATGCCAATCTCTGGTGGACATGTAAGTGGTTCACACGGATTCCCAGCATTCGTTGCGAAAAAAGCAGACGAAGGTACGAAATCTGGTTTAACGAAAGCACAAGCAGAAGAATTCGCGAAATTCTACGGCTCTAACGTAGACGTACTATTCGACTTAGCGAAAAAACATAAAGACGAAGCGAAAGAATACAACATGCCGCTAGACGTTCTAATCCCACTTGTATACGCAATGGATTACGAAATGACAGCAAAACCAGTTGACTTCTTCGTACGCCGCAGAGGCGCTGTGTTCTTCAACATCCACTGGGTATACGAGTGGAAAGAAGCAGTAATCAACTACATGGCTGCGAAACTTGGCTGGAGCAAAGAAGAGCAAATGAAATACACAGCAGAACTAGAAAAAGCATTAACAGACGCTGTCATTCCTGTAGATCAACAAGAACAAGCAGCTGCGTTAGCGTAAAATAGAAACCACCTGAAGGGGAGCCTTTAGGTGGTTTTTTTGTGTGTTATGTATCGGTTTTGATATAATCAAGCCATTTTTGTATGGTCATGAAATATTAGATTTTTTAAGTGAGCGTTAGAAAGAAGGAGGATTCGATTAAATCGGTTCTCTTTTTAATGTAGCGATGAGGGGAATTTTGACGATAGAAAACTAAGACACAACCCTTATTGCAAACTTAAAAAGCGCCTTGGGAGAGAGGCGCTCTTTAAGTGAATGTATTGTAACGACTATTCGGTTTATTATATGTAATTTGCTGAGGAAATGTTTTATAAAAAATGTTAATTTAAAAAGAAAAGGGCAGCTGATGGGAGTAAGAACTCCTACGGTTACTGGTTAATTAATCACGTATTTTTTCAATGGTCGCATCAGGTGCAATTGGTGGTGTAGATTTAGTCGTTACTCCGAAAGATATAGCGAGTTTATCCCCTGATTGATAATTCTTATTTTTTTCTATTGGAAGTTTTAATAGTTTATTTGGAATAAATTTCATTGCTTCCATCTCTGAGTAGGAAAGGGCTTCCTTTTTTGTAGGGGTATCTGCAACGAGTATGTATACAGTGTCAATTGAAATAACATATCCTGTGAAAGTCTCCGTTTTTAGGGGAGTAGTACTAGTTTGGTTGGGGGAATCTAGTGCTACTGTGCATCCGCAAGCTAATGTTAAGGTGGTTAGTAAAGTTATGATTTTTTTCTTTGGCATTATTATTTTGGGCCTCCGTATAGTACATCTTTCGTATTATGATATTTGAATGTCTAGAGAAATGAAATTATACCATGAGAAAGTGAATGTAAGTTATATATAGTATAAGTGCGATTTAAAATATTATGTGGAAGTGAAAATGAGCTTGAACTTTTAGATGGAGATGGAGTAGTACTTATAAATAAGTGACTGTTTCCCATGCAGAGTTTAAAGGGCTACATGGATTTTATCCCGCATTAACGGGTAGTAAAACTCCCACCTCAAAATTCGCTTGGAGCAAAGGAGTTAGGTGGGAGTCGGGCTGCCCGTAAACGTCCGATTGGTGAAGGCTAATAATCAGTGGGAGATGAACAAAATCCCATTGATTATAGTTTCACTTTATGAAATCAAGAGTACTTGAAATAAAGGTTAAACAAAACGGCACGGACATTGCCATCCTTATTTTTTATAAATTTATAAAACTTTTCCATACAGTGCGTCGTCTAATATATGGGAAGGAGGAAATGATGTGGATGAATTAACGGTAGAAGCGTTTGAAATAGAAGATAAGGAACTCCTTATCGATGAAATTATGAACAAATATGGACAAGAAGTCTTACAGCTTGTGTATTCATATGTGAACAATAAAGAGGTTGCAGAGGATGTAACGCAAGATATATTTGTGAAGTGTTATAAATCTCTTCATACATACAAAGGGAAGTCGAATGTGAAAACGTGGTTATGGAGAATTGCGATTAATCAATGTAAGGACTATATAAAAAGTTGGTATAACAAAAAGGTGATCGTGACAGAGGATGACGCTGCTTATATGGGGGTTCAAAATGATAGTGTCGAACAAACTGTCATTCAAAATGCGGAGGACCGTGAGCTCGCTTCTGCAGTAATGAATTTACCGATAAAATATCGAGAAGTCATTTATCTATTTTATTATGAAGAATTATCAATTAAAGAGATTGCTATTGTAATAGACGTGAAAGAGAACACGATAAAAACGAGACTGAAAAAAGCGAAGGAGCTTTTGAAGAAAGGATTGGAGGAATAATCAAATGGAAGATCGATTAAAAGGCCTGCGAAAATCAATGGAGAATACAACGTTTAAACATTTGAGTTTTTCTGATCAACATCGAAAGCAGGTGCGCGAAAAAATCAATGCTTCAAACGAAAAGGAAGAGGACATCTCTTTAGCAATTTTACAACTCCTCAGTAATGAAAAAACAGGATACGAATTGTCACAGCTGCTACGAGGGCGAGGGATTCGGAAATTCGAAGGAAATGAAGGGTTTTTATATACCGTATTACATCGTCTAGAGCAGAATCGTTTTATCCAATCTAGCTGGGATCATGCAGGAGCGAAATATTATCAATTAAATGATAAAGGAAGAAAGATGCTGCGAAAGGCAGAAAAAAATGCTACGAAGGCACAATTTATATTAAAAGGCTTAGTACAGGAGTGAGGCGAAATTGAATAAAAGAGGGGATCGTTTTGTAAGCGAGGTTACGAATCATATTAAATCAAAAGAAGCAAAGAGATTTGTAGCAACTGAACTAGAGTTTCACTTAAAACAGGCGAAGAACACATGGATAGAAAAAGGTTTAAGTGAGGAAGTTGCTGAAAATAAAGCTGTGGAACAAATGGGAAGTCCGGTTAAACTAGGGCAGGAACTTAATAAACTGCATAAGCCAAAGGTGGATTGGTTCTTACTTATTTTATTGGTGGCTGCGATGGGATTAGGTTTTTTGCCGGTTATAGCCTTTGGATATATGAATGATTTACTAATGGATAAGGTGATAGCTGTTGTTCTTGGCATTGCAACAGCTGTAGGGATGATGCTGATTGATTATCGGAAGTTAGAGAGATTTGGGTGGTTGTTTTATACAATTGGGGTACTTATTTTGTTAATACTATACGGCTTTCCGAATGCTGGGATGCTTGGAGAACCGATAATAAAAGTTGGTCCTATTGCAATTGACCGTTTAATGGCAGTGCCGTTCTTTTTTCTAGCTTGGGCTTCTTTTTTCAATAATAGTAGGATAAAAGTAATGCATCTTGTGGCTCTGTATTTATTTTCTTTGTATTTATTCTTAATTGGCGCAGCTTTTTCAGTGATTTTTATTTATATCACGATGGTATTCGTTATGCTTTGGTGGAGTAAGTTAGGAAAGAAAACGGCATTAATTATTACAATTGTACCAATCTGTTTATTGATTATAAGGGCGTCTTTTTCCTGGTCCTCAGTAAAAGGATATCATTTGGATAGATTTTTAGGGTATTTGAATCCAGAGCGTGATGCACAGGGCGCAGGCTTTATGTATATACGTTTAAAAGAGGTAATGTCGTCAGCAGGTTGGTTTGGTACATATGGAGATGTAAAGAGCATCCCTAATCCGGATACTGATTTTGTATTTGCAAGTTTGACTTATTATTATGGATATGTGCTAGCACTGATTCTTGTCTTAATTCTTTCTCTTTTTGTAGCACGGTTAATGTTCATATCTTATACAATAAATGACCGGTATGGTAAATTGCTTCTCGTTGGAGGAATGACTCTTTTCGTAGTTCAATTCATTTATAACGTTGGTATGATTTTAGGTTTATTACCGATTACTGCTATATCACTACCTTTTATTAGTTATGGATTAACACCAACTGTATTTCATGCGCTTGTAATGGGAATCGTACTAAGTGTATATCGACGTAAAGACATTCCAGTGAGAAAATCAGCTTAAAAAACAAACCACCTAGTCCCTATATTTTTTAGGGTGTAGGTGGTTTTATTTACACACTTAACAAGTTTTTCCGTTCTCAACTTCTCCGCATGAATCTGGAATTTGCTTATCTTTTATTAATTGTAATAAAAGCTCAAAAAACTGTTCACGTTGCTCTAATGTGAGGTTTTTCAGAATATCGTCTGCGACTTTGTCTTGGAAAGCGAGCGCTTTTTCCATATTAGAGTGCGCGCGTTCAGTAAGTTGAATTAATGTAGCCCGGCGATCAGTTGGATCTTGTATACGAATGAGGAGCTTGTCTTGTTCGAGTGCATCAATAAAATCGGTAACTGTACGTGCTTTGACACCTAGTTTAGCAGCTAATGCATTCATTCGAATCGGGCCGTTTTCAGAAACGGTAGATAGAACGCGTAGCCTTGGTCCTGTTAGATGGTAAGGTGTGTCAAGGGATGATAATTGGGATTGAAATTCTCTTTGAACATAGTTGGTCGATTGCATTAAGGTGTGGATGACATCTATTGCAGCTGGATAATTTGATTTCATGAGTGGAATGACCTCCTCAGTATTTTTTAGTTCATTTTTGCACGTTTCATAAATCTATTGTATATTATTAGTGAGTAACCTCTCTATATTATGAACAATTAGTGAGTAACCTGATTATATCGCATGCTCATAATGTGTAATTGCCGATAATTCGAGAATCATTACCATTATAACTGATGCTGGGATCTATAGAAAATGATTATAGAGCGAGGTGGATCTATGTAAGTCGTTTCATGATTCAATAGCAATACTTTAAAAACATATATAACGGAGGATTGTACATGACTATTGTAGCACTAGTACTTCAATGTTTATTAATTTTTGCATTTTTCTTTTCAAGTGTTAGTAAAATTGCGGGAGCAAAAATGCAAGTGGAAGCTTTCGCTCATTTAGGTTTACCGCAATGGTTCAGAATTGCGACAGGTTGGATCGCTTTAGCAGGAGTGGTTGGATTAATTTTTGGTTTTTGGAATGAGGTAATACTCGTTTTAGCAGCATTATGGATTGCTTGTATTATGTTAGGAGCTGTATTGTTCCATATTCGTGCTAAAGATTCAATCGGTAAAATGATGCCGGCAGCAGTGCTTATGATTGTAGCGCTAATTGTTGCGTTCGTTCATTCTTCAGCATTAACAGGACTTTTGTAAAACGAATTGTAGATTAGTAGATTCGGTTGAGTAGAGGCAGAAACTGAGCATGTACGATGAAAATGATATCCTCATTATAATAAAATAGTGAGGATATTCATTATGTTGATACTCATTTAATTTTGTATAGATTACCGGAAAGAAAAAAGGAGGTCTACACTATGGTAGATAAATCATCACAAAACGCGGATAAATTGCTAGGGGTTTTAGTCGTTACGCTAATATTCTCGGTTATGAACGGTACGATGTTTAATGTAGCTCTTCCTGAGATAGGTAAAGAATTTAACCTTGTTCCTTCAGAGGTTAGCTGGATTATGACTAGTTATATGGTCGTTTATGCTGTTGGTTCCATCGTGATGGGAAAACTGGCGGATACATATCGGCTAAAGGATCTATTAACGTATGGATTACTTATTTTCGCTCTAGGTTCCTTGCTTGGTCTACTTGCTACTGAGTATTGGGTTATCATTTTGGGGCGTATCATTCAGGCAGCAGGAGCTTCTGTTCTTCCTGCAACAGCGATGATTATTCCGGTGAGGTACTTTGCGCCAGAGAAAAGGGGGCGTGCGCTTGGAACTTCAGCAGTTGGTTTAGCACTTGGTAATGCTTTAGGTCCAGTTGCCGCTGGATTAATTACGAGTTTTGGAAGCTGGAGACTCATGTTTGTTCTTTCTTTACTACCGCTTCTGACGCTACCTTTCTTTAGAAAGTATTTAGACAATGCAAAAGGGAAGGCGGGGCGTATTGATATTCTTGGTGGAGGTCTATTAGCTGTGTCAGTCGCGTTCTTCTTACTTGCGATTACGCAAATGCAAGTATTGCTATTCCTTGGAGGGGGTGTTATGTTAACCCTCTTTATTCTTCGGATTAGAAAAACTACGGAACCTTTTATTAAACCGGCTCTGTTTAAAAATAAGAATTTTTCGATTGGGTTGCTCCTTGCTTTTATGACGACAGCAATGAGTTTTAGTATGACATTCATGACGCCGCAATTTCTATCGGCAGTAAATGGATTGACTCCTTCGAATATCGGCTTTGTTCTAGTTCCAGCAGCAATTGCTTCGGCGATTATGGGCAGAAAGGGAGGGAGGATCGCTGATACGCGAGGCAATTTCGCGCTTGTTTTTATTGCTTCGGTATGTATATTCATTGCTTTTTCATTATTATCTACTTTTATTGGAGTTTCGGCTTTTGTCATTGCATTTATTTTAATTTTTGGGAATGTAGGACAAACCTTTATGCAGATTTCGATGTCTAATACGATTTCACAAACGTTGTCAAAGGAGGAGACAGGTGTTGGAATGGGGTTACTGTCGATGGTTAATTTCATATCCGGCGCGATGGCTATGAGTGTTGTCGGGAAATTACTTGACCGTGGTTCTATTTCACTGCAGCTCAATCCTTTTATTGCAAATCATGCTGCAAATATGTATAGTAATATTTTCGTCGTTATGTCAGTGCTGATTATAATTGTAGTTGCACTGTATCGTTTTCAATTTGGTACGGGTGGTTCTACTTTAAATATGACTAGCAAAGGAAATACGAATTTGTAAAAGAATACGAGGAGGTTTATGTATGAATACCCAAACTGCGTCTGTTTCTTCGCAGTCAAAGGAGTTTGACAATGTGAAAAGACTCCCAATTTTAATATCGATGATCATTGGAGCGTTTTTCACTATTTTGAATGAAACATTATTGAACGTTGCTTTTCCGCAATTGATGATTGAGTTGAATGTAACACCGTCGACTCTTCAGTGGCTTTCAACAGGGTACATGCTTGTAGTTGCCGTACTAATTCCAGCTTCTGCTTTATTAGTACAATGGTTTACAACAAGACAAGTATTTATAGGGGCTATGGTAGTCTTTACTTTAGGTACATTTGTAAGTGCAATTGCACCTGGATTTTCTATATTATTGCTTGGTCGTTTGTTACAAGCAGCAGGTACAGGATTAATGATGCCCGTCTTAATGAATACGATTCTCCTTCTATATCCTCCGGAAAAGAGGGGGGCGGCAATGGGGAGTATTGGGCTTGTAATAATGTTTGCTCCTGCCATTGGACCGACACTTTCAGGTATTATTTTGGAAACGTTGAATTGGAGATGGCTATTTTATATCGTCCTTCCGTTCGCAATTTTTTCCATTGTTTTTGCGTTCATTTATTTAAAAAATGTCTCTAAGCCTACGAAACCAAAGGTAGATGTGTTATCTATTCTTTTATCTACAATTGGATTTGGCGGGATTGTGTATGGATTTAGTAGTTCAGGTGAAGGTTGGGATAGTTTCCAGGTGTATGGAATCATCCTAATTGGTCTTGTAGCAATTCTCTTCTTCGTACTCCGTCAATTGAAATTGAAAGAGCCATTACTAGATCTTAGTGCATTTAAGTATCCGATGTTTACGCTAACGACAATTTTATTGACGATCATGATGATGACGATGTTTTCTACAATGACGTTGTTACCATTTCTATTTCAAGGTGCTTTAGGTTTAACGGTCTATGCAACTGGTCTTATCATGCTTCCAGGTAGTCTGTTGAACGGTATGCTTTCCCCGGTTTCAGGGAAGCTCTTTGACAAATTTGGTCCAAGAGCACTTATTATTCCTGGTACGATATTATTAGCAGGTGTAATGTGGTTCTTTACGCAGGTAACGGCAGATACGTCTAAGATGGCTTTCATCTTATTACATGTCAGTATGATGGTATCCATTTCAATGATTATGATGCCGGCGCAAACGAACGGTTTGAACCAACTTCCGCGAAGGTTTTATCCGCACGGAACAGCTATTTTGAATACTTTATCGCAAGTAGCTGGT
Source organism: Bacillus mobilis (assembly GCF_001884045.1). Lineage (GTDB taxonomy): Bacteria > Bacillota > Bacilli > Bacillales > Bacillaceae_G > Bacillus_A > Bacillus_A mobilis. Next base: position 7,810 of record NZ_MACF01000082.1, on the reverse strand, counting down.
GCGATAGGAGTGGCTTTCTTTATTAGTGTTATGACTTCCGGACAAAAGAAATATTTAGAGGCGTCTTCAAATCCAACTGACCCAGCTCAATTAACTGAGGCAATGGTTTCAGGCGTGCATAACGCTTTTACGATTGGCTTTGGTTTGGCACTACTTGCGGTCGTGGTAGCTTTGTTTATAAAGCGTTCGGAGACCTCAGATAGTTAATAGAAGGTTTTTGCTAATTGATAAACAAGATTTTAATCTATTTTTTGTTCAACATTCATTTTTCGAGGGTTATGATAAATAACCCTCTTTTCGTGTTTAAATAAGTGTACTAGCCATAGATTGGAATTCCTAACATTTATATTGATGAATGGAAAGTATTTTTCGGTAGGATTATCAATGGTTTTAAGATAATATTTCACTTAGAAGCTATTTCATCCGTGTTTATAGATAGAGGATAAGTTCCTCCGGAAAAGCATAATAAAATGAGTAGGAGTAAGATATGGAAGATATTTTTTTTATGGTACTTTGTTTTTTTATATCCTGTGGAATTATATTATTTGGGATTAAAATAGATAAAGAAACTTTTAAAGAGCATCGTATGAATTCACTCATATTCTCTTTATTAACACCGTTTCCAATAGTACTGTCTTTAAGTTTTTATTTGTTTAAAATTTTTGCGATCGGTGTGGGATTAGCGATATTATATTCAATTTTTTATGATGTTTATAGTTATTTTTGGTTTTAAGGTGTAAATCCTGCACAAAAAAAGAAACACCTTGAATCATCAAGGTGTTTTCATTATAACCTCAAAACTCTCCGAATCAGCCCCAAGTATAAAAGGACTAACCTCGCCAACGCTATAAAGTTGCAATTCGTGCATTGCGCGCGTACAAGCTGTGTAGAACAATCTACGGACGCTCTCGTCGCTGTACACATCTTTAGAAGCATTGTAAATAATAACAGCATCAAATTCGATACCTTTCGCTAAGTAAGCAGGGATCACGACAATGCCTTGCTCATACTCGGCCGAGTTACTTTTCACAAGTTTAATATTCTCGATATGACGAAGTGCTTCGTAGGCAGCGGCGCTTTCAGCTGCAGATTTACATATAATTGCGATCGTATTATGCTGCTCTTTTTGTAGTGCAGCAACTTTGGCAGTAATATGCGCGTGCAGTTCGCTGTCACTGGATACTTTCGTCACTGTAGGTTTCTCGCCGTCACGTTCAAAGGCGTGAATGTTCTTGCCTTCCGGTACGAGAGCACGTGTAAATTCAATAATTGGTTTTGTTGAGCGATAGCTACGAGTTAAGTTGATGCCGTTCGTTTCATCTGGTCCGTATAAGCTAGTAAGTGTGTTGAAATTCACTGCTTCACTCGCATGGGCAAATATCGCTTGGTTAAAGTCTCCGAGTACAGTCATTCTTGCAGCAGGGAAGAGACGTTTTAAAAACTCAAATTGAAACGGTGAGTAATCTTGCGCTTCGTCTACGAGTACGTGTTTAATCGATCTATTCGTTTGGAAGCCTTCAATTAATTCTTTTAGAAGCAAAAATGGAGTCGCATCCTCGTAATATAGCTTTCCTTCATCAAGCATGTTTACTGTTAATGAGCAAATGTCATCCCACTCTTTCGGTCTTTCCCCAGTAACCCACGATGCATCTGTGAAGAGTTGTTTATATATGCCTGTGAAATTGATGAAGCGTAATGTTTGAACGCCTTTACGAAGTGGCTTCAATTTTTTACGGACAATCATACGTCCAAGTACTTTCGTTTCTTTCTCAAAATCATGAAAGGAGTTGTCGTCAAACTCGCCTTTTTTCTGTAAATATTTATAAGCCTTTTGGTATTCATCTTTACTAAGTAATTCAATTTCTTCTTCTACCCAAGGTTTTTTTAGTTCTGCTTTTTCAATTGCATCTATTTGTTTGTTTAGCCAATCCGTTAACTTTTCAATTCGATTATGGAAGCGGAGGGAGGAGTCAGTGTTATAAAACTGCTCTGTAATTTCTTTAGCAGAAACAATTAATTTTCCTCTAAATTTCATTCCTCTAAATAGCATGCCTGAAGATTCAAGAGATTGTCTGTACGTTCTAATCATCTCAAAAAATTGAGTAGATGCTTTAAATCGAATGCTCGCATTTCTCGTTTTATAGGTAGGGCTATCCGTTTCCGTTAACATATATTCTAATTGTTCATAAGGATCTTCAACGTCAAATGACTTGCTTAGTCTATGGTTTAAATATTCTTGGAATGTCACTTGCTGCATATTTTCTTCACCGAGTTCAGGTAGTACGTTAGATACGTAGCTGTTGAACATAGAGTTAGGGGAGAAGAGAATAATTTGATCAGCTTTTAGCCATTCACGATATTTATATAGTAAGTAGGCGATTCGCTGCAGGGCAGCTGACGTTTTACCACTGCCAGCAGCTCCTTGCACGATAAGGAGTCGGCCTTCATCGTGACGGATAATTTCATTTTGCTCGCGCTGAATCGTAGCAACGATACTTTGCATATGTTTGTTCGTACCTTTTCCGAGCGCTTGTTGCAAAATTTCATCACCAATTGTAAGACTCGTATCGAACATAGAATCAATCTCGCCATTTTGAATAATATATTGTAATTTTTTCTCCACATTACCGTGAATTACGCCGCCTGGTGTACTGTATTCAGCTGGTCCTGGTGGATAATCGTAGTACACACTCGAAATAGGTGCGCGCCAGTCATATATAAGAAAGTTTTCTCCGCTTGCATCAGTAAGTGTAGCGACGCCGATATAAATTTGATCCGCAGCAGATTCTCCTTCTTCTTTGAAATCAATTCGTCCGAAATAAGGTGCTTTATGCATACGTCTTAATGCGGCAAGTCGATTAAAGGTGTGCTTATGGGTAATTTGTGTGACAGCTAGTGACTGAGCTTGTTGTCTTAAGTTGATAACTGTTTCAAGATAATCATCGAAAGTATCAGTATTCACTTTCACGTCATCCCAAAAGTGTTTACGAATATGGATTACTTCTGCCCGGCGTCTGCCAGTTTCGTTTTCCAGTTTATCAATTTGCTCCGTAATCGTTTCTATTACGGTATCCAATCGCTTTTGCTCTAAATCAAGTTTTTTGTTCATACGTAAGCACTCCTTTAAAAGTGAAAAATAGAGGTTGACTGAAGATGTATTTTGGTGTACAATTAAGATACGGATAAATACGTTCTCTGCATTTTATAAAACGTGTTTCTGTACTAATTTAACATAGTTTTTTCATTTAATCAATGATTAATGAGACAAGACTCTAATTTCCTGTATAGTTTGAGGAGGTTAGGGTCTTTTTTGTTTTTTAGTGGTTGTATTCTGCATTAAATGCACGTACAATCCTGATTGGTGCTGCTAATGATGAGGGGACAAAGCTCACCTGATTCAAGGGTCACTTTATTGTATGTTCGAGTACTTAGTTATATTTTTTTTTGTAAATAACATTTTGTATTCTTTATATATGGAAAGATAGTTTTATTGTTAAAAATATAAAAAAATAGCTTATTAAAATTAAATTCCTATTATATACTAAAATATGTATGGAAATGTAATATTTATTTTATACAAGGCTTGCCTTGGGAGGAGAGAGAGAAGTGAAAGAATGTCCAATATGTTTAGATGGGGTGGAATATCCTAAAAATGTTGGGGAATGTCCGAAGTGTAAAAACTTTTTAAGGATGAAAACAAAATCAGCGAATACTACGGTAAATGATGATTTTGCGGATGTATTTGATAATACTTTTTATGAAGAAAAGAAGCCCACACCCCCTAATAAAACAACTGACCCATTTGAATCTACATATACGGAGCAGCAAACAAGTGCAGCGAGAGAAACAATAAAAGTAAGTAAGGCTAAAAAGAATGGATCGATAAAAGGGCAGGTAAGTAATTTTCAGGAAGATGTAATACCAGGTAAAACGCTTGGAAGATGGTTTGATGCATGTATAAAAGGAATTCCATTTATGAAGGATGGATATATGAATACATTCCAAGTGTATGATCAAGATGGTGAAGGACATGAAGTAGTTGTATATGGAAAAATTGTAAGAGGGAAGATTGGAGATCATAATTTAGTTCAAGTGTTTGGAAAGCGAGATCGTCATGGGACAGTAGTAGCTAAGCATATTGAAAATTTAAATAGCAACACGACAGTTTCAGTCAATAGTGGTATGTCAGCAAATAGTGTAAGATTTTTGACGGCAATTATTATGTTTTTATTATATTCTATTATTAATTTTGTTATTTCTTTTGACTGGATTGGGCTTGTTAATTTAGTTGTATCTGTCATTTTGACTTTCTTATCAAATATATTTGTTGCCATATTACCGTTAATCATTGCTCTTTTTGGAATTTGGATAATGATTAAAAAGGTTTTTCGTTAAATAGATTATGAAAATGAGCACTCAAAAGTATGAGTGCTTTTTTATGCAATCTTTAGTTTATTAATGGGGGGATTTCTTTGCGCTTACATAACATAGATACAGTAGAAATAAGAGAAAAAGATCATTTACTGAGAAAGTCTTATTTGGATAAATCGAATTTAAATCCGGATTTAAATATGGAATCATTGGGACAACTTAGTTTCGTTAAAATAAAAGGTCTTGCAAATTTTTGGGAGGGAAAGGACGAAAAGGATTTTGACTTTGATGCCATTATGAGCGATGTGCTTAGTGGTTTCTCATCTTTACAGTCAACATTTACATTTTTACTGATTGGTAGTCCGAAAGAAATAGGCGTTTATGTTGGAACGGATCAATCCAATCAGTCCATTTTATCTTCTTCATTGCACGCTTCATATCCTTATGCCAAATTGCAAGAAGTTGAAATGGATGAGATGTCACAGAAGTTACGTTCCATCGGGAATAACGGAGGAATTATTACAGGTATCCCGACTAATAAAACTTTTGGGGAAAGTAAGAGTCAACAAATTGAACGTTTATGTACCGGGATGTATGGGAGTTCTTGGGCGTATATTGTGGTTGCGAAGTCGATGAGTCCTTTTCAAGTAACGTTAGCGCATGAAAGGGTATTGAATGAAATTGATAACGTAAGTAAGTTTATTAAAGTATCAGAATCAGGTGGAAGTCTAGGTAAGGAATCTTGGGAAGTAACGAACTTCACCATTCAAAAGTACGTGGATAACCTTAATTCATTAGAAGAGAGCATGGATAGTGGAAGAACGATGGGAATGTGGAGAGTTGCTGGATACTATTTGGCGGATCAATTCATAAATGCAACGAAACTACGAAACTTAATTACTTCTGTTTATAATGGTGAACAATCCAAACCGGAAAAAATAAGAACTTTACCTGTAGATAACATTTTATACTATGCGTCTAATTTTCAATTTCCAGCGAATGAATTACCACGCCAGAAGGCTATGAAGCATCCGATAGGAGTATGGGATTTACATGGTGAAGGAATTACGAAGGAGGTTCATTGTTATAAGTACTTGTATCAAACGATTTTGCCGACCGGAGAGCTTTCAACTTTATGCCAAATCCCACGGAAAGAAATGCCAGGTTTTTATATTGATCAATATGTGGAGTTTGATGTTGCGAACCGTCGTTCAATCCAGGATGAAAGTAATAATTTTACAGTAGGGAAGATTATTAATGGTAATGAAGAAATAAAGTCGTATGAAAAATTAGAGCCAAGTAATCTCATCTATGATATGGATTTAATGGATTTAAGTCGACATGGTTTAATTGTAGGAATTACTGGTGGAGGTAAGTCCAATACGTCTAAAGGGCTACTTCGTAATTTATGGAATAAGCACCACATTCCTTTTATGGTAATTGAATCAGCTAAACGGGAATATTGGGAAATGTATAATATGGAAGGTTTTGAAGATGTATTAGTCTTCACCTTGGGAGCGGAGGATGAAAATTCTGTTCCGTATCGAATTAACCCATTTGAAAAAATAGAAGGTGTTCCATTACAGACTCATATTGACTATGTGCTATCAACTTTTAAGGCGAGTTTTGAGCTTTATGCACCAATGCCGCATGTTTTAGAAACTAGCATTTATCAAATATATGAAGATCGAGGCTGGGACATTTTAAGTAATCGAAATAAATACGGTGCAAATGTTTTTCCGACTTTAGATGACTTATATTACAAAGTAGATGTTGTTGTTGATAATTTAGGGTATGATCAACGCTTGAAATCAGATATTACAGCAGCACTTAAGGCAAGAATTCACTCATTACGTGTTGGTGGCAAAGGTGCCATGTTAAATACAGATAAGTCTATTCCAATTGCAGATCTATTGTCCCGACCTGTCATTTTGGAACTAGAAGATATAGGCGATGATGATGTGAAAGCATTTATGATGGGAATTATTTTAGTTCAATTGTATGAATATAGAAGGACGAAGCTTACTAGAAACAAAGGATTTGAACATCTTATTTTAATTGAAGAAGCTCATAGATTGTTAGCTAATGTATCAAGTGGTGGGGAAGGGAATGTTCGTGCGAAATCAGTAGAATTTTTCACGAATTTATTAGCCGAAATTCGTAGTTATGGACAAGGTTTTTTAATTGCGGATCAAGTTCCGACGAAACTAGCACCGGATACATTAAAAAATACAAATTTAAAAATTGTACATAGAATTGTTATGCAAGAAGATCGGGAATTAATTGGACAATCTATGAATATGACACAAGAACAAATTGAATATATTAGTTCTTTAAGAAGAGGATTTGCTGCTGTTTATGCAGAAGGAGATATGCGGCCAAAACTTGTACAAATGCCTTATATAAAGGAAGATTTTGATTATCCAAGAAGAACTGTTATTCAAAATGTGAAAGATACAGTGAAAAATGAATTTCATCACTATGATAGAAAATATGATTTTGGGCCTGCTTGTGCTTTTTGTATGGATAAGTGTAATCGCCGTGAAGAGATGGGGAAAATAAAGGAATTTATTGTGAAGCAAAATTGGTTAAGCGACATGTTAGATGACGCTAAAAATGCAGAATTTAAACCAGATTGGTTTGAGGGCTTGTTTGAAATGTTAGAAAAGAATGGAATGAGCTCACTCCGAAATTATCATACGAGATTATGTACTTTAAATGTCTTTTTAGGTAACAGGGATTTAGAAGAAAGCTATAAACGAGAAGCTGTTATAAATTATATGAAACATAATCTATTAAAGGATGAATGAATATGAAAGATTTCGATCGAAAAGACCATGTTGATAAAGTAGAGGAAGAAGACAAACTTGAAGAAAAGAAAGAAAAAAGTATAGAGGAAGAAAGCAAGAAGGAGCAGGCTTATAATTTTGATAAATATAATGAACGATTTGAGGGGCGTAAGCAGGAAATAATTGAAGATGAACTTGCTGAAAATAATCGAGATATTAGTTTTGATAAATATCAAAAGCAATTAAATAAGGACATAACAGAACAACAAAATGAACAAGATGAAATAAATCCTGAGGTAGATTCTCCGGAAGTTATGGAAGCCAAAAAAGTTGAAAAGGAAAATGTTGAGACCGAAAAGCGACTTGAGAATATGGAAGAAAATGCGGAAGAAATAAAGGAAGCAAAAGAATCTCTAGAAGAAACAGATGAAGGAAAGAATCCAGAGCGAGTAGAAGAAAAGCCGAAGCAAGAAGAAATAGATGAAGACAAGAAACTTGATCAGTTGGAAGAAACAACAGAAGAAGCTGGAGAAAAGAAACCAGAACAAGTAGAAGAAAAGCCGAAGCAAGAAGGAGCAGATAGAGAAACCCAACTTGATCAGGCAGGAGAAACTGGAGGGAAGAATCCAGAGCAAGTAGAAGAAACGCTG
>NZ_MACF01000081.1 GCF_001884045.1 Bacillus mobilis | reverse complement strand
CTATTTCTCTTGCTTTCTCTTCTTCCTTAGCCTTTGCTATTTCTCTTGCTTTAGCCTTTTCTATCTCTTGGGCTTTTGCTTCTTCCTTAGCCTTTGCTACTTCTCTTGCTTTCTCTTCTTCCTTAGCTTTGGCTATTTCTCTTGCTTTCTCTTCTTCCTTAGCCTTTTCTATTTCTCTTGCTTTCTCTTCTTCCTTAGCCTTTGCTATTTCTCTTGCTTTAGCCTTTTCTATCTCT
>NZ_MACF01000080.1 GCF_001884045.1 Bacillus mobilis | reverse complement strand
ATTTGTTGTTCAGAAGGAACATCAATTACCAATTCCACTACATATTCATTGTATTTTGGAATCACACGAACTTGTTTCAGTTTACCTTCAGTGAAACCTAGTTTCCCAATATTTAATTGCAATTTCGTCTTTGGAAACTTTAAAAATCTACTGTTTTTAATGATGCAATCTTGGTTTGTATACAGAATCTCTTTTTCAGAAGAACGAATATACTTTGGAATTCTAGGTGGTCCAGCATATTTGTTTGGATTCTTTTTATAGTCTTTTAAACTAGCAAAAAAAGATTTCCAATTTTGGAACAAACCTTTCATGATTGACTGGCTACATTGCGTAGGCAAAGCTCGATAATCATTTTGAATCATAGCCTTAAATAATGCATCTAGAAAGTTGTAATCTACATAAGGTTTTTCAAAATTAGGTTCTGAAAACAAATTACATGTAATCTCTTTCTGCTCTTCTTTAGGCTTTAATTTCTCTTTTTCCAATTTCTTCTGATAGGCAAGAAGTTGTGTGTCATTCATCTTACCAATATTTTTATGAATATTATCCAGAACTTCTTTTTGCAAAGGCTGCAACTCTTTTTCTTGTGTTAATCCAGTGTACACCTGGCGTATATAAAAGTTTGT
>NZ_MACF01000079.1 GCF_001884045.1 Bacillus mobilis | reverse complement strand
ACTAAAGCACCATGACCTCCCATTGAATGACCCATTATACTTTCTTCTCCTGAAAAATTAGGAATCAATGTTGACGCAATAGCTGTTAATTCATCTACGATATACGTATACATATGATAATGCTTTGCCCATGGATCTTGTGTTGCATTTAAATAAAAACCTGCCCCTTGTCCAAGGTCCCATCCTGTATCATCTGAAACGTGTTCTCCACGCGGTGAAGTATCTGGCATGATTACTGCAACTTGATGCTTTTCAGCCAAACGTTGGAATCCACTTTTTTGACTAAAATTATCATCTGTACAAGTTAAACCAGATAACCACCATATAAGCGGGATTTTTTTCTTTTCTTTATTTGATGGTAAGTAGATACTAAATTTCATATCACATTGCAAAACTTTTGAATAATGACTATATTTACGTTGCTCTCCTTCAAAAGAACGATGTTGTTCAATACATTTAAGACTCATTATCTCACTCTCCATATGTTAAAATCGTACGAATGGATTCACCTTTGTGTAATAAATCAAATGCCTCATTGATGTCTTTGAATTCTAAATGATGAGTAATAAACGAATCTAAATCAATATCACCCTCCATATAATCTTCAACCATTTTTGGAAGCTCAGATCTTCCCTTAACCCCACCAAAGGCTGACCCACGCCATACTCGGCCTGTTACTAATTGGAATGGACGGGTATGAATCTCTTTACCAGCACCAGCTACACCGATAATAATACTTTCACCCCAACCCTTATGACATGCTTCAAGAGCGGACTTCATTACTTCAACATTACCAATACACTCGAAGCTATAATCCACGCCTCCATCTGTCATTTCGACTATAACTTCCTGAATTGGGCGATCATAATCCGCAGGATTCACAAAATCAGTCGCTCCCATTTTTTTAGCTAGTTCCCATTTTTCGGGATTTAGATCAACTGCGATAATTCGGCTTGCTTTCGCTTGAACCAGTCCTTGAATAGCGGCTAATCCAATCGCTCCTAAACCAAATACCGCTGCCACAGCTCCTTCTTCCACTTTTGCAGTGTTGTGTACCGCACCAATACCTGTAGTCACACCACAACCTAATAAGGCAACTTTATCTAACGGAGCATTTTCGTCGATCTTCGCTAAGTTAATTTCATTCACAACTGTATATTCACTGAATGTACTAGTCCCCATGTAATGATAAAGTGGCTCTCCGTTATAAGAGAAACGAGTTGTTCCATCAGGCATTAAACCTTTACCTTGTGTTTCTCGTACTGCACTACATAGGTTTGTTTTACCAGAACGACAGAATTTACATTCTCCACATTCAGCTGTGTATAGTGGAATCACGTGATCACCAGGCTTTACTGAAGTCACTTCAGCCCCTACAGAAACAACCACACCAGCACCTTCATGACCTAGTACAGCGGGAAATATACCTTCTGGGTCATCACCTGATAAGGTAAAAGCATCTGTATGACAGACAGAGGTGTATAATATTTTTACTAATACCTCTTTTGCTTTTGGCTCTTCTACATCGATTTCTACAATTTGAAGTGGTTCTCCTGATTTAAACGCAACAGCAGCTCTACTTTTCAACTGAATCCCTACCTTCTTTTTTTATTATTTACATTACTAAGATTACACTTTATATTTTTAATTACAATACTGACAAATCCGTCACTATAAACATTTTTCGTGGTAAAAAGTCGGAAATTATGGTTATTCATTATAAGGACAAAGAATTTTTCAATGGACACGATTTAACTTTATCTGTAGATAGGAGGAAGTTGGAAAATAGCAATTATATGGATTTTGTTACACCGTTCACCTTTAAGATGAAGTGAGATACAAAAAAATTTTCTTGATATGAATCAATGCATGTTAATCCGACGATTAAGAGAGTTAGAGGAAGATAAAATAATTACTAGGTGTGTATATCCTATAGTACCTCCAAAGGTTGAGTATGAACTTAATGAAATAGGTTATTCCTAGAACCCGTAGTAACTGCCATCTGTGATTTGGAAGATAAATTTAGTGGTTTTGTAGAAAAAACAACTAATAAACCACTGGGGGAATAGCTCAAGGTATTTAAATCATTGCTACTATCTGATATTTTTGGCATATAAATTGTTCGGTCCTATATTTTTATAGTACCTATAATAGTTAGTATTCCTCTGCAAAGACCAGAAGTTTTATTTCCTAAAAAACTCTTCACATTATAAAATGTTAATTTTATTGCTTTCATTTTTTTATAAATATTATTCTGGGAATATGGACAATTTAACTATGTAGATGTCTAGAAGAAATTAGAAAATGAATGATTCGGAACACCAAACGAAAATGAGTGCCACTGAACACACTGCGCTATGGGCTTAATATATGGATGATAGCTTGGCGTGTTATATTTTTCGCTATTAAATAATACACAGAACAGCAAATTCAATAATAGTAAAACTAGTTCTACTGGATGGTTAACTAAACGAAGACCTATTAATACAACTGAAATTAGTGGAGTGTACTTAAATATTCAAAAAACAACGTTGAAAATGGTGCTTGAGTTAGGGTTTAGTCAAATTAATTGCTCTAAAGAAGTAAGAGATTATATGAGAAAAAGGATGGCTAGAACAGCCTCCAATTGTAGTTGACCGTAATGACTTGACTAAAAATTAAAATGTAGTGGCAACAAGTTTAATAAATTCAATTTGATTAACCATCCTGTGTTTAGAGGTGAAACATTTGATTATAAAAAAAAGTTCGGATAAAAACATAAAAAAAACAGATGAAAAGTCAAGCAGCAATATGCATTCAATAGAAGATTTGCTTGAAAAAGCAAAAAAATCTCATGATTTTTATCAAACGCAGCTAACGAAAACTGAGGGGTATTTACTTATATCGTATTATACTTCAATAATTGATCAGAAAAAATTAGAAGAGCATATTTTCCCGATCTTTAGAGCTCCATTTTACCAAAGCAATAATATTAAGAATATTAATGACATACAAAAAATAATCCCTATCGAAGATATTATAATAACGGATGATATTGGTTGTATTAAATCTAAATTGATGACAGGGTACGCTATCATTCAAATTACTGAAAAAGATAAATGTTGCGCTCTGGTAAATATATCTAATACAAATGCTGGAATGCGTGTTCAAAACAACGTTGAGAATGAGTATAGTGTGATTGGGCCAAGAATTGGTTTTATTGAAGATATTACAACTAATTTAAATTTGTTACGACAAACTGTTAATACGCCAGATTTAATATTTAAAGAAATTCATATTGGTACAATTTCGAACACTAAAGTAGTGGTCGCCTATATTGATGGGGTAACAAATGATGACTACGTTCAAACAATGATACAACGTTTAGAAGCTATAAATTATGATGTAGTTTTTGACTCTTCTCAGCTCCATCAGATAATAGAAGATAATTCCAATTCGCCTTTTCCTCTTCTACTCCCAACAGAGCGTATTGATAAGGCTGCATTTTCTTTAGTTAACGGTCAGGTAGTTGTATTTAATCATGGTTCGTCTTACGCGATTACCGGGCCATCCACATTACTTGATTTTTTCACATCCCCTGAAGACTACTACTTTCCCTGGGTATTAGCTTCATTTTTTCGTGTTATTCGGATATTAAGTGTATTATTCTCAATTTTTGCAACACCAATATATATTGCAGTCTTAACTTATCATTCTGAAATGATACCTAGAGTATTACTTAGCACCCTTGGGTTTTCTCGTCATAATGTTCCTTTCCCTCCAGTGTTAGAAGTGATTTTTTTGGAACTTACAATCGAACTTTTAAGAGAAGCAGGCGCAAGGTTACCAACTAAAGTTGGCCAGACTTTAGGGATAGTAGGTGGTATTGTCATTGGTCAAGCATCTGTGGAAGCTGGATTAACTAGTAATGTATTACTTATTATCGTAGCATTAGCAGCGTTAGCTTCATTTACAACACCAAATTATAAAATGTCTAATAACATTCGATTTTTAAGATTTCCGTTAATATTTTTTTCAGCTGTTTGGGGTGGATTAGGAATTGTAATAGGTATTTGTTTTATACTTACACATATTACGCGATTAGAATCATTAGGAGCACCCTATACAGTTCCGTTATACCCTTTAAGGGTTAAAGATTATTCAGATACCTTTCTTAGGCTACCATTAAATAAAACCGAAAAAAGAAAAACTTATTTACGTCCAAAGTCTATTTGGAGGTATCATCCTAATCCTGAAAGAAAAAAGAAAAATGATTTTGATGAATGAGTAGTTATTGAGGTGAATAATGAAGAAGTATTTTTTGGGAGTATTTTGTATTAATTTGTTTTTAGTTGGTTGTGTTAATCAAAGAATTATTGATCATGTCCAAATTATTCAAGTCCTAGGCTACGATTTAAAAGAAGAAAAAGTAAAAGGAACAGTTGTGTATCCAACTTTCGAAGAACAAGGAAAAAATATATTTCATACATTGAGCACTGAGGCGGAAACTTTTGATAAAGTACTTATAAATTTAAATTCTAAATCCTCCTACCCAATTGATATAGGGCAACTACGTACAATTTTATTTAGTGAAGATTTTGTTGAGGAACAAAAGATCGATGAAATTATCCAATATTTAAGTAGAGATCCTATTATAGGATCTCGGCTTCAAATGGGGATTACTGAAGGAGATGTCGAGGCAGTTATAAAATCTAGTATGTCAGAAAAGGTCTCTGCTCACTTCTACGATAAAATCAATCAGAACATTAAATATGCGGGATTACCTAAAATGAACCTTCATATATTTTTGAATGATTTTTATAGTGAAGGAAAAGATCCTTATCTACCTTTTTTATCTTAGAAGATGGGAGAGCTAAAATTGATGGAATTGCATTATTTAAAAAAGGAAAGTATATAAATCATATTAATTTGGAACAGTCCTATCTATTAAGATTATTAGATTCTCCAATCAAACACGGTAGTTATGAGACAAAAGTGGAAGATGATAATAAAGAAGGGAGAATTTTTTTAAGAAGTTTAGATTCGAAATCGAAATATAAAATCAAAAACGAAAAAAATCCTGTAATAAACATCAAGCTATCTTTAAAAATTCAGGTTAAAAAGGTTCCCAAATGGATTGATTTATCCAAGAAAGCAGATGTTCAAAAGACGGAGAAACTATTGGAGGCACACTTTAATAAACAAATTGAACAGTTGATTTCAATATTTCAAGAATACGAAGTAGACCCGATTGGGCTTGGAGAGAGACTCAAGGCTAAATCAAAAAACTGGAATTATCAACACTATTTAAGTTTTTATCCTCAGATGAACATTTCAGTTGATACAAATGTGGATATAATTCAGACAGGTTTAGATGAGTGAATGTCCCATAAGGAGGATGACTGTGAAAAACGTTGTTAATGAACGATTTATGGTATCAGATTTTTATGTCTTTTTTTTAATATTCTCTAACGTCATTGGTATTGGAATTTTGAACTTCCAGAGAGAGATAGCAAAGGATGCCGGCTATGATGCTTGGTTATCAATAATCTTAACAAGTATTAGTATACATATGGCAATTTGGTTGATATATAAGATACTAGAGGCAGTTAACAATGATATAATTTTTATTAACCAGTATTGTTTTGGAAAATGGATCGGGTGGCTATTTAATTGCCTTTTTGTTATTTATTTTTTTTCATTGGCCATAATTGTTTATAGAGTATATATTGAAGTTGTACAAGTGTGGATGTTCCCTTTAATGAATACATGGCAAATAGGATTAGTATTTCTAATCTTGATTTATTATATTGTTTCAAGTGGATTCCGCGTGATTGCAGGCATTTGTTTCTGGGGTACAGTCATCCCGCTATTGATCCTTCCCCCTCTTAATTTATTTGCAATTGATTACGCTGACATCAACAATATATTACCATTGTTTAACCATTCCTTAACAGATATATTAGGATCTTCTAAAACCATGTTTTTTCAATATCTTGGCTTTGAAGCAATACTAATGTTTTATCCTTTTCTCAAAAAACCTGAAAAATCAAAAAAATGGGCGCACCTGTGCGTATTTTTCATTACCTTACTATATCTTTATATTGCTTTTCTGACATTTTTGTACTTCAGCGAAGAATATCTTAAACATACCAATTGGCCTTCAATATCAATAATGAAAATAGCCGAGTTCCCTATAATTGAAAGGTTTGAAATTGTTGTAGTTTCAATTTGGTTCCTATTGGCTCTACCAAATATTTGTATTAAATTATGGGCTGCGTGTAGAGGTGCTAGAAAAATAACAAATATTAAACAAAGAACTTTTTTAATCCTTTTTTTGATTTTAATGTTATGTATAGGGAATCTAATCGAGAATAAAGACCAGATCCAAAGTCTTTCGCAACTATTTTCAAAAGTCGGATTATATCTTATATTTTTATACTTACCTGTACTCTATCTTCTCATTAAAATAAAAAAGAGTACCATCTAAATTGAGTTCTTTCGGTCTAATGACACAAAAGTTCGCATGGATTGAATAAAATTAATTTAGCAACTGGTATAATTATTGGTGTATGTAATCTTATAAATTGTTTAAACCTAACGGAAGACAATCAAGGAAATACAGTACTGGAAGATGGACGTATAATTTTAGATATCGAATATTCCTTAGGAGATTTGTGGTAGAGAACTATATTTGGGAAATTTCCAATAAAGAACTGTTACCCAATTTTAGGATGAAGCTTTTCCCCCTATCATCAAATAAACACTAATAGATGTAAAAAAATCTAGCGGAGGTTTAAGTTTAAAATCCCCTTAGTCATCTCGAGTCCACTCAAACAGATTATATTGGGGTAGCGTCTGGAAAATGCGGATTAATAAAAGGCATAACATATTAGTCAATATAAAATGTGTTATGCCTTTGCTTGTTCAACTAAATCACTTTTTCTTAACTTTGTTAGAAGTGCCGGAATCAATTTAGAAATGTGCTTAGCGTTGTAAATTTGAAATTTTAATAGTGGTACCCCTAATTTGACTGATTTTTTAATAATTCGGGGAATAAATAATGTATGATATGCATAGTTAAACGTCGGGACTCTCCTTTATATGGATAGATGTGCATATACATGGATGGATTAAAGTTCGCTTCAATAATTCCGTAAGCATTTTTATTAGTAGCAGGAACTTCGGTATTTTCAATAATTAAATCGATACCACAAATTTCAACTCCAAGTGCGGATACTGCATCCACTGCTATTTTTTTATAATCATCAGGAATGTGATCTGTCACATCAATCGAGTCTCCACCTGTACTAATATTAGAGTTTTCACGTAAATAGACGATTTCATCATTCTCTGGAATTGAATCCGTTCCATATCCTTGAGCTTTAAGCATAAGGTTCTCCAATTCACCTAACTGTATAGTTTCTAAAGGTGTCCTATGGTCTCTTCCTCTTAGCGTGTCGCGATTCTTTTGCACGACTAACTCTTCGATTGTATGTTTGCCGTCACCTTTAACATTCGCAGGAATTCTTAATAAAACAGCATAAACTCGATTATTTAATACAAAAAATCGATATTCTGTTCCATTAAGAAATTCTTCTACTAATATAGAAGAGTCTTCTTTAAATGCTAATGTAATGGCTTGTTGATAATCTTTATAACTGGCGTCTTCTTTGAAAATTGATATTCCTAATCCATAATTTGTTGTTTTCGGTTTCACAACAAAAGGTTTGGTAGCAAAGAAATCATAGGAACGTAAAGCCTGTTCAATCGTCTGAAATTCCTCACCTTTCGGCACACGGAATCCATGTTGTTGAAGAATTTTCTTTGTTACTGTTTTATTTTCCATAATTAAAGTGGATACATAATTGTCTTTACTCGTCATATTCCCATTTTTCACATATTCAACATGATCTTTTAATTTCAGCTTCAAAAATTGATCTTGTCGATCCAAGATTTCTACTTGGATCCCTTGTTGAATCGCATCAAACATTAAAATCTGAGTAGACAACTCCATGTCAGTAAATCCTGCTAATTGATAGGGCTTATCCCATGATTTTTTATAATTTTCTTTAGCAATCGACGTAGCCACTTGACCTTGACTGCTTTTTTCACTTTCTTTATAAAGTCTCCCAGCTAAAGTCTTACTTGGATCCATTAACATTTCTCTCAGTTGCACAAATAACGTCTCTGAAATAGTCAAATTTAAAGTTTCTGCTAACTGTTCCATCTCATTAATCATATTTTTAGCTTCTATTTCAAATTGTGTATGCTCTAATGGGTGCTCAAGAGCCACTATATCAGTGTAAAAGTCGCCCATTTTTACCCACTCATCACAATTTTCTCCTTCATCTTTCCATAGTAAATAAATTAAGAAAAGATGGAGAAATTCCGCTTGTTCATAGCTAAATCCATACGTTTCAAAAGGGTTTAAGTCTATATTTCTTAATTCAATGTAACTAATACCGTGATCCTCTAAATCTGAAGCATGATGTCCGCCTCTTAAACGGACAGGTGAATAAAATTCTCTTTCTGCTGACAGAAGCCCTCTTTTAACCATCAAAGAAAGATCTGATACATAGTTCTGTATACTGCTATATGACACTTGAACATCATTGGAATTGGTATAACCATATTTACTGCTTCTAATGCTTCTTACTACCTCTTTCAACGAATCTTCTTCAAAAAAATTCTTTTCACTACTAGGAGAAGATCCGTAAAAATAAGTGAATAACCATCGATGGTGTAAATAGTTTCTTGTGGCTTTTAGATACATCTCTGTTTTAAAATGCTGATAATCCTTAATCTCCGATTGCGCGTTAAATAAAGCCTGAATTAACTCATCGCCAAATTCAAAGTTAAAATGAACACCACAAAGCATTTGTTTACGACGGCCATAAGAATTCGATAAAGTTTGACGATATTGAACATTCTCAGCATTTTTCAATTTTGCAATCACAATATCTTCGTCTTTTTCTGGTAACTGTGGTGGCATGCTTAATGGCCAAAGCATTTCATTCTTACCCATAGAACGATAAGCAACATCATGTATTGCTGCTAGGTAATCAAACAGTTCCTCTAATGTCTCAGTAACAGGTGTAATTATTTCCATCTGTAATTCTGAAAAATCACGCTGAATATATGGATGATCATCTCGCAACGAAATACTTTTAGGATGATCTGTTTTAGCTAAATTTCCCGATAAATCTACTCGTTTACTTTCTTTTTCAATCCCATAACGGGCTTTTAATAAGTATGGTTTAACACGGTCATTGACTAACATTTTTTTGAAATTCAATTTAACGATACCCCCAATTAGCTTACCCATGCTTCAAATAATTTCTTATTTTATAGATAATAAACTTAAAAATATAACAACATGCAGTTATCAAAAAATACCCACATTCAATTACAATGTGGATATTTTTCGTAAAAAAGAATTATCTTAAGTACTTCATATGAAAAGCAAAATGTTCCTCTAAGAAAGTAGCAATAAAGAAATAGCTATGATCATAACCCTCTATTTTCTTGTAATTTACTACTTGATTATTTTTCTGAGCATTCTTTAGGAAAATTGTTTCATCTAATTGTTTTGGATAAAACTCATCTTGAATTCCTTGCGTAATGAGAACAGGTGGCATACCAGCTTCTTTAACCAGTTCTGACGCATCCCATTCTTTCCAAGAATCTTTGTCTTCACCTAAATAAGAGGAAAAGGCTTTTATGCCCCATGGGACTTGACTAGGGCTTACAATAGGAGAAAAGGCAGAAATCGCTTTGAATCTCGCAGCATTTTTCATGCCAATTACTAAAGCACCATGACCTCCCATTGAATGACCCATTATACTTTCTTCTCCTGAAAAATTAGGAATCAAAGTTGACGCAATAGCTGTTAATTCATCTACGATATACGTATACATGTGATAATGCTTTGCCCATGGATCTTGTGTTGCATTTAAATAAAAACCTGCCCCTTGTCCAAGGTCCCATCCTGCATCATCAGCAACATATTCCCCACGTGGTGAAGTATCTGGAATCATGACTGCCACTTGATATTTTTCAGCCAATCTTTGAAATCCACTTTTTTGACTGAAATTATCATCTGTACAAGTTAAACCAGATAACCACCATATAAGAGGAATTTTTTTCTCTTCTTTATTTGATGGTAAGTAGATACTAAATGTCATATCACATTGTAAGACTTCTGAATAATGGCGGTACTTACATTGTTCTCCACCGAAAGAGTGATGTTTTTCAATAAGTTTAAGACTCACTTTTTCACTCTCCATATGTTAACATTGTACGAATTGACTCACCCTTATGGAGCAAATCAAATGCCTCATTGATGTCTGTAAAGTTTAAGTGGTGTGTGATAAACGAATCGATATCGATTTTACCATCCATATAATCTTTAACCATTCCTGGAAGCTGCGTTCTACCTTTTACGCCGCCAAAAGCAGAACCACGCCATACTCGACCTGTTACTAATTGGAATGGACGAGTATGAATTTCTTTACCAGAGCCTGCTACACCGATAATCGTGCTTTCACCCCAACCTTTGTGACAACATTCAAGAGCAGACCTCATTACTTCAACATTTCCAATACACTCGAAGCTATAATCTACTCCTCCATCCGTCATTTCAACAATGACTTCTTGAATTGGTTTATCAAATTTAGAAGGGTTTACAAAATCAGTTGCGCCCATTTTTTTAGCTAATTCAAATTTATCCTCATTTAAGTCTACAGCAATAATTCGGCTTGCCTTCGCTTGAACCAGTCCTTGAATAGCGGCTAATCCAATCGCTCCTAAACCAAATACAGCTGCCACAGCCCCTTCTTCTACTTTTGCTGTGTTGTGTACCGCACCAATCCCAGTAGTCACACCGCATCCAAATAGACCAACCTTATCAAGCGGCGCCTCTTGATCAATTTTTGCCAAAGAGATTTCAGGAACGACTGTATATTCACTAAATGTACTTGTTCCCATGTAATGATAAATAGGCTCTCCATTATAAGAGAAACGAGTTGTTCCATCAGGCATTAAACCTTTACCTTGTGTTTCTCGTACTGCACTACATAGGTTTGTTTTACCAGAACGACAGAATTTACATTCTCCACATTCAGCTGTGTATAGTGGAATCACATGATCACCAGGTTTTACTGAAGTCACTTCATCACCCACTGAAACGACAACACCGGCACCTTCATGACCTAATACAGCAGGAAATACACCTTCTGGATCGTCGCCTGATAATGTAAAAGCATCTGTATGACAGACAGAAGTATATAGTATTTTTACCAATACTTCTCTTGCTTTTGGCTCTTCTACATCGATTTCTACGATTTGAAGTGGTTCTCCTGGCTTAAATGCAACAGCAGCTCTACTTTTCAATTGAATCCCTTCTTTCTTTTTTCTAATCTTTACTTTTCCCATGATTACATACTATAATTCATCGTACAATACTGACATTTTTGTCACTATAATTTTTAAATAATTATTTATGAAGGAACTTGAATAATATAAAGGGAAGTTGTAAAAAGGTGTCGATGGAACAAAATTTTGATTAATTCAATTTGACTCCAATAAAAAGACTGATGAAAGAAGGTCTAGAGCCATTAGTGACTCGAATGAAAAATTGCTTGAAAGATCTGGACTATGCACATTATTGTCTTTTAAAAAATTCGAGGATATAAAAGAGGGATTTGCGAAAAGTGAAGCTAAGGCCACCAGCTTTTATTAAAAAAATTACTTAGCGCCGTTCACAGACAAGTATGTTGACATATTTACAACGATCCAAAATTTATCAAAACGCCAACAATGGGCTTTAATAGTCGTAGAAAGGATAATTCCACTAGAAGATTCGCTGGTACGGACTGAAACTTCAATAGGACTGCTTTGACTTCATTTTTATTGGAATCAATTTTCCCCTGGAAACCCTTTACACGATGGGCAGTTTTGATTCGAGGAAGTTAGACTGTATCAGCAGCAAATATTCTTCCTATCACAATTATAATCATGAGTGAAAAAACTCGGAACTCGTCATCGTACTGCTCTCGGTTTAACTATGTTAAGTCACGCTCTAGTTCTTGTTATTTCTGAAGAGACAGGTAAACTTCCTTTTCACTAGGTAGAAAACCGTATCCGATAACTGGTTTTAGATTTAATAACTAATTAACAGAAAGTCAAAAAGCACTTTAGGCCTTTATATTGTAGACTAAGATGTTACTTCAAATCATTATATATAAAAAGACTTTATCATTTCTTGGTGAAGTCTCTTTTACGCGTCTACTAGTATGCTTCGATATAGGGTGGAAATCTGAAATAGGGATAAATCCATGAGTGAAGTATTGTTAAATAGGTATATTGTTGAAGAGATTACTCTAAATACGAATAAAAAAGATGTAAAACCTAACCTTTCTAGAAGATACAAACCGTCATAAGCTTGATATATTTAATTATGACAGTTTGTATATTAGTTTTTTGGTGAGTTCCTTTTGGTTATTCAAATTAACATTTTTGCTCCATTGCTGATGAAGAGCTCATAATATAGTAACCGATAATTAGTACCAGTATGGCTGAAGCGTAAAGAAGTGTATCAATCGGATTTTCATGGTAGACGATGATCAGACGAATCATAGCAGTAATACCAATATAAAGAAAGTATCGTAGTGGAAAGTGATAATGTCCTTGGAAGTATTTTGTAATCATGGCGATAAACTCAAAATATAAAAAGAAAATTAAAATGCGATCCAGAAGCTTGTATTGATTCTCAAAACCTTCGTTAAATATAGAAAACTGAATGAAATATATTATTTCTTTTCCAAGTAAAACAAAAAAAATAAAAGCTAATAAAATCAATGCTATATTTAAAGCAAATTGAAAAATGACGGGAACCGAAAATTTCAATTTTTTGTTTTTAATATATTGTGTCATGATAACACCTCTCTAGATTAATGGAATGTAATCAACTATAAAAATAGTTGCAGTCGCTCCCTCTTAGAACGGCTGCAAAAAAGCGAATTTTATGAACCTTGTTTTAGTTAATTGCTGATCTTTATTTAGAAGGGAACATCTTGTCCATAAAATGAGGTTACATTCAGTTTCTTTCGTTTCTTCTACAGATGTTTCACACGGATTAGTACTTGTACATAGATTCTGTACAGCGTTTTCTGCCTTGTTGACCATACATTAGAATCCTAAAATGCTGGATCAGCACGTGTCCTGATCTAAAAATAATTAGGCAAGCTACCTGTACAAAATTATAAAACAGCCGCCTATTTGATGAAAAATCAATAAACAGGCGGCTATTTATCATGCGTACCAGCAAGATTTACTTTTTACATTTCGGACTTACACTACATTAAAGTATAAATTTTTATTCATTTAATGTGCCATTTAGTTTAGCAGCATTAATAGAAATTAAATCCATTAACTCAGGTGATAGGACATCATAGGTAGGTAATCCAATGTTATTTAAATTTTTTCGGATATCGGCCATTTTTGAAGCGGGAGTACCCGTTTCGATTACCGACGAAACAAATGCAGCAAATTGGGGTGCAGACCACCCTTTATCCTCTGATAATTCTGTATGAACAAAATCCAAACCATAAAATGCATGATCTTTATTTTCTATACGACCAAATAAATGTGCTTTACATTCTTTACAAAAATGTCTTTGAATTGCTGCTGTTTTATCAACAATCTCTAACTTATGGCCGTTACTAATGACATGAACTTTGTCGCGAGGTACTACAGCTACTATAGAAAAAATGGATTCTTCTGGTTTCCAGCACTTAGAACAACCACATGCATGGTTGTGCATTGTTTGCGAATCTACCTTGACTTCTACTTTATTTGATTCACAGAGACACTTTAATGTTCCTCCTGCAAAGTCTTTTACTACTGGATAATCATTAATCCCGTTATCTAATCTTGGATGTAATTTAGTGGTAGTCATATGTCGTTATCCTCCTTGAATATACTCATTATTTTTCATATGTTAACATCGTACGGATTGACTCGCCCTTATGGAGCAATTCAAATGCCTCATTGATGTCTGTAAAGTTTAAGTGGTGTGTGATAAATGAATCGATATCGATTTTACCATCCATATAATCTTTAACCATTCCTGGAAGCTGTGTTCTACCTTTCACGCCGCCAAAAGCAGAACCACGCCATACTCGACCCGTTACTAATTGGAATGGACGAGTATGAATCTCTTTACCAGAGCCTGCTACACCGATAATTGTGCTTTCACCCCAACCTTTGTGACAACATTCAAGAGCAGACCTCATTACTTCAACATTACCAATACACTCGAAGCTATAATCTACTCCTCCATCTGTCATTTCGACTATAACTTCTTGAATTGGGCGGTCATAATCCACAGGATTCACAAAATCAGTCGCTCCCATTTTTTTAGCTAGTTCCCATTTTTCAGGATTTAGGTCAACT
>NZ_MACF01000078.1 GCF_001884045.1 Bacillus mobilis | reverse complement strand
GCCCCTTCTTCTACTTTTGCTGTGTTGTGTACCGCACCAATCCCAGTAGTCACACCGCATCCAAATAGGCCAACCTTATCAAGCGGCGCCTCTTGGTCAATTTTTGCTAAAGAGATTTCAGGAACGACTGTATATTCACTAAACGTACTTGTTCCCATGTAATGATAAATAGGCTCTCCATTATAAGAGAAACGAGTTGTTCCATCAGGCATTAAACCTTTACCTTGCGTTTCTCGTACGGCACTACATAAATTTGTTTTACCCGAACGACAGAACTTACATTCTCCACATTCAGCCGTGTATAGTGGAATCACATGATCACCAGGTTTTACTGAAGTCACTTCATCACCTACTGAAACGACAACACCGGCACCTTCATGACCTAATACAGCAGGAAATACGCCTTCTGGATCGTCACCTGATAATGTAAAAGCATCTGTATGACAGACAGAAGTATACAGTATTTTTACCAATACCTCTTTTGCTTTTGGTTCTTCTACATCGATTTCTACGATTTGAAGTGGTTCTCCTGGCTTAAATGCAACAGCAGCTCTACTTTTCAATTGAATCCCTTCTTTCTTTTGTTTTCTAATTTACTTTTCCATAATTACATATTATAATTCACTAGACAATACTGACGTTTTTGTCACTATAAACAAAACCCTAATAGAAAGAAGTGGTGATATAATGGTTATTGATTATAAAGAAAAAACTTTTTTCACTAGCAAAGATTTGGCTTTATCCGTTATAGGTGGACGTTGGAAAATAGCGATTATATGGTGTTTGCTCCAACAGGCTCCATTAAGGTTAAGTGAAATACAAAAATACCTTCCCGATGTCAATCAACGCATGTTAATTAGACAATTGAGAGAATTAGAAGAAGATGAAATAATTACTAGAGTTGTATACCCCGTTGTACCTCCTAAAGTAGAGTATCAACTGAGTGAAATTGGTTTACTTCTAGAACCCGTTGTAAACTCTATCTGTGATTGGGGAGATGATTTCAGAGAATTTTTAGCGAAAGATTCTAATAAAAAATCAGTTGAATAAAATCTAAGTTGATTCAAATTGGTAAGAGGATATACAGAGGCTGTAAACAATCCATTTCCATAAAAATCGATACAAATGTTAGGATAACGAAGGAATCGAATAATAATACTCAATTTTCTTATGTATACGATTTACACTCAAAAGAGGAAGAAATTCTTAAATGATGTGTTTGAAACATCTAAAAAACCACGAAACGCTTTCATATCAAGGTGTTTCGTGGTTTTTTTCATTTTCTCAACCCTTCTCTTCCCCTTTTCTTTTAAGTGTATTTTTCTATAAATCAATTTTCTTATTGAGCTTTATTCCATAAATAGAAGTGCAAGAGTTTCCAGAAGTACATTAATGCATAAAGAATAAAGGATGTTTTTCGTCATTTTTTAGCTGGAACAACCTATGAAATCCCCTCAGTTTTTTCGTTCATTAGCAGAGAATACGGCAGAAACTTTCATCGCACAATAATACAATTAACAAGTTTATGAGCGTAACATGTGGATGATCCCTAATCCAAAAAAATCTCATTGCAGTACGCTGAAAAAAATTAAATTGAATCAATACAAATGTATATACTTAAATTTACTGGACGATACTATAATGAAATTTCTGAGCAAGACAGACTAGGAGGTAAAGAAATGAAAGCAGTGACGTACCAAGGGGTAAGAGATATGCAGGTTAAAAATGTCCCAGATCCAGTTTTAATAAAAAACGATGACATTATCGTAAGAATCACATCAACTGCGATCTGTGGTTCCGATCTCCACATTTATCAAGGCGCATTACCAGCTCAACAAGATTATGTAGTTGGTCATGAGCCAATGGGAATTGTTGAAGAGGTTGGCCCAGAGGTTACACACGTGAAAAAAGGCGATAGAGTTGTATTACCTTTCAATATTGCTTGTGGTCATTGCCAATATTGCCAACAAGATATGGAAAGTCAATGCGATAATGCCAATACTGACCCTAACCCTTATAATATAGATACGGGCGGGTACTTCGGTTTTACAGACCGCTACGGGGATTACGTCGGAGGTCAAGCGGAATTATTACGTGTACCATATGGGAACAATATTCCCTTCATTATTCCGGAATCATGCGAGCTGCCCGATGAGTCAGTATTGTTCCTATCTGACGTATTACCAACAGCTTATTGGAGCGTCGTGCATGGTGGAGTAAAAAAGGGTGATACTGTCGTTATTCTAGGTTGTGGACCAATCGGCTTAATGGCACAAAAGTTTGCTTGGATGCATGGAGCTAAACGTGTTATTGCTGTTGATCGCCTACCATACAGATTACAAAAAGCAAAACAAATGAACAATGTGGAAACAATTAACTTTGAAGAATTCACTGATACCGGACTATATATCCGTGAACTAACAAATGGCGGAGCGGATGTGGTTATCGATTGTGTAGGTATGGATGGTAAAAAAACAATGCTTGAATCTATTGAACAAAGTATGATGATGATTGGGGGGACACTAAGCCCTCTCAAAATCGCCTCAGATGCAGTCCGTAAATGTGGTACAATTCAAATCACAGGCGTTTATGGTTCCACATACAATCAATTCCCTCTCGGTAATATATGGGAAAGAAATATCAATTTAAAAATGGGCCAAGCCCCTGTTATACATCTCATGCCAATGTTATTTGAAAAAATTACATCCGGCGAACTAGATCCAACTCAAATTATTAGTCATCAAATCCCATTGGATCAGGCAAGTGAAGCTTATCGGATTTTTAATGACCATGAAGATGAGTGTACTAAGGTTATTCTCAAACCATAAATATAAAGCAAAGTCGTGTTTGAAAGAACACGACTTTGCTTTATATTTCAATGATATTAAAAGAAAGTGGGATTACTTACATGAAGGTACTTTCAATGATTCAACCATGGGCTAGCCTTTTTCTGTCTAATGAAGCTCACTATGAAACAAGGACATGGAATACTAAATATCGTGGTTCATTGGCAATTCACACGAGTAAAAAGATTGATAGTAATGCTTGCAACAATGAAATAATTCATTCTATACTCAGCAAACAAGGATTGAACACCAACAATCTACCAACCGGTAAGATTATTGGTGTATGTAATCTTATAAATTGTTTAAAGGTAATAGAAGACAACCAAACGAATGCAGTATTGGAAGATGGACGTATAGTTTCAGGAAATGACTACTTTTTAGGGGATTTTAGGGTTGGGAATTATGCTTGGGAAGTTTCTAATAAAGAAATGTTAATAAATTATATACCCGCTAGGGGGAAGTTAGGCTTGTGGGATTATGATATTAATTCATTGTAGCCTAACTATAGGATAAACAAGCTACGCATTCTCTACCTGTCCTGATTGTCAAGTGACAATATTGTTGTTTAATAATAAATAAAGCCGTTTACATAACAATTAAGTTGTTATCATTTACAATAATTGCTTAGCTTTTTACAGCTAGTACATCTACCTTCCCTTGCATATTTAGCAAGGGTTTTACAATGTAAATTATATAGTTATTAAAATTCCTACATACAAAAATTAAACAACTTTATTTTCATTAGAAGACTATTATCTAACGTAATAATCCCGATCCATCAAGTGAATATTAAATGATGTGTTTATGGGTTGGGTGAAGCAGTTAAATGTATCAGTATGATAAACTTTATTTAACGACAATTATTGGAATCAATGAAAATTAATAGATTTTTGGGAGGATAAATTAAATATGTCAGCCATTCACGCTGCTTATTATGACTTAATGGGAATGTCCTATTTGTTAAGACTACAAAAGAACCAAAAGAATAATGCTGTACATATATTCCCTTTAGCTAGGGACATATGTCTAATAATATATCAAATAAATAAAGAACTCTTTGATGATTCTATTTCTATTGATCCAAACATAAAAAAAATTAGACATCGCGTCAAATTATATGAAAAGCGCGATAACATAAAAATATATAATCGAATAATGGATTTTCATATTAATCAATTTGGTAATGATATAGATAATTTAGGCTTTTATTTAAAAGAAGGACAGTTAGTAGGGAGTACTATCTATCCAACTTATATATTTATTGATACTGATTTTTTTCCGGATTTATCACAAGAAAGTCAAATTGACCTTAAGAGTTTTTTTGTAAAGGTCGGTGAGACAATAAACTTACTAAAGGAAAAGCTAGTAATAGATTCTAATGGTACATTAAAGTACTCAGAATTCCCGATATTTGTTCATAATGATGAAAAGAATTATAGAGATAAGGATATTCATGATTCAGTGTTTTTTATTGGAGAGGCAGAAGAAAAAATAATAATAACCAGGTTAATCTTGTCTCTTCAGGAGGCTTCGACTTGTATATGGCTTTATAATATACTTCAATTGAATACAACTGAATTAAATCTAGATAAATATATTTTAATGAGATTATCATCTATAAAAATAGATGAAGTTATGGACAATATAAAAAACATGAATAAATTTTTGAAAGGGAAATTTACTCAAATAGATGAAAGTTACAATTATGAATTTTCTCGTTTGATAAGTGATTATGATAAAGATATTGGAGAAGAATGTAGGGTATTAAGGAACATGATTCATTATAATAAAAATGATGTAAACTTTCTTGATTATTTACATATAAAACTAGCTGATGATAGTACATATATCGATGGACTATTAAACAAAATAATAAATAATTATATGGAGCCATTATGTCTATTAATAACTAATTACCTGGATGTTGATAATAAGAGAAGTATGAATGACTGGGAAAAGATTTCCAAACGGCTTTATTCAAGGCTAAGTGGGATTCTAAGGAGGTAAATATCATCTATTATATAGGGAAATTCTTTATTAGTATCGAGTGACAATATTACTTTTAAATTAAAAATAAAATCGTTTAAATAACGGTTAAGTTGTTATCATTTACAATAATTGCTTAACTTTTTACAGCTACTACACTTACCTTCTCTTGCATATTTAGCGAGAGTTTTACAATTTTTTTATATAGCCATTACAATTCCTATATAAAAAAATTAAACAACTTTATTTTTACAAAAAGACTATTATCTAGCGTAATAATGCCAATCCATCAAGTAAATATTAAGCATCTTTATTGTCACTGTACACCAATAGAAAATTCACTGTTTAGAGCAACTTCTAAGTACATACTAATGATTCATAAAAAATATTGAACTTACATTTCTTTTCTCTAAACCTATATTTTTCAACTCTCTTTGTAGTTCCTTGAAAGTTCCCTTTATAATACTTGTAGCAATCCACACTGCTATATTCATTCATGCAAATTTAACACGTGACATGATGTGTTAGTTTCTCTATCCGCTTTGCTAATCAAAAAGTCTATTTTTTCTGTCGTTGACTTCAAGAATAGCGAAATCCCTATGCTATTCTTGAATCTCATACTATCATTTAGGAATGCCAAATTTCTATTTTTAACTACTTATACAAAGAAATAACATTGATAAATATATCGCCATAATGGACCACCATTCCATTATTTTGAATGCCTACTCTAAATCAATCGTTTAAAATCCCTTTCAAGCTGATATATCCCTGCATATTATTTATAACGATTTATCGTTTTTGCTGCCCACATAAACAACGATATATATCCATCATAAATATAACCATAGTGATTTCATTACAGCTAGAGTAATAAGTGTAAATATTCGTTTCCTGATAATCTGCAATAAAGCTTTTAAGACATTATAACAACTAGCTCAAATTAAAGGACTTGGAGTAGAATTGTCCTTACAATCTTCTCAACTAAGCATACTTCGATATCTTAGCTATAGATATTCGATTAGCTAAGACATCTATCACTCCGAACGATTGTTGATTTGTAAGTCTGTAAAAATGAACTAGGTCAGCAGCCACTACATTAATACATGTAAAACTTGGACTGTGAATATCTTACAAATAAACAGTCGAAGTTTTTAAAATTATGACCACTAATATGTATTAATTAAGACAAATCCCATTGACCGAAATCCATGTTAAAAGTTTATTAATAACAGATAAGTGTATTGCACTCCTTATAAAAACGTCTTTAAAACACAATATCAATACTACATAAACTTTAATAGATATCGGCCAGTAGAAGTTAGAACGTCTCTTTAAAATAGTCTCAACAAACAAAATTTATATTTTTAATAATATTCATCCGAATAAGACATAGCTACACGTAACGCTTCGCCAGTACGTGATCCCTTGTTTTGAATAGAATCCGATGGTATTCCCGAGTAACAGATGCGGCCTCCATATTTACCCGCATCTGGACCCATATCAATCAGCCAATCTGCTTGTGAAATAACGGTTAAATTATGCTCAATCAACACTAAAGTATTCCCCTTATTTACCAAATCATTAAATAACCTAAGCAACTTTAATGTATCCTGTAAATGAAGTCCGGAAGTTGGTTCATCCAAAAAATAGATTTGACCAGTATTCTCCAACTGAAATGCTAATTTTAAACGTTGCAACTCGCCACCAGATAAGGTAGTCATTGACTGACTTAGATTTAAATAATCAAGTCCTACCTGTTTTAAATTATCTAGCTTTTTATAGATATTTGAAATGTCTTTAAAAAAATCCAAAGCTTCATAAATCGGTAATGAAAGTACTTCATAAATATTTTTTCCTTGATATTTATATTGGAGAGCTTCTTTGCTATATCGTTTTCCGTTGCAAAGTTCACATGTTTGAGTCACAGGATCCATAAAGGCCATTTCTGTAATTGTCACCCCTTTTCCTTTACATTTTGGACAAGCCCCTTTTCCATTAAAACTAAATAGTTGTATGGATACATTATTCTCCTTCCCAAAGAGTTTTCTAATTGGAGATAATATATTTAAATAAGTTGCTGGTGTCGACCTTATATTTATACCTATGGAGTCTTGTTTTAAATCAATATAAAGGTTCGGAGAAACCTGCCGTTTCACTGCGTTAACTAAAGTACTTTTTCCCGAACCTGCAGGACCTGATATTACTGTCATAATTCCAACTGGAATTTTAACATCTACATCATGGACATTATGAGATTCAATATGATTCACCTGAATATATTTAGAAAAAGATCTTGTTTTTTTGAATTTTATGGGTTGTTGAAGCATTCTCCCTGTTATGGTATCCGATTCTAATAACTCTTGATAACTTCCAGTAAATGTTATATAACCTCCGTAAGTCCCAGCTTTTGGTCCCATTTCTACAATATAGTCAGCCATTTCTATGATGCTAGGATTATGTTCAACTAATATAACTGTATTACCTTGTTCTTTTAGCTTAGTTAGTGCTTGTTTAATAAGGATAATATCATGTGGGTGTAACCCAACACTAGGTTCATCAAAAATATAAACTAAATCAGATAATGAACTGCTTAAATATTTTGCAATTTTTATTCGCTGAGCCTCGCCACCTGATAAAGTGTCTGTTCCACGATTTAGGGATAGATATCCTAAACCAATATCAATTAATGCGTTTACTTTTGATAATATTTCACGCGTTACACCCTTGGCTATTGGTTCTGTGATTTTCTGAATAAATCCAACAAGATGAATTAAATCCATGGAACAGACCTCTGCAATATTATATCCATTAATTCGGCTTGTTAATGTTTTTGAATTTAACCTTGTC
This sequence comes from Bacillus mobilis, assembly GCF_001884045.1. Classification (GTDB taxonomy): domain Bacteria; phylum Bacillota; class Bacilli; order Bacillales; family Bacillaceae_G; genus Bacillus_A; species Bacillus_A mobilis. Next base: position 93,174 of record NZ_MACF01000078.1, on the reverse strand, counting down.
CCCTTACAATTCGGACAGTTTTTTTTAGTAACAACAGCTTCAATTGCTGCTTTGTGATGTCGACCTTCAGCGCTTTGAATAATGGAACGTTTTATCCTAGGTACCAAGCCTTCATATAACGCAGTTTTCCCCCATTCTTTAGGAGGGTTTTCTAATTTTTGACGCGGGGCATGCATAAACATTTCAAATTCTTCTGGAGTATAGTCTTTAAGTGGTTTGTCCAAATCAAATAAACCACTATTGGCGTATCCTTCCCATCGCCAAGTTCCTGGTCCAAAACTAACGAAAGTAATAGCTCCTTCATTAAGTGACTTGTTCTTGTCAATTAATAGGTCTTCGTGAATCTCATCGATATATCCTAATCCTTGACAGGTAGGACACATCCCTTGAGGTAAATTAAAAGAATAATGTTCAGAATATCCAATGAAAGGTTTGCCAATCCTAGAAAACATTAATCTTATTAACGAATAAATTCCAGTATAGGTTGCTAAAGTGGATCTAGCACTTTTTCCAATCGGTTGTTGTTCGACCACAATTGCTACTGGTAAATGTTTAATATTTTCCACATGAGGTTGACCATATTTCGGTAAATATTGTTGTGTAAAACTTGGAAATGTTTCATTTAACTCCCTCCTTGATACTGCAGCTAGTGTATCAAAGACAAGTGATGATTTTCCCGATCCTGAAAGACCAACAAACACTGTCGTCTTTTTCTTTGGTATCTTTAAATGAATATTTTTCAGATTATTTTCTGTAGCATTAATTATTTCAATAAAATTATTTTCAAAAGCATTTAACATGATATACCCCCTTTTTATCCACCAATATAAGTAAGTAGAAATGTCTCTTTTTTAGTATCAATATTAGCATTAGCTTTTTTAGTTAGTGTACGCTTTCTTATCTTTTGTAAACAACATTTTTTTACAAAAATAAAATATTTATGTAACATCATTATCCATTCTAAGCCCTCTCTTCTTTTAAAGTGGCACTCATTATTAATTCACTAAATGGTTCTTATTTCAAATAAATACATCTGTAATGGATGGAATATACTCTTATCTAAAATACTACCGATCATCTGCGCTAGAAATACTAATATGATCCCCTTTAAAATCTATATGATTGCATTTCTTGATAATTAAATTGATAGCTTGGAATTATTAATGATTTATTTATTATATATAAGAAAATAGATTATTTGTGTTATTATATTTACCTCTCGTCTTTTATTAAATTTACGATTTTATAGAAACTTAAGTATATAAGACAATTTGTATTAATCTCCTGTGTATATGTCATGCTTTCTAAATAATAAACTAAAAATATTCTTCAACATATATTTTTTAAACGACTTCTTGATATGAGAAATACCTTCCCAATACTCTTTCTCTTTCTACAATTGACTCTCAACAAAATTCCATTCGCCTTTAAGATCAATAACATGCATTGAAAAACAAATTCTTATTTCTTTAACTTAGGACTTCCAATCCTCCTATTGCAACAAATAATGGTATTGTAATAGGAGGATTTACAATTTTCCCATTATCAAACTGATAAAATAGCCAGTACAAAGAACCACCTCTCTTTTTCAAAAATAAAGATTTTATTGGATTCCATCACCATTAGGCAAAAGTCACATATATTATCATGGATTGTTATTCATAGTTATGGTCGGAGCACCCTGGTCAGGTGCTCTTTTTTTACCCATTTAATAAAATCGTTATTTCAAATGAACACTTACTTATCAATTAATCACCTCTTTTTTCAAAAATAAAGATTTTATTGGATTCCATCACGATTGGGCAAAAGTCACATATATTATTATGGATTGTTATTCATAGTTATGGGCGGGGCACCCTGGTCAGGTGCCCTTTTTTTACCTATTTAATAAAATCGTTATTTCAAATGAACATTTACTTATCAGTTAAAATCTTTCTATAAATTGTATAGAGTTCCATGGGGAATTGTTGATATATATAACCCATCTGCTGAAATCACTATAGGATTGTAATATCCAGTAGATGTATAATGTTGTTGCATATGAGGATACATATAAGGATACGTGTGTTGTTGCATATGAGGATGCATTTGTTGTTGCATTTGCATTGCATGATGAACAGCGTGAAGAGTACCTTGCGCTGCACTATATGATATAGCCGTGGTACCTGCTTGAGGACGATACCTTCTAATTAAGCCATTAATACCAGGATAATCCATAAATATCCAACCCTCTTTCATTTGAATTACTACAATTTATGTTATGACGATGGTTTTCTAAGTGTTAAATATAGAATCTAATTTATTTTTTTATTACCTACCTAGTAAGGGTTTTATTTAAACTCGTACATACAATACAATCGTAGTCACCTATTTTCATCATTAGCCTTGGCCATAAAGCGCCTCTCTCCCAAGGTACTCTTTAATTTTAAATAAGGATTTTGAAGAATATATTTTACCTCAAGACAACTAGAAGACTTTTCTAATTCTATTTTCTGCTTCAAACCACTATAAACATATATGTATAACTATTTTCTATAGAAAACCAACTCAACTTTGACAGAGGCTCCCAAAATAGACATGGTAAAATTTTATCGGAATATTTATTTTTTAAAATACATGTAGTTCCTGGAAATGATATTATTACTGCACTTAATTCTTTACTATCACGAAATCTTTTATTGTGTCCCATCTTTATCGCTTTCCTTCCAATTCCCTCACTAATACTATGAAATTCGAATACAGGAGCTTCTATCCATAAAACGCACGACATATTTCCTTGGAAGTAAATCTACCTCTAAATGTTCATAGTGGATGCACATTTTCTTTACCAAGCCCTAAACGGAAAAATTGAGTTTTGATAACACCGAAGTTCAGTTTTATCGTTTAGAAAAGGATCTACTTTCTTGAATTGATGGACATGGAGTACCAGAAAATGGCCATCATCCAAAAAACGAAAATGAGTTCATCTTCTCATAGGTAGCCATGAAAAATGAACTCATTTTATATCTATCAATATTTTTTATTGATTAACTGAGAACCTGCCTGATAGTATACTTTCATTACCTCTTTTGGAACCATACTCCCTCCAGTTCCCCATACTATATGAATACCTTGGTTCAATTTTTTTGTTAAGTCATTATTTGTTATATATCTTTGTCCTTCTTTAAACAATTTGATTGGCCCAATCATACCCGCTAATGCTGATGGTTCCAACTCTATACCCTCTGTATCTACTAACCCTTTTAGTAACTTATATAGGTGATTATCGCTAATTGTATATATACCACTTAAAAATGGCTCTATTGTTTTACCTACAAATCCAGATGCTCTTCCCACCGCAAGTCCATCTGCATCTGTTTTATTGTCAATTCCAAAATCTTGCACGGAGATTCCATCATGCAATCCTGTCATCATACCTAATAGCATACAAGGAGAATGAGTAGGTTCTGCAAAAAATACATGCGCATTATCACCATACAATAACTTTAAACCAAACGAAACACCACCTGGACCTCCACCTACTCCACATGGCAGATAAACAAATAGAGGACAAGACTCGCCGATTTTTATTTGAAATTTCTCTAATTGTGTATGTAAGCGCGCAGCGGCTACAGCATAGCCTAAAAATAAATGCCTTGAATTTTCATCATCGATAAAATAACACATCGGATTCTTATCAGCTTGTTTTCTTCCTTCTTCTACGGCTTTACTATAGTCCGCTGTATATTCTATAACATTAACTCCTTTACCTCGAAGTAAATCTTTTTTCCACTTTTTCGCATCTGCTGACATATGAACAGTCACATTAAAGCCTAACTTCGCACTCATAATACCAATACTTAAACCTAAATTTCCAGTGGAACTCACAGTAATAGAATAGTTTGAAAAGACATCCTTGAACTTTTCACTATCTAGTCCCTATGGTTAACTTTAATGTAACAGAACATTAATTACATTATCACGATCTAAAAATATTGCCTTCTTTTTCGTCAAGTTACGCTCTCCTTACCTACATATTTTCTATCAAAAAATCTGCAGTATAACAATTATTAAGTTCATAGTAGCATGAATGATAAATGAGACTAGTAACCTATTAGTACGTACATATATTGCGGCAAGTACAAGTCCGATTAGAAAATATCCAAATACAAAAGGAAAATCAAAATGCATGATAGAGAAAAAGACTGAGCTAATTAATATACACCCAATTTCATTAAATTTACGACTTAGTATATTTATGGCCGCGTAACGAAATACCAGTTCCTCAACTAACGGAGCAAGAATTACAATTGATATAAGAGCAAGAGGAGCTATAGTTGCAGCTTCAATATTACTTGATGTATTTACTGATTGTGTAGTTAAGTGAAATATACTCTTATCTAAAATACTACCAATTGTCTGCGCTAAAAATACTGCAACAATTCCTATTAAAATCCATACGAATGAGTTTCTTGATAATTTAATCGATAACTTCGAATCGTTCATCGCTTCTTTCTTATATACAAGAAAAGTGAATGTTAATATGAGTGAAAACCCTATTAGTTCCCAATGAATAAGTAGTTGCTGAATTGCTTGCTGTTGATTTCCCTTAATATCATACCAACCTGTCTTTGCTAACAATTGTACTCCTATAATCCCAACAAATTGAGTCATTACAAAGTATATGAGTATAACATAACCTGATTTATGTAAATTACTATGATTCATTTTACTATATTCACCTTTCATTTACCTCCAAATATTATATTATCAGAATTTTAAATCCAAATAGTATTATCTACTCTTCTTTAAGAATTTTATATATACCTGTAGGTTTATACATAACAAGATCCCCTTCACTATTGCTGACTCTTTTTGTTTCAAAGTAGATTCGGTATTCTTCCCCATCTTTTTTTATCTCTGATACTAACTCTTTAGTTATCCAGTAACTTCGATTCAGCAGATCTCCTGGTACAGCAGTCATTCGAAAATTTTTATTATCTGTATTTAATTCTTTCGCAACCATATCCTCTGCAACTTTCACGTTACTCCTAGTTAGTTCCATCCTTATCTCATGATTCTTTTCTTGTTCCGCCCTAAATTCCTGAGCAAATCTAGTACCGATACAGAGTAATAAAATTATGCCCATAAATATAAAGAATGCTTTTGCATTGAACTTTTCCATTTCCATAACATCAAATCCTTTCACTTCTTAATAATGCGAAACTATTTTATTATTGTTTACGGTGAGATAACCGAGAGAAACAATATATAACTACTGCTATATATAGAAAAACCGTAAAATTATCAATAGCTATTAACGTTTTTTCTGATACGGCATCAATCATAATTATCCTCCCAATACCAATATTTTGGCTACTATAATAGTCCTAACTTTAAGTTTAATTTCCAGCTTTGTTTAGTTTTTTATAAATTCACATGTTGCAAATATTCAACTAAGAAGTATCCGCTAAATCCTTCTAAAAACACCACTTGCGAGCCACTACTCGTTTTGAATTGATCCGTCCGACATGTCCAAACTTTACCGTCATAGTGTGCCGCTTCTCCGCATGTATGCATCACTACTTTGTCACCTACTTTTAATTCATCTATTACTCCGAATATCGTTCGATAACCTTCTTTATATTTCCGCTTTATAAAATCAACTTGTTTCCAAGTTCTAACGTTTCCGAACCGTTCTTTCATGTAATCCAAGCAAACATGATCTATATCTTCCGGTGGACCAGAAAAGTAAGTGAAAGATTGCTTCCCTCCACTCGTTGTATAAATCATATCTACTCCGCCATTTTCATTCTTTATCATTTCAAATGAAGGTTTCTTTTCCGTTCCCCTTTTCGTTTAAAATAGCGCTTTTATTAAGATTTTAAGTATCCAATTTCTCTTGCATACTCACGCATGTTTTTCATCGCTTCTTCTGTCCATCCCCAATGCGTACAGTACAATCCTCCATAACCGTTTAATCCGTTCGAATTATCATTCCCATAAATGTAGTGTGTAAAATCCTTTACTAATCCCCACATTGTGCCGCCGCTTGAAAAGTACATTTTTTGTATTTTCGTTTTATAATCAATTCTTGTCATATTCATAGAAACATTTGTATAGTGATCAACAAACCGCAATGATTTACCATTGAGTACAAAATGAGCTGTTCTATCTTTATAGTGAAGTAACCCTTTTCCATTGAATGTATTTTTATCATTATTTGCAATGTATTTAATTAGTGCATTCACAATTTCAATCCGTTTTTGCTTGTTCATTTACTCCAGCTCCTTCTCGACAAAAATCAAGTAATTAAACAAATTCTTTTATTACGAAATTCATTTTTATTGAGTTGTAAGTAATCCCCCTTCTGGATTTAATAAAGGTTCTATTACAACTCCACCATCAAATCCTGCATTTCGAACTACTTTCAAATATTGAACTTTTGTTTCTTCATCAGTGATAATAAAAGTATATTTATCTATCTTTTTTGTGGAAAAACGATTATCTTTTACTTCTTCACCTACATATGGTTTACCATTCGCTTGAAACAAAGGTACAATATCTACTCCACCATCAAACCCTCCATTTCGAACTACTTTTAGCTATTGAACTTTTGTTTGTTTATCGATTAAGACAAGTGTATATTTATCAAGATTTATTGCCTTAAATCTTGAATTTGAATAATCGCTTTCTGCTGGTAATTGTGATTTAGTCCCAACAGAATTTTGTACTGTTGATTCTTTACTAGATATGTTAAAACCAGTGCATCCTCCTACCATAGAAAGTGCTATAACACATGACAATTTCATAATAAATTTTCTGTTTTTCATTAAACAATCCCCTTTTGAACAGTTTTCATCATAACGCTTTTGTACAAAACTCAAATTGTATTAAACTGATTTTATTCTGTGGTGATTCCAATAAACATTGATAAATTCCCAGTAATCTTTTCACCCACTCTTAAAAATAAACCCGCTGGTTCCCCACCAATTAAATGTGAACCTATTAATAATTTACCTGTATAATCTCCATCCCACGTATCTATAGTACAGTCGGGCATTTCTATATACTTTTGATAAATTTTATGTTGTTGCTCATAGTAAGGCGTTTTATCTGCGGCTACTTCTTTTCCATCATTAATGATGGAAACACCACCGCCTTCCCTTCCAAATGTGGCCTTTTTCACATAATCTATATCATTTTCTTCAAATTTGTCCTTTGAGAAATAACTTGGTAAGAAGTACTTTTCTATAATTTTATGTTCTTGTTCTGTAAACCATTTATTTTGCTCGTGAAGTTGCCAGATAAGAGCTAGTACACCTTTATTTTGAATTAAGAATGCTGAAGGAGGATTAATGATTTTCACTCTCCCCTGTGCAATATGATCTAAAAACATAAGGCCAATTGATTTTCCGCTATAGTCCTTATCTTCTAATAAGTACTCTAATGGATATAATCGATACAAATATTCTATTTTGACACCATCTGGTGTATATAACCCATCGTCTGCAACTATAATACTCTGTATCCCCACATAATCACTGGGCTGAGGGCAATATTCTCGAATAAATTTTACTGTTTGATAGTCTTCTTCATGCCAATCATAACTAGTGAAATGTATAACATCATGAGGCTTTAATTCATAATCAGTAATAATTTTATACCACGTTTTTTCTAGCTTCTCTTCTATGCAGTTTGGATTTATAACTTGATGATGATCACATAATACTTGATTAGCTACAGATGGCTCCAAATAGCCGGTGGGTGTGTCTGCATTAATTTCTATTAGTTTGATTTCATTGTTTGCAACAATGAAATCAAACCTAGTGAAATATGAAAATAAAACATCATAATTTGTTCTAGTCACTTCCCATAATTCGGTGGGCAATTTTAATTGTAAAAAACCATCGTGACTTTCTAGTAAATATTTATAAACCTTTTGAAAAATGGTTTTTACTAATTCAGTTACTTCTATAATATTATTATATTCCTCTTTTTTGATTTTTTTGATACCAGTAGACATATACTGACACCATTCATTATGCTCTAATAAGCTTGGCCAAGTAAAACCACGTGTACAAGCTTGCTCAGATAAAGCAAACCATTTTTTCATATATTCTTGTTGCTGTTGATTGTCTAACATTTTGTCTCCTCCTATAAATTAAGATCCAGCTGGAGCTTTTGCATTTCCGATACCACTAGAACCACTAGTAACCTTGCTTGTTGAAGATGGTTTTGATGGTTGAGTTGGATTAGTTGTTTTCGGTGTAGATGCGTTACTTTTATTCGTGTCACTTTTATTTGTAGAAGTAGAATTATTTGCACCTCCACTACTTGTAGCAGCACTTGTACTTGTCCCTCTCCCTTTTTCCTTCTCTTTTTCTTTCGGTACTTCTGGTAAAGGTTTTTGTGTCATTGGTGGTCTATATGTATGGTTAGTATTATTATTAATTTGCCCTGGATTTTTCTTATTTAATGAATTAATTAACATCATACCAGCTGCACCTGCGGCAAACGGAACTAAGGCGGAACTCCAACCATTATCATGCTCTACACTCGGATTATTCTGTTTGTCTTCGTGCTTAACAGGTCCTGCAGTTGGCATCTCTTCAAAACACTCATTTTCATTTATTTGATTAGAAGTACATTGTTTTTGTGTTTCTTTATTATCAGTTGTGTCTTGGTCAACTGATAGTGAATTATTTTCTTCGAGATCTCCTACGCATCCCGTTAATAAAGCTGTTGAAATCCCAAGGTTTGCAGCGATTTTCATAAATTTTTTATTACTCATTTTCATAACTAAAGAGCCTCCAATATTAACTTTATAATTTTTATATAAGGATTATATGATTATATAATCAAAAAAAATTCCCTACTACCTAATTTATGCTGCTTGCAAATGCTTTAACCCAATCTCTAACGCACCTGTTCCTCCAAAACCCTGATTGAATAAAAGTGGGACATCATACTTCTTTGCGTATTCTTTTGCTACATCAATAGACACATGGCCACATGCACCTTTCTGCACTACAATAACATCACATTTTTTTATAACACTACGAAACGTTTTCTTTACACCACCATGATTTTTCCCATCATGAAAAATTACCTGACAATCTCTTTTTTTCGCCAATTTCTCTAATGTTCTACCATTTGAACCACCTAAAACTAGAATTGTACTCATTTCCATTCACTCTCCACATCTTTAGTTTTTTTATATGTACTTGGTGATACTAATAATACAATTGTGCAGATGACAATATTCAGCAATACCACACCCACTATTAATATAATTGCGAAGATTGGTAACAATAGCATGAAAATAAAACCACTTACAAGCAAGCAGATGAATATAAATCCATTGCTCATGTCTTCATAACCATCTAATCCTGTTACAATATCTAAACTGTGCATCCAAACTGTGATACTATCCCAATTTGTGATCAACAGGTATCCACTACCTACTAATAAAGCCCAGCCAAATAATGTCCCTAAAAGCCCCGAGCCTCTTCCAGAAGAATATCCTGCAAAATAGTTTGCTGCGGTTCCAAATAATAATCTCATTCTTTTTACCTCCACATCTATATCATTTCACTAATATATATAAATATCATTTAACCATAACTTTATTATATCAGAAGATTATGAATATTCAATAAATATTTTTAGGTACTCTTTATATTTTTTAATAAGGGTTGTGATTTTTATTCACAACCCTTATCTTTCAGTTAATCCACAGGTACTTCTTCTTGACCATGTGGTATTTGTTCAATTGGTGTTACAATTTGCGCATACTGATTTACCTGAATTTTAAATTGTCGTGGTTCCAAGAAGTTTACCTGTTGTATTAAAACCTCTATATGAAATGTATCTACTTTTTTCCCACGGTCAATTTTGGTAATACGTGCATTGTAAAACTTATCTCCTTTTAGGAAATATCTTTGAACAGCTTCTGTAGCAAGCATACGTTCATTACTTGTCATTTTCATTGGTTCAATACCAAATCCAGCCTTAGAAAACAAATACGGAACATCATAACTACTATTAGAAATTTTTAGTAGTAAATCCTCTACAGTTTTTGTTTTCGCAATATATTCTTCTTCTTTTGTATCAAATCCCTTTGGTTTATCTCCAAGTATCTCGATTTCATCTTGATTTACTTGTTCTTCCTCTTGCACTTGTGATTTCAGCATATAATCATGAATGGTATTATAGGTGGCAACACCTGCCACTAATACGATAATCCCCAATATGACCAAGTACTTACGAGGCATATTGGATAAAATGTTGATTATTTTCTTCATCTACTCTCGTCCCTTATCAGTCTATTACATTACGGATTTGCGACATATGTTGTCCTCTTGCCGTATAGTTTAGACCTGTAATTTGTACACCCTTATTATCACCAATATGAATCATTTTCTGATTCCCTAAATAAATAGATACATGGTTAGGATTTTCATAGAAAATTAAATCTCCTGGTTGTGCACGACCGATATCTGGCACCTGTTTTCCTTGTCCAATTTGAGCGCCTGTCCAATCTCCTAGCTGGACACCTATACTGGTTTTAAACACATATTGTGTGAATCCAGAACAATCTGCACTACCTGCAGCTGGATTTCTAGCACCGGATACATAGCTCACTTTCCCTTGTCCAACCCATTTTTTTGCTTCTTCCAATACCTTTTGTCGTTTAGCATTTGCCATTGTAGGAGAACCACCAGATGATAACCCCGGATCATCATTTTTCTTAAAGAATTTCATTGGATCCGTTGGTTGGTCGTTAATACGAATTTGGAAATCTAAATGGACGGCGTATCCATTCATATTAAGTAAACCAGTATCTTTATTATAGTTAGAACCACCCATCTCCCCAATAATTTGCCCTTTTGTAACCATAGTTCCTGGTGCAACTGATATTTTACTCAAATGTAAGTAACGAGATACAATACCATTTCCATGATCTACATAGACACCTAGACCACCACCATTTACATTTCCTGTTTGGGCTGTTACAATACCTACTTCCATTGACCATACGGGGTCTCCAGCTTTTCCAGCAGTCATGGCTCCAATATCAACCGCATTATGTTGTTTTCCACCACGAACTGCATCAAACGTATCTGTAATACGACCTGATTTCGTTGGCCATTTCCAACCTTTATCAGAAATCCATTCGCCTGATGCGTCTGCCACACACCCTAAATCTTTGTAATACTTCAAAACTTTAGAAACGTACGTGTAATCCCCGTAGCACGCGTTAACCTTTGTCCTGAAGTTATTTGGATCGGAGCAACCAGCTGGGTTTAAATGATTCTTACTTCTTGAGAACTCAATGGCTGTTTCTTCTGAATAACCACCCTTCGCTAATGCATAGCTAATGAATCCTGACCCGAAATTATACGATTGTAATGCTAGGGCTATATCTCCATTCGCCTTTGCTAACACATCTTTAAATTCTTGTACGCCTGCTTCAATAGAAATGTTGGGATCTTTAATACATCCTACACGTGCATTCCCCTTTACACCTATACAAGATGGACTCATGTCTCCATAATGCCCCTCTGAAGCCTGCATCGGGTCATTTCCTGCTCCACCTGATTCCTGCATCATTTGGGCAGCCAAAATACCAACATATTGAGCAACACCATGTTTTTCTGCCATTTCTTTAATTTTAGGAAGGTATCCTGTAACTTTTGCATTAAGGTTAACAGGCTCTCCACCAGGACTCACATTACCTACACACATACCACCAATAAATCCACCAGTAGTAGGAGCAAGATGTCCATATAGCCCTTCTAACATCCCTGCGGCTAATATCTCACGAGCACGGTCTTTTTGACTCTCACTAAATTTTGCAAGTTCCATCGCTTTATCTAAACCGTGAGAAGATACTGTTACCTTTTTACTTCCGCTTGCATTAATTTCATCTATTTTTTTCTTAAAATCTGTATCTCCCAATATCTTTTTTACATCTGGTCCGGAATAACTTTCAGATTTTGTTTTTTGCATCTCCTTTTTCTTTTTTTCACAAGGACCATTCGGTCCTGCCTCACATACCTCTTTTTCCGTATATTCTTCATATTGGATATCCAAGAAATATGATATAGCATCATGCGGATCTTTACCAGTCAAATCGTTATCATACCGCGCCATGTCAAAAGCGACAACCTCTTTCCAATCCGCGTTTAGAGCCATTGCAATTTCTATATACTTTTTCACTTGTTCCTCTGTTTTACTTTCATCATCGGTAAATGGTACAAAAGATGCTAAAATAACACACACCGTAATAATAAGAGCCATAATACAAGCAACAGGTAATCCTACGGCTCCCACAATGGCTCCTACAATTTTCACTACACCAGCTTTTAACAGTTTGGCAGCAGCTTTCGCTGCCGCCCTCCCTGCTTTTCCTGCCATTTTTGCCATTTTCCCACTTGCCTGCATCCCTTTTTTCTTAATAAAGTGAGATGTCGCATCTTTTAAAGGGTTACTTTTCTTCTGATTATTTGGATCGTTAGGATTTTGACTCATAGACTTGTCACTCCATACTTTCCATTTTCATTATTTCTGCTTCTTCGCTGTGCTAGGCGAGGGTTTGGCGCAAATGGAATCAGGTTTTGTGGATCATGTTCTGATAAATTCAAATGTGTCTCTGTGCGTACAACTTCTTCCTGTGTATGAGTTACTAGGATTTCTTCTCTAGGTTTAATACTGCTATCTTGCACTTCACAAACCCTTTCAATCCTTTGATTTGCTTGTAATCGCGTATCTCCTTTTCCGAACGGAGAAATACGTGACACTGTGCCATCTGTTGTGGTAGCGACCATATAACTACGATCTCTTTCTACCACCATTTGCACATTCTGGTATCCCCCTTGGTCTAAATCAGACATATAGAAGTGACCATTGTCTACCTTATGACTTACTGTAAGTGGCGGTTCAGTAAATACTGGTTTCTGTTGTAAAGGTCTTTGATTTTGATTTCCTACTAATTGATTTGGATTAATATTGATAGAACGATTGATACTAATTTTCCCGCCACTAGAATCTTGAATATACGCTGGCATAGCTTTCATACCATTACGATGCTGTGTTAATTGACCGTCTGAAATATTTAAATCTTGATATACCACTTGTCCCGAACGAATACTACTATCTCCACTACCATAACGAGATACAACTTGTGTCATTCCACTGGAATCTTTCGCTTCAATCCATGATTTATTATTTGTCGTAACAAGACGTACTGCACCTTGAGCAACTGATTGTCTTCCAGTAGCATCCGTTGTTGTTGGTACCATTTTCAGAATCTCTTGAATTTCTGTTGCCTCTGCTTGGACAGCTTTGTTATAAGGATTATGTTTGCTTACCGTACGTGCAGTTGCTTGATAAGCACCTACACCACCAATTACACCTGCTGCATAGCTTAATCCTTTTGTCACATTGTAATGGCGTTCTGCTGCGTTACCTCCTAACGAAGTATGAACGGCAGCTGCAGTTCCACTCATCACTCTTTGTACTGCATTTCCACCAGCCTGCTGAACAGCACTAGACGCATTAAAGTATGCTTGTGATACATTTTCCATTCCTTTTGTATGCACGAGATGTTTGGCACCTTCCATCATACTTACACCAACCATCTTACTTTGCTGTGTCATACGTCCCACTGCAGAAGTTGGAATCGTCATTTTCCCAGCACTTTGCGAAATATTTGCTACACTAGCTGATGCATCCGCATACGAGCGCTCAATTTCAGAAACAGACAGATTCCCTGCACGTGCCATACTCGCTTGCGTTTGTGTAGCTGCAAATACAGCTTTATTGATTGCGCCACCTGTCGCAACACCGTGTGAACGAACCCCTTGAATCGCACTAGTAATTCCAGAACCTACTTGTTGACTCACTGTTCCAAGACTAGCATGACTTTGTAAACCTTTCGTTAATTGCGAAGCAAAGGCACCTTTATTAATATACGATTGATTATGTAGACTCTTACCACTCGTATCTTTTGCCTGTATTGGCATCGCCCCCGCTTGTACCGCCGCTTGCTGAGCGACTGCTTTAAATTCATTACCTTTATCATTTAAATGAGATTGCCAAGCTTCTACTTTTTGCGTTTGAGACATAGTTGGAGACAAGTTTTTCATAAAGTTTGCTTTGTTCTCTGCTGCATATCCTTGTTTAAATGACTCTGTAGATGCTTGTACTAAATTCCCGACATTACTTACACCTTTTTGTTTCTGATTTCCATATCCATTTGCTAAACTATGTGTTTTTACACCATTTACCGCTTTTTGAATGCCAGATACACTAGATACACCCATTGCATTTATATTTGGATTGTTTTGCAATTGTTGCGATAGCTGAGAAGCAAAAGCTTCCTTATTGGCATAGCTAGTCCCATCTTTTTGTTGCACAATCCCTGCTTGTTCGGCAGCTTTCTGCGCATGATTTTTAAATCCTTGCACTTTTTGACTCAAGTGTTTGTTCCATGCAGCCTCTTTTTCTTGTTGTGGTACATCTGCAGGGAATTGCTTCATGAATCCTGCCTTATGATCTGCTGTATATGCCTTTTTAAATGCAGCAGTGGACGCACCCACAAGTGAGTCTACTTGTCCCATATTTTGATGGCCACTCTCTAGTGTTTCTCCTTTTACTCCTTCAACTGCTTTCCCAACTTTTCCAAGTGCAAGTTGAGAAGCAAAGGCATCTTTATTTACATAGGACTTATCAAACAGGTTGTTGCCTTGCTTATCTTTCGCATCAACTGGCATTGCTCCAGCCTTTGTTGCCGCTTGTTCTGCATGATTTCTAAATCCTTGAACTTTTGAGTTTAAATGGTCATTCCATTTTTTCTCTTTCTCTTCCGCTGACATGTTTTCTGGTAATTGACTCATAAACGCATCTTTATGGTCTGCCTCATATCCTTTTTGGAATGCGTTAGTTGCAGCGTTAACTAAATCTCTAGCGTTTCCATATGGTGTAGCATTTTTCTTCATATTTTGTAAATCTTGTTTTCGCTGATTTTTGAAATGAGACATTTGATCACTATTTGTTTTTGCTACTTTTTTTGCAATCTCTGCATCGGATGCACCAGGGAATGCTTGTTTTAAACGACTCGCAACTGCAGAATCAGGATTATCCGCTTTCCAATTTTCAAAATCTTTCGTAGCTAAGTCTTGTGCAATATCTTCATCTGTTAACTCTGGATATTGTTCTCCATTTAACCCTTTATACGTATCTAGACCTTTCTTCACACTGGAACCAATATGCTTCCCAGCACTAGTAACTCCTTCAACTCCAGCTGCTAATGTTCTTCCAGCTACTGCACCAGGAACACCACCTGCTTTACTTCCAGCAAATGTTCCTACTGCCATTCCTTCTGGTCCAAGTCCTGCGCCCATTGCTAATCCTGCGAGTCCACCCGTTGCTTTTCCAACCATGCTTCCAATTTGACCTGCTTTTAACATACGAGCTGCACGAGATGTTGTACCTATATCTGTTCCTAAATTGGCTCCTAACGCATTTTTAGGATTATCAGCATCTTCTTTTTTATCTTCCTCGCCTTCTTTTCTAGCTTTTGTCTTCTCTTTATTACTACGATGGTCATCACGTATTCCTTTAATGATGCCCGCCATACTTGCTAAGGCACCCATTCCAAGCATTGTACCTGCTCTATTTACTGCTCCCACCGTATTTGTACTTAAACCAATGAATCCTTTTACAATTTCACCTATAGGAATAAACATAGCAAATAAGATTAATTTAATAATGGTATTATCTGATTTGCCTACTAGTACAAAAATCAACCATATAGTAATCGCATGGATACCTTGTATGAGTACTGTACCAACAAATTCACGCATCCAATATAGAGTTTGTTGTTTCTTTTGCGGAAATAGCCACATACCGACCATAACCGGTCCCATTAACATCAAAATATAAAGAGATACCGCCCGCATTAAATAGAAGAAGTTTGCCCAAAGTGATAATCCTACTTCAATCAACATCGCAAAAATTTGAAATAAATAATCATCCTTATTTTTATCCATAGACAATTCGGCAATTGTCTGACCTGGTTTAAAAACATCTAGCGATTGTTCTCCTATTGCTCTTTTAAACTCCGATGCTACCCAAGTATTAATATCAAATACAATGTTATAGAAGAAATCTAAATGCCATATACAAATAGAAACGATCATTAAATCCTTCGCATATTCAATGATATATGTTCGATTTGTTGGATTAATGGCAGCAGCTGAATACTTTGCTCCAGCAATTACAGCACTGACTAAGACTAAAAAGGCTGCAAATTTAAACATGACTGGTAATCCCGTATTTAATACACTCCCAGCTGTATCGTCTTTAAATAAAAAATTTAATTTTGCACTATCCCCACCAAAAATTAAATCGGGGATAGAATCAATTAATTTATAGATTGGAGAAAGAAAGGTCTTGACCATAGAAACAATTAAGCCGCCAACCCATCCTATTATCTTATCAAGCATAATTTCACCTTCCTTTTCAAAGGTACGCTATTATCCTGCATACCCTTGTACTTTCTTCATGTTATTTAAAAGCTCTTGTAGTACCGCTTCATTTGATTCAATGAACATCATTTCTTTATCTGATGGATCTGTTTGAATCCAAACCGAACTATCTCCTATGCGGAAAATCCCTTCACCTTTCCCTGGATTGTTGAGAATAATGTCAAGCTCTCCAGCAGTTAAGTTAAAGTTCTCTTGGATTTTTTTCTTATCAATCTTATTTTGTTCTAAGAAGAAATAAGAGAAAGTAGATTGCAAGATACCACGTGCTTTCACATTTTCTAAAATACGAACAAAGTCCTGACTTGCCCAACACATACCGGCATTTCTTTTACGTGAACGACGTGCTACTTTTTCTAAGAAGTTAACCGTTTGTTCATAGTCGATAAACTGCCACATCTCATCCACATATAACACTTTTCGTTTGATAGCGTGTTCTGGACTCTTAATCCAATGCTCCCAAATATAGTTCAGGATAACGTGGAAGGCGATTGGCTTTAAGAATCCCTCTTCTAAATGACTAATATTAAAATTAACAACACGTGATTCATTTAACTGTGTTTCTACACCGCGTCCAAAATTACTTTGTCCATCAAATAATGGTTTTGAACCATCACGTAAGAACGGACGAATCGCAGCAATTAACTCTTCTGCTTTCACATCGTCTCCATGGTTTTCCACTATCACATCATAAATTTCTTTTAACTCTGGCTCTGGCTTTCTCACTTGAGACTGAATTAATTGTCCGTCTACCTTCTTCACTTCATCCGTATATAAAGATGAAGGGTGAGAAGTGATACCATGTTTACTGAATACTTCACGAATCGCATCTTCTAACATTGTGCGCTGGAATACATTTAATCCTGGTTGATCAAAATCTTGTCCGCGAATAATAATGTCAAAGAAGCCTAGTATTTCATTGATTTTCTCTAAAATAGGTACAAATCTTACATACTTAACGCCATCACGCTCAACGAGTTCTTTCTTGTCATATTGTTCAAGCGCTTCTAGCTCTTCATCTTTATCCGTAATCTGAAGTTCTGTTACTGCAATTGCACAAGGATTAATAATGATATTACTTTCTGGTGAAATATTTAAGTTAATACCACCTAATCGTTTGGTGATTTTTACGAATTATGATGATAGGTAAGGCTTTGATGTAATCTCCACCTTTTCCCCCACCTCACACCGTACGTGCTAGTTTCCTAGCATACGGCGTTCCATCGTTTCCAACTGACTTTAAAATCAAATTATGTTACTATCGGTTCATTTCCAGCTTTAGTTCTTAGCACATTCAGTTTATCCATTTGTTTCTTGTTAAGTTTAAAAGACCGAAGGTAATGTGTAATCTTATTAAGATTCGTCATGTGAATCAGTTTGTGTATAAACCAATCTACAATTACCAAGTTGTTGTACTTGTCATCCCCACCTTGTTTAATGGGAACAATGTGATGACAATGAACACGTTCAATACCAATTTCCTCACCAGTTACATAACACTTACCATATTGAGCAACGTATTTTGATATCCTATTATCGTTGTACTCAATACTTTTATTCTTCGAATAAGTCCTCATAACTTGGTTGAGAACATCCTTAGGTATTGCCTTAAGATTACTATGTACTTTATTACGCCCCGTTTCCGTATAGTTACAGATAACCTGCGAAAAATTCCACGGGTTTTTATGATGTATTCCTGTAACTGGTAAGAGTGGAGTGTTCTGTACAACGTAAATCTTAGTGTTAGGTTGTATTCCTTTGGTCTTCCTTTTAAAATTCACAGATGTTTCACAGAACTTCATGTGCTTCATATTGTTTCTAAGTCTGGTTCTTATGACTCTTCGCAGAGAGTAATTTACCTCCGTTAAATCCATGTAAATTGTAACCGCATATTTAAAGTAATTTTGTATACCAAGAAGGGTTGAATTAAATTGAGTAACTTTCTCTGAAGTGGGCTCCTTTTGAATTCCTTTGATTCGTTCTTTTAGTTGTCTTTTAGCTTTTGTAATAGCTTTGTCGGACATACTGGTTTTTGCAATATATCCAAATTTAGCTTTACCTTGTTTAACCACTTTGATTTTGAATCCAAGGAAAACTGACGAGTTTTTCTTGAGATTAACCACTTTGGACTTTTTGGGGTTAATTTCTAATCCCAAGCGGGATTTGAGAAAATCAACTGTCGCATGATAAAAGCGTTGTGCTTCATCATAAGTCCGACACATTATTTTGAAGTCATCCGCGTATCTCACTACATAACCACATTTTAGATTCGTGTACTTCCTAGCATATTGTCGAAACCCTAAATGCCGAGTAGAGATTCTGTGAGGTTTGTAGGTTTCCCATTGGCTACTTATCCACCAATCAAGTTCATTTAGAACAATGTTGGAAAGTAAAGGAGAAATAATTCCTCCTTGCGGAGTACCCTTATTGGGAATACCCTCTCCTTCTATCTCAGATTTAAGGATTTTTGAAATAACACATAGAAGTGATTTGTCTCTTATTCCCAGAGTCCACATTTGCCTTAATAGCTTTTTGTGGCATACATTATCAAAGAACCCCTTAATGTCAATATCAACACAGTAGTGTTGGTGACCTATGTTAATAAGACTTACAACTCTACTTAGTGCATGGTGTGTACTTCTGTTCGGTCTAAATCCATAACTATGGTTATGAAACTTAGCTTCACAAATAGGTTCCAATACTTGGAGGATAGATTGTTGTACTAATCTGTCCCAAATTGTTGGAATCCCCAGGGGTCGCTTCTTATCACTGCCCTCTTTTGGGATAAGGACTCTTTTAACTGCTTGTGGTTGATAGTTATTTAATCGTTTCCTAACTTCATGAATAATCTTTGTATCGTTTAGGTGCCAAATATCTTTAATGGTTAAATTGTCAACTCCAGCCGTGTTACTCCCCTTATTAGTTTTGATGTTGCGGTATGCTAATCTAATATTTTCTTCCGAACCGATAATATCAATTAATTTATAGAAATTGTTACCATTAAGGCTATTAGAATATAACTCATCATACTTTCTTTGCATGTCGTAATATTCACTGTGCCTTAGTTTAGTTTTCTTTAACATGGGCTGTAACCTCCCCTTATTTACTGGAGGTTTACATCTCTTTAGTCTTACTCGAAACCATGTCAACCATAAGTAACAGTCAGTTTTCAATCGACTAGTGGCTATCCCTCCACGTTCATTACACGTTTCATAGGTACTGTGCCACCACTTTCACTGTCATAAACCTAGGTTATACAATTTACAATTGTTTTCCCTAGAACCACTTCATCGGAAGCAAGCCCTCAGTGTTGACAGCTTACCACGTTCCGTCATTCCTATCTGTGCATATACCGTTAGGTTTCTCCTATGAGCCTGCTACCTTGATATTGCCTGTAACAATATATGGACTTTCATAAAGGCGAGTTTTACTCATCCACAGTAGCGACACTAATTGTGTCAGTAAGCCTTTCGACTTACTTCCGATATAGACCCGTACCATCAGAGATTCGTCCGCACATACCATACTCTATTGGTTCATAGTGCATACTAACCATAGGTAATTTATAGACTTCCGGTTTATAGGTTACACCACCCACCTCTGAGTGACTTTCGTATCCTATAGGATTACGGTAACTCTCAACCGACTTCACCGAGCTTCATACAGTTCAGTTCTTGCTAACTTCACTGCATGTCGGAGTATTAAAGGAAGCCCTTCAAGGCGTTACCCTATCATTTGACTTCTTGGAATGACAGTTCACTGTTGAACTGTAAGTTCGACAATGCCTAAGCTTTTCACTTAGGAACGTGTCGCACCACCCTCTGGATCTATGATCATCGCATGTGTATCTGCAAGTGATGTTTCACGAGCTAGCTTCATTTTTAAAAGTAAACTTTTACCGGAACCTGAAATCCCTGTCACACCAATGTTATAGTTTGGTGGACGATAATCTGCGTTACCAAATGAATTTAAAAATTCTACTTGTCCAGTTATTTTGTTTTTTCCTATTGGTATACCACCGTTAAATCTTCCGGATCCTGATACAAAGGGGGCAAATGTACATAGAGCACGTCTATCGATATTTCGGTATGTATCTTGCAGAGTATTTGGTGCACCTAATGGCATAACCGCTTTTAAGCCACTCTTCACACGATTCCAAGTGCTCGCTATCTTAAAGTGAGATGCTTGCATTTCATCTTCAATATACTCACATAAAACATCTAATTCTTTCTTTGAATCAGCATACGCAACCGCCATCGTACTTACCATATAGGAGTCATTTTCATTAAATTGAATTTCATCCATTAGATTGTTTGTATCCTGAATTTTTGCATCTAAGTCTTTTTCCTGGTCAATATTTCCGCGTGTACGTTGGAAAGAAAGGTTCGAACGTAACATTGTCAGCTGCATATCTAACGATCGCATCGCTTTTGCTTTTGGCTCTTTATGAATATCAATCATGACATCAACCTCTCCAGCTGAAGTTAACATGTTCAGCCAATTGGTCTGCATCATACGAGGGTATCCATCACGTGGAATATAAAATGGACGGAAGAAAGTATTACTTCCCAAAGACTGCTTAATTACCCCATAGTCTTCTGAATCAATTTTCATTCCTTCTGGGGCAATGACATCAAACACAGTTGTTTGATTGTCTATTTGAGGCGGAACTTCTTCTTGTTCGTACCCTTCCTCCTCTAGTTCCAATTCGTCATTCTTTTCAGCTTCTAACTTCTTTTTTTCTTTTTTCTTCTTTCCAAACAATTTCATACTTATGCCACCCCGTTATTTGATTTTTCAGCTTTTTCTTCCGCTAGAACTTTCTTCATTAACTCTAGTTTTCTCTCATTTGTGTCACCTGTTGAATACAGAGAGAAGTTCTCATTTTCAATTAAATCTTGGAAACGTGCTTTCACCGCTTTACGACGGTTAAACGCTACGTATAAGAGTTCTATTAATTTATCTTTCGTTAACATTTCTACACTAATTTTTGCTTTCGATAGTAGATTTCGGGAAGCATTATAACGACGATATAATTCGTTAAACGCTTTATCTACAATCTTTTCTTCCAATTCATCCTCTGTATCAGCTGTAATCGTACTAATATCCACTTTGTATGGATAAATTAAATATCGCTTTTGCTCATATCGAGGCTGCGAACGTTGCCAGTACTCTAAGTTGTCGATAACTTCTTGCCCATAAAGTACTGTCTCTGGTGTAAGGTCCTTCGCACCTTTCATTGTTTCTGTCATTTTTCGTACAGGATCTGTTAAATCTACAAACTTACTTTGGATATATACCTTCGTATTAAACTCTAATGTGGTTAACCAGGATTCAATTTTGATATCAATCGCTTCTTGTTCCGCATTAGAAAGCAGGTAATAGTTTACTGGGTGTGCCTCAGCGATTAGGACAAACGTATCATCATGATAACGAATCATATGATTTTCAACTTCCTTAATGTCTTCTACAAAAGCACTAAAGAAATCCACATTATCCTCATCAATTTCCTCTGTAGCAGGCGTATTCTTTTTATTTTTCTTTCCATTTTTTTCAGCAGTACGTTTCTCTACCCCGTTCTGACTTTTGCCCTTTTTCTTAAAACTAAATAGCGGTTTTCCATTCATTTTCCGATAAAAGAAAAACCCTACAATGGCTACCAGTGCAAAATATATCATTTCTAACATCTATAAATTCTCCTTTACCCATGTAATTGGCTCATACCCTTTTCTCCACTTGCCTTTTTCAGAACGGCTACGCATTTTGATAAGTAAAAATTTGTCTAAATACATGTGTTGTTTTTCTTTATAAATAAAAGCAAACGTTATTACAACTACTACTGTTGGTATTGCTAAAATTAAGCAAATAAAAAATGCTACTGCCGCATTAAAAGGTGCAAATAGCCGCCATAAGAATGGTACATATAAATAAAGGGATGCTCCTCCACCTAAAAGATAAATCAATTGGCGTTTGCTCAGCACACCTAACAGCGTTTTTTGTTCCGAAGTCATATCAACAGGAACGGTAACCTTTCTCATTTTGTTTCCTCCCTTATATAAGAGAAGCTCTCCCCAAATAGAGGAGAGCTTTTATAAACTCTTATGTTAAATTTTTGTAACCCAAGCAGCGATGTCGTATGCTTTGATCATGACAAAGCCTCCAATTGCCGCACAAGCCAAACCAATCATGGCTTGTGTACGGTTTTCAGGGTTTTTCCCTTGTGCACCAGATAGTTTAATAGCTGCAAATACAACGCAAGCCGCTACCCAAATCCCCCCAAAACCAATTAATGTTGTTACAAGGGTATTCATGCTTTTTTGTACAGTGGTAGCATCTGTACCACTGGTGTGCCCAGTAAGACCTTTCTCAAAACTAGTTTTTGCCAGCAGAAAATCTCCTACCGGTGTTGTCATAAGTTTTGCAGACAACCAATTCAACATAATTCCTGCACCTCCGGGTGTTTTTTGCTCGCAAAACGCAAAAAGACCCCAATACACGCACACGTCCCCTAAGGACATGGCGCATATTGAGGTCTTCTCTTATATGCGAACTGATTAATTTTTTATTTTATTGTTAAATCTTATTACGTTTATATTATAGCAATACGATTTTAAAAAAACAAGCCTTATTTACACCTAAAAAATAAAATTGGACTTTTCGTGTTCCATTTTACTTCATTTCTTTTTATCATCTTTGTTTGGATCGTACCATACCATTTGAATTTGAAAAATATCACTGTCCTTAAGACCCAAAACATTCATTTCCTCTTTCAATGAGCGCCATGGTTCTATTTTTATCGATTTTGTACTTTTGTCTCTAAGCGTATATACATGTACATAATATGCTTCTTTTTTCTTTTTCATAATACAAATAACTTCCCCTTATATTCTTTATATTTTTTTAATAACAGAATAAATAAGTATGTAAAAATTACACACTTCATTTAACATTCCCTCTTGTCACTTTCATAACTATTCCCCCTACCTTCACATATATTCACTTACTTTCATTAAATCAAAAAACAGGTAATCATGTTTAATCACAATTACCTGTTTTTTATCATTTATATCTATTTTTTATTTCTTAAAATCTCATTAACCTCTTCAACACTTAATTCTGCAGCCTCTGCAACTTTCTCTAAAGGTACACCTACTTTAATCATGTTTTGAATTAGTTGTATTTTGGCTTCTTTTGCACCTTTTTCTTCTGCTGTTTCTATTTCAGATATTCTATCTTTTATTTCTTTTTCTCTAGCCCAATATAAGCGTAAAAAATCCTTATCGCTACTTAAACGCTCCCAATCCTCTATCGCTTTTTTTAAAACTGGATCTTTTTCCATTGCTATCGCCTCCAGGATTGTTGTTAATCTCTCATCCTCATGCGCAGGAAATAATAGTAACCAACGCGCTAAAGAATCTTCCCACGGATCCATTCGTTTCCCTTGCCATTCTTGAATCACTTTTGGGATTTCAAGAAAATGCAACTGCATATTTTCGGTAATGATACGTTTAGATTTTTTGTTCATCACTGTATTAACATTATGAAACTCCTGCTCCTCTGGAAATAGAATGAAATCCACTATATTAATACAAATGGTTGGTCTTAATTCTGTATATTTCATCCCTTGAGTCATTTGAGAATAATACATACCTGACCAATAGAACAAAGAACGCTCTATCATATCTTTTTTGTCTCGAACTTGAATCTCTATATTAATTTTTATACCACTATTTAGCGTAGCTCGCAAATCTAAAATAGACAATTTATCATCCTTCTGCTCTCTTGGAAGATGCGGATCATCTAAGTGCAAAGATGTAATTTCTTCATCAATAGATGATTGTAGTACCGCGTTAAGAAATCCAATTAATATATCTTCATTTCCTTCTACTCCAAACAAACGCTTAAAAGCATAATCAACTCGTAAATTTACTAGATTCTTTTTTACATATACACTCATGTTCTCCCTCTACCTTTCTCGTTTTAAAATTGTATTTAAGAGCATAAAAAAAGATAGAATTACAATTCTATCTTTTTCTCCTCTATTCATCTCATCAAATATGGCTACTAGTTACTTAATATATAAGAAATTTCCTCTTCACACATATTTGTCGCATTTGCAATTGTCGTGATAGAAACTCCCTCATTATAAAATCGTTGAATGAGTTCCATTCTTTCTCGTTCCCTAGCTTTTTTATCTACGTCCATTAATTGTTGCATAATATCCATATACTTAATACACACCTTTCTTTTATATAAAGTCCCCTAGTTAAACTGTTACGTGTATTGTTAAAAGAAAGTTTTACACTAATACTGCTACTTTGTTGTAAAATGTACAACTTTCTTTTAAGTTCACAACGTGTTTAATTACAACAAACCCTTTTACTAATATGCTTTTAAACCATTATATTTAAGGCCCTTAAGAGAAAATAATTACAAGAAAGTTGAACACTAATGTATTTCCTTTAGGAATGCATACTATCTTAATTATTACAAGAAAGTTATGGACTATCCTACTAAAATAAATTATTAAAAATTTATACACTCCCACTCAATACTTGAGCATAAATAAAGAGTGTGTTCTGAAAAGGATCAAAACACACTCTTTATATTTTTTCTTGTAAAACAAAAGTTCAGAACAAAATGGGTTAACTTTCTATCTATATCCCCTTGTTTGTTTATACATTCGATATTAATTTTCTTCTTCTCTTATTTATTCATCATACTCACTATATCTCAATAAAAAAACCGAAATCATAGAAAGATTTCGGTTTATCCTTTTTATAAAAGAGTTATATTTATTTTAAACTCACGAATGAATTTTTTTGTTTTAAAAACGATGATTTATAATCCTTAGCCCATACTATCTTTTAGTTTGTTTGATTATGAGCTTTGATCAATTTTTCAACGTATTCTTTTATATCCCCTTCGCCTTCCCTTACAGCCACCTTTATACTTGCAGCCTCTTTTATTTTAGATAAAGTAACTACTTTATCTTTGAATTTTGTATTTAATAAATATCGAACTCTTCTTTTTTGAAAATCTTGTAAAGATTCTTCAACTGTGACAATGTAACTTTGTAATAAAGAATGATTTTTCTTTTTTTGACATTTCTGGTATACACCTAATATTTTCGTAACAGCTGCATACGTTTTTCTAATTAACTTACCTCTGTTTTTTTCATATTCATCCCAGTTATCAACTATTTTTTTTGCTTCTTCGATTAATATTAAATCTTCTCTATTGTAGCTTTCTACACTCTTTTTTTTTGAATGCTTCCCCAAAACCTTAAGTGGTGAATGTTCCTCTAACCACGCTCTCTCATAATTGCTTAGCCACGCATATGCAGCTCTATTTAAACCACTTAATTTCGCTCTCGTATACGCTGGATATTTATTTCGTAATTGTATCCATTTATGCTTGTACTGAGCTGTTTTCTTTTCTCGAGCGACCTTCAAACTGTCTTCTCTCGATTTTTTAATTGGGACATTTTTACGATCCTTCAATATTTTTCGTATAGTCGGTGGTGTAAAACCCGTTTTCATAGCTATTTCTTTTTGTGTTAATCCACTAGATAAAAGTTTGCTAAACTCCACTTCCCATACGTGGCCTTTTTGAATAATCCTATTATTAAAGAATGCAACTTCTAGGGGGTTTTGCTCCCATTCCCTAAGTCTATATATATAACCACAATCACACTCAAAATCCCCTTGAATTTCTCGATTCAATCCGTGAACACTGATTTCCACCTTATCTACACATTTTTGTAAATAATGATTCGATAGGGAATTCATGCATAACCATGGACCTTTTCCAAAGGGTTCATACAAATATTCATTTTCAAAAAAATTTTTTACTGAGCCACACAAACATCGCATAATCAATATATGCCTAATGGGATGACAAAATTGTATACTACCTTTCCCCAGAATATAATTTACCCATGATAATCTTTCATCTATTTTAAATGAGGATTCTAACATCCTTAATAGGGTTTGCGAATAATGATCTTGAAGTAACTCCCTTAAGCGCTGATGTCTTTTTAAAGTGGGGTATCCAATCCCTTTAACCTTCAAAAGTGTCTCATATTTCTCAACATAATAATCTTTTGAAAAAGACGAAAAATTTTTATCTAGCAAATATTTTACATCTTCTGCAATTCCTATTAATTCATCCACAAGTTCACTTTCCATGAATATCTCATTGCTGTTACTATCCTTTAGATTTGGATAGATAAAATTATGAGACCGAAAAGTCATAATATTAACCGGATGTTTCTTTAGAGGTAATTGATGTTTAATGCATACAAAAACTCCTGGAACCTGATGTACTCTATTCCAATACCCTTCACCATAAAGTTGATATTGTTCCTTTACGCATACAGAGCAATAATATAAATGCTCTTTTGACTTTATATTCCCTTTTTTCAAACTAAATAAACTCTGATAAACTTTTGAAGAGATTCCTATGCTTAATTGTTCGTACCATTCTTTTGTTTTAAATGGTCTTATAAGTGGAATCAGTGAATGCCTTTCTATAAAATACTTTTCAGTAAACACATCTGAAAACACTTGTAAATTATCAACTAAATATTTTAATTCACCAATGGATTCAATCCCGAAGAAACAGCCACTTTTATTAAACAACTTCTTCATAGTATGCTTTTTTGATAAATCTGGACTTCGAATATGATATCTAGAGACTATACTATAAAACAATTCATCCTCATACGGTACAGGAAAATAATCAAGCATTTTACATCACCTTGATTCTTTATAATTAAATTCTTTTAAAGGGTCCTTAATATATCCTTCACCATTGAGAGCCTCATACGCAGACTGTCTATTCTTTTTACCTTCATCAATGATACACTTTAATTTATTTTTATCCTCTACTACAACTTTTTTCTTTTTGCTTCCTTTGTCCTTAATATATTGTAAAGCTTCTTTCATCAACTCACTAATTTTAGAGTTAGGTGATTTATTTAATACATATTTTGTTGCTCTTTCTGCATCCTTTTCGTTTATATCTAAGTTTATAAGGGAAATAATCAATTTCTCTACCTTTGTTGGTTCTATTTTCTGACGCTCTTGTGCGATTTTTTCTTTTTTATCTTGGAGTTTGGCTCTCATATCAATTACTGGAAGTTTATTAAATATATAATCTTGTATATCTAACGATACAAGATCTTCATACTTTGCAATTTCTGTTTCACAACCAGATTTAAGAGCTTGAAGCATAGGTTGAACAAGTCTTAAATCTTCTTTACCCACTTTTCTGATTAATTCTGATGAAATTTTTTCTATGCCCGTTTCAATCGCTCGCCCCTGTGCTAGTAAAAACAACTTTATAGCTATATCAGTAATACCCTCGCTTTCCTCGTAAATAACATCTAATAAATCTTGATTTAGTTCCACATGTTGCTTTGTCCACTGATAATCCCACATACTTGTAATTAAAACTTCCCAATCTTCTTTATTGCTCATTTGTTGCCAGACCATATCACCTTGTCCACTACCACGACGTGCTTGTCTAAAATCTTTTTGTAAAAGGCTCCTAGCCCTCATGGTTCCAATTATCATTACCGGAATACCAATTTCATTAATAAGGGTAACAAAAAAATTCATCATTTTCTCAGAGGCATCCCCTGTCGCTGCCAACAGATGTTGAATTTCATCTATGATCAATGCACCAACACAATGTAGTCTAGAAATTTGCCCCATCCTAGTTACCATTGAACTTATAGAATTAGAGGATTTCCCATAACTTTCGAGATAGTTTGTGCCAATTAATTGATCTATCTTTTCAAAGAAGTTTTGACATAATGACTTTAACGACCCATCATGTGGGCAATTTAATTTTAACCAAACAATTTGAAGCGTATTGAGGGGATCTCTATGAATAATAAGTTGAGGATATAATGAAAGTATTCGTTCTATAGCTGTTGATTTTCCAATGCCAGAGAAACCCATTAATGTAAAACTAGATGCAGTAGCCCGTATATCCGCCGGCAGACTTAAATTATTTCTTTCTACTAATTGATGATGTAATTCATTTAATACTTGAACGTGTTGCTTTTGAAGAGGATTCCGATTCACATATCCATAGCGTAAAAATCTTGAAAAACGTCTTTCCAAGTCTAATGTTTGAGAAATTGGTTGAAAAAAACGAGTTAAACGTAATAAGGCATGAAATCGATGATGATCTGATAAATTTCTTTCTTTTTCATGATAATTGGGTAGGAAGCTAAGTTGATCAAAAGCTTCTTCATATGACAATATGCCAGGTAAAGCTTCTATCAGCGGATTCCCCTGATAATCAACTAATTGCTGTTGCTGATATTGAGCTAGAAAAGCGTATGTCCCATTATCTAACTGTATTTCTCTTAGAGTGTCACTCATGCTTATGCCTCCTCCTTTTATTAAATAATTCTTTAACTGAGCGACGCTTGAATTCATCTTCTTGTTGTTTATCCAAATGAATAACCTCTGGTAGAGCCTCTTCTTCATTGTTATCAAGTTGAAATACTTCCTCAGTTCTTCGCATTTTCCTCTCCAATTGGGTATGATGCTTGATGTCTTTAATTTTCTTTCTCTTTATTACATGCTTTGTTTGTTTTTTGCTTGCTTCCTTAACAGCTTCTTTAACAATCGATTGAATATTATCAAAAAAGTTAATTTCATTTTGTAGTAATATATGTTCTTCTTCTTTGTAACCTTTACTTTCTAAGCTATTTAACTGTCTAACCTCCTCTAAGGCTTTATCTTGATATCGCTCTTGATGTTTTAATAAATAGCAGTTTTCAAATATCTTTTCATCCTTTGTATGAATATAAATATTATTCATATTTCGAGGATCATAAGAAGCATCCACTTTCCAACTTTTCTTTGTTCTTGCTGTAGCAAACCATGATTGTTGTATTGCCGTGTCACAGCTATACAACATTTTTTCAAATCTGATTCCTTTTGCAGTGATTCTAGCAACACCTCTCGGCATTAAATAAAATTTCATGATATCAGGATGAACGACTCGTAATTTCCCAGAGCGATTTTTTATTCCCCATTTCCACAATTCAATTGGTGTTGGTTTTACATTATCAACTATCATATCTTTGTCCCGTATATAATTCTTCATATAGAAATTTTTATTGTAATGCAGAATAAAATTGATAATAATTTTTGTATATTGTTCTATATTGAGTTTCGCCTCTAAACGTGGATCTTTTGCCCCTCTTTCACCCCAATCTTTTAAAACATATCCAGGTAAAAAGGGGCGTATTGTTTCTTGAGATGTATCAAATAATTTTTCTACAATGCCTTTCCAGTCTGGACGAAAGGATGGATTATTTTCCACTGTAATATTAAGCCCTTGTATCAAATGATTTACATTATATCCTTCTAACTCTCCGCGATCTCCTAAAATAATCTCTGGTAGATGTGCTGCTGGCCAACAATTATCTGTAATATTAATACCATAATCCGCACAAAAGTCCTTTTTATAAACTGTAGAATTCAAAAGTGCCATCATCATTCCAGTCCATGAGGGGCCTTCAAGCCCAATATAAAAACCAGTAATTAAATGGGTAAAGACATCCGTTACATAGTATATAGTTGGTCTCTTCAATACCCAATCAGAATTATAACGAGAAACTATATATACGTTAGCGATTGTCGCATCAATTTGATATCTGGATCCCGGTCCAAAAACTTCAAAAGAAGACGAACCTAAAACAGCCCTATGATCTCTTTCGAATTTCTTTCTCCCATGCTTAGCTGACGTAATTTCTTCAACTCCATATTCTTTATGAAACCAATAATAGAACTGTCGAAAAGTAGGAATGGTATCTGCGTCTTCAATCACAATATACTTTGTTCCATCTTGATAACGAATGCTTGCCTGAAAAGCATCCCTAATCATCATTTTGTATGTATATGTCAGTGTATTTTCTGGACTTGTAAAATAATAATTTTGTATAGCTTTCTTGAATATTCCTTTTAATTCCGATGTAATATTGATTCCCGTGCTATTAGTCATTCTCGGTCTACCCGTCTTATTTCCGCTCCAATTCTTCGACTTCCCCTTATTACCGCAATTTTTAAAATCAGGAAGTAGGCTATCTCTGACCTTTCCTCTTTGCCAATACCGCTTTAAATATTTGTAAATCGTTTGTTTTGAGCACCCAAAATTCCCTCTCGTTTGTCTAATTAACGTACCTCTTTTATCTCTTTTATAAATGTTAGGTTCTTGAATTATTAAATCTTGTATAATATTCCATGCCTTATCTCTCATAAGTATATCTTTTTCTGTCAATTCTTGATGATTTACAACTGGAAATACTTCATCATTGCTTACTTTCATATACTGTCCATTCGAAAAGCCTTCTTGAAGACTTTTCAGTGTATCTACAAAAGGCATAGCTTTTTCATCATATACATCGATTAAATATGTAATAACATTACTTTCATCTATCCAGAGTAATCTGTATATCTTTGAATCATCAATTGACTTAAATATTTCATTAACTGATAGCGTAATCAAAATTCTCATCGCCCCTTTCACTAAAAGCTAGTTCGCTTATATGTAAACCTCGCATATTTAATTTTTGCGTATTGATATCTACAGAAATTAACTTTCTAGCTACTAAATATTTAAAATAATTAATTGACGAACCTTGTTCCAAATTATACTGTTCTTCAAACTCATTGCAGATTTCTATAAAGCTCTTATCCACATTTTGAAACGTCATTAAGTAACTAAAAAAGAATTTCACAAAAGTTTCATCCTCAATTTCTTCGAGATAATAATGGTTATGAATCCACGAAATATTCTGACTCATCGTATCGGGAATATCCTTTTCTGTTACAACTCCCCAATCGATTCCTTTCCTTTCCCAATATTCTCTTTCTATCTCAAACTTTTCAATTACCCTTTCATTTTCTAATTCACTACTAGGCTTTATAGTCCTAGCAATATATTTAATTTCTTTTCCGTCTCGAACCGTCAGGAAAAAATCTGTTGTCAGAACTATTAACGTTTCAGTTCCTTTACAAATAGGATGATGTATCCCTTTTTCTTCAGCAATTTTATATGTCAATTCTCGATTTAATGGAAATTGTTCACGAATATCAATAACTTCTTCTATCCATTCTAATATAAAAAAGTAATCCCTCTCTAAATCCGACAGAAACTCATGTCTCCTATTAGTTTTCCACCCCATTATACGAGAGCTATTCCCCGTTGAAGATACATTTTGTATCGTTAACCAGGGTTTATAGTTATTTAACTCCCCTTGTCCTCTGCCTTCTTTTATATACTTCTCTATTTTCTTTTCCGTCCAATCATTTTTACGCTTTGCCATTTACATATCCCCTCTTAAAAAATTTTTATCATTTCCATTATCGGATATTTTTATGCGTACAATACATATTCTTGTTTATAAAAAAACGGATATTTTATAAAAAATATCCGTTTCACTCTTAGTGTTGATATAGGTTTTGTAATACTTGTTTTAACTCTGGTTTAATTGCAATAATAGAACGAACTGTTTTTACTTGTTGTTCTGCATCTTCTACATTAGAAGCATGACCTAATTCTAATAATAATCCTGTAGCAACCGTACCAGTACGATTTCGTCCACCAGAGCAATGGAAAAATACTTTTTCTCCTCGTTCTACAGCTTCTTTAA
Organism: Bacillus mobilis; assembly: GCF_001884045.1. GTDB lineage: Bacteria > Bacillota > Bacilli > Bacillales > Bacillaceae_G > Bacillus_A > Bacillus_A mobilis. The sequence continues at coordinate 60,960 of NZ_MACF01000078.1, read as the reverse complement.
CGGCTCCAATTGCACTTTTAACAGATTCATCTTGCCCTTCTACACCCTCTACAATTGGATAAGCATGTCGCTTAGCTTCACCTGGAAATCCTTCTGGCTCTTCTCCTCCAGCACGTAAATCAAACACCTCTGTAATCCCATGCTTTTTTACTGCGTCTTGTATAGCGTCTACTCCACCAATATATACTTTTCCTTTTACAAGTTCGTGATAGTTCGTCATGTTTGTTAGTCTCCTTTTATTTATACTTTAGCAGCAGTTAGATCCGCCACTAATAACAAGGCCTGCACCTTGTTGATCTTCTACATAGTCTAGTGTCAATGTATTTACAATTTCAACAACCTTTGGATCCATTGCAACTTGAATACCGTTTACTGTTTCTGTGACATCATTTTCTTGTGCTTCGCCTAGATTAATACCGTAGCTAGGACCACAGCAGCCAGCACCATCAAATGTAAAACGTAATGTTGTAACACCATTTTCTTTCATAGCAGTTTCAATAAACTCTTTTGCTTTATCTGTAATATTCATTTTAACTTCCCCCGTTTTATAAAGATTGACTCCAATCATGCACAGCATGATTTTCTAAGAAGCGTTCGGAATCCAATGCAGCCATACAACCAGTTCCTGCAGCCGTAATTGCTTGACGATACTTATGGTCTTGCACATCTCCACATGCAAATACTCCTGGTATATTTGTCTCTGTCGTTCCTGGTTTTACAACAATATAACCAGCTTCATCTATCTTAACTTGACCATTTAAAAACTCTGTATTTGGACGATGGCCAATCGCAATGAAAATACCGTCAGTTTCAATAATTTCTTCCTCACCAGTTTCGTTATCTTTCACTTTTAGACCTGTAACTTTTCCATCTGCTATTACTTCTATCGGTGTTTTATTTAATCCCCAAGTAATTTTCTCGTTTGCTTTTGCACGATCTTGCATGATTTTAGATGCACGTAGTTCATCTCTACGATGTACAATATGAACTTCTGTTGCAAACTTTGTTAGGAAGTTTGCTTCTTCCATTGCAGAGTCTCCACCACCAACTACAATGACTTTTTTACCACGATAGAAGAATCCATCACATGTTGCACAAGTTCCTACTCCACGACCCATATTTTCCTTCTCTCCTGGAATCCCGAGTAATTTAGCAGAAGCACCTGTAGAAACAATAATGGATTCAGCTTCTATCTCTTCCATTCCAGTTACAGTGATTTTAAATGGTCGCTTAGATACATCCACTTTTTCTACCCAACCATTTTTAAACTCTGCACCAAATCGTTCTGCTTGTTTCCTCATATTGTCCATTAGCTCTGGTCCCATAATACCATCAGGGAAACCTGGAAAGTTCTCTACATCCGTTGTCGTAGTTAATTGTCCACCCGGCTGAGTTCCTTCAATAATAAGTGGATTCATATTCGCACGTGCTAAGTAGATAGCTGCTGTTAATCCGGCTGGTCCTGTTCCTAAAATAACGACTTTATGCATTGTGAATGCCTCCTAATGAACAATTATTGAACTGTCAATTCTTTTAGTTTTTCATATCCAATAACATCTTCTGATTGCCAAGGAATAATCACACTATTATGTTTTGATTCTTTTTGAACTTCTTGAATCCATTGCACTTCAGATTGTGATCGTCCCTTTAATACTGGGTCTATTGTATGCGTTGCATAAAAGCTTTGATTAATTACCCACCATTTCGGATAAATTTCTGCACGTTTTAAATCCTCTTGTAGACGACTTGCTTCATGAACTGGTGTCGCTTCTGCTAACGTTACAATTACAACACTTGTTTCCTCTGGATTACGAAGACGTGGTAGTAAGTTTTTCACAGACTGCGGTACTTCACCTGAAGATCTTGCGATTTCTTTATGATACGTTTGCGCCGCATCTAGTAACAATAATGTGTGACCTGTTGGTGCGGTATCAATTACCACGATTTCATCATTTGCTTTTTCAACAATATCAGCTAAAGCACGGAATACCGCAATCTCCTCTGTACAAGGAGAACGTAAATCTTCTTCTAAATACGCTAACCCTTCTTCATCTACTGTATCTTTCGCCTGCTCAATAACTTCCTTACGGTAATTTTCTACTTCTAGTTTTGGATCAATACGGCTTATCGTAATATTCCCTTGTTCGCCATGCATAACATAATCAATATGTGCCGCTGGATCCGTTGTAGTTAAATGTACATGATGTCCTTTTTCAGCAAGCCCAACTGCAATTGCTGAAGCTACAGTTGTTTTTCCTACTCCACCTTTTCCCATTGTAAAAATAACTCTTTTTCCTGTCTTAGATAGGTCTGTAATCAAGTTTTGAAGAGGTGGTATAGAAACATTGTGTTGTTCTTCATCTGAAATTGAAAGATTTTCTATTGGTTGAACCAACTTTCTCATATTCTCTATGCCAGTAACATTAAACGGCACTAATGGAATTTCATAAGCTGGAAGATCTTTCAGTTCTTCTGTCATGTTTTCTAACGCACGTACTTGTCTTGTAAACAATGCTTTAGAAACACTATCATTTTGCACATAGTTCGTTAAAACACCATTTACTAGCAAATATTGATTACTAACTCCAATTTCTTTTAACTCTTTGGCTGCACGTTCTGCTTCTTGCAACGGGGAACTATCAGGACGTGTCACAAGCATTAACGATGTTTGCTTTGGATTAGATAACGCTTCAACAGTTTGACTATATAATTCTTTTTTATCTCCAAGTCCCGCTAACGGTCCTAGACAAGAAGCTCCATGTGTACTTTCTTCTAGGAATCCGCTCCAAGCTGTTGGAAGTTGAAGAAGACGGAGCGTATGTCCTGTTGGCGCTGTATCGAAAATAATGTGATCGAATTTCGATGTTAATTCTTTATTTGTAAGTAACGTAGAAAACTCATCAAAAGCTGCAATTTCTACTGTACACGCTCCGGATAATTGCTCTTCCATTGTCGCAATAACCGTATCAGGTAGCTTTCCACGATATGGACCAACAACACGCTCTTTATATTCATGAGCAGCTGTTTCAGGATCTAAGTTAGCTACATGTAGATTCGGAACATTAGGAATGACTTTTGGTTTATTGGTTAGTTCGATTTCAAATACGTCTTGCAAATTTGAAGCGGGATCAGTACTAATTAACAAAACACGTTTCCCCATATCAGCTAACGTTATGGCTGTTGCACATGCGGTTGATGTTTTACCTACGCCACCTTTACCAGTAAAGAATAGAAATGGTGTAAATGTCATTGTGCTTGGATTAAATAGGTTTGTCATTGCCTTTCACTTCTTTCTCTATTTTTTTACGTTTACATTTAAACGTATCTTTGGCTTCTGACTTAACTCTTCTTCCGTCATATTCGTTAATTGTGCTAATTCTTCATTTGTTAAATGAACTCTTTCTTTTACTATCTTTCCATCTACTATAGTTACAGGTAACACATCTGGTCCTTTATCCATTAATAACTGACTAATAACACTGTTATTAGCAAAAGCATCTGGTTCACTCGCAAGATTATAACGAGTTACATCAATTCCTTTATTTTTCAAATTGTTAACAGCAACTGATATACGAATTAATTCTGAATCAACACTTGGGCCGCAAACTCCGGTAGAGCAACACATTGCAGGATCAAAAATTTCAATCTTTTTCATCTCTGATTTCTCCCCTTCTTTATAAAATAAGCCGAGAAAAAATTCTCGGCTTATTTTGTTTTCAATTATTCTCCTGTTTCAGCAAACTTTTTAATACGTTCACCAATTTCATCACGAACTTTTTGGAATACAGACCACTCTTGACCAGCTGGATCATCAAAGCCCCAGTGAACTCGTTTTACATGTGGTGGCGTTGTTGGACATACATCATTTGCATGGCCACAAAGCGTTACAACAAGATCCGCTTTGTCTAAAATGTCGCGATCAATAATATCAGATGTTTGATCCGTGATATCGATGTCTACTTCATTCAGTGCTTTAATCGCATTTGGATTTACTCCGTGTGCCTCAATACCAGCAGAAAGTACATTCCATTTGTCACCTAAATATTTTTTGCCCCAAGCTTCTGCCATTTGGCTACGACAAGAGTTTCCTGTGCATAAGAAGTAAATTGTTTTTTTGTTTTCCATGATAATTCCACCTTTATTATAATTAGTTATTTTGGTTGTGTTTGAAAGTATTTACGTTGGAACCAAAGTGCTACATTTACAAGCGCTATCATAACTGGCACCTCGACTAAAGGTCCGATAACTGCCGCAAACGCTGCACCAGACTGGATTCCAAATACACCTACAGCTACAGCGATTGCTAATTCAAAGTTGTTACTTCCAGCTGTAAATGCTAATGTTGTTGATACTCCATAACTTGCACCAATTTTCTTACCCATATAGAAAGAGATAAAGAACATTAATACAAAATAAATCAGTAATGGGATTGCAATACGTACAACATCGAATGGTACGCTAATAATAGCTTCACCTTGTAATGAGAACATCACAATAATTGTAAATAATAATGCGATTAATGTAATTGGGCTGATTTTGGGAATGAATACTTTTTCGTACCACTCTCGCCCTTTTGTTTTTACAAAAATAAAACGTGTTAACATTCCTGCGATGAACGGAATTCCTAAATAAATAAAGACTGATTTTGCAACCTCTGCCATTGTAATATCTACAACAGCTCCTTCAATTCCTAACCATTCTGGAATGACTGTTACAAACACATAAGCGTATACTGAGAAAAATAACATTTGGAATACAGAGTTAAAAGCAACTAATCCTGCCGCATACTCCGTATCACCTTTCGCTAAGTCATTCCATACGATAACCATCGCAATACAACGAGCTAAACCAATCATGATTAAGCCCACCATGTATTCTGGCTTATCCTGTAAAAATATAATTGCCAAGGCAAACATAAGAATAGGACCAATAATCCAGTTTTGTACAAGTGATAATACCAATACTTTTACATCTTTAAAAACGCGCCCCATCTCTTCATAACGAACTTTTGCTAATGGAGGATACATCATTAAAATTAACCCAATCGCAAGTGGTATAGAGGTTGTTCCTACTTGTAAGCTATTCATGCCCTCAACAAATCCAGGGGATATATAGCCAACTCCAATTCCTACTGCCATTGCAAGAAAAATCCAAAGGGTTAGATATCGATCTAGGAAAGACAGACGTTTTTTCCCCGTGTTGCTCATCCTTCTCACTTCCCTTTCTAACTATTTATTAACAACCACACTGGAGTGTAGGATTGCTCTTCTCAATTTGTTTAATTTTCTCTGTTTGGTCTGGTACATGCGCTAAAATATCTTCTAAAAGTGCGTATAAATCACTTGTTTGATTTAAAGAATAATAAATCCACTGACCTCTACGCTCTTCTTGCACCAAGCCTAAATCCTTTAACTTTCGAAGATGTTGACTGATTGAAGGTTGACTCATGTCAAACACTTCAAGAAGTTCACAGACACAACATTCACGTTGTTTGAGAATTGATACTATTGTTAGTCTTGTTTTGTCTCCTAGTAGCTTTAGTAACTGTGACACTCTTGTTAATTCTATAACCGTTTTTTCCATATCCACACCTCCTATTTATAAATACATAAGCATACACTTATATATTGAGCGAAAATTAAACATAATATTCATTAAATAGATTCTTTTTTAATTTTCTCTCCTTCTTGAAATAAGTATATAATTAACTACTTATATAATCAACCGAAAAGCTCATTCTTTACAAAACCTTTACAATACTTCTTTACAACGTATTCTTACAGACCTTTGTATCTCTTGCCACATAACAGATATAAAAGAAAACCGAATGGACCTGTTAAAAAAACAGCAACTAACCATACTACAAAATACTGTTTACTCATTTTATGCTGTCGATACTCTAATGTGATATATGTACACATAAAAATGATTAGTAGGTAAATCCCCACAATAAATAATTGATCAATCAAATAGATCTCCCCTTTTAATAAATTTTTCATCCCTTTTGTAAAGATTTGTTAGAAATTCTTTTCTATAACAATAACATAAGTATATAGTTATATACTTAATAATTCACTTTTTTCTATTTTTTAGTTGTTACTACATACTGTAAACATACTGTACCTAGATAAAATAAAAAGAGCCTTTTACAAAGGCCCTTAATGTGATTTAATTTTCTAAATATCTATATAAAGTAGATTTACTGATTCCAGTTTCTTCTCGTATTTCAGCTAAACTATAGTTACCACTTTGATACATTACAATAGCACGCTTTACATTCTCATCAGGTTTTCTTGGGCGTCCTGCTGTAACTCCCTTTTGTTTCCCTTCATACAAGCCTTTCTTCGTTTTTTCACTAATTACATCACTTTGAAAATCAACAAGATGTTTTATAATATCTCCAAAATGATACCCATTTGCATGACTCGTATCAATATCTTCTTGAACAAAGTAAATGTAAGCACCTTTATTATCAATGACTTGTAATAACTCAACAAGATGACGTGTTGAATCAGCTAATGTGAACAGTTTTGTAACAACAATTTTATCATCTTGCTTTAGGTTATCTATCATATTTTTAAGTTGTACTCTTTTTTTGCCGATGAATGTTCCTCTGAGATAATCATCGTACAATTACATTTCTCTAAGCTTTTGAGTTGTTCTTCACATTTCAAGTCATCTTGGGGTTCAGCCGGGATACGTGTAAAAATGGGTCATAGACTGGATTTCATTTCCATGACATAACCTTTTTCTACTTTTATAGATACATGACGGGGTCCCGCCAACCAAATGACATAAAAACCACTCTAAGACTCTAATTTCCAATTTAAAAACTGTTTTTCTATATATTAAGTAATTTCGGTTATTATACTTCCAACATACTCATGCATCGTTTTCCCCAAAAACACAGGTATGGTTGAAATAAGTTCAAAAAAACAGAAAGACCTCGTTCAAGAATATTTATCATGAATGAGGTCTTTTTATTATAAAAGTTGTTTCATTTCTACCTTAAAAATGTTGTATATTCATTGACTTTAAACAATTAAACTAGTTCTGTTGCATGAAAATCGCATTTATATCTTTTTAACAAATTCAGATTTTAATTTCATCGCTCCAAAACCATCAATTTTGCAATCAATATCATGGTCTCCATCCACTAAACGAATACTTTTTACTTTTGTACCGATTTTTACAACAGATGAAGTTCCTTTTACTTTAAGATCTTTAATGACTGTTACAGAATCACCATCGTTTAGTACATTTCCATTTGCATCTTTAATTACCTTTGTATCTTCACTATTTTCAGTTTCTGATTCTAAAGTCCACTCATGGGCACATTCTGGGCAAACAAAAAGATTTCCATCTTCGTAAGTGTACTCTGAATTACATTTTGGGCAATTAGGTAAATTAGACATATTTTTATTTCCTCCACTTGTAGTCATTCATTATATATAGCTTTTTAAAACTTCCCTTTTATAATTTCATAAGACTAACAATTCTAAAGTTGAAATTTAAGAAGTTGCCCTTATCTATGTTTCAAGAACCTATTTTTATCGCAGATCCTTCAGTTTCTTAATGATCATGTTCGGTGTTGCCCATTCATCACGGTCAAAGTCAGAAATAGACACTTCAATGTTTAAACGTTCTTGAAATTCTACTAATAAAGATACTGTAGCAAAAGAATCTAGAATTCCTTCTTCGAATAATTGCACATCTGGGTTCTCTTTTACGATATCATTTTCACATACGTCTTCTAACACATTTAATACTTGCTCTTTAAATTGAGACATTATTTATTCTCCTCTATATCCATGATTTATAATGAATTTCTTCATAGTATTCTATTTTTTAACACATCATTTAAAAGAATTTGCCCCATCATCATTACAAAGTTATCCCTGGTCTTTGTATAATAGTTATTAAGGCTTAACAGATAGTTGTTCCCTGGAACATATGTGATTACAAATCCATTGTTTGTTTCTTTAGGAAAAGGAATATATATGTTTTTAACATCCGGGTTTATGGCAGAAAAATCTTTTGGAAATAAACAATTTAGATTACTTAAGAACTCTTTTCCATTAGAGATAGGTTGGATTTTTTTAGCTATGTTCACACCATCTTTATTTTTACTCGAAGCTACTCCCCATATAATTACACCACCAGAAACATGAGAAAAAAACGAGACATTTTTTTCATAATTATTTTTATCCTCTTTTGAAAAGATACTGTTTGTATAATCCGTTTTTCGTTTAAATGTAAGGAAGATATTCTCTTCTTGCTGTTTCATGATCATATGTTGGATGTATGAAAAACCTTCTTGTTCACACCTTGCAAAAATCTTTTCCGCATTCTCCAAAGCAAACTTTCTCCTTCTCTATTTTTTAATAAAAGGATTAAAAGAGTAGATCTAATCAAACAAACTTTGTATGTGAAGTAAATTTTTTAAAAATCTAATGCATTTGCCTTATTCTTTATTGTATTCACTTCCTGAGATTGTTGAGAAAGCTCGGTACATTCATGAAAAGCGAAATGCTTACACCCTATACATTTCTTTGTATTCAAATGTCCTAAAGCACAGTTAATGGCTTCCCCGGTATGATCAAAAAAGTTTTCTTCCCCAATCTCAGCATACAATCCATTCTTATCTAGAGTTGCTTTTAGCTCTGATTGAATTCCTGAAATGAGAAGTACGCCACCTTGTTTTTTAAAATGCTGAACAATATTCCTAAAGTAAGACTCTCCTGTTGTATCAATAAAAGGAACTTTTCCCATACGTAAAATTAAAACTTTGGGTTTATAATGAATGGTTGCTAAAATATTTTGTTCAAATGTTTGAGCAGCCCCAAAGAATAATGGCCCTTCTATTGTGTAAATACCAATTTGCGGGCAATCATGAGCTTTATTTACCACATGGGGTAACAATTTTTCATTCTTTTTTGTATGATCAGGAAGCACTTTAGATATGACAAGCATATTACTCATACGTTTTGTAAACAAAATAACCGCTAAAATAAGACCGATTTCTACAGCTGTTGTCAAACTTGTAAATACAGTAAGCAAAAATGTTACAAGCAAGACAAGGGAATCCCCCGTCTTCATTTTAAGTATGTGAACAAAATGTTTTTGTTCACTCATATTCCAAGCTACCACCATTAAAATGGGAGCCATACTGGCAAGTGGAATATGTGAAGCATATGGAGCCAATAGTAGAAGTGTGAATAACACAAATACCCCGTGAAAAACACCTGACATCGCAGATGTAGCTCCGCTCTTAATATTAGTTGCTGTTCGAGCGATCGCTCCAGTTGCTGGAATTCCTCCAAATAACGGTGTAACAATATTGGCAATTCCTTGACCAATCAGTTCTTTGTTACTGTTGTGTTTACTATTTGTCATACCATCTGCCACGACAGCGGATAAAAGAGATTCAATACCACCCAACATAGCAATAACAAATGCAGGACCGATTAACTGTTTTATACGCTCTAATGTGATTTCGGGTATACCAAATTGAGGAAGTGTGTTTGGAATCGTACCATATGCTGTACCAATAGTAGGTACATGACCTGAGAAAAATATAGTTGCAATTAAAGTTGATATAACAACACCTACTAATGAACCTGGCACTTTTGGCAAAATCTTTGGTGTTATGAGTATAACAAAAAGGCAAATCAAAGCAGTTATAACACTGTAAAAATTGATCGTACCGATATGAGTGAAGATTTCCTTCAGGTTTGCTATAAATTCCTCATGCTTTTTTATACCTGTTAGACCTAAAAAACTAGCAATTTGTCCCGTAAAGATAATGACAGCAATACCTGATGTAAAGCCAATTGTTACAGGTCGTGGAATAAACTTAATTAAAGAGCCTAGTTTAAAAATTCCCATAAGACATAAGATAATTCCAGCTAATAAACCAGCAAGTAGTAAATTTTCATACCCATAGGTAATAACAATTCCTAAAAGAATCGGAACAAAAGCACCTGTAGGTCCTCCAATTTGATACTTTGAACCACCAAATAGCGAAATGAGTATCCCGGCAATACATGTTGTATAAATCCCATACTCTGGCTTAACACCAGAGGCTATAGCAAAAGACATAGCAAGTGGAATCGCAACAACTCCAACAATTATTCCTGAAAGAAGATCCTTTTGAAAATGTCCCAATGAATATCCTGCAAACCTTCCCGTAAATAACCCTCTCATTACAAACCCTTCTTTTCTATTTTTAATAAATCTTACTTCCTCCGAAAGAATATTATCTTTTATTGAATTTGAATTGCAAATTCATTTCTTATACTCTTACACTTTTTCCTTATTTAAAAGAGAGCATCATCCTAATATTGGTTATATGTTTTGCTTAAATGACGCTCTAGTTTGCTGATATCTCCACCTTGTTGTACGTAGAATTTCAATCTTTCCGCTAGAAGCTCTCCGGCTCGACTATCTAGCTTCTTCGTATCTATAAACGAGGTAATTCTTACCTTATCTGGAGTAATATCTCTACGAAACATTTGTCCTGGAATTTCAATCCAGAAACGATTCCATTCATCCAATAACCCTATTTGGTCAAATAAAAAGCTCTGAATCCCGCATAACCAAGCTGTACAAGCAGTATTTCTTTTTTGACATCCAACTCCATCCTGTAAATGTTGACATGAAAAACAACAAGAATTTCCACTTTTAATACAAACATTACAAACGTGATGAGCTCCTATTGAGCGAAATATGTCCATTCCATGTTGAATGATATCTTCTTTCTTAACTTCAATGCTCAACCTAACCCTCCTTACCTATCGTTTCAAGTTCTGTTTCATCTAGTTCTTCTAACATTGAAATCGTATCGATTAAATGGTTGTTAAAAATTTTTCGTGCAACTACCAGTAAATCCACAATCATAGGGTCTCGTAGAGAATATAAAACTCGTTTTCCATCTTTAGTACCAACAACAATGTTTTTTGAACGTAGTACACTTAATTGTTGAGAAACAGCTGAACCTTCCTTGTTAAGGATGGTTTGAATTTCATTTACACTTCTTTCACCCTCTGACAATAGTTCTAGAATACCTATTCGCAAAGGATGTGATAAGGCTTTAAAAAAATCAGCTTTAAATTGTTGCATTTCGGTTCCCATTAAAACACCTCTAGTATTTATTTTTAATTATAACCCCAAAAGTATCATATACATCTTCAAATGTTTGAATATGTATATGATACTTCTAGAACTTAAAATTTTCAATATAAACATTTAAACCAACATGATGAAATTTTTAACATGATTTATATAAAATAAAAAAACAAACGATTCTTTAGAGAAAGAATCGTTTGTTTTTTATTAGTGAGTAACTACTTTTCTACACAATTTTTGTAGGTTAAATTAGGTTCTATGCCAAGTATAATTACTATTTAATTTTCTAGATACCTGTATAGCGTGGATTTGCTAATCCCTGTTTCATCTTTTATTTGAACGAGACTATACTCTCCACTTTGATACATGACTATCGCACGTTTTACATTTTTGTCAGGTTTTCTGGGTCGTCCAGGAGTGATTCCTTTTTGTTTTGCTTCATATAAACCTTTTTTTGTTTTTTCACTTATCACGTCACTTTGAAAATTAACAAGATGATTTACAATATAGCCGAATGGATATCCAGCTGTATTGCTTGTATCAATTCCCTCAGTAAGAGATTGAAAATAAGCACCTTTCCTATCAATGTTTTCTATTAACTCCACTAGATGGCGTGTTGAATCAGCTAATGTAAAAAGTTTTGTAACGACTATTTTATCACCTGGGTTCAGGTTACTTATCATACTTTTAAGTTGTGTTCTTTTTTTGGCTGATGAATGTTCCTCTGAAACGATTGTTGTACAATTTACTTTTTCTAATTTTTTTAGTTGTTCTTCGCATTTCAGATCATCTTGATACGGTCTCATATATCCGATTAACATACATGCTCTCCTAACAGTTAAGACGTTTCTTTTATCATACCATAACTTGGACGAGTAAAATAAGTATCAAAAAGGTTCCTTTTTGGGACGATAAGTGTTAGACTGTTTTTATCGTAATGTGAACACGGCTTTTATGAGACTTAAAAGCCAAAAAATAAATGATATGAGGTGTATAAAACAGTGGTAGAAAAATTAAAAACAGAATGGTTTTCAAATGTTAGAGCGGATATCCTTGCGGGGATTGTTGTTGCACTAGCATTAATTCCAGAGGCAATTGCATTTTCAATTATTGCAGGTGTAGATCCGATGGTGGGATTATATGCATCCTTTTGTATTGCAGTTATTATTGCCTTTGTAGGTGGTCGTCCTGGAATGATTTCAGCGGCAACAGGTGCAATGGCATTACTTATGGTTCCTTTAGTAAAAGAGCACGGGCTAAATTATTTATTAGCCGCAACAATTTTAACAGGTGTTATACAAATTATTTTTGGTGTATGTAAAGTAGCACGATTAATGAAATTTATCCCACGTGCTGTCATGATTGGGTTTGTTAATGCTTTAGCAATTTTAATTTTTATGGCTCAAGTACCACATTTTATTGGTATTTCCAATCTGACATATGTATTTGTTGCAATTACATTAGCAATTGTCTATATTGTACCGCGATTTATTAAATCAATTCCAGCTCCATTAATAGCGATTGTATTATTAACAGCGATTGCGATTTATATGCATTTGGACTTACGAACTGTCGGTGATTTAGGAGCGATTACAAAATCATTACCATCGTTCTTTATTCCAGACGTTCCATTCACATTTGAAACATTAAGCATTATTTTTCCATATTCCATTGCTTTAGCGATTGTTGGACTATTGGAATCTTTACTAACAGCGTCTATTGTAGATGACATGACTGGAACAGAAAGTAATAAAAATCAAGAGTCCCGAGGTCAAGGAATCGCTAATATTGTTACGGGTTTCTTTGGTGGTATGGCAGGTTGTGCAATGATTGGGCAATCTGTAATCAACGTAAAATCAGGCGGACGTGGTAGACTGTCTACTCTAATCGCAGGACTATTTTTAATGTTTCTCATCATTGTATTAGGAGATTTAGTTGTACAAATTCCAATGCCTGTTCTAGTAGGTATTATGATTATGGTTTCCATTGGTACATTTGATTGGTCTTCGTTCTCATATTTAGTAAAAGCGCCAAGAAGTGATGCAGCAGTTATGTTAGTGACAGTTATTATCGTAGTTGCAACGCATGATTTATCTAAAGGTGTAATTGCTGGTGTATTACTAAGTGCTATATTCTTTGTTGCTAAAATTTCAAAGATAAAAGTTACAAAACGACAAGATGGTTCAAATATGATATTTGATGTAGATGGTCAATTGTTCTTTGCATCTGTAGAAGGATTCGTAGAATCATTTGATTTTAATGTTAAAAATAGAAGCATTGTCATTGATTTCTCAAACACGCATGTTTGGGATGATTCGGCAGTTGGAGCTATCGACAAAGTTGTTATTAAGTACCAAGAAAATCAAAATATTGTTACCATTACAAACTTAAATTCTTCTAGTAAGAAACTCGTAGAAAAATTAGCTGTATATAATAACCCAAATAGAAAAGCTTCTTCACATTAATTCATGATTAGGAGTGAAAATTATGTATAAAAAAATCCTATTGGCTGTAGATGGTTCTGAACATTCCTTACGTGCTACACAAGAAGCAATAAAAATTGCATCCTTAGCTAACGAATGTACAGTTGAGATTGTATTTGTAGTTGATTATGCAAAAGCAAAGAATGAAGTTATTCACGCACAAGGGAAAGAAGAATTAGAGTTATCCCGTCGTAAGAGACTTTTACCTATTGAAGAAAAATTAAAAGAAAATCGTATTTCTTATGAAGTTAAAATATTACATGGTGAACCAGGGCTAACCATTGTAGAGCATGCGAATAAAGGTCATTTTGAATTAGTGGTACTTGGTAGTCGTGGACTCAATGCGTTGCAAGAAATGGTACTAGGAAGTGTGAGCCATAAAGTAGCTAAAAGGGTTCAATGTCCAGTACTGATTGTAAAATAATATATTTTTTGTATGATTCCTGATTTTGAAAATTCTTATTCAAAATCAGGAATTTTTATAATAAAGGAAACTTGAAATATTTTAATATGTAAGGAGTTGGCACATGAAAACACTACAAAGTGGAAAAACAAAGATTTTTGCTTTAGGTGGCCTTGGAGAAATTGGAAAGAATATGTATGTCATTGAGTATGAAGATGAAATCATCATTGTAGATGCCGGATTTAAATTTCCTGACTCTGAACTATTAGGTATTGATTATGTTATACCCGATTATACGTATCTAGAAAGAAATAAAGATAAAATAAAAGGATTATTCATCACACACGGACATGAAGATCATATTGGCGGGGTTCCCTTTCTATTTAAATGCATACAAGTACCGATATATGCTGGGAAGCTAGCTGCAGCATTAATTAAAAGTAAATTTGAAGAACATAATATCCGCCATGTTGAAATAAGAAATATATTGGATGAAACAGAAGTTAAATTTCAACACACGAAAGTACGTTTTTACCGAACAACACATAGTATTCCTGACGCATTTGGTATAGTAGTCACCACTCCAAATGGAAATGTTGTACATACTGGTGATTTCAAATTCGATTTTACACCCGCTGGTACTGAGGCGAACCTACACAAAATTGCTGAAATCGGAAAAGAAGGTGTATTGTGTTTACTATCCGACAGTACAAATAGTGAAGTTCCTGGCTTTTCAATGTCAGAAAAAAAGGTTGGGCAGTCTGTAAAGGAAATCTTTTCAGAGGCTCAGGGACGTATCTTATTTGCCACTTTTGCATCTAACGTTCACAGATTGCAACAGGTTGTAGAGGCTTCTATTTTGTATAATCGTAAAGTTGTAGTTGTAGGAAGAAGTATGGAAAAAACAATTCAAATCGGAAGAGACTTAGGATACATCCAAGCTCCAAAGGACATATTCGTTGGCGTACATGAAATCAATCATATTCCAAGTCACCAAGTAACTATTATATGTACGGGAAGTCAAGGGGAACCAATGGCAGCTTTATCAAGAATTGCATATAATAATCACCGACAAATTCAAATTATTCCTGGAGATACAGTTGTTCTTTCTTCCTCCCCGATTCCAGGGAATGTGTTAAGTGTTAACAGAACGATTAATCAACTATATCGAGTAGGTGCAAATGTAATTCATCATAAAATAAGTGATATTCATACATCTGGTCATGGAGCACAAGAAGAACAAAAATTGATGCTCTCCCTTTTAAAGCCGAAATATTTCATGCCTATTCACGGAGAATATCGTATGTTAAAAAAGCATGTAGAATTAGCTGTAGAATGTGGTGTCCCTTTAGAAAATTGTTTTGTTATGGATAATGGGCAAGTATTAGAAATCTCCAAAGGAGAGGCTAGAATTAGTAGTAAAACCATATCTTCTCAGGCTGTGTATGTTGACGGGAGTGGTATAGGTGATATTGGAAACATTGTTTTACGTGACCGTAGAATTTTATCTGAAGAAGGAATCATTATTATAAGCCTAAATTTAGATTGTAAACAAAAGCGATTAGTATCTCAGCCGGCGATTGTTACAAGAGGCTTTGTATATATGCGTGGATCAGAAGAACTCATGAAGAAAATAGAAGATATTGTAGAAGATTGTATATGTAATTTACTAAATGAAGGGATCATAAATTGGGCACAAATAAAACAAACACTTGTAGAAGTATTAAGTCCATTCTTATATTCCAAAACCGGACGTCGGCCAATGCTTCTTCCAATCATTATGGAAGTTTAAAAAGAAAAACATTCATAATATTTATACCTTATTTTATGTATTCCAATACGTCAGGTTCCAAACTATTAAGGTACTAGATTAATAAAAAGCAAAAACCAGTGATGCCACCAATCACTGGTTTTTGCTTTTGGATTTGAAATCATTACAATATTAGCCTAATAATTTTTCCATAATCATAACATCGACATGCTCGCCGTCCATGATTCCCTGTTTTTCAAATACCCCTACTTCTCGATAGCCCATTTTACGATATAACCCTTGGCCAAGATTATTAAAAGAAAAAGTGAATAAAACAAATTTATAGAATTCATTTTGTTGTCCATTTTTTTCTAGTGCTAAAAGTAAATTCTGTCCCAAACCTTTTCCTCTATATTCTCTTTTTATGTATATAGATAATTCTCCTACTCCACGATAGGCGCATCGATGACTGTATGGATTAATGGAAGCCCAGCCAACGATATGAGAATTTTCTTCCATGACAATTACTGAATATCTTTTTTCTCGTTGAAATAGCCATTCCATTACATATTTATCTGTTCTTATTTCTGTCTCTAAAGTTGCAATACGATCTTCGATACCCTCATTATAAATAGTCGTAATTTCTTGTACATCTTGTTCAGTTGCTTTTCTAATCTCCATACTTATTTCCCCCTAATCTCCCTTACCTTTACATTACTTTTGATTTTTGACTTAAGTTGTGCAATTTAAGGACGTAACCAAATCCCCACCAAGTCATAGGGTTAATATCATTATCTAAAATATTCATTTTTCAAATAGCTTATTAGCTTTCTCACAACAAATTTAGCATCCGATCCAACTCCCCTTAATGTCGCAGAAGAAAACGAACGTTGACCTTCCAAGCCAACATAATACACCCCTTGGACCTCTGTACTTACACCAGCTATTTGTAAAGGTCTTCCTTCTGAGTCCAGTGCTCCAATAGCATTGAAGTAAGAGAGATTAGGGTGATAGCCCGTTGCAAAAATGACCGTATCGATTGGCTCCTTCTTCCCATCAGGCCAAACTACACCATCAGTGTAAAAAGATGTAAACATAGACCTTTGATCTGGATTCCCCCTAGCTAATCGTTCCTTGTAATCACCTAAATCGATGACTCCTCCTGAACTCGGTGCTGTTTTTCCAAATCGCCAAAACGGAAAGGTATCTACACCTAATACCTTAAGCCAAAAATGTAAATCCTTCCCCCACACTTTTTGTTTCATGAGTTGAACAGGCTTTCGTACAGCTAAAGATACTTTACTTACATCGGCCAGTTCAAGTGCAATTTGGACAGCTGAATTTCTCCGCCCCACCACCACTACTCTTTGATTAATATACTGATTCGGACTCCGATACATAGCGGAATGTATAATATTCCCCTTGAATTCCTCTTGATCCTTTATTATCGGATTAAACGGACTGTGGAAAGAACCAGTTGCATTTATAATAGTTCTAGTCAAAAATGTCTTTCCAGAGACTGTTTGAACTTTAAATATTCCATCTTCTTTTTCTATAGATTCTACTCGCTGATTTAACATAACTGGTAGCTGAAAATTGTCCACATAATTTTGCAAGTAATCAATCACTTCGTTCCTCGTGGGATAATCATCAGGATGCCCTGGGAATTGCATTCCAGGTAACGATGAAAAACGTGCGGGAGAAAACAATTTCAGACTTTCATAATAGTAAGGCCAAGACCCAGCTGTTCGCTCACTCGCTTCTAATATTAAAAACTGTAATCCTTTTTTTTGAAGGTGATAACCAGACGCAAGACCAGCTTGCCCTCCTCCAATTACAATGGAATCTAATATTTCTTTCATCATTATCCCACCTTTGATTTACTTATTTAATTAGATTCTTTTAATTCTCGATACGCTTCAAGGAAACTCTGATAAGTTTTCTTTCCTAAACTGTTTTTTTCGAGTCTGAACATACTTTGAAAAACATAATCCTTTGCATTTTCAACATTACATTGGTGGGCATTCATTATTAATCTTATATAGGATACAAAATAGTCTTTCTTTAAATTACCCGCATGATTAATAACCATTTCATTGTGTTCTCCTTTCAAACTTAATTCTTCTGTAAGGAGGCGTAATATAAATTACTACTCCTTACAGTCAGTCTCCTTAACAACAAGATTCTGTACCACAACATGAATCATCTACTTTATTAGGCTTTACATTCACACTACAAACACCAGTCTCTGGCAAATCAAGTTCTACTTTTTCAGCTGCCTCATAATCACCAGTAAGGTAAGCAACTATAGATCTAACTTGTTCATATCCTGTCGCCATAAGGAAAGTAGGCGCTCTTCCATAACTTTTTGAACCTACAATATAGAAACCTTTCTCTGGGTGTCGAAGCTCTTTTTCACCATGGGGGCGAACAGTGCCACAACTATGAAGGTTAGGATCGATTAGTGGTGCTAAAGCCCCTACACTTTCAGTAGCAGTATCAATAGAAGTACGTATTTCACTTATCATAGATAAATTAGGACGATTCCCTGTATTTACAATCATCTCTTGGATATCAGTAATTTTTATTTCTTTCTCATCTTGATGACCTACAATGTCCATTCCATTTTTTGTACTAACTACGTATTGAATTTTATATGGTGTCATTACTTCCACGATTCCTTCATCAACCAATTGATGAATGTGGCTACCTAAGGTTCCGCGCGCTTCAAGAGCATCTTTTTCCTCTCCCCCGTATGCTTCTTCCACACGTTGCTTTCTCATAATCCATACAATCTTAGTCCCTGGATAGGACTCCTTTAATTTTGCCAACTCCAATAAAGCATTGATTGCAGAATGACCACTTCCAACGACAGCTACATGCTTATTGGCATATCGCTTTTGTTCGTTTCCTAATATATCTGGAATACCATAAAAAATATGCTCGTTAAGGGATTGCTCTTCTTTCAACCAGATACCATTAGAATTTGCCGGATTTGGATTTCCCCACGTACCGGAAGCATCTAATATCGCTCTAGCTTCATAAACTTGAAGTACACCTTCTTTTTCTGTATAGATCATAAATGGCATTTTTTCACGATTCGTTGTTTTCATTTTATCTGTATCCTTCTTACCTATAGATAGTACTTTAGTATTCAAATGGATAAATGGTTTAATTTCCGGAAGATTCGCAAGCGGTTGTAAGTATTGTTCTACAATTTCTCTTCCTGTTGGTAATGCTTTTATGTCTGGTGATTCCCAGCCATGTTGTTCAAGAAGAGCTAGAGCTGCTTTATCTATGTTATATTGCCAAGGTGAGAATAACCGCACATGGCCCCATGTAAGGATGTTTGAACCTATATTTGCCCCAGCTTCTAATAAGATAAATGATTCACCATGTTTTGCTAAATGTGCAGCTGCAGCTAAACCTACAGGACCTCCCCCAATAATGGCAACTGGTAACTGTTTTAATCCTTGCATATCGATATTGCTTTGTAATGTTTGATTGTCTGTTCCACAACAATCTTGTACTTTGAATGAAAGTTGAATAGGTTTCATAAAAAAACCTCCTAATTTTCTTTAAATTTGTAAGTGTAAAATATAAATTTAATTATTTAAATCAAAAAAAGTTGATTTAAATACCAGAATGATTATTCGAGTTTAATCATTTATAAAAAGCTGTATTGATCAAAAAAAATTGATTAATAATATATTAAAATGCTATTTCGCCCCAACCAAAATTATGACATAGGACGAAATATACAGCATAATTGCTCAGATAATAGTGCATCTACTTCTTCTTTATTAATGTTATAGTAACTCCATGTCCCTTTTGTTTCTTTTGTAATAAGATTTGCATCAAGTAAAAGTTTTAAATGATACGAAAGTTTTGATTGTGGTAATTCAAGAACACCCGTTAAATCGCATACACAAGTTTCTCCACGTTGGCACAATTCATACAAGATGTGTAACCTTTTTTGATCTGCCAATGCTTTGAACTTTTTTTCATATTTTTCAAAGGATTGAGGAGTTGATTGATTGTATAATTTTATTTCTTTCATGGTAATTTCCTTTCATCAATTTTTTTTGATATTTATAATATATATGCCTTTCATTACTTTTGCAACTAATAAATCAAAAAAAATTGATTTATTAGTTGCAAAAGTAATTATTAATTAAAAAGACATTTACTAATATCATCCGTAAATGTCTTTTTAATATTAACGTAAACCACTGACTTTTTAAGAAATCCAACTGCTCACTAGATTTACAAATTGACCAATCTTAATAGCAAGTTGAGATCCCCCTTCCACCGTTGAATTAATTTCCGTCAAAGCATTTGTTGTTCTTCTAAGAAGAGACGGCTTCGGTTCATGACCTTCCTCGATATTTTGTACTACCTCTCCAACAAAATCTATAGCATCTTCTTGAACATCTTTATTTTCCATAGATGCCCCTCTTAGGAGTTCCATTAGTTCTTGAGCTATTTTTTTAAGCTCCTTCCCCTCATCTTGGTTATTTATTTGATTAGCTTCAATATTCCCTTGTTCTGCATAATTAAATTGTCCTACATTACCTTGAATTAATACTTTTGCATTCGGTTTTTCATCAATTCCCAATTCAATTGCCATCTCCTCTAAATAATCTGTAATATGATTTACTAAAAGTCTTACAACTTGATAATTAAATTCTCGTACTTGATCTGAAAATTTTGCTCCTTTATAGAAAGCATATCCAAATGTTAATTCATGATAATCATTTAAGTGCACTGTTGCATATTTTAAAAGTTGATAAATAAAGCTGATTTCTTCATTATTATCAATAGGAATATCATACTTTGAACCATATGTCTTTAGTCCTATCATTTCCTCTAAATTATAGTCTTGTGTATGACATTTACGTATAAAGTCATAAATAATAGGTTCACTTTCAATATATGTAACAAACTTTTTAGCCAATCTCATGGTCTCATGTATATCACTTGAATTCAACAAATCTCCAGAGACTCTCCTAAAATTTTTAGAGAGAATTTTAAATTTTTTAATAGGAATAAGAACTGAAGCTTCCAACTAATTCACCCCACAGTATGGACAAAATGGAGAATGACCTGCTTTAGTTAATATAGTTAATTTAGCTTTTCTATCACAACATAAAAACATCACTTCATCTAAATCATCTTTTTCATATAATACTCTTGGTTGTTTTGTTGTCATAAGTTTCCCAGCTTTAAATTTCATGCCCTTACTTCTTTTCAAAGACTTTTCTAATCCTTTAAATAGATCATTTACCGCTTTTGCCATTTCATTCTCTGCTAATATCATAGCATTTTCCTTAATATCCTCAGTGTAGTATGTAGAAACTGGACAAGGAATACCACAACTAGGACAAAATAACTCCATAACATCATCTTCTTGTACTTCATCGGCTCTTAATTTAAATTCTTCTCCACAAAATGAGCACTTAAAAGATGAAAATCCAGCCATGTCGCTTTGTTTAGAAATTATAAATTTTTTTGGCATTACTATAGCTCCCTTTATTATGTCTTAACTAAAAAGTTAGATATATATATGCATGTATGTAAAACCGACTTCTTAAATTAATAATTAGTATAATTCTTCAAATTTCTATTTAATATATACCTCAATAAAAACAATAATTTTGTCAATACAGAATCCTAACCATTATTAATTCTTTAAAACCTCCTAAAATTCCTTTTTTGACCTATAAAAAAAAGCATGACGTACAATTGTCATGCTTTTCCTCATATAATCTAATAATATTTTAAGTCTACATCTTTCATGTATCATGTATAACTTTGTTGTAGAATAAACAACTTTCTTGTATAATCCACGACTTTGTTGTAATTACACATTATGATTTTTTATATTGTGCGAAAAACTGGTTTGAAAGCAGCTTGCATTGCATCATCCAGACCTTTCCCTTGTGCTGGGTTCCATGCCGCAATAATTACGTTATAGCCCTCTTTCTTTAACTCTGTCGCAAAAGCAATTAAGGCAGCTCTTACTTTTTCATTCTCTACTAAGTCAGCATCAAATGCTAAGTATACATTTTCTACTCCCATATCTTTTAATACTGGCATAACGATTCTCCATGCATTTACACCTGGAATCGCAAGAACTGTTGTCCCTACTTTAGCTATTTCTTCTTTATTTAGTCTTTGAGGAAGTAAATCGGCAATCAAATCCGCCTTCATCGGCCCTTCTGTAATCATTACTGATTTTGTTTTGTGCAGCATACCAGACTTCCAATGTTTCAAATGTGAGCTTGGTACCGCTACATGTACAGGAAGTGGATTTTCACTACCTCCCGCACCGGTTCCTTCATTTTTATTTGCTGAAGAGATCCATAAGTATTTTTGACCTTTATGTATCTTTACAACAACCTTTTCCCCGTCGATTAATAATTCTTTATTTTTCCCTATTTCTAGTTTTCCTTCATAGATACAATCCTCGTTTTTCGTTATTTTCACAACATTAGGCTGTTGGACTAGTTCGGCTTGTATACCTGTAGGCCCAGATTTCACATGAACAGAGTTCTTTACTTCATCTACACGTACTTGCCAACCAACAATTTGATTATATTGGTTTCGGAATGGAATCATAATTCCTGGAAAACCTGCCATTAAACGAAGAGAAGTTTGTCCTTTCTTCATTTCATAAAATCCAGGTATTCCCTTCCAACAATCTTTTTTGCCAATTTGTTTAAATAACTTTTCCCAAATAGTTGTGTACGTATTATCATCTTCCAACACAATTTGTTGCTTTAAAAACGAACGATATTGACGTACCTGTACTTCTTCTTCAGTCATTTTTCTATCTTGCAGTAAATGTATATGATGCTTCTCCTCTAACGGCAAAAATCCGATTAAATTACGATTAAATACATCTAATTCTTCCTTACTTCGCTTACTATGCCCCTTTACTACATCTACCTCTGGTAATTGGTATTGCTTCTTACCATTTAGATAATGGATATAACTTGGATTACTTGAATTTTTACCGTATACCCACTTACTTTCCACACGGGTACATGCTACTTTCTCCTGTGAAACATGCAGCATACAGTTTCCAATACCATTACAGATTGGGCATGGAACACGATAAAATTCCCACCAACTTCCTCTTGGATGTGCAGTTGTTAAACGAAATTGTCCTTTTTGTATGTTATAATTCATCATTTCCCACTCCTTGTATACTATTTATTATATATGGAACAGCTACTTCCATTAAACTCTTTATACTTCTATTTAGATGTTCTCTTTGTTCTCCTAACGGATAGACAAAAGAATATGTATCACAAACTAAATAATCGTTTCTATGTTCTTGATCTAGCAAAGCTGATTCTACATATGCTTCAAATGCTCTAGCAAACATCTCATGATTTGTAGACCAATACTTTTTGGTTCTCTTCTTATCTAACTTAATGGCTGTATCAAAGTATATAGACCCTTTCACTTGATAGGATATTTCAACAAGTTTTTCGCCAGTTTTTTTATAATGATATGCAGCTAACATTTGTGCGGTTTTCTCGAATTCTTTTTCAATTTTACGCTCCATACGCGTTTTTGTAGCTCCTGATAAAGTATCAAGCTTCCTACACAAACTAGCATGATGTGATTCTAAAATATTTGAAAGATTTCCTTTAAACACATCATAACTATCGATAACACCACCATAGAAATACCACTTTCTACTGTAGGCATTTTCCACGTTGATTACTCTGGCAACTTTTCCTTGTTTACAAGCCTCTAACACAGCTTGCATCTTTTCCTTGATAATAGCAGGCAAGATATTCCCAATACTCTTCCCGCTTGATAAGAAAGCAAGACTACCATTTTGAAAATCGTGACTACAATCATATAAGAAATGATCCAATGCATGTCCCCATTCATGACACAATGCCCCGACTCCATTATCACGAGTTAAATTAATGACTTTGGTAGAAGGTTCATAATGTGCTAATGCATTGCCGCTTCCTCTCGCACCAATAGCAAGTCCTAAGCGTCCTCCTAACCCTATATACTCAGGTGGAATTCCCAATATACGAGCTAAATCCTGCAATGCTTCGGATACATGCCCGATATGTTCTTTTGCATATTGTTCGGTGCAATAATGACCAAATTGCATCCCCTTCAACCCAAACATAGCAACTACGTCTTCAGGTTTGGTAGCAATTTCTACTTCTGGTCCTTTTCTTTGCAGAGTATCTGGCAGTTTCCTACTCCAAGCAGCTGCGGATTTCTTACGAGTCGTAACCTTTTTCGTAAGTAAATCCTTCCATGTTAGTTCATGTGATACACGAAGATACGTAGAATTAATACTTTTTGAATTTGTGCAAAGTGATATGAATTTCTTTCCTAATATTAATAACTCCATACCATCTGCATCAATAAACTCATCAAAATATTCCTCTACCATTCTTTTAAATGTGAATGTTACATTCTTATTTTTTCTAAATGCAGACCAACTATTGTTCATTTCCATTCCATAAGAGACCACAAGATCTACCCATTGTTCTGAGGTATGTACCGACTGTATATCATGCCATATTCTTCTACATGCTTGAACATATAGTTTCCTTGCAGTCGGTGTATCTACAATTGGCTTCTTATTAATTCTGCCCACTAGCAGTTGCTTTAACTTTGCAACACGTGGTGGGACATCATTTTCTTTTTCATGTTCAAAAGAGAATGGAATCAATGTATTTCGATCCAATGCATTTAGCGCCTCTACTGGAGATTCTTTTTCAATTTCAGCTAAAATTTCTAAAGAAAATGATACTAAAAATGATTCTTTTAAAGCTCGTATCTCTTTCTTTGCTCCCACTAATTTCTCACCTACATCATAACTGTATCGATTGCGAACTTGTTTATCTGTTCTCACATCTTGTACCATTACGTCTTCTCCAACCTCTAAACCAAACAGTTCAAATAAATTCATACTAAAATCCTCCTGAATAAAATAAAAGACAGAAATTCATAGTCATTTTGCACTACGGATTTCTGTCATTCCCTCTGTCTGTACACTTCCATATAGTTATGTAAATTACTCATTACGATACACTCACACCTGTTAAAGAGAATAGATCCTCTTTTGTCGGATTTAGTGCTTGTAACCAGCTATCTACCTCTAAGAAGTTTACTTTTTTTAATTGTTCGCCTTTTTCCGCACGCTTAACCACCTCTAAACCTCCATGATGATGCACAATCATTACAAGATCATCTTTCTTGAAAATACAATCTACATCTGCAGAGTTTATGTGGTGGTTACGTAGAATTGGTTTCCATTTCTTAAGTGAATACCCTTCTACATTTAAAAAACCACGGATAGCAGTAAAGCGAAAACTCGTTCCTCTAAAACATCTTTCCAATAAAAAAAGGAAATCCCGTACACATCCATTAAAATGAACATGATACAAATAGATTTCCCCTGCTTGTTTTGCTGCTCGC
The DNA here is from genome assembly GCF_001884045.1 of Bacillus mobilis. Taxonomy (GTDB): domain Bacteria; phylum Bacillota; class Bacilli; order Bacillales; family Bacillaceae_G; genus Bacillus_A; species Bacillus_A mobilis. The sequence continues at coordinate 35,729 of NZ_MACF01000078.1, read as the reverse complement.
TGTGACAAGTTTGATGGTTTAATGGAAAACTGATAACAATCTCGTTCCCAAAATGCTCCTTCTTTTGTAACTCTCATTCGTAATGCACGTAAACTTGGAATAAGTTCATCTGGATGTGCAGAACAAAATAAAGATACTTCATAACTGATATTCATAAATAAATCCCCCTAAATAATAATTTTGCCCAGTGTAATAATGGGTTCTAACAATCAAACAGACTTGAAAACAACACAAAAAGGGCTTCTTCAAGTCGATTAAAAATGTGCATAGCAAAATAAGCTATATATACACTAATCGGCTCAAAGAAGCCCTTTCATAAGTGAAACAAGACGCAACTTGCTTCTACAACTCAACCACAACACAATAAGGTGTGGGAATAAACGGAATCAATTAAACAATAAATATAGTTATATATTATTAAATTTATTAAGTATTATCAAGTGTCGTTATATATTTATAGTATTTAGCGGTATAATACAAATATATAAAGGAGGTAGAATATTTTGCAAATAGGGTATGATTCAAATAATCCAAGATTAATTCCTTCAGTTGTATCTTTTATCGATGTATTAGGATTTTCGCAATTGGGCATGAAAGCGATTAATTCCGACGAAGGAGATGTATTTTTAAATCAGATACATACATCATTAAACAAAGCTCGACACGCTATCACCAATCAATTGTCGCTAGCAAAGGTTAAGGTTTTTACTGACAACGTGGTAATTGGATGGCCTATTTATGGAGATGGCGAGGGAGAATTAGGAACCACTTTCCTTAACCTAGCACAATATCAATTCTCTTTAGCGCTTGATGGATTCTTTATACGTGGTGGAGTAAGTGTTGGTCCTCACTTCATGGATGAAGAAACTGTTTTCGGCCCTGAATTGATTACAGCATATAAACTAGAATCTCAAGTAGCTGTTTATCCTAGAATTATTCTAGGTGAAAAAAGTATAGAACAAGTACATAAATATATGGCTTATTACCCATCACAATATGATAACCCTTTTTATTTTGAACTGCTTGAGGATATGGACGGAGAGTGGTTTTTAAATTACCTATATGTTTTATTTGAATTGTACGAGGAAGAAGCGTTTAATGGGGATTTCACACCATTCTTCCCCCATTTAGAAACACATCGTAATCAGATTTTAAGTGCATTACATACCTATGCAAATAATCATAAATTACTAAAAAAATATTCATGGATAGCAAATTATCATAATTATTTTTGTGATGAATTTGTACCTGATGCACCTGATGATCTTAAAATCGATTCTCCAATAAAAATGTCACAACCAAGAAGAATAATTACATAAATCATAAAAGCATACTATTTTTAACAATTTAGCATTTCAAATATTTTATAGTTATATCGTGCATATTCTTTTTCACTTTCTTGAAATCATGTATAATTAAAGTATCCTACACGAGATATTGAGTCATATCTCATCGTCATTTTAAAAGACCTCCATTTTATATGGAGATCTTTTTTTAGGGGATAAATAAATAACTACTAATTTTACACGGCAGGAAATTCCCCCTACACATTCTCTATTAATATCCACCCATCTTAATTACTAACATAGTCATAAACATACTAAACATGAGGCTTTTTAAGTACTTATTTTCATCTTTTGCTCTAAAAAGAGCTAAACAGCAGAATAAAGCCCATCCTAACCAAAATAGCATTCCTAAAATCATTGGTAAATCAGTCAATTAAATCTACTCCTTCGAATATTTTATCTATTACACTATTTAATATATTCATTTTGACTTCATATTTTAAGCCCAAAATAAAAAAGACAGAAGTTTTTCTGTCTTTTTTATTTATCTTAAAGTAATCCATTCATAACTTGCCCACTCTTTTGGTTTTTTATCGTACTTAATACGACCAGTCGTACAGAAGGAAGCAATCATCCATTGTATAATGTTCATCTTGGCATATGGATCAATACAATCCTCTATTTTTTTTAATTGATAGCCTGTACTATTTTTCTGCCAAATTGTATATAAACGAAAATGTGTTGTAGTAACAAGCCTAGCTTTTGTTGTAACTTGCCATTTTGCAATTTTCGTTAAATCCTCTTTGACTTTTCTCTCATACTCTTGTTTTATCACTTTATAAGTCTTGTCTTTATTAATTAATCCATTAGAGAATGTAAAAGGCATTTGATGCACCTCATAAACTGTTCCTTCTTCATCTCCTAAAATATTTGATTCTACTAGGAATATGTTTTTTAGTTTTAACTGTTCCGTTAATTCTTTTCCGCTCCGATAAAACGGTTTTTTTATCTTCTGAAGCAAGACAACCTGTACAATTAATCCGATAAGTAACGGATACGCTAGTATAAACACCATATTAATAAACATATTGGTAATAAGTACCCCTACTAATGCGAATATCGTGAAGTAAATATACGTTTCTCTTTGATGAATGATTCTACTATTCAAGCTAAAATACCTCCGTTTTGATAAAAAGTGAAAGCAACATATACAATTGCTCCTAATAAAATAGAACAAGCCCCCGGAAAGCTCTGTATCAGCTGTATTTCTTTCTTTGGTAGCTTTGCCCCAAATATAGAAGCAGCATGCTCCAATTGGTCTTTAAACGCCCCCACAAACCCCAAAATTTTAATTAATCGATACACACTAGCAATCCAAAAGAATAGTAAATGGAAAGCTGTTAATGTAATAGCAGTAAGGATTGCTGATTCTTCCACTAAATTACTAACATATATAGCTACCACCACAAGCATTTTTGTATCACCGGGTGAAGAAAATTTAAATGTCTCTAACAACAAACCACACGCTAATGCCATAGCTAGTACAATCACAATCTCTTTCCCTGTTCTTATTCCAGCAAAATACGTGATTCCTATACCTACAATTAAGAATAGCAAATGCCATATATTTTTCGTTTTTCTATATTTCAAATCAGTAAATACATTCAGGGCCATATATCCTAGTAGTATTCCTATTACATATATACTCATAATTTTTTCTCCTTATTTTTTCCTATTTTAATGAATTATTACGGTCCACTCACTAGAGACCAGGTGACCGTAGAAGTATAAGTAGCTTGCCGATTCTTCCCTACATAAGTTGTCCCTGGATCTAACTGCAGTTGTAATCCATTTTGTCCAAAATCGACTTGATATTCTCCAATTGCTACATCTTTTGAAGCCCGTATAATAGTGTGTGCCGCCCCAGTATCAATAGGTGTACTTGGAATTTGTATGATAGGTTTCCCTGTCTCTGGACCTTTTACTTTAGTTATACTTACCTGATTTTTTAAGGATAAAGAACCCTTTGGCAATTGTTTTGCAATATTCGGCTCTGTAAATGGAGAAATTGTCATATTCAATCTCCATCCATCCGCTTGATTTCGACTATCATGTATCATGAGTTTCCCTAATGTACCAAATGAATTTTGCTTTTCTCCATTTAGTTGAATAGGAGTAAACTCTACACTTTTAGGAACAGTAAGCATGTCTACTCGTCCTTTTTGTGTTGTAGATATATGCTTCGTCGTACTTTTATTCCCAGCTTTATCTACTGTACGGATATGTACATATTGTGGTTTCGCATAATCAGTTGGAAACTGAATGCTAGTCTGATTTGTAAACTGAACACCACCCACTTTATCAAGTGAAGTGTCGGATTTATCATTCACTACATATTCATATCCCTTTACACCACTTGTTACAGTTGCAGGAACTTCCTTAGAAAAATCCGAAACGCCATTCCTGCCAACTCCACGAATTTTATAATGATAGGTACTCCCTTCATCTTTAGCAGGGGCAAACGTTACTTTAGTTTCTTTCAGTTCTCTATTTTCAAATTGGAAGCTTTCAGGTGTTGTTGGCACTGCCTGATCTTTTGCTTCTTTATCTACATAGTCAGAGAGTCTACCCTTATATATTTGCTGATTTCCCCTGTATACTTCCGCTTCCGATGCATATCCCACTTTTAACTCATCCACATAGGTAATCCCTTCTGAATAAGCAAGCATATAAAAAGTTACACCTCGTTGCTCGGTAATATAAAACGGATTATTTGCAACTTGAGTATTCATACTAAACGTAGACCATCCATTTATATCTTTATTAGAATCATTCTTTGTGATCGTACGATTATTTGGTAATTGGATAGGTGCTGCCCATTTTCTTGTTTTTAGGCGATCACCTTGTTTCATCGGGGTCACAATAGGACTATTTAATATTATCTTTCCCTTTCCAGAACCATCCTGATACGGTATTACCTTTTCAATCATAGGGGAATCTTGATACACATCTTTGTTTATATCCGAAGTTATATGTCTTCTATCCCTTGGTATGTTGGTACCCGGTTCCTTCTCTGGAAACAAAGAGATATTACTAATTTCTATTTCTTTTGAACCGCCTGGAACATCTTTCAAAACAGTAGCATTATAATAGTCAAATTCTCTCCCTGTTTCCCAGCCTCCATCACCATAGAAACTAATTCTTCCTAATCCTTGTGACTTTGCTTTAAACGTTGCTGAAATATAAGCATTATTAGGTACGTTTAATCGCTTAAAAACAGCAATGGAACTCTCTCTTACTGTATAAGGATATAAGACACGATTCCCTCCCGATTTTGTATCAAATACTTTGTATCCACTAGTATCTGTACCATTTGGATAAAAGACTTCAGATTGTAAACTTTGATTCCCGTTTCCGTAAAACTCTCCCCAACCACTCATCAAATTAACGTCTTTGGGGTTATTAAAATCAATTTTCCATAAGACGTCCTGCTCTAAGATATCAATCGCCCATTCTAGCTTCACTTCATTTTCTTTTCCACTTGCAGTGAGTGTTGGAATACCACTTTGCTGTTTTACTATTTGATCAGCTAATACAGAGTTATCTTTTGAATCACTAATTACGCACGATACACCTAAAAGTATGATCGAAGTAAGAATCTTCCCCCATTTCACTGTTTCCTCCCCCATTCCATTTTTACGCTATCTAAGCTGCCTTATTTTGCTCCTTCTGACTTGCATGTTTTTTTCTCCACCATACAAATACAAACATTGAAATAATTAATATAAAAACACCAGCGGCTATTATATATATTTGATTAGAATATCCAGGCAACACTTTTATTGCACCTGTTTGTTCCGCATACTCTGTTACATTAGAAGCAGTTATGCGTATCTGTTCTGTAAATATTTTTGGTATACCATTCTCTTTTATAGTGACTTTTAGTGTATACTTTCCATCTTTGTATTCTTTCGCTTTCCATGGGATTGCTAATCCTACCTTAGATTTTGGCGCTACATTGAACGCTGGAATATTACCATGAAATAGAACGTTATCCTGTGATAAAACTTCATAGTAAACTGCTACATCCCTTACAATATTTGCATTTGTATTTTGAATAAGTGCATGGACTTGTGGTTGTGTTGGATAAGATTCTACAGTTGTGCCATTTAGTTTAAGATGTTCTTTACTAACTGAATTTTCAGTCTCTTCATTATTCAATTGTATTGCTACCGCATATTCAATGCGATTATGTACAGAAAAGTTCAATCCGTCCTTTTCAAGCTTCTGTGCTTTAGTATCGTGGGCTAACTCAAATAATAATCCTCCTAAAAACACTCCATCTTGATTTGGTGTCGTTAAATGTACCTCTATAGTTTTCGTTTGATTCCCCTCTAAGTTAACAGCGTCAGGAGCTTGTACATACTGATCCATATAGAAATCTGTATCTGTTAATATACTTTGTGAGACTTCACGATTTGGTACATACATAATACCTCCATTTGTAGAGGTGAGAGCGTTAGCAACTTTTACATTGACTTTGATTGGAGTATTAGCTTTATTGTGTACATCCATTTTTACTGTTTGATTCTGTTTCTTTTTCACCTGTAAATTAAAATAATTTTTTATATCGCCTAGTTGATTATCCGGGACATGAATGCTTACATCAAATGGTAAACTATCTTGTTTTTCTTCTGCATAAACTACTTTAAAAGGTTTTAAGCTTATACTTAAAATGAATATAATCACAACCAAAATACTAATTAAAATTTTATATACATAGCTTTTCATTCTGCCCCTTCTTTCTATGTACAGAAGAGAATCATACATACGTGATTCCCTTCTATATAATAAATTTCTTTTAAGGTCCTGTTACAATAGAATATGTCAGTTTTGACTCATATGAGGTAGCACCAGCCTTATTCTCAACATACGTACTATGTGGATTTAACGTTAAAGCTAGAGACTTATCATTGAAACTAACATTATATTTCCCCATACCTTCATCTTTTTTCGCACTTAAAATCGTAACTTGATTATCAGTATCTATAATAAAGTTAGTCGTTTTAAACTCTGGATTGGGTGAACTTGTCCCTCCTACTTTCGTTATAGCAGCACCACCACTATTCAAAACTAAGGAACCCTTTGGAAGTGTCCGATTTGACTTTGCATCTCCACTCACTTTAAATTGATCTGCTTTCACATTGATTCTCCAACCATTCCCTGAACCAGTTGCATCTGTCACTGTTAGCACACCAGGATTTGCATGTGTCACTTGCGTTTCTCCACTTAGTGTTACCGCGTTAAAGTTACTAACTGGTGTAACAGCAATATTATGTTCCCCACCTGTTATACTTTGATTTAGTTTTGTATCAGCTGTTGTTGCTGCACTTGCAGGTGTACTAATTAATGACATGCCAAGGGCTAATGTTGCTAATGTAGGAATCATTACTTTACTGAATTTCATCATAGTACCTCCTTATATTTTAAAAGGAGGGAGCTATATAAAACACGCCCCCTCTTATTTTCAATTAAAATTTATTTTTTGTTCCAAGAATCTACATCCGCATTGCTTGATGCTTTTGTGAATCGAGCTAGAATTGTATCATAACCGCCTTGGATTGCTTTCCATACAAATGGCCCAATTACTAATACAATAATGACCGCTAAAGCAATTAACATACCGTTTTCTGATGATAGTTGTGAATCCTCATTTTTTAACCAATTCTTCATTTTTGCTAACATTACATTTCGTCTCCTTTATATATCGATTTTAAGAATTTACTAAAATAAGAACTTAATTATTTAAATCTTTTATTACTTATTCCAAGAATTTACGTCTGCATTGCTTGATGCTTTTGTGAATCGTGCCAGGATCGTATCATAACCACCTTGGATTGCTTTCCATACAAACGGCCCAATTACTAATACGATAATGACCGCCAAGGCAATTAACATACCGTTTTCTGATGATAGTTGTGAATCCTCATTTTTTAACCAATTTTTCATTTTTGCTAACATGATTGAATCTCCCTTATTCATTTATTTGAACTATATACATAATAAACATCATGAACCTAAAACTTTTATTACTTGTTCCAAGTATTCACATCTGCATTGCTTGATGCTTTTGTGAATCGAGCTAGAATTGTATCATAGCCGCCTTGGATTGCTTTCCATACAAATGGTCCAATTACTAGCACAATAATTACCGCCAAGGCGATTAACATACCATTTTCTGATGATAATTGTGAGTCTTCATTTTTTACCCAATTCTTCATTTTCGTTAGCATATATTTTGCTCCTTTACCTATTCCATTTTGAATAATGTTTTTCTATATACTTGCAAATCCTTGCATTAAGGATTGAATAAGAATGACCATCGGAGAAGTAAGCATACATCCAATAAGCGCAACGTTAAATTTATTCATTTCCATTGGCTTATTTTGAATGAGACGATTATAGTTCTCATGTTTTAACTCACGCATCATTTTAATCTGTGCATCCATAATACGTAGACTCTGTACCTTGTCCGTTTTTTGTGCTTGTTGCAATGCAATTGTAAAGGTATTTACCTCTGGACTATTTAAGGCAGCTGCAAAGTTTCTAAATGGTTGATCCGAACCCGCATACATTTCTAATTCCGCTGTAAGTGTAGATACATACGGTCGAAGATGTCTTCCAGCATATATCTGCGCCTTTTTTACTGCTTCTAATGTTGTATGTGTTTTTAACAACTGCAGCATAGGAATTAAATACTCCGGTAATTCGAACTTCCTTGCTTCTATCGCCTGCTTGATTCTTATCTTTAATAGATAATCTGGATAGAAATAAAGCAGTGGTGAAATCAAAACGCCCACTTTAAATAAGTAGTAATCGTGAAACACTGTACATATCAAGAAAACAGAGGTGAAAATGATGGGATATGCTACCTTCATTTTCAAATATTCTTCTGGTTTCGTATCCAAACCAGCTTCTTCTAATTTTTTCTGGATCAGCTCTTTCTTTTCTTCTGTCAGATACTTATGTGATAGCGACTGGAAGGGAGCGAGCATCATTTGATTTAAATTCTTTTTTTCAATTCGTTTTGCATTTTCTACATAGTTTGTAAGTAGGCTACCGCTGTCTTTTTTACTTTGTAGAAAGGTAGAGAATACCCAGTACATGACAACGAATACCACTAAAGCTAGAATCGTAGCCAATTTATTCCCCTCTTTCTGTTGGATTATAATTTGCAATCTTTTCTACACGGGTCGCTAAGAAAAATACAATGAACATATTTACCGCTAATGCAATTTTCCCCATCATAGAGCCTGCTACAAATCCATATGCTTCTTTTGACATCAACATAATCACAATCGGCATGGCAATCACGATTAAGCAATTCTGTACAAACGCACGTTGTGCTTGTGACAAACTAGAACGTAATCTTGCCAAATATAACTTTTGTTTTTCGAAATCTTCTGCAATATCTAATAAGACTTGTACTGAATTCGATCCGCCTTCTCGACTACACACTTCCAACATTTCATGGAAGAAAACCAATTCTCTAAAATTAAAAGTTTCATTGAATCCTTTAAATGCACGGTGCATTGTAGTTCCACCTTCTAATAAAAGAGAAACTTTTTCTATTTCTTCTTGAATGCTCTCATGCATCATTGGCTTTACTTGTACTAACACGCGTTTAGCGTTATTACTAATTTGAAGCGCATTCGCTACTGCCTTCATATAAATAGAAAGACGGTCAATGACAACTAAGTAGTAACGTTTTTTTCTTCGATAGAGAAGAAATTTCGGAACTAAAAATCCACATAAAGCAGAAATCAGTGTAAAAGGATCTCTTCCAAAGGAGAAGTAGAATATTGCTGCTATACTCATTCCGGAAAGAATCGTATATACCCAGTACATGCTTTTCGTCAATTTCCACTCGTACTTTTGGGCTTCTTGGATAACAGATTGTGGAAGATACATTCGTATGCCTTTAATATTCCTTAATTCCAAGCGCCTTTCTTCTTTCTCATTTTCTTGTACAAATTGGGAAAGTGCAGAACCTTTAGATTTTGCAAAAAGTAAAACAAGTAATACTACACTAATAAAGATTAATAATATACATCCATAGGCGAACAAACTATGCATACTGCACCTCCTGTTGTGATAGGAACGGTGCATAAAGAGCTGGATTTACAGAAGTAGCAGAACGGAATTTTTTCTCCATTTTAGCTGACATTTTCCCTGTAATAATGTGCTGTCCATGAATTTTTCCTATGTTTTCATTTATCTCATCCTGTTCCTCGTATGTCGGGATAAACTGAGAAAGTTCATTAAACTGTATATCACCTCGATAATCTAATAATTCAATCATCTCTGTAATATAACGATTCCCATCATCTTTCTTTTCTAAAAAGACAATCACATCGAATGTCTGTGAAATTAATTCATATAAATACTGGGCATCAATATTCGCACCACTTTGCAGACACATGAGCATTAAACGTCTGACTGCTTCTATGGCACTTCTTGCATGGACAGAGGTAAAGCCAGGATGGCCTGTTTGGAAAAAGTTAATCATTTTTAATGCTTCTTTACCCCTCGATTCCCCTACAATTAATCGCTTTGGTCCTTGACGTAGTGCATTCGTTAACAATCTATCAAAATCAATTGCATTTTCTTCTACTTCCGATGCCCTACATTGCATCGGAACAAAGTGATGTTCTGGAAAAATTCGATGCAAATATAATTCAGGGTTATCTTCTACTACAAGAGTACGTTCTTTTTTCTTTCCTTTCGGAATATGAGAAGCAAGAAATTTCATAAACTCTGATTTCCCTGTCCCTGTTGCTCCAGCGACTAGAATATTCATTTTGGCTTTCACGGCTGCAGCCAAAAAGCCCAACATCTCTTTTGACGCTTGATTAGTAGATAACATTCGCTCTTCAGAAGCACGAAGATGATCTGCATTCTTACGAATCGTTATTGTTGTCCCGAGTCCCCCAAGTTCATCTAAAGCAATATTGATACGGATATAGGGAAACACGCAGTCCACATATGGTTTTGCTGTATTTAATGACTCTGACGTACTATTTACCATCTTATAGGCTAAAGCCTTTACCTCTTCTTCCGTCTCAAATCGGTAAGGGAATGTTAACTCTCCCTCTCCAATTTTTTCGTAAATAATTTCTTTTGTACCATTGATATAAATATCGGTTACATCCTGATCTTCTTTTAAAGGTTCTATAATTCCAAATCCCACAATATCATCACATACCATATTTAATAATTGTTCAGAAGGTACATCTGAAATGACGACTTGATTACTTAATAGAAAGCTTTTAATGATTTGTTCTACAGCTGCTCTCTTTTCTTTATTCATAAAAGATTCGCTTAAAATATCACGATGGTCTTTTACTAAAAATGCACGAATTTCATCCGTGATATCTTTAATTTGTTGAGCTGTAGTTGTTCCTAACTTTCGAGCTGATTTGGAACGAATCATATAACCAAAATGATATAAATCAACTCGATTTCGCTTTAAGGCGACTTGTTTTCCCTGTAAATAGCCCCACATACTACTGCCTCCCTTTTAATTTCGTAAACCAAAGAGACCCTTTTTCATAGAGGATGTATGCTGGGTTGGAATATCAAGACCAGCTGCTTCCATAATGTGATGGACCTTTGTATTAATTTGCGGGGAACCAAACTGCATCCCCCATTCATAACTCGTACGATCCCTGTCATACGGAATTGTCACCGCAATTTTTTGGGAAGAAAGCTTTTCAATATCTTCTACATAATCCTCATCTCCCATATTTAAAACATGAATCATACGAGGCAATGTTAGCTTTGCTTCTTCTAGTAGTTGTAATTCTCTTTTAATTGCTATTGCACCACGAGGGTTGCCGTTTAACACATGAATTACAAGGTCTGATTGGTATAGGATTGGATAACTCAGAACCTCAGATAATTCAGTTGGTACTGATAGAATGATAGAATCGTATTCTGTATCTACAAGTGATTCTATAAATGTCGTTACAAACAGTTCTTTGTTTTGAATCTCTGGGAATTGAGCTAAGTTATAACCTGATGGAAACACTAGAAAATCCATCTTATCGTGCAATTTTTGCATCAACCTTGGATTCATTTTTCTCTCTAATAAATCTTGCTTGGTACAAATATATTGCGAGAGATTGTATTCATTTTCTTTTCTTACAAGTTCTAAGATGTTTTTACTATCGTGGCTAAGACCAGTTCCAACCGCAAAGCTAGGTCTTACTTGGTCTGCTTCAACATAAAGCACCTTTTTCCCTAAATGAGCTAATTCATTTGCCATCGCAATACTTAATGTGCTTTTCCCTACATTTTCGTTTGTTGCATAAAAGGCAATGATTCTTGCTTGCCGCTCCATCTTAATAACCCCTTTCTTACTTAGATTCATTCAGATACTGTGCTACATACTCTTTTACATTTTTAGAAATTGGATTAGTCGAATGCTTCTCTACATAGTCTAAAATGTTCTTTTGATCAGATATTTGTGAGAATCCTTCAGCTGGTTCTAATTCTTTCCCTGTTTGCTCCACCTTTTGTCCAACTGCAACAGGAATGACATCTCCAAGTGTTTTTGCACGATTTAAGTATTGAAGTTGTTCAGGGGAAACAGCCAGTGTGTATAATCGCGTTACTTTAGGCTTTTGTTTTCCTTCTTGTTCCTCTTTTGATTCTTTCTTTTCTAGCACAAATGCATCTTCTGTATTGCTATCTTTTGCAGCCGTCACACGTACACGTTGGAACAGACCACCAAAGACAACCTTCTCATTGTCTCCTTCTTTCACAACTTGTTTGAAATACAAGTCCACATACGTGTTTGGGATAATACTATTCCCCGAACTTGTTTCCAAATCAACGAGTAACGGAAAAGCAACTTCTCCATCTTTCAAATTTAAAATAGCAGAGTCCGGTAACTCCTCTTTCTTTACTACTTTGTTTTTAAAGAGATAGCTATTTTCTGTAATGGGTTGCCCATCATTTGTCCACTTACCTACAACCTCTTTTTTATTTACACGTAATGCATTTGGGGGAATCGCATCACCAGGTAAAGTTCGTTCCACTAGCATGTCTTCTTTAATTTCTGTATGTGCAGGTATATCCTTTGCGGCTACAACAATCTTTGTTGGTTTTACAGCATTTTCTACTGCGAAATGATTGTATCCATAGATACCCGCTACTGTTGCAGCGGCTAGACCTACCGCAACAATCTGCTTCTTTTGAAACTTAGATGGCTTCAATGTTTGTATTCCTCCTTATGTAGCCTTTAAACGCAAAAAAAGGACACACCTATGGCATAATGCGCCTTAGGTGTGTCCTTTTAGCTAATCTAAAGTCTATATGAAAATGTTGGATTTGGTTTCTTTAATATTACAATTTCAATATTATGATATATAGAGTTATATGTCAATCATTTCTAAAAAAAATATTATTTTTACCATTTCAAACCTCTGATTTCAAAACTCAAAAACCCTTAAAAACATTGTCATATCAAGGTTTTTAAGCTATTAACCCACCCGTAAATATGGTATAATTAATATAACGTAACTGAATATTTCAGGGTGGTTGGTTGCTATCCTTTCTCTTTCATTTTATGGAGAAAGGAGGTGATCGCATGGAAATACTTTTCACGATAGCAATTGAAATTTTAAAAGTAATTGCTAGAGAAGTCGCTGTTTTTTTTGCAAAACGAGTAGGTAAATACCTATCAACGTCTTGGAAGAAAGCACGAAAAAAGCGACGAAAAACGAAAAGAACCACCCACAATGCCTGCAAGCGTGTGTGAACTGGACCCGAAAAGTTAGACATATATTTAAGCAGCTAATAAGGATTGAATTCTGTATTTTACAGGAGGCAATCCTTTTAATTTTGCCTTAATCCTTTTATTATTGTAATAATAAATATAATTCTCTAGTTCTTCCCTAAAGTGTTCCATACTTTCAAAATCTTTAAGATAAAGTAATTCAGATTTTAATAAGCCAAAGAAATTTTCAATGACTGCATTATCTAAGCAATTTCCCTTACGGGACATACTTTGAGTTATATTATTTTCTCTTAAAATATATTGATATCTATCCATTTGATAGTGCCAACCTTGATCTGAATGAAGGATAGGAGTATCTTCTTTATCCAAGCATTTTAAAGCCTTATCTAACATCCTTTCGACTAGAAGGAATGTAGGGCGTTTCTCAATATTATAGGAAATAATCTCACCATTAAACAAGTCTAGAATAGGAGATAGGTAGAGTTTTTCACCAAACAAATGAACTTCAGTAACATCTGTAACCCACTTTTCATTAGGCTTAGAGGCCTTGAAATCACGCTTCAAGACATTTGGCGCTACCTTCCCAACCTTCCCGCGATAAGAGCGGTATTTAGTGATTCTTACCAACGATTTTAACCCTAATTGATTCATTAAGCGAAGGACGGTTTTGTGGTTAATGGTATAGCCCTGATTACGTAATTCAAGTGTGATACGCCTATAGCCATATCGCCCTTGGTGTTCCTGAAAAATCTGCTTAATACTTTCTTTAACCTCGTTATATTTATCTTCACGACTCATTTGTTTCACCCAGTAATAATATGTACTACGAGCCATTTCAGCCGCTTTAATCAAGTCGATAATTTTATATTCATGCCTTAACTCATATATTATGTGTGCTTTGTCTTTTTCAGAGATTGTTGTTTTTGTTGAATTAAGGCGTGTAACTTTTTTAAATAAGCATTTTCCATGCGTAAGTATTCAATTTCTTTTTGTAAATCATTTTGAGAGTTAATATTTTGTTTTTTCTTAGGTGCAATAGCCTGTTTCTTCTTCACAGTGGAGTACCCCTTACTTGTTTTACGAAGAGCATCTATCCCCTGTGATTCTAGCATTGATCGCCACTTCCTAACGGTACGAGGAGATGGAACGTTGAACATAGCGGCCGCTTGTAGGGGCGAAGCTCCTGTATTGTTCATAAAATTCAATACTTCCATTTTAAACTGAATGTCATACCTTGTACATTTAGAGTTTAAGGACTCTATTCCTTGTTCTCTAGTACGTGCCACCCACTCTTTTAATAACGATATACTGACTTGATATTTTTTGGCAGTCACTTTAAAAGAATCATTTGTATTTAAATAATGTTCAACGGCATTTCTTTTTAATTCGAATTTATATTTTCTAGACATAATAAAACCGCACCTCCAATTGTTAGTTATTTGTCTAACAAATTGGGTGCGGTTCAGTGAAGGGCGGTTCTAAGAAAAAATAAACTTTTTTAGCAACTAGCCACCTTGCGGTAACAGTTACATAAGGCGAGATGTTGGAGCATCTCGTCTTCTTTAGTTTATGCAAAAACTATTGTTATAATACTTCTACACTTATTATAACATCAACTATTGTACATGTCATGCAGATTTAACCGCAATAGTTGATAAAAAAGACATTATTATTAAAACGAAATCAATTTTGTTCCCGTTTCAAAATACTTTGCAGGAGCATAACTTGTCCCATTCCGATCCTGAAATTCACTTCCAATATATAGCGAGATAATCATTGCGATAACTCCAATAAAAATCGTTCGTTTCATACGCTGTTTTTTATTATTATCCATTCGAAAATTCTCCTTTCTACGTAAAAAAGGCACACCTCATTAAGGGATGTGCCTTTGGTTTATCCATTCAGCTACTAGTTTAAGAAGGATTATATACTTTTTATCGATTCAACTAATTATATAATACTATTTAACTAATTTTTATTCTTCATGTAGTACCAGTTTGATAAGTCTGTAATTATGTGTTCTTTTCCAACCCAGTTCCATCCAGGCGTTTGTACAGGGAATGGGAGGTCTGCAAGCACCCTTCTCTTCTTAAAGTCATCATACGCGACACCTTTAATTTCTACCTCATTTGTCAGGCACAAGCTCATTTCATTCACACCGGCAGGATTTGTCTCCACATTGAAAGAATACTTCCCATCTTTCGTCTTTAATGGTGCATACCATTTTTGTCCACCATCAATAATTTTCTCTTGTCCATCCCAATATAAAGACTTAGTTGGTCTTTTACTATCAAAGACATGTCCCGTTATTTCAGACAAATACATATTTTTAGGTAAGAATTTTGATGTTACGCCATTATTAGAAACACTCTCTAAATCATATGTTGTTTTTAGTCCTTCATCTGCAAATGGATACTGTGCCGTTGCTTTTGTAAATACACCTGGATAATTGGCATTCCAATCATTTTTGTATTTCCCATTAACTTCATAAGAAAAACCATACCCAGCATGGAGCTTAGATGGTGCTAAATTATCAATACTTCCACTTAATGTTTCATAGAACATTTCTCCCACTGTATCCTCTTTTGACACACGTTCACTTACTGTTTCTACCACACCTTTTACACTCGTTACTCCGCACATCCCTTTTTCATGAGATGGTGTATAGATAGCTGTTTTAATAGGATTATTTTTGTATGTGGTTTCTTCTATATCTAGACGGTTACCAGCAGGGTTAATTTCTGCCTGAATTGTTCCTTTCCCCTGATGTTGCCAGCCAAGGTTCAAGGTTTTCTTTTCTCCCTCAGTTAACCTTACCTGTTGTGACGCTACTTGTTGTCCGTTATGCTTGAGCACGACTACTGTTTCAGGATTTGCATATTTTGCTTCTAATGAATCTAACTTTTTAATTTTATTTTTCTCTTTTTCTAGTTTCTGTCTTGCTGTATCTAGTCTACTTGCAGCATCGTCTAATCTATTTTCTTCCCAAGAACAGTCTCTATCAATGTAGTAATCATTGCCTTTTTCATCTTTCTCATGAATTGGATTACGACGACAATAACTCAAACTAGACTGTGCACTGTCCCTACCTGATTCAGCGCTATATACTTCCTGTTGAGATTTATTAATATTATTATTCACCTTTGCTCTATATTGGTCACGTTCCGGTTTAAAATTATCACGTGATACATCTATTCTTGTTTTTATATTCTTTCCTTCTCTTGCTGTTTCTCCTTCAATTCGGTCAGCAGAGAAATCAATTTTATATTTAAAATCATCTTCATCACCTGGATCTGGATTAGGTGTTACTTCTGTACCACAGTTTCCATCTACAATGAAATCAACTGTTTTCTCATTTGAATCCCTTTGAACTCCATCAATAATTTTTAATTTTGCCGTATATCGACCACACATCTGAGGTTGCCAACTTATATCTTCTTTCGTAAATCGTCCTGCATCACCTTCATTTGGTTTTTGATTATCTTTTTGTGGCGTTGAGCGCAAGTAATTTTCTTGATGATGCACTTTTTCACCATTTTTAGTGATATCCAACAGCCATTTCACACGATTCCGTTCACCCGCTATCGATGAATAAGGGTTACCTATATCGAGTTTGGGACCACGTTCTGTATATCCTTTATCTTTACTTACGTACTCGAAACCGTTAAATGTAAACTTAACAGGTGTATCCTTCTTACCATTAGAAGCTTTAAAATCTTTTATTTCAGGTTTACTAGATCGTACATACCATAGGTTATATTTATTTATTCCATTTACGCCGCCAGCACCTGCATATCCACCAGAAAGGTAAGCTATATCACGAATCCAGTAAAATGCTCCATAATTCTCAGAACCTGTATTATTAAAAATGACATGACTGTTTATATTATCTAAAACAAATTTAGGATTTCCCCAATATTTATCAGATATAACACCATTATTCACTCTTTCGATTTCTGTAACCATCCGATCTCCCACTGTGACAGCCTTATTCCAATAACCATCGTTTGAAATCCGCACAAAAGGCTCACTTAGGTCTTCTCTTTGTACCAAGTTTGCTTGTGGGTTTTCAAAACTAAAAGAACCATTGTAAACAGCCGGATAGTGAAGGTCTCCTTTGTACGCTAAATCTATACCAGGTGGTGCATAATCTCTTCCAAATCGATAGAATTTACCTTGCATTTGTAAATCTTTTGACTTAAGAAACTTATCCTCATTTCCATTCAGAAAAGGTACATCGGCATTTTTTGCCTCGACCATTGTAGGCATCGCTAATAAAACAGAAGTACAAACCAACAGTAGTTTACTTTTTATTTTCATTATTTTCCCCCCTAAAACATAAAAAAGGACAAACCTGTACCATTGGTTAGGTACGTAAGGTTTGTCCTTCACGCATATCATTTGTTTATCTTATTATAATTATAAATTATTATATCATTATTTAGAATGAACGTCTACATACATTGTGTGATCAGCCATAGATTGTCCAATGCGAATTTTATAGTTTCCTTTTTCATAGTTGTTTATTTTTCGTGCATCAACCGTTTCTTGAATTTCCTTATCTAGATTTAAGCCACTTAGTAAAGTAGTCCATTGTTTCGCTAATTCAACAGTCGCTTTGTTGTTATCTAGGAAATATATTTTAAAATCACCTGAACTTCCAACTACAGAAAATTGTGCTCCAATAGAACCTTCTGGTAGATACATATTACTATCTAATAAATCAATAGAACCACCAATCTCTTTATATTTTAAGCTTGTACTATAGGTACTATTAATATCTTTGATGATACTCTGAGCTTCACTAGATACTTGTTTCTGTACTATTGGGTTTTTTAATGCTTCTGGATAATAAACCAATTTCTCATTTGCTAAACTAGCATCTAAGCCTGCTGGTACTTCTGGCTTTGTCTCTGGCTTAGTTTCAGGTTTTTCCTCTGGTTTTGTTTCAGGTTTTGGATCTGGTTTCACTTCTGGTTTTTCCTCTGGTTTTGTTTCAGGTTTTGGATCTGGCTTTACTTCTGGTTTTTCCTCTGGTTTTGTTTCAGGTTTTGGATCTGGTTTCACTTCTGGTTTCACTTCTGGTTTTTCTTCTGGCTTTGTTTCAGGCTTTGTTTCAGGTTTTGGATCTGGCTTCACTTCTGGCTTAGTCTCTTTTTCTACTGCATTAATAGAGTTATATAAGAACTGGCTATATTGTTCACGAGTTACATGTGCATATGGTGAATACATTTTACCTCCTGTACCAATAGTAACGCCATTTTCTTCTAATGCACTAATTGCTTTTAATGCCCATGAGTTTTTATCAATATCAGTAAAGGAAGTTGTCTTAGTAGCTTTGAACTTGAAAGCATTTGTAAGTACTTGCGCCATTTGTTCACGAGTTAAGACATCATCTGGACCGAATTTCCCTTCACCATAACCATTTACTAGACCTGCTTTAGCAAGTGCTCTAATTTCTTTTTCAAACAGGTGTCCTCTAATATCTGTAAATGGATTTTTGAAGCTAGCATCTGCATCTGCTGGTTTAACGTACATATAAATCATACGAGCAACTTGCCCACGAGTTACGTTGTCACCAAAACCAAAGATATTATTTCCGTATCCTTGTACTACTTTACGATTTGTTAAATCATAAATTGCTTTTGTAGACCAGTGATTTGCTGGAACATCACTGAATTTTAATGAGTCTGTGTTATCAGCCTTAGCAGTAAATGCTCCTGCTCCTAGTAATGATGTACCCATAATTGTTAATGCTGTTGCTGTTTTTAAAAATTTGTTAGCCATTGTTTGTTCCTCCAAGTATATTAGTTTTTTAATAGATTCCTTTATTGTATCGAATTTAAATATAAAATCCAGATACTTTAACATATAAATTTATAAATTAGCGTTTTTTTATAACCGCTGTTCTATATGGAAAATATTACCATATAAAAATAGGCTTGTAAAGTATTTTTATATATTTATTTATAAATATTTATTTCTAGTAAAAAAACTACACTTTTCAGTATAGTTTTTAACTCTTTATATATATTGATATTCTCAACGGAAATAGATTTGTCCCATTCCATCTTTGTTAGCCCATATTGGTGCTTTCACACTATCAATCCCTATCATTTTAAAAATAAAGAAGTGATGTTCAGCTTTTATCTTAAAATTTAACGGCTGATTATGATCCACGCGCCCTTTAGTATATTCATATTTCCATCCATCCATATTCTGCTCTTTCATTTTCTTCTCTATATCAGGAATTAGATTTACGTTTTTTCCTTCATATGTGTACTGAAAACCACCTGTTTGTTCTGCTAACTCTACTGTACTAGAAGCAAAATCATGTGCTTTTACTAACTGCATTCCATACAGTACACCTTCTGGTATAAGAGTTATCAATAATAAAGAAAGCGTTAGAAAAAGCGCTGTTGTTACTGTATTTTGCATTTCTTACACACCTACTTTTTCTTATTTATTTCACGTTTCCTCCAGCTTTCTTGTTGTCAGAATCTGCTTCATAAATAAATATGTGTCTTGCGTTACTCTTAATGTTACCTTTCTTTTCATCAAATTGTTTCGTATAACTAGCAGCTTCCGCTTCTCCTTCAACCGCAATCATTGCAGGTTGCTCTTGTACAGCATGTACAGAAAACTCTCGTTTTGATGCAGGATCCTTAAATGTTGCATTTTGTTTATAAGACTTTTCAAATTCTTTCTTTGCGATACCTGGTTCAATAGCAATTTCTTCTTGCGCTCGTAAAACACCTACTTTTACGGCTTTATCCATTGCTGTACTTCCAGCGCGTTCTGATGCAGACTTATTATCTGTGTGTGTTGTATCTCCAATAATCATATCTGTCATTAAGAATAAACAGCCAACAAATAATAATATTGAGGCGGCCCCTATAATAAATTTTTGCATCTTTCTTCACCCCTCCTTAATTTTCAGACTTCCGAAATCGAAATCCACTTAAAATGGAACTTTTCTTTTGATTCAACAATTGGTTTGGCAGTAATAACTCTGCTATTTCCTTCATTATTCCTTCAAGCTCTTTATAATAGTTCCGACTAGATAGTAACGTACTACTTTTTAATTGAGATTCAAATACATCCTCTATCTCATATGGTGCTAAAGCAGTTAATACCTTATCGCCAAAACATTCTTCTACTACTTCATGCTTTAAAAGTGCAGTAGAAAACTTATTCCCAATAATTCTCGTTTTCTCTAAAACTAAGTAAGAAACAAGTTTTCTCTCCTTTTGTGTAAGAGGATGCGCTATCTTTAACAATTGATGCAGATCTGGTTCTGCTACAAAGAAAATAAAATCTGCCATTTCACATATTTCATGGTATAAATCTTTATCCCAATCGTACCCCGCATCAATAATAGATATAGGCGCTTCTTGGTTAGCCAATAATACCTTAATAAAATGGTCAAAGTCCTGCTCTGTTTCGTTTTTCAGCTCTTGGTCCACTATAGGATTCTTTACGATATAATTTATTCTTCCTTGCTTCCATTTTGGAATTGATAATATATCAGATTCCTTCTGTAGCATCTCCTTATATCGCTGTAACATAAATTCACTACGATAGTTTTCTGGTGCTTCTGTATATCCCTTTAATAAAGGATACGTATATCCATCATCATATAGATTCTCTATATAGTTCACATCAATCTGTAGTTCATTTAAGTAAGCAGCTAAAAGATGTGAAACAAAAGTTGCACCACTTCTTTTGTTCATGCTGGCCACAACAATTGTTCTTCTCGGAATAGCAATACCTATTTGTTTTTCATATACCGGCTCAAAAGCCAATTTATATTGTTTTTTTATAATAGGTGCTTTTTGTGACTCACCTGGAACAGACTTACGCTTTTGATTGTTTTTAAATAGTTTCTTGGAGTTAGAGGAAGCTTCATTGTTGCCACCTTCCTCTAATTCACTTGATACTTCCTCTTCTTCCTCATCAACAGGAACTTCGGGTAACTTTGTTTGTTGTGGTGCCTGACTTGCGCCTACAATTTCTGCTACATTTTTAATATCCGACTCCTGTAGCAGCTGCGGGATAACTTTATTATCAATATCAATTCTACGAGAGTTAAAAATGTCATAGATACCTAGATAAATCAGTTTCGCCAAAAACTCATCATCATTTTCACGCTCTGTAAATACCACAATACGAATATCTCGATTAAAGCGAATATCTCTTAGTTTCTGTAAGATAATCAATTCACGTTTCTCTTCATGTCCCGCATCAATATTTAATCGTTTGTCATTAATACATAGAATATCGGGCTGTTCTGTATCTAGAATTTCATCTAGATACTTGATATGCATCACATCACTATCAGCTACTTCAAATCCCGCACCAATAAAATCCTCACGTAAATATGCCGTATATACAGTATCACTAATAGCTAAAACGATTTTTTTCACCATAGTTAACCTCCTACAAAATCTAACGTTGGATTAAAATCATGTTTTCAATTGGAATTTGTGCCTCAAGATGAACCTTCCCAATAATCTCATTCAAAATATACTCAATTTCAACTTGTTCCATTGTACGTGGAGCTCCAAAATCAGAATTTAGCTTTACTCGTATTTCTAATCGATCTTGTATCTCATGTAAAGGTGTACCAAGATAAAGAATGCTGTAGTATAAAACACCATCTTCAATATTTTTTTGAATCATATCTTTTGTTTGATGAATAAACGTAACCTCAGCAAGCTCAATAAAAGGATCATTAATTGTTACTTTGCTATTCCAATTTAAATTCCAAATCTCGCAATGTTCTTCCGCATGTACAACAACTCCATTAACAGAAGGCGTAATCGCGAAAAGACGATCTACAGGAACTTTGGTTAACGAGGTACTATTACCTTTCTTTAATTCAATTCCTTTTTCCATTCGCTCATGTTCAAAAGCATATTCAGCACCAGTGAATGCAACTTCGCAAAATACTTGTTCTAACAATGGACGAATCCCTTCATATGTTCGTATAGCAAATACACTAAATTCCTGTGTTTCATCTGTACGAATGATTTCGTACAATTCATATTCAGATGCATTTGCTAAGGCAAAAGGAATATCTTTTATAAAATTCGGATCAGTATATAGATTCTCAGGAATTTGCGTTTCAGGATGATTTATAAACTCAAGGCATAATTGATATCCTTTTAAAAATGCATTTTTAACAGCTGCAGGGAATAGAGTTTCAAAACGTTTCACATTATTTTTAAACGTTTTTTCTTCAATTTCGTTATTAAATTCTCTTTCCTGTAAGATATTTGCCTTATTCCCTAGTAATAAAAAGTAGTGATTAATAATGCGACTAATATCCTCTTCAAATGCTGCATTCTCCTCACAATACTTTGTAAATCGTTCTTTACTCATGTTCACAATTTCGTTCATAGCTTCAAATTCTCCCTTTTTATTGTTATTTATACAAAAAAAAGACACACCGATGGCAGGTTATGTGCCTTCGGTGTGTCCGTTTAGCTAGAAATTAAATCTATTAATTTGTATATTTCTCTTAGTTAATTGTAGTTCACGTATAAGAATACCTCTATGAATTTTAAAAGTCAATAGATTAATTACCTCCTTGTAAACTTATATTTATTCCTTCTTTCTATTTTTCTATGTATTTAATTTAAAAAAATACAAGTAATTAAATATAAATAATCCAAGTATTTTATATAAAAACAACAAGAAATATATATAACTAAACTCAATCATTAATTATAAAGAGATTCAGCAAACACCTCTAAAGCCTTGTATTACATACGTTCCTGGATATTAAGCTAAATTCACTATCGTAATATCCCCATTACATACAAGCTCTACATCATAGAAATCACAAATTAAGAAGTTAAATACCATATTACTAAGAATTCACAAGGTTAGAATCATATTACTAAGATAACCACAAGTATTGAATCGAATTATGAACATACCGAGTCGTAACCAAACATAACGTAAATCAATTATATGCTTCCGTAAAAATGCTAATAGATATATTTTCCTAAATAAAAAAGCATGTCTTCAAATTAAAGAACATGCCAAATAACCCTTGCTTTTAAGTAACTTTTTAACAAGGGTTTCCATATATATTTTTTTAAAATCACATAAATTCCGGATAAACACCATTCTTCTTATGATAATTTATCATTGCATCGTGTTTTTTCCCTGTAGACAAGTTTTTTTCCTTAAAACCTATCCAGGACTCTCTAAACTTTACACGCATAAATGCTGGAATAGAGAATATTTCTTGCTCTTTCAAACAACTTTCCACTTGATCTAATGCATAAGTCATTGCGTAAATTAATAATTCACTTTGTTTTTGTTTCGTCGGTAAATAGATTGCGATATCAACAATTTCTTGTCTAAATGCAGTCATTATATTTTCTTTATCTTTTTTACGTAACGCCTGTCCCATATGTTTCAAACGAGACACCGCTTCTTTTCTGCACTTCGCTACTGGTCTATGTAATTCTTTTTTATCATTCTCAATTACGCAGTTTGAAGAAAATACAACGTTGAACTTCTCAATGATGATTTGTTTTACCTGTTTCCTTGCACTAGTAATTCTTGTTTCATTAGATTTCTTCTCTTTAGAATCGATTGCAGTAAATTGCACGATGGGGTTAATAATTTCTATGTAGTGTCTTACTTTCTTTGCATTACGATTTAATCTCCTTTTTAAGGAAGACATCTTTCTTGTAATCTGAAACTCCTCAATTTTATGTTTATAATGTTCCATACCTACTTTTCTTGAAAAAGTATTGATTAAATCTAAAAGGAATATAATCCCTCTATTATCACGAGCCTTTACTAGACTACTCATTATCGTTGTTTGAATTAGGTGAAATGGAATACGGAAATACGATAGCGATATGCCTGTCATCTTTGCAGTTTCTGCAGTAGTGTGGTTATACAACGCATAATCTACAATTTCATATACAGTACGATTTCCAACAGGTGTTTCTTTTACGAGTCTACGCTCCAAACAAACTTGAAACCCTGTATAAATTGTTGTGTAGGGAATCCCACTTTTCTTAGCAAGATCCATTATTTGAAATTCACGTGGTAGCATTCCTATATCATTGCATTCAAAGTGAAGCAAGATGTAAGTAGCTAAAGCTGAAGATGGTAACTCTTTTCTTTCATTTTCTAGTTTTACGATGTTTAATAGTCCATCAAAAAATTTAACCCCATGAACTTTAAAGTTCTGTTGGGAAAAAGCCATTTGCGTATGCATAATGTTGCTAACTCCTTTCGAAAGAGCAGAAAAAGGCACTGTCATACCACGGATACAAAAATACTACTCTCTTAAAAGAGTAATACTTGTATAACAACGGTAAACAATGCCTAAAATTACGCAAGAAATCCCCTTTTTAAGTTGCACAAATACATAAGATACAGTAAAATTATCTTATAATTTCATGCAAAATAAAAAGGTTTATTGGCTTTGTTTACCGCGGTCGATTGAAAATTTCTTTTGGGATTTTTGTGCGGTGTACCACAATGAAGTAGTTGGCGCTATTTCATTGGGCTGATGAACCTTTTTTTGCTTTTTTATATTTTATTTTTTATTATATAAATATTTTATTATTAATAAATTTGTATCTAAAAAAATACAAAAATATAAAGTAACTACATCATATATAGTTTTTCCCATGGTTGCAAGGTGATTTTTTCAAAAGTATGACCTTTGCTAAATGACTATGTATAAATAACCACCACTCAAACACCTCGTTGAGCGCCGCTCAATCAAAAGTCAATTCACAATAAGTAAGAACAACTTAAACAGCCTCTGATCAACCGCCTGATTGTCGCTCAATTAACAAAATATCATCGATAAAGCGCATTAATGGCACATTTTTCATTATCCACACCTTAAATCACCCAACTAATCACCAGTCACTTGTGTGTAAATACTGTTATTTTCGTATGTAGGTTGAGTGGTGATTGAACGGTTGATTTCATTGCATTAAACCTAATTGTAATCAGTCAATTAATCACCGGTCAATCATATTACTATTTTAGAATGAATGATTAGCGAATGGTTGAGTGATCGAGTGAAGGTGTAAGTTTTGAATAAGAATAAACTGTTTTTTTTATGATTAATATAAAAATAGTTTCATACTACTAATTAAGTAGTATGAAACTATTGAAAGAGATGTTTTGGTCAAGAGGTTTTTGCTTACTAACTACTGGTGGTTCATCAATAGACGTAGTAAAAAAATATATTGAAAATCAAAGTGAAAAGTGAGGTGAAATGATATGACAAAGCATAATAAAGCATATAAATTCCGTTTGTATCCAACAGGAGACCAAGCACATCTTATGCGTAAAACCTTCGGTTGTGTACGTTTCGTGTATAACAGAATGTTAGCCGAACGGAAAGAAGCGTATGAAAAACACAAAGATGATAAGGAACAACTAAAGAAACAAAAGCTTCCCACTCCTGCGAAATACAAAGCAGAATTTGAGTGGTTAAAAGAAGTTGATTCATTAGCACTGGCAAATGCTCAACTAAACTTGCAAACTGCCTATAAGAATTTCTTTCGTGGTCAAAATGACTTCCCAACATTCAAAAGCAAAAAAGACAGAAAGTCTTATACAACGAATGTAGTGAACGGAAATATTATGTTGCTTAACGGTCATATTAAATTGCCAAAACTGAAAATGGTACGTATCAAGCAGCATAGAGAAATACCACAAGACCATGTAATCAAGTCATGTACGATTTCTATGACACCTACTGGTAAATACTATGTGTCTATCTTGACTGAATACGAAAAAGAGATTGTACAAAATGAAGTAGAAACAGTTGTTGGATTAGACTTTGCGATGGATCGATTATACGTTAGTTCTGAGGATGAGAGAGCCAATTATCCTAAGTTCTATCGTGAAATGTTAGACCGATTAGCAAAGGCACAACGAGTATTATCAAGAAGAACAAAAGGTTCTATTCGTTGGAATAAACAACGTATCCGTGTAGCTAAGTTACATGAAAAAGTAGCGAACCAACGTAAGAACTTCCTTCATCATAAGTCTAAAGAGTTAGCTACTCATTTTGATGTTGTAGCTATTGAAGATCTAAATATGAAAGGCATGTCGCAAGCACTTCATTTTGGAAAAAGCGTCGCTGATAATGCTTGGGGTATGTTCACTTCTTTTTTAGCTTATAAACTACACGAACAAGGCAAACAACTTATGAAAATAGACAAATGGTTTCCTTCCACAAAAACATGTAGCAGTTGTGGAAATGTGAAAAACATGTCATTGTCTGAGCGAGTATATTCTTGTATATGTGGTGTAAATCTTGATAGAGATTATAACGCAGCTATCAATATCAAAAATGAAGCAATACGCCTATTAGCGTTGGCATAGATAGCAATAAAATAACCCTTGGAACGAGGGGGTTAGCTCGGTTGTCTTAGGACAAATTCGTTAGCTATCAAAAGTAACGACTAACCGAGAAGCCACCACTTCAAACAGTCCATTAGGACGTTAAGTGGCGGGTAGTTCACAGATTGGAAGAAATAGAATTAGAAAACTCTTTGTATAGCAAAATAAACCTAAGTTCTATGATTATTATAAGTTTAAAACAATAGCTGTGAATGAATCATATTGATAATCAATGAACTAAGCTTTTGAAATGATATTAAGAATAAGCAAAATAAAAAGGCTATCAAATGATAGCCTTTTTATTTTTTTCCAAAAAGCTTAGAGAAAAAGCCGCCTTTTTGTTCAGTATTCTCTTGTCGCTGAGCATTAGCACTTTTTTGTTCTTGAATTAATCGTATAGTACTCATTAACTTTTCGTCACGTTCCTCTAATCGCTTATTGATTCTATCGAAATTATCCTGACTTTGTTTAGCCACCGCAGCGAAGAATTCCATATTTTGTTTTGTTAATTCTTCAGTCACTTTAGCTGTAACTTCCTCAGTAATTTTTTCCGTCAAAGCTTCTATAAAGTCTGGATTGACCTGTTGTGCTTTAACTAGTGATGTTTCTTTTGGTTCACCATCAGCGTCAACATCTTCAGCATAAACATTGCGAATAACCGTCGGATCCATATCTAAAAGCCCAACAATTTCGTGCTTTTTCTTTGACTCAGAATAATAATGTTTAATCTTTTTTACTGTATCAATACTATCCTCATGAACATATTTAAGTTGGCGTTCTTTTTTTATGTTCAAGTACTCATCGAAATCATTCAACCATCTACGAAGAGTACTTTCAGGAATATCAAGCATGGTTGCTACTTCAGATACGCGATAATAACCATCGCTTAACTGTTCATCAATCATTTGCTCACCACCTAACTATATGATGCCTGTCCTATAATACATTATATAAAAATTCTATAGAAACTAAAAGAACCCCTTTGTAGATTACATAAAATATCATGGACTTTTATACCTGATCACTCAATCATTCACTGCTCATTTATTTAGCTGCATACCAATAATACCTATGTTATCGAGCGGTGATTAGTCGGGTGAGCGTGATTAACACTTGATTATGTACAAAATCACCTTAAAATTCTGTGAACTGAACTAAAAATTTTACATGGATTTTCACTTATTAAAATGCATCTTTTATAATCATTACGTATTCATTACAGTGTTTATTACCGTAATAAATGCGTAACAATTAAAATATTAATTACGGTAATTATTACGGAAGTATTTAAAGTATTGATTTAATAAGATTCTTGATTATCATCCGTAGATGTATTATAGTTAGTACATACAATACTTCGGAAATATATACCGAAGTATTTACGGCTTTTATAACGGTATTAAATTCCGTATAATTATCTTGTCTTTTTGTACCTATAGATAAAATTTATTATTTATTAAAGGTGGTGTGAAATTATTGTCTAATATATCAATGAGTAGTAGTGAAATTATTGATGTGCTTTGTGAGAATTTAAATGATGGGATTTGGGCTTTACGTGTGCTATACGCCGAGGGCGCAATGAACAAAGAAAAGTTATGGGATTATATCAACCAATATCATAAAGACTATCAAATTGAGAATGAAAAAGATTATGAGGGTAAAAAAATACTTCCATCGCGATATGCTTTAGATATTATGACTGCAAGACTTGAAGGAGCAGGGTTAATATCTTTCAAAGCAATAGGACGTGTTCGAATTTATGACGTAACAGATCTAGGAAATGTTTTAATTAAGGAACTGGAAAAACGAGTTGAGAAAAACAACTAAAATATATATTTGAGGAGGATATACATATGGCAGGCAATTTTTCAGAAATCGAAAGCCAAGGAAATATTAGTTTGAAATTTGGATTCTTAGGACTAGGTATGGGTGGATGTGCAATCGCAGCAGAGTGCGCAAATAAAGAAACACAAATTAAAAATAACAAATACCCATATCGTGCGATTCTTGTTAATACAAATAGTCAAGATTTTAATAAAATTGAGATTAAAAACACAGGGAACGTCCGTAAAATACAGTTAGAAGGATATGAACAAGGTGCAGCTCGTAATCCACAGGTTGGAGAGGAAGCATTTGTAAAGCATGAAACAAAGATTTTCGAAGCGGTAAAACAGGAATTTGAAGATCGTGATTTTATTTGGATTACGTGTGGTCTAGGTGGAGGAACAGGAACTGGTGCTCTATTAAAGGCTATTGAAATGCTCTATGAACATGATTACAATTTTGGATTGTTACTGACTTTACCACGTGATGCTGAGGCTTTAAAAGTATTAGAAAACGCAACTTCACGCATTCGTAGTATTGCTATGAACCAAGAAGCTTTTGGCTCAATTGTATTAATAGATAACGCTAAACTATATAGAAAATTTGAAGAGGAAAATCCAAGTGCTTTAGCAAACGAATATACTAGCTATAGTAACAAATATATTGCTGATGCATTACATGAGATTAACCTAGTTACTTCATCATTTACACCGTTTTCAGATACACATTTTGATGCGAGTGAATTTGCTCAAGTAATTAATACACCAGGCGTTTTATCATTAGCAAAATTAGAACTAAAATCAAATCAATTAGACACTGAAAACCCGCTAGGTTACTTGACTCAATTAGGTAACGCACTAGAAAAAGGCGTTTTATACGATACAGAAAGAGAAGAGCTAGAAAGTGCTAAAAAAAGCGCGCTATCTATCGTTACATCACCGCTGCGAGCAGGGCGATTATACAACTTCTCATTCCTTAATCAAATGGAAAACTTCTTAAAAGAAAGAACTCCATATGTAGATGAACGTCCTATAGCTCCATACGTTAATAAACATACAACAAAAAAAGAAGAGGATATAGTAAAATTCTATTCAGTTGTTGCAGGACTTCCATTACCAAAACGTGTTAGTGATATTATTGATGAGATTACGAGAATTAAAGAAGAACGTGAGCAAGCTAATTCAAAGAAATCCAATGCTGTTTTAAATAAACTTTTTGCATTTGATGATTCAGTACAAGAAGAAAAACCTAAAAAGAAAAAATTAAATTTTGGTGCTGAACCTGAAGTAGAAGTTGCTGACGATTCACAACCAGCAAAGAAGAAATTATCATTCTAAACAATAGACCGACAAATATAATTTTGTCGGTCTTTTTCTATTTCAATAGCAAAAAGAAACTACAATGCACAAGTGATTAATCTATTATATTTTCTGTATGTGTAACATGTCTTTATATAATGTAATTGTTTAAATAAATTGTTAGGCCGTCCTAACGATTTTATTCCAATACTTGAACCTTTAAAAAATTGTTCGGTTAAAACATGTCTTCCGTCCGAACAATTTTAAAAGAACTGAAAGACTATATAAATCAATGTTTCTAGCTAATTTTTAGGAAGAGAAGTAATCCAAACTTCAGCGTACAAGTTTTAGTATCTAGATTAAAGCAAATTCAGCTTAAACTTTTAATAATTTACAACTAAATTTTGCTGTAATAAGATATATAGAAATGGTTGTTATTTATTGAAAATACATTCGAGTTATGGAGTTGCATATAATGAAAAGTAAAACGTATAAATATACAAGCAAAGGTACACAGAAATCTTTTCGTTTAAAAGAGGCCGATATATTTGTATTTACATTTTTATATTACAAAAGGTATCTTACTACACGACAAATTACTCAGCTTTATAGTGCATTTGAGGGTAGAGATTTTTCTGAGGATAGTGTGTTTACGAAACTTAATCGTTTTTCAAAATACGGTGCTATCCTGACTAAAAAAATTGATAAAAGAGATGATAGTATAACCAGACGTGCGACATTCTCCTTAAAAGATAGAATGGTTGATTACCTTCAAGAATTAGGAAGGATTCCTGCAGGATCTTCAAAACGTAGATATTCTTCTTCAATCTCACTACATACACTCTGCTCAAGAGAAATATTAGTACGCACACTTTTGGAAGTGTCGAAAAAGACCAATACGAATAAATTATTATGCGAGTTAGATATTCGCTCATATCATCAAAAACAAAAGAAAACAGAAATTGAAGATGCAGGGTTACTTCTAATTCCTGATGAACACATTTCATATAAAGACAAAAATATTTACATTGAAATGGATATGTGCAAAGAAACCAATGCTACCTTAGTTGAAAAGGTGGGGAAGTATATTGAATATGCACAAAAAAACACTAAAAATATAACTGTTGTTTTTGTTATGTATGACAAGTCGATGTTCCTTGCAGAAGATGCAGAACCTCCATACGTACGTATGAAGAATCTCTTATTTTCTATGCGAGAATATCATGAACATTTAATGAATCTACCAAACCTAAATATGCACATCTGCTCTTTGAAAGAAGCTGGAGATGTTATTTCAGATATTCTTCTAGGAATAGATGATAATCAAAACTTTGAACAAGATATTCTCTTACCTTTATCTAAACGTACAGTAGGAGATGCTGATTGGCGCTATGCATTTGTTGAAACAGTTCAAACATTTAAAGAGAAAATAGATGGTGGTCTTAGACGAACGTATAAGAGAGATAAAGATGTAATGCAAGATTTCTTCTTTATTTTTGGGAATGAAAATGATTACCGAATGATTGCTAGATTAGACGATGTTGTGTTTTCAAGAAGAGAAGGTGATGAAGGGGTGCCGCTTGTTGTGATTTATCCAAAGCGCAAAAAGGCTAGAGATATACTTTTAATGGACACGTATGACAACGTATTACTGCTATCCCTCCAAAATGAAGGTGTTACTATCGATGCGGATGAACAGATCATGGCACGTACTGCAAATAACATACATCCGAAAAGACGCAAGCTTGTTGAATTATATTAATCGTTAATTTTTTATATACTTTTATACAATTTTATTGATTTTTATTATTTAAGGTGATAGAATTACGTTTGAACTAAACACAAAAAACTACAATCAAATCAGAACATATGAAATTAAGGCAAGCGACACACGCTGTTTTTACAGTGGGTGTCGCTTGCCTTTTTTTATATGGAGAAAGGTGGAAAATCAAAATGGATTTACAATATGCAACTACTACTACTGGGGGAGTGCTCTCTGCTAGAGAAGCATTTAAAAACCCGGAACTAGTCCTTAATCATATTACAGAAGAGGGGGCAACGTTTAGTGTTTCTCTACAAGATATCCAAATTCCAGGGAAACCAAATTTCTATTGGTACGATGTCATAATTGAAACGGCAACGGATAAAAAGATTGAGGTAAATATCGCGGTACTTTCTCAAGAAGAATACAATCAACTCTGTGAAAGAGAGAGTATTGATTTATATTTAAAACAAACTGAAGATGCAGCAAAATTCTTTCTCGAAAAATCAAAGGAACTATTCCAACCAGAATTCAATAATCGATTCCAGTTTAAACATAAAGCTCAACTATATCTGTAAGAAGTAGGTGAGCCTATATGGAGACATTTAAACAACGATTACCGTTATTTACTACAATCGGCTTAATTAGCGGATTTATTCTTTCATTTGGATTCGGTTTAGTAAACTACATCAAGTTACTCTACTATGCATTTGAACCACCGTCTTATCCTATAGAAATTACATATGTACCGCTTATTTTAATGTTCTTTTCTTTACTATTAGGAGAGTTTAGCTTTAGGTTTTACAGCCGTATTCCAGCTTTACATATAAATAATGGGAAACTAATAATCTTGGTTGCTTCCCACTTTGCGGTTGATATTCAATTTTTATGGTTTGCAACTGCTCCGATCCATGCAAAGGTTATTCCTTATCTAGCGGATAAATCAAAACATCTTAATTTTGGTGAGTATGAAGCCTTAGGTCATGTCTTAACAGGTAATTTTCACACACTCACTATGATTTTTGTATTTTTACCAACAGTATTTATGATTTTGTTTACACTTTGGTATAGTGGGCATATTGTTCGCTACCGAGAAGAGATATTAAAGTGGGTACAAAAATACGAATATAAAAATCACAAATTACAAAAATGGTTTAATAGCCAAGAAGAACAAATATATCCTGATGTAGAAATTGGACCGCATATTGAGCATAAAGAGATGGTTCGTATTAAGGGGAAAGATAGAACGTTAAATTGTATTATTATTGGTCCTATTGGTTCTGGTAAAACATCTAGTTTAATTATTCCCATGATTAATCAAGATTTACATTGGATGGCGCGTTTTATCAATAAGTTCATAAATGTCTTTAAAAAGAAGGATTATCATACAGAAGAAGTAAAAGGAACATTTTTAAATGGTGTGACTGTTATCGAACCGAGTAATGATTTATGCCAAAAGGTTTTTAAGTTAGTGCAAGCACATAAAATACCTGAAAGTGCAGTTTACTACATTGATCCAACTAATCCTGATACCAAAAATATAAACATTCTGCGAGGACCAGTAGATAAAGTAGCAGAAGTTTTCGCAATGGTTATTCAAGGTTTGTCTGAATCTAACAATGCATTCTTTGAACAAGCGCAGCGTAACCACCTTAAACAACATATCTATTTATTAAAGCTTCACAACCCACAAAAAGATGTTACCTTCGACGATTTGATTGAGATGTATGACGATGTAGAACGTGTTCACCGAATGCATAAGCTATTAAAGGTACAGGTCGAAAAGTTATATGATTTTGTTCAAAGTGGAGCAGCTTCACGTGACCAAAAAAATGAATATAAAATTATAAAAGGTATAGACGAATGGTTTGATAATACCATTCGTGAAAAGCTGGATTTTCAAGGTGAACCAGCCGTTTATAAATCGGGAAAATACCGCGGACAACCGATGCATTATGACAGAGAAGAAGAATATGTAAAAGGTTTACGCAACATATTAAAAGATTTAGCTTCAAACGTTTTAATACGACGTGTTTTATTTGGAAAATCCGATTTTGATTTCGATGTTCATTTAGAGCAGGGTGGGATTTTGTTAGTCAATACGGCAAAAGGAGAATTAGCAGACCTTTCAAACGTATTAGGAAAATTTGTATTGTTAAGTATGCAAAATGCAGTATTCCGTAGAGATCCAAACGTCTCACCTTACCATCATATTATTGTCGATGAGTTTCCGGATTACGTTGTGCGGCCGTTTAAAGAATTCCCTGCACAATCTCGTAAATATAAAGTAATTTTAACAATCGCTAGCCAAACACTATCGCAATTAGCTCTCGACTTCACAGAGCAATACATGTTTACTTTACTAGGTTCATTCCGTAACAAAATGATATTTGGAGATGTAACACCATATGATGCAAAAATTTTCTCTGACATGTTTGGTGAGAAAGAGGAATTTAAAGAGGCAGAATCCGAACAGGGCATTTCTCCTATGCAAGAGAATCCAGTTAGTCGACTAGGATCAACCTATCAAAAAACGAAAGAAGTTGTTATGTCACCAGGAGATATCATGGCACAAGGGGCATTCATCTGTGCTGCTCGTATCGTACAAGATAATCATGTGCAACCTGTACAACAAATCACAAGTAACTTTGTACCAAAAGAAGAATTTGCCCAAGCAATTATTCAAGTAGATACAAAAACAGGTGAATATTGGGAAAATGAGCGTCTTCGCCTTATTAATGAATCTATAGAAAAAGCTAATCCTATGAAGCATGTAGATGCAGAAAACATGAAGAAAATACAACCATTACCACCTATACAAGAAGGTGAGATTGAACAGAATAACTCCATAGAAACAAACGAGGAGCATCAACACATTGTATCATTGGAGGATTATAAGGGACAAAAGTCTCAAAATGAAACCTTATCTAATGATCCTGCAGCAATGAACCAGCAGGGGAATGTTGATGATGAAGTTGAAAATAAGTTGTATGAAGATATTAAGGAATTTATTATCGAATCACAACAAGTCTCGCCATCTCTTCTGCAAAGAAAATTCAAGATTAGCTATATGAAATCTATGCAATATATTGAGAAGTTAGAACAAAATCTAGTTGTAAGTTCTTACACAGGGGATGGTCCTCGTAAAGTATTAATTTCAAATAATAGTAGTACATCAGAAGAAACAAGTGTTATTACTACTCATTCACCTGACAATACTATTTCACCGGAAGTAGCAATTCCAATTGAAGGCGAAGAAATCGAACAAGAGGAAACTAGCTCCTTTAAGGATATTCTATACGAAGATGTTTTAAGTTTTGTGAAGGAATCGGGAAGTATCTCTATATCTGTACTACAAGACACGTTTAAAATTAGTTATACACGTGCATCGAGATTAATAGATGCCTTACAACGAAATGGTGAACTGCCTGTTATAGCAGAAGAAACACATGTAGAAAGTATAAGCTCTGAAATAAAAGAACCGGCCGTGAAAGAAGATATTAAAGAAACCATAGATATAGCATTACCTCCTATGGAAGAATGCTATGAAATAAACATGGAGGTAGCAGAACTAAACAAAGAATTATCTATTACTATGTTAGAGCAAGATTGGAATAAAGATTCCATTATTCATTCCGTGATTCCTGTTGAGACCGAACCATTGTTTGAAGAATTCCCATCTGATGGACTTCCCGTTACAATGATAGGAACTGCAGAAACAAGTATAGAATCTACTTCACTTCCCGTTACAATAACAGAGCTAGAAGAAACACATGTAGAAATCAACACGGTTCCAATTGAAGAAACGCTTAATCATATCGAAGAAAACAAGCTAGATGAAGATGTAGCAAAAGTTTACGAATCTATTAGTATTACGGTACAAGAAAACTTAGAAAAAAATAGAGAAGAGCATTCGAAAAATGATGAGAAGCAACCAGAATATAAACCTATGAGTTATAAAGAACGCCAAGAGCACTTAAAATCTCATCAAAAAAATAAGAATAATACTACGCAGTCGCTGCTTAATAAAAATGAGAAACCAAAGCCCAAAACATCGAACGTAATGAGTAAGGAATTGAATAATTTCTTTGATTAATAGTTTGTAAATCTTAAATTAAATCTAGTATTGGTATAGCCAGCATTTCGGAAAAAACCACGCTAAGCCAAAAATAAAATAAGCTGCCCATATAGGCCATAGCCATCAAGTTAAGAAAATGAATAAAATTTAACTAAATGGGTCATCCTTCCATGCATACCGCATGGAAGGATGACCCATTTTATGTCTAAAATTAATGATGTTACACAAGAAGAGTTACGTTTACTAGGTGAAGAATTTAAAAGTAAATTTTCGA
>NZ_MACF01000077.1 GCF_001884045.1 Bacillus mobilis | reverse complement strand
CCAGCTTCTTCCGTTGGTTCTTCCAACTGTTCAAGTTTCTTACCTTCATCTGCTCCTTCTTGCTTCGGTGTTTCTTCTACTTGTTCGGGTTTCTTTTCTCCAGCTTCTTCTGTTCTTTCTCCTGCCTGATCAAGTTGGCTTTCTACATCTGTCCCCTCTTGCTTCGGCATTTCTTCTACTTGCTCCGGTTTCTTTTCTCCAGCTTCTTCCGTTGGTTCTTCCAACTGTTCAAGTTTCTTACCTTCATCTGCTCC
>NZ_MACF01000076.1 GCF_001884045.1 Bacillus mobilis | reverse complement strand
ACTTTCACTTTTTGTTCGCCGACTTTGTTTGTATCTACAGTGCCTTCTACTACAGCTTTATCTGTTAAATCGCCGTCTTCTTTATCTGTTACTTTTACATTGATTTCTTTCTTCACATCAAGGTCTTTCTTACCTTTTTCTACGAAGATTTCATCTTTATCTACTTTGATAACTGGTTTTTCGTTAACTACCTTATTATCTTGGCCGTCCTTACCGTCTTGGCCATCTTTGCCATTCTGATCGTCTTTGCTGCCTTGGTCGTCTTTGCCACCTTGGTCATCCTTGCCGC
>NZ_MACF01000075.1 GCF_001884045.1 Bacillus mobilis | reverse complement strand
CAGCGTTTCTTCTACTTGCTCTGGATTCTTCCCTCCAGTTTCTCCTGCCTGATCAAGTTGGGTTTCTCCATCTGCTCCTTCTTGCTTCGGCATTTCTTCTATTTGTTCGGGTTTCTTTTCTCCAGCTTCTTCCGTTGGTTCTTCCAACTGTTCAAGTTTCTTGTCTTCATCTATTCCTTCTTGCTTCAGCGTTTCTTCTACTTGCTCTGGATTC
The DNA here is from genome assembly GCF_001884045.1 of Bacillus mobilis. Classification (GTDB taxonomy): domain Bacteria; phylum Bacillota; class Bacilli; order Bacillales; family Bacillaceae_G; genus Bacillus_A; species Bacillus_A mobilis. The sequence goes on along the minus strand of NZ_MACF01000075.1, from coordinate 27 downwards.
TTCCCTCCAGTTTCTCCTGCCTGATCA
>NZ_MACF01000074.1 GCF_001884045.1 Bacillus mobilis | reverse complement strand
GTCTAGCATCTAAAAATAAAAATTGACGTTTCACGTTGTTTGTTTCGTTCAGTTTTCAAAGAACTACTCGGTCGCTCATTTGCGACTTCCTTATGTTAACATCTTCATCTTTCAATGTCAACTAAGTTTTTCATTTTGTTTGCCGCGTTCTGCGTTATTGCATCGGCGACTTGTCCTATATTACACCTCTAACCTTTAATCGTCAACATGTTTTTCTAAAAAAATATAAAAAGGCTTATTCCTTTTAAAATAAGCCTTTTTATCATATACCATTCTATTCATTTATTATTTTTCTATAATTGGTAACGAGACGATAAAATGAATAGTACCATCCTTATATTCAGCTCGAATACTACCACCTTGTAATTCAACAATACTTTTCGCAATCGCCAATCCAAGTCCCGATCCTTCTGTTACTCTACTCCGGGATTGATCTTTCTTATAAAAACGTTCAAATAAACTCCCTAGTTCTTCTCTCGTAAACTCTTCACTATGATTCGCAATTACAATTTGTATTTCTCGGCGCTGCCTGTGAAGAGAAACTTTTATCTCCCCATCATCTTTACTATACTTAATCGCGTTCATTAATAAATTATCAAATACACGAACCATCTTTTCCGAATCAACCGCTGCATAGGCACGTTCCTCAGGAAATTTCTTAACAAACGTAAGTCCATGCTCTTCTGCTTGCGGTACTAACTCTTCTATTAATTGCTCGAGTAACTCATTTATACAAACCTCTTGTTTTTCTAATATAACTTGCTCATTTGTTAACTTCGTATACTCAAATAAATCTTCTATTAAATTCTTTAACTGCTCCGACTTCGCAAAAGCAATTCTCGTATATTCATCATGTTGTTCTTTATTTTCATATTTAGAATCTCGAAGTAATCGTAAATAACCCATAATAGAAGTAAGTGGTGTACGTAAATCGTGAGATACATTCGTAATAAGCTCGTTCTTTTGTTTCTCTAATTTACGTTCCTTTTCTATATTATTCATAAGCTCTTCTGCCATATTATTAATATTCTCAGTTAAAGACGCAATTTCGTCCTCACCTTTCTTCTCAATACGATACGCTAAGTTGCCTTTTTCTATTTCCTTTACACCTTGTGCCATCGCTTCAATTTGCTTCATCTTTCTCTTTGTTATATAGAAGAAAGAGAAAATAAATACGAGTACACCTATGAAAAATGGAAACGGCCCTTCTTGCGTATGATATCTCACTTCACCTCCCGGAATCCCACTAACAAACATGTATAAATTCTTATCTCCTATTGTAATAGGTGCAAAAGCTATAAATTCTTTTCTTGTATTTTCAAATGCATCTTGGCCATTTGAATAGTTAATTGCAAATGATGCTGCATTACGAATTGTATTATGCAAATCAATTTGTTCTTCTTGTGCCTGCTTCGTCTTATATACAACTTTGCCGCTCTCGTCAGTAACCAATACTTTTAAAGCTCTAGATCCTCGTTCTAAATTTTGGTTCTCCCTTTCGATCATATCGGATATGGCTTCTAATTTATTTTCGTGAACTGAACTATTCGCCACACTTTGAGCTTGTTGATGAATTTCTCTCATACCAGACCCATAATCTATTGTCGCCTGCCGATTCGCATTCTCAAAAAAGGGTGCTGCTCCCTTTGCAAAAAAAAGCCCTAATAACGCACAAGCAGTAAACGCAGTAATAAGTTGAATTCGCACACTCCGTTTCACACTCTTCACTAACTTTCCAATTAACTCTCGAAATTTCCTAACATAAGTAAATGGATTAAATATCTTTTTCAATCTTATACCCCACTCCCCATACTGTTTTTATATACATTGGCTTCCTTGGATTCTCCTCAATCTTTTCACGCACTTTCCGAATATGAACCATTACCGTGTTATCCGACTGGAAAGATCTTTCGTTCCAAACCTTTTCATAAATTTGTTCCGCGCTAAAAACCATCCCTGGATTACGAGCTAGTAATTCTAAAATTGAAAATTCCCTCGGGGTCAGTTTCACTTCTTCTCCATCCACAATAACTTTATGGGTTGAGATGTTTATTTTCATCTCTCCAATTTCTAACTCGTCCTCATTTTGAATAGCAAAACCATTCATCTTCATATAACGACGTAACTGAGATTTAATTCTTGCGATTAACTCTAACGGGTTAAATGGTTTCGTTACGTAATCATCTGCACCTGTAGTTAATCCTAAAATTTTGTCCATATCTTGCGTTTTCGCCGAAAGCATAATAATCGGCATTTCTTTCGATTCTCTTACTTTCATACACATGTGAATACCGTCTACTTTTGGCATCATAATATCTAATACGACTAGATGCACTTCATTTTCTTCCAGTAAACGTAATCCTTCTTCTCCGTCCCCCGCTTGCAACACTTTATATCCTTCATTCTTTAAATAGATTGTAATAAGATTCCTAATTTCTTTTTCATCATCTACGACAAGTATTGTTTCGGTTGCCACAATATCTCCCCCATCACTTTTTTAATCCCTAACTTCTATTATAGGAAAACTTCTGAAGAAAAACGCTCGGAAATCCTTAAGATTTTCTGAAGACGCAAAAAAGGTCTAGACTCCCCTTAAGTCTAGACCTTTCAAAAAACCCCTTTTATTTACGAACGTAGATGAAATATAGTACGAATAAAACTCCCATAACATACATAATTGGATGAATCTCTTTGCGGCGACCACTTACTACCATTGTAATTGGATAGAAGATAAACCCGATTGCAATCCCTGTCGCAATACTATACGTAAGTGGCATTGAAATGATTGTAAAGAATGCTGGTACTGCAATCTCGAATTTCTTCCAATCAATTTCGCCTAAAGATGAAACCATTAAGATTCCTACAATAATTAAAGCTGGTGCCGTTACAGCTGGTGTTACAACACTTAATAATGGTGAGAAGAATAGTGCCAGCAAGAAGAATCCTGCTGTTACAACTGCCGTAAATCCAGAACGTCCACCCGCTGCTACCCCTGCAGAAGATTCAATGTAAGATGTTGTTGTTGATGTACCTAAGATCGCACCGATTACAGTTGCAATCGCATCTGCGAATAACGCTTTTCCTGCACGTGGTAATTTATTGTTCTTCATTAATCCAGCTTGATTCGCAACCGCTACAAGTGTACCTGCTGTATCAAAGAAATCGATAAAGAAGAACGTTATAATAACAATTACCATTTGAACAGTGAAAATATCTCCGAAGTGCGTTAACGCCACACCGAACGTTGGTTCTAGACTCGGGATTGCTCCCACTACAGCTTTCGGAGTATCAATTAATCCTGTCGCTACTCCTAAGATTGCTGTAAGAATCATACCGTAGAACACTGCACCATTAACTTTCTTAATCATAAAGATGATTGTCGTAACAACTCCGAAGATTGCTAGTAACGTTGTGCCCTTTGTTAAATCCCCCAATCCAACAAGAACAGCATCATTTTTCACGATAATTCCGGCATTTTGGAATCCAAGGAAGGCAATGAACAATCCGATACCTGCCGCTACTGCAAACTTTAACTCTGATGGAATTGCATTAATGATTTTTTCACGAATACCTGAAGCTGTAAGAATAATAAAGATAATACCTGACATTAATGTTCCAGCAATTGCTGTTTGCCACGGAATACCCATCGTTAACACTGCCGTATAAGCAAAGAACGCGTTAATTCCCATACCCGGTGCCAAAGCAATCGGATACTTCGCGAATATCCCCATAATTAACGAACCAATCGCTGCTGCTAATGCTGTAGCAACGAATACTGCACCTGGATCCATTCCTGTACCTGCTGGTAACCCTTTAACATTTCCAAGTGACAGTGTAGCAGGATTGACAAATAGTACATACGCCATAGATAAGAATGTCGTTAAACCTGCTATGAACTCTGTTTTATAATTTGTACCGAGTTCATCAAACTGAAAATAGCGTTTCATCTTACGTTTCCCCCGTTATATGATTACTCGCCGTAATCTCCCTAGCCCTCTTTTATCTATTAAAAATAAAAAAGGCTTCCATTGCATATACATGGAAGCGTTCTATGAATAAAGACAAGTTTCCCCTCATCTTTATCTAAACGCCTCGTAGTCAAGCCATTTACGGTAGCTAGGTAGAAACTTTCGGGCCATATCCCCGATATTATACGACGGCATAATATTCACTTTTCGTTTGAATTACATACTCATATTAACTCGACGAAGTAGTTTTGTCAATTTAAAAACGAACATTTTTATAAACTTTTATAATTTCGTTCGTATTAATGACGAAAATATAAAAGATCCATCTACGCATGTGCAATAGATGGATCCTTTGTATAATACTATTCCCACTCAATAGTTGCTGGTGGCTTACTCGTTACATCATACACGATACGGTTAACGTGTTTTACTTCGTTTACGATACGTACAGAGATTTTCTCTAATACGTCCCAAGGGATACGTGCCCAGTCAGCTGTCATACCGTCGATAGATGTTACTGCGCGGATACCTACTGTGTAATCGTAAGTACGCTCGTCACCCATAACACCTACGCTACGCATACCAGGAAGCGCAGTGAAGTATTGCCAGATTTCACGGTCTAAGCCCGCTTTAATAATTTCTTCACGTAAAATCGCATCAGATTCACGAACAATTTCTAATTTCTCTTCTGTGATTTCACCTAATACACGAATACCAAGACCAGGGCCTGGGAATGGTTGACGCCATACGATTTCATCAGGAATTCCTAGTTCTGATCCTAATACACGTACTTCATCTTTAAATAACGTGTTTAAAGGCTCGATTAATTTGAACTGCATGTCTTCTGGAAGTCCACCAACGTTATGGTGAGATTTAATTGTTTGTGCAGTTGCTGTACCACTCTCAACGATATCTGTATAAAGTGTACCTTGTGCTAGGAAGTCCATTCCTTGTAATTTAGAAGCTTCATCATCAAATACGTAAATGAATTCGTTACCGATGATTTTACGTTTTTGCTCTGGATCTTCTACACCTTTTAACTTGTTCATGAAGCGTTCTTGCGCATCCACTTTAATAACGTTCATGTGGAAGCCTTCGCTGAATGTTTTCATAACGCCTTCTGCTTCACCTTTACGAAGTAAGCCGTGGTCAACGAAAATACATGTTAATTGATCGCCGATAGCTTTATGAATTAATACTGCTACAACAGAAGAGTCTACACCGCCGCTAAGTGCGCATAGTACTTTTTTGTCTCCAACAGTTTCACGGATTTTCTCTAATTCTACTTCGATAAAGTTCTCCATGTTCCATCCTTCAGAACAACCACAAGCGCCGAATACGAAGTTTTTAATTAAATCGTTACCGTGCTCAGAGTGACGTACTTCTGGGTGGAATTGTACACCGTATAAGTTTTGCTCTTCATTGCTCATACCAGCAATTGGACAAGACTCACTTGTTGCATCTACTACGAATCCTTCAGGTAAACCAGTTACTAAGTCACCATGACTCATCCATACAACTTGCTCTTCTGGAAGGTTCGTATATAATTTTGATTCGTTCTCTACTTTAAGAACAGCTTTTCCGTACTCACGGTGGTTTGCACGTTCTACTTTACCACCGAAGTGTTGTGTCATAAGCTGCATACCGTAACAAATACCGAAGATCGGTAATCCTAGTTCAAAGATTTTTTCATCACAATGTAATGCGCCTTCACCGTATACACTATTTGGTCCACCAGAGAAGATAATCCCTTTTGGATTCATTGCTTTAATTTCTTCTGCAGTAATTGTATGTGGATGAAGCTCACTGTATACACCGAACTCACGAATTCGACGTGCTATTAACTGATTGTACTGACTCCCAAAATCTAAAACGATAATTGTATCATGCTGCTTCTTCAAAATAATCACCCCAACGTTAGTTCTCGTATATAAATATTTTCACCAATTTAGCGAAAAGCATTACTAATATAATAAAAAAAGCCAGTCCTCCGCCTCTAGTCTCATAACAAAGAAAAGGCAGGGGTCTGGCTTTATAAAGAAAGATAGTCTTCCGCTCTTTATAAATATAAGACACACTGCCTTCATAGTCAGGTTGTTTACGGTAACCCGGTAGAGACTCTCAAACCTTATCTTTGAGGATATATGAAGGATCGTTTTATATTATCTTCCTAGATTCTAACAATGAAGTATCGATATGGTCAAGAGAGAAAGCGACAAAATTCTACAGAAATTCATTTCCTTTTCTAAAAAACATAAAAAAACATCCATTTCTATATAGAAATGGATGTTTTTCGAGCAAACGGAATTACATCATTCCGCCCATACCGCCCATGCCCATGCCGCCCATGTCAGGCATTGCTGGTGCATTTGGTTCTGGCTTGTCAGCAACTACAGCTTCAGTTGTTAAGAACATAGCTGCAACAGATGCTGCGTTTTGAAGTGCAGAGCGAGTTACTTTAGCTGGATCTACGATACCAGTTTCAAGCATGTTAACCCACTCGCCAGTAGCTGCGTTGAAACCAACGCCTACTTTTTCGCCTTTTAGACGCTCTACAACTACAGATCCTTCTAGACCAGCGTTGATTGCGATTTGACGAACTGGCTCTTCTAGTGCGCGAAGTACGATGTTGATACCTGTTGCTTCGTCGCCTTCAGCTACGATAGAAGCTACTTTCGTGTATACGTTCATAAGTGAAGTACCACCACCTGCAACGATACCTTCTTCTACTGCTGCACGAGTTGAGTTAAGTGCATCTTCAATGCGAAGTTTGCGCTCTTTTAACTCAGTTTCAGTTGCTGCACCTACTTTAATTACTGCTACGCCACCTGCAAGTTTTGCAAGACGCTCTTGTAATTTTTCACGATCGAATTCAGAAGTTGTTTCTTCTAATTGCGCACGGATTTGGCCAATGCGAGCTTCGATTTGTTGTGAATTTCCGATACCTTCTACTACAGTTGTGTTTTCTTTCGTTACAACGATTTTACCTGCGCGTCCTAAAGATTCAACTGTAGCAGATTTTAAGTCACGACCTAATTCTTCAGTGATTACTTCGCCACCAGTTAAGATTGCGATATCTTCTAGCATTGCTTTACGACGGTCACCAAATCCAGGAGCTTTAACAGCTACTACATTGAATGTACCACGAAGTTTGTTCACTACTAATGTAGCTAGCGCTTCGCCTTCTACGTCTTCAGCGATGATAAGAAGTGGTTTACCTTGTTGTACCACTTGCTCTAATACTGGTAAGATTTCTTGGATGTTAGAAATCTTTTTGTCAGTAATTAAGATGTATGGGTTATCAAGAACTGCTTCCATTTTGTCAGAATCAGTAATCATATAAGGAGATGCATATCCACGATCAAATTGCATACCTTCTACTACGTCTAATTCTGTTGTGAATCCTTTAGACTCTTCTAAAGTAATAACACCGTCGTTACCAACGCGCTCCATTGCTTCAGCGATTAATTGACCTACTTCTTCGTCAGCTGCAGAAATAGCAGCTACTTGTGCGATAGAAGATTTACCTTCGATTGGTTTAGAGATCTCTTTTAATTCTGCAATTGCAGCAGTAACAGCTTTTTCGATACCTTTACGAAGACCCATTGGGTTCGCACCAGCTGTTACGTTTTTAAGACCTTCACGAATCATAGCTTGTGCTAATACAGTTGCAGTTGTTGTTCCGTCACCAGCTACATCATTTGTCTTGCTAGCAACTTCTGCTACTAATTTTGCACCCATGTTTTCGAATGCATCTTCTAATTCAATTTCTTTTGCAATTGTTACACCATCATTTGTAATAAGTGGTGAACCGAATTTTTTCTCAAGTACAACGTTACGACCTTTTGGTCCAAGCGTTACTTTTACTGCGTTTGCAAGAGTGTCGACACCGCGAAGCATCGAACGACGTGCTTCTTCACTAAATTTAATATCTTTTGCCATAATAATTGACCCCCTTGGATTTTTTAAGATTTATATAATTAACCGATAACTGCTAAAATGTCACTTTCACGTAAAATCAAGTAGTCAGTACCTTCGTATTTTACTTCAGTACCTGCATATTTTGAGAAGATGATAAGATCACCTGCTGCTACCTCTAAAGCAACACGCTCACCATTTTCAAGCACTCGACCAGTACCTACTGCAATAACTTTACCCTCTTGTGGTTTTTCTTTTGCAGTGTCTGGTAATACAATACCACTTGCTGTTTTTTCTTCTGCTTGAACAAGCTCAATTACAACGCGATCACCTAATGGTTTTAGCATGAACAACAACCTCCTCATTTTGTTATGTAAATTTTCTTTATTAGCACTCAAGTCACCCGAGTGCTAACACACTTATAATAATAAATAATCTCAATTTCTTTTGCAAGTAAAAAAATCATAATTTTTTCGCAAATTAAGCTATACACTTTTCTATATAGAGTCTCTCTTCTTCTACCTTTACTATATGAATCGTTGTTTCCACTACTCGTATGTTACAATATGAAAGGACACCCTAAGTTGTTTTCGCTATACACACAACTTTCTCCTGTCTTCTATTATAATTTCAAATACGGATTTACGAAAAAAACATAATTTACGCGAGGTTTATATCGTAGGTAGCATATTTACATGTTATCCTACCTTATCTCATACACTAGAGTTAGAAAGGATGGTTAAACCATTTGAAAAAACAATATTGGTGGGTTATCGTTACATACATTTTAATGCAGTTATCATCCATTGCTGGATTACCACTTCTCCTAAAAACTGGACTTTATGATAACAGGGGCTTTACTAGAGAAGAGAAGTTCCAACTCATAACTGGACACTGGGCAATCATTAGCTTCTTTATTGCATTATGTATCGTACTTTGGTTACTTAGAACAGATATTCGCGACAGACGTTTAGATACAACGCGTTCTTCTATTCCAGCTACGATTGGTTGGATTTTTATCGGCTTCTTTTTAGCATTTTTCTCGCAAAGTATTGCCGGCATGATAGAAATGCGTTTATTAGGAATTAAACCTGGATCAGAAAATACAGCGAGACTTATGGATATCGCTAGAACGACACCTTGGTTCCTTATCGTCATCTCTATAATAGGACCTATCTTGGAAGAAATCGTATTTAGAAAAATTTTATTTGGTACACTTTATAAGAAGTTTAACTTCTTTATTGCTGCTATCATTAGTTCTCTCGTATTCGCAGCAATTCATTTTGATTTCACTCACTTATTGGTATACACTTCTATGGGGCTCGTGTTCGCCTTTTTATATGTAAAAACGAAGCGTATTATCGTCCCTATCGCAGCTCATGTTGCTATGAATACATTAGTTGCAGTTGCTCAAGTTTTAATGAGCAATGAACAAATTCAAGAAATGATTAAAGAAGCTGAAAAAATGCAAGGCTTTATCGGAGGATTTTTAGTATGAGAAACTCACCATTGTTCATGGCTGCATTGTACTTCCTTCTAGGATGTATCTTTACACGCTTCGCCATTACGAACGTAACAGATACAATCTGGAATATGTGGACAATACTATTTGCAGTTATGGCAACAATTGATTTTAATTTAGCACTTCGCCTCATCTTAGTTAAATTCACAAAGAAAAAACAATAATAAAACGCAGAGGTCGCTTCCTCTGCGTTTTATTGTGGATAATTCTTCAAAAAGTAAACAAGTGTTTGTAACTCTACTGCTAAATCAATATGATGAATTCTTATATTGTCTGACACATTTAAGCGCGCTGGTGTAAAATTTAAAATACCATGCACGTTCGTTTCTGCCAATCTATCTGCTACAGATTGTGCTACTGTAGCGGGTACTGTTAATATTGCCACTTGTATATCAGTTGATAAACGTTCTTCTAATTCATCTAAATGATATACAGGAATGCCCCCGATTTCTGTTCCGACTTTCTCTTCACTAACGTCAAACGCCATTTCAATTTTTGTATTATTGTTTTTCGTGAAATTATAATGTAAGAAAGCGGTCCCTAAATTACCTACTCCAATAAGTGCTACACGTGTTATATCATCTTGGTCGAGTGTTTCACGGAAAAATGATAATAGATAATTTACGTTATATCCATAACCTTTTTTCCCTAACGCTCCAAAATATGAGAAATCTCTTCGAATCGTTGCGGAATCAACCTTTACCGCCTCGCTCAATTCTGCTGATGAAACACGTTGCTTACCAGAAAGAGATAAGTTTTGGATAAATCGATAGTATAGAGGCAATCGTTTGGCAGTGGCCTGTGGAATTTTTTGCTGATCCATATAACCTCTCCTCTCTTCCTATCTTTATTCATATACTTGAATCTAATACAGAAGTTTAGCACTCATGAATTTCCCTGTATAATAAAGAGAAGAAGAATTCTCTCTTTATTTTAAACTATACACTATTTTTAGTATGATTGAGAAATATAAACATGGCAAAGTTAAGAAATTATTTGAGGTGAAAACATTGATTTTATTACAAGTAAACGCGCTTTCGAAATTATACGGTGCAGAAACGATTCTTGCAAACATAAAATTGGAAGTTCAAACGAAAGATCGTATCGCATTAGTCGGACGAAATGGAGCCGGAAAATCTACGTTATTAAAAATAATAGCTGGTGAGCTGTCTCATGATGGTGGCGAAATTATAAAACCGAAAGATGTCTCAATCGGATACTTAGCTCAAAATACCGGTTTAGAAACGTCTTTAACAATTTGGGATGAAATGTTAACCGTCTTTACACACTTGCAGCAAATGGAGACAAAACTTCGAAGGCTAGAGCAAGAGATGGGAAAAGAAGAAAACTTTTCAAATGAGGCTACATACGAAAGATTATTAGCTGATTATGACCAATTACAATTAGATTATAAAGATCAAGGTGGCTATCAGTACGAAGCAGATATCCGCTCGATTTTAAGTGGTCTTGGCTTCCCAGTTGAAACGCACCAGACGACGATTTCTACATTAAGCGGTGGACAAAAGACACGATTAGCTCTCGGTAAATTATTATTAACGAAACCAGACCTACTTATTTTGGACGAGCCTACAAACCATTTAGACATCGAAACGTTAACATGGCTTGAACAATATTTACAAGGCTATCCTGGCGCAATACTAATCGTTTCCCATGACCGTTACTTCTTAGATAAACTCGTTACACAAGTATATGAAATTTCGAATAAAGAAAGCAGACGATTTGTTGGTAACTACAGTAAATATTTAGACTTAAAATCAGCACTATACGAGCAAGAAATGAAACGTTATGAAAAACAACAAGATGAAATCGCTAAGCTTGAGGACTTCGTTCAAAAAAATATAGCGCGTGCATCTACGACAAAACGTGCTCAAAGCCGTCGTAAACAATTAGATCGAATGGAATTATTAACAAGACCATTAGGTGATTCTAAGTCAGCTTCCTTCCACTTCGATATCGAAAAACAAAGTGGAAATGATGTTTTACAAGTAAAGGATGCAACTATCGGCTATGATGAGGATCCGATTATTGAACATGTAACGATGCGCTTAACTCGCGGGGATAGCGTTGCTTTAGTTGGTCCAAACGGAATCGGGAAATCCACATTATTAAAATCACTTGTGAATAAGTTACCACTATTACACGGTGAAGTTTCTTTCGGATCCAATGTATCTGTTGGTTATTATGATCAAGAACAAGCAAACTTAACATCTTCTAAGCGGGTTTTAAATGAGTTATGGGATGAATATCCCTTGCAGCCTGAAAAAGAAATTCGCACGATATTAGGTAACTTCTTATTCACCGGGGATGATGTACTAAAACCAGTATCTTCTCTTAGTGGTGGACAAAAAGCTCGATTAGCTCTTGCAAAACTTATGATGCAAAAATCGAATTTATTAATTCTTGATGAACCTACGAACCATCTTGATTTAAATAGTAAAGAGATTTTGGAGAATGCTTTAATTGATTATCCAGGCACCCTTCTATTTGTCTCACATGACCGCTACTTTATTAATCGTGTAACGACGACCGTTGTTGAGTTATCAACAGAAGGTGCACAGGAATATTTAGGTGACTACGATTACTACGTTGAAAAGAAAAATGAAATGATTGAACGCGCAGCATTTGAACAACAAGAACAGCAAGAAAGCCAAGCACCTGTTCAAAAAACTGTAGCTCAAGAAAAATTAAATTATCTCGAAGAAAAAGAGCGTAAACAATTAGAACGTCAACGCACTCGAAAAATTGAGGAGCTAGAACAAAACATTGTAGAATTCGAAGCAGAAATTGCTACGTTAGAAGATCAACTTTGCTTACCAGAAATATATGCAGATTATGAAAAAGCTAGTGAAATTACAACAAAAAAGCAAACACTACAAGAACAACTTGATGCATGTATGGCAGAATGGGAAGAGTTACATTTATAAGAGTATGAATAAGAAGGGTGTCTCATAAGTCGGGATTTTTGACTATGCGACATCCTTTTTGTCTTCTAGTCGGGATGAACGTCATATTGTATAAACAATTCGACACGACATATCGATTTACCGACAAAGTTTGACATTCATATCATAAGAGCGTATTTCAAAATGTTTTTTAGAGATATCTTCTCGCTATTTATTTCCCGAAAAAGAATACATGTAAAGGTCAGACTTCATCTGGTTTATCCACAAGTTTATACACATATCCACCTTTGTAAAATAAACTCCAAAATAACTTTTCCACATTATCCACAATTAATAAAAAAGTTATCAACATTTTATATACACAATAAAACCCACATTATCAACAGATAATATGGGTTTTATCCACAAGCTGTGGTTAATTTTGTGTATAACTATGCTTCAATATCTAATCCTGGATTTGCATTTAAAGCTAATGTAGCACGTTTTCCTTGTTCATATGCAATTGTACCTGCCGCCGCAATCATTGCCGCATTATCTGTGCATAAAGATAATGGAGGGATAATTAGCTCAATATTTTCTTTTTGTGCAAATTCTTCTTCTAAACGTGCACGAAGTCCTTTATTAGCAGCTACTCCACCAGCTAGAAGCAGTTGCTTTACGTTATACGCTTCTGCTGCACGGGATGCTTTCGTTACAAGCACATCTATTACACTCGCTTGGAAACTTGCTGCTAAATCTTCCGGTGCAATTTCTATCCCGCGTTGTTTTGCGTTATGCACAGTGTTGATAACTGCTGATTTCAATCCACTAAAGCTGAAATCATACGAATCAGGTTCTAGCCATGCACGAGGCAAATCAATTGTTGGTTCTCCTTCATGTGCAAGGCGATCAATATGAGGACCACCTGGATATGGCATAGATAACGTACGAGCTACTTTATCATATGCCTCTCCAGCTGCATCATCCCTCGTTTCACCAATCACTTCGAATGAACCATGCTCTTTCATATAAACAAGCTCCGTATGCCCACCAGATACAACAAGTGATAGTAGTGGGAATTGAACTTCTTTTACTAAACGATTCGCATAAATATGACCAGCGATATGATGAACACCAACTAGAGGAATATCATGTGCAAAAGCTACTGCTTTCGCTGCATTTACCCCTATTAAAAGCGCCCCTACTAAACCAGGTCCTTCTGTTACAGCAATTGCATCAATATCATCAAATGTGATATTTGCTTCTTTTAAAGCTTCTTCTAACACAACTGTAATTTCTTCTACATGATGACGGGATGCAATCTCTGGTACAACTCCGCCAAAACGTTTATGACTTTCAATTTGTGATGCAACTACGTTTGCAATAATTTCCGTTCCATTTTTAACAACTGCTACCGCTGTTTCATCACAACTTGTTTCAATACCAAGTATAATCGTATTTTTTTCCATTATATATTCACCCACATTACGAGACCATCTTCCTGATTGTCTGCATAGTATCGTTTACGAATTCCACCATTTTGAAATCCGTATTTTCTGTATAACTGTTTTGCTACTTCATTTGATACACGTACTTCAAGTGTCATCGTTTTTACCCCTAAATCTTTCGCTTCGGAAATAACTTCTTTCAATAAAGCATCCCCTAGCTTTTGACCTCTGTATTCTGGCAAAATAGCTATATTTGTTATATGTGATTCATCAATAATTATCCACAATCCACAATACCCAATTACACGACCATCTTTTTCTAGCACAACATAATGTGCATGTTCATTCGTCGTTAACTCACGGTGAAAGGCATCTGCAGTCCAAGGAGTTGAAAAAGACGCTTCTTCAATAGCTACAATTTGAGCGATATCATCGAGTTCCATCTTTCTAAATATCATATCCATCTTCTGCAAACCCCTACTTGTTTTGACTTTCTAACCACTTTGTTTCGGCCTCAGCTAAACGAAGGTAACTAGGAACAAATGAATGCACATCTTGTTCTTCTTTTTGCAATCCTAAGAACGCTAACTCACTTGGTCTTGGGTTATTTTTAGTGAAAGGAGCAAATACAGCTTGATTGCCTAAATGTTCTATTATTGTTTCTTTGTGCAGTTTAACATCGTTACCAATAAATAAAACCTGCTTGCCTTTATCTTTTAACATTTGCAACCAGTCTACAATAAGGATGATTCGGTCTTCTTCTATAGAAGTGACATTCTCTCCTTCATATGTATATAACCCAGTATAAATTTGTCCACGTCTTCCATCGAATAAAGGACAGATTAATCCATCAAAATTAGCTCCGTTTGCAGCTACTACCTCTAAACTTGATACACCTACAATCGGTATTTGAAGTGACCAAGCTAATGTTTTTGCAGCTGTCACACCTATGCGAACACCTGTATATGATCCAGGTCCAGCAGCTACAACGATTTTAGTTAATTCTTTCGGTTTTACACCGCATTCTTTTAACAGTTGTTCTACAGCTGGCATAAGACGTACAGAATGGTTTTTTGTTAAGTTTGTAATGATTTCCCCAATTACGTTTTCTTCCTCAATAAGGGATACACCCATTACGTAATTTGAAGTATCAATTGCTAGTACTTTCATCTTGTAATAGCTCCTCACATAATCTAATATATCGATCTCCAATTGGCTCGAGTACAATTTTCCTTGTATCATCTCCAGCATGGAATAAACTAATTTGTAACTTCTCATTTGGTAAAAATGCTTCTATTAAATGAGCCCATTCTACTACGGTAATTCCTTCACCGTAGAAATACTCATCAAAACCTAAGTCCTCTTCACTTTCTGCTAAGCGATACACGTCCATATGATATAGCGGCAATCTCCCTTTATATTCTTTAATAATATTAAAGGTAGGACTATTTACAACTCTTTTCACTCCAAGACCTTTTGCTAGTCCTTTTGTAAAAGTTGTCTTACCAGCCCCTAGATCTCCTTCTAAAATAATTACATCTTGTGCCCCGACAAGTCCACCTAGTTTTTCTGATAATCTTTGTGTTTCCTCAGAGGATTTTGTTGTTATTTCATATTTACTCACAGACTTCACCTACTTTACTCACAATGTTCTCTGCTCTTTATTATACAGGTTTTGAATATATAAAAAAGTCCTTAGGAGTTTTCCTAAGGATAGTTTGACTGTCTTTATTAGTTTTTTGTTAAAACAAATAAAAAAATACGAAACAACATGTTTCGTTCTTTTCTTTATATAAAATGGCGGTCCCGACCGGGGTCGAACCGGCGATCTCCTGCGTGACAGGCAGGCATGTTAACCACTACACCACGGGACCATTTGGTTGCGGGGACAGGATTTGAACCTGCGACCTTCGGGTTATGAGCCCGACGAGCTACCGTGCTGCTCCACCCCGCGAT
>NZ_MACF01000073.1 GCF_001884045.1 Bacillus mobilis | reverse complement strand
GCTGGTCCTTGAGCACCAGTAGCACCTTGAGCGCCAGCTGGTCCTTGAGCACCAGTAGCACCTTGAGCACCGGCTGGTCCTTGAATACCTTGAGGCCCTTGAGCACCAGTAGCACCTTGAGCACCCGCTGGTCCCTGAGCACCTTGAGGCCCTTGAGCACCAGTAGCACCTTGAGCACCAGCCGGACCTTGAGGTCCAGTAGCACCTTGAGCACCGGCTGGTCCTTGAGGTCCAGTAGCACCTTGAGGCCCGGTAGCACCAGTAGCACCTGTTGCTCCTCCTCCAAGGCAGCCTGATCCGTATTGAACTAAGATAGCTTGGATTTCTGAAATGAGTTTAACTAGTTTGTCGATCGTACAGCAATCTACTTTGAATAATTTAGCAATATACAATAAATAATTAAGCAGGCTTTGTAACTCAACATACAATGCTCCGCATGAAAAAGGTTTTGTCGTTAAAATAGTTAATAGATTAGCGATAATAGAATTTCCAATTTGTTTTTGTGCTGGAGATAAATCTAAGCAATTGAGGAATTTTTGTAGGTTATTTAGGGTAACAATCAAGTTATCGATATTATGTTGCGAAGGGTTTTGAAAGACAGCTTGAATAGCTTGGCCAAGAGCTTGAAGAAGTTTAACGAATTCTGTAAGTTCGGACTTAGAGATGTTAATATAACTACAAGCTCTGATTTCGCAACAATCATTACCATAAAATACTTTTCCTTTATTTTTATTGTTCATCTTTTCATTCCTTTCTTTCATAGAATCAATAGTCGTTACTATATATTAAAATGAAATTTAAACTAAATTCGTGATGGACAAACTACTATTTCTAAAAAAATAAGAAGTTTGCCTACTAAGCGAAAACAATTAAGTTATGGAGACAGATTTATAGAACTTAAAAAAGATTAGTTCAACATAAAAAAGCATGCCAATTGCTAGGAGTATATAACAATTGGCATGCTTTTTGTGGAGGGGTATCTCATTTGTATTCATTTAATCTTTCAAGAGTCGTTTTAGGTAAAATTGGAATTGAAATAGTGAAAGTTGTACCATCTTCATTACTGGTCATTTTTAATGTACCGTTATGATTTTGAATAATTTTCTTCGTTACTGACAAGCCCAGCCCTGTGCCCGAATCTTTTGTTGAGAAGAATGGATCAAAGATATATTCCTGAATGGCTGGTGAAATACCAATTCCATTATCAGTGAAAGTAATACGAACAAAATTATCTAGGCGATAACTAGTAATTTGGATAGAAAGTTTTTCTTCGCCTTGAGCATCGACAGCATTCTGAAATAGGTTTAAAAAAACTTGCACAAGTTCATGACGATCAATATTGACTAATACATCATCCAATTCGGTAGAAAAGTTATAATCAATTGAAATGTTATGTAAAAAGACTTCACTAGCTAGTAACTGTTGAATATATTCACGTAAAAATGTGTTAATAGGAAACGGTTCTCTTGTAAATTCGCGTGTTTTTGAAATAGCTAAAAATTTTGTAATAATACTATTTGCGCGGTCTAATTCAGGAATGAGTAAGTTTTCAAATAATTCTTTATTAGATGGAGAAACACTTTCTTGTAAAAATTGTAAGTAACCCCGTACGGTTGTAAGAGGATTACGTACTTCATGTGCAATTCCAGCTGCAATTCGCCCTGCTAACGAAAATTTCTCTGCATCACGTTCTGTGTTTAAATAATGAAAGACACTAATAACTCTAAATATCTCTCCGTTATAATCACGAATAATTCGGTTATTTAATATGCCATAGTTTTTGTCTAAAACTTCTTCATTATATAATTCTGTTCCCGTTCTTAATGTTTCAAGAGCTTTAATTTTTTCTTCTGGCAATTTTAATAATTGTTGAATTGGTTTTCCGATTATATCATTTCGTACTACACCAAAATCATCTGCTGCAGCTTGATTACATAAAGTTATATTTCCTTTACTATCAACAAAGGTGACATGATGTGAAAAAGCATCGAAAATATGAACAAAGTATGTTTCAAGTTGCTCAAATAAAAAGAATGAATCGCAGGTAAGCTGAAACTCAGCTTCTTTATTCTCTTTTTGTATGTTTTGTATAGAATGAGTCGTTCTCGTTTTCTTTATTTGTAAACCAATATGTGGATTTTTGTATGTGAAATGATGTGGTAATTGATTCACAAGTTCTTCATAAAAACGTACTTTATTTTCTAATTCTTCTATTCGTTTTTCATGAGATACAATATCATCGTTTGGAAGCATAAATAAATAACCCCTCAATTTAAAAATTCTTCCATCTAGTATATCATATTTTTATACGGATACTCTTAAAGAAAGAGCTACTTAATGAAATTGATTAGTCGAGGTGTTCGGGAATTGAGTAAAATGGATAGAAGGTGAAGTTAAAAAGGGAGGGATATATTTGCTTTTCATTGGAGTGACAGGATGGGGAGATCATGATTCTTTATATATAGATCCCTATGAAAATAGAAATAAATTACGAACATATAGTGAGCATTTTCCTATTGTGGAAGTGGATAGTTCATTTTATGCGATGCAACCTGCGCGAAACTATACAAAATGGGCAACGGAGACACCGAAAGATTTTTCTTTTGTCGTAAAAGCATATCAAGGGATGACGGGACATATGAAAGGTGAAATTCCGTTTTCTACGTTCGACGAGATGTTTGATGTGTATAAACAATCTATTCTTCCTTTAATAGAAGCTAATAAATTAAAAACGATTTTATTTCAATATCCACCATGGTTTGATTGTAAAAAGAAAAATGTAGATTTTCTTCGATATACGAAAGAGAAAATGGAAGGTTTGCCGTGTGCCATAGAATTTCGAAATCAAACATGGTTTTATCCAGAAATGAAAGATAAGACTCTACGGTTTTTGGAACAGGAGAAATGGATTCATACAATTTGTGACGAGCCACAGGCGGGGATAGGTTCGGTACCGCTCGTTTTAGAAGTAACGAATGCAGAGATGGTGTTAATACGTTTTCATGGTCGAAATGTTCATGGCTGGCTGGATAAAGGGGAAAATTGGAGAGCGGTTCGTTGCTTATATCGCTACAACAATAAAGAATTAGAAGAATGGGTAGAAAGACTAGAGCAATTGAAAAAGAAGGCAAAGGGCATATATGTACTATTTAACAATAATTCGGGCGGAGATGCAGCGGATAATGCGAAACAGCTTATGAAAATGATGAACATTACATATGGTGAGCCGAAGCCCGAGCAATTAAATTTGTTTGAATGATAATAAACAAGAAAGGCACTGTACAAACAGGGGGAATGTACAGTGCCTTTCTATATGAAAAAGAGGGGTAACAATGTTACTGAGCGTTTGGTTGATTCATCAATTGTTGGCTTCGTAATAAATGATAATGGTTATCATTATCATTGTCAATAGTTTTCCGAAAAATAAATAAAAAACTTTTATGAGACAGTAACGGGTAGGAAGATTCCTGATAAAAAGTTAGGCTGAGGCAAAGAAGTTTTTGGGGGTAGAATGCTAGTAAACTCCTGATAAAGTATCAAAAAAAGAACAGCAATTAATGCTGTTCTTTTCCAGTAACGAATTGTTGTAAATCAAAAGGAGTTATCGCTTGGATAAACTCTTTTGAGATAAGTGTTTGAACAAGGGTACTCTCAGAAATGGAAGCACCTGTTTTCTTTTCATAAGCTTGTTTTAATAAATCAAGTTTTTCAGCCGTTTCTTTCGGTAATTCAATTGTTAATGTGTTCATAATTTCTCCCCCTTATTATTAGAGTACCACTACAATATAGGAGAGACAAGAAAAGAGAGTGTGAAACATAAAAAAGGTTACCATTTATAAAATGGTAACCTTTTTTATGTATAAGCGTTATTAAGCAATACCGATATACTTTAAAGTTTTTGATGGAGTACTATGATCAAAGAAGTGTTGTAAAAATGCGATATCAACACCTGATTTGTATGCACAATATCCCCAAGTTTTTCGAAGTGTATGTGAGCTAATCCCTTCTAATCCAACTTCTTTTGCAGCTTTGTTTAAAATGTACCATGCATGTTGTCTCGTAATAGATTTTGTTCCTTTTTGAGACTTTAATAATGGTTCATTACGTTTCCAAGTTTTACGTTCTTTCATGTAGTCTTCGATCGCGTGCTGTAAGTCTTCATTTACAGCAAACCATTTATGTTTCTTTACCTTTTCATTGTAAAATAAAATGGAATGGCGAACATTTTCATTTTCATCGATTACATCACTAACTTTTAATTGTAAGATTTCACTTACTTTTAAGCCAGAATTTACAGCTAATACGAATAATAAGCCATCACGTTTCGAAGATTGTAAAAGTATATTTTTGATAGTTTCTAATTGTTTTTCATTTTGAATAGGTTGTCCTGCTTGTTTCATTTCACGCACTCTCCTCTTTTATGTGTGTAAAGGAAAGGATTAACTTGTTTCTTACTATAAAGGGAGAGTGTGAATTTCATGTGAACTCCTAGTGAAATTAAGACAAATTATTTGACTTCTTTTACTTTTTGTAAATTAAAGTAGAATACAACACTATTAGTCGTGTTATATACACCGTACTCGGCATGGTGGAGGTCTAAAATGTTTTTTACAATAGATAATCCGAGACCAGTACCACCAGTATGACGGCTACGAGATGCATCTAAACGGTAGAAACGATCCCAAATTTTTTCAAGACTGTCTTCTGGGATAGGGTTTCCTGTGTTTTCGATTTCGATTTTTACTGTATCTTCCATTTCTATAACAGAGACTTGTATTTTTTCTCCGTCTGGCGTATAGCGAATTGCATTGCTAAGTAAGTTCACAACCACTTGCTCAATACGACTACGATTCGCTTTCACCAATATAGAAGAATCTACATCTATGCTCACTTGTAAATGCTTTTCTTCCATGCTAAATAATAACTTTGTATAGACTTGTTGAATTAATTCACCGATTGAGAATGTCGTCATATCTAGTTTGTACGTACCTGATTCTAATTTTGCTAATTCTAACATTTCAACAATAAGTCTGTTCATGTTTTCTGTTTCTTCTAAAATAACATCTGTGTAATACGTCGTATCTTTACTAACGCCATCTTTAATTCCTTCCGCGAAACTTCTAATTACACTGAGTGGTGTTTTTAATTCGTGTGATACACCAGAAATGAATTCTTTTCGCGTTTTCTCTAATTGACGTTCCCGTTCAATATCTTGTTGTAATTTTGTATTGGCAACATTTAATCGATCGATTCGGTCTTTTAAGTTTACAGATAGCGTATTAATACTGCCGGAAAGCCCACCAATTTCATCGTCTGCTGTCACAGGTAATTTTTCGCTAAAATCAAAATTGGCCATTTTTTTTGTAACACGATTCATTTTAATTAATGGTTTCACAATGATTTTTGAGTAGTAGAAGGATAACAAAATAATTACGAGAAATACGATGATTAAGGCATAGACATAATAATCCTTTAAAACAAGCATTGCTTCATTAACAGGTTGCAAGGATGCTACCGCAAAAGCGTATTCTTTAATCTTTCCATCTTCCATAATAGGTTGTACAAAGATACTATTCTTTATATTTTCTCCGCTATCTAGTAGAAAATGGCTCAATTGCTGTGGGCTAGTAGTGCCATCTCTAATAATTTCTGCAAAATATTGAACGGCTTGTAATGTTTCAAGATCATTTGCAAGACGAACATCAGCTTTGGATGGAAGCTGTAACTTAGATACAATACCAGTAAACTCAATTTGAGTTACAGTTTTGGATCGACTTGTAAGTCTATTTTTAGCAGGGTTACCATTAATGGATTGAAAATCTGAGTTGATATATTCGTTTTGCCAGCGATTATAGTTTGTCGTCAATTCTATTGGTGTTATGGTGGAATCTTGTACAAAACCGACGACGTTTATCACCCCATCTTTTTTCAATCCTAAGTTTTCAAATTTATTATATTCTTCGGGCGTTAAAAGATTATTGAGTGGAATGGAATATGGTTTATTATTTTTAGGGTTAATTACATCGATGTAAAAATTATTGTCACTTTTAATAATACCGTTCGCATTTAAAAACTGCATTTCGGCATTTGTTTTATCATGAAATTCTTGTTTTAGTTTTCGAATTTCTTCATAAGTTTTACCACTTTTTTCGTAATTATCTACGAACTTCTCGAAAGAATTTTGAACGGTTTTTACCTTTTTATTAATATAAAATTTCTCTAAAAATAGAGATTGTCCTAGGAAAAAAAGGAGGAATATGATTGTAAATAATGTTGATGTTAATAAAAATAGTTTAAAGACGATACTTCTGTTTTTCACTGCGTCACCTCTTGTGAGAAATACTGTAAATGATTTCTTTATTATAACAAACGTTGCCAAAAAGTAGAGGGGAAAATCTGTCTCTTCCGAAAGTAGTTTTTTATAAAAAGTCACATAAAAAGAACTCGACAGACGTATGACGAGTTCTTTAATGTATTATTGTTGAATTGCTGCATCTAAAGCGATTTCAATCATTTCGTTAAATGTAGTTTGACGCTCTTCAGATGTTGTTTCTTCACCAGTGAAGATGTGGTCACTTACTGTTAATACAGATAACGCATTTACACCGTATTTCGCTGCTAATGTGTAAAGAGCAGTTGTTTCCATTTCTACTGCTAGTACACCGTAATCTCCAAGTTTTTTAACCATGTCCATGCTTTCGCGGTAAAATACATCTGCTGTTAAAACGTTACCAACACGAACGTGTAAGCCTTTTTCAGTTCCAGCATCGTAAGCTTTCTTTAAAAGGTCAAAGTTTGCAGCTGGTGCAAAATCAAAACCTGGGAATGTTAAACGGTTCATATTAGAATCTGTACAAGCTGTCATTGCAATAATAACGTCACGTACTTTTACGTCTTTTTGAATCGCACCGCAAGTTCCAACGCGAATTAAATTTTTAACTCCGTAGCTTTGGATTAATTCGTTTACATAAATAGAAATAGAAGGAACACCCATACCTGTACCTTGAACAGATACGCGTTTTCCTTTATAAGTTCCAGTGAAACCTAACATACCACGCACGTTATTATAGCAAGTAACGTCCTCTAGAAATGTTTCAGCGATATATTTTGCACGTAATGGATCACCAGGTAATAGAATAGATTCAGCAATTTCGCCTTGTTTTGCTTCAATATGTACACTCATGAAAAGTCCTCCTTATAATGTATTGATAGAAATCAATATCATTTGCATTATACACTATCAATCCTTTCAATTAAAATCTTTTAATTATTTGTAATATGTGTAAAGCAGGAGGATTTCATAAATCATAATCTAGAATATATATGTAAGAAGTTTTGTGTGAACAGAGACAATAAAAATGGTAGGTGATGTTTTGAAAAATCTTGTCATTGGACTTGTTGCTTTGCTTTTTATTGTAGTAGGAGGATTTTACATAAAGAAGTATCAGGAAACTACAGAGACTGTAGGTGATGTTCAGGAAGTAAAATGGGATGTGTCAAATGGAAATGAGAAAGTAGATATTTCGTTTCAATTACTAAATAATAAAAATAACGAAGTTCGTGGTGTGAATGATCAAATTCGGGCAGTTATTGTAGACGGACAATTAAAACATGTACAACAAATGAAACCTACATTTGCAGGGAATGGATCATATAAGGTTTCTTCCAAAATAGTGAAAGATGAAGGATATACAATATTTTTATATGAAGACAAAAATAAGTCTGTGAAATCATTTGCGAAGAAAGATTTTGGGAGAGAAATAGAGGAGAAAAATAAGAAAAAAGTAAAATTTCCAATCGATAGTGTGCTTACAAAAAAAATAGGGGAGTATGAAGTTTCTTTATTATTTGGTGCCTTGCATCCGAATGAACCAGCGACGTTAACATTTCAATTCCAAGCGAAAAAGGGTGAGAAATTGAAATTACATTCCGAGAGAGGAGAAGTAGAGGCACTCTATATCGTGGACGAAACGAGAGAAAACTTTTTATATGCAATACCTGTTGATACAGATGAGCAATTACAATATCGTATTACATTTCCTGTAGAAGGAACGTATAAAATATGGGGAGATTTCTATATAAATGGTAAGAAATATGAAAAAGAATTTATTGTACAAGTTCAAAAACGAAAAAACAGCTAAATGTTTAGCTGTTTTTTCGTTTTCCTATTAATTTTGTTACAGAGAGCATTGTAATTGGTAAAGAATGATTCTTTCTAAATGCTAAATATTTACCGCTCCATGCTGGTTTATATTTTTCTTTAAAATGACGTAGTCCGCTGAAACTATACGTATAACGAACATTATTAAAGATGGCAGCAGCAACTCGTTCAGACCAGAAAGATTGTGTCGATAAACCTACATTTGAAAGTGGTGCCATACCAATATTAAAGGAATGGTATTCATTTTCTTTGGCCCACTGGAATAGGTGAATGAAAATTGCATCCATAATACCGCTAGGTGCATCTGGATAATAGCGCATTAAATCAACAGACAATGATCCGTCTTGATATACCGGCATAAAGGTTGTAAATGCGATGATTTTTCCATCCGCATCAGATAATGTAGCGATAGGTGCTCGACTAATATATTCACGATCAAAATATCCGAGTGAAAAGCCTTTCTCTTTTTTACCGCCGAGCCATGCCTCTGAAACTTTTTTTAACTCTTCATAAAGTTCATCTGAGAATGGTGGCTGGTGAATAGAGAATGTATAGCCTTCTCTTTCAAAACGGTTGAAAGTCGCGCGCATACCGGCGCGTTTTTTTCCTGTTATTGTAAATGTGTTCAAATCAACGACAGCTTCTTCACCAAGCTTAAAGAAGTTATAACCAAAATCATGATATAAACTCATCCATTTACTTTCGATTTGGTAGAATACACAAATGTATCCAAATCGATCAGCCTCAGCTAAAAACTCTTGTAACACAGTACGATAGGAGGAAGGATCCCCAATTGGATCACCTAGCACAACAAGACGTTTTCCCGTTATAGAGAAGAGAAGGAGCGCTTTCCCATCACTACTGAAGAAGAATTGTTTATCTCCTAAAAATCCTAAATGACTAAGTACATTTCCATTATGTTCATCTAAGAAGTTTTGCAATCTTTTATCATTCGCTGGTTGCCCGGGAAATTCACTTCGATAACGGTTGGCAATGAGTGAGCCAATCAGTAAAAAAGTAGGAACGAAAAAGGCAGCTGCTAATGCACTTCGTTTCACTTGTGTAATATTACGAACGACAAAATCAGGTTTAAAGGCTTCTTTTGCACCTGCAAATAAAATACCTAAGTTTTTATATAAATATAAAGTTATAAGTAGGAATATAAAAACTTTTACCATATCAGAAAGTGAGACTTCCATTTTCTCGCGTACAAATCTTTTACGAAGCATATATAATACAGCGAGTACGATTAATAAAATAAACGTTTCTTCAATATCAATTCCTTTTAGCGTATTAAAGATTGCTGCTCCGATTAACGAAATAATCGTCATATAGTAAGAACGTTTTGTTCCATAATATATGCCTCGTGAAAGGATTAGCAGGAGAATACCAAATGTTAGTGATAAGCTAAAAGAAAATTGAATAAGAGGTTTTGGAGCTAAAATATGTAAGGCGTGTGCTCTATTTATACTTGTTGGTAGAATGGTCGATAAAATAACCATTAGTCCAGCAAATACTGTTAAGGCAGCAGATGCCCATGAACCTAATTTTCCTAGAAAATCACGCTGTAAAGTCCATATAACACCAGTTGTTTCTAATGCAGGCGCAATAAAAGGTTTATCTTCAAACTTTTTAATGGCCACGCCTGTCATTTCAAAAGCTGCAAAAATAAGACCAAGGCAGAAAGGTAAAATGTAATAGACGAGGCGATACAATAACATAGCAGGTAGTAATACCCCTGTATCAATGCCATACTGTCCGAGTCCAGTTAAAAAGACAAGATCAAATGAACCGAGGCCACCAGGCACAAGACTCACAACGCCAGCTAAAGCAGCAATTACATACACACCTAAGAACTTTTGAAATTCGATATCGATGCCAAATAATATTAATATGACGTACATAACAATACCCGCAGATACCCACTCGACTAATGAAACTAATGAGTATAAAACAGTTGGGTTTTTCTCTTCTGCTTCTTCTTGTCCTTCGGTTTGGTTTGTTTTTCTATTTTTAAGTTTAGAAAAGCCGATATATATAGGGACGAAAAGAGCGAAAAAGATAAGAACAGGCCATAGCCACGGTTTTTCATGCAAAATAAAACTTGTGTCTAATATTCCAATAAGACCGAGGAATGAAAGAATGGCTAATCCGTTAATAAAAGCAGTTGTCATCCAGGCGATACTTTTAATAAGTTTGCCATTTTCTTTTATGTATGGACGATAAAGCATTGTGCGTACACCAGCCCCAACGAGACCGCCAAATCCAATAAATCCATTTAAAGTATTAGCAATCCATGAGATACGGAAAATCTTTTGGACTGGTATATCAGCTTTTAAATAACGAAGCATAACATAGTCATAAAAGAACATTGTTGATACGGCAAATGCACCAAGTGTAATTGCTAAAAAGACTCCGCCGGTTGGAATGTTTTTAATTGAATTGATTGCTTCTAAAAAAGAAATGCCTGCTAATTCTTTTTTTGCTTGAAAGAATACAATTGTTAATACAACAAATGGGAAGATAAATTTCCCGATTTGTAAGAAACGTTTCCATGAAAACGACATAAATACAACTCTCCTTGTATAAGAAAACTGAGACAATAATATTATTATGACAAACTTCAAGAAAAATAAAAAGGTAAATTCCTGTATAAGGAAGCTATTTTTTGTAAGGGTTATATTTAAAAGAGTATTTCGTTTGTCAGAAAATTAAGTTAAAATAAATTGAAAGAAGGAAGAGAGGGGAAGTAGATGATTATAATAGGTTATGCGGGATATGAGTTAGAGAAAGCAAAACCAAATACATCAGAAGATTTCTTTAATAGATCTGAAGTGACATATATATTAAATAATAAAGAGAGAACTTTTTCCGTTTTATACGTTCGATATTTTGAAGAAGTTTTACAAGAAATTACTCCTTTTGAAGGAAATCCAGTATGTAAAGTAGAAGAACAAGACATATATTTACGGGATATTGTAGCGATATGTTGTTTACTGAAAGAGAATGAGCTTCGAATGCAAAAACGTTTATATTTAAATAATATAGAAGAATTCCAACAATATTTTGATGAGGGAACAGTGGTGAAAGTACAAGAAATATTAGCTGAATTACATAAAAATAAAAGAGTAGAAATAGCGTGAAATGGCAAAGGAGAGGGAAAAATGTCTAATCTGATGGTTGAAAATCAAACAGAACAAGTTTCTATGTTTTTAGAAGATGTTATTACATTGATAACCAATTATGTAAATTATCATACGTTACCTTCTTTATTAGAAGAAACACCAGCAGGGAACGAGCAATATTATAAAGGGTTATTAGCATCAATGAGACGTCTTCTCGTTTTTTGCGAAGAAGGACATGATGCATGTTTTGTTTTGTTAAATAGCCAGCCATTTCGAAAAACAGCAGCTGAAAAAATTTTATATAAAATTTATCATCAAGTAATTGCAGAGTTTTTCTCACCGAAGAGTGATCATTGGTATGAAAATAGTCGGTCTGCCTATACAGGGAAAAACTCCATCGTTTTTCAACAAACGCCACCAGCGTCTGTAGAGCAAGTGATGAAGAGTTTAGAAGGTAAATTTCAATTGATGCGTGAAGAACTAGAATATTATGAGACGGATTATCAAACAAAGATGTTACACAAATATTAATTGCGAAAAAGAAGCTAAGGGGACTTAGCTTCTTTTCCTTTTGTAAAGTTATATAAGGGATTTCCTTTGAATATATTTATGGGGATAGCATTAAGGAGGTGTAACATGAGTCAGCAAGGTGTATTTACAGATTACTTTCATGAAGTAGAAAGCTGGTGTGAAAGTGTTCTTCACGTATTAGATAGCCGTGCAATGGAAGTGTATGATGTCCATATGCTTGCTTATAAAATTCAAACGTTATTAGATCGTATGAAAGAGCATGAGTATGATACAGATGCAGAGTTTATGTATGAGATAAGTGATGATGTAGAACATATTCAGCATCATTTGCAGGAAGTATTCGTGCAAGGAGAAGAGGAATATGAACTATATGAAAGAGGGGATAGTGAACGAGCTGTTCCAATTGGAGGGCATACACTTCCACCATTACCTTATCCGTATAATGCGTTAGAACCTTATATTTCTAGAGAAATTATGATGTTACACCATGATAAACATCATCGCAGTTACGTGGAAGGATTAAATAAGGCAGAGAAGATGATGGAAGAAGCGAGAAAAACGAATCAATTTGATTTAATTAAGCATTGGGAAAGAGAAGCGGCTTTTCATGGATCAGGTCATTACTTACACACGATATTTTGGAATAACATGAAAAAAGATGGTGGCGGAAGTCCAAGAGGGGCTCTTTCACAACAGATTGAGCAAGATTTTGGAAGTTTTTTACGTTTTCAAAAACATTTCACAGAAGCAGCTTCTAAAGTGGAAGGATCAGGATGGGCGATTCTCGTCTGGGTGCCACGATCTGGAAGATTAGAAATTTTGCAGAGTACACTTCATCAATTATTTACACAATGGGATACGATACCGCTCCTCGTACTAGACGTGTGGGAACATGCGTATTATTTACAATACCAAAATCGAAAAGATGAATATATTAAAAACTGGTGGAATGTTGTAAATTGGCCTGATGTCGAAAAAAGATTTGAAAGTGCGAAACAAATTGAATGGACACCGTATTAGACGCAGATTTTCTGCGTCTTTTTTATTGGAGGGGGCAAGAGATTTCGTTCATATTTTAAAAGGCCAAGCATACACTTGTACAAAAAGTGCCAAAAGGACGTGGGGGGAAATATGAGACGAATTTGTGTAATAATCACGCTTTTTATTATGTACGCAAGCGTTGTGCCAATTCCTACATATGCAAAGATGAACAGTAATGTCAGTGCTCGAAATGCTGTATTAATGGAACAACAGTCAGGTCGTGTATTATACGGGAAAGCAGAGCATGAGTCACAAAAAATTGCTAGTATAACAAAAATTATGACAGCGTTGTTAGCTGCTGAATCAGGAAAAATGAAAGAAATGGTACCAGTTAGTAATGAAGCGGTGAGAGTAGAAGGCTCAGCAATTTATTTAAAACCTGGACAGAAAGTGAAGTTAGAGGATTTAGTATACGGACTCATGCTTAGATCTGGTAATGATGCAGCACAAGTAATTGCTGAAAATGTAGGAGGGAGTATAGAAGGGTTCGTATATTTAATGAATGAAAAGGCGAAACAAATTGGAATGAAAGATACTCACTTTTCAAACCCACATGGTTTGGATGGAGATGGATCCCATTATTCGTCGGCCTATGATATGGCACTTTTAACGAAGTATGCAATGGGGAATGAAACCTTTAAGAAGATTTTTGGGACAAAAACGTATAAATCAGATTCGTGGGATTATCCGTGGAAAAACAAACATAAACTCGTGACGTCTTATTATGAATTTGCGACAGGAGGAAAAACCGGTTTTACGAAGAAAGCAGGACGGACACTTGTTACAACAGCATCAAAAGATGGACTAGATCTAATTGTCGTAACTTTGAGCGCTTCTAGCGATTGGGATGATCATATGAATTTATTTGATAAAGGTTTTGAACGTTTCAAGCAAACGAACGTTGTAGGACAAGGAGCTCTTGCTGAAATAACTGAAAAGAAATATGCCAATCATGTTTATACGAAAAATAGTTTTGCGGTGCCATTAACTGAGCAAGAAAGAAAGAATGTCGTATTAAAAGTTGAACTCGATAAAAGTGCAAAACTTAAGGATGGCGTAAAGGTTGGGAAGACAGAAATTTATGTTGGCAATGAGAAAGTTGGAGAACGGAATTTATTTTATAGTAAACGAAAGTTAGTAGCTACAACGGGAATGTACTGGAATAATGTGAAAGAAATTTTTTCTCATATGATAGGTGTTGGGAGCGATGGTTAATCTCGTATGGGTAGCGATGGCAGTCATAGGGATTGTATATGCCATGATAAATGGAACGATGGAAGCAATAAATAAAGCTGTATTTGACGGAGCAAAAGACGCAGTAACAATTTGTATAGGACTCATTAGTGTTTTAGTATTTTGGCTTGGTTTAATGAAAATTGCAGAGGAAGCAGGGTTGTTAAAAAAGTTAGTGTCACTTTTTATGCCGATCGTAAAAAGATTATTTCCAGAAATACCGAAAGATCATCCGTCAATGGGATTTATTTTATCGAATATGATGGCAAACTTTTTTGGATTAGGGAATGCAGCGACCCCTCTTGGTATTAAAGCAATGGAACAATTGAAAGAATTAAATGGAGGGAAGGATTCGGCGAGCCGTTCTATGGTAACGTTTCTCGCGTTAAATACATCAGCGATTACTTTAATTCCTACTACTGTCATTTCGATTCGAATGACGTATGAATCAGCGAATCCTACTGAAATTGTAGGGGTAACATTCATTGCACAAGTACTCTCTATGATCGGAGCGATTTGGATTGACCGCTATTTTTACCGAAGAAGGAGTAGGAAGGGGCGGAAGAAATGAGTATTGTCAATACGATATCATTATGGGTAATCCCTTGTGTAATTGGTTTTATCCTTTTATATGGCACGATAAAGAAAGTGCCAACCTATGAATCATTCGTTGAGGGAGGAAAAGAAGGAATTCAAATTGCAATCTCCATTTTACCATTTATGGTTGGGATGCTTGTATCTATTTCAATATTTCGAGCTTCAGGTGCATTAGATGCAATGATATCAGTAATGAAGCCGATGTTAGATTTAATTCATGTCCCAGCAGAAATTGTTCCACTAGCACTTATACGCCCTATTTCAGGCTCTGCTGGTTTAAGTATTACGACCGATTTAATTGCCACTTATGGGCCAGACTCGTTTATTGGAAGATTGGCTTCTACGATGCAAGGAAGTACAGATACGACTTTTTATATTTTAACAGTATACTTCGGAGCTGTTGGAATTAGAAAAATGGGAGATGCATTGAAAGTAGGACTTTTTGCCGATTTAATCGGAATTATATGTTCAATTGTGTTTGTTTCTTTAATGTTTAAGTAAGGCTATTCATTTTTTATGCTATTTCGCTTATAATACGTATACGACCACTATTAAGGTGTTGCTTAATAGTGGTTTTTTTATGCTGTATTTTTGACAAAATGATGAACTTTTATTGTGAGCAATATGAAGAATATGGACAATAATAAAAGGTAAAAACATGATTTGCCCTTTATATGTTTATTATCATCGCTATGTTGTTTAAGTAAGATGAAGCGAAAAGCCGTCAAGTGTATGCGGTTGCCAAGTCTTTCTAATGTAAGGTAAGATAAATTCGAGGTGAAAAAAAGAAATGGAACGATTACAAAAAGTGATTGCGCAAGCAGGTATTGCATCGAGAAGAAAGGCTGAGGAATTAATTCAGCAAGGAAAAGTGAAAGTAAATGGAAAAATAGTGAAGGAGTTAGGAACGAAAGTCACTCCTCAAGATAAAGTAGAAGTAAATAACATTCCTCTTGAAAAAGAAGAACCTGTTTATTTTTTACTATATAAACCAACTGGCGTAATTTCAAGTGTATCAGATGATAAAGGAAGAAGTGTTGTAACAGACTTTTTCCCTGAAATTAGACAACGTTTATTCCCAATCGGCCGCTTAGATTATGATACGTCTGGCGTATTATTAATGACAAATGATGGGGAATTTGCAAATGTATTAATGCATCCGAGATATAAAGTTGAAAAAACGTATGTTGCAAAAATTAAAGGGCCATTAACAGGTGAGAAAATTCGCATGTTAGAACGAGGTGTTGCATTAGAAGATGGGAAAACAGCACCAGCACAAGTGAAAATTATTTCTTGGGACAAGCGTAAAGAGACTGCGATTGTACAATTAACGATTCATGAAGGACGTAATCGTCAAGTACGCCGCATGTTTGAAGCGCTAGATTGTAAAGTAGTGAAACTAAAGCGTGAACGCTACGCCTTTTTAGAAGTGGGTAGCTTGCGCCCTGGTGATGCGAGAGAATTGTCACCACATGAGGTGAAACAATTACGTGCATTGGCTTCTACAAAGCCGCGCTAATCGATAGTGTGAAACTTTCACCAGTGGAATGTTCCGCTGGTGATTTATTAAAACATACATATATTCATCACTCGTCGAAGAGAGGGGAGACAATATGAAGAAAAATCGCTTATTATTTCGTGTTATTATTCTACTCATTTTATGCGGTGCTGTAGGATTTACACTTTATCAAGGGTATTTCACTAAAGAAGAGAAAATGCAAATCGGAAAAGAAGCACCTAATTTTGTTGTGACAGATTTAGAAGGAAAAAAAATTGAACTAAAAGATTTAAAGGGAAAAGGTGTATTTTTAAACTTTTGGGGCACTTGGTGTAAACCGTGTGAGAAAGAAATGCCTTATATGAACGAATTATATCCAAAGTATAAAGAAAAAGGCGTTGAAATTATTGCGTTAGATGCAGATGAAACGGATATTGCTGTTAAGAATTTTGTGAAACAATACGATCTTAAGTTCCCAGTCGCAATTGATAAAGGTGGAGAAATTATAAAAACGTATGGAGTAATACCGTTACCAACAAGCTTCTTGATTGATAAGGATGGTAAGGTGATTCAAGAGATTAAAGGTGAACAAACGATAGAACAATTGGAAGAGTATTTAAAGAAAATTACTCCGTAATAAAGAAAGCCTTTACATACGAGGCGCTTACCTATAGCGCCTTCGGTTTAAAAATTCTGAGTATTGCGGTAACTCGAGGTTAGAATATACAATAGTACATATAGATACAGGGGCGGTGAGAGTGTTGAAAGAAATTAAGTGTGAATGTGGACATGTTAATCCAATAGGAACTGTTTTTTGTGAGGCTTGTGGGAAACCATTTGAAAGCAATGAAAATATAAAACTATTGGATATGCGCTATGAGGGGAGTGCTCGGAGATCTCTCACGCAAACAAAAACGATAGTCGATAAAATTTGGAGCTTTTTCTCTTCTGTAAAAGTGGGGGTATGGCTCATTGTAATCACTTTAGCTGCATCAGCGATAGGAACTATTTTTCCGCAAGAAATGTACATAACTCCAGGGATTGCACCAGCTGAATATTATAAGCAAGAATACGGATTTTTAGGGCAATTATACTATCAATTAGGATTTAATAATTTATACGGTTCATGGTGGTATATGATTTTAATTGCTTCAATTGGTATTTCACTTGTGATATGCAGTTTAGATCGTGTTATTCCGCTTTATAAAGCCTTAAAGAAGCAAGGGGTGAAAAGACACCCTAGCTTTTTAAAGAGACAAAGATTATACGGCACTGGTACACCGCAAGATGGTGATTTGGAAAAAATCCAAATGAATTTAAAGAAAACGAACTATAACGTGAAAGTGGAAGACGGTAACATTTTAGCTGAAAAAGGACGGTTTTCACGCTGGGGTCCATATGTGAATCATATCGGTCTCATTATATTTTTATTCGGTGCAATGCTCCGTTTTTTACCGAGTATGTACGTAGATGAAGCGCTTTGGTTACGTGATGGTGAAACGAAAGAAATACCTGGAACGGATGGGCAATACTACTTAAAAAACGAGAAGTTTATAAAGGAAGTTTATGATAAAAGTAAGGACAAGGAAGTTTTTGATGAAGCGATTGATCGTGTAGGCGATAAGATGATTGCAAAAAACTTCCAAACGAATGCTGTATTGTATAAAGTGGTCGGCGAAAATATAGCAGGACAAAAACCAAAATTAGAAAAAGTAAAAGAAGCGGAAATTCGAGTAAATGAGCCAATGAAATTTGATCAATTTGCTGTTTATCAAGTGGATTACAAAGAAAGTGAATTTAAAAGTATGTCCTTTAACTTGCAAAACAAAGAAAATAATCAAAAGTGGGGACCGATTAAAGTTGATTTAACGAATCCTACAGAAAAATATGATTTAGGAAACGGTTATTCTTTAGAACTATTAAGCTATTTCCCTGATTTTTATTTTGATGAGAGTGGAAGACCAAATACAAAAACGAAATTACCAAACAACCCTGCATTTGTGTTTAAAATGTTTACGCCTGAAACACCAGATGGTGAAGTGAGTTTTGTTGGTATTCAGCAAAATATAGAACCTGATGGAAATAATAAATATAAAATGTCGTTTGCAGGTGTGGAAATGCAAAATGCAACAGCACTTACTGTAAGGAAAGATTTAACGCTTTGGATTCTCGGTATTGGAGGATTTATATTTATGGTTGGTGTCATTCAAGGGATGTATTGGAATCATCGCCGTATTTGGATACAACGCGTTAATGATGAATGGTGGATTGCAGGACATACGAATAAAAATTGGTTCGGTTTAAAGAAAGATATTGAAAGAGTACTAGAAGGTACAACAATTCCGCAGCCAAGCGATAAAGTAGTGGATAAAAAAATTAGTTAAGGTGGGGAAACGATATGGTGCAAATAAGTAGTAACTTTCTCTTTACCGCATTTATTTTATATTTAATTGCAACTTTATTTTTCGGAGGAGCAATTAAAGAAAAAGGTCATAAATGGGCAAATATAGGAATAACGATTACAATCTTAGGGTTTATTGCACAAACAGTATATTTTGTTACGAGATGGATTGCATCAGGACATGCACCGGTTAGTAACTTTTTTGAATTCGGTACATTTTTCGGTATGATGCTTGTCGGAGCATTTATTGTCATGTATTTTATGTATCGCGTAAGCATAATCGGACTCTTTGCATTACCAGTTGCACTTTTATTAATTGCCTATGCAAGTATGTTTCCGAGGGAAATATCTCCGCTTATTCCTTCTTTAAAAAGTAATTGGTTACATATTCACGTAACGACTGCAGCAGCAGGACAAGCAATTTTAGCAATTAGTTTTATTACGGGCGTTATGTATTTATTGAAGAATGTAGATCAATCAACGAGAAGTAAACGAACATTTTGGTTAGAAGCGGTCGTGTTCACACTTGTTTGTACAGTTGGATTTATTGGAGTAACAACAGTATTTTCTAGTATGAAATATGAAGCGAAGTTTCAATGGGTTGATAAAAATGAACAACAAGTGGAAATGAAGTACAACCTTCCGGCTTTAGTGGGACCACACGAAGGAAAGTTATTGACAGAAAATAAATTCGAGCCGACAGTTGAAGTTCCAGCGATTGTAAATGCGAAAAAATTAAATACTGTAATTTGGTCTGTGTTAATAGGAACTTTACTTTATATCGTATTAAGACTTGTTTTACGGAAACGAGTATCAGCGGCGCTTCAGCCGTTAGTGAAAAATACGAATAGTGATTTGTTAGATGAAATTGGATATCGATCTATTGCAATTGGATTCCCAGTTTTCACATTAGGTGCATTAATTTTCGCCATGATTTGGGCTCAAATAGCGTGGACACGTTTTTGGGGCTGGGATCCAAAAGAAGTTTGGGCTCTTATTACTTGGCTCTTTTATGCGGCGGTATTACATTTACGTTTATCAAAAGGGTGGCATGGAGAGAAGTCAGCGTGGTTAGCGGTAATTGGTTTTGCAATCATTATGTTTAACTTTATTGTAGTAAACTTAATTATCGCGGGTTTACATTCATACGCATAGAGAAATAAAATAGGAGAGTGAATGTCACTTTCCTATTTTATTTTTGTCAACTTTTCTTCTTTTTTGAGAAAAACATGACAAAGTAGCGGTTGATTTTGTAAAATGATGTCGAGGACATTATATACTGTTCAAAAAAAATACATAGTTTTGGAAAAAAATTGAACAAACTTTATTATTCTTGTGAAGCATAATATGGAAAGTGAAACATTTAGAAGATTGCTTAAATAAACGAGAATAGCGCAACATACTAGTGTAGAAGGGTAGGTGTAAACCGTTGTAGTAAAAATACGCAACGGGTAGAAATGGAAAATGAATCAAGAATTTTAATCGTAGACGATGAGGATCGTATTCGTCGTTTGTTGAAAATGTATTTAGAAAGAGAACAATACACAATTGAAGAAGCAGACAATGGCGATACAGCTTTAGAAATGGCGTTACAAAATGATTACGATTTGATCCTATTAGATCTTATGATGCCTGGTAAAGATGGTATTGAAGTGTGTAAAGGGGTTCGTGAGAAGAAAGCGACGCCAATTATTATGCTGACAGCAAAGGGTGAAGAGGTAAATCGAGTACAAGGGTTTGAGGTAGGAACTGATGATTATATTGTGAAACCATTTAGCCCACGTGAAGTAGTGCTTCGTGTGAAAGCGGTCTTACGCCGTTCTGTACCAACAACATTCTTTACACAAGATACAACGACAAAAGATGTTACTGTGTTCCCTCATTTAACAATTGATAATGATGCACACCGTGTTACAGCAGATGGTAATGAAGTGAACTTAACACCGAAAGAGTATGAATTACTATTATTCTTAGCGAAAGCGCCTGATAAAGTATTTGATCGTGAGCAATTGCTAAAAGAAGTATGGCAATATGAATTCTTCGGAGATTTACGTACAGTTGATACGCATGTAAAGCGTTTACGTGAGAAGTTAAGCAAAAAATCACCAGATGCTGCGAAGATGATTGTTACCGTTTGGGGCGTAGGTTACAAGTTTGAGGTTGTGAACGACTGATGCTTTGGAGAAGTGTAGTAGGGAAGTTATGGATGACCATATTACTTCTCGTTTCGTTTGTGCTTGGATTTGTTGCGATTTTACTTTCACAGTTTTTTAGAACATATTATGTTGATATGAGTGAAGCTAGGCTTCAAAAGGTTGCAACAAGTGTTTCAGAGTTAATTGAAGAAGGCGCCGATGTAAAAACGATTGAGAATATCGCGTACAAATTCTCTGATCCTCTTTCAAGGATTATTATTGTAGAAGATGGTAAAGAAATCTCTTCTTCGCCGAAACAAGAAGGGTTAGTTACTCTTACAATGGATGATTTGAAAGAAGATAAAGAATTAGCGGCTGTTTTTACAGACAAAAAAGAAATTAAGAATAACATTAGAAAAGCCTCTAATAGTAGAAAGAATAAAAACACTGAAAATGATATTATGATTGTCGGAAAACCAGTGCAGTCGAAAAATCAAAGTGCAGTGTTCGTATACGAATCTTTAAAAGTTCCGATACAAGGTATGGAGAGAACGACTGATTTTATATTCTTATCAGCAGGGATTGCGATTATATTAACAACTTTCTTTGCATTCTTCTTATCTACTCGAATTACAGCACCACTCCGAAAAATGCGTGAGGTTGCTTTTGAGGTGGCGCGTGGGAAGTTTGATGCGAAAGCTCCTATGGTATCCCAGGACGAGATTGGTGAGCTTGCAACAGCCTTAAATCAAATGGGAAAACAGTTGAAGTTTAATATGAATGCTCTGCAGCAAGAAAAAGAACAGTTAGCTAGTATTTTAAGTAGTATGGCAGATGGGGTTATTACGTTAAATCAAGAAGGTGAAGTCGTTGTAATCAATCCACCGGCTGAACATTTCTTACAAGTTTGGCAAGAAGAAAAAGAAATAGAGCTAAGTAAAAAGCTACCTTCTGAACTTGTTGAACTATTCCATCTCGTTGTAGAAAGTGAACAACAACAAGTAGTTGAAATTAACTTACAAAAAGGGAACTATGTAGTTCTTATGACGCCGCTTTACAACCAAACGAAAATTCGCGGGGCGGTAGCTGTATTGCGTGATATGACGGAAGAACGTCGTCTTGAGAAAATGCGTCAAGACTTTATTGCGAACGTATCACATGAACTCCGTACACCGATGGTAATGCTTCAAGGATATAGTGAAGCGATTTTAGATGATATTGTGCAAACGAAAGAAGAAATTAATGAGTTTGTTCAAATCATTTATGATGAATCCGTTCGTTTAGGTAAACTTGTAAATGAATTATTAGATTTAGCGCGTATGGAAAGTGGTAATGTAGAGTTACATATAGGTGAAGTTGATATTCATCCTTTCGTTGAAAAAATAGGCCGTAAATTCCAAGGAATTGCAAAGGATAAAGAAGTCGCATTAACGGTTGATTTCCAAAATCCAATTGAGCAATACCCGTTTGATGCAGATCGTATGGAACAAGTATTGACGAATTTAATTGATAACGCAATTCGTCATACGAATGCAGGTGGACATGTAACGCTTGTAATTGATATGAAAAATAATGGTCTTATTTTTGAAGTACAAGATTCGGGTGCTGGCATTCCAGAAGAAGATATTCCATTTTTATTCGATCGTTTCTACAAAGCTGATAAAGCAAGAACACGTGGGAAAAAAGTTGGAACCGGACTCGGGCTTGCGATTGCAAAAAATATTGTACAAGGCCATGATGGCAAAATTGCTGTTTCAAGTGTTGTTGGAGAGGGAACTACATTCTCTGTATATTTACCCAATCGTATAATTTAGATATACGTTTTAAAAGTTGATAATGAATAAAGTTCTACTGTTTTTTATTTTTTTGTAAAATCAATTAAATAAATAATAGTAGAACTTTTTTTCTATCTTAGTCGAATGAAGAATAATAAGAGGGGTGTCGTGAAGCGATGAAATTATACACGAAAACAGGAGATAAAGGGACAACAAGTGTAATAGGCGGCAGAGTGGATAAAGATAATATCAGAGTTGAAGCATATGGCACGATAGATGAGGCGAATTCTCATATTGGATATGCAATGACGAAGCTACAAGGCGGGTCTTTCGGAGAAATTTACAATGAACTTGAAAATATTCAACATGAACTATTTGATTGTGGGGGAGATTTGGCGGTAGTAGAGAGGAAAATTCCTTATAAAGTAACGATTGAAATGGTCGAAAGCTTAGAAAGAAGGATTGATTCGTATATAGAAGAAGCCCCGCCGTTAGAGCGCTTTATTTTACCAGGTGGAAGCGAAGCGGCAGCTGCTATTCATATGGCACGTACAGTTGTAAGGCGAGCAGAACGCTGTATAGTATCCTTGCAAAAAGAAGGGGAAATAAATGAAGTTGTTCTAAAGTATGTAAATAGATTATCTGATTATTTGTTTGCGGTAGCTAGAATAGTAAACGCTCGATTACAAGTAAAAGATGTGGAGTATAATCGCAGTGCAATCGTTTTTCGTGATAAAAAAGAGAAGGAAGTGGAGTGATTCACTTTCTTTTTTTGTATACTTTTTTCTGTAATATACCAAAATAGAGAAGGTATGGTGTTAATTAGAAAACGGAGGATGTATATGAAAGTGTTAAAATGTGGTGTCATGTTATTGATAGTACTGTTTTTATCTCAATTACATGTGTACGCAGAGGGAAATCAATGGACATGGCCTGTTGAAGGGCAGATAAGTGATTATTTTGGGACAAGGCACGGAAAACACTACGGTATAGATATAGCGGCACCGATTGGCGCGCCTGTGGCAGCTATTCAAGATGGTAAGGTAACAAAGTCTTATTATTCAAGTAGTTATGGAAACGTTGTATTTATTAAACATGGAGAATATGAGGCCGTGTATGCACATTTAAATAAGAGATATGTAGTTCAAGGGGATTATATATCAAAAGGAGAAATAATTGGAGAAGTAGGAAATACAGGAGAATCGAGAGGTGCACACTTACATTTAGAAGTTCATCAAGGGAGATGGACGATGGCGAAAAAGAATGCGATGAATCCATTGCTTGTTTTACATGAACAGAGAAATGAAGTCGTTTCCTCATCCTTATATGTCGTCCAAAAAGGGGACACTTTAGTTAGTATTGCACGGAAATTTAGTATGTCAGTTAAGGAAGTTAAAGAAAAAAATGGACTGCAGCAAGATCGGATTTATCCAAATCAACAATTATACGTAAAGTAAAGAAGAGCTAGTTTAACTAGCTCTTCTTTTACCAAAAAATAAAGACACATATAAATCCAGAAATAGCTAAGTAGCTATATAAGTAAAATACTTTTGTTCTTGTTTTTTCGTTTGTCCGAAACAGTACAATTGTTGGTTCAATTAAACCGATTGTCAAACAAAGTAGACCAAGAAGCATACAACCGATTGAAATGGAGTACAGGGCAATTTGTGGTGCTTGAAATG
This sequence comes from Bacillus mobilis, assembly GCF_001884045.1. GTDB lineage: Bacteria > Bacillota > Bacilli > Bacillales > Bacillaceae_G > Bacillus_A > Bacillus_A mobilis. Next base: position 756 of record NZ_MACF01000073.1, on the reverse strand, counting down.
GAATCATCCATTTTAATAAAAATGCAATAAGTGCAGTGTAGCAAATGCTGCCGATGTATTTATTCAACGGTGCATTAGAACGGAACCCTGGAAGTTTTTTTAAGAAAGAGCGGGAAACAACTTCAGTTTGTAAAGATGTATGCTCTTCAATTATTTTTTGAGCTTCTTTTCCTTTTTGGAAAAGGGATAATATCCAGTTTCGCTCCCCTTGAAAAATAAATTGTGAAGTTGTCAAGTAGTGATCAATCTTCACTTTATTCCAACTCTTCCACGGATGACGCTCACACAATTTTAATTTACTCTCTGTTTTTTTATCATACTGATAAATACTGATGCCATCTTCATCGAAAGCAGCATAGTATGTCTCGCTTGAGAATGTGCCTAAATCAATTGGACAGTGGAAAAGTAATTCTTTTTTTAAGTAAAAGTATTCTTTTCTTAAGTTTTTTTTCATTGCTTCTCGAATAGAGTGTCTCTTTTCTTTCTTCATGACATTTCCTCCATAATCCAGAAAATGTTCTTATCTTAACAATTCAACATCTTATCACTTTTAACTATATATGACTAGTGGATTCATAGGAGAAATGCCTAATACTAAAAAATATGGGGTGTATTGTAAAGTATAGTGATTGGTTTCGATTATATAAAATCAATAACTTATTTTTAATAAGTTACACTTTTTTTGTTCACAACACGATCATGTTGTTGTATAATGAAGTGGAAAATAGAATATCGGTCTATCTTCGGGGCAGGGTG
>NZ_MACF01000072.1 GCF_001884045.1 Bacillus mobilis | reverse complement strand
GACCGGCGGTGATGAACTATATGTGATTTTGTTCTAAGCCCGCGAGCCGTTAAGGCAGGATTTGGTGTGATTCCAAAGCCGACAGTATAGTCTGGATGGGAGAAGATGGAGGTTCAAGCGTTCAAAAAAGATATGGATTTGAACGTCTGTTTGATGTGCCTTAAATTCTCCCTTTGTGTAAAACACAAAGGGTTTTTTCGTTCTATGAAAAAGTAGGCATAGCAGAACCTTTCCACTTTCCATGAGAAGATCGATGGAAAAGGAGAGAGAAAGATGAAACAAAAAAACAGTGTAGTGCAGATGGTGAGTGTAGCGATGCTAAGTAGTATTGCATATTTACTGATGATGTTGGATTTCCCGTTTCCAGGGCTTCCGCCATTTTTAAAAATTGATTTTAGTGATGTACCAGCTTTAATTGCTGCGATTATTTTTGGACCAGTTGCAGGGATAATTGTAGAGGCGATAAAGAATATTTTACATTACGGGATTCAAGGGAGTTTAACGGGAGTACCAGTTGGAGAAATTGCCAACTTTATTGCAGGATGTTTATTTATTGGACCGGCAGCTTTCTTATTTAGAAAGTATCGTACTGTTAAGAGTTTAACGACAGGATTAATGCTAGGGACAATTACAATGGCGCTCATCATGAGTGTATTAAATTACATCATTATATTCCCAGCTTACACTTGGTTTTTAAATTCACCAGCTATGTCTAGCGAGGCTATAAGAACAACGGTTGTAACGGCAATCTTACCATTTAATTTGATTAAAGGAATTGTTGTGACAATTGTATTTGTAGCGTTATTCTCACGCCTGAAAGTATGGGTGTTTGCAAAAATGAAAAATGCATAAAATATAAAATAAAACCATTAGTAGTATGGAACTACTAATGGTTTTTTATTAAATAGAATGAAAATAGAAAACAAAAAATATCCCTCATATTAATGAGGGATATTTTTTGAAGTTAATAAAAAACTATTCGAATTTTAAAGAGTCGCCGTCGAATGATTCGTCAGCAACTTTAATTGAGTCAGTTGGACAACCTTCGAATGCATCCATCATATCTTCAATTAATACATCTGGAATTTCAACGATACCTTGGTTATCGTCTAACGTTACAAATGCAATACCTTCATCATCATAATCATAAATGTCTGGTGCAGCAGCGCCGCAAGCACCACATGCGATACAAGTATCTTTATCAACGATTGTATATTTTGCCATCTTTTTTCCCTCCTGATAATATGTATGTGAAAAGCTCGCCATAAAAATTATAACCTTATTGTAAAACGGTTTTTAAAACTTTTCAACATAAAATTATAATGATAATCCTTATCAATTAGAGTGTCAACTAATTTTTGCATTATGTCACAAGATTTTCAAAATACGTAAATGTTATTTCGTTTGGTACAATATACTATATACAAGTACATAGTGCCGATATGATAAGTTTAATCGTGCAATCATATTAAAAAGTAACTAAGTTAGATTGAAAGGTGGAAGCGGTAATGCAACTACAATATACTGTATTGTATTGTTTAAAACAATTGAATGGTGAAAGGACCGTTTCTTCTATTTATTATTTATTAAAAGGAAAACGATCTTCACAAACGTTACAAGATGGAAATATGTTCCGAATTTCTTTTTTGTTTGGAATATATAAATCGTTAAATAGAACAGATTATGATCGTGAAGTTGCAAAGTTGTTGCAAGCAGATTTGATTCAAGAAATACATGAAAATACATATTTGTTAACATCTAAAGGTAAAATGCAGTTACAAACATGGGAGGAAGTGTATGCTTTTCCCGAGCATTTACATGGTTTGCACTATGGAGAATTAGGTGAAACATTTTGGAAAAGAGTATCATTAATTATTCAAACTATATCTAATTTACAACAGAATAATACAAAGTTTATTCCTATTCAACAAGATACAGAAATAACGGTGTGGGTGAAACGCTTTTTAACAGGTATACCGTATAGGAGAAATGAATTGGCTAAAAGATTATGGAAAGAAATACATAATCTTTTAGGAAAAGGTGATGTGGTAGAAGCGACAATTGTAACATATCGATTAACAGGATATGAACGTATCGGTTGTACATTGCAGCAATTAGCGGAAATTACGAAACAAGATATATTTCGGGTGTATTTTTTATTTTGGGGTACAATTCACTTCTTTATACAAGAAGTTCGCGATAAAGAAAATGAATTTCCGCTGTTAGCGGAAATTATATCTTACCCAAATGAGAGAGCTGAATTATTTAGTTTATCAACGAAAAAAACATATAATTTTTGGAGACAAGGACGTTCTTTAGAAGAAATAGCGACAATTAGAAATTTAAAGGTTGCAACGATAGAAGATCATTTTGTTGAAATTGCGTTGCGGGAAAAAGAGTTTTCAATCGAGATGTTTATGGAAAAAGATAAAATAGATAAAGTAACAAAAGTAATTGAAGCATTACAAACACGTAAGTTGCGTGAGTTGAAACAAGCGGTTGGAGAGGGGATTTCTTATTTTGAGGTCCGTCTTGTATTGGCGCGGATGGAGGGTATAAATGAAGCTTGAGGAATATTTATATAGATGGTTTGGATATTCTGAATTTCGACCAGGGCAAAAAGGGGTAATTACAGATTTATTAGAAGGAAAAGATGTTATAGCAATGCTCCCGACTGGAAGAGGGAAGTCTATGTGCTATCAACTTCCAGGGCTAATGCAAGAAGGAACAGTACTGGTTGTATCACCATTATTATCTTTGATGGAGGATCAGGTTACACAATTAAAATATGTTGTGAAAAACCGAGTAATAGCATTTAATAGTTTTCGGACATTACATGAAAAAAGAGAAGCGATGAAAAAATTAGCTTCATATAAATTTATTTTTGTATCACCAGAGATGTTGCAGTCGGAAGTGTTAATAAGAGAATTGAAGAAAGTTCATATTTCATTATTTGTTGTGGATGAGGCTCATTGTATTTCACAATGGGGTTATGATTTTAGACCGGATTATAAAAAACTAAATGTAGTCATTGAGCATATCGGGTCTCCTACGGTGCTAGCATTAACGGCAACAGCGACGAAAGATGTGCTACGAGATATAGCGGAGAGTTTAGATTTGAAGAAAGTGACGCAGCATGTATACTCTATTGATCGTCCAAATATTGCAATGGAAGTACAATTTGTGGAGACGATAGAGGAGAAGAAAGAAGCGCTTTTGGATCAGGTGATGTATTTACAAGGGCCAGGAATTGTATATTGTTCAAGTAGAGCGTGGACAGAACGTTTAACGGAATATTTAAGAGGAAAAGGCGTGACGGGTGTCGCTTTTTATCATGGTGGTATGGAACATGAAGAGCGTATGTTAATTCAACAACAGTTTATGAATGACCAGTTGCAGCTTGTAATATGTACAAGTGCTTTTGGTATGGGAGTAAATAAGTCGAATACGAGCTATATTATTCATTTCCATTATCCGACTAATATAGCTTCTTATTTACAAGAAATCGGAAGAGCTGGAAGAGATGGTGAACCGAGTATAGCTATCTTACTATGTAGTCCGTTAGATCACGATTTGCCAATTTCAATAATTGAAGATGAATTGCCAAGTCAGTCGCAAATACAATTTTTATTTTCTTTACTACAAGAAAGAATGTTTCAAACGAAAGAATTACCAATAGAAGAGGTAGAAGAAATTTGTTATAATGCAGCAAGATTTAATGAACAATATTGGCGTTTCATCCGCTATCATCTTGAGAAACTTGGAATCATACAACAGCGAAAATTAAAATTAAAGAGCTTGTCAGATGAAATTATGAACAGATTAATAGCTGAAGTAGAAATAAGGCTGCGTAATAAATATAGTGAGCTAGAAAACATGAAATCATGGATGCAAGTGAAAGGATGTAGACGTGAATATTTGCTGCAACAGTTCGGTTATAGAAAAGAGAACGAGTTAAAAAATTGCTGTGACTATTGTGGTATTACAAAAACAGATTATAAAAAAAGACAAGCGCAACAATCGGATTTCGACTATAATTGGGAAACAGAGTTACAAAAGCTTTTCGGTCTAGAAAAGATGGGGGAATGATGAACATTCAAAGGCATAATATTGAAGATATGAGTCCGAAAGAAATAAGGCTGAACCTGTATATCACACAGTTCATTATTATCGGTATCGGTTGTTTACTAGCATATATATTATTCCGAGATATAAAATCGGTGTATAGTCTGTGGAAATGGGAACCGGTGTCTATACTTATAATAGGTGGCTTATTAGCGATTGGTATTGTGTTATTAGATTATGTTGCAATGCGAGTATTTCCAGAGTCTTGGTTTGATGATGGTGGTATTAACGATAGAATGTTTCAAGGAATGTCAGTTATGCATCTACTCGTTATTACGTTCATTATCGGTTTTGCAGAAGAATTTCTATTTAGAGGTGTAGTGCAGACTCACTTTGGAATTGTAATAGCGAGTTTAGTATTTGCAGTATTACATATTCGGTATATAAAAAAGCCATTTTTGTTTTGTTTCGTCTGTTTCATTAGTTTTGTCTTTGGTTATGTATTTGAATGGACAGGAAATTTGTTTATAACAATCTTTGCACACTTTCTTGTTGATTTTATAATGGGACTCCAATTAAGAAAATAAATGGAAGGTGGTGGTGAACAACATGAGAAAACGAATTCCTGATTTTGAAGAGGAATTAGAAGTTGAGCGAGTGGAAGAAAAAGAAAGTTTACCGCCGCGTAGTGAAATTCATAGAAATAAAGAGAAAAAAGAAAAGTTTAAAATGAATCATATTTTCGTCCGAGTTTTAACATTTCTATTCATATTACTACCAATTAGTATCTTATGGTATACAGATAAATATATTCAGGTGAAAAGTGATGGTAATAACGCTGGGAAAAGTGCGTTTGAGGTCATTTTCTTTGATTCAGCTAAATCTGAATCCGGGGCACCATCTGAGAAAGTAGTAACGCATACGGTGAAAGAGGGAGAAACCTTAGAAAGTATAGCGAAGCAATATTTTTCAGATGAAACTGGGATCGAAGTGATTAAAAAGTATAATGATTTACAAGAAGATGAAGTGAATATAGGTCAAGAATTAAAAATTCCGATAAAAGATAATTCCGCAAAGCAGGATAGCTAGTAACATACCTACTATATAAATTGAGGATTCTCTTTATGAGGAGGGGAGTAAAAAATATATGATATGGATTATCTTATTAAGTACTCTCATATGTATTGGTATTATATTTCTTCTTGTAATGTATACAGAAGCGATGCGTAATACTGTGTTAGAACATACTTTAATATTTGAAGAATTTCCGGAAAGTTTTCAAGAAGTAAAGGTGTTTTTTATTTCTGATATTCATAGAAGGGTCATTTCAAGTTCGTTAATTGAACAAGTAAAAGGAAAAGTAGACCTTGTAATTATTGGTGGTGATTTAGCGGAAAGAGGCGTCCCTTTATCAAAAATCTCCGCAAATATACAAAAGTTAAGAGCGATAGCTCCTGTATATTTTGTATGGGGAAATAATGATTATGAGATTGAATATCATGAATTAGATGCTTTGTTATTAGAAAATAATGTGAAAGTTTTAGATAATACAAGAGTTGTATTTGAGTCTGAACGAGGAGAAAAAATTTGTTTACTTGGTGTAGATGATGTTGGTTTGAAACGTGATCGTTTAGATTTGGCGTTGGCGGATTGCAAAGAAGATGGTTTTCGCATATTAATTAGCCATAACCCTGATATAATAAATAAAATGTCTGGAAAAGAACAAATTTCACTTGTTTTAAGTGGACATACACATGGGGGACAGATTCGATTATTCCCATCTAAAAAACATTTAAAAGGTGGCGTATATAAGCATTCAAATATGACTCTTTTTGTTAGTAATGGGTATGGAACAACGTTGATTCCACTTCGCTTCCGAGCACCTGCTCAAACACATATTATTACGTTATGCGGAGGGAAATGATGCCAACTCTAAACGGGAAATATAACATAAAAGCTGTTTCGAATATAATTGGAATTCAGCCGAGTACGCTTCGTGCATGGGAGAGACGATATCAAATTATTGCCCCAAAGCGGAATCATGCGGGACATCGATTATATACAGAAGAGCATATTGAAGTTTTGAAATGGTTAATGGACAAGGTTTCTTCCGGCATGATGATTGGACAAGCAGTTCAATTATTAGAAGGGAATCGTTTGCAGCGTAGTGTTCAAAAAGAAATACATTTCGATAGAGAAGTTGTTTTAGTGGACGACTTACTACAAGCTTTGTTAAAATTTGATGAAATTACAACTTCTGCATTGTTAAACGAGGTTTTTAGTATTTATGCAACAGAAAAAGTTATAGCAAGTATTGTTCTTCAAGTGTCAAATAAATTGTTAACGTTAAAAAATAATAATGAAGTTACATTGATGCAATTTCAATATGTCGTATCATTTTTACAAACTCGACTAGGAATGGTGTATCATAATGCATCATCATTTTCTTCTATACACAAAGTTGTCGTGTTAGAAAATAATATGTTGAAAGGGTTTGTTTTCTCAACGTATTTACGCTTAAAGGGATATGAGGTGATATATATTAGGTCAAGCTTAGCGGAAGATGGTGTTTTGTTAGCTGCTGAGCAAATACAACCTACATATGTAGTAGTCTCTTTTGCTGACGGACGAGAACTTAAGAACGTGATGGACGACATGAATTTGTTGCAAGAAAAAAATGAGAACCTTTCGGTTGGGTTTATAGGAGAAATAAGTGCTCAAGATCAGTTGAACATTCAAACACGCCTAATTGGTGATACGAAAGAAGAATGGGATGATTGGTTAAAAATGTTAGAATAGTTGTTCGAAATGAACCATCTATTTTCTATTTCATATAATAAAAATTATATTCATTGGTTACGTAGGGAGGGTATGAGATGAGGCTGGAACGATTAAATTACAATAAGATAAAAATTTTCTTAACATTTGATGATTTATCTGAACGAGGATTAACGAAAGAAGATTTGTGGAGAAATGCACCGAAAGTACAGCAATTATTTCGTGATATGATGCAGGAAGCAAATAAGGAACTAGGATTTGAAGCGGATGGTCCGATTGCAGTTGAAGTATTTTCTCTACAAGCGCAAGGAATGGTCGTAATTGTAACGAAAGAACATCAAGATGTGGATACAGATGATGAGTTCCGTGACGAGTTTATTGAAATGCAAGTGACTCTAGATGAAAGCGAGCATATACTTTATGAGTTTGCTACACTAGATGATGTAATTAACCTGTCGAATCGTTTATATAACCTTGATGTAACTGGCGGAAAACTATATACGTGGGATGGTCGTTTCTATCTTTGGATGGAAGAAGAGGAGCAAGTTCAATTACTGAAGGCAGATTTTATAGCTATTTTAGCGGAATATGGTAATCCGTCTACAGCAACTATTTATCGTCTAATGGAGTATGGTAGAGAATTAATGGCTTCTCAAGCAATTGAACAAATACACAATTACTTTGTGAAAAAACAAAACCTTAGCTAATATAACAAAGCTAAGGTTTTGTTTTTTTATTTGGAAAAATCTAAAATATTGGTCTGAAAATGTCAAAACGATCAATGGTAAAGTGGGAATCATAAATACCGGGGCGTTTTTTGCTTAAAAGTATCTTCTTAAGGTGTTGTATATAAGTAAAATAAAAAATATTTAAATATTTAAGTATTTTACTTTTCTAAAAGTGATAAAAGGACTATAATGATAGTGAAAACGCTTGCAACAGAAAATAGTTTGTATATATTTGTTAGCGTTTTCTATTGCATTCCAAATTTAACGGTGTATACTAGGCAATGAAGGTTTACTAAACAAGTGAAATTACAGGGGGTTTACTTACTATGGTAGCCGAAAAGGGAACTCAAACAAAAACACAACAACAAAGGGAACAACATTTTGAATTATTGAATTCGACACAAATTGTTATTAGTGAAGCATTAGAAAAATTGGGTTATCCAAACGAAGTATATGAATTATTAAAAGAACCAATTCGTATGATGACAGTGAAAATACCAGTTCGTATGGATGACGGGACTGTTAAAATATTTACAGGATATCGTGCACAACATAATGATGCTGTTGGTCCAACGAAAGGTGGAATTCGCTTCCATCCGAATGTAACAGAAAATGAAGTGAAAGCACTTTCAATCTGGATGAGTTTAAAGTGTGGTATTGTTGATTTACCATACGGTGGAGGTAAAGGTGGAATTATTTGTGACCCACGTGAAATGTCATTCCGTGAGTTAGAAAGATTAAGCCGCGGTTATGTACGAGCAATTAGCCAAATCGTAGGACCGACAAAAGACATTCCAGCTCCAGATGTATTCACAAACTCTCAGATTATGGCATGGATGATGGATGAGTATAGCCGTATCGATGAATTTAATTCACCAGGATTTATTACAGGTAAGCCACTTGTATTAGGTGGATCACATGGACGTGAAACAGCAACGGCGAAAGGTGTAACAATTTGTATTCGCGAAGCTGCGAAAAAACGCGAAATTGATATTAAAGGTGCACGCGTTGTTGTTCAAGGATTCGGTAACGCTGGAAGCTTCTTAGCTAAATTTATGCATGATGCAGGCGCGAAAGTTATTGCAATCTCGGATGCTTACGGTGCATTGCATGATCCAAACGGATTAGATATTGATTATTTATTGGACCGTCGTGATAGCTTCGGTACAGTAACAAAACTATTTAATAATACAATTTCAAACAAAGAATTGTTAGAGCTTGATTGCGACATTTTAGTTCCGGCTGCAATTGAGAACCAAATTACAGAAGAAAATGCTAACAATATTAAAGCGAAAATCGTTGTTGAAGCTGCAAATGGTCCAACAACATTAGAAGCAACTAAAATTTTAACAGATCGCGGCATTTTACTTGTTCCAGACGTATTAGCAAGTGCTGGTGGTGTAACAGTATCTTACTTTGAGTGGGTACAAAATAACCAAGGTTACTACTGGACTGAAGAAGAAGTAGAACAACGTTTAGAAAAAGTAATGGTAAGATCATTTGATTCTATTTATGAAACAGCACAAGTTCGTAAAGTGAACATGCGCTTAGCGGCGTATATGGTTGGTGTTCGTAAAATGGCTGAAGCAAGTCGCTTCAGAGGTTGGGTATAATATTATATTATGAGAAAACGTGATTCCTTTCGAGGGAATCACGTTTTTTTGTTGAAATATAAGAATGAGGTGGTGTATATGGAAAATGAAATGATGGAACGAGTAGAACAATTAGAAGAAAAAGTTAAGAGGTTAGAGGGAGAACTCGCGAGAACGACGAAAGCCCCAAAAACAAGTATCGTTCGGGTGTTCGGGGAAGGACTGCTGTTTTTAATATTTGGTGCAGTTATAGTAGGACCAATTATCGCTGTTATATTGGTAATTATTAATTGGTTTGTTGAAAAATAAAATAAAAATAAAAAAGAACGCTTGTTCTACACGAACGAACGTGCTATACTTTCCTTAGATAAACAAAACGGAAATGATTTTAAGGAGAGATAAATGATGAAAATGACAGTAGACCAAAGATTTATGATGCCAGCAGATGTTGTAGAACGAGTGGAAGTATTAAGAAACAAACAAAGTAAGCGTGGCACATTATTACAATCAGTAAATAAATTTTTCGGTTTAGATACGAAAGAGGATTGTGTTTGGTTTTACGGTTTTTATGGAGTTGCTGTAAGTATTTTATTATTTATGGTATTCACATCAAATATTTTCGATTTTCTCTTCGCGTAAGAAATATGCGATAAGGACATTGCTACCGAATACATATATAAAGAAGTAAGGTAATCTTCTGAATTGGGAGTTGGTAGTAATGGCGATGTTTCCTATAGAGCGTAACTATATTGGGTATGGAAGTTCACGACCGGGAATTCCTCTTTCTAAAGTAAGATTTATTGTAAGTCATGATACGGGGAACCCTGGTAGCAATGCGATAGGGAATCGGGATTACTTTAATGAAATACAACCGAAAGCTTCGGCACATACATTTATAGATGATAAAACAATATTGGAAATTGTTCCTATAAATGAAGTAGCCTATCATGTTCGATATGGTGTGCCGACAGATAATGACTTATATGGTTATGATGCCAATAAGGCTGCCATTGGAGTGGAACTTTGTTATGGCGGTGATGTTAACTTTTGGGAAGCATATACCCGTTTTACGTGGTATCATGCGTATTTATGTCAAAACTTCGGCTTGAATCCGAAAAAAGATATCGTATCACATAAAACACTTGACCCAGCTAGAAAGATTGATCCTGAAAATGTATTAGGAAAACAAGGTATTAAATTTCAGCAGTTTTTAGCAGATGTCTATCGGATGTACGTTTCGTTTAGATGACAAATATATGAAAAATGAATACAATAAAGATAGGTGCCTACTGCTGTAAGTAGGTTTTTTCTTGTTTTTATAAATAGCGTATTGGTAGAAGACTAGGAGTGAGCTGAGTATGCAGAAAGAAACAGCTATCATAATTGGAGGCGGTCCGTGCGGATTAGCAGCAGCAATTTCGTTGCAAAAGGTAGGGATAAACCCGTTAGTAATTGAAAAAGGAAACATTGTAAATGCGATTTATAATTATCCAACACATCAAACATTTTTCTCTTCTAGTGAAAAATTAGAAATTGGTGATGTAGCTTTTATTACAGAAAATCGTAAGCCTGTTCGAAATCAAGCGCTTGCGTATTATCGTGAAGTAGTAAAGCGTAAATCTGTACGTGTAAATGCTTTTGAGCGAGTGGAGAAAGTTCAAAAGGATGGAGACGTTTTTCAAGTTGAAACGACAAAGCGTGACGGAAGTAAAGAAATATATATAGCGAAATATATTGTTGTAGCAACTGGATATTATGACAATCCAAATTATATGAATGTTCCAGGTGAGGAATTGAAGAAAGTAGCTCACTATTTTAAAGAGGGACATCCTTATTTTGATCGAGATGTAGTAGTTATAGGTGGGAAAAACTCGAGTGTAGATGCGGCGTTAGAACTTGTTAAAGCCGGTGCGCGTGTAACAGTTTTATATCGCGGAAGTGAGTACTCTCCGAGCATTAAGCCGTGGATTTTGCCGGAGTTTGAGGCATTAGTGCGAAGCGGCACAATTCAAATGCATTTCGGGGCTCACGTGAAAGAAGTTACTGAACATACATTAACGTTTACAGTTGATGATGAGGCATATACAATCCAAAATGATTTTGTATTTGCGATGACTGGTTACCATCCTGATCATAGTTTCTTAACGAGGATGGGTGTTCGGATTGATGAGGAAACAGGACGCCCAATTTATACAGAGGATACAATGGAAACGAACACTGAAAATATTTTCATTGCAGGTGTAATTGCTGCTGGAAATAATGCAAATGAAATATTTATTGAGAACGGTCGATTTCATGGGGATGCGATTGCGCAAACCATTGCAACGAGAGAAATGTAAGAAGAAGCTGTCGAAATAAATTTCGACAGCTTCTTTTTTAATCGTGCATAAACATATTTTGGATTGATTCATGAGAAGTTGTATTCTCTAATGCAACTAATAATTTAATACGTGCTTTTTGAGCATTTAAACCGTATGTGAATACAATACCCATATCTTTTAATTGTTTGCCGCCACCTTCATATGAATATACATCTTGAACGATGCCGTTGAAACAACGAGAAACTAATACGACAGGAATTCCTTTGTTTATTAATCGTTCTAGACTAGGAAGTGTTCTTGGAGGTAAATTACCTTGTCCAAGTGCTTCAATAACAATCCCGTCTACTGGAAGGTTTTCGATTGCTGCTAACAATGTATCGTCCATACCAGCGTATGCTTTTAGAACAACTACGTTTTTAGAAACTTTATTTACTGAATATGTTTCGTGATGTACTAAAGCGTGATGGAATACAACGCCGCGCTTTGTTACCATACCAATTGGTCCATACTGTGGACTCTGGAATGTTGCCACGTTACTTGTATGTGTTTTCGTTACATTTGTAGCGCAATGAATTTCGTCGTTTAATACGACTAGAACACCTTTTTCAGCTGCTTCACTACAGCTAGCGACTTTTACAGCCGATAAGAAGTTATATAGACCATCAGCACCTAATTCATTACTAGAACGCATTGCGCCTGTTACAACGATTGGAATAGTGGCCTGTACTGTTAAATCTAAGAAATAGGCTGTTTCTTCTAATGTATCCGTACCATGCGTAATGACTACGCCATGAATGTTGTCTTGTTTTACTCTTTCATCGATGATGACTTGTAATTGTAACATTTCGCTCGGTGTCATATGAGGAGATGGTAGATGGAACACGTCTTCAACGATTAAATCAACATCGCCTTCTAAATCAGGAATAAATTTTAAAAGAGGATTTTTTTCACCTGGTTGTACGACCCCAGTTTCTTTATCTTCCTCCATTGCAATTGTTCCACCTGTGTGTAAAACTAGGATTCTTTTCAATGCTTATACCCCTTTCAAGTAAAAAAATACATTTAGAACATAACATGTTTTGAGTAAATTCGACAATGGAAATGTATAAAAGTATGCCTCGAAAATGACAATAAAGTTAGCTGCTATATGTACGATGTGTAAAACCACGAAACGGAAAGTGTAAATATAGGATAGGAGGGAGCAATTACGTTGAAAAAGGTGGAGCAAATTATTATTCGTATATTAGTAATACAATTCATTTGTCTTTCGGTTGTGCAATTGTTATTTATACATAAGTCATCAGTGAAATATTTATCTAAAATTGTTTATTATGAAGGTGTCATGGTAAAAGACAAAGTAGAAACCTTACAGGTGAATAGGTAGTTTTCATTTTCTTCTATGAAGGATTATGCTACAATAATTGAGGATTTAATGACGTGAAGCAAATGAGAAGAAGCAGGAGAATGCCTGCTTTTCGTTTTGTTTTATAAGTGAAAAAATGAGGTGTTACAATGGATAAACGAATTTCAATTGCTATAGATGGTCCAGCAGCTGCTGGAAAAAGTACAGTTGCGAAAGTAGTAGCGAAGAAACTTTCTTACGTTTATATTGATACAGGCGCAATGTATCGTGCGATTACATATGCAGCCCTTGAGCAAAAAGTGGACATTGAAAATGAAGAGCAGTTAATGGAAGTTGTAAAAAATGTGCATATTGAGTTTCAACAAGGAGAAAATACACAACTTGTATTTTTAAATGGACAAGATGTTTCTGAAGTAATTCGTACACCTGATGTGACGAATCGAGTATCTATTGTAGCGAAACATCGCCTTGTTCGTGAAGAAATGGTACGTCGTCAACAAGAGTTAGCGGAAAAAGGCGGCGTTGTAATGGATGGCCGTGATATTGGTACACATGTGTTACCAGATGCTGAAGTGAAGATCTTTATGCTTGCTTCTGTTGAAGAAAGAGCAGAAAGAAGACATTTAGAAAATATGAATAAAGGTTTCGATTCTAATTTAGAGCAGTTAAAAGAAGAAATTGCTCAGCGTGATAAATTAGATTCAGAACGCGAAGTTTCTCCTCTAAAAAAAGCTGATGATGCATTGGAATTAGATACAACTTCTTTATCAATTGAAGAAGTTGTCCAAAAAATTATGAGTATTGTTTCAGGAGTGTTTGCGAAATAAAGAAAGGGGATAGCCTCTTTCTTTTTTTGTTTGTATAGAAATGTAAAGGATACGTGAATTGTGAACCTCTTTCCTTGACAAATGATCGGATTTGTAAGAAGTTAGTAAAAGAGGGATAAAACTTTCAGAATATATTCGCTATTATATTTCAAAACATACTTTCTTCAAGATGATTTTGCTGTATACTATTTATATAGGTTTAATATATTTTCTAGTAAAATGTATGAAAACTGAGTATGTGATGATAAATTCTTAAACATGCAAATGAAAACATTCGTTTTCATTTCGTATATACATAAAAAATGCTTTGTCAATTCTGTAGGGAGGTATTTCCATGGTAGAGAAAATGAATGAAGAAGTTATGGATTCAAAAGAATTACAAGTTGGTGACGTTGTTACAGGTTCTGTAACGAAGGTTGAAGAGAAACAAGTGCTTGTAAATGTTGGATACAAAACAGATGGCGTAATTCCAATTAGTGAATTAGCTAACGTTCATATTGAAAAAGCAAGCGATGTAGTAGAATTAGATCAAACACTAGAATTAAAGGTTATTAAATTAGAAGAGGATGACCTTGTCTTATCTAAACGTGCTGTTGATGCAGAAAAAGCGTGGGTAGAATTACAAGAGAAATTTACTTCTGGTCATGTATTTGATGTGACTGTAAAAGATATCGTGAATGGTGGATTAGTTGTGGACCTTGGTGTTCGTGGTTTTATCCCAGCTTCACTTGTAGAAGTACATTATGTAGAAGATTTTACTGACTATAAAGGCAAAACATTAGCCGTGAAAATTGTTGAATTAGACCGCGAAAAAAATCGTGTAATCCTTTCGCATAAAGCAGTAGTAGAATTAGAGCTAGATTCTAAGAAAAAAGAAGCAATCTCTTCATTAAAAGAAGGCGACGTTGTTGAAGGAACAGTACAACGATTAACTGATTTTGGTGCTTTCGTAAATGTTGGTGGTGTGGACGGTTTAGTTCATATTTCACAAATTTCACACGAACGTGTAGAGCAACCTTCTGAAGTATTAGAGCAAGGGCAAAAGGTAAAGGTGAAGGTGTTATCTGTTGATGCTGATACACAACGTATTTCTTTATCAATTAAAGCAGCTCAACCAGGACCTTGGGAAAATGTGGCTGGCGAACTAAAAGCTGGAGATATTCGTGAGGGAGTAGTAAAACGTCTTGTTACATTCGGTGCATTCGTTGAAGTTTTACCTGGCGTTGAAGGTCTTGTGCACGTATCTCAAATTGCAAATCGTCACGTGAAAAATCCAAGTGAAGTATTGGAAATGGGACAAGAAGTGAAAGTGAAAGTGCTTGAAGTCCATGTAGCAGAGAAACGTATTTCTTTAAGTATAAAAGAAGCGCTTGAGGAAAATAATGTAATTGAAGATTACAGTCAGTATGAACCAAATGCTGATTCTGCTACTTTCCAATTAAGTGATATTATTGGTGAACAACTGAAAAAATTAAAGAAATAAAGAGGGGTACAAGTGGTAAGGGCAAAACGTAAATTAGATCATATTGAATACGCTCTTTCTACTGGTCAGTCTCGTACGCATGGCTTTCATGATATTGATTTTGTGCATCAAGGTTTGCCAAATTCAAGTTATGACACAATAACATGTGAAACAAAAATCGGCGAACTTTCACTAAGTTCGCCGATTTTTATCAATGCGATGACTGGTGGTGGAGGAGAGAAAACGTTACGTATTAATGAGCAATTAGCATATGTAGCGAAACATCATAATCTTGCTATGGCTGTAGGTTCGCAAATGGCGGCGTTAAAAGATGAAAGTGAGGCTGCTTCTTATAAGATTATTAGAAAAGTAAATCCAAACGGTATTTTCTTTGCTAATTTAGGTAGTGAGGCAACTATCGAACAGGCAGAGCGGGCCGTTGATATGATTGAAGCGAATGCATTGCAAATTCATTTAAATGTCATACAAGAGTTAACGATGCCAGAAGGAGACCGTGACTTTACTGGTGTACTTCAGCGCATTGAGAAAATTGTTTTAAATAGTAAAGTTCCTGTCATTGTAAAAGAAGTTGGATTTGGGATGAGTAAGGAAACCGTGCAGCAGTTAGCGAGCGTAGGTGTAACGGCAATTGATATTGGCGGACAAGGTGGTACGAATTTTGCTGCTGTTGAAAATGAAAGAAGACAGCGAATGCTTTCTTATTTTAATAACTGGGGCATACAAACAGCAACCTCGATTATTGAAGCAACCTCTACAAATAATAACCTCTCTTTTATTGCATCTGGGGGTATACAAACAGCGCTTGACGTAGCGAAAGCAATCGCATTAGGGGCGAATACAACTGCGTTTGCTGGTTACTTTTTACGTATTTTAATGCAAGATGGTATTGAGAAGTTAGTGGATGAAATTGATCTTTTACATACAGATTTGAAATTTATTATGACAGCTCTTGGTGCGAAGACGATAGAAGAGTTACAGGCTGTACCTCTTGTTGTAAAGGGCGAAACATATCATTGGTTAACGCAGCGTGGTATTGATACGGCGCATTATAGTAGAAGATAAAAAATCAACCGTTTGGTTGATTTTTTTGTTTTCTGTTCTGTTTAGTAATGTAAAGTGAGGAAAAAAATAATATTCTATAAAAATAAAAAAAATATTATTATGTATATAAACATTAGTTTGTGAAAATTGCGACTGAAATAGAGGCTGGAAAATGTAGATATTGTAAGGCTGAATGATTGGGAATGGTTTGATTTTGTCAAAGGAAATAGGTGGAGGTAAAAATAAACCTAGAAAGATTTATATATGAAATATTATTTCGATATAAGTAAAATGTAAAAGACGGTTTCGTACAATATCGAAACCGTCTTTTTGTATTCATTAGTGCTGATTTTGTTTTCGAGCTTGCTCTGGTGTATCTAGTCCAGTTGCACCTGGATATTGTAGTGATTGGTCACGATCAGATTCAACGCGGCGTGATTCTCTTAGTTTTCGTTCTTGACGATCTTTACCCATAATGAATAGCACCTCCTTATTAAAAGTGTTGCTGTTATATGAAAAAACTATGCGCGAAGAAAGTGGATTAACTTTCATAAAAAGTTCCCATAATGGAAAACATAGGAGGTGAAATGATGGAAGGGAGTACTTTTTATTTTATTGCTTGGATAGGGTGGATTGTCGTAACTTTTTTTATGAAAAAGGATTCTATTCGGTGGAAGCTAAGCGCCTGTATATTGATTTTTATTATTTGCTCTCCGTTGCATGTAACGATTGCTTCATTCACGGTATCAGTAAATGCACTTTTGCTTTGTATTGTTGCTTTTATAGGAATCACGCTCTATTCTATTTGGAAAAAATTATATACCTTACTTTCGGCACTTATTATTGCAATGTTATATACAAGTTTTCATTTGTTAGAAGTATATGATCCAATTTGGATTGTGGTGGACAGATTGTTTTTGTTAAGTAGTGCTCTTGTGTATGCATCGGTTTTATTACACGAAGATCGCATATTACGATTATGTTCTCTTTATGTAGGAATGTTACAGGGAGAATTGTTTGTGACACTTATTTTTCGGAAACTACACTTCCCTTACGATTACGGTAGCTTAGCGTTTTTTGATATCGTCGCCGTTTCTACATTGTTTATGGCAATTTTGTTTTGGATTGCAAAAGCATCAGTATATATGGAACAGTTCAAAGGGAAAACACGTAAAAGAAAGGCGAGGGTAATACATGACTGAATATACACCGGCCATTTTATGCGGAGTAATAGCGGGGACAGTAACGAGAGTGCTAATGCTCCGGACAGATACGCGTCAATATCCGACGAGACTCCACGGGAAAATTATTCACGTTGCGATGGGGTTAATTGCAGCGGCTTTAGGAGCAATTGCGATTCCGTCAATTTTGAAAAAAGATTTTTCTGCTATTACGTTTCTTACATTGGCAGCAACACAGTTTCGTGATGTGCGTAATATGGAAAGAAATACACTTCAACAATTAGATGGATATGAGCTCGTACCGCGTGGAAATACATATATTGAAGGGATTGCATTAGTTTTTGAAAGTCGGAACTATTTGGCGATGTTAACGTCGTTTGCAACGACGTTTGCATATATAGGGTTCCGTTCATGGATCGCTGGAGTAATTATGGCTATCATCGCATTTATTATCGCGAAAAAATTAATGTCGGGCAAAAGGTTACATGATCTTGTCGATATCGAGCATGTTCCACTTCGTTTTGAAGGAGCGGGGCTGTATATTGATAATATTTACATTATGAATATTGGATTGCCAGCAAGGCAAGAGGAAATTATGAAATATGGAATGGGCTTTATTTTAAGGCCGAAATCAATTGATGCGATGGTGACAATCTCAAACTTAGGACAACGACAAGCTATTTTACATGATGTTTCTGTCGCTTTAGGGATTTATAGAGATTCTGGCACGCCGGCGCTTGTGCCATTAGCAAAGCGTGATTTAGAAGATGGTAGGGTTGGGATTTTTGTCTTGCCACAAGATCAAGATGCAGAGAAAGCGATAGGTGTCATAGGGAATGTGCCGACGTTAGAAAGTGCTGTTCATATGTCATCGGAAGCCCCGAAAGGAAGGGGAGATAAGGGATGATGTTAGAAAGTGTAATTCTCGCAGTTATTACAACAGCGCCGGAGAAATTTGCTGGTGGTGCCCCTTTGTTTACTTGTGAATCGACAGAGGAATTAGAATTTGTTGCAAATAATTTAGAGGCAATTTTAGATGGTATTGCGCATCGCTTACAAGAGAATGTATATATTATTGTGAAACATTAGCAACGTGTGGTATAATGTGAGGTGTTTTGATACGTTGAGAAATATTCTGGAATGCAAATCCCTTCTTGCACAAAGAAGGGTTTTTTACATAATAAACAGAAGCAAGTTGAAAGGATGAAAGTATATGCCGAAACCAGTAATAGCAATAGTAGGCCGCCCGAACGTAGGAAAATCTACTATTTTCAATAGAATTGTTGGAGAAAGAGTTTCAATCGTAGAAGATATACCAGGTATAACGCGAGACCGTATTTATAGTGCGGGAGAATGGTTAAATCATGAGTTTAACATTATTGACACAGGTGGAATTGATATTGGAGACGAGCCGTTCTTGACACAAATTCGTCAACAAGCGGAAGTAGCAATTGATGAAGCAGATGTTATCATTTTTATGACGAATGGTCGCGATGGTGTAACTGCAGCAGATGAAGAAGTTGCTAAAATTTTATATCGTTCTAAAAAACCAATTGTACTTGCGGTAAATAAGGTTGATAATCCCGAAATGCGTAGTGATATTTATGATTTTTATGCATTAGGATTTGGCGAGCCATTCCCGATTTCAGGTACACACGGTTTAGGACTTGGTGATTTGTTAGATGAAGCTGCAAATCATTTTCCGAAGATTGAAGAAGAAGCGTATGACGATGAAACAATCCGTTTCTCTTTAATTGGACGTCCAAATGTAGGGAAATCATCACTTGTAAATGCACTTCTTGGTCAAGAACGTGTAATTGTAAGTAATATAGCGGGAACGACACGTGATGCTGTTGATACGCCATATAGTAAAGATGGTCAAGATTATGTAATCATCGATACAGCTGGTATGCGTAAAAAAGGGAAAGTATACGAAAGCACAGAAAAGTATAGTGTACTTCGTGCACTTAGAGCGATTGAACGTTCTGACGTTGTTTTAGTCGTTTTAGACGGAGAAGAAGGAATTATTGAACAGGATAAAAAAATTGCTGGATATGCTCATGATTCAGGACGTGCTGTTATTATCGTCGTAAACAAATGGGATGCAGTGAAAAAAGATGAAAAAACAATGAAAGCATTTGAAGAAAACATCCGTGCTCATTTCCAATTTTTAGAGTACGCACCGATTGTGTTCTTATCTGCAAAAACGAAAAAACGTACACAAACATTATTACCAGTTATTAATGAAGTAAATGAAAGCCATAGCATTCGTATTCAAACGAACGTATTAAATGATGTAATTATGGATGCGGTAGCGATGAATCCAACGCCAACTCATAATGGTAGCCGTCTGAAAATCTTCTATGCGACACAGGTTGCGGTAAAACCACCAACATTTGTTA
This sequence comes from Bacillus mobilis, assembly GCF_001884045.1. GTDB lineage: Bacteria > Bacillota > Bacilli > Bacillales > Bacillaceae_G > Bacillus_A > Bacillus_A mobilis. The sequence continues at coordinate 76,374 of NZ_MACF01000072.1, read as the reverse complement.
TATTTGTAAACGATACAGAGTTAATGCACTTCTCATATGAGCGCTTCTTAAAGAATCGTTTACGTGAAGCGTTCGGTTTTGTAGGAACGCCGATTCACATTATCGCTAGAGCAAGAGACTAATGGAGAGGATGTGATTTTATGACAAAAATCACAGTAGTAGGAGCAGGTAGCTGGGGAACAGCGTTAGCGATGGTATTGGCTGACAATGGACATGATGTACGAATTTGGGGAAATCGATCTGAACTTATGGATGAGATTAATACGAAACATGAGAATAGTCGATACCTTCCAGGAATTACATTGCCAAGCACAATCGTAGCCTACTCTTCTTTAGAAGAAGCATTAGTAGATGTAAATGTAGTACTTCTTGTAGTGCCAACGAAAGCGTACAGAGAAGTATTGCAAGATATGAAGAAATATGTAGCGGGTCCGATTACTTGGGTTCATGCAAGTAAAGGAATTGAACCTGGTACGTCAAAACGTATTTCGGAAGTGATTGAGGAAGAAATTCCAGAGAACTTGATTAAAGACGTTGTTGTGCTGTCTGGACCGAGTCATGCTGAAGAAGTCGGTTTACGTCAAGAGACGACGGTTACGTCTGCAGCAAAGCGTATGGAAGCGGCTGAGGAAGTACAAGACTTGTTTATGAATAGCTACTTCCGTGTATACACAAATCCAGATATCGTTGGAGTTGAGCTTGGTGGTGCGTTAAAAAATATTATCGCATTAGCTGCTGGAATAACTGATGGTCTTGGATTAGGTGATAATGCGAAAGCAGCATTAATGACACGTGGTTTAACAGAGATTGCTCGTTTAGGCAGAAAGATGGGCGGAAATCCGTTAACGTTTGCTGGTCTAACTGGAATGGGAGACTTAATCGTAACTTGTACAAGCGTTCATAGCCGAAATTGGCGCGCTGGAAATATGCTTGGAAAAGGGCACTCTTTAGAAGAAGTGTTAGAAAGTATGGGTATGGTTGTAGAAGGTGTGAGAACAACGAAAGCTGCTCACGAATTAGCTGAGAAAATGGAAGTTGAAATGCCGATTACAGCTGCTTTATATGATGTGCTATTCAATGGGAATAATGTGAAAGATGCAGTAGGCTCATTGATGGGGCGTGTTCGAAAACATGAAGTGGAAGCTATACCAGACTTACTTTAAAGAAAAGCGACAGAAGTACATTTGTACTTCTGTCGCTTTTTATTTTTATGGGTCTTTTCACCATTTTTTTAATTTTGCATAGGATGAAGAGTAACTTGAGGAGAGGGTGAAAAGAATGGATAATAACATTTTTAATAACATTGAAAAAGAAGCGAAAGTGAATAAAGAAGATATTTTTAAATTAGCATCATCTGTACAAAACGCGAATTTACGTGATGAGACTGTGCTACGTCAATTGATTCATCAAGTGGCTCTTATGGCAGGACGTGAAGTGCCGAAAGAACAAGAGGATCAAATTGTAAAAGCGATCATTAACAATAATATGCCCGCAGATTTTGGTTCGTTAAGCAAAATGTTTAAAAAATAAAATATATGAGAAACAAAGAGTTTGTAGATTGCATATGATAGCCATGAAAGTATGGGAATAGAGCTGTTTTGGGCATATTTGGTCAACCGAAGCGAGAGATACACTCGCTTCGGTTTTATTTTTATCTAGATTAGTGGAAGATGCAGAAAAGTCTGTTGATTAAAGTTATATATTCGTAATTTGTAGTAAAATATTCTTTTTGTATTTGTTTAAAGATTTTAATTTGTTAAAATAGTATAAAAATAGATTAATAAAAAGGGGTGTGTATATGTCAGAAGGGCTTTTAAAAATGTGGTTTGCTTTAGGAGCAATTGGATTTATGTTTTTTGCAGTAAGTTTTATTTTACTAAGTAGATACAAAATAAAGAATAAAATTTTGAAAGGGATTACAGCGTTAGTAGCGTACACCCTTATGATTGTTTCAGGAATTGTTATTTTTCTTGTTGTATTTAGTGGACCAGTACAGCAGTAAAGGGAATGGTCTCGAAAATGCTACATACGGAGCAAGTTATATTAGTATGAAAAGGTGATTGCTAGTGAAAAAATTCCATATTATTTTAATATTTTGTTGTATGAGCCTTTTAACGGGGTGTCTGTATTCGAAAGAAAATATGAAACAAAATGCTGTTCCTTATGAAGATCAACTACAGGTTGTTCAAAAAGCTGTAGCGACATTTAAGGAGCAAAATGATGGGATATTACCAATTAAGACGCGGGATATGAGTACGCCTATTTATCAAAAGTATCCAATCGATTTTCAAAAGATTGCTCCGCGTTACATACAAGAAGCGCCGGGAAATGCGTATGAAAGTGGAGGAGTGTACCAATACGTATTAATAGACGTTGAAACAAACCCGACAGTAAAATTAATTGATGTTAGGATGGCTGAACAAATCCAGGAATTATCATTAAAACTTAGGATGTATCGGGATGAACATCAATATCCACCTTTTAAAAAGGTAATTTCAGATGGTGTGTATGAATTAGATTTCAAAAAACTAGGATATAAAGATGTGCCGCAAGTGACAAGTCCGTATTCTGGTAAAGGGCTTCCTTTTGTAATCAATGAAAAGGGAGAAATTTATGTTGATTATCGAATCGATTTATATGAAGCGTTGAAAAAAAATGAAGGTCAATTTAAGGAGGGGGAAGATATTCGGAATATACTTTCGAACGATTCTCCATTTGTACCTGCGTATTCTTTACCGTATACGGTAAAGAATGGAGAACCAATTTTTTTAAAATCATAAGTCATGAACCTTTCTTTTAGTGAATAAGTTCTAGAAGAAAGGTTTTTTATGTTACACAACTTGCGATGCAAACAAAAGGTATTTTTTAATAGTCATATGAAATTGGACAAAATTATATGATATATTGTCCGAACTTCTAGAATACCATTATATTATATCAGATATTATAGGCAACGTTAGAGAAGGTATTAGTTGACTATAAACGTGGAATTATTCCCAAAAATATTGAGGGAGGGAATCACTTGGAAAAGGTAGATATTTTTAAAGATATTGCGGAACGCACAGGCGGTGATATTTATTTTGGAGTTGTAGGAGCTGTTCGAACAGGGAAATCAACATTCATTAAAAAATTTATGGAACTTGTAGTTATTCCTAATATTGAGAATGAGTCTGACCGTCAAAGGGCGCAAGATGAACTGCCTCAAAGTGCTGCTGGTCGTACAATTATGACGACGGAACCGAAGTTTGTTCCAAACCAAGCGGTTTCTATCGAAGTAGATGAAGGTCTTGAAGTGAATATTCGATTAGTAGATTGCGTTGGATATACGGTTCCAGGAGCAAAAGGCTATGAAGATGAGAATGGCCCGCGCATGATTAATACTCCTTGGTATGAAGAGCCTATTCCATTCCATGAAGCTGCAGAAATCGGCACACGTAAAGTAATTCAAGAGCATTCCACAATTGGTGTTGTAATTACAACAGATGGAACGATTGGTGAAATTCCAAGAAGAGATTATATAGAGGCAGAAGAACGCGTAGTAAATGAGTTAAAAGAAGTCGGAAAACCTTTCATTATGATCATCAACACTGTACAGCCGTATCATCCAGATACAGAGCAATTGCGCCAAAGTTTATCTGAAGAATATGATATCCCAGTCATTGCGATGAGTGTAGAGAGTTTAAGGGAAACAGATGTGTACAATGTGCTTCGAGAAGCGTTATTTGAGTTCCCGGTTTTAGAAGTGAATGTTAACCTTCCGAGCTGGGTGATGGTGTTAAATGAAGGGCATTGGTTACGCCAAAGCTATCAAGAAGCTGTTCAAGAGACTGTAAAGGATATAAAACGTCTTCGTGATGTGGACCGCGTCGTTTGGCAGTTTAGTCAGTATGAATTTATTGATCGAGCGAGCCTAGCTGGCATTGATATGGGGCAAGGTGTAGCAGAGATTGATTTATATGCACCAGATGAATTATATGATCAAATTTTAAAAGAAGTAGTAGGGGTGGAAATTAGAGGGAAAGATCATTTATTGAAGCTTATGCTCGATTTATCTCATGCGAAAGTAGAATACGATCAAGTAGCGGATGCCCTGCGTATGGTAAAGCAAACAGGATATGGTGTAGCGGCGCCTGCGTTAGCTGACATGAGCTTAGATGAGCCAGAAATTATTCGTCACGGTTCAAGGTTTGGTGTGAAATTAAAAGCTGTAGCGCCATCTATTCATATGATTAAAGTAGATGTGGAGTCAACGTTTGAGCCAATCATTGGTACTGAAAAGCAAAGTGAAGAATTAGTTCGTTATTTAATGCAGGATTTTGAAGATGACCCATTATCAATTTGGAATTCTGATATATTCGGACGTTCGCTTAGCTCTATTGTTCGAGAAGGCATTCAAGCGAAACTATCTTTAATGCCAGAAAATGCGAGATATAAATTAAAAGAAACGCTAGAAAGAATTATTAATGAAGGATCTGGCGGATTAATTGCGATTATATTATAAGAAAAAATCCCTCTCATCGTAGAGGGATTTTTTTGATTTTCACGTATAGAAATAGAAAAATAAACAGTCATTATCTAATATATTGTTGTAAATTGTCAAGTTTCATCAGATTTTCACATTTTAAGAGTAACAATTTCCTTAAAAATATTGAATTATAAAGGAGAATCGTATAATATAGGCGTTGATAATGATTTATCTACATCTTTGTAGTATAGAATTTGCAAAAATTGCCTACAAATGAAAGTAAGACTCATTTTATGATCATTATACAGTCTTATCTTTGGGAGGAGGTGAATGGCATGAACAAGACAGATTTAATCAATGCTGTTGCAGAAGCAAGTTCCCTTTCTAAAAAGGACGCAACAAAAGCAGTAGACGCTGTTTTTGATTCTATCTTAGAAGCTTTAAAACAAGGTGATAAAGTACAACTGATCGGATTCGGTAACTTCGAAGTTCGTGAGCGTGCGGCTCGTAAAGGTCGTAACCCACAAACAGGTGAGGAGATTGAAATCGCTGCAAGTAAAGTACCTGCATTCAAACCTGGTAAAGCGTTAAAAGATGCGGTTAAATAATCCTTACATATTAACAGGGAAGAAGAGTTTCCTTTTTGGGAACTCTTCTTTTTGCTTTTAAAAACATAAATATGCTAGAATGTGTTCGTATCACTTTTAGGTTTTCGGGAGGGCTAGCGGATGGCAAAAGTTAATTTAGAACAAATTGAACATGCAGTACGCCTTATTTTAGAGGCAATCGGAGATGACCCAAATCGTGAGGGAGTGCTTGATACACCAAAGCGTGTTGCAAAAATGTACGCAGAAGTGTTCGCGGGTATGCATGAAGATCCGAAAGAACATTTGCATAAAGTGTTCGGAGAAGATCACGAGGAACTTGTACTAGTAAAAGATATACCGTTTTATTCGATGTGTGAGCATCATTTAGTTCCATTCTATGGAGTTGCTCACGTTGCATATATTCCGCAAGGCGGAAAAGTGACAGGGTTAAGTAAATTAGCTCGCACTGTAGATACAATTGCACGTCGTCCACAACTGCAAGAACGCATTACATCAACAGTAGCGAATTCTATTATGGAAGTACTAGAGCCGCATGGTGTAATGGTAGTAGTAGAAGCGGAACATATGTGCATGACAATGCGCGGTGTGAAAAAACCAGGCGCGAAAACAGTAACAACAGCAGTACGTGGTGTGTTAGAAAATGATGCTGCAGCACGTAGTGAAATTTTATCTTTTATTAAATCGAAGTAAAGAAAAGTAGGAAACTGCTTTTCTTTTTTTTTTTTATAAATAAATGATATAGTTTTAGTAAGGCAGAGTGAGAATAGAAAGACTACTAAAAAGAATGGAAGATGTTATTTCGTTCGGTGGAAGTTTGGAAAGAGTAGCCAAGTTTTGGTTATAGAAAATAGTATGTATGTGTTATAATAAGTTTTATGAATTAGAAAACAAGGGTGATTTTTGTGTGTGACATCTACGGAGGGTATGCGGGTATAAGAGAGAAATTGATGGAGAAATTACGCCATCCTTATTTTATAAATTATATTGAAGAACCATTTATTGATGAAGAAAAAATAGCATTGTTATATGGAGCTTTAAAAAGTGCAAATTTACATATAGAACAAATTGAGCATTATGTAGTAACGATTATGCTTGTGCAAATTGCGCTTGATACACATGAAAGAGTATCAAATAAAGCAGGGGAAGAAGCAAATGAATCGCATAAACGTCGTCAGCTAACAGTGCTTGCTGGTGATTACTATAGCGGGTTATATTATTATTTATTGTCTATGAATCGTGATATTGTTTTAATTCGTGCGCTTGCTGAAGGAATTAAAGAAATTAATGAACACAAAATAATGTTATATCAAAAAGCGCATGAAACGATGGATGACATAATGGAAAGTGTAGTTACGATTGAGTCTGCACTCTTGCAAAAAACATGTGATCATTTTCATTTATCGCATTGGAAGCCATTTATAACGTATGTACTAGGGAAAAACCGTCTTCAAAAAGAATGTGAACTGCATGCTGAAAAACAACATTCACCTGTTTTTCAAGCTGTTCAAGGAATTATGAAGGATCAAGCAGAGATAGAAACAGTTATTAATGGATGGATGATGGAACTCAGAAAGAAAGAAAATCAATTTTTGGAAAAACACACAGATATAAGCGAAATAAACTCTGTGTTAAGAGATAAATCGAAGACATAAGCAATTTTACATTGGAAGAAGGTACGAGCATGCAACAATCAAAAGAAGAAAGAGTACATGATGTATTTGAGAAAATCTCTGATAAATACGATGTGATGAATTCTGTAATTAGTTTTCAAAGACATAAAGCGTGGCGTAAAGAGACGATGCGCATTATGGATGTAAAACCAGGTAACAAGGCTCTTGATGTTTGCTGCGGGACAGCGGACTGGACAATTGCGCTAGCTGGAGCAGTAGGTGAACAGGGCAAGGTTGTTGGTTTAGACTTCAGTGAAAATATGTTATCTGTCGGTAAACAAAAGGTAGAGGCGTTACAATTAAAACAAGTAGAACTTCTACACGGGAATGCAATGGAACTTCCGTTTGAAGATAACACATTTGATTATGTAACGATTGGATTTGGTTTGCGTAACGTACCAGATTATTTGCACGTATTAAAAGAAATGACGCGTGTAGTAAAACCAGGTGGAAAAGTAATTTGTTTAGAAACATCTCAACCAACAATGATTGGTTTTCGACAAGGATATATTTTATACTTTAAATATATCATGCCGTTATTTGGAAAGTTATTTGCGAAAAGTTATAAAGAATATTCATGGCTGCAAGAATCTGCTAGTACATTCCCAGGTATGAAAGAGTTGGCTAATATGTTTGAAAAAGCTGGACTTGAACGTGTACAAGTGAAGCCGTTTACTTTTGGGGTAGCAGCGATGCATTTAGGTATAAAACCAGAATCAAAATAGAAAAAAGAAGTTTTAGGTTAAGGTGAACAATATGAAGTTACAACTTATGTACTCTTTTTTACGATCGGATATTAATGTAATAGAAAAAGAATTAAAAAAGACAGTTGCTTCTGAACAGCCATTAGTAGAAGAGGCGGCATTACAACTTATTGAAGCTGGCGGGAAACGAATTCGTCCTGTATTTGTGTTGCTTGCGGGAAAGTTCGGAGATTATAAGTTAGATGCAATTAAGCATGTAGCTGTTGCATTAGAACTTATTCATATGGCTTCTCTTGTTCATGATGATGTTATTGATGCTGCTTTTTTACGACGGGGTAGTGCGACTGTGAATGCAAAATGGGGAGATCGTATTGCAATGTATACAGGGGACTATTTATTCGCTAAGTCTCTTGAATGTATAACAAATATCGAAATTCCAGAGGCCCATCAGGCGCTATCGCATACCATTTTAGAAGTGTGTAAAGGTGAAATAGAACAAATTAAAGATAAATACAATTATGACCAAAATTTAAGAACGTATTTAAGAAGAATAAAGCGAAAAACAGCATTATTAATTGCTGCGAGTTGCCAACTAGGAGCAATTGCTGCTGGCGCTAATCGTGATACGGTAAATCGACTATTTTGGTATGGGTATTTTGTAGGCATGTCGTATCAAATTATTGATGACATTTTAGATTTCGTGTCCACAGAAGAGAAACTGGGCAAACCTGCTGGTGGTGATTTGTTACAAGGAAATATTACGCTACCTGCTCTATACGCAATGGAAGATCCGATACTTCGCAAAAAAATCACATCTGTACATGAAAATACAACAGCGGATGAAATGAAAGAAATTATTGAGGCCGTAAAGAATAGTACGGCTATTGATAAAGCATTTGCATTTAGTGAACGTTATTTACATAAAGCATTAGAAATTATAAAACCACTCCCGCGTGGGCAAGCGAAGTATGCATTACAAAATGTAGCAAAGTATATTGGAAAACGAAAATTTTAGTGTTTTTTCTAAAAAATAAAATAATCTCTCTATTTCAAAACTATTGCACAATTGTGATAAGGGTGTTAATATGTGTGTGGGGATATACAATTACATACATAATTCAGAAGTGGAGAGATTTTTTATGGAAAAAACATTTCTAATGGTAAAACCAGACGGTGTACAACGTGCCTTCATTGGGGAAATCGTAGCTCGTTTTGAGAAAAAAGGCTTTCAATTAGTTGGTGCAAAATTAATGCAAGTAACTCCGGAAATTGCTGGACAACACTATGCTGAGCACACAGAAAAACCTTTCTTTGGTGAATTAGTAGACTTTATTACATCTGGCCCTGTGTTCGCAATGGTGTGGCAAGGTGAAGGTGTAGTAGATACAGCTCGTAACATGATGGGTAAAACAAGACCACATGAAGCAGCTCCTGGAACAATTCGTGGAGATTTCGGTGTAACTGTTGCGAAAAACATTATCCATGGTTCTGATTCGTTAGAAAGTGCAGAGCGCGAGATTGCTATTTTCTTTAAAGAAGAAGAATTAGTTGACTACTCAAAATTAATGAATGAATGGATTTACTAATTATTTTGAAATAATTTGTAAACGCTTTAATTACTGTGATAATAGTAGAAAGTGCAAGGAGAATAGGGGTATTCTTCTTGCACTTTTTTTATTTCAATTAGTTACGAAGTTAGAGGTGTTATGATATATTGATATGTAAAGTAAAAGGCCTATCGGGGAAGAAGCGAATGGCTGATGTATTATATAATTTCTTTCATATTTTTAGAGTAATGAAGGATAAAATTATTGCTTAATATAGCGAGATAAATACATATACGAAAAGAGGAATAACGTATGCGATATATTACAGCTGGTGAATCTCATGGTCCACAACTTACAACGATTATAGAAGGTGTACCAGCAGGTCTACCTTTAGTAGCAGATGATATAAATGAAGAACTAGCTAGAAGGCAAAAGGGTTATGGGCGTGGTAGACGCATGCAAATTGAAACAGATCAAGTGCAAATTGTAAGTGGTGTTAGACATGGAGAGACATTAGGTTCTCCAATTGCACTGGTTGTTGAAAATCGTGATTTTGCACATTGGACAAAAATTATGGGCGCAGAGCCTTTAACGGAACAAGAAGAAAAAGAAATGAAAAGAAAAGTAACAAAGCCAAGACCTGGACATGCTGATTTAAATGGTGCGATTAAATATGGACATAGAGACATGAGAAATGTACTAGAACGTTCTTCAGCACGCGAAACGACAGTACGTGTTGCTGCTGGTGCGGTTGCTAAAAAAGTGTTAGCAGAACTTGGTATTACAGTGGCTGGTCATGTAATTGAAATTGGCGGTGTACAGGCTAAGGAAATTACGTATCGGTCAATTGAAGAATTAAAAAGTATTACAGAAGCATCACCTGTACGTTGCTTAGATGAAGGTGCAGGTAACAAAATGATGAAAGCAATTGATGATGCGAAAGCAAATGGTGATTCAATCGGTGGAATCGTTGAAGTGATTGTGGAAGGAATGCCAATTGGGGTTGGTAGCTATGTGCATTATGACCGAAAACTGGATGCAAAATTAGCAGCCGCAATTATGAGCATTAATGCCTTCAAAGGTGTCGAGATTGGAATTGGTTTTGAAGCAGCACATAGACCGGGAAGTGAAGTTCATGATGAAATTCTGTGGAATGAAGAGCATGGATATACACGAAGAACAAATAATGCAGGTGGATTAGAAGGTGGTATGACGACTGGAATGCCAATTGTTGTGCGCGGTGTGATGAAACCGATACCTACACTATATAAACCTCTTCAAAGTGTAGATATTGATACGAAAGAGCCTTTTACAGCGAGTATTGAACGTTCTGACAGTTGCGCTGTTCCAGCAGCTAGTGTTGTTGCAGAAGCGGTTGTAGCTTGGGAATTAGCGACAGCTTTAATAGAACAATTCGGATTAGATCGTATTGACCTTATTCGTGAAAATATTGAGAAACATAATGAATATGCGAGGGGATTTTAATGGAAAACATACATATTCAAACGAAATCAAAAGAATATGATGTACACGTAGGAAAAAAATCGTTGTCACATTTGAAAACAATCGTTCAAAATATGCAGCCATCTGTATCAAATATTATGATCATTTCAGATGAAGCTGTTGCATCTTTCCATTTACAGACAGTTGTAGATGCATTGCAAATAGAGCAAAATGTATTTTCATTCGTTGTACCGAGTGGCGAGAAAGAGAAGTCTTTTGAAAACTTCTATGCGGCTCATACGTCAGCTCTTGAAAATAAATTAGATAGAAATTCTTTAATTATTGCACTTGGAGGCGGGATGATTGGAGATTTAGCTGGCTTTGTTGCTGCGTCGTTTATGCGTGGAATTCGCTTTATTCAAGTTCCAACGACTTTATTAGCTCACGATAGTGCAGTAGGTGGGAAAGTAGCGATCAATCATCCGTTAGGTAAAAATATGATCGGTGCATTCCATCAACCGGAAGCAGTTGTATATCATACGCCGTTTTTACAGTCACTTCCTGAAAAAGAGTGGCGTTCAGGTTATGCAGAAGTGATAAAACATGCTCTTATTGGTGATGTAAAGCTGTATCATTGGTTAAAAGAAGAAGTGCAAACATTAGCGGACCTTCGTGATGAGAAGTTAATCCATATATTAACGAAGGCGATTCCTGTAAAGGCAAATATTGTAGCGCAAGATGAAACAGAAAAAGGTGTACGTGCTCATTTGAATTTTGGACATACGTTAGGCCATGCTCTTGAAAAAGAACTAGGATATGGAAATATTACTCACGGTGACGGAGTAGCGGTTGGTATGTTATTTGCCTTGTTTTTAAGTGAGCAAGTGTACAAGGTTGATCTTTCTTATGAAGAGATGAAGCAGTGGTTCTTGAAGTACGGATATCCAAAAATGCCAAGTGATTTGAATGTAGAGCGCCTTGTTCAATTGATGAAGCAGGATAAGAAAGCGAATGCTGGAGCAATTCATATGGTGCTAATGCAGGAATATGGGGTAGTGAATGTCGTATCTATTCCAGATGAGACTGTTCATATTGCGTTAGAGGCATTTCAAAAGGATATGGCTTAAGAAGTGTGAAGTGCTTGTTTTGAGGTATTCTCGTAATAGTGGCGGTTAAGATAAACGATTACAGTGTGGGATTACAACCGTATTGTAATCGAATTGAATAAAATGACTGGGGGAAGAAAAATGAGAGTGAAAGAGCAATTGTTAACTTTGAGAGCATATGTACCTGGGAAAAACATTGAAGAAGTAAAAAGGGAATATGGATTATCAAAAATTGTGAAATTAGCATCGAACGAAAATCCATTCGGTTGCTCAGCACGCGTAACAGAAGCATTAACTTCTTTAGCGAGTCAATATGCTCTTTATCCAGATGGATATGCATTTGAACTTCGGACAAAAGTAGCAGCGCAGTTAGGTGTCAAAGCAGAACAACTGTTATTTGGTAGTGGATTAGATGAAGTCATTCAAATGATTAGTCGTGCATTACTACACGAAGGAACAAATGTTGTAATGGCGAATCCAACATTCTCGCAATACCATCACCATGCTGTTATTGAAGGAGCAGAAGTTCGTGAAGTACCACTAAAAGATGGCGTTCATGATTTAGATGCGATGTTACAGCAAGTAGATGATAAAACGAAGATTGTATGGATTTGTAACCCGAATAATCCGACAGGTACATATGTAGAGAAACAAAACTTACTTTCATTTCTAGAATCAGTTCCTAAGTCAGCGCTCGTTATTATGGACGAGGCATACTATGAATATGCGGGAGCAGAAGACTATCCGCAAACATTACCACTTCTTGAAAAGTATGAAAATCTGATGGTTTTACGTACGTTCTCAAAAGCATATGGTTTAGCTGCATTCCGTATCGGGTATGCGGTTGGTAATGCGAAGTTAATCGGGCAGCTAGAAGTAGCAAGGTTACCATTTAATACATCGACTGTAGCGCAGGCTGTAGCACTCGCTGCATTAGAAGATCAAGCATTTTTACAAGAATGTGTGAAAAAGAACGAAGAAGGATTAAATCAATATTACGCATTTTGTAAGGAATATAATGTATTCTATTATCCATCTCAAACAAATTTCATTTTCTTAAAGCTCGGTATTCCTGGTAATGAGGCTTTCGAACGATTAATGAAGAAAGGCTACATTGTTCGTTCTGGTGCTGCATTTGGTATACATGATGGTATTCGTATTACTGTCGGTTTGAAAGAAGAAAATGATGAAATTATAGAATTATTGACAGAGCTTGTAAAAGAGCAAGTAAAGAAAGAAGAAACATACTCTTAAGAGTGTGTGAAGGCTCCTATTATAGGAGTCTTTTTATTTAAATAGTTCCGTGCACGGTTAAATCCTAAACATTAGAATAATGGGTCTTCCGCCTCGAATCATCTAAGTCAAAATGGATAAGATGGTTCGAGGCGGCTATCTCGTATAACTGACGAGAGTACATCACAAGGCTATGGTGGTGGAAAAATCCTCTATCTCTAAGTAGATAAACATATAGTCTGCGCTCATGTGAAAACATGAGAAGTTCATAAGAGAACTGGCTAAGGAATTGCGCCCTTAGTTAAACGAGATAAATTTTATTGAATCTATCAAACTTCATTGAATATATCGAACGTATGCGCTATATTGGATTCAATGTGGTGAGAATAATAATGAAATTTTCACGAGTTAGTCAAGTATCGGAATTAACAGGTTTGTATCCTAGTCGTCTTAGGAGAATGCTGGTGGAACACGCTATTATTCAGAAGAACCAATCTTTCATTATCTGAAAGGTGAGTGCTCGAATAATCGCACAGTAAAGGAGTAGGCTTCTGATGATATTGGCGAAGAAAGTTAGACTGATTCCAACGCCTGAACAAGAAAAAGTGCTTAGAAACCATGCTGGTGCTGCAAGATTCGCTTATAACTATTGTAAAAGAATGAGTGATAGATACTATAAGCTATTTGGAAAATCTGTTTCACAGTTAGCTTTACAGAAACGATTTACAAAGATCAAGAAGCGAAAGAAATATGAGTGGTTAAAAGACATCAATGCACAAGTTCCTAAACAGGCTTCAAAAGATTTTGATACGGCGAGAAAACATTCGTTCAAAAAGTACAAAAATGGTTATCACACTTCTTATAAATCCAAAAAAGATGTAATCCAAGGATTTTATGCCAATTATGAAAGACTGGCTATAGGAAAGAAGGTAGTTCATATTCAGTCTATCGGAGAAGTGAAAACAAGCCAACAACTACCAAGAAATAAAAAACCATCTAATCCAAGAGTTACATTTGACGGTCGTCACTGGTGGATTAGTGTAGGGTTCCAAGAAGACTTTGCATCCCAAGAACTAACCAATGAGTCGATTGGTGTGGATGTTGGTTTAAAAGAGCTTTTTGTAGCTTCTAATGGTATGAAAGAACGAAATATAAACAAAGATGCCAAGGTTAAAAAACTTTTGAGAAGGAAAAAGTCAGCACAAAGAGATATGTCTAGAAGATTTAAAAAAGGTGTAAAAATTCAGTCTGCCGGATATGAAAAAGCGAAAACGGAGCACCTGCGGTTATCTAGGAAAATTATAAATATCCGAAATAACCATATCCATCAAGCAACAGCTAAATTGGTGAAAACCAAACCAATGAGGATTGTTGTGGAAGACTTACCTATCTCAAACCTGTTAAAAAACAAAAAACTATCGAAAGCATTTTCATTTCAAAAACTAAACTTCTTCTTTCAATGTTTATCATACAAGTGCGAGAAGTATGGCATTGCGTATGTAAAAGCTGATAAATGGTTCGCCTCAAGCAAGATTTGTTCATGTTGCGGAGTTAAATACGACCATTCAGTTCAACCAGAAGGACAGTGGAGTTTAAAGGTTCGTGAATGGAACTGTGTTGGGTGCAATAGCCATCACGATAGAGATTTGAATGCTTCGATAAATTTATCAAGATGGGTAAAATAAATGCTTGATAATAGGAGGTAACGATACTGCCTCGTGTGGAGTGTTATACCCCTCGTCCCTTCGGGGTTGCGAGAACACGATGAAGCACTAACTCGTGTAAATTTGATTGAATTGTATAGATTTAGTTAAGTTTATCGTATCGGAAGTTATTTGCACGGTAATGAAAGAAAACGGTACAATAGAAAGTAGTAATGCGGTATCGGTGTCATATTCGAATCGTTATCAGTGAAAGTACAAGAAGAAGTATGCTCATTCTAAAGGTTGCGTTCTTACAACTAGTTGCTTATGATAAATGAACAGAAAATAATATTTGTTAGAATTAAAGGAGACGTTTATGCAAAATTTTGAACAAGCTGTTTCATATATTGAAAATGGTGAAGCGGAAAAAGGATTACAATTATTAAAAGAACAATTAAAAATTGCGAATGATGAAGAGAAGTATGATATCGCTCGCTATTATCATACACTTGGATTTATGGATGAAGCGTTAGCAATTACAGAAGATTTGCGTTTATTGTACCCGGAAGAAAGTGAATTCACTGTATTTTTAGCAGAATTATATATTGATCTAGACAAAGAGGATGAAGCAATTGAAGTGCTTCGTGATATTCCAGAAAATGATGATTTATATGTTCAATCGTTATTACTTGTTGCGGATTTATTCCAAATGCAAGGTTTCGATGATGTAGCAGAACAAAAACTATTAAAGGCGAAAGAAATGATGCCTGACGAGCCTGTTATTACGTTTGGATTAGCAGAGTTATATAGTAGTAAAGGGGAAGAACAAAAGGCAATCACTTATTATGAGGTGCTATTAGCGGAACATAAAGTAATGGGTGGTGTTGTCATTGCGCTTCGCCTCGCAGAAACGTTAAGTGCGATTGGAAATTGGGAAGAAGCGATCTCTTACTACGAAGCAGGTTTAGAGGAACAAAAAGATATTCACTCATTATTTGGATATGCCTTCACATTATATCAAGGTGAAGAATACCAAAGAGCTATTGGTGCTTGGCAAGAATTAAAAGAATTAGATCCGGAGTATGCATCGCTTTACATGTATTTAGCGAAAAGCTATGAAAAAGAAGGAATGCTTCAAGAAAGCTATGAAACACTTCAAGAAGGAATTAAAGTAGATGAGCTTTCTGTACCATTTTATGTAGAATTAGCGAACATTGCGGCGAAATTAGGAAAAATAGCGGAAGCAGAGGAAGTGCTTCAAAAAGCGCTTGAGTTAGATCCAGGACATTTAGGTGCAATATTAAAATATGCTTATATCTTAAAAGAACAAGAAAAGTATGAAGAGTTAATTGCAGTTGTAGAGCGTGCGATTGATAGCGGAGAACCAGATACACAACTACTTTGGGATCTTGCGTTTGCAAAAAAACAATTAGAAATGTATTCGGATGCATTAAAACACTATGAAAGTGCATATACTTCTTTTAAGAATCATCCAGACTTCTTGGAAGAGTACGGTTATTTCTTATTGGAAGAAGGTATGCGAAAAGAGGCGAAAGAAGTATTTACTCAGTTAATACAACTAGACCCGACACAAATTCATATTGAAGAATTGTTATATAATTTAGAGGATTTTTCATAAGTTGGAAGGAAACTGAATGCCGCTTCTTGAATCTAAAAAGAAAAGAGAAAGACAGAGGAGGGACTTAATTGCTATGAATACCCCTGTTTCTGTAAACGAGAAGAAGGATTTTGTAAAATGGTTTTTGAATAATTACCAACTGAAACAGCGTGAATGTGTATGGATTTTGAATTATTTAATGAGTCACGACCAATTGATGCATAAAGTCCACTTCGTAGAGCATGCAAAATATTGTCCGCGTGGCTTAGTGATGTCCGCGAATTGTGTAAAAGATACACCGTTTCACTTTTTTAAACAAAATGTCATGACAACGGATGCTGAAAAATCGTTTCATGATATTCGTTTAAATCGAGATGAGGATATTTATATTCAACTCAATTTTAAATCATCATTTCAAAATGCCAATTATGTAGCTGTATTAGAAGAAAACCCGTATTTACCAAAGCATATTGAAGTAAATGAAAAAGATCGTTTACTTGCAGAAAGATTTTTAGAAGAAAGTGTATTTTCTTTTAGAAGAGAACGTCTTTTGAAACAAATTGATGAAGCGCTAGATAAGCAAGATCAGGAAGCGTTTCATAGGTTAACAGCTGAGTTAAAGATGCTATAGAATTCATTTGGATTCATAAAATTTTAAAAATTTCAGACTTTTTAAGAAAAACTACCTTAATATAGGTAGTTTTTCTTTTTTTACCTCTTTTAGTATGGTTTAATATATATAAAGTGAAAGTTCTGTCATTTGTAGGTGAGAGGAGGGAAGAAATTTGAAATGGATTGTAAAAGATGTGGAACAGTTTGAGCAAGCAAGAGAGTATGTAGATACAGGTGTTATACCACTTTTATCAATTTCGGCAGCGAAAGAAATGAAAATGGTAGTAGAACAAGGTGAATTTATCGAATTGTTGAGTATGGAGCTGGAAAGAGAATATAAAGGAAGAGTGCTGTTACTACCTGCATTTACGTATTTAGTAGAAAGTCAAAAAAACGAAAAAGGTCGTTTGCAAGAATGGACAAATCATTTACAAGAGCAAGGTTTTAAACATATTGCTTATGTTACAAGTGATTTTTCATGGAAAGAAGATATGCAAGAGTTGCAGGGAGATTTGTTTTGGTTTCCTTCATTAGCGTTAGAACAATTTAGTGATCAAGCGAAAAGAGAAGTTATTCATGCGCATATAAAAAATATAATGGTGATGTTAGAAGAAAAATGGGGAAAGTAATAATAAACAGAAAGTTCTTATTATTATGAGTAGTATGATATTGACCTGTGCATGAGCGTATTATATCATGATAGTGTCCTAGTTTTTATTTTTTATATAATTTATCACGAGGGGACAATTTCTGATAGAGGGGGGAAATTTTCGTGAGCGAGAAAGAACATCGTGTATCAAGAAGACAGTTTTTAAATTACACCCTTACAGGGGTAGGAGGCTTTATGGCAGCGGGTATTTTAATGCCGATGACGCGATTTGCGCTTGATCCGGTGTTAAGAAAAGAAGCGGGAACGGATATGGTTGCTGTTGCACAAGTAAAGGATATTACAACAGAGCCGAAACGTTTCGACTTTAAGGTGAAGCAGGTTGATGGTTGGTACAAGTCCGAAGAGCCAAAATCAGCTTGGGTTCATAAAGATGAAAGCGGAGACATTGTTGCGTTCTCTCCGGTATGTAAACATTTAGGATGTACAGTGAACTGGAATTCGGACAAAGCACATCCGAATCAATTCTTTTGTCCATGCCACGGGGGCCGTTACACAAAAGACGGGATGAACATTAAAGGCACGCCGCCCCTTGCTCCACTTGATGTATACGAGTCTAAAGTGAAAGATGGAACGCTGTATTTAGGAAAAGCGAAGCCAAGAGGGGGTGCAAAGTAGATGCTAAATAAAATTTATGATTGGGTAGATGAAAGGTTAGATATTACACCAATATGGCGTGATATTGCTGATCATGAAGTACCTGAACATGTAAACCCAGCACATCACTTTTCTGCATTCGTTTATTGCTTTGGAGGACTGACCTTTTTCGTTACTGTAATTCAAATTTTATCTGGAATGTTTTTGACGATGTATTATGTGCCTGATATTAAAAATGCTTGGGAATCGGTTTATTATTTACAAAATGAAGTTGCATACGGGCAAATTGTTCGTGGTATGCACCACTGGGGTGCTAGTCTCGTCATTGTAATGATGTTTTTACATACACTTAGAGTTTTCTTCCAGGGTGCGTATAAAAAGCCTCGTGAGCTAAACTGGATTGTTGGTGTTCTTATTTTCTTTGTTATGTTAGGTCTTGGTTTTACCGGATATTTATTACCGTGGGATATGAAAGCATTATTTGCTACGAAAGTAGGGATTCAAATTGCAGAGCAAACGCCGCTCATTGGTCCTTATATTAAAACATTACTCGCTGGTCATTCCGAAATTGTTGGCGCTCAAACATTAACTCGCTTCTTTGCTATTCACGTCTTCTTCTTACCAGCAGCACTTCTAGGTTTAATGGCCTTCCACTTCATCATGATTCGCAAACAAGGTATTTCCGGTCCGCTATAAGAGATTGCTAAATAAAAGGGGAAAGAACTAAAGGAGGGAGATTATGCATCGCGGCAAAGGGATGAAGTTTGTAGGAGATTCTCGGGTACCAGTAGCTCGGAAATCAAATATTCCAAAAGACTATTCTGAATACCCAGGAAAAACAGAAGCATTTTGGCCGAACTTCTTGTTAAAAGAATGGATGGTTGGTGCAGTTTTTTTAATCGGTTATTTATGTTTAACAGTGGCGCATCCGTCACCACTTGAGAGAATGGCGGATCCAACTGATGCCGGATATATACCACTTCCAGATTGGTATTTCTTATTCTTGTATCAGTTATTAAAGTATTCTTATGCTTCTGGTTCATTCACTGTAATTGGAGCGTTTATTATGCCAGGGATTGCGTTTGGCGCATTACTGTTAGCTCCATTTCTAGATCGAGGACCAGAAAGACGCCCGTTAAAGCGTCCTGTAGCAACTGGATTTATGCTTTTAGCAATTGCATCGATTATCTTTTTAACTTGGGAATCTGTAGCACACCACGACTGGGAAGCTGCAAAAAAACAAGGAGCAATTGTAAAAACAGCACCAGTTGATAAAAATGATGACGGCTATAAATTAATGCAAAAAAATACTTGTTTAACGTGTCACGGTGACAATTTACAGGGCGGGGCAGCAGCGCCTGCACTGCAAAACTTAACTTTAAAGCCAGAAGAAATTGCTAAAATTGCAAAAGAGGGAAAAGGTTCAATGCCTAAAGGTGTATTTAAAGGTACAGATGAGGAACTGAAGAAACTTTCGGAATTCGTTGCAAAGTATAATAAAAAATAATAAAAAGCTGACTACAAAAAATTGTAGTCAGCTTTTTATTTTGATGAAAGAAAGTTTACTATATAATAGAGTAGAGTTTGAGGAAAGAATGACTTTGTTTGAAAGGTGTTGGACATACAGCTTGGTTTACTTGTATGCAATGTTAAGACAACGCTCCGTATTATTATTTTTATTAGTTGTTAACATATTAGGTACAATATACGGATTTATATGGTATGGAAATCAATTAAAAGAAACTTCACCTATATTTTGGCCGTTTGTACCTGATAGCCCGATGGCGAGTCTCTTTTTTGTCTTTGTTTTATTTGCTTTTTTAATAAAGAGAAATTGGGGATTAATAGAGGCGCTAGCGATTGTTACTTTAATAAAATATGGTATATGGGCTGTTGTTGTAAATGCAATTATGATCTATGTAAAAGGTCCTATTGGTGTTATGGGGTATATGTTAATGCTTTCGCATTTTGCGATGGCAGTACAAGGATTGTTATATGCACCGTTTTACCGTATAAAAAAATGGCATTTTGCGGTAGCAGCTATATGGACATTACATAATGATGCAATTGATTATTTATTTTGGCAAATGCCGAGATATGGAATTATGCATTTGTTTGTAGAAGAAATTGGTTATTTTACGTTCTGGCTAAGCATCGCTACACTATGTATTACATATTATTCTTGCTTGCGTGAGAACCGAAAACAGTTTTCTTTATGATAGTTAGAATACGTAGGGGGAGAAAATGAAGAAAAATAAGAGTGGTACAAAAATATGGGATCGATTGGTTACGATAGCTGTTTCATACAGCATAGCATTTTCTATATTTGCACTCGCGACAACGGCGGTTGTATACGGAAAATGGCTGTATTATTTTGAAATTGATTTTTTAAACATTCCAGATTTAGCGGATATGACGAAGGATGATATTAAAAGAAATTATGATGTGCTTATCACCTATTTATCGCCGTTTTATGATGGTGCATTGCAGTTTCCAACATTAGATATGTCTACAAATGGCCGTATTCATTTTGTAGATGTTAAAAATATTTTAGTAAAGATTCAATATGTGATGTATGCGACAATTATGATTGCTATAATAGGCGGGATTTATTTACTAAAAAAGAAAAGTGAAAAGTTTTTACTGCACGGATCGATTTTAACAATTATCTTTCCGATTGCGCTGATGTTACCGATTGCTATTAATTTTGAAAAAAGTTTTGTGTTATTCCATAAGCTTTTATTCAGTAATGATTATTGGATGTTTGATATTGAAACGGATCCGATTATATTAATGCTACCAGAAGAATTCTTTATGCATGCAGCGTGTGCTATTTTATTATTTATTTTATGTGGCAGCATACTTTGTTATAGCTTGTATAGATATTTCGTAAAAAAGAAAAGGGTTTCAAAGGAAAAATTCTCTGCTTAAAGAGAATTTTTTTGTTTGTAAAACGATAATATATTTTTCGGTTCAGTTCTGTTCTATTCTTGTCCAAATTAACATATTTTGTACTAGTAGTTATAGGGGGGACCGTGATGAAGAGAACATTAATTGGATTGATAGCATTTCTAATTATAATGTTTCCGTTACGTATATATGCTGAAGAGTGGAGTGAACTAACAGGGTTGTTAGACGACTCATTACAATTAGTGAAGCGTAATGAAGATGAAAAAGCAGTACAAGTATTACAACGTTTCTCGGAGCAGTTTGTCATAAAGGGAAATGAAAAGAAGCAAGAAGTAACACCAGATCAAGTTAGAGTTATTTCTTTAGCTTACGACAGGGCGAAACAATCTCTCGCGGAAACAGATTTAAGTAAACAAGTTAAAATTGATAATGTGTTAGCCCTGCAGCTCGCTGTTGATGCGCAAGTGTCGAAATATCAACCACTTTGGATGGAAAGAGAAACAAAAGTAATGGGTGCCTTTTCACAAATGGAAAAAGCGATGAAAAAAGAAGACACGGGACAGTTTCAACAAACGTTAAACACATTTTTACATGAGTTTAATATTATTTATCCAAGCTTAATGATTGCTTTGCCAGAAAACGAAGTGCAGCGTGTAAATGCTCATTTATCTTATTTGGATGAATTTCGTAACGTTATGTTAAAAACGAAAGGTGGGCAAATGCAATTAGGAATCATTAAAGGGGATTTGCAAAAAATATTTCACACAGTAAAAAAAGATGAAATTGCACCCTCGCTCATTTGGTTTATGACAATTACTGGAGGTCTTATTTTATTCACATTAACTTATGTTGGGTGGAGAAAGTATAAAGGAGAGAGAGAAAAAAGAAAAAGTAATGTACACTCTAAAAATAGATAATACAATAAATAAAGATACGGATTGTAAGGTTTATTCATTGACAATGATGGCAGAAGAAAATAGAATGAGAAGTACTATAATTAAAACTTCAATGGAGGTTCATGATGTTTTATTTAATTTACTTCGCGATCATAATGATCATACCGTTGTATGCACAGTCAAGAGTACGTAGTGCTTATAGCAAGTATTCACAAGTTTATTCAACATCAGGTATGACAGGAGCGGAAGTGGCTCGAAAAATTTTAGATGAAAATGGATTATACAACGTAGCTGTAGAAGAAACACCAGGTCATTTATCAGACCATTATGATCCAACTGCCAAAACAGTTCGATTATCAACAGATAACTATTACGGTCATTCAGTTGCTGGTACAGCAGTTGCAGCACACGAAGTAGGACACGCAATTCAAGATGCAAAAGATTATAACTTTATGCGTATTCGTCATTCGTTAGTGCCTGTGGCGAATTTTGGATCGAATATATCATGGGTATTTATTATGATTGGTATATTTGCGACAATGTCAAAACTATTGTTATTAGGAATTATTTTAATGGCAGCAGGTGTTGTGTTCCAACTCGTTACATTACCAGTTGAGTTTGATGCATCAAAGCGTGCAATGCAACAAATTGAAGCGTTAGGTATCGTATCAACAGATGAATATGGCCAAGCTCGTAAAGTATTAAATGCGGCAGCATTAACATATGTAGCAGCTGCAGCTGTAGCGGTATTTGAATTATTACGTCTCGTATTAATGTATACTGGTATGCAGCGTAGCGACGACTAAAGACTATCATTTGATAGTCTTTTTTTGTTTTGTGGATTGAATTATATAATGGATTGTAAATAGAAATAATAGAAGTAATGCAGAAAGGCGGTGGGGGAATGAAATATCCAAGCCATTTAGTAAAACAAGTGAAAGAACGTAGTGCTTCTTATCAGCTAGAAGGCTTTTTAAGTGGACAAGGTCCTGAAAATCCAAAATTTATGTTGCTAGGAGAAGCGCCTGGTGAAACAGAAATTCATAATGGGATTCCATTTAGCGGGAGAGCGGGAAAACAGTTAATGGAGTTTTTAGAACGGATTCACGTTACAAGGGAGGAAGTATATATTACGAGCGCTGTTCGGAGTAGACCTTATAAGTGGCGAGAGAAAAAAGAACGAAATGGTGAAATCATACAGAAAAAGTATAATAGAACGCCAAATCAAGGAGAAATACTTGCCCATGCACCTTTGTTAGATTATGAATTAGAGAACATAAACCCGAAGCTTATCGTTACGCTTGGAAATATCGGCCTTCAACGTTTAACAGGAAAAAATACAAAAATCACAGATGTGCACGGGCAATTATTAAAACAGCCTATTCAAAAATTAAAGGATATGCAAAGTGCAGAGTTTACATGGTCAGAGAAAGAATATCGTATTTTCCCGACTTTTCATCCTGCTTCCATTTTTTATAATCGGAGTTTATTGGAGCTTATTTATGAGGATCTAGAGAAACTTAAAAAATATGTAATAAAAAACTAGAAAAGCTCTCTAGCTTTTCTAGTTGCATTTATGTATGTAACGGATTTTTATTTTCATCTAATGTAAAACCTTCACCAACTACATCATGTACATCGCTTACAGCAACAAAGGCATGAGGATCAACAGAAGTAATAATATTTTTTAATTTCACGATTTCATTTTTAGCAACAACGCAATATAATACGTTCCGTTCCACCTTTGTATACGATCCAACAGCTTTTAAAAAAGTAGCTCCGCGTTCCATATCAGATAAAATTTTGGCAGCAATTTCATCATTTTTATCTGAGATAATAGTTGCTCCTTTTGCCGCATAGGCTCCTTCTTGCATAAAATCAATGACTTTCGCCCCGATAAAAACAGCAACTAACGTATACATGCCTTCGCGGTATGATAAATAGGTAAGAATCGAGACGATAATGACGATAGCATCAAACATAAACATCGTTTTCCCCATACTCCAGCCAACGTATTTATGAGCGAGTCTCGCGATAATATCTACACCGCCGGTAGTCCCGCCGTATTTAAATATTATTCCAAGACCGATACCGATAAATGCCCCGGCGAATAAAGCCGCGAGTGTCATATCATTTTGTAAGTTTAAATGTAAGTTGAGAACGTCGTAACGTTGAAAAATCCATAGAAATAAAGATACGCTAAAGGTGCCGATTAGTGTATAGATAAATGTTGTTCTTCCGAGTAACTTCCAACCGATGAAAAATATAGGGATATTTAAAATTAAGTTTGAGTAAGAAGGATCAAACTTAAATAGAAAATACAATAATAGTGTAATGCCGGTAAATCCACCTTCTGCTAGGTGATTTTCAATATTGATATTCACAATACCGAAAGAAAAAATAGCGGAACCGATTAAAATAAAAATGATATTTCGAATCTTCAAATTCGATGTCATATAGAAATCCCCCTAATTATGTAGATTGCATTGCTCCGCTGATACGGTAAAACATAATGATAAGTAATTTCTAGTTGTTAGTAAAAATAGTGCAGGCTATAAAAAAATGCAAAAGAAGTTTCACTTTCCCCCGTTCCAACGGCTGGTAGGAGATAAAGCTCTGAAGCAGGGTGAACCAGCCGTAGGAAACCGATTGGTTCGGGCTAATCTTTTGCAAAAACCGCAAAAGAAAGTTTCACTTCATTATAGTCTATCCAAAAAAGGGTCGCAAATAGGTGTTTAACAGGGAATAATATTTGTCAAATCGCGATGAATTGGCTAACATGAAAGAGGAAGGATTAGAGGTGAATTGTATGGAAGCGAAAACGATGAAGGATATGCAGAAAGAAGTAGATGCATATATTGGTCAGTTTAAAGAAGGTTATTTCAGTCCACTTGCAATGATGGCTCGTTTAACGGAAGAAATGGGGGAGCTTGCAAGAGAGGTTAATCATTATTATGGTGAGAAACCGAAGAAAACAACTGAAAAAGAACGTAGTATTGAAGAAGAGCTTGGAGATGTATTATTTGTTATGATTTGTATGGCAAATAGTTTAAATATTGATTTAGAAACAGCACATAACATTGTAATGAATAAATTTAATACTCGCGATAAAGATCGCTGGACACGTATTGATGAGGGAGAGAAAGAATAATGAAAGAAATTAAAGTAATTATCGCTGGACCAAGGGGACGTATGGGACATGAAGCAGTCCTTCTTATGGAAAGAACGGAACATTTTAATTTAGTAGCAGCAGTGGATTATAAGCATGGCGGAGAGAAAATCTCTGATTTACCAGGCATGCCAGCGCTAGATGCACCTATTTACGCAGATTTACATACTTGTTTAGAGGAAGTAGAAGCTGATGTGTTATTAGATTTAACAACGCCAGAAGTTGGGAAACAACACGTTACACTTGCAGTTGAGCGTGGACTTCGTTCTGTTATTGGTACAACTGGATTTACAGAAGAAGAACTAAAGCAATTAACAGAGAATGCGAAAGAAAAAGAAGTAGGAACAATTATCGCTCCAAACTTTGCAATTGGTGCAGTTCTTATGATGAAATTCTCACAAATGGCAGCGAAGTATTTCCAAGATGTTGAAGTAATTGAATTGCATCATGATCAAAAGTTAGATGCACCATCTGGTACAGCGGTAAAAACAGTAGAATTAATTCGTCAAAACCGTGAATCAAAGCAGCAAGGTCATCCAAATGAAGTAGAGCAACTAGAAGGAGCTCGTGGTGCAAATGTAGACGGCATTCACATTCATAGTGTACGTTTACCAGGACTTATTGCACATCAAGAAGTAATGTTTGGTGGAAATGGACAAATGTTAACGGTTCGTCATGATTCATTCAATCGTGAATCATTTATGTCGGGTGTAAAACTATCAATTGATACAGTAATGAATCTAGATCATCTTGTGTACGGTTTAGAAAATATTATCGACTAAAGGGGAGACAACGGATGAAAATTGCCTTAATCGCACATGACAAAAAGAAAAATGACATGGTTTCGTTTGCATACGCATATAAACCAATTTTTGAACAACATGAATTATTTGCAACAGGAACGACAGGGCTTCGTATTATGGAAGCGACCGGTTTAGTTGTAACAAGATTTCAATCGGGTCCTCTTGGTGGCGATCAAGAAATTGGTGCAATGATTGCAAAAAATGATATGGATATGGTGATTTTTTTCCGGGATCCACTAACTGCTCAGCCGCATGAACCAGATGTAAATGCATTGCTTCGTCTATGTGATGTATATGCGATTCCACTTGCAACGAATATGGCAAGTGCTGAAATGTTAATGCACGCATTAGAGCGAGGAGATTTAGATTACCGCAAGTTAAGAAAATGAGGGGAACAATTATGAGTGGATTACATATATTAGCGTTTGGTGCTCATGCCGATGATGTTGAAATCGGCATGGCTGGTACCATTGCTAAATATACGAAACAAGGGTATGAAGTAGGTATTTGTGATTTAACAGAAGCTGATCTTTCTTCTAATGGAACGATAGAGTTGAGAAAAGAAGAAGCAAAGGCGGCAGCTCGTATAATGGGAGTAAAAACGAGACTGAATTTAGCGATGCCAGACCGTGGTTTGTATATGAAAGAAGAGTATATACGTGAAATTGTAAAGGTGATTCGTACATATAAACCAAAACTAGTTTTTGCACCGTATTATGAAGATCGTCATCCAGATCATGCGAATTGTGCAAAAATTGTGGAAGAAGCTATTTTTTCAGCGGGAATTCGTAAATATATGCCAGAGGTTCCACCACATCGTGTAGAGTCTTTTTATCATTATATGATTAATGGTTTTCATAAACCGAATTTTTGTATAGATATAAGTGAGTACCTTTCTATAAAAGTGGAGGCATTAGAAGCATATGAAAGTCAGTTTTCAACAGGGAGCGATGGTGTGAAAACGCCGTTAACAGAAGGTTATGTTGAAACTGTGGTTGCTCGTGAGAAAATGTTTGGAAAAGAAGTTGGAGTTTTATATGCCGAGGGATTTATGAGTAAGAAACCGGTTTTATTACATGCTGATTTAATAGGGGGATGTAAATGAAATTAAAAATAGGTATTACATGTTATCCTTCTGTAGGTGGTTCTGGAGTTGTTGGAACAGAATTAGGAAAGCAATTAGCGGAACGCGGGCATGAAATTCATTTTATTACATCGGGTTTACCATTCCGGTTAAACAAAGTGTATCCAAACATTTATTTTCATGAAGTGACGGTAAATCAATACTCTGTATTTCAATATCCACCATACGATTTAGCGTTAGCTAGTAAAATGGCAGAAGTTGCACAACGAGAAAACTTAGACATTTTACATGTGCATTACGCAATACCACATGCAATTTGTGCTTATTTAGCAAAACAAATGATTGGAGAGCGTATTAAAATTGTTACAACCTTGCATGGAACAGATATTACTGTGTTAGGTTCCGACCCTTCGCTAAATAATTTAATTCGTTTTGGTATTGAGCAATCTGATGTTGTGACGGCTGTCTCGCATTCATTAATTAGCGAAACACATGAGCTAGTAAAACCAAATAAAGATATTCAAACGGTGTATAACTTTATAGACGAACGTGTATATTTCAAGCGTGATATGTCTCAATTAAAGAAAGAATACGGTATAAGTGAGAGTGAAAAGATACTCATTCACATTTCAAATTTCCGTAAAGTGAAACGTGTGCAAGATGTTGTTCAGGCATTTGCTAAAATTGTTACAGAAGTAGATGCGAAGTTGCTTCTCGTAGGAGATGGACCAGAATTTTGCACGATTTTACAATTAGTGAAAAATCTACATATTGAAGATCGCGTCTTATTCTTAGGGAAGCAAGATAATGTTGCAGAGCTACTTGCGATGAGTGATTTAATGCTGCTTCTATCAGAGAAGGAAAGTTTTGGTCTTGTTTTATTAGAAGCGATGGCGTGTGGTGTACCTTGTATCGGAACAAGGGTTGGAGGTATTCCAGAAGTCATTCAACATGGTGAAACAGGATATTTATGTGAAGTTGGCAATCCAGCAGGAGTGGCAACTCAAGCCATTCAGCTATTAAAGGATGAAGAACTTCACCGTAATATGGGAGAGCGAGCAAGAGCAAGTGTTTACGAGCAGTTCCGCTCTGAAAAAATCGTCTCACAATATGAAACGATTTACTATGATGTACTAAGGGATGACAAAAATGAAAAGATTTAAAAAAGCTAGTTCTATTATTGAGACTTTAAAGCAACAAGGACATGAGGCCTACTTTGTCGGTGGAAGCGTACGAGATCTTATGATCGATAGGCCGATTGGAGATATTGATATTGCGACATCTGCTTTACCAGAAGAAGTGATGGCTATATTTCCAAGACATGTTCCTGTTGGTCTTGAGCATGGAACTGTAATTGTGGTAGAAAATGGTGAACCTTATGAGGTAACCACTTTTCGAACAGAGAGCGAATATGAAGATTTTCGAAGACCTAGTAGTGTTCAATTTGTTCGTTCATTAGAAGAGGATCTAAAACGTCGTGATTTCACAATGAATGCAATTGCGATGACAGAAGAAGGCGAAATGGTTGATTTATTTGCTGGACAGGAAGCGATTCAAAAGAGAGAAATTGTGACAGTCGGCAATGCTGCGGATCGTTTTCAAGAAGATGCCCTGCGAATGATGCGTGGTATTCGTTTCGTAAGTACGTTAGGTTTTTCTTTAGAAATGAAAACGAAACAAGCAATTGAAACATATGGACATTTACTGGAACATATTGCAATTGAGCGAATTACAGTGGAATTTGAGAAACTGTTAACTGGTACATATTGCGTGAAGGGCTTGCAAGAATTAGTAGAAACGAAGCTATTTTCTCATCTGCCATATTTACAAATGTCAGAAGAGAGATTATTAAAAGCTACGCAGTATAACTGGGATTCTTTTGAAACGGACATTGAGGCATGGGCATTCTTCTTATATTGTATCGGAGAAGAGCATCCATCTGTCTTTTTACGTCAATGGAAGTTTTCGAATAAAAAAATAAAAGATATCGTCGCAGTTTTATTAACAATTCGTACGAGAAAGGAGAAGGATTGGGATACAGTCCTTCTTTATAAAACGGGACTTCATATCGCTGAAATGGCCGAAAGAGTATATGAAGCGATGATTGAAAGCTATGATCATACATCTGTTAAACGAGTACAAACGTTGTTTGAAGCATTGCCAATCAAGAGTCGCCAAGAAATGAATGTGACTGGGAATGATTTATTAAACTGGGCAAATAAAAAGCCTGGTCCATGGGTTGCTGAAATGATTCAAAAAATTGAGGAAGCAATCGTACAAGGAAACGTAGTTAATGAGAAAGAGTGTATAAGGGAGTGGCTGCAAGAATGCAATCTACTATAAGAAAGCAGTTATTGCAAGTTTTTTCGGAAGCGGATGGCGCGTTTGTATCTGGCCAAACGATTAGTGATAAACTTGGTTGTTCAAGAACCGCTGTGTGGAAACATATGGAGGACCTTCGGAATGAGGGATATGAACTTGAGGCTGTGCGTCGATTAGGTTATCGCATTGCGGGTAAGCCAGACAAAGTAACTGCTAATGAAATTCAGTTAGGGTTACAAACGAAACATATTGGTAGAACGGTATATTTTGAAGAATCTGTTGAATCTACACAGCACATTGCAGCAAAACTTGCTTATGAAGGTGCAGAAGAAGGAACCATTGTTGTGGCAGAAGAACAAACATCGGGCAGAGGTCGTTTAAGTAGGAAATGGTATTCACCAAAAGGAACAGGAATTTGGATGAGTATTATTTTACGTCCATCAATCCCGGTTCATCATGCACCACAACTTACTTTGTTAGCGGCTGTTAGCGTTGCACAAGCAATTGAAAAGTGCACGGGTGTAAACGTAGGAATAAAATGGCCAAATGATATTTTAATTCAAGGTAAAAAGGCTGTAGGTATATTAACAGAAATGCAGGCGGATCCTGATAAAATTAATGCTGTCATTATGGGTATTGGTATTAATGCGAATCAAAAGCAAGAACATTTTGATGAGGAAATTCAGCATATTGCTACTTCTTTAGCGATTGAGTCCGGTAAGCCAATTGTTCGTGCAGAGCTTATGCAGCAAATCTTTTTACAACTAGAAAAATTATATGAAGAGTATTTACAAAATGGTTTCTCTGTTATTAAAATTCTTTGGGAAAGTTACGCTGTTAGCATCGGGAAAGAAATTACCGCTCGAACGATGAGAGAGACAATTATAGGGGTGGCAAAAGGAATTACAGAGGATGGTGTATTGCTTCTGGAGGATCATGAAGGGAAAGTACATCACATTCATTCTGCGGATATCGAAATTAAGTAAAAGAAGTTCCTTTTTGGAACTTCTTTTTATCCCGCTTTAATGGGCAGTAAGACCCCCACCTCAAAATTCAGCGAAAGCAAAGAAGTTAGGTGGGGGATCAACTGCCCATAAAAGTCCGATTGGTGAGGGCTGATAATTAGTGGGGGATGAAGAAAACCCCCACTGATTAAAGTTTCACTTTATTTGACTATTACTTTGCCTTCCATTCCTTTTAGAAGATGGTACCGGCATATTAATTCATATGTACCAGTACTTGTAGGTTTCACGGTAATGTTTTTATTTTTTCCGGGTTCAACTACGACGTCAATGCCAAGTTTTTTCACTGTAAAGGTGTGTTCATTCTTACCTTTGTTTTTTAAGAGCAATGTTGTTGACTCTTCAATTGGAATTGTGATGACGTTTGGCTGAAAGTAATCATCGTTTAATTCAACTTCAATTACTTTCGTTGAATCGATAGGTTGTGTTACGACGTTAACTGAGGCAAATGCATGGAAGGAGCTAAAAGTTACCATCCCTACAATTATCACAAGCAGAACGGTGAATTGAAATAACCATTTGTTCATAGACATTCGTAATTCTCCTTTTGTTAAGTATGTTCTTCCATTAACCTGCATCATTAGTTTAAGAGTTATACGGGGCTTAAACAAAGGTTTGCCTTTCTATGATTGAGTTATTTATAAAAAATTTCACATACCGTAATGAGAATAAAAAATTATTTTTTCGAAAAAATGTAGTAATTCCTTTTTGGATTTTGCTATAATTAGTTCGAATGTGGGCAGTATCAGAGCGAACTGCACCATCATTCGAAGCAATCCGAAAAAATAATAACTTGGATTCTGCCTTGATCCAATAATGGACTGGGACAGAGGGATGAATAATGCCGACTAACACACAACCCTTCTGCCCTTTTATGGCCAGAGGGGTTTTTTATATGATTTCGGCCATCTCCTCTCTCCTGCATAAAGGAGGAGTAGTTTTTGAAAACAAAAACAGATTTTTTGAAGATGAAAGAGCAAGGTGAGCCGATTACGATGCTAACGGCGTATGATTATCCATCTGCTAAATTAGCAGAAGAAGCTGAAGTTGATATGATTCTAGTTGGAGATTCCCTTGGGATGGTGGTGCTCGGATACGATTCAACAGTACCTGTAACAGTAGAGGATATGATTCATCATACGAAAGCTGTACGCCGAGGAGCGAAAGAGACGTTTATTGTAACTGATATGCCATTTATGTCGTATCATGTGTCGCCTCAAGATACGATGGTGAATGCACGCCGTATCGTTCAAGAGAGTGGTGCTCATGCACTGAAGGTAGAAGGTGCAGGGGAAGTAGTATCAACGATTCATTACTTGACGAACGCGGGAATTCCTGTCGTGGCGCACTTAGGCTTAACTCCTCAATCTGTAGGAGTACTAGGTGGGTATAAAGTACAAGGAAAAGATGCTGAAAGTGCAAAAAAATTAATAGAAGATGCGAAGAGATGTGAGGAAGCTGGTGCGATAGCGCTTGTGCTAGAATGTGTGCCAATGCAGTTAGCAGAATTAATTTCGAAGCAACTAACAATTCCAACGATTGGAATTGGAGCAGGGAAAAAAGTAGATGGGCAAGTACTTGTTTATCATGATCTTATCTCATACGGAGTAAATCGTGTTCCGAAATTTGTGAAGCAATATACGTCTGTTCAAGAGGAGATTGTGCGAGGGATTTCACAATACGTTACGGAAGTAAAGACAGGGCAATTTCCAGAAGAAAAACATTCATTCACAATGAAAGAGGAAGAATGCTTAGCGTTATACGGAGGAAAACAATAATGAAAATTGTAACTACAGTGCAAGAGATGCAGCAAATTACAAACGAACTTCGTACAAGTGGAAAAAGTATTGGTTTTGTTCCAACGATGGGTTACTTACATGAAGGTCATGCGACTTTATTACGTAAGGCAAGAGCAGAAAATGAAATTGTAGTTTTAAGCGTGTTTGTCAATCCGCTACAGTTTGGACCGAATGAAGATTTAGATCGATACCCTCGTGATATTGATAGAGATGAAAATGTAGCAAAAGAAAACGGTGTAGATTATTTATTTTATCCGAGCGTAGAAGAAATGTATCCAGCAGAACAAACGACAACAGTAGCAGTTGTGAAGCGTACCGATGTATTATGTGGCAAACAAAGACCTGGTCATTTTGCTGGAGTTGCGACTGTGCTAATGAAACTGTTTAATATAACATTGCCAACGCGTGCTTATTTCGGTATGAAAGATGCACAGCAAGTTGCTGTCATTGAAGGATTTGTCGCTGATTTTAATATTCCGATTACGATCGTACCAGTGGATATTGTAAGGGAAGAAGATGGATTAGCGAAAAGTTCTCGTAACGTGTATTTATCACAAGAAGAGCGTGAAGAGGCTCCTCAATTATACCGCAGCCTATGTATAGCGAAAGAAAAAATTGAAGCAGGCGAACGGAATGCAGAAATCATTACAACTCTTGTGAAAGAGTATATTGAGACGTATACGAAAGGCACTGTAGATTATGCTGATTTATATGCTTATCCTTCACTACAAGTAATGGATAAAATTGAAGGACGAATCATTTTAGCAATTGCAGTTAAATTTGAGAATGTACGATTAATTGACAATATAACAGTAACGGTTAAATAAGGGGGAGCAACTATGTTTCGCACAATGATGAGAGCGAAGTTACATCGCGCAACAGTAACAGAGGCAAATTTAAACTATGTAGGTAGTATTACAATTGATGAAGATTTAATGGATGCAGTAAATATTGTGGAAAATGAAAAAGTACAAATTGTAAATAACAATAATGGTGCTCGATTAGAGACATATGTTATTAAGGGCGAACGTGGTAGCGGTGTTGTTTGTTTAAATGGTGCAGCTGCAAGGCTTGTACAGCCAGGGGATAAAGTTATTATCATTTGCTACGGTTTAGTGGCAGAAGAAAATATTCATAAACAAGCGCCGAAAATTGCAGTATTAGACGATGAGAATCAAATTATTGAAATGTTAGGTGCTGAAAAAGCGGGTACGATATTATAAGTAAGAAGGCTATCTCTATTACGGAGATAGCTTTTTTGTGCATCTTTTCATTAAGATGAGATAAAACGTGGTATAGTAACATTATATAATTTTGTGTTTGATAGGTAAGAAATTGAGGTGTTACATATATGAGTAAGCGTTATGTCGTTGTGGATTTAGAGACGACAGGGAACTCCTGGAAGGATGGGAAGGATAAAATTACCCAAATTGCAGCTGTTGTAGTGGAAGATGGAGAGATATTAGAGATTTTCTCATCTTTTATTAATCCGAAGAGAGAGATTCCGCCATTTATTACAGAACTAACAGGGATTGATGAGAGTATGGTTAAGCAAGCCCCGTTATTTCAAGATGTAGCCCCGATGGTTGTTGAGCTATTACAAGGTGCAGCTTTCGTTGCACATAACGTTCACTTTGATTGGAATTTTTTAACGGAAGAATTAAGGCAGGCTGGATATACAGAAGTACATTGTCCTAAAGTTGATACAGTTGAGTTGGCGCAAATTCTTTTGCCGACGGCTGATAGTTATAAATTACGTGATTTAGCTAAACAACATGAACTAGAGCATGATCAACCGCATCGTGCGGATAGTGATGCTCTTGCAACAGCGGAATTGTTTTTACAATTTTTAAATGAAATTGAAAAGTTACCACTTGTCACCTTGCAATCGCTCTACGAATTAAGTGATGTTTTTCAAAGTGATATAGCGGATGTACTTTCTGAAAATATTTTAAAGAAAATGATGCATGGTAAAAAAGCAGCAGAGGGGTATGAGGTGTATCGAAATATTGCGCTTCGAAAGCGGAATTATTCTTTAAATCTCAGTGAAACATGTTCATCTAAATTTGATGCTTTCTTGCATAAGACAATCGGTAAACTTGAATTGAATATGCCAAAGTTTGAAAAAAGAGAAAGCCAACAGATTATGATGAAGGAAATATATACAGCACTAAGAGATTCTAGGTTTTCACTAATTGAGGCAGGAACAGGAACAGGAAAGACTCTTGCATATTTACTTCCAAGTATTTATTTTGCAACGAAAAAAGAAGAGCCTGTCATCATTAGTACCCAGACAGTACAACTGCAACAACAAATATTAGAAAAAGAAATTCCATTATTACAGAAAATAATGCCATTTTCTTTTGAAGTAGCTCTTTTGAAAGGAAGAAAGCATTATCTTTGTCTACATAAATTTGAATATGCTTTGCAAGAGGAAGAGAAAAATTATGATATGGCGCTCACAAAGGCAAAAATTTTAGTGTGGTTATTGCAAACAGAAACTGGTGATCGGGATGAGTTAAATATTCCTGAGGGCGGAAAGTTACTTTGGAACCGTATTTGTAGTGATGTACATAGTCCAGGCGGGATGCAAAGCAACTGGTATAGTCGTTGTTTTTATCAACGAGCAAAGAATAAAGCATTATTTGCAGATATCGTTATTACAAATCATGCGTTATTATTTCAAGATTTTTCAAGTGAAGAACCACTTTTTGCTTCATGTGAACATATTATCTTTGATGAAGCTCATCATATTGAGGAAGCGGCGAGTAGAACATTAGGTGAACAGTTCTCCTGTATGTATTTCCAGCTAGTTTTATCTCGTCTTGGTACGCTAGAAACAGATGATGTACTTTCTAAAGTATATAAAATGATGAAAAAATCAGAGCAAGCCTCTCGTTCAACTTTCCGTATGGTGAGTCATAGTTTAAAGGAATTGAAATTTGATGCGGATGAGCTATTCCAAATGTTACGTGCTTTCATCTTTAAACAAACAAAGCAGGAACAAGGGATAAGCAATATGCCACTCATTTATCGATACAACACGGAAGTAGAGAAAGGTAAGTTATGGGATAGCATTACCGAGTTAACAAATCGTTTTGTATACGATGTAAGAAAATTGTTGACTACACTTGAGAAGCAAGTTGACATATTACAAAGTAAATTAGAATGGGAGATGCATGTTGTTACAGGTGAATTTATGCATTTAATTGAGTTGTTGAGAAAGATGGAACAATCTTTACAATTACTCATTTTAGAAAAAAATTCATACGTGACATGGATGGAGACTGAAACGAAAGGAACAATTCATTCAACAGTTTTATATGCACAGCCTGTTCATATTGGTGAAAGGTTTGCGGATGAATTTTTAACACAGAAAAAGAGTGTTATTTTTACGTCAGCAACGTTAACAGTAAATGATTCATTTGACTATATAAAAGAGGAGCTAGGTTTACATGATTTTGCTCCAAATGCATTACAGGTCCCGTCACCATTCCGTTTTGAAGAACAGATGAAATTAATGGTTTCAACAGATGTGCCGTTTATTAAGCAAGCAAGTAATGAAGAATATATTGGATCTGTGTCGGCCCATATTGCAAAAATAGCGAAAGCTACAAAAGGCAGAATGCTCGTGTTATTCACTTCGTATGAAATGTTGAAAGAAGCGTATACGAATTTGAAAAATGATGAGGAATTAGAAGGTTATTTATTATTAACGCAAAGTGTGAATAATAAGAGCCGAAGTCGTCTCATTCGTAAATTTCAAGAGTTCGACAAATCGATTTTGTTAGGAACAAGTAGCTTTTGGGAAGGGATAGATATACCTGGAGATGCCCTTAGTTGTCTTGTTATTGTCCGGCTTCCCTTTACGCCTCCTCATCAACCGATGATGGAAGCAAAAGGAGAGTGGTTAAAAAATCAAGGAGAAGACGTATTCGCTAAGTTAGCACTCCCGCAAGCGATCTTGCGTTTCAAACAAGGATTTGGTCGTCTGATTAGAACAAGTACAGATACGGGAACGGTATTTGTATTAGATCGTCGTTTGACAAGCGCTTCTTATGGGAAACGTTTTTTACAATCAATCCCAACTGTCCCGCTTTATGAAGGCCCTTTAGAAGAATTGTTAGAACAATTAAAAGAACGGCCAACTGAATAAAATTGGAAGAAAAATACGCCTGAAGTACATTTAAACTTCAGGCGTAAAAAATGTGGGTAGGAGGAATTTTATTTTTCTTACTTCTTGTATACAAAATGTATTGGTTTTCGACTTGAAACCTTTTTTTGCAGTACATGTCCTGCTATAATAGATGGGTGATGAAGCAGGGGTTGTAAAGAATGTACTCTTATTGTAACCGCATTGCGTTCTTCTATAATTAGAAATTTTTGTGTAACGGAGGAGTTTTTTCATGGATAAGAAAATCGAAGTCCTATCAACGACGCGTCTTAAATATTCGTCTGACTTGTATAAAGTCGTTGATAGTTTGAATCGTACGTTAAAAGAGCAGGACCTCATGTTCGGATTAGCATTAGACGAAAAAGACAAAGAAACAGCTGTATTTACGATTTACAGAACGTAGTGATACAATGAAAAAGTGGATCTTTGCAATCGTTATCGTAATCGTTGCTAGCGGAATATATGGGGCGTATGTTTATAATAAAGCAATGGAAAAGAAAATCTCTAAAGAGGAAAAATCTGTAGAAATTGCAAAAGAAAAGGCAAAGCTTACAAAAGTAAAATCTGTTGATTATTATAACGGAAATTCTTCATATACGGTCGTACAAGGTGTAGACGAAAAAGGAGAACAAATTATTGTTTGGGTGCCGAATAAAAAAGGGAATGTCCTTGTGAAGAAAAAGAGTGAAGGTATTCCTGAAAAAGAAGCTTTGCAAAAGTTGGCTGAACAAGCTACAGGAAAAGGCGATGAGCCGAAGCCAAAGCCAAAAGAAATTATAAAAGTAAAATTAGGTGCTCAAAACGATATTCCGTTGTGGGAAATTACATATATTGATCAGGAAGATCGTTATACGTATTATTATTTAGAGTTTCAAAATGGGGATTATGCTGGTCACTACAGCATTGAAAAATAGATGTAGGGGGAACTACAAATGAAATTAGCAAAGCGAGTAGCTGCTTTAACACCATCTGCAACTTTAGAAATTACAGCAAAGGCACAAGCATTAAAAGCAGAAGGTCATGATGTAATTGGATTAGGGGCAGGAGAACCTGACTTTAATACGCCAGAACATATTATGGATGCTGCACATAAAGCAATGTTAGAAGGACATACGAAGTATACACCAACAGGTGGATTACAAGCGTTAAAACAAGAAATTGTGAAAAAGTTTACACGTGATCAAGGAATTGCGTATGATCCATCTGAAATTATTGTATGTAACGGTGCAAAGCATGCATTATATACATTATTCCAAGTATTACTTGATGAAGGAGATGAAGTTATCATCCCAACGCCTTACTGGGTAAGTTATCCTGAACAAGTAAAGCTTGCTGGTGGTAAGCCAGTTTATGTAGAAGGTCTGGAAGATAATGAATACAAAATTACAGCGAAGCAGCTGCGTGAGGCAATTACAGAGAAAACGAAAGCAGTTATTATTAATTCACCGAGCAATCCAACAGGAATGATTTATAGCAAAGAGGAATTACAACAGCTTGGAGAAGTATGTTTAGAGCATGATATCTTAATCGTTTCAGATGAAATTTATGAAAAATTAATTTATGGTGGAGCAGAATATACTTCAGTTGCCCAGCTTTCTAATGCATTAAAAGAACAAACACTTATTATTAATGGTGTATCTAAATCTCATTCTATGACAGGATGGCGTATTGGATATGCAGCAGGAAATAAGCAGCTTATTAAAGCGATGACGAACTTAGCGAGTCATAGTACGTCAAACCCTACTTCAATCGCTCAATACGGCGCAATCGCGGCATATGCAGGCTCACAACAACCTGTAGAAACAATGCGTCAAGCATTTGAAGAGAGATTAAACATTATTTATGATAAATTAATTCAAATCCCTGGCTTTACTTGCATTAAACCACAAGGTGCATTTTACTTATTCCCTAATGTAAAAGAAGCTGTGGCTTTATCAGGATACGAAAATGTTGATGATTGGGCAAAAGCTCTATTAGAAGAGGAAAAAGTGGCTCTTGTACCAGGTACAGGATTTGGTGCGCCAAATAACGTTCGTTTATCATATGCGACATCTCTTGAACAAGTAGAGAAAGCATTAGAACGCATTCATACGTTTATGAAAAGTAAAGTGCAAGCTTAATTGTATATTTTAGTAATGCAATACAAAAAACCTTCCTACATAATAGGGAGGTTTTTTTGACGAATTGTGGCAAAAAGAAATAGTGAAAGGTGTGTTATACTAGAGAGCGAGGTGTTTGGTGATGAAAAAGAAAATGATGTTACAGTGGTTTGAGCAGGGAAGCATTGCAATTCCAAAATTACTTATGATGCATTATAAAAAATTAGGGTTAAATGAAATGGAATTTATGGTTGTACTTCATGTACACACATTTTTAGAATCGGGCAATTCGTTTCCGACTCCGTCAGAGATTTCAGAACGGATGACGATTACTGAAATGAAATGTATGGAAGTCATTCAGGCGTTGATTCAAAAAGGTTTTTTATCACTAGAAGGTGGACAAAAATCAGAAGCAATGATGTGTGAAAGTTATTCTTTACAACCGCTATGGGAAAAAATATTGCATTTCTTAATGAATGAATCAGTAGAGGAAGAACAAAAAGAAATAAAACAACTGCAAGTAAATTTATATACAGTATTTGAAAAAGAATTTGGAAGACCACTTTCTCCGTTTGAATGTGAAACGTTGGGTATGTGGGAAGATCAAGATCAACATCATCCGAATTTAATTCAAGCGGCCCTCAGGGAAGCTGTAATGAGTGGTAAGCTTAATTTCCGATATATTGATCGTATTTTATTTGAGTGGAAAAAGAATGGTATTAAAACAGTAGATCAAGCCCAAAACCAAGGACGAAAATTTAGAGCAAATCAACAACGAACGCAGCAAACGACAAAACAAGAGACGAAATTTACTGGGAAAGTGCCTTTTTATAATTGGTTGGAGCAGTAATGTAGGAGGAAGTATATGTTAAATAAAACGCAAATTCGCTATTGTTTAGATACAATGGCGGATATGTATCCAGAAGCACATTGTGAATTAATTCATGATAATCCGTTTGAATTAGTAATTGCGGTGGCATTATCTGCACAATGTACAGATGCACTTGTAAATAAAGTGACGAAAAATTTATTTCAAAAATATAAAACACCAGAAGATTATTTAAGTGTTTCCCTAGAAGAGTTGCAACAAGATATACGTTCTATTGGGCTGTATAGAAATAAAGCAAAAAACATTCAAAAATTGTGCCGAATGTTGCTGGATGATTATGATGGAAAAGTTCCAGAAGATCGTGACGAGCTGACGAAGTTACCAGGAGTAGGGAGAAAAACAGCAAATGTAGTTGTTTCGGTAGCGTATGGCATTCCGGCAATTGCTGTTGATACGCATGTAGAGAGAGTGAGTAAACGGTTAGCGATTTGTAGATGGAAAGATTCGGTGTTAGAAGTAGAAAAGACATTAATGAAGAAAATTCCGATGGATGAATGGAGCGTTACACATCACCGTATGATTTTCTTTGGACGTTATCACTGTAAAGCACAGCGACCACAATGTGAAGAGTGCCCTTTACTAGAAGTATGTCGTGAAGGAAAGAAGCGAATGAAGGGGAAATAAAGGATGGAGCGAGTGATAGAAATACCGAAAGAATTTCGGTGCTTACCATTTTTTAAAGAAAGTATGGATTCGATTACGTATCATACAGAACAATCTTTTGAAGAAATCATACAAAATACTTACTTTATATATGATATGGAAAGACAAGATGAGCCGTGGAGTGAAATTGAAAATAGTGTTCCTGTACTGTTGAAAGTATGGAAAAGTAAGCATGAAGACATCGCTACACTATTTCGAAACAGAAATAAGCAGGAAGCTGAAGGTCCAATGATTCTTTTTGCGGCACATTTGTTATCAATTGTATATTGGCTAAATGAGCAACCTGTTCATAGTTTGAATGAACTGGAAGCTTATACGAATAATTTAGAAGTACAACCAGTTAATTTTATGGAGCGATATTCGTTCATTATAAAGAAACCGAATAATTATCATTCCTATATTCAGTTAGCGCAGTTGTATATTGAAATAGAAAAGCTATACGTAAAGAAAATGATAACAAAAAAGAAGTCCTTTTCTCGTTAAGAGAAAGGACTTCTTTTTTGTTAAGACTCTGTTGTAACAACATTTCCGTCTGCGTGGGGTGTATCTCCTCCGGTATTTTGTTGTTGTTCTTGTTGCTTGTGTTGTTCTTCTTCAGCTTTTTTTCTAGCAGCCTCTTCTTCAGCTTTCTTTCTAGCAGCTTCTTCTTCGGCTTTCTTTCTAGCAGCTTCTTCGTCAGCTTTCTTTCTAGCGGCTTCTTCTTCAGTAGCCTTTTTCTGAGCTTCTTCTTGTTGTTTACGTTGTTGTTCTTGTTGCTCTTGTTGTTTACGCTGCTCTTCAGCAGTTTTTTTCTGAGCTTCTTCTTGTTTTAGTTTATCTTCATTAGCTTTTTTCTGTGCGTCCTCAGCAGCTTTTTTCTGAGCTTCTTCGTCAGCCTTCTTCTTAGCGTCGTCTTCAGCTTTTTTCGGGTCTGGAGTTCCGCCAGGTGCAGTGAAGGATGCACCAACTGCAGGGCTTGTTCCATTACCTTTTTTCGCTACTACAGAGAAGCTGTAAGTAACGCCTGGTTTAATACCACCAAGAGTAGCTGTCGTACCACTTATTGATAGGCTACCACTTGAACCGTCAGTCGCTTTATAGCTTGCTGCATACGCATCAACTTCTGCTGGTCCAGACCAGTTTAGTGTAACTGTGCTAGCGCCATCGAAAGCGACATTAAGACCACTAGGTGCATCTACTTTAATTTGTTTAACCGCATCTTTCTTAGCACCTTTTACGTACAATTCACCATATAATTCTTGTACAGAAGAAGGGCGTTCGAAACGAGATTTATCTGTAGCGAATTTGCTCATCATTACTTGGAACATTTGTTGTGCAATTCTAGTATAACGATCACTAATGTAGTTTTCTGGGCCGTTTTTTTCGTAACCAGTCCATACTGCCATTGTATATTGCGGTGTATATCCAGCGAACCAGCTATCTCTGTTTGCATCAGCCGGAATACCATATTCTTTTATAACGTCTGCATCAAAGTTTTGTGTTCCTGTTTTACCGGCAACATCAACACCTGAAACGTATGCTGTTGGACCAGTACCGCCAGAACCAGGTTTTACTACGTCACGAAGAACGTCAGTCACCATGTAAGCTGTATAGTCTTGCATCGCACGTTGTTCTTTCGTTTTAAAACTTTTCTTTTTCCCATCTGGGAAGATAACTTCTTTTACGAAGTGCGGTTTATTGTAGTTCCCACCGTTACCAAAGGCTGCATATGCCCCCGCTACTTGTAATGGTGAACTATCGTTACTACCAATTGCTGTTGATTCATATGTTTTGCCGTCTTTAAATGTCATACCTAAACCCTCAGCAAACGCTTGTGACTTAGGAAGGCCAACCGCTTGGGCTGTCTTTAAAGCCGGAATGTTTAATGATTTTTTCAAAGCTTCACGTAGTGAAACGTCACCTTTATAACTATTTGTTGCATTTCGTATTTTTTTCCCATTGGAATACGTATACTCTGAGTCATTTAATTGATGGTATGTAGACCATTGTAAATTCTCAATTGCTGGACCGTAGTCAAAAATTGGTTTCATTGTTGAACCGACTTGGCGTTTTAAATCAGTGGCCATATTATGACCTTTGAAAGTAGACTTACTTTCTTTACGCCCAGCTCCAATTGCTCGAACTTCTCCAGATTGTGTATCCATAAATACGAATGAACCTTGGAATTGATCGTTCGGATACTTAATAAGATTACCATCCATAATTTTTTCAGCATAATCTTGAGCATCTTGATCAAGTGTTGTATGGATTGTTAAACCATCTGAACCAATATTTACATCCGGATATTCTTTTTCAACTTCTTTTACAACAGCATCTAAAAATGCTTGATACTTCATCTCTGTTACTTCTGAAGATGGTTGAAGACCCTCAGTTACAGAGATTTTCATTGCGTTATTCATTTCATCTTTTGTTATATAACCATGTCGATTCATTAATGATAATACGACGTTACGACGTTGTGTAGCTCGTTCAACGTTATCTGGTTTTGTTGGATCATAAATATTAGGACCTTGGGGTAAACCTGCAAGCATTGCAGCTTCATGCAACTGTAAGTCTTTTAAATCTTTGTCATAATATTTTTTGGCTGCTGTTGCAATACCATACGAACGGTTACCTAAGTTAATCTTATTTAAGTACATTTCTAAAATCTCATGCTTAGAGTATTGTTGCTCTAATTTGTAAGATAGGTACCACTCTTGTACTTTTCTCTTTGCAGTTTTGTCCATCGTTAGAAAATAGTTTTTGACTACTTGTTGTGTAATCGTACTACCACCTTGAGATCCGAATCCTCCAGTGACATTTTCCATAACTGCTTTTGTAGTTCGTTTAAAATCAATTCCATTATGATCATAGAAACGTGAATCCTCAGTTGCAAGGAATGCACTTTCAACTACCTTTGGAATTTGATCATACGTAACGTGGGTTCGTTTTTCAGCACCGTATTCATAGAAAAAATTCCCATTCTTATCAAGAAACTTTGTTGATAAAGGATTGACAAGTTTTGATTTGTCTAATTTTGGAGCGTCCTTCACCATAACAAAGAAAGCGGAAACGCTAGCTACAAGACCAACGATACCAAGAAGTAGACAACCTATAAGGAATTTCTTAAAAAAGGAGCCTTTTTTCTTTGGTTTTTTCTCTTTATTTGTTTCTTGCTTTTGATTTTTTACATGATTTCGTTCTGTACGAGAACGATAATTATCTGACATTATACTTTCTCCTACCTTTCATTCTCTCCCCCAAAAGTCGAAAAAAGAGCCTTAGTGATGACTCTATCACGAAAAATAAACCGTGTCTAGTACACGGATATAATCAATCCGAGGGTGATAACCGCATGATAATAAAGATCCATGCTCTTCTATTTCTTCTTTCGTAATCGATTTTCGTCCACCAGTATTTTGACGATTCCAAAATGCAATAATATGTTTTGCATCTAATAAATAAAGTTCATCAAAAAGTGTAAATTTAATAATAACAAATGCAATCCCATTATGAGCGATTACTTGCTTCATATGTTCAATTTGATGAAGGTGGAAGTTTTGAAGTGGAAAGCTGGTTTTATTTTTTGTTTCTTTCGCTTCAAAATCGATGTACTTCCCTTTATATACACCGTTGTAATCTGTTGTAGAAGGTTGTTTGAAATACGCTTCTTTTACCACTGCAGCACTTCGAGCGGGGTAATCTACTTTTACAATTTGAAGAGGTGTAGGTTTTTTATGTACGCATGCAATATTATGGGTTAAGTAATATTCATTTGTTTCATTTAATTCCTCTTCAAGGGACATACCTCTATTACTATAAGTATGTTTTTTAATTGGTGTTTTATGAGGTTGTGAAGCTTGATTGTACCGTTTTCCATTTGGGTAACGAAT
This sequence comes from Bacillus mobilis, assembly GCF_001884045.1. Lineage (GTDB taxonomy): Bacteria > Bacillota > Bacilli > Bacillales > Bacillaceae_G > Bacillus_A > Bacillus_A mobilis. The sequence continues at coordinate 32,759 of NZ_MACF01000072.1, read as the reverse complement.
GGTCATAGTGTGTCCACTCCCAACTTGTTAAGAATTACTTACAAAGGTGATTATAACAAAAAATGAAAAAAGATGTGACCTTTTTGAAGAAAGGTATGATGACTAGCTCATGTTTACATGGAATGATTATGAAAAAATTGAACAATATCGTAAAAATATGGTTTGTTCAGAAGAAGAGAAAGCAATCGTTTACAACATTAAGAGGGAAATTGAAATAGCTAATATGGACAATATTTCTCGAACACAGTCCTATCAAGAATATTATGTAAGAAATGATGAAATTAGGTGGGCTTTTTTAGCAAGTATGGTCTCAAGAAATGCGGGATGGAATATGACTGATTTAAAAGGGAGGTATTATGCTACCGTTTTACCTCAAACAGTAAAAAAACATTTGTTTCTGACTTATGAAGAAGCGAATTGGATTATTTTTTTAGATGCATTCCCTCAGCTATTGTTATACGAAGAAAGTAAGAGGAGACAAGTACCGCTATTCCACTTGTTACAATATTTCAACGTATCAATTTTTATGGAAAAAGAATGGATTTATTTTTGGGAGAAAAAAGATAGAAGTAGGCTCATGACAGCGCTTATTATAAATGAGCAAAATAAAATTCAAAAACCAGTTATTGAGAATACATATTTTAAAAAACATGTATTTCATACTGCATTTTTTAAATTGCAAGAAATGCTTCATATAAGTGCTGTTATTTTTCCAACCGTTGAAGGGGGGATGTATGGGTTTTCAGTGTATCAATTTGAAACGCTACAAAAACGTATAGAACTAGGGAAGAAATTAGCGGATTTACTGTTTCATCCGAATTATAAAAGTTTATTCCATAGGTTTGCATTGCAAACTATACACACAGGATCAAGAGCAGACTATGAATGTTTTGTAAGAGAAATTAGAAAATCTTGTACGCCAGTCCTTAGAGAGGTTTATCCTGTTGTTGCACATAAGGAAATAAGCATGGGAGATTGGTTTTGTAGAGATACGGAAATAAATGAGTTGTTTTTACTTGAAGAGTATAAGGGGGAAGTTGATATAACAGAATGGTATAAAAGAAAGAGGGAGCAAATCTATGTTGCTTCTATTGTAAATCGTTTTGTTAAAAGGATGGGTGAGTTCGTGATATAATAGAAAAGAAGTCCCGTCTTCATTTATGAAGACGGGACTTCTTAATGTGAAGTAATCCTGCCATGTGTGCGAAAAATTTAATCTCAAAACGTAATGAACATAAGAGATTAAGGATGCTTCAGAAATTAGCTTTTTGTAAAAGTGCTAAAGTTTCACTTTATGTAGCAGGGAAGTTTGGACCATCTAACTTTGGATTGCCAGTCTCGGGTTTATTTTGTTTGTTTTGTTTTTTCTTTTTTTCGTTTTTGTTCTTTGCCATTTTCATACACCTCCTTTTTGTATTGTTACCATTTCTATCGATGGCATACAAAATGATTTCTTTGACGAATAACAACTAGTTTTGTCATGTGAGCAGGAGTGGGGAATCATTCGGCGAAATTACATGACAAAGGAAAAGCAAAGAAGGGGGCGTTTTGTATATGGCGATGGTTCAGAAGGAAGATGTAATGAAAACAATGGATCAAATGTTAAGTTCTCTCGATTTGCTGGAAATGAATATGGGGATTAGAATGAATCATGCATTGAAGGATAAGAGTGAAAAAATATGCAATAAGATAGAAATAACAGAAATGCATATTGAACATATGGAAAATAAATTAGTGCATCACGAAGAAAAAGGGAATTGGGTGAAGGCATTTCAAAACGTCGTAGTGAGTGCATAATAAGGTGGGAATAAAATGAAGTATGAAGCATTAATACAATCTTCAGAAAAACTCATGGAGTATAATAATGAAGCGAATGTGAAAAAAAGAGAAATGATTGAGTACGATTTTTATAAGGATATGAAACCATTTGTAGATATGGTAGATGAGGAATTAAAAGTGTGGAAAGAATTAGCTTATAAATGGATTAAGGAAGAAAAACCGAAGTATATACATGTACAGCAAATTGATCAAGTGTACGATAATTTACAGACAAATGTATTGCAATGTTTTGTAAATAAAGGTAAAGGTAAGCGATTCTTTGAAACACATCAAGCCATTTCGTATACTTTGCAAAATATAATTGAGCAATGTAAGTAACAAGAGGGGAAACCCTCTTGTTTTTTATGCTTCTGTCATAGTTGTAGGTTTTGTTGCACCGTTTATTTCTAATTCTTTTATTAATGTTCGGTAATCTGAAATGCATATTTTTCCTTCGAGATACCAATGTCTCGCAAAGTCTAACAATTCATTTACATTCTCTGTGTAATACCCCTTTTTTTGAGAAAACGCTTGTTTTAAATCCCCTAATACCATGTTGATTCCTCCCCCATGAGAATCTTCTTCTTCATTATCATAGCATGGAAGGGTTTTCTTTTTTAATTTTTTAAAAATTTAAACTTCCGACAAAAATAGACAGATACTCCGTCACACAAATTATTTTACAAGTACATATTATATATGTAGAAACTTATGTGAAGGAGGAGAGAATGCATGTTTCAACAATCTAACGTATATCAGCAATCTAATCCATATGCACAGCAAAATATGTACCAATATAATAAGGATACATATTTACGGTATAATATGTATCCTTTCGAGCCTCATTATGGAAATCAAAATTATTACCAGCCATTTGAAGTGTCGTTTATGAATCAACCTCAGCAACCTCAGCAACAGCAGCAACCTTATATGAATCCACAACAGCAGCCTTATATGGATCCACAACAGCAACCTTATATGAATTCGCAATACTATATGCCACCACCATCTCCCTATGGAAATCAGCAAGCGATGTTTTATCCACCAAAACAGCCGTACCCGACGCAGAACAAACAAAAACAACAACAGCAACCGAGTCAGTTTTCTAGTTTTGTTTCCCAATTTAAAACGTCAGATGGGAACTATGATGTAAATAAAATGATGAATACAGCTGGACAAATGATGAATGCGATGAATCAAGTGACAGGTATTGTAAAGCAAGTTGGAGGTTTTTTTGGTAAGTAATTTTGAAGGATTGTCTATAAAAAACATTGTATAGGAAGTGGGGACTAGACAAATTTCCTTATAATAAATGGGTATATATAACAAGCGGCTTAACCTCCTTTCTCATATTGTAAAGTGTAATCAGATTTTTTTATGAGAGAGGAGAGAAAAAACTATGCATCATTGTCATCCTTGCTTTGGAGGGCATAAGCCTACAGGACCTATTTGTACAACTGCTCCTGTCATTCATCCGACGAAACAATGCGTAACACATTCTTTTTCAACAACGGTGGTGCCACACATTTTCCCGACGCATACAACACATGTACACCATCAACAAATTAAAAACCAAAACTTCTTCCCGCAAACAAACTCGAATGTAAATGTTGTAGACCCAATCGATCCAGGATTCGGCGGCGGATGTGGACCATGTGGTCATGGTCATCATGGACATCAAGTATCTCCATTCGGGCCAAATGTATCACCATTTTTACCAAACAATGTATCACCAGTAGGTCCGAATATTGGACCAAATGTTGGTGGAATGTTTAAAAAGTAAATGATATGTTAGAACTAGCGAAATGCTAGTTCTTTTTTTGTAATTGGAGTGTTGATATGAAAGTTATTGCTATAACGGGATATAAGCCGTTTGAACTTGGTATATTTAAAAATGATCATCCAGGGGTGGACTGTATAAAAAAAGCATTGCACCGAAAATTAACTGCTTTTGTAGAAGAAGGTTTGGAATGGGTGATAATAAGTGGACAGCTAGGGGTCGAATTATGGGCTGCTGAAGTTGTTTTTGACATTCAAGTAGAATATCCAGATTTAAAATTAGCGGTATTTACTCCGTTTTTAGAACAGGAAGAAAGCTGGAAGGAAGATAACCGTGAATATTACGAATATATTCTCTCTCAAGCAGACCATATTGATAGTATTACGAAACGGAAGTACGAAAGCCCAGAGCAATTTAAATTAAAAAATCAATTTTTTATTGAAAAAAGTGATGCACTTTTAGCTGTATATGATGAAGAAAAACCAGGGAGTCCTAAATATATTGTAGAAGCAGCAAAGAAAAAAGGAGAAATAGAAAATTATCACAGTTATTTTATTCTTTTTTCCGATTTACAAGATATAATAGAAGAGGAACAGTGGAATAATGCTGAGTAATATGTAATATAGTACTCGTATATATGATTGACAAAAGGCATTGTTTCTGAAAAAATTTAGGTAATGAAAGTTTTGGCAAAAATTTGAGGTGAAGAAAATGATTTCGGATAAAATTAAATTAACGGCGAAAGATATTTTAGAAAAAGAATTTAAAACAGGCATGAGAGGTTATCAACAAGAAGAAGTAGACAAGTTTCTTGATATGATCATTAAAGATTATGAAGCTTTCCACAAGGAGTTTGACCAATTAAAGCAACAAAATGCTCGTTTAAAGCGTGAATTAGAGGAACAAAAACTAGTAGCAACGCAAGTGCCACAACAACCAGTTGTACAAACGCCAGTTGCACAACCTGTATATAACAACACGAATACGGACATTTTGAAACGTCTATCTAATTTAGAAAAAGCTGTATTTGGAAGTAAGTTATACGAATAATTTCTAGTGGTAAAAAGGTTAAAGCATTTTACATAGAAAAAAACATTGCAAAATCTTTTTGTTTCCACTATACTAATGGATGTCATAACGTTTGGGTAATCGCTGCAACGCCAACGTTGTAGAGGAAAGTCCATGCTCGCACGGCCTGAGATGGCTGTAGTGTTCGTGCCTAGCCAATTCATAAGCTAGGGTATTCTGGCTGTAAGGCTGGTTTAACGGCAGGGAAAAAACCTAAGTCCTTTCGGATATGGTTTGACTACCTTTAAAGTGCCACAGTGACGAAGTCCTTGAAGAAATGATAGGAGTGGAACGAGGTAAACCCCACGAGCGAGAAACCCAAATAATGGTAGGGGAATCTTTTCCAAGGAAATGAACGATGGGAAAGGACAGGTTGTATAACCTGTAGATAGATGATTGCCACCGGAGTACGAGGCGTGGGCCGTTTGCAGTACAAAGGAACAGAACATGGCTTACAGAACGTTATGAACCAACTATGAAATAACTCAGCTCTCCTTTGTTAGAGGAGGGCTTTTTATTTGTATGAAGTTATAAATTATGAGTTAAAATGGTTAATGAGAAAATTTTTCGTAAAATGTAATGATTAATAGGACTAATTGCTATTAATTATTGTTTGACTATACATAAGAGGTGAATGCAAATGGGAAAAGTTACTTTAATCGCAACAGCGGCAATGGGTATTGAAGCATTAGTTGCCCGAGAAGTTCGTGATCTTGGTTATGAATGCCAAGTGGAAAACAGCAAAGTAACATTTGAAGCAGATGAAAAGGCGATTTGTCGCACGAACTTATGGTTACGTACTGCGGACCGTGTGAAAATTAAAGTTGGCGAATTCAAAGCGACAACATTTGATGAGCTGTTTGAAAAAACGAAAGCATTAAACTGGGGAGATTATATTCCAGAGAACGGAGAGTTCCCAGTAATTGGTAAATCATTAAAATCCGAGTTGTTCAGTGTTTCGGATTGCCAACGTATCGTTAAAAAAGCTGTCGTTGAAAAATTAAAAACAACATATAAACGTACAACTTGGTTTGAAGAAGATGGTCCGTTATTCCGTATTGAGATCGCAATGCTCAAGGATATTGCAACGTTAACAATTGATGCAAGTGGTGTTGGACTTCATAAACGTGGATACCGTATGGATCAAGGGGAAGCGCCATTAAAAGAAACATTGGCTGCGTCTTTAATTAAGTTAACAAACTGGAAGCCAGATCGTCCTTTCGTGGATCCTTTCTGTGGATCAGGTACAATTCCGATTGAAGCAGCATTAATTGGCCAAAATATTGCACCAGGATTTAACCGTGGCTTCGCATCAGATGAGTGGGGCTGGGTTGGTAAACAAAACTGGCGTGAAGCTCGTCAAGAAGCTGAAGATTTAGCGAATTACAATCAACCACTACAAATCATTGGATCAGATATCGATCATCGTATGATTCGAGTTGCTCAAGATAACGCTGAAGAAGTAGGTTTAGGTGATTTAATCACATTTAAACAAATGCAAGTAAAAGATTTCACGACAAAAGAGGATTATGGCTATGTTGTAACGAATCCTCCATACGGAGAACGTTTAAGTGAAAAAGCACTCGTTGAGCAATTGTACAAAGAAATGGGACAAGTATTCCGCCCATTAGACACATGGTCAGCGTATGTATTAACAAGTTACGAAGCGTTTGAGAAGTGCTACGGAAAAGATGCATCAAAGAAACGTAAACTGTTTAACGGATTTATCCGTACAGATTACTACCAATACTTCGGAAAACGTCCGCCGCGTAATTCATAGTATAAAACTCCTCCAGCACGCATATACTGGCTATTATGTAGTGCGTAAAGGAGGAAGTGGTATGGATAGTTTCCAATTATCAATGATTCAAAAAGCTATTCACCGTACGTATGACGAGCTCGGAAAAGAAGTGGATAGTCAAGGTGTGATTGTAGATGAAATACAAAAAGCACAAGAAGAATATTTGTCAGCTCTTTCGCATGAAACAGCGATTGATAAACGGTATTTAAAGTCATTAATATAGAAGAAAATTTTCCTTTTTCGAAAGGAAAATTTTTTTTCGTGTATTTCTATGTATGGCAACAGGGGAAAGTGGCTGCACACATATGAGTAGCAGTTGCTATATTTTTTTATAGAAAAACTTTTTGGTTGGAGGCTAAGGATGTTTACTGAGAAGAGATTACCATTTGAAGTAGGGAAACAAGATAATTTTTATGATAAGTTGAATGAGTGGATTGGAGATGTGTTTTACGACATCCTTCCGGAAAAAGGTTTTGAAGAGCGTGATGAACAAATTTTTATGGCGTTTCAATTAGAACGTGCTTTCCAAGAAAAGAAAGTAATGTTCGCAGAAGCGGGCGTAGGAACAGGGAAAACAATTGTATATCTTCTATATGCAATTTGCTATGCGCGTTATACTGGAAAACCAGCTATTATCGCTTGTGCTGATGAAACGTTAATTGAGCAGCTTGTGAAAGAAGAAGGGGACATTGCTAAGTTATCTGAAGCATTAGGACTATCTGTTGATGTTAGACTTGCGAAATCAATGGATAATTATTTATGTTTACGTAAACTTGAAGATGTTATGAGTGGACGAGCTCCAGAAGTAATTGAAGATGTATACTACGAATTACCGCAGTTTGTATTCGATCATGGTACGATGCAAAACTTTACCCACTACGGTGACAGAAAAGAATTTCCTCTTTTAAATGATGAGGAATGGTCAAAAGTAAATTGGGATTACTTCCAAGATTGCTTCACTTGTGATTCTCGCCATCGTTGTGGTCAAACTCTTTCTCGTGAACATTATCGTAAAGCGGCAGATTTAATTATTTGTTCTCAAGATTTCTACATGGATCATATTTGGACGTACGATGCACGTAAACGTGAAGGGCAAATTCCGTTATTACCAGAAAGTAGCTGCGTTGTATTCGATGAAGGACATCTTGTAGAATATGCAGCTCAAAAAGCTTTAACGTATCGTTTAAAGCAGACGATGATGGAGCAACTTTTAACAAGATTGTTGCAAAACGATATTCGTGAAGAGTTTGCGCATTTAGTAGAAGAAACAATTTGGCAAACAGAGCGATTCTTTGATGTGTTACAAGAAAATAAAAAAGAAATTGCCGGTTCTGATCGTTTAGAAATTACTGTGACAGAAAAAGTAACTGCTGAAGCGAAGCGACTTTATGCGAAAATTGGTGAAGTTGGTGATGCATTAGTATTTGAAAGTGAAATGCATACAGTAAACACGTATGACTTAAATATCGTTGATGAACATTTAGATGTATTAGAACATTCACTTCGTCTGTTCATGCACGAGAAAAATGTAATTACATGGGGTGAAGAAGGTGATGGAGCCTTCACGTTAGTGATTATGCCACGTGCAGTTGAAGAAGTATTACAAGAGAAAGTATTCTCGAAGAAAATCCCGTATATTTTCTCTTCTGCTACATTATCTAATAACGATTCATTCGCATTTACAGCAAATAGCTTAGGAGTAAAAGATTACTTGTCATTCTCGGTTGCTTCACCGTTTGATTATGAGGAGCAAATGGCAGTAAACTTACTATCGCATACGAAAGAAAATGAATGGGAAAGAAAGTGTCAATATACACTTGAAAATATACAGAAAACAAATGGACGTACACTTGTATTATTCCGTACAACACAAGAACTTGCAGCGTTTAAAGAATATGTAAGTAAAGAACAAATGTCCGTTCCGTTCCTATATGAAGGGGATCAAGAAATTAGTCAGCTCGTTTCTCGTTTCCAAAATGAAGAAGAGACTGTACTTTGCGCCGTTCATTTATGGGAAGGTTTAGATATTCCTGGTTCATCATTATCACATGTTATCATTTGGTCATTACCATTCCCTCCAAACGATCCTGTGTTTGAAGCGAAGCGTAAACATGTAAATGATCCATTCTGGGATGTAGATGTACCGTATATGATTTTACGTCTTCGTCAAGGGATTGGACGTTTAATTCGTACGAGCGACGATAAAGGTGCTATATCAATCTTCTTATCTGATACAGAAGATGAGAAAGTGATAGAAGCGGTGAAAAACGTACTACCAGTAGAAGGTAAAGAATTATAAGGAGAAAGCTTGGCGCTTGCCAAGCTTTTTTTCTATTATAAAAGGAATTTAGATTTCCATGTCGAATTAAGTTTGAGGTAGAAAAGGGAGGTTTTATACGATGACAGTAGCTACATATGAAGTAGAAACACAATTTTTAACATATGTGAAGAAGATACAAAATTATGGAGAAGCATTAAGCTTAATGTTTTGGGACTTAAGAACAGGTGCGCCTAAAAAAGGTGTAGACCAGCGTTCAGAAGTAATTGGTATGCTTTCATCAGAAGTATTTGTAATGTCGACTTCAGATGAGATGGGGAACTATTTAACAGAACTTGAAGCTTTAATACGTGAAGATAAACTTTCTGAAACGACGAAGAAAATGGTTGAAGAATGTCGTAAAGAATATGATAGAAATAAAAAAATTCCACAAGCGGAATATGAAGCGTATGTGAAATTAGAAGCGAAAGCGGAAAGTGTGTGGGAAGAGGCTCGCGAAAAATCTGATTTCGAAATGTTCCGTCCGTATTTAGAACAAATAGTTGAATATAAAAAGAAATTCATTACATATTGGGGTTACGAAACATATAAATATAATACATTATTAGATATGTATGAGCCAGGTATTACAGTAGAAGTGTTAGATCATGTATTTGGTCAGCTTCGTGAGCGTATCGTTCCGCTCGTAAAAGAAATATCGGAGTCGCAAAAGAGACTAAAGACAAGTGCTTTATCAGAACATTTTTCAAAAGAAAAACAAAAAAACTTTACATTAGAGCTATTAAAGCAATTAAATTATGACTTTGAAGCAGGTCGTCTTGATGAAACGGTACATCCATTCGAGATTACATTAAATAGAGGGGATGTTCGTATTACGACACGCTATGACGAAAAAGACTTCCGTATGGCTGTGTTTGGAACAATTCATGAATGTGGTCATGCTGTATATGAGCAAAATATTGCAGAGAAATTTGAAGGTACACCGCTATGTAGTGGAACATCTATGGGGATTCATGAGTCACAATCATTATTCTTTGAGAACTTTATCGGTCGTAATAAATCATTCTGGAAGAAAAATTATGATTTATTAAAAGAGTATAGCGATGGCCAATTCAATGATATATCAGTAGACGAGTTTTATGATGCAATTAACGAATCGAAGCCATCATTCATTCGTATAGAAGCAGATGAGCTTACGTATCCGCTTCACGTTATGGTTCGTTATGAACTTGAGAAAGAATTATTTGATGGTACATTACAAGTGAAAGACTTGCCAGCGGCTTGGAATGATAAGATGGAAGCATATTTAGGAATTCGTCCGGAAAACAATGCACAAGGTGTATTGCAAGATGTTCACTGGGCTGGTGGTTCATTTGGATACTTCCCATCTTATGCGCTTGGTTATATGTATGCAGCGCAATTTAAGCAAAGAATGTTAAAAGACATTCCGAACTTTGATGCATTATTAGAAGAAGGAAACGTAACACCAATTCGTGAATGGTTAACAGAAAATATTCACCAATATGGCAAAACGAAAAAGCCACTTGAAATTTTAAAAGATGTGACAGGTGAAGGGTTAAATGCAAACTACTTAGCGGATTATTTAGAAGCGAAGTATAAAGAAATTTATGAGTTATAAAAAAGAGCTGCTTAATTGCAGCTCTTTTTTTAAAGGGGATAGAAGAATGATTTATACATATACAGTAATGACGCAAGAAGAAGCAGAAGAAATTGCATATAACTGGCATTATGAAGGGAAACATTCTTTTTACGATATAGAGGCAGATGAAGAAGATTTAGCTGAGTTTTTACATGAGGAGAGTAGAGGGAATCATACATTTTCTGTGAAGGAAAATGGCACTCTCATTGGTTTTTTAACTGTTTGTAACGTGAATGAAGGAACAGTTGATATAGGTCTTGGAATGAAACCTGATATAACTGGGAATGGATTTGGTTTGCAGTTCGTAAATGCTGGACTAGCTTTTAGTAAAGAAAAATACGGATGCAATTATATAACGTTATCAGTAGCGACATTTAATGAGAGAGCGATTACAGTGTATAAAAGAGCAGGATTTGAAGCAGTTGGTACGTTTGTCCAGAAGACGAATGGTAGTTGTTTTGAGTTTTTGAGAATGAGTTATATATGTAAAAAATAAAAAAACAGAAGAATCTTCTTCTGTTTTTTTGTAACTTCATTAACTTTCAGTTGCTAGCATGTGTACAGCTATTTCATGCATGTCTTTCAAACCTGACACTTGAGCGTATTCAGCAACAGTGATACCACTCGTTGCTAGAAGTTCGATAATATGTTCATCCATTCTTGACCAAGTTTTACCGCCGGCGTTGTCATAAGAGTGAATTAAATTTGTTAGTCCATCTTTCCCAAAGAGCAGATAATGAGATGTAAAATCTATAGATACATCACCTACCCCTACTTCTGTCCAATCGATTAAGCCTGTTACATTATTTTTATTATCAATCAGGATATGACCTGGATGTATATCCCCATGCTTTACTCCTACATGAGATGGCCAAAAAGAGTCTTCAGCTAGCCATGCTTGCCAACGATCCCATAAGTTTTGATTGATATCGTATTGTTCCTTCACTCGATTCATCCTTTGTTTCATAGAAGTTCTTAATTCATTAGCAGTAAGCATTTCAACACCTATATTGTTAAATTTTTGCTGAGGTAATGAGTGTAAATTCGCTAGAACTTTTCCTAATGAAATATTGTATTCAGTCGGTGCATTCTTTTCATTAAAGTTCCATACATATTCTTGTCGTTCTATATCGATAGTAGCGGCAGGAACGCCACTTAGTTGTTTATAAGCAATTAGTTCCTCAGAAAATATAGACCAATCAGGAACTTGGAATTCTGCATGTTGTTTCATGATTTCTAATGCTTCTTTTTCAAGTAGAGCATGTCTCATAGATTCTCGTCTACGAGGAATTCGTAGTATCCATTTATCTCCGTTTTGTTCTTTCACGTGTGCTACTTGAAAGTCAACGCCAGACTCATTAATTTCTATTGAATCTTCTAATATATTTAGCCCTTCCTTAGTTGCTAATTGTTTCACTTTAAGTGTATTCATTATTATTGCCTCCAAATGTTTATTCTAATTTCAATGTTTTCATACGTTTTCTGTTACGAATTGTTTCTAACTACATCCATATGATTAAAGTAGCAAGATATAAGAAAATGTAATCATAAAAAACCACAGACGGGCTTCTGTCTGTGGTTAAGAGTAAACGAGGATATAATGAATAAACGCCTCTCTTTGTATGAAAAAATATACGAAAAAAAGACAGACGTATATCTGCCTTTCTTCATGTGGAAAGTGTATTCTTCCGTTGAAGATTATTAAAAATGTGCAGACTAATCCCGTTTACTCTGCTTTATGAAAACAGAGCCTTTGAACATATTAAGTTACTTAGTGTTCAAAGTTTGCTGACGTAGTCTTCCTGCATGCATCATCTTTAACAATCCTCCTTTTAATAGTATAGTGTTACTATACTTTGTTTATAAATAAACATCAACAAAAAATACTAGATGTAATATGTAAAAACGAATGAAATATAAATTTACATTCGAAAAATAGAAAAAAGGATGTCTGCTCTTATAATTAGAAGCTTTGTATTAGTAGTAAATAGTAAGTTTAGTAAGGAAGGTAGAGGTAAGCATGGTTACAATTAAAACAAAAAATGAAATAGATTTGATGCACGGATCTGGGAAGTTACTTGCTTCGTGTCATAGAGAAATTGCGAAAATGATGAAACCGGGTGTGACGACAAAAGAAATTGATACGTTTGTTGAAGCGTATTTAGAAAAGCATGGTGCAATATCTCAGCAGAAAGGATATAACGGGTATCCATATGCAACGTGTGCATCTGTAAACGATGAAATGTGTCATGGCTTTCCGGCGGATGAACCTTTAACTGAGGGCGATATTGTAACAATTGACATGGTAGTAAACTTAAATGGTGGTCTTTCAGATTCTGCTTGGACGTATAGAGTTGGAAATGTTTCAGAAGAAGCAGAAAGGTTATTGGTAGTAGCTGAGAATGCATTGTATAAAGGAATTGATCAGGCAGTAATCGGTAATCATGTAGGAGATATTGGCTATGCAATTGAGAGTTACGTAGCAAATGAAGGTTTTTCTGTCGCAAGAGATTTTACAGGACACGGGATCGGTAAAGAGATTCATGAAGAGCCAGCAATTTTTCATTTTGGGAAACAAGGACAAGGGCCAGAGTTACAAGAAGGAATGGTAATTACAATTGAGCCTATTGTAAATGTAGGCATGCGCTATTCGAAAGTAGATTTAAATGGATGGGCTGCAAGAACGATGGACGGGAAATTATCAGCTCAATATGAGCATACAATTGCGATTACAAAAGATGGGCCAATCGTTTTAACGACGCTTTAAAATAATATGTAAGAGTTTACAAAACTCGAACGAAAATGATGTTTTTATAAAATTTGTACGTGTTTTGTTAATAAATGCTTTTCAAAGTATAAAAAGTACGTTATAATCCATCTATAAAATAAATAGTTAGCTACACTCATATAATCGCGGGGATATGGCCTGCAAGTTTCTACCGAAGTACCGTAAATACTTTGACTATGAGTGAGGACGAATATATTTGCTTGTTTAGCATTCTTTTTTGCGAAACTCCAAAAGCGCGTCTCTCACTTGTAACGAGTGGTGGCGGCTTTTGGAGTTTTTTATTGCATAAGAGGGGGAACAAACATGAAAGTATTACAAGAAAAGATTTTGAACGAAGGAAAGGTTTTATCTGGTGACGTATTAAAGGTAGATGCATTTTTAAATCATCAAATTGACCCAGTACTTATGCAAGAGATCGGAAAAGAATTTGCTAAACGTTTTAAAGAAGAGAACATTACAAAAATCGTGACGATTGAATCTTCAGGCATTGCACCAGCAGTTATGGCTGCATTAGAGCTTGGCGTAAAAGTAATCTTTGCAAGAAAACGTAAATCGTTAACGTTACAAGATAATATGTACGTTGCAAACGTATACTCATTTACGAAGCAAGAAACGAATGAAATTTCATTATCTCGAAATCATATCGATGAAACTGATCGCGTTTTAATTATCGATGACTTTTTAGCAAACGGTCAGGCTGCTTTAGGTTTAATGAGTTTAGTAGAGCAAGCAGGAGCAAGTATTGCAGGTATTGGTATTGTTATTGAAAAAGCATTTCAAGATGGAGGAAAGAAGCTTCGTGAACAAGGAGTTCGTGTTGAGTCACTAGCAGAAATTGCATCACTTGATAACGGCACAGTTACATTTGTACAGCATGAAACTGTGGAGGTGAAATAAGCGATGAAGCAACATCCATTTAAAATCGCATCACTTGGTATGCAGCATATGCTTGCTATGTATGCTGGTGCAATTATCGTTCCGCTTATTGTGGGCGGTGGACTTGGTTTAAATCAAAAAGAGTTAACATATTTAGTCTCAATTGATTTATTAATGTGCGGCGTTGCGACAATTTTACAAGCATTATCAAATCGCTTTTTCGGTATTGGACTTCCAGTTGTGCTTGGTTGTACATTTACAGCGGTTGGGCCGATGATTGCAATCGGAAAACAATACGGAGTGTCTTCTATTTATGGAGCAATTATTGCTGCCGGGTTATTCGTTGTTATTTTTGCGAAATTATTTGGAAAGCTTGTAAAACTGTTTCCACCAGTTGTAACAGGATCTGTCGTTACCGTAATTGGAGTTACACTTGTTCCAGCGGCAATTAATGATATGGCTGGAGGAGTGGGAAGCAAGGATTTCGGTAGTCTTGAAAATTTAGCATTAGCATTTGGTGTGTTGTTATTTATCATCATTATGTATCGTTTCTTTGACGGATTTATCCGTTCGATCTCTATTCTACTAGGTCTATTGTTCGGCACAATTGTTGCAGCATTTATGGGGAAAGTAAGCTTGCAAGCGGTTGGAGAGGCTGATTGGTTCCATGGTATTCAGCCATTTTACTTCGGTACACCAACATTTGAATTGACGCCAATTATTACGATGATCTTAGTTGCTTGTGTAGGGATTGTAGAAGCAACAGGTGTTTACTTTGCATTATCTGATATTTGCAATAAAAAGATCGGTGAAAAAGAATTAACAAAAGGCTATCGTGCAGAAGGGTTAGCGATGGTATTAGGTGGTATTTTCAACGCGTTCCCATATACAACATACTCTCAAAACGTAGGACTTGTTCAATTAACTGGAGTAAGAAATCGCGTTATTATTTATACTTGTGGTGGTATGTTAATCGTTCTTGGTTTCATTCCAAAAATCGCAGCTATTACAACTATTATTCCAAAATCAGTACTTGGCGGTGCAATGTTAGCGATGTTCGGTATGGTAATGGCATATGGTATTAAAATGTTAAGTAGCGTTGATTTTGGTAAACAAGAAAACTTATTAATCGTTGCATGTTCTGTCGGAATTGGACTTGGAGTTACAGTCGTTCCTACTTTATTCTCACAACTTCCTGAAAACATTCGTATTTTAACAGATAACGGAATTGTACTTGGAAGTGCGTCAGCAGTACTTTTAAATATCGTATTTAATATGGTGCCGCAGCGTAAAGTGAAAGTAAAAGAAGAGCCAGTTCCGATGCAAAGTGCAGTAAGAGAAGCATAAAAAAGCAAGGTCTCGTTATGAGACCTTGCTTTTCTTTTTCAGTGGCATCATTTTCCCGTACGTACCAAGACGCCAAATGTACTCAAGTGGCCCGTATTGATAACGTGACAGCCACCAGCGGCTAATAAAGATTTGCAACGTGTAGAAACCGATGCAGAATAGTGGTCCTACCCATAATGGAGCAAGATAATCATTTTTGAACAATAGTCCGAATACAAGTAACGTAACAATTGTATGTGAGATGTAATTTGTTAACGCCATTCGACCAACGTATTGGAACGGACGTAATAATGTTTGCCATTTTTCTTTTTGTAATAAACGCATGAGCGTGAAAATGTAGAAGATGAATAATGTCTTTCCGCTAAACATTGTAAAGGCCTGCATATAAATTGGTTCATAAGATGGTTTTGATAAGAAATAACGGACCATGAAGAACCACATTGGCAATGTTAAAATGAACATAATAATTTGCCATTTTTTAAGCTTTGGATCTAACTCTTTCGTACGACGGAAAATATCCTTTTTACCGGCATATAAACCAAGTAAAAATAGCCCAACTGTTTCTGGGAGCATGAATGCGTTTAGTCCAATTCCATCAGCATAAAATGCATGGAAACGATTTTGTATTTGTGACACCCAGTCTTCAAGTGGCATGATTGGTAAGGATAACCCAAGTTCCTCCTTTGGTATGAAGGCCATACCAATACTAGCAATTAGCATAAGAAACTGAAAAATACTTAATAAAACGATTGCCCATATTAAAATGGTACGAGGTTCTCTCTTATAAAATAAAAATAAGAAAAATCCAGCGATTGCATACGTATGTAAAATGTCTCCGTCCCATAAAAGAACGTAATGTAAGAAACCAAATAATAATAAAATAAGTAAGCGACGAACAAATAAAGTTTTTGGACGATCGGTTTTCGCTTCAGCACGAGTCATAAAAATGTAAAAGCCTAGGCCGAATAAAAACGAAAAGATAGTATAAAACTTCGTTTGAATAAACATATCGTAAAATAGGCGAATGTAGCTGTCTATCCCTTCGTAAATCCCTGAAATATCACGTGAGTCAATCCCGGCGATAACAGGCCAGTTCACAAGAAAAATACCTAATACAGCTATTCCTCTAATAATATCGATGGAGTGTATCCTCTCGCCTTGTGTAATATTTTGTGTCATTATTTTCCTCCTTGTTAAGTAATTCCCTTTTATTATACAAAATGTAAGGTGGAGGGTATAGGGGAGATTTCCATTTTTTTTTACTATTAAGTTATGTAAGATGAGATATAATAAGAGTGCACAACAAGTTTTAACCTTCTTCAAAACAGGCAGTAAAGCTCCTTCTTATAAGGGGCTTTCTTTATAAAAGGTGTTGATAATGATTCTCTTTAATGATAAAATGTATTCAAAAGTGATAATCATTATCAAAAAAGGTTGGTGCATCAGTATGGTATATGCATTAGTAGCAGGTACGGTAGCTGTATATGCAGTTATTGCAAAGCATGTTTTAAATGGAGTAGGAACAGCAAAATGAGTGATATGACATAAAATCCCTTTCATTTGTAAAAAGAATGAAAGGGATTTTTTATTTTTAATGAGAATATGCTGAAAATTTAGTATGATAGTAAAGTGAAACTGTAATCAATGAGGGGATGTATCTCCTAATGATTATGAACTCGCAAATAGCGGGGAAAGTATATACATCTTGGATAAAGGGGAACAAGGGGATGACAAACATAGTACAGACAAACGGTATGAAAAAACTTGTTTGTTTTTATGAAGAGTGGCAAAAACACGGCGATGCAGAGAATAGTTTAAAGTTGTTTGAGGTGATTCAAAAATATAAGCAAGAGCAGCTTATGATTGCGTTCTGCGGTCACTTCTCTGCAGGGAAATCAACGATGATGAATCATCTATATAAAGCGCAGTTGTTACCGACAAGTCCAATTCCGACAAGCGCTAACGTTGTCAAAATTGAAAAAGGGATGGATCGTGTTGTTGTAACGGTTAAATCTGGAGAACAGTACGAGTATGACGGTGCATATTCAGCTGAAGAATTAAAACAAATTTGTAAAGACGGTGATGAGGTAATTGGTGTTCACATTTATCGGAATGATGCGCCAATTCCTGAGGGTGTTATGTTAGTTGATACACCAGGGATTGATTCAACAGATGATGCCCACCAACTAGCGACAGAATCAACGCTGCATCTAGCAGACGTAATTTTTTATATGATGGATTATAATCACGTCCAATCGGAAGTGAATTTACAATTTGTTAAAGAATTGAAACAACGTAATAAAACGGTTTATCTCGTTGTAAATCAAATAGATAAACATAAAGAAAATGAATTATCGTTTGAGGATTATAAAGATAGTGTAAAACAATCGTTCTCTAACTGGGATATTGAAGTAGATGGAGTGTATTATACTTCATTACGAATGATGAACCATACACATAATGAAATTGGAAGCTTAGAAACATTAATTACTTCTATTATGAAAGAAAAAGAGCAGTATGTAAGAGATGGAATGGAGCGAGAAACAGAATATTTAATGGGGGAACATTTCTCATTTATTCTTTCTGAAAATGAAAAAGCTCTTTTGAAATATGAGGAAGAGTTAGCATCACCGCTTTCCATCTCAGAGATAGTGGAAAAGAAAGAAGAGCTAACGGAAATTAAACATCACGAGGCTAGTAAAGAGTCTCACGTGAGAAACGAATTTATAAAAGGCTTACAAGCTATATTAGATAACGCGTATTTAATGCCATTTGAAATGAGAGAATTGGCAAATGCGTATTTAGAAACGAAATTAACTAAGTTTAAGGTCGGTTTGCTATTTGCGAAAGGAAAGACGGAGCAAGAAAAGCAGAGACGTTTAGATGCCTTTTATTCTGCCTTACAAAAGATTGTTGAAACGCAACTTGATTTCCATGTGAAAGAATTTATTGTTACCTTCTTAAAGGAAGAAGGATTGTTTACAGAGGAAATTGGGAAAGACATATATGCTTTAGAAATTGCTTTTAGGCCAGAAATGTTAGCTGAAGTCATTAAGCAAGGTGCAGGTTTCACAGGTGATTACTTACTTCTTTATACAGCGGATGTAGCGAATGAACTGAAGAAACGTTATTTTACAAAAGCACAGCAAATTTTTGATAAAAGTGCAGTTGTTTTAAAGCAAAAGGTGAAGGAAGAAGTTACTCGTATTGAAGAAGAGATAGAAAAATATACGATGTTGCAAACAGCAAAAGAAACGAAGTTGCAATACAGTAACAATTTGGAGGCATATGAAAGTTATTTGCAAAATGTTTGGCACGAGCGTATTGCTACACCAGAAGGATTGCAAATAGAGGAGATATTGCAAAGTAAAACACAAATTGTTAGTGAGAAATTCACACTACAAGAACAGGAAAGCGTAAACAGTAACGTAATGGCCCGTGAGGAAGAGATAAAAGGAACGGCAGCTTTAAATATTCAGCGTATATTAGAGAAAGTGAAGAAAGCTGAAACGATATTAGAGCCATTGCCAGCGCTGAAACACGTACAACAAGAGGTAATAGAAAAAAGGCGTCGTGTGGAAACGAAACAATTTACAGTAGCGTTATTCGGAGCTTTTAGTGCTGGGAAATCATCATTTGCCAATGCATTGCTTGGTGAGAAGGTACTTCCTGTGTCGCCAAATCCGACGACGGCAACGATCAATCAAATTTTGCCAGTTACAGAGGAAAAACCACATGGAACAGTAATCGTTCAATTTAAATCAAAGCAAGCTCTATTAGAAGATATGAAAGCTGTTTATAAGCTGTTTCATTATGAGATTACTACGTTAGATGAAGCGTTAGCACAAATTGATAAAGTTATGAAATATCCTTCACCAACTGGGAAGCAAAAAACAACATTTAGTTTTTTACGAGCGGTACAAAAAGGGTATGATACGGTTTCTGCTCATTTAGGAGAGCAAGTACAAGTTACGTTAGAAGAGTTTGCTGATTATGTAGCGAATGAAGAAAAATCATGTTTTGTTGAGTACATGGAGCTGTATTATGATTGTGCTTTAACAAGGCAAGGAGTAGCGCTTGTAGACACACCTGGAGCGGATTCTATTAACGCCCGCCATACGGACGTTGCGTTCCAGTATATTAAAAACGCGGATGCTATTTTATTTGTAACGTATTATAATCATGTGTTCTCTCGTGCTGACCGTGAATTCTTAATCCAGCTTGGTCGTGTAAAGGATACGTTTGCTCTTGATAAAATGTTCTTCTTAATTAATGCGGCCGATTTAGCAGAGTCTGAAGAAGAACTTGAAATGGTAAAAGGGTATATCGCAGACCAGCTACTGCAATACGGTATTAGAAATCCACGTTTATTCGCAATTTCAAGTTTATGTGCGCTTGAAGAGAAACAAGGAAAGAATATTGAAAAAGAAAAGTACGGTATATTACAAAACTCTGGGATTGCGAAGTTCGAGGAATCATTTACATCCTTTATGATGAGAGATTTAATGCTCGTATCTGTTCATGCTTTATATGGTGCATTGCAAGGAGCAGATCAGCTTTTAGTAAATATGATAAATGGTGCAAAGCAAGGGAATGAAGAGAAAGAGAAGCAAACGAAAAAATATGAAGCAGAGCGTGATCAGCTACTTCATATTATTTCATCATATAGTGTGCTTGCTGAAGAGCAGGCGATGCAAAATGAAGTGAAAGAATTGCTGTATTACGTGCAACAGCGTCTATTCCTACGCTATAACGATGTGTTTACTGAATTTATTAATCCAGCATCCCTTCGAACGGATGGAAATGTGAAAGTACAGTTGCAACAGTGCGTTATGGAATTAGTAGCATTTATTCAGCATGATTTATTACAAGAAATGCGTGCGACATCATTACGCCTTGAAAAATGGATAGATGAAGCGATGAAACGTGCAAAGAATGAAATTGTGGTGAACTGTAAAGTAGAAAATGAATCAATTTCTATGAGTGGAACAGTGGATTATGAATATAAAGATATTACACATAAAGAACCGTTCCCTTCAGTTGAAATAAAAGATTTCAAAAAAGCATTGGCACATTTTAAAAATGAAAAAAGCTTTTTTGAAAAAAATGATAAAGCTTTCATGCAAGAAGAGGCTAAAGTTGTATTAGAGCCTTTCGTATCAAACTATGTAGCTGATGAAAAAGATTTATTTGTTCATCATTATGAGCAAGAATGGGATATGAAATGGAACTTATTCCAAAAAGTGATGCAGCAAGATGTGATGAACTACTATGAAAGTATATTATTTGCATTAGCGGAAACGATTGATGTATCACTATATGAACAAAGTAAAGAACAATTGCAAAAGCAGTTAGTGGAGATTGAAAAAGAAATTTATGTGATTTAATTGTTATGAGAAAAAGATTCGTTCAATTTTCTTTTGCAGTACTGTATCTAAAGATTTGACAAACCCAGCAAATTCATCGGTAGAAATCATATGAGTAAGAACGAGTCGTCTGCCGTCTGGTGTTTCACCGCATAAGACGAATGAAGAAAATTCATATGTTTTGTTTTCTACTACTAATTTTGGATAGGAATACGTGTCGCTTTTCTTCTTCTTTCCATCAATAGAGATGACGTTGCATTTTTTCTCATTGTTGTCCATGGTGAATCCCTCCTTTCTATTACTTATGGTAGACAAGGAGGGATTAGAACAATAGGGAAAGGGGAATTTTTTATGAGTGTAGTAATAGAGTATGTTTCGAAAGAAGCTATACCGAAACCTTTATTATTGCTTGCTGATCCAAGTGAGGGGCAAATTGATGCATATGTACAAAGAGGCTTAACATATGTAGCTAAGCAAGAGGAGCGTGTTATCGGTGTATATGTTCTTTTGGAAACAAGGCCGAAGACGATGGAGATTATGAATATTGCGGTTGTAGAGCATTTGCAAGGAAAAGGTATTGGGAAGAAGCTAATAAGTCATGCCATAGAAACTGCTAAAGGATATGGTATGTCAAAACTTGAAGTTGGTACAGGCAATTCTAGTGTTTCACAAATTGCTTTATATCAAAAATGTGGATTTCGTATTTTTTCTATTGATTTTGATTACTTTTCGAAGCATTATGAAGAAGAGATTATTGAAAATGGGATTGTATGCCGTGATATGATTCGGCTTGCAATGGAATTGAATTAGAACGTATAACTTATTTAGGGGGAAGAGAAGATGGAAGTACATAAAGCAATTACAGCACATTCTCGTAAACAAAATGAAAGTGTAAAAGCATGTTTACAATTAGATGCGCAGCGTGAAGCAGCTATTGAAGCAGCCGTATCTCTTGCGTCAAATGGGAAAGAATTTTCGGTTGATGTCATTAATGTTGTAACAAAGCAAATTAATGATCTTGCAAAAAATGGTGTTACCTTGCAGCGTAAATATGTTACAGAAGAAATGGTTATGGAGTATGTAAGTCGTTTGCAAGAGAAAGAAGGTCGTTAAAGATGATAGTTACAGTCGAATGGTTACGTGAGCATATAGAAGATGAGAATGTCCGTATAATCGATTGTCGTTTTGATTTAGCGAATCCTAATTGGGGTAGAGAAAAGTATGAGGAAGAACATATTCTTCATGCGTTATATTTTGATTTAAATTTAGATTTATCAAGTCCTGTAACAGAACATGGTGGTCGCCATCCATTGCCGCATATTGAGGCGTTTGCAGACAAGCTTTCGCAAGCTGGTATTGATGAACATACGACAGTAATTGCATATGACAGTCAAGCAGGTGCAAATGCTTCTCGTCTCTGGTGGTTATTAAACTATGTAGGACATGAGAAAGTATATATATTAGATGGCGGATTTCCAGCTTGGAAAGAGAATGGACTACCGATAACAACGGAAATTCCTGTTGCTAAACGGAAAGCATTCAAAGCAAATGTACAAGATCATATGCTTGTAACGATGGAAACGGTGAGAGCGAATATTCATGCAGGTGCAAATGTTACGTTAATTGATTCTAGAGAGCCAAAACGGTATGCTGGTGTAGAGGAACTTGTGGATCCAAAAGCGGGACATATTCCAACAGCAGTAAACTATTTTTGGAAGGATGGAATTGTCCAATCAGGACAATTTAAGAATGAAGCTGAGCAACAAGAACGATTCCAAAATCTTTCGAAAGATAAGGAAACAATTGTATATTGTGGTTCTGGCGTTACAGCATGTCCAAATATTCTTGCATTGAAATTAGCTGGATTCCAAAATGTTAAATTGTATGCAGGTAGCTGGAGTGATTGGATTTCTTACCCAGAAAATCAAATTGCAAAAGAAGAAGATTAATCACTTGCATGCAAAAATAATTTGTATTAAAATAAGGTCACAAGCAAGAAATTGCTCGAAAAACTTTGTATTTTACACATTGGAAACAATGTGATAATATAACGACAAGTAAATAATACATCCTGCGGTGTACGTAACTTATTTATGTCTAAAACCGATGTTAGTTATACGGAAGCTCAATATTTAGCGACCATCATCAAGCCTTCCTAGTGGAGGAAGATGTACGGTAACTGTGAGGGCATCCACCTGCGAGTAGCGGGTTTTTGGACATTTACGAGGAGCGGCACGTGCGGGGGTCTTATTTCAACTAACATTATATAAAATTCCTACGGTGTACGTAGCTTATGTATGTCTTAAACCAATAAGTTTAATATGGAAGTTCAATATTTAAATGTAGCTAACATGCCATCTTTTTAAGAAGGAAGTTACAAACATTTGTGAGAGCATCCACCTGTGAGAGCAGGTTTATGGACATCTAGAGAGAACGGCATATGTGGGGCTAAATAAAAACCTTACGTTTTATACGTAAGGTTTTTTTGTTGCATAAATGTATCCATGTTATCCCGCTTTAATGGGCGGTAAGACCCCCACCTCAAAATGTAGCGAAAGCAAAGAAGTTAGGTGGGGGTCGGCCTGCCCATAAAAGTCCGATTAGTGAGGGCTGATTAAAGTTTCACTTTATCTCGACTCACCCGTGAAATTTCCATAATAAATATAGCACTTTCTGTCTTCATCAATCTCTCTTGAATCTAAAGTGAACTCCATATGCGTGCCGTCGCGCTTAATATATATAATATCTGAATGAAGAGATGGTAAAATTTCTTCATAGTTCCATACATCTTTACTTTCAATTAAGTTTGAACTCGTATCCTTTAGCTCTCTAATTTCAAAACCGATGTGGAAGTAAGTAGGATCTGAAGGATCATTAGAAAAGGTTTCTTGCTGAATATATATAACTGCTGTTCCGTCTGGATCTACTGAAGTTGCAGTAACAACATATGTATTTTTATCTTTTATAAAATATTCACAAGTCATGCGTGCGATAATTTCAGAATTAGAAATATTTGCGTAGTTCCATAAAGCAGGATACCTTTTCGTTTCATCATTAAGTCGATATTCTAAGCGCATTTTATCCTCTTCTTCCTTTTTCTTCTACTTTATCATGCCATCCTATATAATAGAAATAGAATTTAAAAAGGGGAGTGCGAAGGTGACAAAAACGAAATGGCTAGTAGGTGGTGTCGTAACGTCTTTAATGACTGGCACCTTATTTGGCTGCGCACAAGATCTTCCCTCAAAACCGAATGATACTAGTTGTTCAGATTGGGATTGGGATGATGAACTTGGGGTATGGCAGTGTGATGATAGTAGTTCAGGTTATCGTGGGCATTATTTCTATGGTGGGAGATACTATCAAAATAAATCCGCTTTTAAAAATTCATCGGCGTTTAAATCGTATCAATCGTCTGCGGAATTTAAAGGTGGAATTGGGAGCGGTGCAAAGGGAGGATTTGGGGGCTAACATATGTCGCAATACATAAGAGAACGAAAAGAGTTTTATTCGAAATATCCGAATTTTTGGTCGGATTTATATGAATGTGAATATAGTTTGTTTCATGTTTTCTCTATAACAAATGAGACTATGAAACAATTACAAGTAGCAACTGAACGAATGGGGAAAATATTTTTTAAGACTGCTAGGCTTTTGCGTAATTTAAGTGACGAACAGCTTCTTGAACTTGGTTTTCCTCCTGCGAGCTTAACGTTCATTAGAATGAAAGGATTATATCCTGAATCTGTTATTTCACGATTTGATTTTGTTTTAACTGATGATAACCAAATTAAAATGCTTGAGTTTAATAGTGATACGCCAACTTTTATTATGGAATGCTTTCAAATGAATGGCAAAGTTTGCGAAAAACTAGGCTACGATAATCCAAACTTGGATCAAGAACGATTGCTATCTTCTGGTGTTACAAAAGCCGTTATGGAAGCGACAAAGGGAATAGATAACCCAAATGTTGTTTTTACAGCACATCATGAACATATTGAGGATTGGAATACGACTATGTATTTGAGTCAGTTATGCCATGTTGAAAATAAAGTAGTGCCAATGTCAGAACTTAGAATTACAAAAGATGCTTTAGTGGATAGCGATGGAGTACCGATTGATGTTTTATATCGTCAAACATATCCGATAGAAGATTTAATTGAGGATCAAGATCCTGAAACAGGAGACTTGGTAGGTGTGGAACTGTTGCAACTTGTAAAAGCGGGAAAGCTTTTTATAATAAATCCTTTGTCAGCATTTTTACTTCAGCCCAAATCAATTCAGTGTCTAATTTGGGGATTAGCAGAAGAAGAGGCCTTTTATACAAATGAGGAACAACAGTGGATTAAAGAATATATGTTACCTACATATTTAGAACGAGATGTATTTGTAGGAAAAGGTTCTTTCGTTCAAAAACCTTCATTTGGTAGGGAAGGGGACACAATTACCGTTCGAGATAAGGACGAAAATATTATGATGCAAAATGCACACCAAACGTATAAAGCGTCACTGCCGATATTTCAAAAATATATAGAACTTCCAGTCGTATCCTTGGAAACAGAGAAAGGGATGGAGAAACTGTCGTATGTGTTTGGTTCGTTTTTAATTGCTGGAAAAGCAAGTAGTATCGGTATTCGCGCTGGGGAAAAAATTACGGGGAATGAATCGTACTATTTACCGGTAGGAATAAAAAGGAGGAAAGTATATGATTAATTTTTTATTATATTTAGCAGTAACACTGGGACTTTTATGTATTGGTCTTTTCCTGATGGAAGTGACAACGAAAGTAAAAGAATTTAAGTTAATGGCTCAAGGAAATAAGGCGGTAAGCTATGTACTTGGAGGACGATTACTTGGGTTAGCTATTGTTTTATATTCGACAGCAGCTAATTCCATTTCACTTCTTGATATGGTTTCGTGGGGAGCTGTTGGTATTTTGGCTCAAATTATTGTTTATTATTTAGCGGAATGGCTTACACCACGCTTTAATATAAACAAAAGTCTTGAAGAAGATAATCAAGCAGTCGGTCTGTTTCTTATGTTTTTATCACTTTCCATTGGGATTGTAATTGCAGGTTGTATAACTTATTAAAAATTTTACGTTCAAACGTAAAGTTTTTTATTTTTATATATGTTAGTTTGCCATACCGTTTGAAAAAATTGTAGGCTACTGTTGACATCTATTTTAAATAAGAGTAACATTTTCTATGTAATAAAAAATAAGTCTCTGTTAGGTGAGGCTCCTGTATAGAGAAATGCTACTGCCCAAAAATGTCGAGAGACGCCAATGGGTCAACAGGAATGATCGAATTAAGGTTTTTCTTAACGTAGCTGGTAATGTACCTATGCTATACAGTGCTAAAACTCGGCGAGGGAGAGGTCCGTAGATTTCTAATTGTATTAGGAATCGTTTATTTGTGTATGTCATGACCTTTACTCTTTTCGGAGTAAGGGTCTTTTTGTTACAAAGCTATGAGTAATTTCATAGTATAAACTATAAAATTAAACGAGGAGGTGAGGAGCATGTCAAATTCTGACTCGGTTCCGTTACCCATATACTTCAATTCAAAAATATATGATGTAGGCAGGAAACGACTTGTTCCTCCCTCTATATTTATCATAATGTAGCGTTTATATGCATGTTTAAGCGCTAGACACTGTTACGGTAAAGTGGATAAATTGAGAAACAAAGCGTTTCTTCCTATGTTGTACAGGAGGAGACGATAATATGTTATATGCAAACAAAACTGTGGGTAACACGTCATATAAATTAAGTAAAAAATCAATGAAAGAACAAACAATGCTTCAAAAAAATAAAGATTTATTAATTGAAATCGCAACGAGAGATGTAAAATCTGTATTTGCATATTTTAAAACAACAAGAGACGGATTATCTATGAAAGAGGCACAAAAACGTATTCAAGTATACGGCCGAAATGAATTAACTTCAAAAAGAGCGCGTATTGCGGAAGTAATGATGAAGCTAAGTGGAATGATTCCAGGTTTTTCAAAACAACATGTGCGTGATGGATCACAATGTGAGAAAATTACCGTGTCTCGAGTAGAGTGTTCTAGTGTAACAGGGTTAAACGGTGAATTAAAAATGATGAATTTGCCAGTACAAGAGCTTGTTCCTGGTGATATGATTTTTCTTTCAGAAGGTGATATAGTACCAGCAGATGTACGTATCATTTACGCGAATGATTTATTAGTAAATGAATCTGTGCTAACAGGAAAAGATACAAATATTGAGAAATTTGAAAGCTGCTATCACCTTGAGCGCAAAAGATTTATTCCTTTAAAACGAATGAAAGACTATAATCCACTTGAACTTGAAAATGTATGTTTCAAAGGGACGTATATTGTTGGCGGAAATGCAAAGGCTGTAGTTGTTTCGACTGGGAAAAATACGTATTCAGGAATTCTTCATACTTGTTGTAGTAGAATGTCTTAATGTGTAAATGATGCTAAATATACAAAAACAATGTATAATAGACAAAGTTGAAAAAACGTAGAATGGTAATCTATTTATATAACCTTACGTGATGACGTGGGGTTATTATTTTTTGTAGTAGGAGAGGGATTATGAAAAAAGTATTATTAGTTGATGGTATGGCACTACTATTTCGTGCTTTTTACGCAACAAGTGTCTACGGACAATTTATGAAACGACAAGATGGTACCCCTACAAACGGGATTCATGGTTATATGAAACATTTATTAACAGCTATGCAAGCAATTGAACCGACACATATCGTAACATGCTGGGATATGGGTAGTACGACATTTAGAACAGAATCGTTCTCAAATTATAAAGCGAATCGTGCAGCGCCGCCTGAAGAATTAATTCCGCAATTTGATTTAGTACAAGAAATGACTGCGAAATTGTCTATTCCAGTTATCGGTATGAAAGGGTATGAAGCGGATGATTGTATCGGTACGCTTGCAAAACAATACTGTAATGAAGCAGAAGTATATATTTTAACAGGCGATACGGATTTACTTCAGCTTGTTGATAAGAACGTTACAGTTATGCTCTTGCGCAAAGGTATCGGAAATTACGAATATTATACAACAGAGAAAATCATGGAAGAAAAAGGTGTGGAGCCTTGGCAAATCGTGCATGCGAAAGCGTTCATGGGAGATACGAGCGATAATTACCCAGGTGTAAAAGGTATCGGTGAAAAAACAGCGTATAAACTGATTCAAGAGCACGGAACAGTAGCAACTGTACTAGAAAATGTAGCATCATTAACGAAAGCGCAGCGTACAAAGATTGAAAGTGATTTAGAGAACTTAAATATTTCATTACAATTAGCGCAAATTCACTGTGAAGTTCCAATTTCATGTTCACTAGAAGAAGGATTACACACAATGGATGAAGAAAAACTTAGATTCGTTTGTGAAGAAATGAATTGGGGAAGACCTGAAATATTAATCAATATGTTATAAATACTAGAAAGACCGATTATAAGTAAAATGAATCGGTCTTTCTTTTTTTGCGTGTTCACAAAGTTGTCAGAAAATAAACGGAATTTTCATATGAAGTTCAAATAGAATTCACAACAATCAATTATTATAAGGGCAACCAGATAATACTTTATTTTTTATCCCGCTTTAATGGGCAGTAAGACTCCCACCTCAAAATTCAGCGAAAGCAAAGAATCTAGGTGGGGATCAACTGCCCATAAAAGTCCGATTGGTGAGGGCTAATAATCAATGGGGATGAAGAAAACCCCTACTGATTAAAGTTTCACTTTATATAAACCATCTCCCAAGGAGGAAAATGAAAATGAGAAAAAAAGTGAGAAAATCTTTTAAACAATTATTAATTGAAAATAAACAATCACTATTAAACAATAAAGAAAATATGAAAGAAATTGAAGAAAGAATTGAGAAACGACATGTAGCATACAGAGTTGCTAGTAATTGAGTATGATAATTTTGCATATGAAAAAAGCTTGTAGTTTGGATAGTATCCAAACTACAAGCTTTTTCTTTTTTTATTTCCACCAAATCCAAGCCCAAAAGTAATTTCGTATATTTCGAGGAGTAATACGTATAAAACGTTCCCCGTCAAAGAAGCAATATAAATTTGGAAGTGTTTCATCTGGATTTTCTGAAATAAAGGTGACGATATTTTCATTGCTTGTAACGGTTACTGTAATTGGTGGGTCGGTAGGTGAAACTTGAAGTTGTAATGAAATATTCGCCGTGTTTTTAAATTCATTAGTAACAGGTGGGCTTATCACTTGTACTGTGAATAACACGATAATTGTTTCGTTTGGTTCCAAATTAGCAGCGACTAGGAAACCGATATTCGGATTTGCTAGTGGAGAGCGTTCGCCGTTAATAAAGACAGTACCGTTCATAAATTGTAAACCTGCTGGAATGGTATCTTGTAAAGAAACATTTGAAAGTGAAATATCAGAAGTATTCGTAATGCGCACCGTATAATTAAAATATTGGTTTAAATAAGCTGAGCTGACGGAAGCATCTTTCACTACTGTCACAGTTACAAATTGAACTGGTATACGAACGATATTTGAATTAACAATAAAAGTAATAATTGGGTCCTGCGGTGTCAATTGGAATGCGGCTGTGACGGAAGCAGAATTAATAATTGTACTGTTTGAAGGAATAGAAGTGACGAGAACTTTAAATGTTATCGTTGCTACTGAATCAGCTGGTAAAGCACCGATATTCATACCAGTGTCTGGACGGACATTTGGAACCGGAGTGCCGTTAATTGTTACGCTGTTTTCTATAAATGTTGTACCAGTTGGAATGGTATCTAAAATAGAAGTACTTATTGTAGGAATAGGGGAATGGTTCAATACCTCTAATGTGAATGTAATAACATCCCCTATAACGGCGATAGATGTGTCAGTTGTTTTGTTAATACGAACCATAGGATCAACCACTGTTGTTGTAACGACATTTGTTTGCTTTGTAATGGTAATAGGTGGTTCATTCGGGTCAATGGTAACGGTATAGGAAACAGAAGCATCGTTATGAATTGCTGGTTGAAGAGTTGAAGAAGATATTGTTACTTGGAAAGTAATGATAGTAGATGCATTAGGAGCAAGATTTCCTAACGAAATACCTTTTTCAGGATTCGCATTAGGCTGATTGATTCCGTTAATCGTAACGCTACCCGTAACGAAGGTAGTATCTACTGGTGCGGTGTCTATGGCAAGGATATCTTCAATAGTCACATTACCATTATTCGTAATTGTAATTGTATACGTTATAGTTTGACTAGGTAATGCATTCGTAGCATTAACAGACTTTATGGCAAGGACATTATCATTTTGGACAGTTGTTGTGACGGTATTTGTTGTAGTTGTATTCGTAACAGGCACGTTATTTGGGTTGACTATATAGTTAAAGGTAGTAATGGCTTGGTTGGTCAGTTCATTTGGAGTTGGGATAGAAGTCACGGTTACTTGGAATGAAGCGATAGCATTTCCGCCAACAGTTATAGAACCAATTGGTATACCACTTACTGGATTAACTCCCGGAAGAGTTTCTCTGTTTACAACAACGCTATTCTCTACAAACGTAGTACCTTGAGGAATCATATCTTGAATGATTACATCATTTGCTGCAACATTACCAGTTTGATTGAGTGTAATCGTATACGTTAACGTGTCACCGACTGTTGCAAATGCAAGGTCAACAGCTTTATTACTATTTAAATTTGCATGATGAATTGCTGTTACGGCAGCTGATGAAAGAATAGTTTCGGTAATAGGCGGCTGGTTTGGTATCGTGTATTGGTATTCAATTGTACTCGTGTTAGAGATTGGATTGGTTTGCGGAATCGAAGTAACTCGTACTTGGAATAGAATAGTTGCTGTCGTATTAGGTGGAATGTTATCAAGTTGTATCCCGTTAAGTGGATTGTCATTTGGACGAGCAGTTCCATTTACAATAACACTATTCTCTATAAAGCTCGTATTTGATGGGATGATATCAGTAACAATAATGTTTTCTACTTGTATATTCCCATTATTTGTGATGGAAATTGTGTAAGGGATAATCGTTTGTAGATCGGCATATTGGATAGGCGTTGTTTTTGTTGCAATTAAATTAGCAGAAATAACTTCAGTGAAGGTAATATTACTAGTCGATATTTGTTCTTCGCCACTAATTGTATAACGAGAAGTTGATTGGTTTTGGATACGACTGCTAGCTGGAAGAGATACCACAGTAACGGAAAACGTGACAGGGATAGAAGCGTTAGGAGCAATCGTTCCTACAAGTATACCGGCACTTGGGTTCGCGTTAAGCTGAGGAATATTGTTTACTAAAACGCTACCTTCTATAAAGGTAGTTCCATCAGGTATATTGTCTGTAAATAAAGTAGCAGTAGCATCTGTGTTTCCTATATTTGTTAAATTTGTTGTATAAGTTAAAGTGTCACCAATCGTTACAGAAGTTAAATCAACAATTTTCAGTGAAACGATATCAGCGTCGTTAATTTGAACGAAAGTAGTATTGGAAGTAGTGGATTTTTGAATTGGTGCAAAGTCAGGATTGAAAATAAAGTCGTAGACGATGTTTGCAGTATTAGGCGTTGGATTTACAGCTGGTAAATTCGTAACGGAAACTTGAAACATTATTGTAGTCGCTTGACCTGACGCAATATTAGGAATGGAAAATCCGATATTTGGATCTGCTGCAGGAAGTACAGTATTGTTAACCGTGACACTTCCTGGAATAAATACTGTTCCATCTTCTATAGTATCTGTAAAAAAGATGGAGTTAGTTGCAGTGGATCCGTTATTTTGAATGAATACTGTATATTCAACGGTTTCATCAATATTTGCTAATACTTTATTAGCGGATTTTGTAGCGATAAGAATAACATCAATAAATTGTATATTTGTAGTATTGGAAGAGGTCGTTTCTGAAATTGGTGGTGCGCTTTGTTCCGGTTGATATTCATAGTGAATGACAGCGATATTATTAATATTATTTTGTGATGGTATAGAAGTTACATTTACTTGGAACGTAACAATAATCGTATTGTTTGGAAGAATGATATCAAGATTGATACCGGTACTTGGATTTTCATTAGGTCTTGGTA
Source organism: Bacillus mobilis (assembly GCF_001884045.1). Taxonomy (GTDB): domain Bacteria; phylum Bacillota; class Bacilli; order Bacillales; family Bacillaceae_G; genus Bacillus_A; species Bacillus_A mobilis. Next base: position 882 of record NZ_MACF01000072.1, on the reverse strand, counting down.
TGCCATCTACAAGGATGCTATTTGGAACGAATGTGGTGCCAGCGGCAATTGCATCAATTAGGAGAGTATTTGTAATAGGTACTGTACCAGCGTTTGTAACGGCGACTGTATACGTGATGATTTGACCGATGCGTGTAATGGATCTATTGGCGGATTTAATTGCACTAACATTTGCTGTTCGCACTTCAGTATTTACTGCATTTGATAACGATCTACGCTGAATAATAGGAGAACTAGGGTCAATTTGGTATTCATACGAAGTGTCTGAAATGTTAATGACTGTGTTGCCGGAAGGGATACTTGTAAGTTGTACTTGAAATGAAATAGTGACTGTTTCATCTGGTTGTATCGTGCCGAGAGTTACTCCGTTTTCAGGGTTCGCACCAGGCTGAATGACATTGTTTATTGATAAGCTATCTTCAATGAATATAGTACCCTCTGGAATATTGTCAATGAACACAGTATTGTTAGCTGGAATAGTTCCTATATTTTGTAGTGTATTTGTGTAAGTGATATTTTGCCCGATGGATACGAAAGTAACATTCGCCTGTTTAACAGAAATAATATTTGCATTTTGAAGTGATGTTGTAACGATATTAGAATTTGCAGAGCGATTCACTGGTGGAGCTGTAGGAATACTTACATATTGGTAATTTGCAGATGATTGATTTACAATTTCGGTTTCAGTTGGTGGATTATTTGTTTGTACTTGAAATAGTATCGTTTTGGAACTGTTTGGTGGAATCGTTCCAATTGGTATTCCGTTTTCTGGATTTGTACCAGGCTGAAGTATACCGTTAATTGTGACACTGTCTGGAACGAATGTAGTCCCAGCTGGAATAGAATCTGTAAAAGTAATATTTATTGCGTCAACATTTCCGG
>NZ_MACF01000071.1 GCF_001884045.1 Bacillus mobilis | reverse complement strand
TGTGCTTGCACGAAATTTGTAATGACAATATTACTTGTAGATGTTTCAGTAATAGGCGGTTGCCCTGGGTCTGGTTGAATTGTATATGTTGTATTAGACTGATTTGTAATCGATTGCTGTGAGAATGGATCGTTAATAAGAATTTGGAACGAAATAAGGTGAGTAGCGTTTGCTGCAAGATCAGGCAAAATAACACCTGCATTCGGATTTGCACCAAGTATAGCTGTTCCGTTAAGTGTAAAACTATTTTCTACGAATGTAGTACCTTCTGGAATCGTATCTGAAAATATGAGATTAGTAGCTGGAATATTTCCGGTATTTTCTAGTGTTATCGTATAGGTCAAAATATCCCCTGTTGTTGCTTTTTGTGCATTGACTGCTTTTAAAGAAAGCGCATTCGCATCCGAAATTTGTGTGAAAGCTGGATTAGACGTAATGGTTCGAGAGATGATAGGAGCAGTTGGATCGGCGATAAAAGTATAGTCAATACGTGCTATATTAGAAATTGGATTCACGCTTGGAATGGATTGAACGATAACTTGGAATGTGACTGTGACGATTTCCGAAGGTGCAATGGAGTTTAATGAGATTCCTACGTTTGGATCAGCACCCGGAGCTGAAGCGCCATTTATGGTTACGCTATCCGGAATAAATGCAGTTCCCTCTGGGACCAAATCTGTTAAAGTAACTGTATTTGCAGTTGTATTCCCGTTATTTTGAACGACTACAGTGTAAGTGATTGTACCGTCAGTAGACTGTACGAGGGAATCTGTATTTTTAATTGCGGATAGGGATGCATCAACGACAGCTGTATTCACCGTATTAGATGAAGATGTTGCTGTAACTGGAGGTTGGCTTGGATCGACAATATAAGTGTAACTTGTAAGTGCTTGATTTATAATTGCTCCTTGCGGTGGAATAGAATTTGCAAGAAATTGGAACGTAATCGTAGCAGAATCACCTGGTGCGATAATACCAACTGGAATACCGAGAGTTGGACTTGCATCTGGAAGTGAAATCCCGTTAAGCGTAACACTATTTGGAACAAATAATGCCCCTTCAGGAACTCCGTTAATGAGTAATACAGAATTTGCAGGGAAGTTTCCAGTATTCGTTAATGTTGCTGTATACGTAATGATATCTCCGATAGATACGATTGATCGATTTGCTTCTAAAACAGTTGTAACAGTCGCGTTATTAATTTGTGTGGAAGCACTATTAGAAGTTATAGTACCTGTAACAGGAGGAGAAGTCGGATCAACTATAAATTCGTATTGAATAGATGCAACGTTTGTAATTGGGTTCGAAGGTGGAGTAGATGTAACAATGACTTGGAACGTAACGGTTGAGGAACTACCAGTATTCACAGTTCCGATACTCACTCCGTTATTTGGATTGGCACCTGGGATGGTACTTCCATTTACAGTGAAACTATTTTCAACAAAAGTCGTTCCTACTGGAATCGAATCTGAGAAATTTACATTCGTAGCGTTTGTATTGCCGCTATTTTGAAGTAAAACTGTATAAGTGATCGTGTCTCCGATATTCGCAAAGGCTGTATTAGCAGTTTTTACAGCTGAAAGTATTGCTGAATTAATAGAAGTAACGAAGACGTTCGTTTCCACATTGCCAGGCTGAGCCTGTAATGCATTTCCTACGTTATATTGGAAGTTCACAAATCCTAAGTTTTGGAGTTCCGGTGTAAATGTTGTTGGATTGCTTACGATTTGAACTTGGAATACGATTGTTACAGTTTGATTTGGAATGATTGTATTTATGCCAATACCGTCAATGATAGAAGCAGATGCTAATGGTGTGCCATCAACAATAACTGATCCTGCAACAAATTGTGTCCACGATGGAATCGGGTCTGAGAAAATAACGTTATTAGCAGGAATATTTCCCGTATTTGTAATCGTAGTTGTATACGTAATCGTATCACCAATCGTTGCAAAAGCTTTATCTCCGATTTTAGTAGTAGTTAAAATAGCACTTTCAATTGTTGTTGTAACACTATTTGAAGTAATGTTTTTTGAAACGGGAGGATTAGCTGGATTAACGATATGTTGGAAACTAACGCTAGCTTGATTGGTAATTGGATTTATAGGCGGAATTTCATCGGCATTAATATGAAATGCTACGATGACAGATTGGTTTGGCGCGATATCGCCAATTGGAACGCCTGTAATGATATTTGCATTTTGGATGCTAGTTCCGTTAATTGTAAAGCTATTCGGTTCAAAGGAAGTTCCATCTGGAATCAGGTCGGTAAAAATAACATTCGTCGCACTAACATTTCCGCTATTTGTTATTGTAACGGTGTAGACAATATCTTGCCCGATATCCACTGTTGCCACATTTGAATTTTTTTGTGCGGTAAGGATAGCGCTATTAATTTGTGTTGTCGTTGTATTAGATTGATTGGAGGTTGTAATAGGTGGCTGGCTAGGATCAACGACATAATGATATGTGGTAGAAGCAGCGTTAGAAATGGGGTCAAGTGTTGGAAGTGTAGCAACTGTTGCTTGGAAAGTAACGATGGCCGTATTACCACCAGGAATGGAACCGATATTTACACCGGTAGATAAATCGGCATTTGGGATGGTTTGCCCATTAACTGTGAAACTATTCGGAACGAAAGTGAGATTGCTATTCAGAATATCAATAATGGTTACATCTGTAGCGGTCGTATTCCCGGTATTAGGAAGGTTAAGTGTAAATGTTATTGTATTACCAACATCAGCAAAAGTAAGATCTGCTGTTTTTGTACTAATAATATTTGCGTTGTTTATTTGAAGAAGTGTCGTGTTGGAAGTAGCTGCACTCGATACTGGCGGATTCCCTGGGTCCACAGTAAACGCATAAGTCGTGGATGCTATATTTGGTGCTGGATTACTAGGTGGGATGCTGTTCACTGTAACTTGAAAGACGATACTATATATTTCATTTGGTGGAAGTGCTGCAAGTAATACACCTGTATTTGGATCCGCATTAGGTTGTAAAATGCCATCGACAGTTAATGTGTTAGGAACAAATGTGAGTCCACTTGATAATACATCTGTGAATACAATATTAATTGCATCCGTATTTCCTATATTTGAAATAGAAGTAGTGTAAAAAACAGTTTGCCCGATATCTGCAAAGGATACATTTTCATTTTTCGTCATGGATAATATAGCTTCTTTCATTTGCGTTGAAACAGGATTACTAATTGAAGTTTCTGCATCAGGCGGCGAGACTAATTGATACGATGTTGATGAGAAATTTACAGCGGGGTTTTGTGTTGGTAAAGAGGTAACAGTTACTTGGAACGAAACATTTACTGTATTCCCGGCTGTTATAGGGCCAATATTTACACCGTTCGATGGGTCCGCACCGCTTTGAGGAATGCCATTAATAGAAAATGAGTTTGCAATAAATGTAGTTCCGCTCGGCGCAGTATCTGTGAATATAACATTTTGTGCAGATGAATTTCCGTTGTTTGTTAAAGTAACAGTATAAGTGAGTGTGTCCCCGATATGACTAAATGATTTATCGACTTGTTTTGATGAAAGAATGGTAGCAGTATTAATGGTAGTAAACACTGTATTTGAAGTAGCAGTTCTTGAAACAATTGGTGCATTAGGATCGGCGATGAATGTGTAAGAAGCAGTAGCGGAATTGGCAATAGGATTTTGGGCTGGTGTAGAAGTAGCGGTAACTTGAAATGCTATAGATATTGAGCTGTTAGGAGCAATTGATCCAATTGTTATACCTGTATTAGGAGTAAGGCCGAGTTGTGTGATGCCATTTATTGTGACGCTATCAGAAACGAACGATGTACCATCTGGAATAAGGTCAGTGAAAATAATATTCGTTGCATTTGTATTGCCGTTATTCGTTAAAATTGTTGTATAGGTAATGGTATCACCTAGTGTTACAAGTGTTTGATCGACCGATTTTATCATCGTTATCATAGCATCTAGTACGGGGTTTGTAACGATATTTGTTGAAGTAGAAGTAGTAGCAGGAGCTGCGCTTGGATCAACAGTATAAGAGTATAAAATGGTATCGTTACCCATAATCGAACTTGAAGGTGGCACTGAAATAACATTTACTTGGAAAGTAACAGTTACTGTTTCACCAGGAGCGATATTTGGTATAGTTACTCCAAGTGCAGGCTGTGCACCAATTTGCTGAAGACCATTGATTGTGACCGAATTTGGTATAAATGTAGTGTTAGCTGGAATAGCGCTTGTGAATGTTATATTCGTTGCTGGTGTATTACCGGTATTTGTAATCGTAGTTGTATACGTAATTGTATCTCCGACAGAAATAATGGATTTATCGGCACTTTTTGTAGTTGTTAATATAGCACTCTTAATTTTTGTTGAAACTGTATTAGATATATTCGTTTGTGATACAGCAGGTTGGCTAGGATCGACCACATGTGCAAACTGTACAGAACTAAAATTCGAAACTGGATTTATGCTTGGAATGTTTGTTACAAGTACATTTATCGTAATAGCAACCGTACTACCAGGGTTTATATTTCCAATCTGAATCCCGTTCCCGGGATTTCCAATTTGCTGCGCACCAGAATCATTTACAAGAGTGCCAGATATAAATGTCGTTCCATCAGGCAAAATATCCGTGAAAATTATATTTTGTGAAGTGACATTTCCAGGGTTACTTAATGTGATTGTATAAGAAATGGTATCGCCAATTGTTGCGAAAGCTTTATCTACAGATTTAACGAGAGCAATTTCCCCAGCATTTATTTGTGTCGAAACAGAATTAGATGACGTACTTCGTGAAACAAGTGGTAAATTAGGTCCTGTCATAAATTGATAATTAATAGAAGCGCCGTTTACAACCGGTGAGTTTGGTCCTCCGGGTCCGATTGTAAAAATAGGATTTGGGATACTAACTACTTGCACACGGAAGGTAACGTTTATAAAATCTCCTGCAATAATATCCCCAATGGGTATCCCATTTGCTGGATTTACTCCAGGTAATAAAACCCCACCTACTCGAACGCTATCCTCTATAAATACCGTATTATTTGGAATCGGATCTGTAAAAATGATATTCGTAGCAGTTGTGTTTCCTATATTCTCTAATAAAACTGTATACGTTAAAAATGAATTTCCAGGAGCGATGTCAGAAAATAGACGATCCACGCTTTTTGTTGCTTGGATGGTTGCTTCGTTAATTTGCACTAAAGTTGGATTACTTGTAGCTGTTTCTGTAACTGGTGGCTGGGTAGGGTCCACAATGATAGAGTATGTTGTGCTAGATTGATTTAACGTTGGATTTGTAGCTGGTATTGAACCAACGATCGCTTGAAAACTAATTGTTGTCGTTCCTCCAACTGGAATTGCGTCTAAAGAAATCCCGTTATCTGGTCTAAATCCAAGTTGTGGGATTGTATTAATTTGGACGCTATCAGGCACGAATGAAAGTTCAGGTGGTAATATATCGATAAAAACAGGTGTGTTTGCGGTAGTATTTCCGCTATTAGTGAGCGTAGTTGTATACGTAATTGTATCTCCAACAGCAGCAAATGCACTGCTCGCAGTTTTTGTTGCGATAACGGAGGCAGTATTTACTTGTGTAAAAGTTTTATTGGATTTAACGGTTCGTGAAACAGGCGGTTCATTTATATCAACAATAAAGCTATATTGAAGCGATGATTTGTTCGGAATTGGATTAGGGTTTGGAAGAGTTGTAATGTTTACTTGAAAGCTGAGTATAAATGATGCATTTGAATTTATGTTACCGATATTAATACCGTTTTGTGGATTTGCATTAGGGATGGTTGTTCCATTTACTGTAAAACTATTTGGAATAAACGTCGTACCATTTGGAATTAAATCTGTAAAAATAACATTGTTTGCGGTAGTGTTGCCGGAATTAATAATGGTAGAAGTGAAAGTAAGTGTATCTCCGATAGTAGAGAATGTTGAATTGACAGTTTTATTTATAGATAGAGTAGCATCAATAATTGGAGTAACCGTCGTATTCGTAATTGTACTACCAACAGCAGGTGATTGGTTTGGATTCACGGTATATTCATAATTTACAAGAGCATTATTTGTTAATGTGCCACTAGGTGGTATAGCTAAAATTTGTGCTTGAAAAGTAATGAATACAGTATCTCCAGGCGAAATATCTGCTAAGTGAATACCAAGTGATGGGTCTAATCCTGGCTGAGGAACATTATTGATAGTTACGGAATTTTGGATAAAGGATGCGCCTGCACCAAGTCCATCCGTTAAAACAGTTGCACTAGCAGGGATATTTCCTGTGTTCGTAACTGCAATCGTATAAGTAACGATATCTCCAATTGCAGCTGTCGGTGTATTCACTGATTTCGTAGCGAGAATAGTAGCATTGTTAATTTGAGTTGTTATTACATTACTTAACGCATCAGAGGATACTGGAGGTAAGTTAGGATTTACGACATATTGGTAAGCTGTATTACTTTGATTAGGGATTGGATTCGGATTCGGGATGGAATTTACTTGCACTTGGAACGAGATGGTCGTATTTGCATTAGGGTTTATTGGATCGATTACTATGCCACTTGCTGGATTTACATTAGGGAATGTATTCCCATTTACTGTTACACTATTAGGAATAAACGATGTGTCACTTGGGATTACATCTGTAAATATCACATTTGACGCAAGTGTGTTTCCGTTATTCGTTAAAGTAGTTGTGTACGTAATAATGTCATTTACGTTAGCGAACTGTTTATCTGCAGATTTTGTAGCGGTAATAGAGGCGTTATTAATAGTTGTCTGTACAGTGTTAGATGCCACCATCTGCATGACGGCTGGCTTGGATGGATCGTACGTGTATTGGAATGTAGTGCCTGATTGATTTGTAATCGGATTTACAGCAGGGATAGTTGGTATAAAAACTTGGAATGCAACAGTACGTGATGAATTTGCTCCTATCGTACCAATAAGAATGCCGTTAGCAGGATTTGCATTTGCTATAGGAACACCGTTAATCGTTACAGTGTTAGGAAGGAAGATAGTACCAGCTGGAATGATATCTGTAAACGTTACATTGGAGGCAGGTATATTGCCATTATTACTTAAAACTGTTGCATAAGTTATGACATCACCAACATCAGCGAAATTTGTGCTCGTTAGTTTCGTAGAAACAATATTAGCGGTATTAATTTGTGTCGTTACTATATTACTAGTAGCATTTCTAACAACAGCAGGTAAATTTGGATCTGCGATAAAGCTATATTGAAGTGCAGCACTGTTTTGAACTGGATTTGGTGAAGGTAAACTATTTGTACTAATTTGGAAAACAATTGTTGTAATGCCGCCTGCTGGAATTGTACCGACTTGAAGACCGACACTTGGATCCGCACCTAGCTGTAAAGCGCCGCCTATAAAAGTACTATTTGGTACGAGAGTTGTGCCAGGAGGGGGTATATCGGTAACGACTACATTATTTGCTGGAGTATTTCCAGGGTTAGCTAGGGCAATTGTGTATGTGATCGGTTGCCCAACATCTGCAATAGTTAAATCTACCTGTTTGACAATAACTACATTTGCTAAGTTGATTTGTGTACTTACAGTGTTACTTAAAGATGTTTCTATAGTTGGTGGGTCGCCCGGATTTAAAATAAAGCTATACTGTGTACTAGATGAATTTATTGTTGGGTTTTGTGTGGGTAAAGAGGTGACAGTTACTTGATAAGAGACGGTAAGTGAGCCGTTAGCAGGAATGGAAGGTAACGGAACACCGACATTTGGATCGGCGGTATTTTGGAGTACACCATTAATAAGGAAAGTGTTTGGGATAAAGGTAGTACCGTCAGGATTCGTATCAACGAAAGCAGGACTATCAGCGGAAACACTTCCTGCATTCGTCAAAGTAACGGTATAAGTTAATATATCTCCTACGGTAGCAAACGCTCGATCCACTGCTTTGTCTGAAATGACATTTGCGTCATTCACTTGAGTAAATGTAGTGGTTGAAGTTGTGTTCTTACTTACAGGGGAAGCATTTGGATCCACAATAAAGTTATAGGCAATAGAAGCACTATTTGAAATAGGATTTGGATTTGGTATGCTAGTTATTAATACTTGGAATGAAGCTGTGATTGTAGTACCGGCATTAATACTACCAATAGTAATGCTAGTTGGTGTAATGCCTGGCTGAGTAATGCCGTTAACTATGACACTGTTCGGTACAAAGGCAGTACCATTCGCAATTGAATCGGATAGTACTACATTGTTCGCCACAACATTTCCATCGTTTGTAAGAGCAAAGGTATAAGTTAATACATCTCCAACTTCCGCAAATGTTTTATCTACAGACTTAGTAGCATGAAGATTTGCTAGTCTAATTGTTGATGTAACTGAATTAGAATTTGCTGTTTTTGAAGTTGGTGGCAGACTGGGATTTACAGTATATAAATAAGAAGCGAAAGCATTATTAATGATAGGATTTTGGGCGGTAATATTGATGACTGTTGCTTGGAAAGAAAGAGTAACAGTGGCACCGCCAGGAATTGTGCCAATAGGTAAAGCAATGAGAGAATCTACATTTTGCAAAACTCCGTTTAGTGTTACAGTACTAGGAGTCAATATCGTTCCATTTGGAAGTGGATCTGTTAGTTGAACGTTAGTTGCAGCTGTATTTCCACTGTTTGTAATAAGAATTGTATAACTAATTGTTTCGCCAATTGTAGCAAATTGTTTATTTGTTGATTTTGTTAATGTTAAATTCGCATTGTTAATTTGAGTGGAAACGAGATTCGAAGAAATGTTTTTTGTCACGGGTGATTGGCTAGGATTGACGGTATATTGATAAGAAGCACTTGAACCATTAGATACGACATTTGACGCGGGTATTGTGTTTACTACTACTTGAAATGAAACAGTTTTTGTTGAGCCAGTTGGGATTGATCCAATGTTCACACCGTTAGCGGGATTGGCACCCACTTGTGTCGTGCCATCTATTGTTAAACTGTTAAGGACGTAAGTTGTTCCGGTAGGAATGACATCTGTAAAAATAACGTTGTTCGCATTCGTATTACCTGTACCTGTAAAGGAAACGGTGTACGTTAATGTATCACCAATATCTGCAAAATTTTTATCTACTGCTTTTGCCATAGTTACAGTAGCGTTATTCACTTGAGTAGATACGATGTTGGTCGTATCAGTCCCACTTACTGCCGGCTGATTTGGCACAGGAATGTATTGATAAGTTGTTGTACCACTATTTAATATTGGATTTGTTTGCGGGATAGAAGGAACGAATACTTGAAATGAAACAGTAGTCGTAGAATTAGCAGCAATAGTACCGACAGATATACCATTAGCGGGATTTGCACCAGCTTGAGTAACGCCGTTAACAGTTACACTCCCTGGAATGAAAGTAGTCCCGCTAGGAATCGGATCTGTATATAAAACGTTAGTTGCGGCGATATTTCCTATATTAGCTAAGGCAATACTGTAAGTTAACGTTTCGCCAATATCGGTAAAGATTTTGTTAACTGATTTTGTACCATTAATATCTGCGAGGTTAATTTGTGTTCCTGCAGAGTTGCTTGTTGCAAGACCATTAAAAGTCGTTCCACCGGCAATTGGTGTATATTGAAATGTAATATTAGCAGTATTAGAGATAGGATTTTGGCTTGGAAGAGAAACGACAGTTGCTTGGAAAGTTACTGTACGAGAAGCGTTATTATTAATTGTTCCAAGAGATATACCAGCAGCTGGATTTGCATTTGTTTGAGGTACGTTATCTATCGTTACAGTGCCAGGTATAAAGGAGGTACCGTTAGGAAGACTATCTATAAAAATAACGTTATTGGCGGGAAGAAGCCCGGTATTAGGGATAGTAACGGTATAAGTGAGGACGTCTCCAATTGCAGCTACGCTTTTATTCACGCTTTTCGTTGCTTGTATGTTAGGCGAGTTTATATTAATTTGTAATCCGACTGTATTTAACATATATGCATCTCCGTTAGTTGTTAAACGGATTGCGGCGGAGACTTGGGAATTTGTTAAATAAGGAGAAATATCAATAGAAGTAATGTCCCAGCCTTGCCTTCCAGCGGAGATATTTGTACTTGTAGAAGCACTTTGATTTCGTGTTCCAAATGTCCCGGTTGTATCTAAATTTCCGGCAGCGTTATTCACTTGAGAACCGAAGAAATTATTTACAGCATTATTTGGCCCAGATAAAGCATTTAATGAACTGAAATTCGGTCCAAATAATGCTTGATCCCCAGTTAAATCAGCATCTCCTTCAGTAGAACTTAAAAATAATCTCCCGCTTACAGGTCCCCCTGACGGTGTTAAAAAGCCTGAGACAGATACATCTGCACTACCGGTATCGGCGGAAACGCGATTACCTGCTACATAAATGGTTAAATTTCTTGCGGGTAAGGAACCGTTTTGATAAGCGACAATGAGCGTCCATCCAGAAGAATTGATAGCTCCGTTAGAAGCATCTAAAGGATCAACAAGTCCAGGGACAGAGCCGGTTGTATAAGAGCCAGATCCTCCAGCTTGAACGAGGGATGTTACATCTGCGGAACGCGTATAGAATCCAAATGTGACAGATCCAGAAACGAAGGTTTGATTAGAAGCTGTAACGGTTGAAGGGGTAATTGAGTATGTTGACACAGGTGTTGTAAAAGAAACAGGGTTTCCTAATACACTCGTAATATTTTGATCACGAGATAAGTAGTTTCCACCCCAAACAAGTTCTGCATAAAGAATAGTACTACCAGCAGGGATATTTAAAATAGCGGTAGAACTATTTTGTGTATAGTTTAATGTTGTACCCGCAGGAAAAGTAGTTACTTGTAAAGCAGTATTCGTAGTTGCGAATGCACCAATTGCCCCGATTGTACCAGCACGGTTTAGATTACTAATTTTACTTAAGCCTAAAGTATTTCCTGTAATAGCGAGTGCGCCGTTAGTGGTGGTAGAAAATCGATTCGTAATGGGCATGTTGTCACCTCATTTACAATATAGTCTTGGTCAAAATAGGATATGTGTGTGACAGATAAAGTGAAACATGTACAAGTTGATTTGATAATAATGATTTAAATGTCTAGATAAGGGGATGAAGTATGCTTGAATTGGAAATTAAGGTGGAGCGTCTTAGGGAAGAACAAATAGGCGATATTGTAGCATTATCTTCTTATATTGGGTGGGATTATAACAGAGAAGAAATTGAGACTATTTTTGATTCAGGTATCGTATACGGTGTGTGGAATAAGAGGAAGGAACTTATTGCTAGTGCGGCAATTATATTATATGGGGAGAAATTAGCGTCTATCGGAATGGTCATTGTACATCCGAATTATAAGGGGAGAGGGATTGGAAAGGCGATAACGGATGCATGCATGAAGAGCGTATCGGTTCAAACTCCCATTATGCTTATTGCTACGGATGAAGGAAAGCCTCTATATGAAAAATTAGGATTTAGAGTAGTAAGCTATGTTTCTAAATACATATGTAGCTCGTACAATGTGAATGATTATTGTGTGGGAAATGAAGATTATATGGTGAAGTATGAAGAGTGTGATTTAGAAGAAATAATAAAATTAGATGAAAATGCGTTTGGAACAAATAGAGAAGAGTTTTTAACGAAAAGAATGATACAAAGTGAACTGTGCATTGTTGTAAAGGACAAGGAACAAAATGTATTAGGTTACGGTTTAAGTATACAAACATCAGAAAATAAAATAATAGGTCCAGTCGTTGCTAAAAATGATGAAATGGCAATACGAATTGTTCATCATTTAGCAAGAGAACATCATGGTAAATTAAGAATGGATGTACCAGAAGGAAAGAATGGTTTTATGAAAGAATTAGAGATTACTGGTTTTCAAAAGGTTCATACACCACCAATTATGATGAAAAATAGCGATAAATTATTAAAAAGGAGTAATGAACTGTATAGCATTGCAGCACAAGTTTTTGGGTGAAAAAAGAATCCTTTCGTGAAAAGGATTCTTTTTTATAACCAACTTAATCACGATATTGATCATGAATAGGTTCAAAAAGGTCTTCTTCGACATCTCTAACAACTGAAAAATGATCAACATTATAATGTCCATGTAGAGTTTTATTATGATGACCAATGATTTGCTCTGCTGATAATACGCTAGAATCAGTTGTGGAATGACCGTTTTTAATTAATGTAACGTCAAATCCTTGTACAGTAGCTGTTCTAACAGCGGTGTCGATGCAATGTTCTGTTTTACATCCACCGATAACGATATGGTTAATTTTTTCTTCTTTCAAAAGTTCGAGTAAAGAAGTGCCATAGAATGCGTTTGTTGCTGCTTTATTAATAAGGACTGCAGAGTTAGGTACTTGAATTTGATTATGTACTTCAAATCCTTCTCCGCTGCCAGAAGCAACATCGATATCCCTTACGAAAACAATAAGGGCATTTGAATCTATCGCTTTCTGTACGGCTGTATTTAGTGTAGATAATAACTCGGTTTTACGAAAAACTTCATTTTCTTGTTCATTTCCATCCATTAATTCTTGCTGCGCATCGATAATTAATAGTGCTTGTTTCATCGTGTCTCCCCTTTAATATGAAATAAGTTCCCCTATACATATTCATTCATATTGTAGAGAAATCCTCCATTGTCTATGAAGTAGACGATAGATTTACAAAGTTGTCAAAGAAATTTCATTCTCATAGCGTGTAAAAACATGTATGATAGGAGATGGAGAATTTTTGAGTAGGTGGGAATAACATGCAAACAGTAGAAGATTATCTTTCATTCTTACATACGAAAGGATTTAAACTATCAGAGGAAGCACAAGGGTTTATTATGTTCGGACAAGGATATACTGGTGCATCTGATGGAATTGTGAACGCAGCAATAGAAGCGACAATTAAACATCAATTACAGTTTGATGGGAGTTATTTTGTTGCGTTATTAGAACGATTGAAAGAAGAAGAAATTACAGATAAAAAAAGCGCAAAGGCTTTTATGCGGAAGTTACAAGCGTAACTTCATGCAGCCTGCGCTTCTTTTTTTGTTTTGGAAGGTAATTCAACAAAAATCATGCCTAGAAAAATACATAAGCATCCGATAATAGCAGAAATAGAAAGTTGTTCGTTTGCCACGAGAACGCCTGTTAAGGCAGCAAAAACGGGCTCCATTGCGAAAATGATTGCTACTCTCGTTGGAGACGTATGTTTTTGTGCTGATGTTTGAATGAAAAAAGCAATGGATGTTGCAAATAGGGAAGTTAGAAATAGAGCAAATAAAAAGGAAGAATTCGTCCATAGTGCTACTGAAAATAATTTTTCCCAATCTTCAAATAAAAAGGCGCAAATAGAAGAAAACATGCCGACAGCTAATACTTGCGACGTGCTTAATAATAAAGGTGATATTTTCTTAGAAAAGAAACCGTTAACGAGAATATGAGCAGCGAAAGCAACTGCACAACCGAGAACGAGTATATCTCCAATGTTTAATTGAAAAGAATCACCAGCTGTTAATAAGTATAAACCAGCTGTTGCTACAGCAATACCAAGTACGATAAAAATGGAAGCTTTTTGTTTTAAAAAGATAAAAGACAAAATGGGTACCATAACGATACTAAGCCCTGTTAAGAAACCTGCTTTTGAAGAGGTTGTATACAGTAAGCCAAATGTTTGTAACACATAGCCAACACATAAAAAGAATCCAACGATTAATCCAGCGAGGCTACTCTGTTTTATATCTTGTTTTGTAGTTTTTTTTGCGAAAATCATTTGAACGAATAATAAAATAATTCCAGCGAATAAAAAGCGAATACCATTAAAGGTAAATGGACCAACGAAAGACATAGCATTTTGAACGACAACAAATGTAGCTCCCCAAATAAAAGAGACAAATAATAAAGCAAGAGGAGCAATCCAATCTTTTTTCACACCCATACCCCCGTTAATTTTGTAAGATAGCTTTTCTAGCTAATTCATCAGCTACTTTATTTTGACTACTTGGAATCCACTTAATAAAAAAGAGATCGAAATTTTTTATGTACTGCAGTGCTTCCTCTAATAGCGGTGCAAACATTTTATTTTTTGCGTATTCTTTTTCGACAGCTCGCTCGACAAGTTGCGAATCTGTACGAAAAGAGACAATGTTATAATTATGCTCCGTGCAATATTTTAATGCAGCAAGTAAAGCGTGGTATTCTGCTTCATGGTTGGACATTGTCCCAAGGGGCAATGATAATTGTACAGCTGGTTGCACCCCTTTAATAAATACGCCTGCACCAGAAGGACCAGGATTTCCTTTTGATGCACCATCAATATATACTTCAATCAAAATGAGAAACCTCCAAATGATAAGATGATCCCCTACTTATATGTTTCCTTTTAAGTAGGGGATAGAGTAACTTAGCCGATTGTAATACTATAACGACATGTAAATGTTTCATTCGCTTGTAAAGATTGAATTCCTTTTTTTTCCTTGAAATCTTTTGCTGGATTTACTTCATCAGCAATCCCGTACCAAGGTTCAATACATAAGAAAGGTGCGTTTTCCCCTGATGTCCATACGCCGACAAATGGG
Source organism: Bacillus mobilis (assembly GCF_001884045.1). Classification (GTDB taxonomy): domain Bacteria; phylum Bacillota; class Bacilli; order Bacillales; family Bacillaceae_G; genus Bacillus_A; species Bacillus_A mobilis. Next base: position 238,127 of record NZ_MACF01000071.1, on the reverse strand, counting down.
AACCCGTCAAATTCTACTTTTACAAATTTATTATGTTTATGAGAACGAATAGAGATTTCATCCGTATTCATATTTTCAAAAATAAGCGCATCATTTTTGAATAAATCGTATGTAAGTGGTAATTCATGCGTATTTTCAGCGATTAATTGCTTTTTACTTGAAAGGTAAGGTCCTTCTAATACACTTGTTTCTAAGCGTTCAGAACCATTAAATGATAAATGATAATCTGTAAATGATTCGCCCTCTAATAAGGGGAAGTTGAAACCAGGATGTGCTCCGATTGAGAAGAACATCTCTTTTGAAGTAGGGTTATTTACTTCATATGTTACATGAACGATTTGTCCGTCCAGCTCATAAGAAACGAGTAATTCGAATTCGTATGGGTATTTTTTTAATGTTTCTTCATTACTAGTTACAATATAAGTGATTTTCGTTTCACTTTGTTCTTTTACAGAGAATGTAAGATCACGAGCAAAGCCGTGTTGTGTTAAAGAATATGGTTTACCATCTACGTAGTATGTATTATCTACTAATCGGCCGACAATTGGGAATAAAATTGGTGCGCGGCGCCCCCAATAAGTAGAATCGCCTTGCCATAAATATTCAGTGTTATCTTCTTTTAAGCGAACGCTTTGTAATTCTGCACCTTTGTCAGAAATGGAAACGATCACTTTTTCATTTTGAATTGTTGCTGTCATGAAGTGAAACCTCCTAAAACTTTCATATGTTTTATTATACGTTGTCTAAAAGAAAAAAGGTAGTTAATGATAGGAATCTATTGACGAAAGGGAGTGTATTGCGTAGAATATAATCTTGTTGCTTAAAAAACGAATAACGTGGTTCGAAACCATCCCACGTAAAAAAACTAAGGAGATTTTGTCATGAATATTAGAACATTAGTCGGTAATGGTATTTTAGCGGCATTATATATTGCTGTTTCTATGCTTATTCAGCCATTTGGCTTTACGAATGTACAGTTTCGTATTTCAGAGATGTTTAATCATCTTGTTGTATTTAATAAGAAAGCAATTTACGGAATTGTATTAGGTGTATTTTTAACAAATCTCTTTTTCTCACCAATGATCGCTTACGATTTAGTATTTGGAGTAGGGCAATCTATTCTTGCATTAGTTGCAACGATTATTTCTATGCGATTTATTAAAGGTGTTTGGGCTCGTATGATCTTTAATACAGTTATTTTTACAATTACAATGTTTATGATTGCAATTGAGCTTCATCTTGCATTTGATTTACCATTTATGTTGACTTGGTTAACGTGTGCCATCGGTGAATTTGTTGTCATGGCAATTGGTATGCCTGTAATGTACTGGATTAATAAACGAGTACAATTTGAAAGATTTATGTAATAGATGAAAGAGCTATTCCTAAAGGGATAGCTCTTTTTATGTGTAATCACATTGAATATAATACTGTGACTCTTGATAAAATATAATAAAATAAAGTGAGGCTTTCGTTAGCTGGTTACATAAAAGAAGTCTTATATAAGGGGAATCTAGTATGAAATATAAAATTCATTGGTTGTATAAAACGAAGCACGGTTTGCAGACGGAATTAACGACAGATTATATGAACATAGAAAATGTACTGCAATTTGCAGAGGATTTCGAGAAAACAGGAAGAGTGAAAGAACTATCATTTTATGATGAAATGGATGCAGAATGGTCATTAAAGGAAATGAAAAAGCTGAGTAAACAAGTGGAGGAAGAGCTACAAGAAATACTCGTTTATTTTGATGGTGGTTATGATGTACAGACGAAAGAAGCTGGGGTAGGTATATGTGTATACTATAAAAAAGGGAATAAACAATACCGAATTCGCCGTAATGCATATATTGAAGGTGTATATGATAATAATGAAGCGGAATATGCATCATTACTATATGGCATGAATATACTCGAGGAATTAGGAATTAAGTATGAAGCAGTTACGCTTCGTGGTGATTCTCAAGTTGTACTGCAGCAATTGGCTGGAGAATGGCCTTGTTATGATGAGCATTTAAATCATTACTTAGATCAAATTGAACAAAAAGCGAAGCAAATGAAGTTAAAGCTTGTATGTGAACCGATATCTAGAAAACAAAATAAAGAAGCGCATCAATTAGCTACGCAAGCATTAGAAGGAACCGTCATTGATAGTCATAAAGAAATAACCGAATAGAGAGGTGCAAAGGTGGATAAAAAGCAACTCATTACAGAGGTAAATGACTTATTAGAAACGTATTGTGAAGGGTGTTTTCTGCGAGAACATAATCGAAAGACAAATAGTAAGTATTATGCTCATTCCTTTTGTATTAGGCAATGTACAGTTGGAGAAACATTGAAAAAGTATGGAGAACAGTTGTCATGAAAAAACATCCAGAGAAAGTTCTCTGGATGTTTTTTAGTGTCTAGCTTCGTTTAGTTGATGCTCGCATTTGCTTAATTTTTTTTCTTCATTCATTAAGAATGGCTCATCTAAATCTGTTGCCACAGATTTCATAATTTCAAGCTGAGAGCGAGCGGCTTCTACAGCGGTAGTAGCATGCTCTAATGTATCTGGATCCATTGAAATTGTCGCTGATCCTACCATTTTTTGTGCTGTTTCTACACGGAATTTCACTTCTTCAAAATCATTTACTTCTGATCCCATTATTACTTCCTCCTTTGTATATTGCGCATTTCACATAGTTTTTGCTCTGTAAAACGGAAATATACAAAGGAATAACAAAGGAGGTTACCAAATAAGGTAACCTCCTGTTATATGTTGGATTAAAGTTTTACTACGTTAGCAGCTTGAGGTCCGCGGTTTCCTTCAGTGATATCGAAAGATACTTCTTGGCCTTCTTCTAAAGCTTTGTAGCCGTCACCTTGAATAGCAGAGAAATGTACGAATACATCGTCAGCGCCTTCCATTTCGATAAATCCAAAACCTTTTTCGTTGTTAAACCATTTTACTTTTCCTTGCATGTTACAATTCCTCCTAAAAACATTTGCTTTTTTCATTTAGTGAAATTCATTTGAAAGATAATATAAACTAAAAATGCTATAATCTTGAATATTCTGCTAAATGATTAATTTAAATATACACGAATTGGTAGAATTTAGTCAAGTAAGCGATTTTATTTTTTTGTATTTTTAAATAATTTTTCAGCCAGATTTTTAAATAGGTATAGGACAGGCCGAGTATGTAATATTCTTAATTGAATGCTGTACATAATGAGGTGAAAGAAAGAATGAATGAGTCTTATTTATTAGATAATGAAGGAATGAGAACGAGAACTGGCATACCAAATTGGGTTACAAAAGAATTTCAAAATTTTTCGAGTGTCGTGCTAGAACCAACTTTTCCTTGCTATTTCGGCTTAACAGCTTTGAAAAAGAATGAACTTCGCTATTCATTTCTCTCTCATAATGATTGGAGTCATTTGCCACATACAATGTTATCTTTTTTAGAGTTAATGAAAGAGCGACCAATTGTAAGAAGAGGTTTTTTTCTTTTTGTGGAACCGGAATGTGAGGAACAATCACTGGAATATTACCGTGATTACTTTTGGAAAGTACTACAATATTTACATGAAAACGATGATCAAACATGGCCGAAGCAAATTCCTGAAGACCCAGACCATTACTTATGGGAATTTTCATTTGGTGGTGAACCGATATTCGCATTTGGAAATGCGCCGGCTTATAAACAAAGAAAAACTAGGCATTTAGGAAATTCTCTCGTTATTGGATTTCAACCACGCACCATCTTTGATGGATTAGAAGGAGATCGTCCTAAAGGAGCATATTCAAGGCAAACGGTCCGAGATCGAGTTGAAAAGTGGGATCAGCTGCCGAAGCATCCTAACATTAGTCATTATGGTGATCCAGATCATCGGGAATGGAAACAATACTTCATAGGAGACGATGTAAAGCCGATAAAAGGAAAGTGTCCTTTTCTTCATAAGTTAGAAAAGTAAGAGCCATCATCCGGATGGCTCTTTTGCATATTTTGGATAAAAAAGGGTATTTTAGTAGTAAATATTTTGATGAAAGCTAGTCTATTTTTAATCATTACATCATTACTTAATAGTAAAGGAAGTAGAAAGGATAGAGCGATGTTTGGAGCGATTATACAACAAATTGTATTAGGTATTTCATTAGCTGCGCCGGTAGGTCCGATTAATATTGAAATGTTAAAACGAGGAATTGAACGAGGTTTTTGGCATGCGTGGGTTGTTGGAATTGGTGGAATGACTGCAGATATTTTGTTTATGCTTCTCATTTATTTCGGTTTATCTTCTGTGTTTATGTATACATATGTACAAGCTTTTATGTATTGCACAGGGTTTTTCTTATTATTTTATTTAGGACTTCAAAGTGTAAAACAAGGAATTTCCCACACGAATATGGAATATAAAAAGGAAGAGGTAGGTGGCCTTAAACAATCGTTTATGGCAGGTTTTTTAATTGCGATATCCAACCCATTAAATCTTGTTTTTTGGTTTGGTATATACGGAAGTACACTTAGCTCATTGCTTACGAAAGTAACGAAACAAGAAGCCTTTTTGTATAGTCTTTGTATTATCGTTGGCATTATTTTATGGAATTTAAATATCGCTTTTTCTGTCCATTTTGGCAGGACGTTATTAAAGCAAAAAGCACTTGGCTATATAACAGCCGGAGCAGGTATTATTTTAGTAGGATATTCTATCCATTTTGCATACAAAGCTTTACAGTTGTTCACATAAGATTGAAGGGGAGATTTTTATGTATCGAACCACTATTGACGGAAAAGAAATTATTATTACGCTAGCACCAAAAATCCGAAAAGAAATTACTGATAGGAATCCACTATATGAAGCGGTATTTCATAATGCAGCAAGATTACTACAAACAAAGCAACCGACGTTTGCAGTGAATCATGAAATATTTGGGCTCATTATTGGAGAGGTTCAAAGAGGAGAAGTAACAGTGTTTGCGGTGGAACATATTATTCCGAAGCAAAATATATTTGGATCGAACAATTTTTTCTCGACAATAGAGCAACAGGCAAATTTGTAAAGTGAATCGAATAAAAATAAAATAATAGAAATAGTCGTAACGATATGTTGCGGCTGTTTTTTTGGAAAAGGGGGAAGGAAAATGAAGAGAGTGGGGAAAGAGTTCTTTTTACAACATGATATCGTTATTATGTATAGTATTTTATTTATTTACATCATTATTTTAAAAATGCAATTATTCACATGGATCGGTATGTTAGCGTGTTTGTTTGGGATTGTTTTTTATACGCTTAACGAATATATGACACATCGATTTTTATTTCACTTAAAGCCACCAAAAAACGTATTTTTATTAAAAATGTTAAGAAGATTACATTATGATCATCACGTATATCCAGATGATTTAAAACTATTATTCTTGCCTGTATGGTTTAGTATACCTAGCTTTACTATATATTTACTTATATCATACGCTGTAACAAAAAGTGTTACTATTACACTTTCATTTGGAATCGGAATGATTATCATGCTTCTCGTTTATGAATGGAAACATTATATTGCACATAAGCCAATTCGTCCGTTCACAAAGTTTGGGCGCTGGCTTAAAAAACAGCACATATTACACCATTATAAAAATGAAAAGTTTTGGTTTGGTGTTTCAAATCCAGTATTCGATTTCATATTTGGAACGCTTAAAGATGGAAAAGACGTTGAATTAAGCGAAACAGCTCGTAATTTAGAAAAAGAGAAAAAGACAGAAGTAGTGCGATAAGCACTACTTTTTTATTTTGTTTTAATGAGCATCAAATTTTGCCTAGTATGAGATTGCAATACGGAAATTTTATGCTGAAAAAGTATATTAAAAACTTAGGGGAAAATGCCGAAAAATGTCTATCGAAAAATCTTTGCAGGAATGTATGGATTGTCTAAAATGAAAATAAGTTTCTGAATATTTATAAAATTTAGTCTTTAGGTATGCAAGGGGGAATTGTATTTCTAGTAAGGGAGGGGATTGGATAATGAAACGAGATGATACGTCAGCACGTAAGTTACAAAATGAGGTGAATTATACAGAGGTTGTTCAGTCAGAAGAATTTCAATTGTTATTAAATACGAAAAAGAAGTTTATCGTTCCGATGAGTATTTTCTTTTTAAGCTTTTTTATTGCATTACCTATTTTAACATCGTATTCAAAGGTGCTCAATACACCAGCATTTGGGGATGTTACGTGGGCATGGGTGTTTGCGTTTGCGCAATTTATCATGACGTGGTCATTATGTATGATTTATAGCAAAAAAGCAGAATCCTTTGATAAAATCTCGCAAAACATTCTACAAGATATGCAAAAAGGGAGGGGCTGACTTTGAATACAACTGCATTTGCACTATTTTTAATCATCGTTCTTGGTACACTCGTCATAACTTATTTTGCATCGAAGAAAACGAAAAATGCGAGTGAGTTTTATACAGCTGGAGGGGGATTAACTGGTTGGCAAAATGGTCTGGCCATTGCAGGAGATTATATGTCTGCTGCGTCTTTTCTTGGTATAGCCGGAGCGATTGCGTTAACTGGTTTTGATGGGTTCTTTTATAGTATTGGTTTCTTAGTTGCTTACTTAGTTGTATTATATTTAGTTGCAGAGCCACTTCGAAATTTAGGGAAATACACGCTAGCAGATATGATTGCGGCGCGTTTTGATGCGAAAAAAGTTCGCGGAGTTGCAGCGCTTAATACGATGACGATTTCAATTTTTTATATGATTGCACAATTAGTTGGGGCTGGTGCACTTATTAAATTATTATTAGGGATCGAATATACGACATCCGTTTTAATCGTTGGTACATTAATGACAGTGTACGTTATATTTGGCGGAATGACTGCGACGAGCTGGGTACAAATTGTTAAGGCTGTATTACTTATGGCGGGTACATTTATTATTTCTGTTATCGTTTTCTCAAAATTTAATTTTAGTGTGACTGAAATGTTTGCTCAAATGAAAACAGCTACACCATTAAAAGATTCATTTTTAAACCCAGGAGTAAAGTATAAAGATGGTCTTGATACACTTTCTTTAAATTTAGGACTAGTCCTTGGTACTGCCGGATTACCACATATTCTTGTTCGCTTTTTTACAGTACGTGATGCAAAAACAGCACGTCAATCTGTTGTATACGCTACGTGGTTAATTGGCGCATTTTATATTATGACAATTTTCTTAGGGTTTGGGGCAGCGGCATTTGTAGGGAATGAGGCGATTATTAAAGCGAATCCTGCTGGTAATATGGCAGCACCTTTATTAGCGAAAGCGTTAGGTGGAGATTTCTTATTTGCTTTCGTATCAGCAATTGCCTTTGCAACGATTTTGGCTGTAGTGGCAGGACTTGTATTAACAGCCGCATCAGCATTTGCACATGATTTTTATAATGAAATTATTCGCAAGGGGAAATCAACGGAAAAAGAGCAAGTTTCAATGGCTCGCTATGCGTCTATTGGAGTAGCGGTATTATCCATTATACTAGCGTTATTTGCTCAAACATTGAATGTAGCATTTTTAGTTTCATTAGCATTTGCAGTTGCAGCGAGTGCCAATCTACCAGTTATATTATTCACAATATATTGGAAGCGCTTTAATACGACAGGTGCTATCTCTGGTATGATTGTTGGTCTAGTATCAGCAATTGTTCTCGTAGCGTTAAGTCCAAATGTTTGGAACCCTGTAGCTGGAAAAGCTATATTTGTTGGGGAAGCGATTTTCCCATATACGACACCTGGAATTATTTCAATTCCGCTTGGATTCCTTGCAGCATATTTAGGAACCGTGTTATCTAGTAAGAAAGAAGATGCAGCGAAATTTGATGAGATTCTTGTGAAATCTAATACTGGTCATGGTATTAGTGATGCATCTTCCCATTAAAAAGAGAAGGGCTTTTCGATATATAAGAAAAGCTCTTTTTTTCTTGTAAATATTACTGTATTGTAAGTAGGATTTTGTCTTAATTTTGTGGAATGAAAATAAGCAGGGAGAAAATTAAATCATCATGGCACCAGCGCAGCTTTTGTGAAAAATAAGTTGTTATGGAAGGTGGAAGAAATGATGAAAACGAAACAGACTGATGAATTGTTAGCAAAAGATGAGCAATATGTTTGGCACGGAATGCGTCCCTTTAGTCCAAGTAGTACAATGGTAGGGGCAAAAGCAGAAGGGTGCTGGGTTGAAGATATACAAGGGAAACGATATTTAGATGGTATGAGTGGCCTTTGGTGTGTGAATAGTGGATATGGCAGAAAAGAGCTTGCAGAGGCGGCTTATAAGCAATTACAGACATTATCATACTTTCCGATGTCACAATCGCATGAACCTGCTATAAAGCTTGCTGAAAAATTAAATGAGTGGCTTGGAGGAGAGTATGTTATTTTCTTCTCTAATAGTGGTTCGGAAGCGAACGAAACAGCTTTTAAAATAGCAAGGCAATACTATGCGCAAAAAGGTGAGCCGCATCGTTATAAATTTATGTCACGTTACCGTGGATATCATGGAAATACAATGGCTACGATGGCAGCGACGGGACAAGCGCAGCGTAGATATCAATATGAGCCATTTGCTTCAGGATTTTTACATGTAACACCGCCAGATTGTTATCGTATGCCTGGAATAGAAGCAGAGGACATTTATGATGTAGAATGTGTAAAAGAAGTAAATCGCGTTATGACATGGGAATTAAGTGAAACGATTGCAGCTTTTATTATGGAACCAATTATTACGGGCGGAGGCATTTTAATGCCACCACAAGACTATATGAAAGCCGTTCATGAGACGTGTCAAAAACACGGTGCACTACTCATTAGCGATGAAGTAATTTGCGGTTTCGGACGTACAGGGAAGGCATTTGGATTTATGAATTATGATGTGAAGCCAGATATTATTACGATGGCAAAAGGGATTACGAGCGCATATTTACCATTATCAGCGACAGCTGTGAAAAAAGAAATATATGAAGCATTTAAAGGGAATGGAGAATATGAATTCTTCCGTCATATTAATACATTTGGTGGAAATCCTGCAGCTTGTGCATTAGCACTTAAAAACTTAGAGATTATGGAAAATGAAAATTTAATTGAGCGTTCTGCACAAATGGGCTCGCTTTTATTAGAGCAATTAAAAGAAGAAATTGGAGAACATCCACTTGTTGGGAATATTAGAGGGAAAGGTCTACTAGTTGGAATCGAACTAGTAAATGATAAAGAGACGAAAGAGCCAATTGATAACGACAAAATTGCAAGTGTTGTAAATGCTTGTAAAGAAAAAGGTTTAATTATAGGACGAAACGGTATGACAACAGCAGGATATAATAATGTCTTAACATTGGCACCGCCGCTCGTTATATCAAGTGAAGAAATTGCTTTCGTTGTTGGTACGTTGAAGACAGCGATGGAACGTATTTAATGAATGAAGCGAGCTTGTAGATTACAGCTCGCTTTTGTTTAGTAGGAGGGGCTTTTATGGAGAAACATGATCTGAGTCAACATTATCACATCGGATATTATGAAGATGGATATGATTTAGAAGTGACGGCGTACAAAAGAATAAATGAACCAGTTTGGGATGCTTATATTCCGCATTATGAGGCAGAGGATTTTTATAAAAAAGTGGAGAAAATGAAGCTAGGTGAATATATAGATGATTACGGCATTATGGTGTATTCATTTAGTGATAATATTGACGATGAAGAAGCACGAATTATGTTTGAAAAATGGTTAAAAAAGAACGAGATTGTGTAAAGATAAATGTAAAAAGAGATTGCTATCTTATAAGATAGCAATCTCTTTTTATATATAAAATTTATTTACTTGCTTTCATTGCTTTATCTTTTGCACCAAAAGTGTATTTTAACATTGGTGGTGTAATCATTGTAGTTAAAATAACGACGATAACGATAGCTGTAAAGTAATCTTGTGCTAGTAGACCTGAAGAAAGTCCTGTTCCAGCGATGATAAGTGCAACTTCACCACGAGAAACCATGCCAGAACCGATAATGGCAGAAGACTTAGCGTCAAATCCAGTCATTCGTGCACCCAATCCACAACCAATTAGTTTCGTTAATACAGCGATTACTGTTAATGCTAGGATGAACCAAATTTGATTGCCAATACCGTCAAATGTAATATTCATACCGATACTAACGAAGAACACTGGAACGAACATAGCGTAAGCGATTGGTTCTACTTTCTTTTCTACTTCATGTTTGTAGTTCGTTTGAGAAATCGCGATACCAGCTGCGAAAGCACCGATAATACCAGCAATTCCTAATAATTCGCCGAAATATGCGAATGAGAAACAGATGATAAGAGCCGCGCTCACGATAGACTCAGATACGCGTAGTGGTGATAACCAGCGCATAATCGCAGGAACACCTTTCCATCCGATTAAAATAATAGAAGCGAAGAATACAACTTTCTTCAAGATAATCATTGTTAAGTTAACATCATCTGTACCTAAGAAGCTCATTGCAAATGCTAATAGAATAACGACAAGAATGTCATCAAATACAGCTGCGCCTAGCATAGTTGTACTTTCACGTGTTTTCATCTTTCCTAAATCGCGAAGTGTTTGTACGGAAATACTAACACTTGTCGCACATAGAAGTAATCCTAAAAATACAGCATTTCCTTGTTCCATTCCGATAACAAGACCAGAAACGTAACCACCTATGAATGGAAGAAGGATACCTCCAAGTGCAACTGCTAAAGAAGAATTACGATTTGCATTTAATTCCTCTAAGTCTGTTTCAAGTCCTGCCATAAACATTAAAAGAATAACACCGACATTACTTAATTGTGTTAGAAGCTCTGAATTTTCAATCCAACCTAATATAGCTGGACCGATAACGATACCGACAATTAATTTACCTAGTACAGAAGGTTGACCTAGTCTAACACTAAGATCACCAGCGAGCTTTGTACTTAATAAAATAAGTGCAATTTGAAAGAAAAATTCGAAATCCATCGGATCCTCTCCTCATCATTTTTATTTTTATCATACGATTTCTCGGAATTTGCCTAATGAAAATATGTAAAACCCATTAAACAAAGGGTCTGATTACAAGTTCTTTTGAACTCGTAATTTGAACCTGTAATTAATATATAATAAAATGTATGAAAAATCAATGAAAAAATAGCAGATTTTCATGATAGGATTCGATTTAGGTATGGAGAGAATCACTATATAATAAGAAGAAATAAGGATATATTTTTTATGAATTGGAGAAGGGAATATGTTATTAAATAAACGTTTTACAATTGGAGAAATGGCAAAAATGCATAATATAGCAGAATCTACATTACGTTATTATGATGAAAAAGGTATTTTTCATCCGTCTACTGTAGATCCGCAAACGAATTATCGTTATTACACAATCGATCAATTTTCACTATTAGATACGATTAAGTTTTTACGCCAATTAAATATTCCATTAAAGGAAATTAAGAAATATATTGATGAAAGAAATCCAGCATACGCACTCAATTTACTGGAGAAACAACAAGAAATGATGTTGAAAAAACAAAGAGAAATTGAGTATGCTTTGGCGAAAATGGAGCATAGAATTCATTTAATTAAGGAAGCAACAAAAGTAAAAGCTGAACAAATGGTAATTAAAGAGATCCCGCAGCGAAAGATAACAGCCATTGCTGTTGCTCCGAATACGACGGATGATATGTTTGAGTACTACATCCATTCGTTGCAAAAAAATATGAGGCAAATGGATGATAGCTTATTTTCTGGAGATATCGGTGTAACAGTTGCGAAAAAAGGATTAATGCAAAATGAGTTTCAAGCATATAGTAGTGTTTTTATTCTTTTAGATTACATGCCTTTTCAAGTACATAGCTCAGATGAAATTAAAGAAGGTATGTTTGCCTGTGTATATCATCACGGCCCATATGAAGAAACGGATGAAACATATAAGAAATTAATGAAATATATTGATCAAGAGGGATACGAAGTAAGTGGAGATGCGATTGAGATTGCATTAATTGATTGGTCTGTAACAGAAAATCCAGAGGAGCAAGTAACTGAAATTCAAATTCCTATCATGAAAAAACAAAGCAATAAGATGTAGAACTCGTATCATTACAAATTGACATCAAACAGAATAATTAAGTTACCTATTTTTCAAATTCTCTATTGACCTTCAAGTAACTTTAAGGTTTAAACTGTGAACAGAGCATTGAAAAAAGGAGCATTTATATGATGGAAACAACAGAGAAGTTAAGAGAAAAACCGATAAAAAGTTTATTTATTTCATATTTAATACCGGCCGTTCTTGGAATGGTATTAATGTCAGTTAATATTGTGATTGATGCGGTTATGATTAGTAGAGGAGTTGGTGCAAACGGTTTAGCAGGAGTAAATGTGGCTATTCCAGCCTTTTCAATTTTCTTCTCTATTTCATTATGGATTGGAATGGGTGGGGCAACTTTATACTCCATTGCACTAGGTGAAAATAAAGTAGAAAGAGCAAGGTCTATTTTTACGCAATCCATGACGGTAGCAGTAATGATCGTAGGTGTGTTAGCAGCGATTTGCTTATGGAGAATAGAAGATATAGCATACTTATTCGGTGCAAACGAAGTGATTTTACCGTATGCGTTAGACTATTTACACGTATTATTAACGTTTGGAATGATATACGTGTTAGAAAATATTTTAAGTACATTTATACGAAATGATGGAAATCCTAATTTAGCGATGGCAGGTCTAGTTGTAACGGCTGTATTAAATATAGTGTTTGACTATATCTTTATTTTTATCTTTGGATGGGGCGTAACAGGTGCTGCTTCAGCGACTATTCTTTCGGCAGCTATCGGTTTCCTTGTATTATTAACGCACTTCTTTAGAAAAAGTAGTATTTTAAAGTGGACGAAATTCCATTTTGAATGGGATACAGTTAAACAAATTATGATAATCGGTTTCCCGAGCTTTACAGCAGAAAGTACAGTAGCGATTGTAACGATTGGTTTTAATATCGCATTCGTTCAATATGCTGGAGAAGTAGGAGTCGCTTCTTATGCGATGGTAAATAGTATTCATGCGATGACATTACTATTATTCTTCGGTGTTGGAGCAGCATTACAACCAATCGCTAGTTTCCATTATGGCGCAAATTTATCAGAGAGATTGCGCGAAGGATTAAAGTTCGCTGTAAAAATTGCGGTAGTACTCGGTGGTATTGCAATAATTGTCGGATTATTCTTCGGGAAATATATTATTGGTCTATTTGATGTCCAATCTCCAGAGTTGTTGGAGTTAACATTAACGGGTATTAGCTTGTTCTTTATCCAATATGTATTTTTAGGCTATAACATTGTGTATGGAGAGTACTTCCAATCCGTGCGACAAACGAGAAAATCAGTGCTGATTATAATGAGCCGAGGGTTACTATTTATTATTCCATTATTATGGATTATGCCAAAATTATTTGGGATAAATGGAATTTGGCTCGTTATGCCAGTAGCTGAAGTATTGACAGCGATTATCGTATTTACGATGAATCGTATGAAGCATCCTGTTCCATTAAATATGGCGGGAGAGAAAGAAGCGATATAATGAAGAAAGTCCCCTTGAGCAAGTAAGGGGACTTTTTTTATGCTTTTAAACTAATCGCAAAAGATCCATCTGTTTCTTGAACAGACGCGAAAGCAACGCTTTTAATATTAGTGATGCCCTTTTCTTTTAATTCTTTATATAACCATTCTTCGTCCTTATGAATTAACTTTAAGTTATCGTATTGAATTTGCGAATCAACGATAAGGGCAATTGGTAATCCGGCATACGTAACATCTATGTTCAAATCTTTTGGAGTTAATGGTACAAGCTCACGCTTTGGTAAAATACTAATGGCTCCGTTTGCTTCTAAAATAGCGTATTCAATTTCGTGAACACTTGGATATCCTGCGACGCGAAGGTTAGAAAGTAGTTCAGCAATTGGATATCTACTTTTTTGTAAGTTCTCAAAAATAATGTCACCATGTTTAATTAAAATGATAGGATGTCCGAGAATGAAACGATTTAGTTTGTTTAGTAAGCTTAATTTTGTAAGAAGTAAATGCAAACATGTAATAACGACCATACCGAGAAAGGCTTGCAAAGCACCAGAGACTGGTATGGCCTGAAAAGCTAAATAAGATAAAAAGATAATAGCACCAAAATCATGAGGAGTTAGTTGGGCTAAAGCTGATTTACCGAGCATCTTAAGTGATAGTAAAAATAAGATAAAAAAGAACGATACGTTACATAAAAAGAGAAGCAATAGAGACACTCCTTCGTGCAAAGTTGTACTTACTTTTCCCGAAAGGAATATAAATATTACTTCCCAGAGGATAAATTAGGGTGAACTGGAATTTGTCTGTATACAAACAAATAAATGGATATTATCATGAAAGAAGCAAAGAACTTAGGAGAATATGGATATGAAAAAGAAGAAAATAATTAAGTATATGATAGGAATTATAATGGTTTGCGCCGTTTATGCGGGATTTTTACAATATAACATTTATAAGCATGGGCAAATGAATGCCACCTACGATGCGGATTATATAATTGTATTAGGATCGAAAGTCAACGGAACGAAACCATCATACTCATTGCAATATCGTATTGATAAAGCAGCTGAATATTTACAATCACATGAGAAGACAACTGCGATTGTATCTGGAGGGAAAGGAAAAGGGGAAGATATTTCAGAAGCATTAGCAATGAAAAATGGATTAATGAAACTAAAAATTGCAGAAGACCGCATTATAATGGAAGATAAATCAACGAGTACAGATGAGAATATTAAATTCTCAAAACCGTTAATTCCGAGCGATATGAAAAAAGGAATGATCGTAACAAACGATTTTCATATGTTCAGAGCGAAAAAAATAGCAGCAAAACAAGGGTTACAATTAGAAGGTCTTCCGGCCGAAACACCGAAGCGAATTGTCATTCCATCGAATATACGAGAGTATTTAGCCATTACGCAATATTGGTTTATGAATCGAATATAGAGAAAGTAATCCCGCCTGGAAATCTAGGCGGGATTATTTTTGATGAAAATCTTACAAAAGTGTCATGTTTGTGAAAGGTAAAGCGATAGTTTCTAGAATGGATTCCTGACATAATGAAGATAACAAAAACAATAGAGGTGAATCGGATGAAAGGAAATAATATATTATCTTCACTATGTTACTTTAGTATCTTTTTTGCACCATTTTTACTGCCAATTATCGTGTACTTCGTTGCGGAGGATGAAGTGAAATACCACGCGAAAAAAGCATTTTGGTCCCATATTTTCCCGTATGCGATTTTATTTGGTGGCTTAGCAGTATTCGGCATATATGGCTTAAGCTTCAATCAATCTGATGGTGCTGGAATTGGCATGATGATCACATATGCGGTGTTCATTCTTGTAGGGATTTATTACTTCATTTGGAATATCGTAAAAGGTATTAAAGTTTTGAAAACAGCGTAGTAAAATAAGAAATAATTCGATGTGAGTTTGTCGTTATTTGTCGATAAGTCGATATTCCTTGTCGAATCGTCGATATATTTGAAAAATCGCCGATATAATTTCATTTACCGTATTAATAGACGTTTTAAAAAGAGCAATTCAAAAAGAATTGCTCTTTTTGTGCTTATAAGTTGTGAATATTGAAAAAGATATGTTAATTTTTCATTATGAAGAGAAAAAAGGAGTGTTTTTCATGAATGAGATTATACATAAAATGGAGCAACACGTTTCAGTTCGTAAATATAAAGAAGAATCAATTCCGAAAGATGTAGTAGACAGAATGGTACAAGCTGCGCAGCATGCCGCTTCCTCGCATTTTGTACAGGCCTATTCTGTTATATATGTAACAGATCAAGACTTAAAGGCTAAACTAGCAGAGTTATCCGGAAATCGTCACGTGAAAGACTGCGCAGCATTCTTTGTTTGTTGTGCAGATTTAAAGCGACTTGAAATAGCGTGTGAACAGCATAGTACAGAGATAAAGCATGAAGGAGTGGAAGACTTTATCGTTGCAACGGTAGATGCTTCGCTTTTCGCACAAAACTTAGCGTTAGCAGCAGAATCGTTAGGATACGGCATTTGTTATATTGGTGGTATTCGTAATAATCCGAGAGAAGTAAGTGAATTGCTTCATTTACCAGATAAAGTATATCCTGTATTCGGAATGACAGTTGGTGTACCAGATGAAGATCATGGAGTGAAACCACGTTTACCAGTAGCAGCAATCCTTCATGAAAATGGATATGATGAAAAGAAATATGATGAATTATTAAACGAATACGATGAAACGATGAGTTCGTATTACAAAGAAAGATCATCAAATAAGAAGAACGTAACATGGACGGAATCAATGAGTTCGTTTATGGCTAAAGAAAAAAGAATGCATATGAAAGAATTTTTAAGTGAAAAAGGATTTAATAAGAAATGAGTAAAAGGCAGACCTGTATGCAGGTCTGCCTTTTTTGGAGGAGAAATATGATTGTCTTCGAATAAGTATAGGGGGAGGAGATAATATGAAAAAAGCATTAATCTTTTTATTTGATGGATTTGCAGAATTTGAAGTGAATATAGCGAGTTTATTTTTAATAAGTAAGGAATTCGAAATAATAACAGCAACAATAGACGGCAAAACAGTTACAGGAGAAGGTGGTTTTTTGTGTCAACCACATGTCTCTATCGAGCTTATTGAAGTAGCGGACTATGAAGTGCTTATCGTACCAGGAGGACATATTTTTGACCATTTAGAAAATGAAAAGTTGTTATCTATCGTGAACGAATTACATAAGCAAAATAAATGGATAGCGGGTATTTGTGCAGGGACATCTTTACTACATGCAGCAGGAGTACTTAATAAGAAGAAATTCTCAACATCATTAACACCAGATGAAAAACAATTAGCGCATTTACATGAATGGGAATATAAACAAAATAAAGATGTAACCGTTGATGGGAAAATCATAACAGCGGTAGGATCTGCGTACGTGGAATTTGCTGCTGAAATAATGAAGCAGCTCAATTTATTTAATGAAGCTGAAGCGAAGGAGAACTTGCAATACTTTAAAAATGTAACAGAGCTGTGTGATGAAACGTTAGTATAAGTGAATAGTTTGATTGTTAATACCTAAGTTCAGAATGTAGATTCCACTTTCTGAACTTAGGTATTTTATTTGCTATTATATATGTAGAAATAAAAATTAAGAATTTTTTACAAAAGTGATAGAAAATGAGAATGAAATAACAATAGTAAGTAAAGGCAGCTGCTAAAGGGGAATTGAGGAAGGAAGATGCTTATGATTTTCAATTCTGAAGAGGATTTAATTATAGCTATGAAAAAACATGATCAAGATGCTTTGAAAGAAGTGATTGATCAGTATGGAAAATTAATTTTGTACATTATTCATAAATCATTAAGTACTCCTATTGAAAAACAATTTGTGGATGATTGTTATAATGATGTATTTACTGTCATTTGGTTTAATATCGACCAATTTGATATAGAAAAGGGAAACTTAAAATCTTGGATGATTGGTATTACTAAATTAAAGGCATTGGAATATAAAAAGAAAGTATATAAAGAGAATAAAATCGCTCAAGACGTAGAAATAGATACAGGTATTCATGATAGGTATGAAATAGAAAAAGAAGAAGAGATTATGGAAATCGTCCAAGATGTAAATAAGAAAGATCGATATATCTTTTTAAAGAGGTATGTTGATGGATATTCCATTGACGATATTGCGAAAGAATTAAAAGTAACGGCGGATTATATATACAATAGAATTTCTCGTGGGAAGAAAAAGCTTCAAAAATTGTGGAAAGGGAGTGTGTAATATGGATAAAAGATTATTGTCTATGTTAAATGAGCTCCAATATTCAGAGGAAGAAATTACACGTTTAGAGAAAGAAGCGAATGAGTCTATAAATATAGATAAGTATTATGTGAAAAACGGGGAATTATTGAAGAAATTAACGATGCAAATATTGGAAGAATCAGTTCGGAAAGAGTTACAAGAAGGAGAAGAAATCGAATGTGAAATATTAGTGGATGAGGGGAGCCTT
Source organism: Bacillus mobilis (assembly GCF_001884045.1). GTDB lineage: Bacteria > Bacillota > Bacilli > Bacillales > Bacillaceae_G > Bacillus_A > Bacillus_A mobilis. The sequence continues at coordinate 220,034 of NZ_MACF01000071.1, read as the reverse complement.
GTAAATTCTAAAGTTATACCGAATATATTCACTGCAGGTGCTACTTTTTATTATTACATTGTTTTAACAAATACAAGATTACGAATTATATCGTTAGATTGCTACTTTAAAAAAATAAATGAGTACAATGTGCTAATAAGCTCAATTCAAGCAGTTTCGCGACATAAAAAAATGAAGAATGTATATGGAATTAATATAAATAATAATTTTATACAATTAGGAAGTAAAGAGTATAATCAAGAATTAACAATTTTAATTGAAAAACTAAAACAATGTGGAGTGAAAGAAGAGAGATATAAAGAATTTGAAAAACGTTGGATGATTTTTTTCAATGTCTTTGTAATAGCAATGGGTGGTCTTTTAGTTTTAAAATATTTAATGTGAAAATAAAGGGCGGCATAATAGCCGCTTTTTATCGTTTAAGTCTATATGTTTTTGTACAATCTAAAGCATCTTTTATCTTGAAAAGCTTACTTATAACAAATGTAAACTCTCAATAAGAAGATACATACCCGTACAACTTAAAAGGATATACGTAAATATTTTGAAAATCCGTTGATTAAGCCATTTGAAAATAATTTGACCTATATACAAACCTAGAAATACGATTGGAATAGCATAAAAACTTGATTCCCAAATTGTTTTGTTTGTGCCAGTAAAGAGTATTTGAGTTAGTAGACTAATGAAATATATAAACAGATAAAAGGCTAATGTAGTTGCTCGTAACTTCTCCTTTTTCGTATCAGTTCCTGTAAAATAAAGTAACAGGGGTGGTCCTGGCATACCGATACTTGTCGTTAAAAGACCAGATAATCCGCCAACTATAAAATCTCTAGATTTTGTTGATTTAATCTTAAAGTTGCATATTAGCATCAACGTTAATAGTAAGAGCAGGATGCTAATTGCTAATTTAAATGTGTTGATGTTAATAGAAGTGAAAATTAAAATACCAAAAGGAACACCAACTATACTTCCGAAAATTAATCTTTTCAGTAGAATAAAATCAATGTCTGTTCTTATTTTCCAAATGAGTGATATGGAAATAATTAATGATAAAATAATATTTATTTGTATAGCTTCTTGTGGTAGAAATAGCATGAGTAAGAAAGGTGTTGCCATAATAGAAAAGCCAAAACCGGTACTTGTTTGTAAAATAGAAGCTACTAATATAATACATATGAAAGTGAATATAATCTCCAAAATAACCCTCCTACATAATCAAATCCAATACATATTTTAACATAAAGTGAAACTTAAATCAGTGGGGGCTTACTGTCCTTTAAAACGGGAAAAAAGCGGCTAAATAACCGCTTTTTATGATGCATTTAATATTCCAATGATGACCCTGTAGCCTTAAAATATTTTTCTCGTGAAGGCGTCATTACCCGGATTGCTAATAAACAGGAAAGGAGAAGAATGAGTAATGAACTAATGATTACAGTAATTTGAACGGAAAGAAATTGTGCGGATGCCCCAATTGCTAAAATGAAAAAGATTTGGATGAAATTTTTTATAGAATCAAATACGCTATCAATGCGTCCTATCATATGAACTGGGATGTTATTTTGATAAAATGTGATAAAGCCAGTACCAGCAAATGATGAAGAAATGCCCAGTAAAATGAAACCGCCTGCCGCAATTATAAATGAATTTGAAAAGGCGAAAATTACATAGCCTATTGCTGTAAAAATCATACCGAATCCGATGCAATATTGAATCGGTAATCGTTTAGCAAAGAGAGAAACAAGAAATGAACCAAAAATATATGCAGCACCAGTTATACTAACAAGCATGCTATATTCCATGTCGGATAAAAACAGTACTTGTTTTGTGAATACAACTTCTTGTGAATCGAGCGCCATAGAAACAAGCATAGTGGCTTGAAATAAAACGAATATGAGAATGATGTAAGTTTCCGTTCGAGCGAATGAAAAAACTTGTTTCCAATCACTTCGTAATGTTTGTACGAAAGTATTTGCAACTTCTTCGTTTTGCTTTGTTTGTAGTGTAATGTTTGGTAAGAAATAAATGAGAATAGTAGAAAGTAGAAAGGAAAGTGAGTTGCAGTAAATTACAAAGGATGCTGAGTACGTGGTGAGAAGTATTCCAGCAAGGGCTGGACCGATAATAAAAGCCCCGCTTGTACAAAAGTTATTCCAAGCGTTGAATTGAGCGCGTTCTTCAGCTCGTATGAGCATTGTTCTATAAGAAAATGATGCTGGATCGAAAAATGATGTAGCGATGCGAGTTAAAAAGATAAAAATATAAATGGCCCAAATAGAATCAAATAGTGGAATACAGCCAATGAGAGCTGCCCGAATTATATCTGTGATGAGCATAATGGACCGTTTGTTTAATCGATCTACTATGCTACCAGACCATATTTTTGTAACAACGGTCGCAATTGGACCTACAATCCATAATCCTGCTACAGCAGCAGGGGAGTTTGTGCTATTTAACACCATTACGTTTAGGGCGATGAGATACATAAAATCACCTAAACGAGAAATTCCTGTTCCCGACAATAATAATAATTTATTTTTCATGAGCAGCTGGACCTTTCTTTCATTGTTTTTTAATCTTGCAGGAAATAGCGTATTCCTCTTCGGAGTTTGATTGACGAGCGGTTTTGTTTTCCCAGCGTAATAAAACTTGTGAAACTTCCCACGTAAGCTGCTGTAATTCCTCTGGAGTTAAAAATAAATGAGATACAATATGACTACCTGTATTCGTTCCTTCTGTGCCGCTTTCTTCAATATAGAAATGAGCGGCTTTTGCTTTATAATATTTTTCAATAATTCCCCGTTTTTCTTTCGTTTCTACTAATTCAAGTAACCCTCCATCATATAAAATTTGAACGTGATAATGTACGCTACCAGCAGATTTATTTAGTTTAGTAGCTACTTGTTTTGCAGTGAGTGCTTCGTCTTTTAACAGGTGAAGAATTTGAATGCGGGTTGCATTAGAAATGAGCTTCTGCTGCTCAGCTGAAATGGTAAGTCTATCGTCAAACATTACGACATCTCCTTTCTTATAATCTAAATTTATTTTACGTTCTAAAAAATTAGAACGTAAGGAAAATAAATCGCCTTTTTCCTTTATATTTCGACATAAATAAAAATAGCATGTACATAAACATGCTATTAAGTGATAGTGGATTCTTTATTCAGTTTCCCGCGATAAAATAAGTAAAGCCATATAAAACTAACAAAAATACAGCATATAGCCAACAAGGTACCGATAACTTGCGGAGAAAGAACTTCTAGAAGCACTCCTGTAAAAAACATAGATAACTGAATAAGAGATCCATAAATGGAATAATGGAATGAAAAAACTTTACCCATCATATTTTCCTTCGTGTAAGTTTGAAGTAATGTCGTATCAAGTGGAACGATGACTCCTCCTGCTATGCGCATACAGAGCAATGTAATAATACCGACAATAAGCTGATCGGATAAAATGAATGCGAGAAAGAAAATTCCTTGTAGGAAGTAGGCCCAGCCAAATGCTTTTTTTATTCTTTCTTTATTATGATATATATATATAGATTAACGAGGAGACTACCCATCATAAGCCCAGCCCCTTGAACCGTATATAAAATTCCGATATTCGTGTGAAAAATTTTTTCGGCATAGATTGTTAGAAGTAGCTGATAAGCACCTCCAATCATGCCCCATGAAATGCCGACAAGAATTAAGGTTAAAATAATTTTAGTTTGTAATATGTATGTATAACCATCTTTTATATCAGTAAAAAATGCTTTTTTTGTGTTACAAGTATCATGAGAAGGGACGCTCATATTATAAATAAAATAGGCTGAAATAAAGTATGACAGGCTATTTACTAAAAAAGCGAACTCAATATGTAAAGATTGTGCAAGGATTCCGCCTAAAGAAGCCCCCATAATAGACATAAAACCATTCATTATACTAGAAAGAGAGTTAGCAGTTACGAAATGATCTTGGTGTACGATATTTTTTAAGGTTACTTGTTTAGCCGGCTCAAATAAACAAGAAAGTACAGCTAAACATATATTAGAAATGAAAATAATCTCAATTTTATATAGTGCAAATAAATAAGTGAGGACGATTATGCCTCGTAAAATATCGGTAAAAATCAGAATCTTCTTTTTAGAAAAACGATCTACAACGCCGCCAATGAAAGGGCTAAGAAGAAGTTGAGGTAAACCTTTACTTATAAAAGTTAGTGCGATCATAAACGGAGATTTCGTTATGCTATAGACGAAGGTTACTAAAGCTACAGTATGAAACCAATCTCCAAGTACATTTAACGTTTGACCGTAAAATAGTTTTTTGAAGTTATTATTTGTTTTTAGAAGTGCGGAATAAGAAACTGACATAAAAAGATTAATCTTTATGTAATAAGGATGCCTGAACTTGTTTTTTCCACTCACTTACATACACTTTCTCCGCTGTAGGAAGTCCAACAGGTAATTGTGCAATCAATTCTAAACTATTTCCGTCAGGATCGTTAAAGTATACGGCGGCATGCGCTAATTCTGGAAAAACAATCGGTTCAATTGGTTCTATTCCGAAATCTTTTCGTGCTGAAATGCCTTTTTGATTTAGCCAATGAATCGCATTTTCTAAATTATGTAAGCTTACTTGAAAGGCGATGTGTCGTAAAGAGGGATGATAATTAACTTTGTATTCTGTGCCTTCCCAAAGGCCGAGCCAACTTTCATTTTCTTTAATCCAAAAGAAAGCAATATCATCTCCTCTTTTGTATAATTTCAGTCCAAGTGATTCATAAAAAGGTATTGATATCTCTAGGTTGCGGACAGGTAAATGTGCTTCGTAAAGACCTTTAATCATTGTAATCCTCCTTAGTAAAGTATTTCTTAATTTCATAGTAAACGTTTTTTTATTAGTTGAAATCGCAAAAAAGAGGGATATTCATTCATACGAAAGTATGAAAAAACAGCTCAAATATGAGCTGTTTTCGTATAGTTTTTCGTTCATTTGTTAAGGATAGGATATATTAGTATCCGTATCCGCCGCCACCCCAACAGCTACATCCGATGATGATTAGAAGGATGAATAGTACGATAAGCAAAGCAAATCCACCGCCGAAACCAGCGCAACTTCCACCATAGCTCATATGTTTTCCTCCTTTTGAGTAAGTTAATCTATATAATTCATGGACTACTATATACAATATGTTTTTTGTATGGAAAAGGAGCCAGTCTCTTTTGGAATTAGACAAACGCCTGTATGGTTATTTTGATTGTATGTTGGGCTAGTGATATGTGAATGAATTATTATATAATTTGCGATTTGTTCATAAAAAATATAAAAATTGTAAAAAAAACCATTTTTATATTTTTTTATGAGAGGATTTGTACTATAATTTTACAAGTAATATTATGGGAAAAGGGAGTTTTAGTAAAGAGATGGAGATGGGAAAATTATACAATAAAATAGAAAACAAAAAGAAAGAGCTAATTCAACTTGTTGCCAGGCATGGATTGGAACATGATAAAGTTTTGTTATTTAGCCGAGATTTAGATATACTTATTAATAAGTTTATGAATGTAAAAGATAAAGTACATAAATAAATAATTTATAGTTTTTTATATTAAGATATTTTGCGAAAAAGGAGAGAACAGTATTTGGAACACTTACAAGAAGAGTTATATAAGCAAATAAAAGAAGAAAAAGGTATCGTTACAATATTTTTAAAGAGTGGCGTTAGAATAGTAGGAGAAGTTGTTGCGATAGATAAATTCACTATTTTAATGTTAGTTGATGGAAAACAACAACTGATTTATAAGCAGGCTGTATCAACGATAATGAAATAAGACACTCAAATTGAGTGTCTTTTCATTATCGTTTGCAAGCTTCCACGTCAATGCCGGCAGCGAGTAGTTTCTTTTCTCCATCTTGTTCAATCATTTTTTGTAATTTAGATAGGAAAGAATCAAAGTTTGTATGCTTTGCTACTTGGAATGTCATTTTATGCTCAATTGGAAGCCACGTATCAATATCAGCTTCGTTATGTTGAATTTTCACCTCAAGCTTATCAAGTGCGTTAGCTACTTTTGCTTCGTACGTTTCTTTCGCTTCAAACTCCATCCATAAATCATATAATTCCTGACCGAGAGAACCTTCTAATGTTCGTTTAATATTTAAAATGGCTTCTTGCTCATTTTTTTGTTTTTGTAATTGTAATTCATGACTATTCATTGTATCAAAAGCAGGAATATCACCAGCTTCAGCTTCGACTAGGTCGTGAATAATAACCATTTTAAGTAATTTTTCAATGCTTACTTTTTGATCTAAATAAGGCTCAACTAAAATGGCCATTAGAGACATGCGCCACGTATGTTCAGCAACGCTTTCTTGACGTCCGTTAGAAAGCCAGCTATGTCGCATTTCATATTTTAGTTTTTCTGCTAGTGCAATGACTTGTAAAATGTTATGTTCCATCGTGATCCTCCTCATATTTCCATACTATAATTCTAATATGGAAATGAAATGTGTCAATTTTATGAGTATATTGCGATAAATAGATGATAAGCGTATAATAAACATTATATGTGAAAACGCATTATTAAAATAAAAAAATGTTTTATAAAAATGAAAAGGGAAGGGCAGGAATATGGGAGACGAAAATCAAGGATTTGCTAGACCACAAAGAAGAAAAAGGAAGTTTGACATTTCTAGCCCAGTTGGCATTATAGTAGGTTTTGCCATAGTAATAGCGGCAATTATGATTGGCGGCGGCGGAATAAAAGCTTTTAAAAACTTTTTAGATGTTTCATCTATTTTAATTGTCATAGGGGGAACTACAGCGACAATTGTTGTGGCGTATCGATTTGGAGAAATAAAAAAATATACGAAAAGTATTTTTACTGTTTTACATAGAAAAGAAGAAGATTTAGAACAGTTAACGGATTTGTTTGTTGATTTTTCGAAAAAGTCTAAAAAACACGGATTACTTTCTTTGGAAGTTGATGGAGAGCAAGTAGACAATCCTTTTATTCAAAAAGGAATTCAACTTATGTTAAGTGGTTATGATGAAGAGGAATTAAAAGAAGTATTAATGAAAGATGTTGAAACAGAAGTGTATGAGTTAAGAAAGGGAGCGACATTATTAGATAAAATTGGTGATTTTGCTCCAGCTTGGGGCATGATAGGGACTTTAATAGGTCTTATTATTATGCTTCAAAACTTGCAAGACACATCGCAAATTGGTACAGGGATGGCAGTTGCGATGTTAACGACATTGTATGGATCAGTACTTGCAAATATGATTGCAATCCCTCTTGCTGAAAAAGTGTATCGTGGTATTGAAGATTTATATACAGAGAAGAAGTTTGTTATTGAAGCAATTTCAGAATTGTATCGTGGACAAATTCCTTCTAAATTAAAGTTGAAACTAGATACATATGTATATGAAACAAAGATGAAAAAAGTAAAACGAGCAGCCTAATATTGCAAGGAGTGTTATGGTTATGATGAAACGACCGCAAAAGGGATCGCCTCGTTGGATGACGACTTTTACAGATTTAACGATGTTATTATTAACTTTCTTTGTATTACTAGTTGCTACATCAAAGCAAGATACAGTAAAATTATCAAAGATGCTTGAAAAGTTTAGTGACGTGGAGCAAGTTGATGCAAAAGTAATGGGAAATACAATACCAGATATTTCACATGAAAAAAATGATGAAAAAATGATCTCAAAAAAGCGAATGGATGACTTGTACAAAAAGTTAAAAGCATATGTAGATAGTAACGGTATTAGTCAAGTGAATGTATACCGAGAAGATACGGGAGTGAGCGTCGTTATAGTAGATAATTTAATATTTGATACGGGTGATGCGAACGTTAAACCTGAAGCAAAAGAGATCATTAGTCAATTAGTCGGATTTTTTCAATCTGTACCAAACCCGATTGTTGTGGAAGGGCATACAGATAGTAGACCGATCCATAACGAGAAGTTCCCTTCTAATTGGGAATTATCTTCAGCGAGGGCGGCTAATATGATTCACCACTTAATTGAAGTGTATAATGTGGAGGATAAAAGGTTAGCTGCGGTAGGATATGCAGACACAAAACCAGTCGTACCAAATGATTCACCGCAAAATTGGGAGAAAAACCGTCGCGTTGTCATTTATATTAAAGAATAGTATATTTTTATTTTAGTAATAAAATAATAAAAATACAGAAATTCTTTTAAAAAAATATTAAATTTTATCGTTTTATTTTGTATAATGAGTGAGAATGATAAGGTGAAATATTAAGATATATTTATACATAGAAGGAGAGAACCAAATAGAATGGCACATAAAATTTTAGTTGTAGACGATGCAATGTTTATGCGAACGATGATTAAAAACTTATTAAAAAGTAATTCTGAATTTGAGGTTATCGGAGAAGCAGAGAATGGAGTAGAAGCGATTCAAAAATATAAAGAACTTCAACCTGATATTGTAACATTAGATATTACTATGCCAGAAATGGACGGACTTGAAGCGTTAAAAGAAATTATGAAAATTGATTCAAGTGCAAAGGTTGTTATTTGTTCAGCAATGGGACAACAAGGTATGGTATTAGATGCAATTAAGGGTGGAGCAAAAGACTTTATTGTAAAGCCATTCCAAGCAGATCGTGTAATCGAAGCTTTAACAAAAGTAGCAAACAGCTAATATAAAAGGGGCGCCACAAGGAATCAAAACAGTGATAACGGATAGATGTGTGGCCCCCTTTTTTCTCGTTTTAAAACACTAAATTGTTATACATAAATGAAATGTTTGTTAGACAGGTAGGGGATGAAAATGCAAACAGATCTGTTAAATATATTTTTTGAAGAATCGGAAGAACATTTGCAGTCGCTAAATGAAAATGTGCTAATTTTAGAACAGAATCCTGCTGATATGGGTGTAGTAGGGGAGATATTCCGCTCAGCTCACACATTCAAAGGTATGTCTGCGAGTATGGAATTTACGGAAATGGCGGATTTAACGCATAAAATGGAAAACGTTTTAGATGAAATTCGTCATGGGAATATAGTAGTACATGCGAATATTATTGATGTGATTTTTGAGTGTATTGATAATTTAGAGAAAATGGTTGCAGATGTGCAACAAGGCGGAATGGGTAATATTGATGTAGTTTCAACGAAACAAAAATTAGAAGCGCTATTGAACGGAAATGTAGAAACTAGTGCGGAACATGTAGAGCAAGAGTCTATAAGCATAGATGATACAGTTTCGCATGAAGTGCATATAACCGTTGAACAGCAAGCTATTTTAAAAGCAGTACGTGCCATTATGTGTATTGAAGCACTGCAAAATATAGGTGATATACAAAAAACGGTTCCTAGTATTGAAGAAATCGAAGCAGATGCTTTCGGATTTGAGTTCACAGTATTTATGAATACGGATCGTAGTGTAGAAGAATTGAAACAGGTAGTCCTTCACGTTTCTGAAATTGAAAAAGTAGTAGTGAAACAAGGAGAATCTTTACAGGAAGTAGATTCGAAGTTTGCTACAGAAGAAGTTGTGCAAGTAGAAGAAATGATCCAATCGGATGTAGTTACGCAGGTCGAAGCCCCTATGGAGGCAGCGAAGCAACCAGCAAGTGCTACACCAACGAAAAGCGCTGCAAAAACGAAAAATGCTAAAGGTGAGAATCGTTCCATTCGTGTTCAATTAGAGAAAATCGAACGATTAATGAACATGTTTGAAGAAAGTGTAATTGAACGTGGGCGTATTGATGAATTGGCACAAACGATTCAAAACAAGGAGTTAATTGAGCATTTAAATCGATTAGGTGATATTTCGAAAGATATTCAAAATGTACTATTAAATATGCGTATGGTACCGATAGAAACTGTTTTCAATCGATTCCCTCGTATGGTACGTATGTTAGCGAAAGATTTAGGAAAAAAAATCGATTTACAAATTACAGGTGAAGACACTGAAGTAGATAAAATTGTAATTGATGAAATCGGTGATCCGCTTGTTCATTTAATTCGTAATGCGATTGATCATGGGGTTGAAACTGTTGAACAACGTCGTGATGCAGGAAAAAATGAGACAGGTACGATTAAATTAGAAGCTTTTCATAGTGGAAATCATGTCGTTATTCAAATTACGGATGACGGAAATGGTATTCATAAAGGAAAAGTATTAGAAAAAGCGATTAAAAATGGCGTTGTAACAGAATCTGAGGCAAATAAATTAACGGATCGTGAAGTGTATGACCTCATTTTCCAACCAGGATTTAGTACAGCTGAAGTAGTATCGGATCTTTCAGGACGTGGCGTTGGATTAGATGTTGTAAAACATACAATTCATAGTCTAGGTGGGCATTTGATTATTGATTCAGAGGAAGGAAAAGGAAGTACATTTAGAATTGAACTTCCGTTAACGTTATCTATTATTCAATCCATGCTTGTTCAAACAAATGACACGCGCTATGCTCTACCTCTTGGTAACATTGTCGAAGCGATTCGAATTAAGAGAGAAGACATCCAATCCGTACAAGGAAAAGACGTGTTAAACTATCGTGATCAAATTATTGAAGTGAAGCATTTAAGTACTGTATTTGGTGAAAAAACAGTAGATGAGGCGTTTGGGTCATATGATAGTCAAATGGTTCCTGTGTTAATTGTTCGTAATACACATCGTAGCTATGGACTAATTGTAAACACAATTATCGGTCAAAGAGAAATAGTCTTAAAGTCATTAGGCGACTTCTTTGCAGATAGTTCGAACTATTTCTCTGGCGCGACGATTCTCGGCGATGGACGAGTGGTCCTCATTTTAAACCCAGAAGGTTTATAATAGGAATGAAGGAAAGCTCCCCACTTGTAAACAATTGGGGAGCTTTTTGTTAACTATGCAAATATAAGAAAATTAATATATAAATGGAAATAAATACATATTCACGATTAGTGTAGGAAGTTTGCTAAAATAGAATGAGTTAAAGTGTATTCATTTGATAGAAAAACAAAAATGAGGAGGCAGGGAAAATGCCTGAGCAACACACAAAAGGGGATACGAGCACAATTGTGCTAGATAAAGAAAAGGAGCTTTTAACGCCTCAAGAATGTGATATTCTTGGCGAAATCGCAAATATATCATTTGGCTCAGCTTCGACAGTATTATCAACAATTTTAAATAGGCAAGTAAGTATAACTGCTCCTCATGTAGAGTTAGTGGATTTATATGATACAAGTGATGTTGAGGTTCCTCATGTTGTATTAAACATTCATTTTACAAAAGGGTTAGATATGGAGAATTTACTTGTCCTTCAGCAAGATGTTGCTTTATCGATTGCTGATTTAATGATGATGGGGACAGGTGAAGTGGAAGAAGGGAAAGAACTTGGCGAATTAGAGCTAAGTGCTGTACAAGAAGCGATGAACCAAATGATGGGATTCGCAGCGACGTCTATGTCGGAATTCTTCCAAGATACAGTAGACATGTCTCCGCCGACAATTAAAGTTGTAAAGCTATCAGAAGAGATGGAGAAAATCTCTGGAATAACTGGAAATAATACGATTGTTAAAGTGTCATTTGACCTTAAAATAGATAATCTAGTAAACTCTAAACTTGTACAAATTGTTCCAGTTGAACATACGAAACAGATGATAAATAAATTACTACAATTGTCTGGTGAAGAGCAAGACGAGCCGGCAGAAGTAGTGGAAGCTGAGATTGTAGAAGAACATGTTGAAAAAGAGCAGTTAACGCAAGAAGAGAAAGATGTACTTGGGGAAATTGCGAACATTTCTATCGGTTCAGCCTCAACTGTATTATCAACGCTTTTAAATCAACCGGTTACGATTAGTACACCAAATGTAGAAGCGATTAATGTGCGTCATTATGACGGAGTACCAGTTCCTTTTGTTATTTTAAATGTCGATTTTGTTGAAGGCTTAAAAAATGAGAACGTGTTCGTATTTACGAAAGATGTTGCTTTGACAATGGTAGATTTAATGATGATGGGAACAGGGGAGATCGACCCTGAGAAAGAGCTTAGCGAATTAGAACTGAGCGGTATTAAAGAAATCATGAACCAAATGATGGGGCATGCTGCAACAGCAATGTCAGAAATGTTTAAAGAGAAAATGGACATGACGCCGCCAGACGTTAAATTTGTTACATTAAAAGAAGAGATGGAATATTTGGGAGAAGCAATGGAAGTGGATGAGCTTGTCCAAATAACGTTTAATCTTGAAATCGGCGACTTGCTTCAATCAAAAATGTATCAAATTTTACCAATTTCAGAAGCGAAAGAAATGGTAAGACGACTGCTATATCCAATGGTGGAAGCAGAAGAAGAGATTGTTGAGGAAGAAATAGAAGAAGAGGTTGTAGAACCTGTTGTACAACCGATTGAATTTAAAGAAGTGAAACAAATTGAGCCAGTGTATATGGATACATCCATTCTACAAAATGTAGAAATGAACGTGAAATTTGTATTTGGAAGTACAGTGAAAACAATTCAAGATATATTAAGTTTACAAGAAAATGAAGCCGTTGTTTTAGATGAAGATATTGATGAACCAATTCGAATTTATGTAAATGATGTATTGGTGGCATATGGTGAACTTGTAAATGTAGATGGATTTTTCGGAGTGAAAGTGACGAAATCACTATAAGGCATTGAAATAGGAGTTTGAACAGGCGGATGAAAAACGTAAAGTTTTTTCTAATTTGCTGGCTATGCATACATGTGTGCTTGCTCTTCCCGCTGCAAAGTCAGGCGGAAGAGCAAAATGTGCCAGAGAAAAATATAAATGAAGTGAATGTGCAAGAAGAAAATAAGGAAGTTCAAGATCAGCCAGAGCAAGTGGAAATGAAGCAAGATAAAGAGGAACAACAAGAAGAAAAAAATGAACAAGAAACCGAAAAAAAGATAGAGACGGATCAAGTGGTTATTACAGTAAATAAGCAAGAATTACAGGTTGGCGAAGAAGTGCAGATTATTGTAGAGCCAAAAGAGCAAAATGTTCAAAGTATAAAAGGTATGTTACAGTTACCAAAAAACAGCAATCCATATGAGCAAGAAAGAATGATATCTTTTAACTATGAAGAAGAAACGAAGCGATGGGTTGCTAATTATAAGGTCGGGATTTTTGATTTGCAAGGTGATTGGAACCTGCAGCTCGTTCAAAGTTATAAAGAAAATGAAAAAGAAGAGCTCTTAGAAAATGAAGTGAAAGTTCCTCTTATTCGTATAAATAATGAAACACCAACAATAGATAAAGAGTTGCCGAAGTTGCATAAAGTTACTGTTGACGAGGCGAAGGATAACGTAATTGAACGAAAACAAGGCGATCCTATACGTGTACGGGTGAAGGCGGCAGATGCAGAATCGGTTGTGAAAGAAGTTCGTGTTACATTAAAAGGGACAGATAATAAAGAGATTACAATTTTATTAGATTACAATAAGCGTGATATGGAATGGCAAAAAGTATTTGAAATAACGGATGCATTGCCAATTGGCACATACGAACTAGTTGTAGAGGTAGTGGATGCGGCCGGCAATAAACTGGTCGAGGCAAGTGAGTATATCGTTTCTGTTTTGGAGAAAAAAACAGAAGAGGATAAAAAAGTAGAAGAACGAGAGAATGAAGATAAATTAGAAGAGAAGAAAGAACCTGAGAAGCAGGAAGACTCAAAAGAAGAGGTTCCGCTACAGGAAGAAAAACCGCCAGTTGTCCAAATTCCGAAGCAAGAAGAGAAAATAAATGATTTTATAAAAGAGCCGCTGAAAGAGAAAGAAGATATTACTTACTTTATAAAAGAGCCACTGAAGGATCATAAGGAAGTAAGTAATGGAAAGGCTCAAAAAGAGAAAATAAGTAGAAATGACAATGGAGTCGTTTCGAAAAAGAAAGAACAAATAGAAGAACCGCAAAAGAAAAAGGAAGAAAATAGTGAACAAGGGGTACAAGCTTCTAATGTGTTTGCGATTATGTCAGGTTTATTCGTACTGTTTTTAGTTTTAAAGAGTAATAAAGAATGGGGCTAATTATTTCACCGTAGTGGAGGCGCTTAAATGGAAATTAAACGTACGACAATTGAAAATAAGACGCTACAACCATTAAAACAGCCTGCAGCTATTTCAGAACATGAGATTCAGAAAGAACGAAAACGTAGTAACCTAGTGTTTACTGGGCATTCCAAAATCATTATGAAAAATAATGAAATCGGAATTTTACTTGCTAGCTTAGGTGACGGAAAGATTGTGAAAGAAATGCTTTCTAAAGAGATGGATACAGTGTTACAGCTTTTTAAAAAGTTACACGTGTTATCTGGAGAAGGAAAGCAAACTGAAAAAGTATATGAACAAATAATGAGAAGCTTGCAAGGGCTTGTGAAACAGGCACATATAAAAGAACTGCCTTTATTAGATGGAACGTATGATTTCGCTGAAGTACAACTATCATTTGGTAGAAAGGTACATATTCCGTTACTAGATGTAAGTGCACTCCTTTCTAACGTGGAGAGTGATTCGTCGGAAGGCAATATAAATTTAATGGTAACGGTTATTACTGCGTATATAACGAAATTATCTAATGAAACCATTTTAATTAGTGTCACGGATCGCACGGCTAAAGAGCGGGATGCAAGTGTATGGCGAGCACTTGCAGAAATGAATATGACACAATTATCACAGGCGTTGAAACAAACGATGCAAGAACATAAATGGTCCATGACGTTTCTGTTCCTCTTTATATGGATTGTTTGTATTATTTTAATTCGAGTTATATAAAAAAATGAATGGAACCCCCGAATCATGGACATGATTCGGGGGTTTGTATGTTTATAAGAGCGTCAACAAGGGAAAGGTATTTGCTAATTTTTCCGACAATAGTGTAAAATTACACTATTGTCGGAATATAATCAAAAAAGGGGGCGAAACTGTGAGGAAGTTAATCGTTATGATTCTAATAGTTTGTTTATACTGCTTTCCTTTTGTCTATTTTTCGATGTATCAAGACTTTGCTAACGGATCTATGATTGGGTATGTAATCATGGTGATAGGAACTTCGATTCTTGCTTTTTTCTCTAAACTTTTTAGCAATACAATTCCTTTTATTATAGGCAATATACTATCTATAATTATTTCATTTTATTTTCTATACAAGATGGAGATTGAGTTAGGGGTAAGCTGGCATCGGGGTTATTTTAAACCGTTTACGCCGTATCAATTATTACTATTAGTTAGTTTTTTGAATGTAATCCCGCAATTCTTCGTTATGATTTTGGTGAAAAAATACAAAAAAACAGGATGAATTTACCCTGTTTTTTCTATATTTTTTCGTAAAAGAATGTATCAAAGCGCTGAAGATTGAATCGTTCGGGTGTTAAAATTTGTTCTGTGCTACCAACAAATAGCACCCCGCCTTTTCGTAAAGAACGACTAAACTTTTCGTAAAGCTTAGTTCTTGCTTCTTCTGTGAAGTAAATCATTACGTTACGACAAATAATCAAATCGTAATTTGTATCGAACGACTGCATTAACAGGTCATGTTGTTTGAACGTGACGTTTTGCTTTATGTTTTGATGCAATGAATATATATCATCCTCTTTTGTGAAATGACGCTCTTTCAAATCGCTAGGTAATTCTTTTAAAGAACGTTCCGTATATTGGCCGCGTTTTGCAGTCTCTAAAATATGAAAATCAAGATCTGTTGCTAGTATTTCATAGCGAAATGGAGATAGATGTTTCGATAAAATTAAAGAGAGTGTATATGGCTCTTCACCGGCAGCGCAAGCGGCACTCCATACTTTTAATTTTCCATTATTTTGTTCGAGTAATTTTGGCAGTGCTTTCGATTCTAGTGTTTGCCAACGTTCTTTATTTCTAAAAAACTCTGAAACGTTAATTGTAATATAGTCAATGAAACTTAAAAATAAGCTTTGATCGACACGTAAAGTATTTAAGAAAGTAGTGTAGTTTTCAAAGCCTTTTCTTGAAATGAAAGCATCGATTCTACGTCGCATTCTATCTTGTTTATACGAAGCGATATCCATATTGAATTGTTGTTTAAAACTCGCGATAAAATGATCATAATCTTGTTCAATTATCATATTTACAATGGGCACAATAACGATATTGTGCCGCCCCCTTTACATCATACGAATTTTTTGTTCAAAGCTTTTTTTCATTTGCTTTTCATGTAAACCTGGTAAATCGTAAATGACAGCATCAATCCCAGCTTCTTTTGCAATATCAACGGGAATGACAGATGTATGTTTGTCTCCGTTATAAAAACAGAGAACTAAATCGGTATCTTCAATAATTTGTTTAACAAAAAACATATAATCTGATCGGTAAATAGAGTCGGAAGGATGATCAAAAGCAACATACTCGGCTCCGTGTTTTTTTAAATAATCAACGATTTCTTGAAATTCATCTGTTACTGCTTGTAACGGTTGTAGCGTGTAAAGGCATAAATTTTGAGCGAGTCTTTCGTTTTCGACGAAAAAACGAAGTACCTCATTTTCAATAGATTTATAACATAATATGTAAATTTTATGTTTGTGAGCATAGTCAGTTAAAAATTTTTTAATCTCTTCTTGATCTAATGCTGTTAATTGATTTGAACCACAAAGAAAAATATTCATAGAATTGTGCCACCTCATGCTAAATTGTAACATATCTTCTATAAAAAATAACTGCAAAATATTAGTGTTCAGAGTATAATTATAAATAACTAGATTTTACGATTAACTTTAGGAAGAAATAAAAAAATAAATAGGTGATATATATGCTGCGTTCTATCTCGCATAATCCAATTTTATCGCATATACCGCCTGCTACTCAAATGCCGAAAGAAGCAAATGTCAGGACAGGACTTGCATTTTCGGATAATTTGCATGCAGATCCGAAAAAAGATAAATTGTTAGAACAAATGGAAGCGTTTGTTGATAATATTGGAGAAATTAAAGAGAAAATTGAAATGGAATTAACACTTGATAACGTAATGGAATACAAAAATACAGTAAAATCATTTTTGAATTTTTACGTTGATAATGTATTGCAATATAAAGATGTCATGTCTCGTCATCCGCGTTATGGATATTCACAAAAAATGACGATTGTGAAGCAGGCGGAAATGGGATTAAATGAGTTAGAAGATGTTATGAATTTAATTAATACAAAAACGGGACATTTAGAAATGTTAAATCAAATTGGAGAAATCCACGGTTTAATTGTAAATTTAGTCTTGTAAAAGGGAAGGAAGCTATATGTATATACAATTATATGAAAAGCTCGTTATTATTCAAAAAGCATATGAAAACATTCAAGCGCTTGGAGAACAAATATATGAGAATTTAAAACATAAAAATGTAAATGCGGTTCAAAAACTGCAAGTAGAGCAATTGCAATACATTGATGGTTTAAAAAAGTTATCAAATTCATTTGAAGAAATGGTTGTTCAATTTTGTAAAGAACAAGGAGTGGAATCATTTCGCGTAAGTGCGTTATTTTTGTATTTTTCTCAAGAAGAAATTGAAAAAATAGAAAAATTACAAAAAAACTTAACTGAATTAGAAGAGAATGTAAAAATGATTCTTTTGAAAAATCAATATTACTTAAACGTACTATTAAAAACTACAGAAAGTATTGTGGATTCTGTTTCTGAATATAACTTAGAACGAAACAATAATTCGCAAATCTTTATGAACGAACTATTGTAAAGGGGAAGTGAAGCATTATGAGATTATCTGATTATAATACCCCGTTATCGGGCATGTTAGCGGCACAAATGGGATTACAAACGACGAAACAAAACTTGTCTAACATTCATACACCTGGATATGTACGTCAAGCGGTAAATTTCGGTTCTGTTGGAGCAAGTAATGGGCATACGCCGGAACAAAGAATAGGATACGGTGTACAAACGTTAGGTGTTGATCGTATTACAGATGAAGTGAAAACGAAACAGTTTAACGACCAATTATCTCAGCTTGCTTACTATAATTATAAGAATTCTGTTTTATCACGAGTAGAGTCTATGGTAGGAACGACAGGGAAAAATTCAATATCTAGTTTAATGGATGGATTCTTTAATGCTTTTCGGGAAGTTGCAAAAAATCCGGATCAATCAAACTATTATGATACGCTAATTTCTGAAACTGGAAAGTTTACAAGTCAGGTAAATAAACTTGCGAAAAACTTAGATTCAGTAGAAGCGCAGACGACAGAAGATATTGAAGCACATGTTAATGAATTTAATCGTCTTGCTGCTAGTTTAGCAGAGGCAAATAAAAAAATTGGGCAAGCTGGTACACAAGTACCGAATCAACTTTTAGACGAACGTGACCGCATCGTTACAGAAATGTCAAAGTACGCCAATATAGAAGTATCTTATGAATCTATGAATCCTAATATCGCAAGTGTTAGAATGAATGGCGTTTTAACAGTAAATGGACAAGATACATATCCGCTCCAATTAAATAAAACGAAAGAGCCAATGTCAGTTGAAATATATGGTTCGGAAATCCCTTTAACTAGTGGTGCAATAAAATCAGCGGTTGATACGAAAGGGCAGATTGCTAGTTATAAGAAAAATCTTGAAGACTTAATGAGTTCAATGAAAAATGAAGTAAATACAGTGATGGGAAAAGAATTCTTCGTTGGGGATTATGCGAAAGAGTTGAAGCTAAATCCAGAATTTGTGAATGATTTTTCGAAAATGAAAATATCTGCTGAAACTGCAAATAAACTGGCAGGAATTACAGATGACAATTATAAAGAAGGTCTTTCCTATAAAAAAGCATTGGACCAATTCATCGTCAAGGTAGCATCTGATAAAAGTGAAGTGAATGGTTATCAAAAAATTCATGGAGATTTATTAGAAGGTATTCAGCAAGAAAAGATGAGTGTCGAAGGCGTGAACATGGAAGAGGAAATGGTAAATTTAATGGCCTTCCAAAAATACTTCGTAGCAAACTCTAAAGCTATTTCTACGATGAATGAAGTGTTTGATAGTCTGTTTTCGATTATCCGATAGGGAATAGTAATTGATTCAAAATAAGTAAGGAGGAGATAGAAATGAGAGTATCTACATTTCAAAATGCAAATTGGGCAAAGAATCAGCTAATGGATTTAAATGTGCAGCAGCAATATCATCGAAATCAAGTAACTTCAGGGAAGAAAAATCTTCTTATGAGCGAAGATCCACTTGCAGCAAGTAAATCATTCGCGATTCAACATTCGTTGGCGAATATTGAACAAATGCAAAAAGATATAGCGGATTCTAAAAATGTACTAAGTCAGACAGAAACTACATTATCAGGTATTGTGAAATCTTTAACGAGAGCAGATCAATTAACAATACAAGCGTTAAATGGACCAAATGGTGAAAAAGAATTAAAGGCAATCGGTGCCGAAATCGATCAAATTTTAAAACAAGTTGTATATTTAGCGAATACGAAAGAGCAAGGTCGCTATCTGTTTGGTGGAGATAGTGCAGAGAAACCTCCATTTGCAGATGATGGAACATACCAGGGCGGCGAAAAAGATGTAATGTGGAAGCTGAATGATGGTTATGAAATTAAAGCGTTTCGTAATGGCGAGAACTTACTAACCCCTGTTATTCAAACGTTAGTAAAGATGAAAGACGCGATGCAAAGTGGTGATCAAAAGGCGTTACAGCCGTTTTTAGCGGAAAATAAGAAAAACTTGGATGGTGTTATTAATCGTACAACAGAAGTAGGAGCAACGATGAACACTGTAGATACGTTTAAGACAATTTTAAGCGAGCAAAATCTAGCGCTTCAAGAAAATCGTAAAGAAATTGAAGATGTTGATTTAGCTGTAGCAATTTCTGATTTGGCGTATATTAATGCGACGTATGAAGCGACGCTTAAAGCGGTTAGCACGATGAGTAAAACGAGTATTTTAGACTACATGTAAAAAAATAAGGAGTGAGAAATATGGCAGGAACGTTAACAGGTATTGGCGGTAGACAACAGATTTGGAACCTCGGAAATAACATGATTGATACTTCTAATTTCGTTGAATTAGAAATGAATGCGCTAGATATGAGGAAAACGCCGTATACAAATGAAAAGAATAGCCTTTCACAAGATAAACTTTTATATACAAGTTTAAAATCGGAATTTAGTTCTTTCACGCAAACATTTAAAAATTTAGCAGCCTTTAAAGGAAATGAAAAAAAGGTAACAACATCACAAGACGGATATATTAATGTAAAAGCAGATGGCGGGGCTATTGCGGGAACTTTTAACATAAAAATTAATCAACTTGCACAGCGTCATCAGATTGCATCTAATGAAATAACGGATATAAATGCGAAGCTTCCAAGAAATGAAACGATAAAACTAGGTGAAAAAGAAATAAAAGTAACAACTGATATGACATATAAAGATTTAATTAATAAAATTAATGATGGAGATTATGGTGTATCAGCATATACACTTGGTAAGAAAATTTTTATGTCCTCTACGAAAGAAGGGGCAGCGAATAATATTAAATTGGAACAAACACCGTCAAATGTGCTTACAGATTTGTTTTATTCGAAAGTGGAAGGTTCTACGGAAGTGAAATTAAACACGATTAATGAAGCGTTAGATGCAATATATAGTATCAATGGTGTCGAAGAACAAAGCGCAAGCAACACAATTGAAACACTTCCTGGTGTGAAGGTTGAGCTTTTAAAAGTAACAGATCCGATAGTTGAAAATAAGTCTAGTGGTGGAGCGGATTCAGATGTAAAAGCTGCAGATCAAAAAGGACTAGAACTGAAGTTTACAGTAAGTGACTCAAACGTAACCGATGCATCAAATATTATTAAAAAGATGGTAGCGGATTATAATAAAGCTGTTTCTACAATAGATATCTTTGCTGGAAAAGGCGGAGCTTTCCAAGGGCAAACGATTATGCAAAGTGTACGCCAAGCGATGAATAATGTCGTAACATTTTCTCAAGATGGTAATTATTTATTCTCATTTGGTATTCAATTAAAACAAGATGGAACGATGGAAGTTAATGATGAAGCATTAACGAAAGCGTTAAAAGAAAAGCCAGATGCAGCGAAGCAATTTTTCTTTAGTTCTAACGGTTTAGGAAAAATGATGGAAGAACCACTTGATAAATTATTCGGTGATAAAGGTATAGTTGGCGAACGTGTAAAAAACATTGATTCACGTGTAAGTGATTTAGATAAGAAGATAAAAGACATTGAGTCACAAAACTTACAAAAGCAAGATGAAATCGTGAAGAAGTATCAAAAGTTAGAAAGTACATTAGCGGCGTTAGATAGCCAATTAAAAACAATTAAAGCAATGACAAAACAAAAAAGTGATGATTAATGAAAGTTGAGGAAGTGATCGTATGCAAGCATGGCAACGTTATATGCAAAATGATATTATGACGAGTAATCCGATTAAAAATACAATTTTTATTTATGAAAGATGTATTGTAGAGTTTCGTAATTTAGAAGAACTTTTACATACTTTTAAACTACAAGAAGGGGATGCACTTCTTGAAAAGTTGGAACGTATTTTTGAAGAATTAAAGCTTCAATTAAATCCTGAGATTACGAAAGATTTATATGATAGTCTTTATGGTTTATATGACTGGATTAGCGTTCAAATTCAAACGATGAAAGTAACACGTGAAGCGAAAGATATTGATGCGATTGTGAAAGTGTTACAAGATTTAATAGACGGTTACCGCGGAGCGCTTGAAAATGAACAATGATATTTATCGAGCATTTGTCGGCTGTTTTAATGAAATCGGTGAATTGCAAGTGTCAGATGGAGAGTTTGCTGAGAAGAGCGCGATGTTAAATCGTTGGATGATGACATTGGATGAAGAAACGCGCTCGAAAGTTGCGGCAGAAGTAAGCCCATTCATCATTAAGGCAGCACAGCATATTCGTGATAAGCAAAAGATTTTGGAAGAAATGATTATGACAAATGATGGGCGAATGAAAGCAAATTCATTTTACGGTAAATATTAATACTAATGTGCGGGAACGGATTCCTCTTTTTGAAAGGGGGTCCATTCCTTCATGTAAATAAAGAATTCCGCTGGTTGAGGTTTCATTTTATGGCTGTAAAAAATAGAAGTAATCTAAATAATATAAAAATAGGGTTCAGTTCGTCGTAAATATATTGAAATGTTATATAGATTCCTACGCGTATACAGTTTTTTTATATTCTTTTTATATTTTTGTATTTTTCTAAAGACAACAATGTAAAAATGGAATAAAATATGTAAGGGTACATAATAGTAAATATTTTAATAAATACATATAGGAAATTAAATAATGAAGTGAAACTTCCATCAGTGGATCATTATGTTCAAAATGATAAGTTAAAAAGGAAGGGTGTGGAGTATGCCAGATTTAGTGAGTGATGTAAGCCATTATATGAATTATTTAGTGACGAAACGAAATACCGTTTCTAGTAATATTGCAAATGCGAATACACCTGGCTATAAAGCACAAGACGTTACATTTGCTGAGCAAATGAATAAAAGTAGTGCATTATATAAGCGTAATGCTGCAGATTTAAACAGCAATCCAGATTTATATCAAACGAATAAAATGCACTTACCGACAGTAAATGCGAAAAATACGTATGCAAAGATTCAAACGAAATCAATGCAAACGAATAAAGATGGAAATAGTGTGGATGTAACGACGGAAATGCTAGATTTAATGAAAGCAAACCAATTATATGGTGTTTCAATTAACGCGATTAATACACAATACGCAATTAACCAAGCAGCGCGTGGACGTTAATAGTAGAAGGAGAGACAACGATGTTTCAGGCAATTAATGCAAGTGGATCAGGGCTGACAACAGCGAGAAAATGGATGGAAGTTACTTCAAATAATATTGTAAATGCAAATACAACGGCAGCTCCGGGGGCAGATTTGTATGAGCGCCGTAGTGTAGTACTTGAATCAAATAATAGCTTTGCAAATATGTTAAACAGTGCACCTACTAACGGAGTGAAAATAAAAAGTATTGAAGCGGACAAAACTGAAAACTTAGTGTATGATCCGACGCATCCGCATGCTAATGAAGAAGGATATGTACGTTATCCGAATGTAGATGTGACTGCTGAAATGACGAATGTAATGGTTGCTCAAAAAATGTACGAAGCAAATACAAGTGTATTAAATGCGAATAAAAAAATGCTTGATAAAGATTTAGAAATCGGCCGAGGATAAAGGGGGAATAGGGGAAGATGAAAATCCAACCAATGTTACATACACAGCCATTTGGCGCGATTCAGTCAATTGGTGCACCGAAAACTTCAGAAACACCTGTAGTCGAGGGGAAAAAGTTTATCGATTTATTGGAAGATATGAATCAAACGCAAAACAATGCGCAAACAGCGGTATATGATTTATTAACAAAAGGGGTAGGAGAAACACATGACGTTTTAATTCAGCAAAAGAAAGCTGAGTCTCAAATGAAAACGGCTGCTCTTGTACGTGATAATCTTATTGAAAATTATAAGTCACTAATTAATATGCAAATTTAGGAAAATGGACGGGTGTGTTTAAATGGAAAAGTTAAAAAATGTTTTCCAATCGTTAAAGACGTGGCATAAGTTAGTCATTGGTGCTGCGCTTTTAGCAATTGTAACAGGAGCACTTTTATACTTCACCTTGCCAGATAAATATGTTGTTGTATATCAAAATTTAAATGATGCAGACAAGCAAGAGATTACAGCAGAATTATCGAAGCTAGGTGTCGATTACCAATTAGCAGCCGATGGTTCGATTCGTGTGCAAAAGAATGATGCTCCATGGGTTCGAAAAGAAATGAATGGAATGGGATTACCGTTTAATTCAAAAAGCGGTGAGGAAATTTTATTAGAAAGCTCGCTCGGTTCAAGTGAGCAAGATAAAAAAATGAAGCAAATTGTCGGTACGAAAAAGCAATTAGAGCAAGATATTGTAAGAAACTTTGCGGCAATAGAAACGGCAAATGTTCAAATTACATTACCTGAAAAAGAGACAATTTTTGATGAAGAAAAAGCAAAGGGGACAGCGGCGATTACAGTTGGTGTGAAACGTGGTCAACTATTAACGGCTGATCAAGTTGCGGGTGTACAGCAAATGATTAGTGCGGCAGTTCCTGGTGTAAAAGCCGAAGAAGTGAGTGTTATAGATAGCAAAAAAGGTGTGATCTCAAAAGGGGCAGATGAAGCGCATTCTAGTAGTTCTTCTTCTTATGAGAAAGAAGTAGAGATGCAACACCAAATTGAAGGTAAATTAAAGCAAGATATCGATGCAACGTTAATGACGATGTTTAAGCCGAATGAATATAAAGTGAATACGAAAGTATCTGTGAACTACGACGAAGTTACACGTCAGTCTGAAAAATATGGTGATAAAGGTGTACTTCGTAGTAAACAAGAGCAAGAGGAAAGTTCTACTGCGCAAGAAGGAGCAGATGCGAAGCAAGGTGCTGGCATTACGGCAAACGGCGAAGTGCCAAACTACGGTACGAACAATAATCAAAATGGCAAAATCGTCTACGATAATAAAAATGGTAACAAAATCGAAAACTATGAAATAGATAAAACAGTTGAAACGATTAAGAAACATCCAGAATTAACGAAAACAAATGTTGTTGTATGGGTAGATAATGATACGTTAGTAAAACGAAGAATTGATATGACAACTTTCAAAGAAGCAATTGGTACAGCAGCTGGACTTCAAGCTGATCAAAATGGAAACTTTACAAATGGTCAAGTTAATGTGGTAACAGTTCAGTTTGATCAACCGAAAGAAGAGAAGAAGAAAGAGCCAGAAGCAAGTGGTATGAACTGGTGGTTAATCGGTGGAATTACAGGAGGCGTGTTAGCGCTCGTTGGTCTATTATGGTTCTTCTTAGCAAGACGTAAGAGAAAGAAAGAAGAAGAGGAATATGAAGAATACTTAGCAGAAGAGGAAGTTGCTGCAAGTAGTGAAAGTATTATGGAAATTCCTGAAGAGAAAATAGTACCAGAGCCAAAAGCAAGACCTGAACCAGAAGAACCGAAAGAACCGACGTTAGATGAACAAGTACAGGATGCTACGAAGGAACATGTAGAAGGTACTGCAAAAGTAATTAAAAAATGGTTAAACGGACAGTAAGGGAGGAACAACGATGTTAGATGAAATCTCCTCCAAAGAAAAAGCTGCCATCCTCATTCGTACATTAAATGAAGAGGTGGCAGCGAAAGTCATTGAATATATGACGGCTGAGGAAAAAGAAGTGTTACTTCGTGAAATCGCGAAGTTTCGTGTATATAAACCAGAAACGTTAGAGAATGTACTAGGGGAATTCTTATATGAACTTAATGTAAAAGAATTGAACTTAATCACTCCAGATAAAGAGTACATTCGACGCATATTTAAAAATATGCCAGAAGATGAGCTTGAAAAATTATTGGAAGACCTTTGGTATAACAAAGATAATCCATTTGAATTCTTAAATTCGCTTACAGATTTAGAGCCACTTCTTACAGTGCTTAATGATGAATCACCACAAACAATTGCAATTATTGCTTCTTATATTAAACCACAACTTGCTTCGCAGTTAATTGAGAGATTGCCAGATCATAAGCGAGTAGAAACGGTAATGGGTATTGCGAAACTAGAGCAAGTTGACGGTGAACTCATTAATCAAATTGGTGAGTTATTAAAAGCAAAATTAAATAATATGGCATTTAGTGCAATTAATAAAACAGATGGCTTAAAAACAATCGTGAACATTTTAAATAACGTTTCACGAGGCGTTGAAAAAACAGTCTTTCAAAAGCTGGATGAAGTTGATTATGAGTTATCTGAAAAAATTAAAGAAAATATGTTTGTCTTTGAAGACTTACTTGGTCTTGAAGATCTTGCACTTCGCCGTGTATTAGAGGAAATTACAGATAACGGTGTCATTGCGAAAGCACTTAAAATTGCAAAAGAAGAAATTAAAGAGAAATTATTTACATGTATGTCTTCAAACCGTAAAGAGATGATTCTAGAAGAATTAGATGGCTTAGGACCGCTTAAGATGACGGATGCTGAGAAAGCGCAGCAAACAATTACAGGTACGGTGAAAAAGCTAGAGAAAGAAGGAAGAATTATCGTTCAAAGAGGTGAAGATGATGTCCTTATTTAAAAACAGAATTCCGAAGAATTCTGTTTCTTTTTCTGAAGAAACGTATGAATTACAATTTCCAAAACCAAAAGTAGCTCACGTAGAAGAAGAAATCCAAGTGGATCATGAAGAACTTCTTGCGCAGCAACAATCGTTACATACGGAAATGACTCAGCTAAGGAAAGAACAACAAATGTTAGAACAAGAGCGTCAGCAGTTATTACAGGATCAGGAAGAATTTCAAATGCATGTTCAGCAGCAGATGAAAGAGATAGAATCGGCACATATGCAGTTTCAAAAAGATCAACAAGAAACAGCATACGAATGGACGGAATTGTTATGGGATCAATCTTTTCAACTAGCAGAAAAAATTGTGAATCAAGCAGTAGATGCTAGATTACTTGATGTGTTACCTATATTAACGGGCATCGTTCAAACATTGCCTACTTCGTTTGAAAAACTAGTTATTACCGTACATCCAGAAACTTTTGAACGTATTCAAGAAGAGAAGGAAAATACGAAAGAGTATTGGTTACTACAATTAGTAGAATGGAAATACGATTTCTCCTTACAGTTCGGTGAATTTGTTCTAGAAGAAGAGAAAGAGTTCTTTGAATTTAAATTTGCACCTATATTTGCGAAGCTTCGCCAGAAATGGGAAGAAGAGAAGTTGTTTGAGGAGCAAAATGTATGAATCGACTGTTAATGAATGAAAACCAAAAATGGAATACATTTATTGAAACGCCGTTTTATACGAAAGTCGGTAAAGTTCATAGTGTACAAGAGCAGTTTTTCGTAGCAAAAGGGCCAAAGGCGAAAATCGGAGATGTTTGTCTCGTTGGAGAACATAGCGTTTTATGTGAAGTAATTGCGATTGAAAAAGAAAACAATATGTTACTCCCATTTGAACAGACAGAAAAGGTATGTTACGGAGATTCCGTTACATTAATTGATGAAGATGTTGTTATCCCTCGTGGAAATCATTTACTCGGAAAAGTGTTAAGTGCAAATGGCGAAGTATTAAATGAGAACGCTGAAAACATTCCATTGCAAAAAATAAAGTTAGATGCTCCGCCTATTCATGCATTTGAACGGGAAGAGATTACAGATGTATTTGAAACCGGAATTAAATCCATTGATTCTATGCTAACAATTGGCATCGGTCAAAAGATTGGTATTTTCGCTGGATCAGGTGTTGGTAAATCTACTTTACTCGGAATGATTGCCAAAAATGCAAAAGCTGATATAAACGTTATTAGTTTAGTAGGAGAGCGTGGCCGAGAAGTAAAAGACTTTATTCGAAAAGAATTAGGTGAGGAAGGCATGAAAAAAAGCGTCGTTGTCGTAGCGACTTCAGATGAAAGTCACCTTATGCAACTTCGCGCAGCTAAGCTTGCAACATCCATCGCTGAATACTTCCGAGACCAAGGCAATAACGTATTACTTATGATGGACTCTGTTACTCGTTTTGCTGATGCACGTAGAAGTGTTGATATTGCCGTTAAAGAGTTACCGATTGGTGGTAAAACACTCTTAATGGAAAGTTATATGAAGAAGCTGTTAGAGCGATCCGGGAAAACGCAAAAGGGGTCTATAACAGGTATTTATACTGTGCTCGTTGATGGAGACGATTTAAACGGTCCTGTACCAGATTTAGCACGTGGTATTTTAGATGGACATATTGTATTAAAACGTGAGCTTGCAACACTCAGTCATTACCCTGCTATTTCAGTGCTAGATTCAGTTAGTAGGATTATGGAAGAAATCGTTTCGCCAACTCATTGGCAACTGGCAAATGAAATGAGAAAAATTTTATCTATTTATAAAGAAAATGAATTATATTTCAAATTAGGAACGATTCAAGAAAATGAAGAAAATGCTTATGTTTTTGAATGCAAAAATAAAGTAGAAGGTATAAATTCATTTTTAAAACAAGGTCGATCAGATCGTTTCCAATTTGATGATATCGTTCAAGCAGTGCACCACATTGTATAAGACCTCGCGCCCTGCAGGTCTTATTTTTTTGTTTTTTAATATTTCACAGATTTTTTTGTAAAAAAACTATATAATAGAAAAAGAGAGCGTTATAATAGGAAGGGGCTATGAAAACAGGTGGATAAGCAGCAGTACGACACGATAAAATTGCAAATAAATCAAGAAAAAGAACAGATTTTGAAAGAAGTGTATGAATTAACAGCTGAAAAAAGAAAAATAGAACAAAAAAAAGAATATGATTTATATGTTGTGAAGTCGCGTAGTAAAGTCGTACAAACTGGGCAACGTATTATGGCTGGTATGCTTTCCTCACATACGTTTTCACCTGAAAGAATAGAAGAATGGAATCGGAAAATTAAAAAAACAGAAGATTTTATTCGAAAAAATGAAAGCCTTTTAGAACAAGTAAAAGAAAAAGAACGTGTCATTGATGAGATGTATCAAGAAGATTGTAGAAAGCTTGCAAAAGTAAGAGAAAAGCAGGAAGAAAAAATGCTTCTTGATTTGAAAATGTGTATGAATGGATGAGGTGAATGTAGTGATACAGTCTGTATTACCGGTGCAACAGAGTTTACCTCCGCAAAAAGAAAAAGGGCTAGAAGTACAATCCAAAAGTGAAGATTCTTCATTCGATCGTGCGATGAGGATGGAAAATAAACAGCAGCCGAAAACGGAGAAAACAAAGCGAGAAGATGCACCAGAAGATAGAAAAGAAAACATTCTTTCTAAAAAAACGGCAACGAAAGAAGAGCCTAATGTAAAGAAAGAAGAAAAAAAAGAGACAGAACAGTTATTATTAGCTGTATCTGAGCAAATGGTTGCAATTGAACAATTACGTGTGCAGCCAGAATTGTTATATCAATACATACAAAAAATACAAGAGCTATATAAAGAATATGGAAATATAAAACTTAACGAATTACCCGCAGGTGAATTACAACAATTACAAGAGCTTCTTTCCAATATGAATATCAAAAATGCTATATGTTTAGAAGATACAATGCAAATGGTATTAGATAAAGTGACGATGCCGGAGCAAACGATGCAAGTATTGAAAGTTGTAGAAACAGAGACTTGTAATATTGCAAAGAAACATGAAGAGTCTAAAGATGTAGATCTTCCGACAGCTGAGAGCGATGATGTAAAGATAGAGCTGCCAGAAGGTGATGTATTAAACGATTCAAATTCTGCGGGTGCGGAGTTATTAAATAAATCAACGAGTACCGATCAAATAGGAAAATCCAATAGCGGCGCTGAGAAAGTTTCATTGCCTGACTTAGGAAAGAAAATGGAAGCACAAGTAGAGGCACTACAAAAGTTTGTAGTGAAACAAGAACGTGTTTTATTTCAGTTAAATCCAGAAAAACTTGGTACTTTAACAGTGTTTATGAAAAAACATGGAGATCAAATTGATGTTCACGTAGAAATGGAAAAACACGATGCGAAAAAACGTGTGGAAATCATTTTTGATGAATTGAGACTAAAGTTAAAAGAAAAAGAAATTAATATTCAAATTAGCTATTCAGATAAAGATGAGAATCGTAAAGAACAGCGAGAACAAGAGCAAAGGCAAAAGCAGCAATTAACAAGTACGAAACATGAGAAACAAGAATCAAAAGAATTTGCGGGATTATTGGAGGAATAAAGCGTGCCAACAGTTGGATTAAATACAACGAGTACAAATCATATTCCGTTGCAAGCAGGAGCACAGAATAGGAACGCATCTGTTAATGGTGCACAACCGGCAGTAGGGCAAGCAAATGCAGTTTCAGCAGGAGAACAAAAGACTCCTGGTGTAATGGGGAAAGATGATTTTCTAAAATTGTTTTTAGCGAGTTTTCAACATCAAGATCCATTTAATGCGATGGACATGAATCAAATGATGAACCAAACAGCACAATTATCTCTTATGGAACAAGTACAGAATATGACGAAAGCAGTAGACTCTTTAAAAACGACAATGTATTCGACAGCGCTTGATGGTGGAATGAAGTTTTTAGGGAAGTATGTAAGAGGTGTTGACGGTGATGGCAAAAAAGTCACTGGCCAAGTAGAGACAGTTCGCCTCGCAGAAAATAATGAGGTACAGCTCGTTATTGATAATAAAGTTGTATCTCTTCGTTTCGTTGAGAGAGTGTCTGATAAGCCAATTGGAGAAACAAATCCAGAAGATGCAAAGAAGGATGATCCAAAAGTAACTGAAGAAGAAAAAACTACAAATTTATAAGGAGTGTCCATACGTTATGATTAAAGCGTTATATACAAGTATTACAGGAATGAATGCAACACAAAATGCATTAAGTGTAACTTCAAATAATATTGCCAATGCACAAACGGTTGGTTATAAAAAACAAAAAGCTATGTTTGATGATTTACTATATAACAATTCTATCGGTTCAAAAGGTGACAATAAATATGCTGGAACGAATCCGAAAAGTATCGGTAACGGTGTAAAAATGAGCGGAACGGTTACAGACTATAGTGATGGAACGATTACGTTAACTGGTGGTAAAACACAAGCGGCAATGGAAGGGAATGGTTTCTTCGTAGTAGGTGATTCGGCAGGCGGAAATATGGAATTTACTCGTAAAGGTACGTTTGGAATATCTTCAGATTACTATATTACGAACACAGAAGGTCAATACGTATTTGCGTACCCTGCAAACCAAGCAACAGGTGAAGTTGATTTATCTGGCATTCCAGGACCGTTACAAATCCCGATGGGAACTGCAATTGGTGGTATTCAAACAACGAAGGGTACAATTAAAGGGAATATCCCGGTGAATGAAAGTAAAATTACGCAAGATTTACCGTTTTATGATGATGCCGGTAATACATGGACGATGCGTGTAGAATTTACGAAAACGAATGACCACGAGTATACGTATAAAGTGCAAAGACGTAATGACTCGGCAAAAGATCCTAAGTTTGAAGAAGTTACAGGGGCAGGTTCAACAGGTACTTTGAAATTTAATAAAGTTGGAAATCCAGATCCGGTACAACAAGGAGCAGCTATCCCGTTTAACGGCGGAACGATAAATTTAGATTTTAGTCAATTAACAAACCATCCGACAGATAAAACATTATCAGTAACAGATGTAGACGGTAGAGCAGCAGCAACTGTTAAAGATTGCTTTATTGCTGACGGTGGATACGTAATGGTAAAATACTCTGATGGAAGTATGAAGTCAGCTGGCCAATTAGCTGTTGCGATGTTCCCGAACGAAGGTGGACTAATGAAAACGGGTAATGGTAACTATACAGCGACGAATACAACAGGTATTTTAGCACTTGGCGCATCTGGTCAAAATGGCGCAGGTAAAGTACGTGGTGGTGCACAAGAAGGTGCAAACGTAGATTTATCTGTAGAATTCGTTGACTTAATGTTATACCAACGCGGATTCCAAGGAAATGCGAAAGTAATTAAAGTATCAGATGAAGTATTAAATGAAGTTGTAAACTTAATTCGATAATATATAATAAAGAAAAATTGTAAAGTAGTAGAAAGGGTTTTTTATTCGTATGACAAGACAAGAGCGGATTTTACAATTGCCTTTTTTCGAAAATAAACGTGAACTTGCCGAGCAAGTGTTAAAAATGGAACGAGAAGAGCATGTATATTTACCAGATCAATTTGAAATTAAGCAAGTCCCTCCGTACTCATTTGGTGAAAAACAAGCAATCATCGGCCGTATTCACGAATTTTATTTCGTAAGTGTTGGTAGCGATGAGGTTTGGAAGTATCAACTGTTTAAAGATGAAATGAAGTGTCGTGAGTTTTTTGTTACGTTGCCGGATATTGCGGATCAGCAGATAGCGTTTTGGTTCAATAACATCGAGTTACTAAAAAGTACTTAAAAGACTTTAAAAGCTCTTTTTAGGTTTTGAGAGAGGGCCTGACATTGTGTGGTAGCGGTCAGTGCCTAATAGAGTCTCGACCGGTGTGTAAGACCAGAGATATGGAGAGTTGCTAGGATAGTTGAAGAAGAGGTAAGCGAAGTGTAGTGGCGCTTAGTACTTAATAGATTCTTGACTGGTATGTAAGGCCGGAGATATCGAGTGGTTCTAAAGCGGTTGACGATAGGATTTATCCTAGTCTAGAAGCAGTGGTATAAAATACGTTTATATACAATTAGACTGAATTTCTATAAAAGGAGAGGTGAGGAGGATGGCGCAGAATAAGTATCGCGTTACATTCATTTCGCCGAGTGAGGTTGAGCAGCGGACTGTAATGGCGGCGAGTAGTTTGCCGGATTTAATTCGTAAAGTAGAGAGTATTATTGCAGATTCGAACGGTTATTTTGTAAATGATAAAAAAAATAATTGCTATTTTAAAGTGATTAAAGAAAATGTTACGTTTATTCAATATGAGTTACTATTTTCGGATAAAGAAATTCATATTGAAAAATTAAAACATATAGCACCGGCAGTATTAAAACGATTATTTGAAAAAATAAATGATCCGGAACTATATGCTCTTGCGCTACTGGATGTTGATATAGCGACGAAAGAATATGTGCTAGAAGTAATGAACGCAGAGTTAAGAATAAGAGTAGAAACAGAGCTTTCGAAAAAATGGGAAGCGATGCCGACAGAAATTGTAGGAGCCCAAGAAGTGTTATTAGAGGCACTTGCTTCGTTTATACAAGATTAATTGCTAGAAATGAATCGTTCGACTATCTATATTTTTCAGATAGGTAGTTGACTTTTTCGTTTTAATAAAGCTTAATAATTAGATATACGGAAATAATGAAAGGGGAGCGACACCTTTATGTCACAAGCACAAAGTATTTTATTAGAAAGCGGAACAAATGAATTAGAGATTGTTACATATACTGTTGGTGAAAACCTATTTAGTATTAACGTAATGAAAGTACGTGAAATCATTAATCCATTCCCTGTTACAACTGTGCCAGAATCTCATCATGCAGTTGAAGGTGTTGTTCAAGTCCGCGGTGAAATTTTACCTGTTATTAACTTAGCGACAGCTCTTAATTTAAAATCGACAAAGCCACTTGATCAAACGAAATTTATCATTTCAGAGTTAAACCAAATGAAAGTTATTTTCCGTGTGGATGAAGTGCATCGTATTCAACGTATTTCATGGGAACAAATTGATGAGCCAGCATCATTGTCTATGGGATTAGAAGAAACGACATCTGGTATTGTAAAACTAGATGGAAAAATCATCTTACTATTAGATTATGAAAAGATTGTTTGCGAAATTAGCAACACTGGTTATGATAATAAATCACTTGCAGGATTAGAGCAAAAAACAGATCGTGCTGAAAAAGTGATTTATATTGCGGAAGATTCAGCAATGCTTCGTCAAATTTTAGAAGAAACATTATCATCAGCTGGATATACGAAAATGAACTTCTTCAGCAATGGTGCAGAAGCGTTAGCGCAAATTGAGAAGTTAGCGAAAGAGCAAGGGGAAAAAATGTTTGAACATATTCACTTGCTCATTACGGATATTGAAATGCCAAAAATGGATGGACACCATTTAACGAAAGTAATTAAAGATGGTGAAGTAACGCATCGTTTACCAATCGTTATTTTCTCTTCATTAATTACAAATGAATTATTCCATAAAGGCGAAGCGGTAGGGGCAAATGCTCAAGTAAGTAAGCCAGATATTCAAGAGTTAATCGGCTTAGTAGATAAGTTAGTGCTTTAAAAGCTTCTTTTTAGCTGGAATAGAGTAACTAGCCATGCGTGGTGGCGGTCGGTGCTTAATAGAGCCCCATCCGATGTCAAGACCAGAGATATGGAGCTGGTTTTAGGCAAATGGGACAAGAGAGCGGCCAAGATAGTTTTAGAAGAGTTGGAGTATAACTCTACTCTGTTTATAGGAATAGAGTAACTAGCCATGTATGTAGCGGTCAGTGCTTAATAGGGTCCCATACGATGTGAGACCAGAGATATGGAGTAGTTTTAGGTAAGTGGAAGAAGTGAGACTTTGATTGAGGATTTGCAGATTCTATTTACAACTCTATTCTTTTAGTGGAGAGAAGGGAACTAGCCATGTGTAGTATTGGTTAGTTCCTTTTTATTGTTCTATACTCTGTATAGGTAAAAAGATGGAATGTTTTTGGAGTGTTTGTGGTTGTATGTATGAAAAATCTTCATTTGAAGATTTTTGATTTGAAAATATAAGAAAACGTATCTTTGGATTATTTTAGTAATATTTCGTGGTAACGCAAACTTTTTCGGTGAAAATATATTCGAAATACCATATAATATAATTAAATGTGATTAATATGCAATTATACATATTAATTGAAAAATCCTTTTTTCTATTACTATACTTTCTATACGTTTTTGTATGTTTATTATTTGACAGATAATTTCGAAATGTTATAATATGGATATGTAAAAATTGCTATTTTCTGAAAAGACATGGGAGTCAGATGAGAATTGCGAAAGGATGAGGGGGAGTGGCACAGATTATGTATCACCACACAGCAATCAATGTATTAAGTCTCTTACAAAACATGTCAAATAATAAAATGAACGATACACAACTAGAAGCGGAATTTAAAAAAATAGAAAAACAATTCCAAGTAAAGTATGAAGAACTAGTTGATTTACATAATAGAATGGTATTATTTCAAATAGATATAGAAAAACATGGCGGGATACGAGCGTATGAAAAATCAGCGATTACATGGCTGAAGTCAGAGCTAGAGTTACTGTATGAAGTGTATCAATTTTGCCAACGTCACGGTTTAAACATTATCAATATTTCAAAATACGTTAGTAAAAATGAACTAAATCTGTTCCCGAAAACAGAAAGTCAATTACAAAATACGTATTACAAATTGAAAAAACATGAAATACCGTTTGAAAATGTTGAAAAACAAAAACCTGGACGAAAGCGAAAATATACACCTGTAAAAGAAACGATCGTTGAAATGAAAAAAGAAAACAATCACGTATTAATAGAGGAAGTACAGTATAAAGAAAATGAAAAAAGTCTTGTAACAGTTATATCTGGTATCGTTGATAACTTTGAAACAATTAGTCAACATAGTGAAAGAAAAGAAGATGAATTACATCAGTTTATGGAAGGGATTTATAAGCTTTCTAGCATGGCTGCAGGGCATTTCAAAGAAGAGTCTAATAGAAGTAGTCTAGAAAGTGAATTGCGAGCGCTACAATTGGAAAACGAAAGGTTAAAACGAGAAAAAGAAGAACTTGTGCAAGATGTGAAAGACATGACGCAACATTTAACTAATTTTATTAAAAGTTCGGATGTCAATCAAATTCGTAAATTACCAACCTTCGTACAAGAATGCAAACTAGAATTACATAAATTAGGACTATATAACGCACAAGACGGAAAAATGAAAATAAGGATCGACCGTAGAGGACAAGTTATGACGGTAGCGCCATAGAAGTATTAAGTGAAAAATAAAAGGGAAGTACATAGTTTATATGTATTTCCCTTTTGTTTTGTGTGGAATCGTTTCAAAGAGTGAAATGACAATTATGATTGTAGTAATTTATATACCATTTGCGGAATTTGATTTGCTTGTGAAACCATGCTAAGTGCAACCTCAGTTAACAATTTAAATTTTAAAAAGTCACTCATCTCCTGCGCCATATCCGCATCCTCAATTCGGGAAGTAGTATCTGTTAGGGCCATACTTTGGCTGTTTAAATTTTCAATATTAAATTGTAAACGATTCATCATAGCTCCAAGATCAGCACGATGAAGTGATACATTATGTAGAGCTTCTTCAATTTTACGAATCGCCGCTCTTGCTTCTTGTTCTGTTGAAATCTTGATGTCATGTTGTGTAGGGGAAGGGGGGATGTGTTTCATTATATTTACTGTATGACCAATATCATCTAACGTAACAGGACGGTTTTGTCCATCAAATACGGATAAATCATTAAACTCAGTCGTTTCATCAATATAGCCAATTTGTTCTGTTAAAGACTGAAACTCTTTATTCAGTGAATCACGGTTTTTATTTGAATTTGTGCCACTTGCAGATTGAACAGCTAAATCACGCATACGCTGTAAAATATTTGTCACAGTTTGAAGGGCAGCTTCCGCAGTACGTAGCATCGATATCGCATCCTCATTATTACGAATCGCAACACGCATACCACTCGCTCTCGCATGCATACGAGTCACAATCGCAATATTAGCGGGATTATCAGAAGCGTTATTTAACTTCTTACCAGTCGCCAAATGCTCCATCGCAACATTCATACGCTTCTCATTCTCATACAACGACTGCCTAGCATTCATACTTAAAACATTCGTACCAATACGCATTATAGACACTCCTTATCTTATACTTTCATATATGATCTTAAAGTCAATAAATGGCCATGAAAAAAGGACTTATGCTTATTTTTTGTAGATATTTTAACGCGGGAGGGGATCAAAATAAGCACTGACCGCTTCTACTACATATGGTTGGAGCTTCTCTCCAAGCTAAAAAGAAAGCTTTTAATCTATCTATATAGAAAAAATAAACCTCTCCGCTTGCGGAGAGGTTTATTAATCTCAAATGGATTATTGTAATAATTTAGAAACCATTTGTGGAGTTTGGTTTGCTTGAGAAAGCATGCTGATTCCAGCTTCGTTCAAGATTTTGAACTTAGTCATCTCAGACATTTCTTTCGCCATGTCAGCGTCTTCTACTTGAGAAGCAGCAGATGCCATGCTAGATTGTTGGCTCTTTAAGTTGTTAACGTTAAAGTCAAGACGGTTTAATGTAGCACCTAGAGTTGCACGATTGTCAGCAACCTTTGTAAGGGCAGCATCAATTTTACTTACTGCATCTAATGGAGTACCAGCAGATGTAGCAGCTTTAGCATCTTCAAAAGCTGTAACTAATGTTTGTGCTCCCTGGCTACCTTCTAAAGCACTTTTAGCAGCTTCAAAGGCAGCTTTAGCAGATGGATCTTTTTCGAAATTAGATTTAGCAGTAACGTATTCTTTTGCGATAAGTCTTGTTGCTTTAGCTGGTTCTAATTCACCATCAGGTGCTTTCATAATTGCATTTTTAGCATTTTGATACGCAGTGACGATTTCTCGCTCAGATTTTGTATCAGCAGGGCTGCCAGCAGGTGCTGCATCTGCCGTTGCATTAAATGCTTTACCATATGCTTCTGTTTTAAGGTTAACGTCATGCAATTTGTTTTCATAGTCTTCAACTAATTTTTTTGCATCAGGAGTTAACGCTCTAGTAGCTGCACCTAAGTCAGCATCTTTTGAAGAATCATCAGGATCAGCTGCTATAGCTCCTGCTTGTGCTTCTTTAGCTTCAATATAAGCTTTTGCAAGTCCTGCCGGAGTACTTGCAGTAGTACCATCTGTGAAAATTTTAGCTCTAGTAGCTGTAGCTGTTTCAGTAGCAGCATCTAAAGCATCCTTAGCATCAATTGCAGTTTGTACATTTGGAGCTGTTGCTGTACCAATTGTTAATTTATCAATTCCAAGTGCCGCTAAAGTAGTAGCTTTTAAATCGATACCGATTTGTTGACCAGGTTCTGAAGAATCTAATGTTTGGATTTTAACTGTAGAATTCTCATTTAATAGGTTTTTATCATTGAATTGTGTGTTGTCAGCGATATAAGTAATTTGTTTTTGTAATTCACCAAATTCCTTTTGTAGTGCAGCTTGGTTGTCTTTTGTATTCGTACCGTTCGCAGATTGGTTAGCGATGTCACGCATACGAAGTAAAATGTTAGATACTGAGTTCATTGCTGAGTCAGCTGTACGGATTAAAGACATACCGTTTTGTGTGTTATCAGCAGCTACACCTAATCCGCTTTCACGTGCACGCATACGAGTTGCGATTGCAAGACCTGCTGCATCGTCAGAAGCGTTGTTGATACGTTTACCGCTTGATAAACGGTCCATAGAGTTGCTCATTTTAGCTTGGTTTTGACGCATGTATTCTTGCGTACGCATGCTATTAATGTTTGTATTAATTCTCATGTAAAAGAACCCCCATTTTTTTATATTGACTTTTCTGCAAATTGAAAAACGGTAATATGCGAAAAAATCGATTTCGAATTTATTGTAAGCCTTGCTATAATGGGTGTCAACTGAAAATTTGAATTAATAAATATAAAAAAATAACAGTTTAACAATTTAGTCGTTTTTTTATTACAATATAATTGCAAAGGATTATTGCAAACTTTACGAAAAAACTCTAATATTAGATTATCTTTGTTTACCGAAAAGGTGATATTATGGTAGTTGGAAATATAGTAAAAGAAGTACTTGCATATAAAAAAGGACAGTTTCAGCAAAAGTTAAGTAGTCCGCAGGCGTTTGTTAGTAGTAGGTTTCAGGAGAAGCTGCAGAGCGAGCCTATGAAGGAAACGAAGGCTACTACACAGCCGGCAAAAGTAGAGGATATGAGTCAGCCGGTACAATCTACGAAAATAGAAACGCTCGTTAATAAAGGTGATTCTAGTAAAGTAGAGGAAGTAAGTAAGCCGGAGGAAAAGCCTGAAACGAAGAAAGTCGATGAAGTGCAAGTTGCACAAAAAGAGTTTGAACGACGTTTCCCGGAAACGAAAAATGAGGCTGTTGATACGTGGGGATTAACGAAGAAGTATAATATTCAAAAAATACGTTCTTCAAATGAAGGGAAGTATGAGGATATTATTGATCGGGTGAGCCGTTCATACGGAATTCCGAAAACGTTAATTCAAAAAATGATTGAAGTAGAGTCTAATTTTAATCCGAAAACGGTGTCACATGCAGGTGCGATGGGGCTTATGCAGCTTATGCCGGCGAATGTGAAAGAGATGGGTATAAAAAATCCATTTTCACCAGCTGAAAGTATTGAAGGCGGCGTGAAAGAGTTAAGCGGTTATTTAAAGAAAAATAATGGCGATTTAGTATTAGCGCTTGCTTCTTATAATGCTGGTCCTGGTAATGTGAGAAAGTACGGAGGCGTACCTCCATTTAAAGAAACGCAAGGATATATTAAAAAAATATTAAATATCGACGTTTCAAAATAAGAGATTTCATTATATAGAGAGAACATGAAATTTTCGTGAACATGATATGGGAGTTGTATAGATTTGAAATTACAAGATGATATTCCGTTAACAATTTATTTTGAAATCGGAAATACGAAAAAGAAGATTGAAGATCTGCTTCATATTACGAAAGGTACATTGTATCGTCTTGAAAATTCAACGAAAAATACGGTGCGTCTTATGCTTGAGAATGAAGAGATTGGAACCGGAAAGATTTTGACGAAGAATGGAAAGATGTACGTTGAAATCGTTGAATTGAAAAGGTAGGGAAGGGGATTTTCATGAGTGGCGATAAATTAAGCCAAGAGCAAATTGATGCCCTGCTGAAGGCGGTAAATGAAGGCGAGGAAATGCCAGCTTTCGCACAAGAAGCAGGGAAGCAAGATAAATTTCAAGAGTATGATTTTAATAGACCGGAGAAGTTCGGTGTTGAACATTTACGTAGTTTGCAAGCGATTGCGTCTACGTTTGGTAAACAGACGTCACAGACGTTATCTGCGCGTATACGTATTCCGATTGAGTTAGATCCTTCGACAGTGGAGCAAGTTCCATTTACGAGTGAGTATGTGGAGAAAATGCCGAAAGATTATTATTTATATTGCGTCATTGATCTCGGACTTCCAGAGCTTGGAGAAATTGTTATTGAGATTGATTTAGCATTTGTTATTTACATTCATGAGTGTTGGCTTGGCGGAGATAGTAAACGTAATTTTACGATGCGTAGACCGTTAACTGCATTCGAGTTTTTAACGCTTGATAATATTTTTGCACTTCTATGTAAAAATTTAGAACAATCATTTGAAAGTGTTGTGGCAATTAAACCGAAATTTGTAACGACAGAGACAGATCCGAATGCATTAAAGATTACGACAGCGAGCGATATCATTTCATTACTGAACGTAAATATGAAAACAGATTTTTGGAATACGACGGTGCGTATCGGTATTCCGTTCTTATCTGTTGAAGAAATTATGGATAAGTTAACGTCTGAAAATATTGTCGAACATTCTTCGGATAAGCGTAAAAAGTACACGTCTGAAGTGGAAGTGAAAGTAAATCAAGTGTTTAAACCTGTTCATGTTGCGATTGGTGAGCAGAAGATGACAATGGGTGACATTGAACAAATTGAAGAAGGCGATATTATTCCGCTTCATACGAAAGTTTCAGATGAATTACTCGGTTTTGTAGATGGAAAACATAAATTTAATTGTTTTATTGGTAAAGATGGAACGCGTAAGGCGCTCCTATTTAAAAGTTTTGTAGAGTAGGAGGATCCATATGAAGCATGAAGTATCTCCTGTGTCATTAATGGGATTAGAAGAATTTGCAGGAAAGCGAAATGAAGCGGGTAAAGCACATATTGATACTGTTTCGGATATTTCGATTGAACTTGGTGTAAAGCTTGGGAAATCATCTATTACGCTCGGTGATGTGAAAGAGTTAAAAGTGGGCGATGTTCTTGAAGTAGAGAAAAACTTAGGACATAAAGTAGATGTGTATTTAAGTAATATGAAAGTTGGCATTGGTGAAGCGATTGTAATGGACGAGAAGTTCGGTATTATCATTTCTGAAATTGAAGCTGATAAGAAGCAAGCTGCGCTTATGAAAGCGCAAAGTCAAATGCTA
Organism: Bacillus mobilis; assembly: GCF_001884045.1. Lineage (GTDB taxonomy): Bacteria > Bacillota > Bacilli > Bacillales > Bacillaceae_G > Bacillus_A > Bacillus_A mobilis. The sequence continues at coordinate 179,264 of NZ_MACF01000071.1, read as the reverse complement.
GATAAAGAGTAGAGGAGGAGTCATATGTCGTATATGACGACCTTATTTCAAGTCGTTTTACTGTTTGGTGCGCTCGGATACGGTGCATATTATATGACGAAAAAGACGCGCAAGCAGCAGTTTTTTAAACAAGGTGAAAATGGCCATATTCAAGTGAAGGACGGCGTTTATTTAAATCATCAAACGAGTGCCTTTTTATTTGAAGTAGATGGCAAGCAAGTGTTCACTGTTATTAGTAATAACGGTGTCCAATCTGTGCAATTAACAGGAACAGGAAATCAGTTTCAACAAGCGCTAGAAGATGCGGTGAAGAGTGAAACGAAAAAAGTAGAGGATCCATCATGAGAATAAAGAAACAGTTATCATTATTAGCCGTTATTTTCGTATTTTCTATCGTTTTTTCAATTATTTTTGTAAATCCAGCGTATGCGGCCCAAAACGGTTTTATTAATTTCGAAAATGGAAAAGAGTTTACGAGTAATTCCAGTGTACAGCTATTTGTGCTCGTTACCCTTTTATCATTATCTTCTTCTATCGTTCTATTATTTACACATTTTACTTATTTTATGATCGTTCTTGGGATTACACGTCAAGGACTTGGGGTAATGAATTTACCACCGAACCAAGTACTCGTTGGACTTGCCTTATTTTTATCACTCTTTACGATGCAGCCTGTACTTGGGCAGCTGAAGAGTGATGTGTGGGATCCGATGACGAAAGAGAAAATAACAGTAAGTCAAGCTGCGGAGACGACAGCTCCGATTATGAAAGAGTATATGTCAAAGCATACGTATAAGCATGATTTAAAGATGATGCTGAAAGTGCGCGGAGAAGAGTTACCGAAAGATTTGAAAGATCTTTCTTTATTTACGCTCGTACCATCCTTCACGTTAACGCAAATTCAAAAAGGATTGTTAACAGGGATGTTCATTTATTTAGCGTTTGTATTTATAGATTTAATTATTAGTACACTTTTAATGTACCTCGGGATGATGATGGTACCGCCGATGATTTTAAGTTTACCATTTAAAATACTCGTTTTCGTATATTTGGGTGGATATACAAAAATCGTCGATATTATGTTTAAAACGGTCGCCTGAAGAGTTTGATGCTATGTGATAGGAGTCATATAAATGAATACGTCACCAATTATAGATATTTTTCAAACCTTTTTTTATAAAGGGGTTATGATTTTAATGCCGATTGCCGTTGTAAGTTTGATTGTCGTTATTATTATCGCGGTTATTATGGCGATGATGCAAATTCAAGAGCAAACGCTGACGTTTTTACCGAAAATGGCGAGTATTGTGCTCGTTATTATCATTTTAGGTCCGTGGATGTTTCAAGAGTTAACGATGCTTATTTTAGATTTATTTGATAAAATCCCATCGCTATTGCGTTCGTACTAAGATAGGTGAACTGAAATGAATATGGAATTATGGGCGGCGACGTTTTTTGCGTTTTGCCGCATTACTTCATTTTTATATTTTTTACCGTTTTTCTCAGGTCGATCGATTCCAGCGATGGCGAAGGTTACAGTAGGACTTGCTCTTTCGATTACAGTTGCCGATCAAGTTGATGTCTCTCACATAAAGACAACTTGGGACGTGGCAGCTTATGCAGGAACGCAAATTGTGATTGGATTATCGCTTTCAAAAATTGTAGAAATGCTGTGGAATATTCCAAAAATGGCAGGGCATATTTTAGACTTTGATATCGGTTTATCACAGGCAAGTTTGTTTGATGTAAATGCAGGTTCACAGTCTACTTTACTTTCAACCATTTTTGATATATTTTTTCTCATTATTTTTATTTCACTTGGCGGCATTAATTATTTCGTTGCCACGATTTTAAAGTCGTTTCAATATACAGAGGCGATTTCAAAATTGCTGACGACTAGTTTTCTAGATAGTCTACTCGCAACGTTATTATTTGCGATTACATCAGCGGTTGAAATTGCTCTTCCGCTTATGGGAAGTTTGTTTATCATTAACTTTGTTTTAATTTTAATCGCAAAAAACGCTCCGCAATTAAACGTTTTTATGAATGCGTATGTCATTAAAATCACATGTGGTATTTTGTTTATTGCGATGAGTGTACCAATGCTCGGTTATGTGTTTAAAAATATGACGGACGTATTGCTTGAGGAATATACGAAACTATTTAACTTTTTCTTAACGAAGTAGGGGGACGCGCATGGCAAAGGATAATAAAACAGAAAAGGCCACCCCGCAGAAGCGTAAGAAATCGCGTGAAGAAGGGAATATTGCCCGGAGTAAAGATTTAAATAATTTATTTTCCATACTTGTATTAGCAGTTGTCGTTTACTTTTTCGGAGATTGGCTCGGATATGAGATTGCAAATTCTGTAGCGGTACTGTTTGATCAAATTGGAAAAAATACAGATTCAACACAGTATTTTTATTTAATGGGTATTTTATTACTAAAAGTATCAGCGCCGATATTAATACTCGTATACGCTTTTCATTTATTTAATTATATGATTCAAGTCGGTTTCTTATTTTCTTCTAAAGTCATTAAGCCGAAAGCGTCACGTATTAATCCAAAAAACTATTTTACGAGATTGTTTAGTCGTAAAAGTTTAGTAGATATTTTGAAATCACTATTTTATATGGGGTTAATTGGTTACGTCGCTTACGTTCTCTTTAAAAAGAATTTAGAGAAAATCGTGAGTATGATTGGATTTAACTGGACTGCGTCACTTTCTGAAATTATAAGGCAAATTAAATTTATCTTTTTAGCTATTTTAATTATTTTAATCGTTCTTTCTATTATTGATTTTATTTATCAAAAGTGGGAATACGAACAAGATATTAAGATGAAAAAAGAAGAAGTAAAACAAGAGCATAAAGATAATGAAGGGGACCCGCAAGTAAAGGGGAAACGAAAAAACTTTATGCATGCCATCTTGCAAGGGACAATTGCGAAGAAAATGGATGGCGCAACGTTTATTGTAAACAACCCGACTCATATTTCGGTCGTACTTCGGTACAATAAACAGGTTGATGCGGCGCCAATTGTCGTTGCAAAAGGGGAAGATGAGCTCGCATTATATATACGAACGCTTGCCCGTGAACAAGAAATACCAATGGTGGAAAACCGTCCGCTTGCTCGTTCTTTATATTATCAAGTCGAGGAAGATGAGACGATTCCAGAAGATTTATACGTAGCTGTAATTGAAGTTATGCGCTATTTAATTCAAACGAATGAACTTGAAGTATAATAGCGCGGTTGGAGGAGATCTCTTGTGTTTAAGATAGATTCTGCAAGAACCTATTTTTCTATCTTTTTAGCAGCGTCATTCGTAGTGGCGCTCTTAATTCCACTTCCACCATTTATACTTGATATCGTTATCGTTTTTTTACTAAGTATGTCAGTGCTTATTTATATGCGAGCAACAAGTATTAACGAGTGGGATGAATTAAAGTCATTTCCAACGATGTTGTTATTAATCGGGATTTTCCGCGTATCGATTAACGTATCGACGACGCGAGCGATTTTGACAGACGGAAATGCTGGGCATGTTATTGAAGAGTTCGGTCAGTTCGTAATTGGCGGGAACTTATTAATTGGTATCGTTATTTTTATAGTATTAATCATATTCCAGTTTATCGTTGCAAACGGTGCGTCTCGTACAGCTGAAGTTGCAGCTCGTTTTACACTTGATTCTTTACCTGGGAAACAAATGTCAATCGATGCGGATTTAAACCAGCGTATTATTACTGAAAAAGATGCACAGGCAAAACGAAAAAAGTTAAATATGGAAACAGAGTTTTACGGGGCGATGGATGGTGCCGGGAAGTTCATTAAAGGGGACGTTATTTTCGGGATCGTCATTTTATTCGTAAACATTATTTTCGGTTTAATTGTCGGCATGATGCAGCAGGGCATGAGTTTTGCTGAAGCAGCTATTCACTATACACAGTTAACTGTCGGTGACGGAATTGTAAACCAAATCGGTTCGTTAATGCTTGCGATTTCAACGGGTATTATCGTAACGCGTGTATTTGACGGTTCACCTGATACAGTAACTGAAGGTATCTTTAAAGAGTTATTAGCACATGAAGTTGTTGTATATGCGCTTGGTGGTTTATTTATTGCGATGGGTATTTTCACTCCGCTACCATTTCTACCATTCGCACTCGTTGGCGGAACAATTATTTTCTTAGGAATTCGTAATAAAAACCGAATAAAGAAAGAAAAAGAAGACGAGCTTCAAAAAGAATTAGAAATGATTCAAGGCGAAGATGAACAACTGCAACAAGTGGAAGATTCATTCGGAGTATTTACAGATAAATATCCAATTATAGTAGAACTCGGTTTAGATTTAGCGGCACTTGTAAAGCAGAAAATTAACGGGGAAACAGCTCGAGATAAAGTTGTTCTAATGAGGAAGTCGATTATTACCGACCTTGGTATTAACGTTCCTGGCATTAACTTTAAAGATAATACGAGTTTTAGACCACGGGGACGTTACATTATTCGTATTAAAGGTGCGAAGGCAGCTGAAGGAGTATTAAAATCAGGTTACTTATTAGCACTGAAAACACCGAATGTAATGGCCGATTTAGATGCAGAACCAGCGAAAGATCCGATTTTCGGTGAAGATGGATATTGGATTTTAGAGCATATGGTACAAGATGCACAAATGAAAGGCTATCAAGTATTAGAGCCACTTAGCATATTAATTACGCATTTAGATGTTATCGTTAGACGTAATCTTCATGAGTTAATTCAGCGTCAACATGTAAAAGACTTAATTAACTCGCTTGAAAATGATAACGGTGTTTTATTAGAAGAGATTAAGAAGAAAGAAATCGACTTATCACTCGTTCAAAATGTTATTAAACAACTTTTAAAAGAAGGCATTTCTATTCGTGATTTACCAACCATTATTGAAGGTATTATTGACGGAAAAGAAATTTATCAAAACCACGTTGACGGTGTAACGTCATTCGTCCGTGAATGTATTTCAAAAGTTATTTGTGAAAATGCGAAAAATCCTGACGGTAAAATTTACGCGGCGCTCTTCTCAGATTCAATCGAGTTAGATGCGGACGTTGTGAACAATTCCTATCAAGGCTATTTATTAAACTGGGATTTAGATTTAGAATCGCGAGTTGTTGAGCAAGTACAACGCGTATTTAAACAAGCCCGCTTAATGGGAAGAGAACCAGTATTATTAACGCGTAGAAAAGATTTCAGATTTGCGATTGTAAGACTGCTAGAGCGTTATCAAATAGAAGCACAAGTACTTTGTATTAGTGAATTAGCTCCAGAAATTGTTGTAGATCAAATTGCTTACATTGAATAGTAGGGGGTGAAGTAATGGAAAATACAGAAAAGAAAGAAGCATTAATGCGAATAAAAGCAGCTTCGAAAAATGAATTGTATCGAAAGTTATTTGACCAATATGGTACAGATTATTATTACGTTGTCGATGAAAGTGTAAAACGAAATATCCCGTTTTTTTGGAAAAAGAATTATGAAATGTTAGTTGCTTTTCCAGAGGATAAACAAGAGGAAGTGAATGAAGGCACGGCTCAATTTCATGAAAAATTAATGGAAGTTGTGAATGATCCTTCAGAACAAATTGTGAAGTCGAACGGAATTCAATCGGTACTGCACAATTTAGAAAACGTGACGACTTCTATGTCATATGCGGCGATGCAAACAGGAAATAGTGAAGAATGGACAAGAAAGAAAGAGAAACTATTAAAGTTGTTTGAAAAAGGTATCGTCGTTGTGAAACAGACGGAAGAAACGAAAGTAACGAAAAAGCAAAAACCTGTGAAAAAAGTCGTTCCTGTCAAGAAAGAAGAAGTGGTTGTAAAGAAAGAAAAGCACGAATCTGTACCGTTTATTATTCAAAAAGTAATTCGCATGCTAGAACAAAATGATGTAGAACAATACTTCATTCATGCATATGCTGAAAAGTTAAAAGTGAAGTTTGAGAATGCGACGATGATTACAGAAGAAGAAGTGATCGGATATATATTAGAAGATATGAGATCTCATTTCAACACAGAAAACGTATTTGAAAAAGAAGTACAAACAATTGCATTAATCGGTCCAACTGGAGTTGGAAAAACGACGACACTTGCGAAAATGGCATGGCAGTTTCACGGTAAGAAAAAAACGGTTGGTTTTATTACGACAGACCATTCACGCATTGGAACAGTACAACAGCTGCAAGATTACGTAAAAACAATGGGATTTGAAGTAATCGCTGTACGTGATGAAGCTGCAATGACAAGGGCGCTTACGTATTTTAAAGAAGAAGCGTGCGTCGATTATATTTTAATTGATACAGCCGGAAAAAATTATCGTGCGTCAGAAACAGTGGAAGAGATGATTGAAACGATGGGACAAGTAGAGCCAGATTATATTTGTTTAACGTTATCAGCGTCGATGAAAAGTAAAGACATGATTGAAATCATTACGAATTTTAAAGATATTCATATTGATGGTATCGTATTTACGAAATTTGATGAAACAGCTAGTAGTGGTGAATTGTTGAAAATTCCAGCAGTATCATCAGCTCCAATTGTATTAATGACAGACGGACAAGACGTGAAGCAACATATACATATCGCTACAGCTGAACATTTAGCGAAACAAATGTTGCAAACATCATAGAAAAGAGGTGAAGGATAAGGCAACTGCCTTATTCAAACGAGTATGAACGGTCTTTATATAGGTTCTATGGGTATGATGAATTACATGCAGCGTATTAATGTTCATTCGAATAACGTTGCAAATGCTCAAACGACAGGATTTAAAGCAGAAAATATGACTTCTAAAGTATTTGATGTACAAGACACATATCGCCGCGGAGATGGGGCTGTGACAAATATTGGTTCGACTGATTACGCTGTAGTACCAGCCGCAACGCATGTGAACTTAGTACAAGGAAATATACAAATGACAAATAGTGCTACAGATTTCTTTTTAGATGACGGTGCGGCCGGCACATCATCATTTTTCGTGACATCTAAAAATGATGAAACGTTTTTGACGAGAGACGGTAGTTTTACATTAAATAGTGATCGTTATTTACAAACATCTTCAGGTGCTTTTGTAATGGGAGAGAATAATGAACGTATTCGTATTCCAGAAGGAGCAAAGGTCGCTGTACAAGCAGATGGTACATTATATGATGAAGTGACACAAAATAATATTGCCCGCTTGCAAACGAAGACAGTAGACACAGAAACGAATGCCCGTCTAATGCAAAGAGAGAACAAAAGCTTTGCACTAGCAGAAGGGAACATTGCTGATTTACCGAATGGAACAGGATTAGTAAAAAACCATATGCTAGAAAATTCAAATGTAGATATGACGAAAGAGATGGCTGATCTTATGACGGATCAAAAAATGATTTCAGCATCACAACGTGTTATGACTTCATTTGATAAAATTTATGAAAAAGAAGCGAATGAAATATTGAGATAGGAGACTTCCCATAGTGGAAGTCTTTTTTTATTATTGCTTTTATTTCAGTTACATCATAAAATGATAATGATTATCAATATCATTTCATCTATTTTCATAAGAATGGAGTTTCATAATGACAGCAACATTGTTTAACTAGGTAAATTAAAAACAAGGGGATGGTGTGTATGTCTACAAAAAAACAACTTTGCATTGGATTATGTTTAATTTCTAGAAAGAAAGAGCAAGAGAGTGAGTTTAATTCGGGAATTGATGAGCAAGTAGAGTTAGCGAAACAGGCAGAAAAATCGAAGTTAGATTTTGTTTTTAAAGCAGATTATTTAGTGGCGCACCCAGATTTAATTGCTCGTAATAAGGGAAATGTCATTTTAGATCCGACGTTACTGTTTACTGCTATTGCGTATGCAACAGAAAAAATTGGAGTCGTTACGACTGCTTCAACTTCGTTTTATCCACCGTATATATTAGCGAGGCAATTACAATCTTTACACTGGATTAGTAACGGCCGAGTAGGATGGAATATTGTCACATCCATTGACGGTGCTGAAAACTTTGGTGAGGAAGGAATGCCATCATCAGAGCAGCGATACGCGAAAGCGGCGGAATGTACAGCGTTAGTAAGAAAGCTTTGGAGAAGTCACCCTAATGAAGTATTGAAGGTAGATAATCCTGATGTGATTAGAGAGATGGTAAAGCCTATTGAGCATAATGGTGAATACTTTAAGGTGAGAGGTCCTCTTAATATTCCGCAGCATATTTCAGGGGAAATACCATTATTTCAAGCTGGTGCTTCAGAGTCAGGGCGGAATTTCGCTGCTTCTGTTGCGGATGCAATTTTTGCTGCAACGCCAGATGTAGAGTCAGGAATGGAATTGTGTCAAGATTTAAGAAGAAGAGCAGAACAGCATGGCCGTAACCAAGATGATATACGCGTATTACCGGGATTATATTTCTTTATCGGTGATACATATGAAGAAGCGTTAGAGATGCATAGGCAAGCACATCAACATCTCACAAAAGAAAAGAGATATGCGTTACTCGAAATGGTTCTCGGATTAGACGCGAGAGAAATTCCGCTAGAAAGCAAGATTACGGAAGAAATGTTGCCAAGTCGTAATCAAACTGTTCGTAGTAAAACACACGCTGAATTATTACGGCACTACATTATTAAAAATGAACCAACTGTTGAACAAATACTAGAACGACCAGAAGTTGTTGGATCGGCTCATTGGGTTGCGGTTGGTACAGCGCAAGACGTTGCGAAACAAATTATGGATAGGCTTGAGGCAGGAGCGTTAGATGGATTTATTGCTATCCCAGGAGGACCTCCAAAGTCACTAGATCTATTCTTTAGTGAAGTTATTCCTTTATTCGTGAAGGCCGGTGTATTTAGAGATGAATATACAGGTTCTACTTTACGGGAGCATTTAGGGGGAAAGTTATCAAAACCTTTGCAGTTAAAATAACAGAAAGATTACGTATAAAAAGCCTTTCATAAGAAGGCTTTTTATTTTTTGTTAAAATTTCAGAATTATCAATTGACTTTGCGGATCTGTTTTTTTATATTAGTAGGTATACTAATAACTACTAATATATATGTATCGTTTTGAGATGAGAGTTATATAGAATGTGAGGGATTGTTGATGGATGAAATTATAAAGGAATTACAAAAGTTAGGTTTTTCCCAGTATGAATGTAAAGCGTATATTGGACTACTAAAACATTCCCCAGTAACAGGGTATGAAGTGAGTAAGCAAACAGGGGTACCTCGTTCGATGATTTATGAAGTACTCGGTAAATTGATGGATAAAGGAGCAGTGCATATCGTTCCTACTGAACCAGTAAAATATGTACCAGTACCAGCTACGGAGTTAATGAATCGAATGCGAAAAGATTTTGAAAAGTCCTTTGAATTTTTAGACCAGAAATTAAATGGTTTAGAACAAGAGCGACAAATAGATGTAATTTCGCATATTCGTTCAAATGATCGTGTTGTAAAAGAAATATGCAATATAATTAATAGAGCGAAGGAAGAGTTATGGATTTCTGTATGGGAAGATCAAGTGCATGAAATTGAACCATATATTCATCAAAAGGAAGAGGAAGGCGTACATATATTTTCAATCTTATTTGGTGCTCCCCATACAAAAATAGGCGCAACGTTTCACCATAATTATATGATGCCCCATGTTGTTGAAAAGAGAATGGGTGGTCATTTAACTGTTATTGCTCGTGATGGAGAGGAAGTATTAATTGCGAACTTCTCAAATGATAGTACTTCATGGGCCGTTACAACTCATGACCCAGCACTAGTTCTCGTTGCTACAGAGTACGTGCGGCACGATATTATGATTGAAGAAATCACGAAGGAATTCGGAGCGGATAAGTTAGATACGTTATGGCGTGAAAATATAGATTTAGTTCATGTCGTAACAGGAAAACGAACGATGAAGGGAATGGAGGATGATACGGATGAGTAAAGCTCAGGCACATGTAGCTTTGCAGAGCGATGATACATTTCAGCAAGGAGTAAAAGATTGTTTACCGACTGTATTTGGTTATTTGAGCATCGGTATAGCAGCTGGTGTAATTGCAAAAACAGCAGGTTTCTCCATCATTGAAATTGCGTTTATGTCCACTTTAATTTATGCAGGTTCTGCCCAATTTATATTAGCTGGTATGTATGCAGCGGGTGCTCCTGCTTCAGCAATCATTTTTACCGTCTTTTTTGTTAATTTACGCCACCTTCTAATGAGTGCTGCGCTCGCGCCGTACTTTACGAAACTGCCACTATTAAAAAACGTAATGATCGGTTCTCAAATTACAGATGAAACGTTCGGGGTTGCAGTGCAGCATGCAGCGCAAAAAGGATATGTAGGTGACAGGTGGATGATGGGGTTAAATGTCACAGCGTATTTAAATTGGATTCTTGCTACTATTATTGGCGGGTTGTTTGGTGAGTGGATACCCGATCCGCATACGTACGGGATGGATTATGCATTACCAGCAATGTTTATCGGGTTATTTGTCCTGCAGCTCATAAGTAGTAAACCGAAACTAGCAATTCATCTTACTGTTGCAATTGTAGCGATTATGATTGCATACGTTTCACACTTATTTATGCCAGATAGTATAGCGGTTATTATCGCAACATTACTAGCGGCGACGATTGGAGTTGTGATTGAAAAATGGAAATGAGATTGGACGTACTATTACTTTTACTAGCAGCTGGAGCTGTCACACTCGTGCCACGTATTTTACCTCTACTCGTATTTAGCAAACTACAAATTCCAGACTGGGGTTTAAAATGGTTAAATTACATACCAATTGCGATATTAGCAGCACTTTTAGCACAAGTATTATTTATGCATGAGACGATGCAGTGGGATTATCTTATCGCAGCAATCCCAACATTTCTTGTAGCGATATATACTCGTAGTTTATTAGGTACAGTATTAATCGGAGTGATTGTGATTATTTTGTTACGTTTCTTTTTCTAAAAAGGATTACGCTCATATAATAGCGAAAAGTGTAATAACATGAACGATATAGGGGTGGTGTTATGATACTTTTAACGATAGGAGCAATTTTGTTAACGCTGTTTATTTTCTTTATTATCGGCTTCATTACGTTTATGATGTTTGTTGATAAGGCGACACCTCAAATATATTACACACCTTGTGAATCAGTGACAGTGAAAACTAAAGGTAAACATAGAAGGAAGAAAAGTTGATTGTTGGCTTTTCTTCCTTTTCTATTACATCCCCGAAAGAACTAACAACAATAACCCAAATAGAAAACTAATAAAAGAAAGAAAACCGATACATATGGAGAACACACGATTGTTTCTCCATTCGCGCCAGAAAACGATAAATCCTAAAATACAAAGAAAAAACCATATGGGCAGGAATATGAATTCGCTAACTTTCTCAGGAAGTAACGTATAAAAAGTTGTTACATATAAGATCCAATTTGTAAAAAATAAAATGCAAACGATAATAGATTGTAAGTGGGGGCGTTTGAAAAACTCCCCTTTTTTTACGGTTATAAAAATGATAGTTAGCGCTGCGAAAAAGGCAATGAATATGAAAAGAAATAAGAGTAATGTAAGTGTCATTTACATCTCCTTTATCAGATTGTTTTTGCAAGAAATGAATCTATTATAGTGTATGCCTGTTTTGTACAGTTCTCGCTATATTTTTCAGTGTACGGATTTAGAAATCCATGTTCACCGTGTAGTTGTTGTATTTCAAGTAAAGGATTGTTTTGTTGCTGCAATGTTTGAATGAAAGAAGGTACTGAAAAACTAGCTTCTTTTTCAGGGAAAATAAGTAAGGTAGCACATGTTGGTTTTATATGAATATAGTCACGTATACGGGAACCATAACATCCAATAATAAAATCTATTTTCGGATTGTTACTGCATAGCCATGAGATGGTAGCACCAACACTAAAGCCGATAAGTCCAATATGTGTGTAACGACTAGAAAGACGAGTAATAAATTCTTCAATTTTCTCTTTTCCATCATCAAATCCAATATGATTCATAAAAAAATGATATGCTTTTTCTTCATCACTGTAATGAAATGCATGTTGAGATTGTAGAAGGTTAGGACAGAATACATCTATATGAGATGAAGTGAAGTGTTGGGTAACGTGATGCATATGGTCGTTCACACCATATATTTCATGAACAGCAACGAGAGCTAATTTTTTCTTCATAGTTATCATGTACCTCTATGAAACTTAAACTCTTTCTCAACACGGCATATACGCAGATGGAAGTTTTCATACCATTGCTCACGGCCTCTTTTTTTCGCTTCTTTATGTAAGGTGTTTTGTTTCCAATTTTCAATTGCCTCAAGTGACTCCCAATAAGAAATTGTGATACCGAGTCCTGAATGGTCTCTTGCACTTTCTACACCTAGAAATCCAGGTTGCTGCTTTGCAAGTTCCTCCATTTTGTCAGCAACGCTACTATAATCTGTCGTATCATTTGATAAATTAGAAGTGAATATAACTGCATAATACTGGCTTGTTTTTTGTGGAGCATGTTTCATATGATTTCCCCCTTTTATACATATTTTAGCATATGAAAAAAGAAAAGAAGCACGAGGCTTCTTTTCTTTTTTTACGCTGTAAATTTTAATCCAGCATATATTTTACGACCCTTTTTTTGAATCCAACATACTTGGGCTTTTTTCTTTTGAATATTACGCTCATTCATTGTTACTTGTATAACTTGATCAATGGCGAGTGGGGTGTTGGTTTGTACTTGGCATCCACCGGAACTATAGTCGATAATGGTCGCTTCAATTGGCATCCCGTTCATATGCAATGTTCCAGGAGCCATAAGTTCTTCACGTATATGTTGCCTGCGAAATTGCCTTGGTGCTTTCTTTGTGTTTTTTACGAAAGATGCAATTGCAAGGATAAGATACGCTTTATCGTACACCTTTTCAACACGGTCATTAACCGGCTTACTAAATAGATGAAGAACGAGTTTACAATATTGTTCATGAGATACATCATCAAATGATACACCAACTTGCACGGAATTTGCTTGTATCCGAATCCATTTTTTTGTACTATGAATCTTTTCTACTTCTCCAAAAGATAATGTATAGGAAGATAGGCTTGATAAAGTTTCAAATGGAATGGATGAATCTATTTCAAAACGTGCACCAGTTTCACTAATATCAAGAACGCGGCAAGAAATGGTCATATCTTCTGCATATAAAGCACCTGATAAATTAACAAAAAATCGTTCAGAGTTTCGGAAACGCGGTCTTTCAAACGCTACAAATAATGAAGTGACAATAGCTACCCCATTGTATAGTACCCAGAAAATATTAATATATAAACTTTCTCTTTCAATATGATATTGTTCAGGGTATAAGAGCATAAGTGTAGCTCTTATAAGTGCAATTACTGTTAAAATGAGTAATACGAGGTGAGGGACACTTGCAATCCATAAAAAATGTCTCGTATTATTTTGGACGCCTTTTCTCGTTACATGAAATTGAAACTTTTTCCGTAAGAACGTCTCTGATAAAATAGCAAATCCCATATAAGGAGCCATTGCAACTTCATATACATGACTCCACGTAGTTGTTCGTTTTTTATTAGAAACAGCTTTAAAAATAAGCTGTGACGTTAAAAAGGCGGGAGCCCAAAACATAAATAATTGCATAAAGTTAATTTCTAAACTATAAATATCAAATACTAAAAATAATAGTGGAGCTAGTAAAAATACCATTTTATAAATGCCGAAAAACCAATAATGGATTCCATCTGCATATAAAATTCGTTGCATAATAGACAATCCTTTTAAAGTGAAAGGATTCCATTTTTTCACGACTTGAATATTCCCTCGGCACCAGCGATCCCTTTGTTTTAATAAATCGCTAAAAGTTTCTGGGGATAATCCAACTGCTAATGTTTCATTGACAAATACAGTTTCCCATTTGTTCGCTTGTAGGAGCATACCAGTTGCCATGTCCTCAGTAATAACACCAGTAGCAAATCCTCCAATTTCTTCTAGCGCAGTACGGCGAAATAGAGCATTACTACCAACATACATCGTAGCGTTAAAACGATCTTTTCCTTCCTCTAATTGACGCATAAAGAAATCTTGTTCATTGGCGATATTATCTTCAAAAAATAAATTATATTGGAATGGATCAGCATTATAAAACACTTGTGGTGCTTGAACAAATACAACATTATTTTTAGAAAAATAACCAATCGTTCGCTCTAAGAAGTTAGCTCTTGGTACCATATCAGCATCCATTGTAACGATAATATCACCTGTCGAATGGGTCATGGCATGATTTAAGTTTCCTGCTTTTGCATGTTTGTTTTCAGTACGAGTAATATAGTGAACAGAAAATTCACTAGCAAGAGTTTTAACACTTTCCCGCCTGCCATCATCACAAATGTAAATATTGAGTAACTCTTTCGGATAAGTAATCATTGTACAACCTGCGACCGTTCGTTTTAATAAATCGAGTGGTTCATTGTAAGTTGCGATAAAAATGTCGACAGTAGGCAATTCCTCTAAAGTTGATAACGGTACTTCTTTCCGTTTATACGGTTTCCATGAAATAATGCTAAAAACGATAGATTGTAAATACCCAGCCCACTCTGTAAGTAACAATATAATACCGGCAATAATACTTATAAGATTAATAGTTGGTAACGAATAAAAAGTTCGCCAAATAAGATAAATGGCATTACTAACGAGAAATAGAATAATAAGTAGTTTTTTTGACCATAAATATTTGTGGGCGAGAGCGTATGTAATAATGATTATGAAAAAAATAATACATAAACCTTCGTATATAGAAAGGTTCATAAAATTCCTCCTTCATGCATAAAGTGGGAAATGAAAGATTTATAAGTATTCGATATTTATCTATAAAGATTTAACCATTTCCAAATTATACGATATCACAAAATATAGAATAAGAGTATAAAATTTACATCTTCTTATTATAAGATGGAGAAATGATAGTGGCATCTGTGTTTCATAAGAAAAATGCCACTTCAAAAAAATGAAGTGGCATTTTTTATATTTCCTCTAAGCTATTAACTGGAACAGTTAATTCGCGTCCTGGATTTTTTACTTCATATATGCGGGCGGTTTCGTTGTTTTCATCGACGTGTTGAATGGTAACAGGCATGCCTTGAAAACTGACATTCGCTTGTTCTGATGACACAGAAAGCTCTTTTGCACGTTGAATATTCATTTATATTCCTCCCATCATTATTATCTTTGCTAAAAAGGAGGAATAATATACCATTTCGAGACATTCTTAAAGTTTTTGTATTATTTGTAATGTTTCTTTAATAAATGCAGAGAAAATAGAATCTGGATACGATTGTAACATTTCATTTGCTTTTGTTGCTTCTTCAAGAGCTCTTTTTTTATCATTCAGTTTGACGTAACAAAGTGCACGATATGCACCTGCTGTTGTAAGCCACGATTGATCAAGCGGATGGTTCATATAATCTGGTATAATAGCATGTTGCAATGCTTGTAAAGCTTCTTCGTAACGTTTTAATCCGTATAAAGCTTTTCCTTTTTCAAGATAATACAATCCGTCGTCTTGAAAAATTGGCTGATCTTTTAGTTTTTCTCGAAATTGTTCTACATGTTTTAATGCGATTGTATATTCATTAGTAATCGTGTTGTAGTAGTAAGCTTTTAAAATATCGATCATCGCAATGGATAGAGTGTCTTCTGTAAAAATGGCAAATTGCTCAGATTTTTTTATGTAATATAAATATTGTTCTTTATCAACTGTAATGACTTTTTGGTAAGATAAAATCCGGTAAAATACATCTGTTTTATAATACACTTGATGTTTTTTTGAAAATGCGAGTGTCTCTAATATCGTTTCTTCACATTTTTTGTAATCGCCACATGCTAGTAATATGATGGCTTCATATAAACATAAATCAATATGTATAATAAGATCCATTTCTAAATGTTTCTCTTCATAATCATTTCTAATATTAGATATAAGTTGTAAACATTCTGCATACTTTTTACGTGTGAATATTGCAAAAGATAATTTTAATTTTGTTTCCGTACTGTCGCGGTATAACTTATATTTTTCAAAAATAGAAACAGCTTTTTCTACGTAAGATTCAATGTTGTAATCTTTTATAATCACTGCGGCAGTTACGAATTGTTTGTATATACGAGCCGTATTTAAAGTAGAAGGGAGTTCTTTTTGAACGATAGGTAGTAGGGTCTTATATACTTCATCACATTTATTTTCCTTTATGAGTTGCTCCATTTTTGTAATGAGTTCTGCAATTTCTCTATCATCTTCTTCTAGTAAAAAACTTGTTTCACATCCTAGTTTTTCAGCGATATATTGTAATGTTTTCATGGAAGGTGTAGCTTTTCCATTTTCAATTTGACTAAGCATACTTTTTGTAAGTTCCGAACCTGCCAGCTCTGTTTGTGTAAGTTTTTTTTCTTTACGTAGCGCTTTAATTTTTTCACCGAGAGTTGCCATATTATAGCTCCTTTATCATTGGGAAAGTTAAATTGTATTTAACTTTTTGTTGTAAAAATTGGAAAGTCGATTATATAATAAGTTTAACACAATTTAACTTTTAAGGGGAGAGAGTCATTATGGGAGATGTAAGTATAGGACAACATGATACAAGAATGAAGATTGCAACGAGAAATATTATTTTAATGATGATTGGAAAGATGACGTCTTTATTAGGGGCAGGAATTTATACATTTGCGATGGGGTTATACGTTTTAAAGACAACTGGTTCAGGAATGGGTTTTGCAATTACGCTCGTTTGCGGATCACTTCCAAGGATGATTTGCGGTCCGATTGCGGGTGCTGTAGCTGACCGTGTGAATCGAAAATGGCTTGTCATTGGCACTGATTTATTAAGTAGCTTAACGATGCTTATTATGTTTATTCTTGCTACTATATTTGGCCCATCACTTCTTTTTATTTATGTTTCAGCAGCATTATTATCAATTTGTGCCAGTTTTTATTCTGTTGCATTAACTTCGTCTATTCCGAGTTTAGTAGATGAAGGGCGTATTCAAAAAGCGAGTGCTTTAAATCAAACAGCAGCTTCTTTATCAAATATATTAGGGCCGATTATTGGCGGAGTTGTATTTGGTTTCTTTTCCATTAAGTCGTTCTTTTTGTTAAATAGTATTACTTTCTTTTTAGCCGTTATTTTGCAATTATTTATTGTATTTGATTTGTACAAAAAAGAAGTGGCTGAGAGTAAAGAGCGTTTCTTGACGAGTATAAAAGAAGGATTTTCATATGTAAAACGACAGCATGAAATATATGGTTTAATGAAAATAGCGCTGTGGGTAAACTTTTTTGCATGTGGGCTAACCGTAGCACTTCCATATATTATCGTCCATACATTGCATCTATCTTCAAAGCAACTCGGTACTGTAGAGGGAATGTTAGCAGTCGGGATGCTAATGGGTGCGATTGCTTTATCAGTGCGTAAAGAAGTGAAGAATCCGTTTCGTTCTATTTATACTGGACTGTTTTTATTTGCGGGTGTAAGTTTATGTACAGTCTTCCCATTATTAGTTACCATTCCAAAAGTGGCAAGTTTTATTTACTATATTGCTTTTATGATGTTAACGGGTATTTCAATTATGATTGTAAATATTCCGATGCAAGTACATATGCAAAAAACGACAGATCCAAGCTATTTAGGGCGTGTGTTTGGCCTACTTGAAACAATTGCTACTGCAATCGCACCACTCGGTATGATTGTGTATGGATTATTATTAGATATGTTGCCTACTAGCATTGTTATGATGACATTAGGCGGAGGTTTATTGTTAGTTGTATTAGTTGGGGTAAAGCAACATATGGCAAAAAAACAAGTGGACGTGTCGGTTTAAAAATAAGAAAATAATAAAAATTTGACTTATCATTATAAAAATGACTAAATTAGTATTTTAGTTTTTGAAACTCCTTTTCATGTGTGTTACAGTATAGTGAGCAGACAAAGAAAAGGAGAAAACATCATGAAAAAATTAAGTTTTGTTATGCTTTTTCTGTTAGTTGTAATGGCTGGATGCAGTAATTATGACACGTATATTGAAACTGGTATGCAATCATTGAAAAATGAAAAATATAGTGATGCGATTATGTGGTTTGAAAAAGCGGAAAAAGAGAAAACAGGAAATGAAGCGAAGACATATAAAGAAGTCGCGCAGTTATTGGATCGCGGTGCGACAGCATTAAAAGATGGTAAGTATTTAGAAACGAAAGATATTGCAAATGAAGTGCTACAAAAGAAAAAAGACGATGCACTTGAAAAAGCTGTAACATCAAATGCAGAGGATATGCTTCAAAAAGCAAAAGATGTGGAAAAGAAAGTAAATGAAAGAGTGGCAAAACGGAGAAAAGTAGAAGAAGAAGGAATCGATAAACTCATTAAAGCTGTCGACAGTATCGATGATGTAAAAGAAAAAGAGAAGAAAGTTTCAGAAGCATTAGATAAGGCTGAAGAGGCACAAGCAAAAATTGAAGCGAAGAAAAATAAATAGAGTAATAGTTTAAAAGGCTGTCGTGTATAACGACAGCCTTTTAATTTTTTGCTGCATAAGAAGTGATGCTATGTAGTAAAAAAGAAATAATTTTAGAATTCCACCTGTCCTCATGATGAATCGTATAAATGTTACGTTTAAATTCAAATCCAGGGATGGGTATGTAGCATAGTTCATTTCGGTTTACTTCTTGTTCAATAGCGAGTTTAGAAATAAAAGCAACTCCATTCCCATATTTTAAAATTTGTTTCATCGTTTCTAATGAATCTAACTCAATTTCAGATTGGAACGTAATGTTATGTTCTAACATCCATTGCGTAAGTAAATCTCTCGTTGTAGATGGGTTACGATGCAATAGTATACGTTCTTTTTCGATATCTTGTAATGATACATTTTCTTTTTTTGAAAAATGATGTTCTTTTGAGAAAGCAAGAACAAGTGTATCAGGTATTATTTTTGTTTCTTTTAAAAGTGATTCATCAAACGGTGCCGCAGAAATTACACCGAGATCAATTTCATGATTTTGTAGCATCGTTCGAATTTCAGGAGCTGTTTTTACCATAATTGTTATTTTTATATTTGGGAATTCGCATTGAAATTGGTGAATAATTTCTGGTAAAAGATAAGTTGCTGGTACATAACTAGCACCAATTGTTATAGCACCTTTATGAAAATCTTTAAACTCTTGTGTGACCCGCCTAGCTTCTTTCATAAGTGCATCTATTTTACAAGCATAATGATGCAATGCCTCACCAGCCTCTGTTAAGAAATATCTTCCAGAACGTAATTCAAATAAAGGCACACCGAGTTCTTCTTCTAAGCTTTTTATATGGAATGTAATAGTAGGTTGTTTAACACCAAGTTTTTCTGCAACTATCGTAAGTTTTTTATATTTCTTAATAAGCACTACAATTTCTAACTTTAAAAGATTCATTATGAGTTGCCGCCTTTTTTATTTTAACTATAGAAAAAATCTATAGAAATAAATAGTTTATTAGAAGTTTTTTAATTTAATCTTTACAGTACATTAACATTCAGTATAAATCTTCCAGATAGAATGAAAGCAGGTTAAGAGTGAGGGGAGAGAGGTGAAACGATGGATATTAAAATTCATGGATTAGAAAAGACGTTTGGAAAAACACAGGCGTTAAAACCGTTACAAATTGTCATGAAACAAGGTGAATTCACTACACTTTTAGGGCCTTCGGGATGCGGGAAAACGACTTTACTTAGAATGATTGCAGGACTTGAAGAGCCAGATAAAGGTGAAATATATTTTGGAGATAAGTGCATGTATTCTGGTGCAAAAAAAATCAAAACATCTCCTCATGAACGTAATATCGGTATGGTATTTCAAGATTTTGCTTTATGGCCGCATATGACAGTATTTGAAAATGTTGCATTTGGTTTAAGGGCTACAAAGCAAACGAATCAATTACGGGAAAAAGTAGAAGATGCAATAAAGCGAGTTCGCCTGCAAGGGATGGAGAAAAGGTATCCGCATGAACTCTCTGGTGGACAGCAGCAACGCGTCGCATTTGCAAGAGCGATTGTAACAAAACCGCATTTTATTTTGTTTGATGAACCGCTGAGTGCACTCGATGCAATTTTGCGAGAAGAAATGCGATTAGAGCTTATGGATATCGTTCATTCAATCGGTTTAACGGCATTGTATGTCACGCACGATCAAACAGAAGCAATGTCAATGTCAGACCAAATTATTGTTATGAAACAAGGAGAAGTATTACAAAAAGGAACTCCAGAAGACATTTATGTGAAGCCATCTCATGAATTTGTTGCAAAATTTGTTGGTAAAGCAAATTGGCTTGTAGAGGGGAAACAAATGGTTCGTCCAGAACATGTAAGCTGGACGAGAAATGAAGTGAGTGAAATGTATACAGGTAAAATTCAGCACGTTACATATGTAGGAGAACGGTATGAAATGAAAGTAAACATGGGGGCACTCGGAATATGGACAGCTTATCACAATAGTAAATTAAGCATCGGTAAGCCAGTATCGTTATATGTGCCAAAAAAATGTATTCATCATATAGGGGGAGAATCGTATGAAGAAATTCAGTTCGCTTAAGTCTTTATTTGTATGTACTTTATTATTTTCGGCTGTAGTAACAGGGTGTAGTTCAAAGACAGGCAATGCAGATGCAAAGAGTAAAGCTACGAATGAAAAGAAAATTGTTGTATATAGTGCAGGACCAAAAGGATTAGCAGAAAAGATTCAAAAGGACTTTGAAAAGAAAACAGGTATAAAAGTAGAAATGTTTCAAGGAACAACAGGTAAAATTTTAGCGAGAATGGAAGCTGAAAAGAAAAATCCAGTCGTTGATGTAGTCGTACTTGCATCATTACCAGCGATGGAAGGATTAAAAAAGGATGGGCAAACGTTAGCTTATAAAGAAGCGAAACAAGCTGATAAGCTTCGTTCTGAATGGTCGGACGATAAAGGACATTATTTCGGATATAGTGCTTCAGCGTTAGGAATTGTGTATAACACAAAAAATGTGAAGACAGCGCCTGAAGATTGGAGTGATATAACGAAAGCGGAATGGAAAGGAAAAGTGAATCTTCCAGATCCAGCACTTTCAGGTTCAGCTTTAGACTTTGTAACAGGATATGTGAAAAAGAATGGAAAAGATGGGTGGAATTTATTTGAACAGCTTAAGAAAAATGAAGTTACAGTAGCAGGAGCAAATCAAGAAGCGTTAGATCCTGTAGTAACAGGTGCGAAAGACATGGTCATTGCTGGTGTTGATTATATGACGTACAGTGCAAAAGCAAAGGGTGAACCGGTTGATATTGTTTATCCAAAAAGCGGAACAGTTATTAGCCCACGAGCAGCCGGGATTATGAAGGATAGTAAAAATGTAGAAGGTGCAAAAGAGTTTATTGATTATTTATTATCAGATGATGTGCAAAAACAAGTTGCTAAAGCGTATTTATTGCCAGGTAGAACAGATATAAAAGCTGAAAATAGACCGAATGTAGAAGAAATTCCGGTATTAAATATTGATTGGAAAACAGTTGAGAAAGAACAAGATGAAATAGGAAAACAATTTAAGAAAGTATTTCAATAAGATGGTGATTACATGGTAAATCGATTCATATCAGTAAGACAAGTTGGGATGACGGTAGCGTTGTTACTTGTGGCGATGTTAATCGTCATTCCGCTTTTCCTCATTTTATTTTCTAGTGTATATGAAAATAGTAGTTGGGATTTTTTAAAGCCTTTTGAAGTGATACAGAGTGGTGGATTAGCGAGGATCTTTCTAAACTCGATGCTTTTAGGTGTACTCGTAGTAATAGGAGCGACCATATTTGCATTTCCATTAGCGTTTATTATGAGTAAAACAGATGTTGGAAAGTATAGTAAGTTGGATATTGTTTTTATGATTCCATTTATGACTCCACCGTATATTGGATCGATGGGCTGGATATTGTTCATGCAGCCGAATGGCTATTTCGAGCAGTTCTTTCCGATGCTAAAGACGATTTCATCTTCGTTTTTTAGTTTAGGAGGTATGGTTTTAATAATGAGTCTGCATTTATTTCCATTCCTTTATTTTATGTTGAAAAATACGTTACTTCAAATTGGAAGTAGTAAAGAAGAAGCTGCAGCGGTTCATGGTGGAAGATTTTTCTATCGTTTAAGAAAGATCATATTGCCGTTATTAGTATCAAGTTATGTAATGGGTGCTTTACTTATTTTCGTAAAGACGATTGCTGAATTTGGAACACCGGCTACATTCGGACGTAGAATAGGATTTCATGTATTAACATCAGAGATTCATAAATTTATTTCGAGTTGGCCGATTGATTTTAGTAGTGCAACAGCATTATCTTCTTTATTACTTAGTGCATGTATGCTCATTTGGTATATGCAAAATGTATTGAATCGAAAGTACTCATATGCAATGGTTAGTGGGAAAGGTGTGAAATCTAAAAGGTATACATTGTCTAAATTTACACGGGTTGTAGCATGGGTTTATGTAATTGGTTTATTAATTGTATCAATTGGAATCCCGTATTTTTCTATACTGATTGCTTCATTATCAAAATTAAGAGGCGGCGGCTTGCATGTAAACAACTTTACAACGAGCCATTATGAAGCATTGTTTACAATTGGATCTCCAGGATTAGAGGCTTTATGGAACAGTTTTCTATTTTCACTTATAACAGCGATTATTGCTGCTACTATTGGAGTCTTTTTGGCGCTTATGATTCGAAAGGGGAAAAAGTCCTCTGAAAAATGGCTTGATATGTGCGGTATGTTACCGAATATGGTACCAGGAATCGTGATGGTTGTAGGGCTTATTTTATTCTGGAATTCACCCTATATGCCCCTGTCAATTTACAATACACCAGTCATGGTTATCGTAACGTACGTCGTTCTTTTTTTACCTTATACGGTACAGTATGTAAAAGCATCACTCGGACAAATTGATGATTCTCTAGTACAGGCAGGAAGTATTTTTTCTGGAAATTATATTTATATTTTTAGAAAGATAATTTTACCCCTTATTATCCCTGGTATTCTTGCCGGATGGGCGATGACATTTACAATCTCGATAAGAGAGTTAGTAGCATCGCTTCTCGTACTACCTCCATCAGTAGAAACGTCAGCAACATTTATTTTCGCTCAATTTGAACAAGGAGAAGTATCTATTGGAATGGCGATGGCTGTCGTTTCAGTTGGACTTACAACAGTATGTTTATTACTTCTGCAACATATGGAGCAAAAGCGAAAAGGGGTAGCAGGATGAGGGTAGAAGTATGGGGAGGAGCGGGGGAATACGGTCGTTCCTGCTACTTCGTAAAAAAGAAAGAGACGAAAATAGTACTTGACTGTGGTATTAATCGGTCATATGAGGATAGTTACCCAAAAATAGAGAGGGAAGTTGTACCATTTTTAGATGCAGTATTTTTATCACATATTCACGAAGATCATACGATGGGCTTACCTTTATTAGCAAAGTATGGATATAAGAAAAAAATTTGGACGACTCGTTATACGAAGGAGCAACTTCCCGCTTATTATGAAAAATGGAGAAACTACAATTTAGCGCAGGGATGGAATGTACCTTATAACGACCAAAATGTTAAAGATTTAAATTATGTTTGTATTGATGAGATTAGTAATCCGAATGAATGGATACAGGTTACTCCTACATTACGGTTTCAGTGGGGATATAGTGGGCATGTATTAGGGGCTGTTTGGTTTTTAGTAGATATGAGTCATACATATGTATTTTATTCTGGCGATTATTCAGCAGAGTCTAACATATTGCGAGCTAATTTACCGGAGAAATTGCGCGGGGGGATAAAAGTTGCAATCGTAGATGCTGCTTATCATACTGACGATGTTTCGCAACATGAACGAATAAACGAACTGTGTGCAGAAATTGAACGAGTTGCGCAAAATAAAGGAATAGCGTTACTACCATTGCCACCGCTTGGTAGGGCACAAGATATTGTATTGTATTTATATGAAAAATATAAAGAACTTCCCATTAGGGTAGATCAAGAAATTTTGGATGGATTCCAAGAGATGTTCGTATATAAAGATTGGCTTAAAAATAATGAAGAACTTGAGGGGCTTATGGAGAGTTTAAAAAGAAACATAATCGTTATGGATCATGACATCGGTACGCAAAATAGTTATGGAATAGTTGTCATGAGTGATGCGAATATGCAAACGAAACGAGCCCAGTTATACTATGAACAACTTCGGCATGAAGAACGAAATTCTATTATCTTTACTGGGCATATTGCTAAAGGGAGTTTTGCAGAAAAGGTTATGAAAGAACGTTTAGGTAAAG
Organism: Bacillus mobilis; assembly: GCF_001884045.1. Lineage (GTDB taxonomy): Bacteria > Bacillota > Bacilli > Bacillales > Bacillaceae_G > Bacillus_A > Bacillus_A mobilis. The sequence goes on along the minus strand of NZ_MACF01000071.1, from coordinate 154,884 downwards.
GATGTAGGGTGAAGCGAGTTCCTTATAAAGTTCATCAAAGTATAAGTGACGTTAAGGCAATGTTAAATACATTATTACCAGAACATACGGTGTTGGTACACGCTTTGAAAGAAGATACGGATCGATTGCAGGAAAATCTTAGCGTGGCAGGGTATGAAAATGTGTATTCACTTACTATGGAACGTATAGAAGTTATTTAAAATGTAAAGGGGATCGGTATATGAAAAAGGTATTTGTATTCGCAAGCATTTTCTTTTGTTGTTTCCTTTATAACGTTAAGGAAGGCTTTGCCGCCAGTCCAATGAAACCTAGTTTTGAAGTGAAATTATTATTAAAGCCAGAACAAGTATTAGGTTATAACAAAGAGATAAATCAAGAGGTACTAGAATATTTCCATGCTGGTACAAATTATGAAAGAATACAAGTGCAATTTTTAGATACGGCAAATAAAGATTTAAGTAAGGAAGGTTGGTTTGCAAGAATTCGAAAGAAAGAATTTAGTAAAGATTTTGAGCTAACATATAAAAAAAGATATCCCATTCAAAATGGTGTAATACAAGATGCACTAGAAGTAGCTAAAAAAGATGGATTTGATAATAAAGCTGATAGTTATGGGGCAGAAGTAGATTGGGGATTTGAGAAGAAAACGTTAAGTATTTCAAATAAAAAAAGTTACAGTGCTAAAGGATATGGAGTACTTGATTTACCAAACGAACGAGCCGCTCAAAACATGTTAATAGAAAAATTACCAGGGAAAATGAACAAATGGTTGTATACGAATTGGGGAGAAGGAATGCTCAAGAACTCTCGTATTTACGGTCCTGTATTAATGAAAAGGTATACAGGGGAGTTTGAAAATATAAAAACGAATATTGAAGTTTGGGCACTAAGTAATACAGGGAAAATAGAAGATGATTTCGTAATAGAAGTGTCGTTTAAAACAAATGAGGAAAGTATTGCAACAAAACAAAGAGAATTATTAATGAAGATTGCAGAACAAAAAGGATGGTTGTTGCCGAAAGATAGTTTGAAGACAGAGCTTATTTTTCAGTGAATAGTAAAAAAGGAATCCATATGCTATGGATTCCTTTTTCTAATATACGAGTATTAAGCTAAATCAGCTGACACGAACATAGCATTATTTTGAAGGTTTTTAGAGCGTAAACTATAAGCAACTACCTTCTTTTTATATTGCTTTACAACATCAACATGTTCTTCATGACTATAAATGTAAAAGACAAAATCTTTTTTACCACGTTTTGCATTGATAATTAAAGGTGTGCCCTCATTGTATGGTGGTGCATAATAGCGATCTAAAAATAATCCTTCGTTAAAATCATGAATAATTTTGGATTTCTGTTCGCCTTCTAAGTTATTTCCATTGATTGTAACAGTCGCATTCTCTTCTTCAAGTTGTGGATGTGTTTCGTACTTGCTAATGATGGATTCAATAACAGAGTTAGGAAGACTAGAAACGATAATTTTAAATGCCCCAAATACAACTAACATAACAATAAACCAAGTCGTCATAGTATATCATCCCCTTTATTCTATTAAATAATATAACTCATATGGTAATAGTACATATGGTGAAGTTTTGTATAATTTGTGAAAAATATGCCATTTTCACGAACGAAATGTTAGAAAAATCAATTTTGTTACAAAAAGTTGAAATCGAAGTATTTTAAAAGAAAAAGGTTTATAATAAAAACATAACTAATAACAACATTACTAATTATAAGGAAGTGTAACTATGAGTACTGTAACAATCGTATATGGTATTATTCTTTCTACAATTATTGGTTTATTTATTGTCGGGGTATCACGTTATATTCATAAATGGAAAGAAGGCGTTGCGAAATTAAATCACATTGAAGAAGAACTTAGTGATTTAATGTTACATCATGGTAAGTAAAAAGTTTGTTTTTTAACTAAATAATGTGAATAATATCACAAAACATGCTCTCCTTATGAAGGCATGTTTTTTTGTTATGTTAATGCTTAGGCACATTCATACATTTTTTCCATACGATACAGTGTGAAAGTAGAAATGTTCGGAGTGGAAAAGAGGGATAAAATGAGTAGTTCAGGTTATGTTCCAGATAATAAAAACTTAAAGAAAAGCTCAGGAACTCCAAACCTTTTCTTTGATTCGAGAAAAAATATCTTTTTTAAAAGGGATGAGAAAAACGTTGCATATGAAGTTACGTCAACTCAGTTACCAGCGATGATAGGTGGAGCATTTGTTGATTTATTTATGACGAAAGGGCATATGCGAGAACCGCATTGGCATCCGAATGCGTGGGAGTTGGATGTTGTAGTATCAGGAGAAGCAGTTACATCCATTTTAAATCCCGAAACGAATCAATTACAAAATTATCATGTAAAAGCGGGGCAAACTGTCTTTATTCCAATGGGATGGTGGCATTGGATCACAGCGGTAACAGAAGAAGTACAATTACATTTGTTCTTCAATAACGATCAGTTTGAAACAGCAGAAGGATCAGACATACTTAGATTAACACCACCAGAAGTATTTCAAGCTGCATACGGTGTAAGTGCAGAAAAATTAGGCAAGGACCTTTCGCCAATTAAGGAGTCAGTTGTAATTGGTCCTCCTAACTCCAATCGACTAAAAGATAGTAAAGAAAGTGATGACTCAAAAATAATCGTTACGTTAAATGGACAAATAACATCATGTGAAATAGAGTAACTCTTTCTTTTACAACATATTTGTTAGATAGGCTTGGAATAGAAAGAGTAAATGATAGTTTAACAGAGTTAGAGCTTACTAGTCATGACAAGTTCACATCGTATACTACAGATAAAAAAGGCAATAAGGTAGAAGCTGTCATTATGTTTAACGATATAGAAGATTAAGTTGCATACCAAAAGCTGAGAAATAATATAGCTTATTTTATTCAAGATGCTATAAAAGATGAAGAGTTTAGAAAGAAATTATAATGAAATAATTTTATTATGTAAACAAGGGCGCTTTTTAGAAAGTGTCCTTTTCTTTTTATGATACAGGATTTCTTATTTGCTTCATTGAATATAGATTGAAAATAAGAAAGGAAGTTGAAAAATGACGACAATATATTTCGTTGGCCATGCCCATTCTACCTATACAAAAGAAGAACGGGAACGGCCGTTATCTGAAAAAGGGCATTGTGATGCAGAGAATGTAACACAATTATTAAAAGATAAACATATTGATGTTGTTTTCTCTAGCCCGTATAAAAGAGCAATTCAAACTGTGCAAGGAATTGCGAATACATATAATGTATTGATACAAATAGAAGAAGATTTGCGTGAAAGATTATTAAGTACAGAGCCGGTACAGGATTTTAATGATGCTATGGAGAAAGTGTGGGGAGATTGGAATTATGCATACGAAGGCGGAGAATCAAATGATGTAGCACAAAGACGCGTTGTAACATGTATGCAAAGTATATTAAAAAAATATAAAGGTAAGAATATTGTAATAGGTACTCATGGGAATATTATGGTATTACTAATGAATTATTTTGACTCGAAATATGATTTTCAGTTTTGGAAAACCCTTCATATGCCTGACGTGTATAAATTAACTTTTAATAATAATTGTTTCAGTTCTGCTGAAAGAATACAGTCTACAGATTATCAGATAAAGTGAAACTTTAATCAGTGGGGGTTTTGTTCATCCCCCACTGATTATTAGCCTTCACCAATCGGGCTTTTACGGGCAGTTGATCCCCATCTAACTTCTTTGCTTTCGCTGAATTTTGAGGTGGGGGTCTTACTGCCCGTTAATGCGGGGTAAATAATTTGTAAAAGTTTATCAAAAAAAGAGGAAAGAGAGAAGTTATTGTAGAAGTATGACTTTGTAACATAAAAATTATGTGTTAAAGGAGGCTGTTTACATGTTTGAGAAAGAGAAAGAAGGGCTTATTGAAGTTCACAACGTATATGAAATTGCACCAGCAGATGGAACAATTATTGGTATGGCAACGGAAGAAGAAATGGAAATTGCTGCTGAACTTGAGCTGCAGTACTATGCCCATTCTCGTTTGCTAGAAGCAAATATTCAGTTAGACGGTTCCTCCTACAAAGAGTTACTTCAGGAGTTCCAGGAGTACGAAAGAAAATCAATGAGCTTTTGGCGAGCAATACATAAGCGTTTAGCTGTGCCATGGGCATGGGTATTACGTATTGACGTTGCGAATGGCCCTATTTATGTAAGTAATGGGAATTCGTATTACGAAGAAATCGATGATGAAGAAGATTATGAATAGATAAGTAAGGAAGCAGCGTTAGTTGCTTCCTTTTTTTATAGAGATTGAATTACTTCAATAATAATATCTGACCGATCAATTTCGATTCCGTGACCAGCATGTTCGGCAAGTATATATTGGCTATGTATTGAGAGCTGTAATTGTTCATGAATTAGTTCTTGCCACATTGCTTCTAGTTGTATCGCTTCCTCTTTTGGCATACCGCCTTCAGTCAACTGAGTAATAGAATATTGAGGGTCTCTACCGATAACGATTAAAGGTGTTTCTAATGTTTTATGTAGCTCTTTTATTGAGCGAGCACAATTTTTCCACTCACATAGTTCAGAAGCTGTCGCTTTATATAATAGAGGCGAGGTAGAAAATTCAATGTATTGTCTTGGTTGATTAACGAGTATAGATTTTAGTTCATTATAAAGCATGTCTACATTCATTTTGGAGTACGTATTATATTTTTGAAGCCACATGTCATCCGAGTCAGTCTGATCAGAAATTGGTAAATGAAGTTCATCTAGTCGGTGTAAGTTCATGGAAGTAGAATCAACTAAAATAAGTGCCTCTAGCTTATCTTCATGTAGCATCGCAAAATGTTGTGCGCATAAGCCGCCATAGGAATGACCGATTAGAATGATTGGCTCGTGAATATCCAATTTTTGTAGCAACAAATGAAGTTCTTTTGTTACTTGTAACGTAGTACGTGAATAATTCCCTAGTTCACTTTTTCCGTAACCAGGGCGATGATATGAAACGACTGTAAAGTGCCGTGAAAGCTTTTCTATAATAGGAAGCCAATCGTAAAATGAGCAAGTCATTCCGGTTTGAATGACTACCGTTTGTTTACTACTTCCTTTTATATATACTTCTATAGTTTGCCCCAATACCTCTACAAGTTTATAAATAATAAAACCTCCTAACTAAGCTTGAAATAATTTTTGACAAGCAAAAACAATACACCAAACCCCTATACCCATTAGGACAGATGTACTAAGTGAAAATGAGTTTTTTAAACCAATATAGACGATAAATAATAGTAGTGCGGATGCGGGAAATCCATATAATACGCCTATAGCAAATTGACTTAATTCTTGTTTGTTCCCGCCTTCAAAAGAAATCCAAAATAGACTTAGTAAACTAACGAGTGGAAGGGCAGCAATAAAGCCGCCTATCGCACTGTAATGTTTAGCGACTTCAGTAATAACGCCGATAATAAGTGCCGAGACGATTACTTTAACGAGGAAATGCATATTTTGCCTCCTTCGCTAATAACGAAAAGGCTTTTTCGATTAATTGTTGTTCTTCTTTTGATAACTGAGATTCTAATATTTTTATCTTTTCTTTATCTAGTAAAGTATGCTTTTCTAATACTTCAATGCCTTCTATCGTTAATGTAAGGTTTACAACTCTTTCATCTTGTTTGTTTCTTTCTTTTATAATAAATCCTTTTTGAATAAGGCGCTTTACGTGTTCAGATGCTGTGTTATGAGAGAGACTAAGCTCAGTAGCGACTTTTCCAATTGTTATATCTTTCTCACGAGAAACGATTTGTAAAATACGAATAGCTTGGTGGGAAAGGTTGTCTTCATATTCATATCGTAAGTGATAATAAATACTCTCCCAATGTTGATTGATGTCTTTCATAATGATAAAGCCCCCTGTTTTTTATATCGTATAATAAGATATATTCGTTAGTATAGAAATAAAACCCTTTTATTTGGATAAAAAATGTTGAAAAAGTTTATTTTTATTGAAATATAAGGTAATCTATGTGTAAAGGTATACATTTAGCAAGAGAGAGGATGATAGCTGTGAATACATTCAAATGGATGAGTCATGAACAGATGTATGTAGATGAAATACATGTTGAAAAATGTGGTCCTCTTTCAGTCGGCGTATATGGGGGAAATCAAGAAAGTGATGCATATGAACGAGGAGATGCGGTACTTGCTTGGTGGGATCCTGAATTACAATTTGAATTTGTTATGATTTTTGATACACACCATAAAACAAAAAATATTGATTATATAATAGAAGCAATTTCAGAAAGAAAAGAGAAACTAAAAGAGTTATTTTCCTACCCGATACATTTAGCTTTTCATCATACACATATGTACTTATTAGCGTTATTTACAGATGAATTGTTTATTGAAAAATGTGATCAAGATGATGAGGAACTTGCATGCTTAATTTGTTTACGAAAAGGCGAATTTTTATATTGGCTATCAGTTGGTGATTGTTTCGCATATTTATTCCATTCTGAGAAAACGAAGAATGGTAAAGGGCGATTAAATAAACGAAAGAATTACGAATATATCGGTAGGAAAAATATTTTTGCGGCAAATACACCTTGCTTTACGTCAGGTGTAAGAGGATTAGAAAAAGGAATGAATCATATTGTAATGGCAACGGACGGTATTTTAGAATGTGATAAACAAAGGTTTGATGATGATCAATCATTAGTAGAAATATTGCACGACGGAAGTTGTTTACAGATTGAACCAGTATTAACAAATGTACTGCAGTGGAAAGGTAGAGATTGTGCCACTATTATTGGATGGTCTATTGATACTGAAAATAAACGATGCGCTAATTAATATAAAAGGAGTTCAAGGTTTTTTATCCTTGAACTCCTTTTTGTTAAGCGATATGGATGTGATACGTTTTTAACCATTCATTTACTTGAAGCATGTATTCCATAGCACTTCTTGCTTCAAAATTGTTAATTTCTTTATTGCTTTCATCGGCAATGGCAAGTAATGTAGAATGATTAATAAGTGAGAAAATAGGATTGTTTTTATTACTGCACATGTCGAGTGATAAATGACGGATTGTTTGCAGATAATGTGGATCTTGTGAAGTTGGATAAGCACTTTTTCTTCTATTACGTACATCGTCAGGTAAAGCAGGTTGCAGTGCTCTACGTAAAATGCCTTTTTCAATATTATCAATGCTTTTTATGTTGAAAGGAACGTTCCATAAATATTCAACTAATCGATAATCGCAAAACGGTACACGAACTTCAAACCCTACAGCCATGCTCATACGGTCTTTACGGTCAAGTAAGAAAGGGAGAAATCTCGTTAAAAATAAATAAAACATTTGACGTTGTTTTGCGGATTTTTTACTTTCGCCTTCAAGAGTAGGTACTTCAAGTATCGCTTCTTGGAATCGTGCATCAATATAGTTTTCTAGGTTGCATTGGTTATTTACGTCATTTAGTAGAAGAGGAGAAGTATTCTTCCAATTTGTTAGCCAGGGAAACTTATCTACATATAGTAATTCTTCTTGGTGAAACCAAGGATACCCGCCGAATACTTCATCAGCAGATTCTCCAGATAAAGCTACAGTTGCATCTTTTTTCATTTCGCAAAATAGTAAATATAGTGAAGTTTCCATTTCACCGGCACTCGGTAAATCTTTTGCACGAAGGGGAACGAATAAGTGATTTGCTAATTCTTCAGCATTCACAATAATGTCATGATGCGATGTCCCTACATGTTCAGAAACGCGTTTTACCCAAGGAGCGTCTAAACCAGTGCGAGCAAATGTCAGCTCGAAATCTTTTGCGCTATTTACAAAGTCAACGGAATACGTATGAAGTGTTTTATTTTCAGTAGCAAATTCTTTCCCCGCTAGTGCAGTAATTCCGCTAGAATCTAATCCTCCTGATAACATACAAACGAGAGGAACATCGGCAATTAATTGTCTTTTTACTGTATCTTGTAAAATAGATAAAATATGTGATGATGTATCTTCAGTACAGTCTGTATGAACCTTACTTTCTAAATTCCAATACTTCTTAACTACTTTTTTATCACGTGTAAACGTTATAGAATGTCCAGCACGCACTTCTTGAATATGTTTAAAGACGCCACATCCTGGAGTTCGAAATAAGCCTAATCCAAATATTTCGTTTATGCCATCCGAATCAATTTCAGCAGGAACAGATGGATGAGCCAATAGCGCTTTTATTTCAGATCCGAAAATAATGCTGTCATTTCTTTCTGTATAAAAAAGTGGCTTTACGCCTAAGTGGTCACGTGCTAAAAATAATTGTTGCTTCTGATCATCCCATAAGGCGAAAGCGAAAATTCCGTTTAAATGTTGTACGCAATCTTCTTTCCATTCTAAATAAGCATGTAGTAACACTTCTGTATCTGAATGCGTTTCAAATGCATGACCACATTTTCGAAGTTGTTCTCTCAGTTCACGGAAATTATAAATTTCTCCATTATAAGTAAGAGCATACGTATAATCACCAGAACGAAATGTCTTCGGCTGTGTCCCACCTTCTGGATCAATAACAATTAAACGCCGGTGTGCAAAGGCCGCACGAGGTGAAAACCAAAATCCTTCAGCATCAGGACCACGATGCTGAATACTATTTGCCATCTTTTCTAAAATAACATGTTGATTTGAAAGATCTTCCTTCCAATCTACCCAACCTGTAATTCCACACATACACATCTCATCTCCTAATTTAAAATGTTGAAAAGTAGATTAATGAAATAAAGTGAAACTTTAATCAGTGGGGGGCCAGCCCCCACTGATTATTAGTTGAACCAATCGGGCTTTTACGGGCAGTTATCTCCCACCTAACATCCTCGTATTCGCACAATTTTGAGGTGGGATTTACTGCCCGTTAATGCGGGGTAAAATGTACACTAAGTTAAAGAGTGACTATATAAATAGTGTACTACATGAATTAAAAGGCAGACTTGAGAAAATTTTCTTGTAATACATAGTTATGTGAGACAATGGCTTAGGGAAAGTATTCCATAACATACAAAAAATAAAAAAAGATGAGAGAAATTTTTTTGTAAGACGTTATATAGGGTGTAAAAGCTTTTACAAAAAAATAAGGGGAATCGCTACATGAAATCAAATGAGAAAAATTTTATAAAAAGATTACAACGGCAAAAAGAAGATGCGCTGGAATTCGTTGTTGATACATACTTACCACTCATAAAAGGAATCACGCACAAAGTTCTTCTTCCAGTTCAAAATGACGGACTCATTGAGGAATGTGTAAACGATATATTTCTTTCCATTTGGAATAACGCAAATAAATTTCATGGAGAGCCAAGTGACTTTAAAAAATGGATTGCGGCAATTGCGAAATTTAAAGCGATTGATTATTACCGGAAAGCGACTAGAAAAGTAGAAATTATTTCAGATGAGTTTCATATTAGTACGGAAAAGTCAGCTGAAGATGAATTAATCGTTATGGAAGATAGGGAAGAGTTATTGAAGCTTATTAATCAATTAGAACCGTTAGATCAAAAGGTGTTCATTATGAAATATCTTCTCGGTATGAAGACAGAAGAAATAGGAGACAAGTTAGGGTTAACTCGGGCAGCGATCGATAATCGTGTGTACCGTGGGAAAAAGAAACTACAACAAAATGCTACGAATATTAGTTTTGGAGGTAGTGCAATATGAAAGACATTTATGAACTATTAAATGATATTGATATAGATGAAAAAGAACTTGAGGAAATTGAGGCTTCTGAAATTGAAAAAGAAAAAGTAAAACGGAGTGTAAAACAATCGCTACGTACGAAGAAAAAGATGAAAAGTTGGAAAAAAGGTGTCGCTGCTGCATCTATTTTAGTAGGATTATCAGTTGCAACACTGGGCATTGGATTTCCTACGTATGCCGGGGGATTGCCAATTGTAGGTGATATATTCCGATTTTTAGATAATGGTAGAACAGGGGTACATGAAAATTATAAAGAGTTTTCGACTGAATTGAATATGACGAAAGAGAGTAATGGGGTTAAAGTTACACTCAATGATGCTGTATTTAACGGAAGAACTGTAACAGTAACGTATTCTATTGAAAGTGATAAAGATTTAGGAGAAAATCCAAACATCCTTGAATCCTTACAGGTTGTAGGTTTTAATGGTATGACTGGTAGCTCTAAAATTACAAAAATAGGGGATAAAAAGTATGTGGGTATGAGTACAGCAAGTGATGTTGATGGTAAAAAAATGAATGTTGCAAATATCAAGTGGGAGATAGACAAAATAGAAACAATAGATGGAAAGCAATCAATAAAAGGGGATTGGAATTTTGCGTTGTCTTTAAATGCTATGGAAAGTAAAGAAATGAAACTTAAAGGAAGTACTGAAAATGAATTAATAAAAGTAAATATAGACAAAATGGAAGTAACCTCGATGTCCTTTATCGTTTTTTATAATCAAGAAGAATCTAAGGCATTACGAAGTATATGGGATAGTGCTGATGTGGAATTAGAAATAAAAGATGATTTAGGAAATAAATATGCGGGTGAAGGAAATGGTGGAAGCAGTACAGTAGCGGAGCCACATAAAAGTAGTTGGAGTACTACATTCCAAAAGTTGAACGAAAATGCAACAAAGCTTATCGTTACACCGCATGTGAACTTACGAGTGCATACACCAGAAAACTTTGGTGGAGTGGAATTTATAAATGGAATTGAGAAGAAAATTGAAGTACCAAATAAAGAAGCGAAAAAGAAAGATATAATATTAGATGATATTGTTATTGATTTGAAAAAATAAGAGAGACTGCCTAAAACCATTAGGCAGTCTCTTTTCGTTAAGAACTAGTTACGAGTAACGCATGAGGATGCTGCGTTTTATACTCATCTTTCCACGGAATGTTTAGTTGTTCCCACGATTCGCCGCTATCATTGGATTGAAACAGGCCGTTGTTATTTAAAGTGTAAAATGTATGTGGTTCTGCAGGATTTGTCGCAAACATCGAAATGACTGTACCAATTGCTGATGGTAGACCTTGTTGTACTTGCTGGAAAGGAGTATCTTTCGTTTTACGATAAATATAAGATTCATAAGGAATACGGTGATGAGCGAGGTCAGCACTTGGTGCGGCAGAAACGAGAATTGTATCGCAATCGGCCGGATCGATAGCCATGCTGTATAAATAATGATGTTCAAGTCCTTCACTGCATGAGATCCAGCTGTTTCCACTGTTATAACTTTCGAGGTATGCGCGATCAGGTCCGCCCATAAATCCGTCACCGCATGATGCATAAAGGCGATTTGGAGCGTCAGGATGCATAAGCAATTGATGAGCATCGATAGGAGCACCAAATTTTTTATCAATCCATGTATGCCCTCTATCATTACTTTGAATAACAGCACCTGCTTCAATTGAAACATGGATTGTATTTGGAGTGTTTGGATCTACTGTAATCCAGCGAACGTGATGGGTGAAAGGTCTAGGCGGAAAAGCCCACGTATAAGAAGATAATAATGATTTCATATTTTTAAGTTCAGTCCACGTTTCACCGCCATTTTCTGAACGGAATAAAGCGCTCGGTTCTGTGCCGACATAAACGACGCCATATCCATTAACTTGTTCATTTGAGCTTATCGTTATGGAAGTGATAGAGGAGTGCAGAATACCATCCTCTTTAGGGAAATCAAAGTAACGATAGGAATCTCCAATCGGTCTCCACGAATCCCCGCCATCGTCGCTTAACCATAAACCTCGTCCAAATGTTCCGCAATATACACGATTTTGTTGGAATGGATCAACTGCAATACAGGTAGGTTGCATATTTTGTAAGTGATAGGATGCTTCATAGTTACCATATCGTTCTTTTACAACAATAAGTTCACGCTCCATACAGAGAAACAGTCTTTTCAATTTCGTCTCCTCCTTAAAAATTCTTTCTTTAGTAAACAATATGAAAATAAAAAAGAAGTAGTCTTGTTTTTATTTGAGAAAAAGGACTTGTTTGAAAAAGAGCGAAGTGTGTATACAGAGGAAGCGGGATAAAGCGGAATTTTAATCAGTGTGTGGGGCACCGTTACTGATTATGAGCCTTCACCAATCGGGCGTTAATTCGGGATAAAGATGGGGAGTTTGTTTCATACTAACATACAGATATTGCACTTAAAGGAGCATTCGTATGGGACATTCACATGATCACGGTCATTCTAACAATAAAAAGGCGTTACTGATTGCTTTCGTACTAACAACAAGTTTTATGATTGCTGAAGTAATTGGAGGATTTGTAACAAATAGTTTAGCACTACTATCTGACGCGGGGCATATGTTAAGTGATGCGGTATCTTTAGCTTTAAGTTTACTTGCGTTTAAGCTTGGAGAAAAAACAGCAACAGCTGCGAAAACATATGGGTACAAGCGAGTCGAAATGTTAGCAGCATTATGTAACGGTGTCGTTCTTATTGTCATTTCAGTATACATTTTTATTGAAGCAATACGCCGTTTTAAAGAACCGGTTGAGATTGCTAGTAATGGGATGCTCATTATTGCCGTACTTGGTCTATTTATTAATATTTTATCAGCTTGGATATTAATGAGAGGCGGAGATGTGAAGGGCAATTTGAATTTAAGAAGTGCTTTCTTACACGTATTAGGCGATCTATTAGGATCAGTCGGAGCGATTATTGCAGCGCTATGTATTAAATTTTTCGGATGGACTGCTGCAGATGCGATTGCTAGTATTCTTGTGTCTATTTTAGTCATTATTAGTGGATGGCGTGTAACACGTGATACGGTCCATATATTAATGGAAGGTGCACCACAGTACATAAATGTTGAAGAGGTAAAAAGTACATTATTAAATATTACGGTTGTAAAAGAAGTTCATGATTTGCATATATGGTCTGTCACATCTGATTTTCAAGTATTAACTTGCCATTTGATTATTAAAGATAATGAAACGCAAAGTGTATTAAAAGAGGCTACGAATGTATTAAAGGAAAAATTTCATGTAGAACATGTCACCATTCAAGTAGAAATAGATGGTGAGTTTAATCATGGTGAGACAACTTGCAAAGTATGAAAGAAAAAGGATAAGAAAATGTGTCATAACATTTTTCGCACGGCATACATATATATAATGTGGCCACAAATACTTTGTAAGGTAAATATTTCATGAAATTACTTTACTTATAAAGAGTCATCTTTTATAATCAAAAGTGGTAATTGATAAAGATTATCATTTTCAATGATCGTAGAAAGGAGTTTTTTAAAAGATGAGTAGTCAACTCCGTTTTGCTGTTGAAAATCGTAAGAGGCATTTAATCGATGAGTTAATTGGAGCAGGTGTGTTTAAAATTCGCGACCGACAATTATACGAGCTGTCTTTAGAGGAATTGGAAAAAGAGTACGAAGATATGGAAGATTATGCAGATATTCAAGCATAGCTATATAGATTAGTAAAAGGTGAGCTGGTTACGATTGTATGTAACCAGCTCTATTATTATTTCATAGAAATTATTTTTGATATTTCTTTCATTGGACGAAGCCAGTTTTGAGACATCATTAGTTCCATTTGTTTTTCGTCCTGCTTCTGCAGTGCTTGAATGATAGAATGATGTTCTTCAATAGATTGACTTGCTGGAACGAAGTTTTGGAAAAACAAATATTCAAGACGTAAAACGTGAAGTTGCATATTTTCCAGAAATGGTTCAATATATTGGTTTTTAGCAATAGAAGAAATTGTATTGTGAAATTGTATATCTAGTTGTAAAGCTTGTTTTGCATTTTTGTTCTCTATAGAGCGCTGAAAGTCATCATTTATTTCAGAAAGTAGTTTCAAATCAACGTCTGTAATGTTTTGAAGTGCTTGCTTTCCTATAATAGAGTGAAGACCAGCCATCGTTTCATAAATGATAGGTATGTCGTCTAACTTAATAGGAGCAATTTTTGTTTTTTGCCCAGGTACCATTTCCACTAATCCAGAAAGTTCTAATATTTGAAGTGCTTCTCTTACAGGTGTTCTGCTTACTCCTAGTGCTTCAGCCAATTCCCCATCATTAATTTTTTCATCAGGCTGCAGTACACCTTCAATAATCCAATCTTGTAGTTGATTTAAAACGAGTGATTTTGCCGAAACTCTTCCTTGTTTTTTATAATTTTGAGGGATAGGCATAGTGAATTCAATCCTTTCATTGTATATTTTCCTTTTTCTCATGAACAAGCTTTAATTCGGGTTTCCCTTCATCTGGCTTTTGGCTTAAAATAAGCACCATTACAATTACACAAAGAGCCCCTAATAACTGAAAAGATTGAAACGGTACGTGTAATATAAGTACAGAAGAAATAATAGCTGCGAGTGGCTCTGTACAACCGAATAATGTCGTTTCTTTCGGAGTCAAGTATCGTATGCTGTCTAAGTATAAATAAAATGCAATAAGTGTCCCGAAAATGACGACAAATGTGATAAGCGGTAGGGTAGTTAGTTTTACATATTTCATAGTTGATAATAAAATGAATTCTTTTGTAGAAATAAAGTGTAGGATTGTTACACCCATCCCCCCAATAATCATGCCCCATCCAACGATAACAGAGGAAGACCATCTTTCTAGTAATCCCTTTGAATATAAACTATAAAAAGCAAGAGATAATCCAGATAAAATGCCCCAAATAATAGCTGGTGTAGAAACGGCCAAGTTATGAACAGATCCGTTTGTTAGTAAAAGAAAAGTTCCTACTAATGAAAGGGCAATTGAAATAAAATCAATTTTTGATGGACGAACGTTCCATTTGAAAAGTAAGTATACAGTGATAAATATAGGAGCTAAATATTGCAATAATGTTGCGACGGCAGCATTCCCTTCTTTAATAGACGCAAAATACGTGTACTGTACAGCAAGCATACCGAATAGGCCAAACAAAATCATTTTAATAGCATCCGATTTTTGTTTCCATATGCCGAATATTTCTTTTTTTCTCGTTCCGAATGACGAAATAATGAGCAAGATAACGCCGGATATAAGCAATCGAATTGTAACTAACCATTCAGTAGAAACGTGTTCATATTGGAAAAGTTGTTGTGCAGCTGTCCCGGACAATCCCCATAAACAAGCACCAATTACAACCATAATGATTCCTTTTAAACGATTTGGATCCATATAGTTTTATTTCCTTTCTCTAAAAATAAATTTTGAATACAATATGCAATATATCACGAAATGCATAAAATTTAAACTGAAATTTCTGTTTTGTGAGACGGGGATTTTAGTAGTTCCAGTTATCTTTACGATATAAGTGATTAGGTTAAATAAAACGAGGCGAAATTATAAAATTAAATCATAATCAAGAAGATAAAAAAATAAAGATAAGAGTAATTTGGTTTGTTAAAAATATGTGTAGAAGGAGAAATGTGATGAGCTGGGTTACTCATAAACCAATATTTGAATTTGATCAATATAGTCCATATATTCGAATGAATTCGGCGTGGGTGGGACACTTAAACTTTGCTTATGATTTAGTACGATTTGAAAAGCCAGAAATATTAGTTGAGTTAGGTACACATTTAGGAGCTTCTTTTTTCAGTTTTTGCCAAGGCGTAAAAGATGGAGGATTATCTACAAAATGCTTTGCTGTAGATACTTGGGAAGGGGATGAGCATACAGGTCCATATGGAGAAGGTGTTTTTCAAATAGTGAGTAAATATACGGACATGAGTTATCCTCAAATAGGGAATTTAATTCGATCTACTTTTGACGAGGCGGTGGATCAGTTTCAAGATGGAACGATAAATTTGTTGCATATTGATGGTTATCATACGTATGAAGCAGTTTCTCATGATTATAAAACATGGTTACCGAAACTTGCGAATAACGGTATTGTTTTATTTCATGATATTGAGGTGAAAGGTCGAGACTTCGGCGTGTATAAATTTTGGGATGAGGTCAAAGCGAAGTACCCTCATTTTCAGTTTGAGCATTCATACGGACTCGGAGTGTTGTTTCCGAAAGGTTGTAGCGATAAGTTTGTGGAAATACTAAAAAATAAAGAAGAAATACAAAATATGTATAAATAAAAGTGGAGCATGCATCATTTTAATGATGTGTGCTTTTTTGCGTGGGGAAAAATGGTAGTCCTTAAAAGATGGGGAATAGTAAAAAGGTTATTTTTGGGTTGTTCTATATAAAAAATGTAACATTTTTTATATTTTCCATTGCGAAAAGTAACATCTACTTTTACAATAGAAAAGGTGTCCAATATATTATACTGGAAAAATAAATCGAAATAATATGAAAATTTTGTTTTGTCTTCGCTAATTGTATATTACATACATGTAAGACGACATATGTCATGTTATCGACTTGTAAGGAGAGAAAAAAATGAAAAGTGTAAGATTACCATCGATGCTAGAAATCATAGTTCTTTTATTACTATTTCTTGCTGTTGTCTTTTCCTTCCAAACGATTTTTGATCTCCCAATTCAATTAGCGCTATTTATTTCATGGTTTTTAGTAATTGCGCTTGGATTAAGATTAGGATTTCGTTATCAAGAATTGCAAGATGCAATTACGAAAGGGATTTCTAACGGATTAGAAGCAATACTGATTTTAGTTGCAGTAGGTGCTTTAATTGGAACATGGATTGCTGGTGGCGTTGTCCCAACATTAATCTATTATGGATTAGAGTTTATTCACCCTAGCATATTCTTACTGGCAACATTAATTATTTGTTCGATAACTTCTATCGCGACAGGAACATCATGGGGAACAGTAGGAACAGCAGGTATTGCTATGATGGCAATTGGTGAGGGACTTGGATTACCACTTCCGCTTGTTGCTGGTGCAGTTCTTTCGGGAGCTTATTTCGGCGATAAATTATCACCACTTTCTGATAGTACAGTTCTTGCAGCGTCTATGGCAAAAGTAGATGTTATTGCTCACGTTCGAGCTATGCTCGTATTAGATGTTCCGGCTTATATTATTACTAGCATTATGTTTACAGTTGCTGGTTGGATGTATGGCGGCGATAATGTAGATTTGAATCGAGTAGAGTTTTTAAAAGAAGCTTTATTAAAGGAATTTGATATTAAAATATGGATGCTTGTTCCGGCGGTCATTGTTATCGCACTATTAGCGATGAAGAAACCATCTATGCCAACAATTGCAATGGGAGCTTTAATTGGTGCAATTTGGGCAACTCTTTTCCAAGGCATGAACTTTGGAGAGGCTATTGGAACAGCGTATAACGGATTCTCAATTCAATCTGGTGTTGAGTTTGTTGACAAGTTATTAAACCGTGGTGGAATTAACGGTATGCTTGGATCAGTAGCCGTTATTATTTTCGGTTTAGGATTTGGTGGATTACTTGAAAAACTAGGTGTTTTAAAAGTAATCGTATCAAAATTTGAGAAGAAATTAAATTCTGCAGGTAATGTAACATTGTCTACATTAATCGTGGCATTCTTAGCAAATATATTTGGTTGTGCGATGTACGTATCACTAATTTTAACACCGAAAATTATGGAAGATAGCTATGATAAATTAAAAATAGACCGACGTGTATTAGCACGTAACTCGGAAGTAGGTGGAACGTTAACTTCTGGTATGGTTCCGTGGTCGGATAATGGTATTTTTATGGCTGGTATTTTAGGTGTAGCAACGTTCTCATACGTTCCGTTTATGTGGTTAAGCTTTGTATCGTTAATTTTAGCAGTTATTTACGGATATACAGGCAAATTCATCTGGTATGTAGATGACGTTGAAAAAGGAAAGCAAGTATCATAAAAAATACCTTCTGCGATGGCAGGAGGTATTTTTTTATATATATAAGTGAGAATTCTTATCATCTGGGTGAAAGTCTGTTAATATAAGAAATGTAGGTATTTTATTTTCAAGGGGATGAAAAAATGGAGTACAGAATTGAAAGAGATACAATAGGAGAAATAAAAGTTCCAGCTGATAAATTATGGGCAGCACAAACGCAACGTAGTAAAGAAAACTTCCCGATTGGAACAGAGCAAATGCCGCTTGAAATTGTAAAAGCGTTTGCGATTTTAAAAAAGAGTGCAGCACTTAGCAATCAAAAATTAGGAAAGCTATCAGAAGAAAAAGCAAAAGCAATTGTGGCAGCAGCTGACGAAGTGATTGCAGGGAAATGGAATGAACATTTTCCACTTGTCGTATGGCAAACGGGTAGTGGTACTCAGTCAAACATGAATGTGAATGAAGTAATTGCAAATCGTGGGAATCAAATTTTGAAAGATAAGGGATCTGACGTACATATTCATCCGAATGATGACGTGAACATGTCTCAAAGTTCAAATGATACGTTCCCAACAGCGCTTCATGTAGCATGTGTAATCGCAGTAGAAAATCACGTCTTACCAGCAATTACGAAATTAAAAGAAACGTTAGCAGAAAAAGTAACTGCATTTGAACATATTATAAAAATTGGTCGTACACACTTACAAGATGCAACGCCTTTAACATTAGGACAAGAAATTAGCGGATGGCATCGTATGCTTGAAAAAACAGAGCGTATGATTGCAGAGAGTAATACATATATGAAAGAGCTTGCAATTGGTGGTACTGCAGTTGGAACAGGTATTAATGCTCATCCTAAATTTGGTGAGATGGTGTCAGAGGAAATTAGCCAATTTACAGGTAAGCAATTTATTTCTGCACCAAATAAATTCCATGCATTAACGAGCCATGATGAAGTTGTATATACGCATGGTGCATTAAAGGCATTAGCTGCTGATTTAATGAAGATTGCTAACGATGTACGCTGGCTGGCAAGCGGTCCACGTAGTGGTCTAGGCGAAATTATTATTCCGGCAAATGAGCCAGGAAGCTCTATTATGCCAGGGAAAGTAAATCCAACGCAAAGTGAAGCGTTAACGATGGTAGTAGCGCAAGTGATGGGAAATGATGCAACTATCGGATTTGCTGCGAGCCAAGGTAATTTTGAGTTAAACGTATTTAAACCTGTTATTGCATATAACTTCTTACAATCTGCTCACTTATTAGCTGATGCAATTATTTCATTTAATGATAATTGTGCAGTGGGTATTGAAGCAGATGAAGAAGTAATTAAAGAGAATGTGAATCGTTCATTAATGCTCGTTACAGCATTAAACCCGCATATCGGATATGAAAATGCAGCGAAAATTGCGAAGCATGCTCATAAAGAGGGGTTAACGTTAAAAGAGGCAGCATTGCAATCTGGACTACTAACAGAAGAGCAGTTTGATGAAATTGTAGACCCGAAAAAAATGATTGCTCCGAAAGAGTAATAAAAAAGCCAAGATTCTTTGTTTAGAATCTTGGCTTTTTTGATATATATTTGTATGTCTTCTGTTTGTATTACTGCAATTGCCAAAATATATTATTTGTTAGCAGGACTATTCAATACTTTCATTTGTGGACAGTTTTCTTTTAAGAGTTCAATGAATTTTTCTTCTTCTTTGGGTACGAAAGTTGTCACAGAGTCAAATAAATTGTAATGGATTTCTAATTGCTGCCTAGTCCACTTTTCAGAGTGAAGTGTTTTGCCAGAGAATTTAACGTGACGAATATCTTCAAATGGAATTTCAGTATGAAATGCAAAACCATGTTTTACGATAAGGGATGCTTCCGTTACGTTGTAGTGAGAGAAATAGAAAGAAGAAAGGTTCACGATATTTAAAAGCATCATGAGAGTGAAAAAAATAGAACTTTCATTTTGGAAGAATAGTGAAACGAGAAAAATACTGATAAATAATGTAATGAAAATGACGTGAAATGGATTCTTTTTCGCTTTAAATTTCAAGTTAGTCACCTCGGTATACGTGTACTGTAATTAAATTAAATCATAACATCGTAATAAAACGCGTGAATATGCAGAATTGCATATTCACGCGTTTTATTATTCATGTAAAATTTCTTGATGGGATAAATTCAAAGGAAGTCTTTTAATAGTGGAGTGACATGAAGTGACTTACAAGAATAGAAAGTTAGTGTTAGTTATAATTAGTTGTATGATGATTCTGGGTAGTTGTGCTAATAAATTTGTTGAAGATCGAAACCTAAAGCATATATTTGTACAGGCAAGTAAAGTTTTACTAGAGATTGCAAATAGAATATATAATGGATAAAAGGTGTTTTCGTATACGGAAGCACCTTTTTTTGTAGTTAAAACTGAATGCTAAAGTTTTGGAATGATTGAGTACCGGTTCCATGTTGAACGAGGTTGTTATCATTTAAATATGGAATAACGTATTTTACTTCTTTCAATTAGAAATTCACTTATTAAATACATTCTCTTTTCATTGCTTTAAGTCCTTCTATAGGATTATCTAGTAGACGTTTTAATAAAAGTTTATAAAATGGGTAAACGAAACATTGAAATGTTTATTTGTTGTATGTTAAGATGATGAAGTGATAGTAAACGTTATTGGGAAATGTCTGTTTTTAGATAAACATTTTAAAGGAGTGTTTAGTGTGAGTGATATTTCAGAGAAGTTTTGGGATGCTTCGGTTGAGGAATTGAAGAAAGGGTATGTATTTGAAGCTGAAGCAGAGGAATATATTTGTTTAGCTTGTGGAGAAGCATTTATTAAGGGAGTTATTTATCAAGATAATCAAGTTTTGTATGAAGCTGAGAAGTTTGTACAAGTGCATGTGCAAAATGAACATACGTCTATGTTTGATTATTTATTAAATCTTGATAAGAAGTATACTGGTTTAACTGATTTGCAAAAGAAAATGGTTCAGTTTTTCCATATGGGGCTGAATGATAAAGAGATTGTAAAAGAGATGGATGGTGGAAGTACTTCAACCATTCGCAATCATCGATTTACACTTCGAGAGAAAATGAAGCAAGCGAAAGTGTTTTTAGCTTTAATGGAACTGTCAGAAGAAAAATCAAAAGTACAAACGAAATTTGTACCTATTCATAGAACAGCGACGATGGTAGATGATCGCTACAATATTACGGAAGAAGAAAATGATGAAGTATTAAAAGCACATTTTACAGAAGGATTAGATGGACCGCTTTCTAAATTTCCGAAAAAGCAAAAGCGTAAATTAATTATATTACGCCATTTAGTGACGAAGTTTGATAGTAATAAAAAGTACACTGAGAAAGAAGTAAATGTTGTCATAGAAAGTGTATATCCGGATTTTGTAACGTTAAGAAGATATTTAATCGAATATGGGTTTTTAGATAGAACAGCTGATGGAAGCAAATATTGGGTGAAGTTATAATCATACGGAAAAGAAAGTGAATAGAAGCACATTATTATAACAACTATACAAAGAGATAGAAGTTGAAAAATAGATTTTTAATAAAAGGAGAAATGAAATTTGAAACCACCTACAGATAACAATAAAGAAGGTGCGGAGTCACATAAGTTAGAAAGTGAGAGTAAACCGATTTGGAAGTCGATGTCCATGTTTTTAGTACCGTTACTATTAAGTAATGTATTACAATCGATTGGACAATTATTCGGTATGGTAGTAGTAGGAAGATGGCTTGGAGTTAATGATTTAGCAGCCATATCAGCATTCTTCCCTCTATTTTTCTTACTCGTTTCCTTTGTAATTGGTATTGGTTCAGGTAGTTCTATTTTAATTGGTCAGGCGTTTGGCGCTAAAAACGAAGATCGTTTAAAAGCTATCGTTGGTACGACGCTGACATTTACATTTATTATTGGAGTTGTGTTGGCGATAGTAGGCAGTATTTTTGCAATGGATATTATGCGCCTTATGGGAACGCCAGAAAATATTATTGAAATAAGTGTACATTATGCACGTATATTATTTATATCGATGCCAGTATTATTTTTATATTTCGCATATACAACATTTATGAGAGGTACAGGAGATTCTAAAACGCCATTTTACTTTTTAATTGTAAGTACAGCACTAAATATGATTTTATTACCAATTCTTATTTTTGGATGGTTAGGAGCTCCAAAATTAGATGTGTATGGAGCAGCGTATGCTTCTGTTATATCTACAGTTATTACGTTTATTGTCATGTTGGTGTATTTAAAGAAGAAAAATCACCCACTACAATTAGATAGTACGGTAAGGAAATATCTTCGCATGGATGGGGAGTTATTGAAGCTATTGCTACGACTTGGTATTCCAGCAAGTATTAATATGATATTAGTTTCATTATCTGAAATTGCGGTCATCGCGTTTGTAAATCGTTACGGTTCGGATGCAACGGCAGCATATGGCGTCGTGAATCAAGTTGCAAGTTATGTACAAATGCCAGCAGTTAGCCTCGGTATTACAGTTTCTATTTTTGCAGCACAATCAATTGGTGCGAATCAATTTGATCGATTGCAGAAAGTTGTGAAGGCCGGAATTATTATGAACTACGTCATCGGTGGTGTGCTAATATCTCTTATTTACTTGTTCGCAAGAGACATTTTATCACTATTTTTAACGAGTCAAACTACAATTGAAATTGCTCATAGCCTAGTTATGATTACACTATGGAGTTATTTAATTTTCGGTCATGCGCAAATTATTAGTGCGACAATGCGAGCAAGTGGTACAGTATTATGGCCAACTGTTATCGGCGTTGTATCAATTTGGCTTGTTGAAGTACCCGTAGCGTATTACCTTTCTTACCATACAAGTCTCGGGATAGAAGGGATATGGATTGGGTACCCAGCAGCCTTTATTGTCAGCTTAATTTTACAGTATGCATATTATAAGCTTTCATGGCAGAAGAAACGAATTACACGATTAGTGAGCTAAATCATGCAAATGTCCCTAAGTTATTATACTTAGGGACATTTTGGGTAAGTGTAGGTTTATAAATAGCTTTTTAAAGTGATATCAAAATGTTGTCTAATGAGTTTGTTATCACTCATATAAAACTCCCACGCTTTTTCAGGTTCGCCGATAATTTCAAAAGACTCTTCTGTAATATATAAAGCGCAATTATCCTCTAGTGCAATTCCTTCTATATTACCTTGATGATTTTGTAAAAAGGTATGGAAGGCATTCATTCTATTTAATTGATTATAATGTGGACAAAATCTTTTGTTCACAATCCCCCAGCCATTGCTCTCTATATAACCAGAATCTTCATAATCTGAGCGGATACTAGATGTGAACCAACACATAGCGCCGGCGCTACATCCTGCAATGAGCGTTCCTTGTTGCAAAGCAAATAATAATTTTTCATCTAGTTTAAGTTCTTTCCATTGTGTAAGCATGTGAATATAGTTTCCGCCACCGAGATAAATTAAATCAGCCGATTGAATCATTTCGTCTATTTCATATTTAGAAGGTGTATCGGCTATAGTACGTAAAATTTGTACTTCACAGTGTAATTGTTTTTCGAACGTATCTAAAAATAGTTTTATATAGCTTTCATCATCATGACTTGCTGTAGGAATGAATAATACTTTTGGATACTGTTTATTTGTTAATGCTATAAGTCGTTCATTAATAGGCGAGTGATTTGAATCTTGTAAGTCACCGCCACCAATGACAGCTAATTTCATAGTAAAGCACCACCTAATCATTTTCGTTATATAAAAATTCGATAGAAGAGACGTACATTCCTTCTCTATGTAATGAATAAGTAGAAAATGTAGTTTCAGTATATCGGAATAGTAAAGGTGGCGAGGGTTGATAAAAGTTTCACTTTATCGATATATAATACTTCATACTATTGTTTCAAAATATGGAAACAATATGTTTAAATAGATATAATAAAGCATGAATTCATATTGAATTAGTGCTTATACTTTAAAAAAGAATCGGAAATAATAGAGATTTTACAAATGAGTTTTTACTTTTAATAGGAACTTGTATTACAATATGGTAAAGTTATTTCAATATATTTATTTAATATAAAAATACAAAGAGGGAGCGTGAAAAAAGTGGATTTTCGATTTGAATTTACAACGAAGGTGAAAGAATACTTAGATGATGAGAAGGATGAAAAAATAATAAAAGATGGACATAGAGATATCATTTTTCAGTATTTATACCCATTAGAGAGTGAAATTGGCATTTATAAAAATCCTAACTTTACTTTTTTGGCATCAGGAAGACGCTCGCATATCGTATTAGAAAACATTGAATTTAAAACAGAGGTAAATGTAAAAAGTAACATCATTGAAATTACAAAAATAGTGGATAATGTCGTTATTCCGTTAGATACGATTGTAGTAAAAGATCGGGAATTATTTGCACTTGGACGTAATGAGAAGTTTAGTGTGCAAATATTAGAGCAGTATCTCTTTGATACATTTGGAGAGAAATTAGGTTTACGATGAATAGAACGGGGTACTGATTTATAGGTAGTGAATTTTAGTGCAAATCATTCGTGTTTGACCTTTCATTTAATTTATACTACAATTCGTAGTGTGAAAGGAGCCGTACTATGTTTACTCAAAACTATAAGTTAAATGAGCAAGGGTTAAATCATTTCTTTGGACCGCTTGAAGCGAAAATTATGGAGATTGTCTGGTCTACCGAGGGTATTACGATTAAAGAAGTGCAGCAGAAATTAGGTGAAGAATCACCTGTGAATTTTAATACGGTCATGACAGTTATGAACAGGTTAGTAGAGAAATTCCACTTAGAAAAACAGACTGTGAAAAGAAGTGGTATATATCGTGCTGTGCAAACAAAAGAAGAATTCTTATCCAATCAAACGAAGAAAATGACACAGGAATTGATGGGGGAATTTGGAGATTTAGTTGTAAATCATATGCTTGATGAGTTAGAGCAGGCTGATCCGACTTTAATAAAAAAATTAGAAGACAAATTGAATCAGTTAAAAAAAGAGGATCAATGAAATGAAATGGCAAATGCGTAAAATCATCTTGTTAGCAGTAATTGTTAGTACTCTCTTTTTCAGTTTGTTAGTGTATTACGTTACATATCCATTTCTATTTCAAAATAAGGCGTTCTTTCTTTCAAAGTTTTGCTTGTTTCAGTTAGAACAACATATGAAGGAATTATCGCTCATTCGTATTATAATTGCTGGATTACTATTACTTACTGTACTCATAGTATGCAAAAGAATTTGGCGACAGTTTTTCTATAGTAAAAAATTACAAAAAGTACTTATCCCTTTCATTCGAAAAGGAAAACAAATATATATATTGCCGACCTCGGAAGTTGCGGCATTTACAATTGGGTTATTTCGTCCGAAAGTTGTCATGTCAGAAGGGATGCTTCAAACATTCTCAGATGAAGAAATGGATGCAATTATTTTTCATGAAGAATATCATCAAAATAATCGAGATCCGTTAAAATTATTTTGTTTTACGTTATTAGCAGAAGGAATGATATACATCCCGATATTAAAAGGGCTATTGCAACGCTATCATGTGTATCAGGAGTTAGCTGCAGATAAATATGCAATGCGAAAAATGAAATCTAAATTCGAGTTAGGTAGCGCATTATTAAAAATAATTAAAATAAAGACAATCGAAAATCGATGTGTGACAGCTTCATTTGCAAAAACAGCAATAAATTTACGAATCGAGCAACTGTTAAATGAAAAAGTCGTAAAGCTTAATATTCCATTACATACGAATTCGGTATATGTAACATTAGCTTTATTCTGTATATCGGTTGTACTTATTGTCGGAGAGTGCATATAGCCTCTTTTTTTAAGAGTTAACACTACTCATTGTAGTGTATTTAGGGGGAATAAAATGAATGCAGCAGATTTAACAATTTGGCTTGTAGCTGGGGCAGGGGTATTGTCATTTATATCACCATGTTCTTTACCGCTATATCCATCTTATTTATCATATATTACAGGTGTATCTATTCAAGATTTAAAAGATAATCGTGGAATGATGCAAAAATCAGCTATTATGCATACTGTATTTTTTATGATCGGATTTTCGGTTATATTTTATGCGTTAGGTTTATCGGTAAGTTGGATTGGAATAACATTTTCATCTAATCAAAAATTGATTCAACAAATTGGCGGGATTTTCATTGTTTTGATGGGGCTGTTTATGACGGGTTTGTTTCAGCCTAAGTGGCTTATGGCAGAGAAAAAGGTACAGTATAGAAGTAAATCGACTGGATATATTCGCTCGATTTTAGTCGGTATGACATATGCAGCCGGTTGGACGCCATGTGTTGGACCGATATTTTCAGCTGTACTCATGCTTGGGGCGACGAATCCTGAAGGTGCACTTCTTTATATTACAGCATATAATCTTGGGTTTGCGGTTCCGTTTTTCGTAATGGCATTCTTTATTGGAAAGGTAAAATGGATTGTTACATATGCCAATGTCATGATGAAAATTGGCGGAGGAATGATGATTATAACAGGTATTTTACTGTATACAAATCAAATGACGAAAATTACAGCATTCTTTATTCGCCTATTCGGTGGATTTACAGGTTTTTAATAATGAGGAGGAAGAAAAGTGAAGAAACTAATTGCGATTATACTAGCCGGGGCACTAATTTGGGCCGGAGTGAACTTTTATAATACAAAAAAAGAAGAAAAAGAAAGAAAAGCAAAACAAGCGGAGTTACAAGAAACAGAAGTATTACCACAAGTAGGGTTTAAAGCGCCAAACATAACATTAAAAGGATTAGACGGGAAGCTGCATTCGTTAAATGATGCAAAAGGAAAACCATATCTTATTAATTTTTGGGCATCATGGTGTGGCCCATGTGAAATGGAGGCACCTGACTTAGTTCATTTGTATGATAAATATAAAAAGGATGTTGAAATTTTTGCGGTAAATGCGACAATTGGAGATCCAGTACAAGAAGCGAGCGCATTTGCAGATCGTCACGGATTTAAGTTTCCTGTTTTACTAGATATGGACGGAGTAGCTGGATTAGATTATAAAGTATTTTCGTTACCAACGACATTTTTTGTTAATAAAGATGGAATTATTGTAGAGCAAGTACGAGGTGTATTACCTCCAGATCAATTAGAAGAGAAATTTAAGAAATTAATTGAGAGTTAAAGAGGGGATTTTGTATTGATGGAGTGGATCGTGAGGTTACAACCCGTATCTCTTATAATTGGAAGTCTGTTTGGATTTATGTTGATGAAACGAAAGATGAAGAACGAAAGTGTACCATATGAAAAAATGATGGATGCAGTAACAAATGCTTTTCTAATCATCGTATTTGTATGGAAATTTGCACCGGCAATTATAAATCCAGTATGGGCTTTTAAATCGCCATTGCAAGCATTACTAGCTATAGGAAGTATGAAGCATATTATAGCAGGCTGTATAATTGCGAGTGCATATATTGTTTGGAAAAGTAAAAAGGAGCAATTTTCGCTTCGTATTTTACTTGATGCATTGCCTATTGGGCTATGTATGAGTATTATTTTTTATTTTCTATTCCATCACAAAATAGGTGTACAAACGACACTGCCTTGGGGTGTGAAAATATATGAATCTAAATTTTTATATCATCCCATTTTCGTATATGAAATCATCCTCGGCCTTTGTATACTGGGCTTGTTATGGATGAAAAATGAAAGATTAGGAAATGGAAAGAATATAAGTGTTTTTCTAATAGTTGAGGGGTTTGCTCATATCATTATTTCGCTTGTTAGTGAACAAAGTTCGGTTTTATTTGGTTTATCAGCACAGCAAATAATGAGCTTCTTTGTTATTAGTTTAGGAATTTTGTTGGTGCCGAAAAAATAAAAAGATAGCCACGTATGGAGTGTGTCCGTACGTGGCTATCTTTTTTTATTGTGTATTAAAAAATCGGCGGAGTAACAGAAAATAAAACAATGGCATTTTTCTCGAATTGATTTACCCATTTATGCTTTAAATAAGCGGGTATTTTTACGCTATCACCCGTTTCTAAAGTGTACTCTTCTTCGTTTAAATGTAATGTAATTATCCCATCTAATACAAATGCTAATTCTTCACCTTTATGTTCTAGTACATTTTCTGATGAAGCTGTATTCGGTGGAACAGTCATAATTGCTGTTGCTAAATTCCCTGTAAAATCAGGTGATAACAATTCATATGATAAATTATCGATAATCATTTTTTTTCGTTTATGAGAACGTACAATTAAATCGTCTGTATTTGTATCTTCAAGTAAAAAGCTAAATGTTGGAACATCTAACGCTTTTGCGAGTACTTTTAATGTTTGGATAGAAGGGTTAGCAGACCCACGCTCAATTTGACTTAACATAGAAGGTGTAATACCTGCCATCGTTGCTAGTTCTTTACTCGTTAAACCTTTTTCTTTTCTTTGCTTTTCAATCTTTTTACCGATATCTATATTTTCCATGATTAAAGCTCCTTACCATTTATTTAATTATATTTAAATAAATTAAATTAAAATTAACTAAAGCGAATAATTTATGTTAAACTATATTAAAATTAATTTAATTATAATTTATTAAATCGTAAGCTACAAGGTGATGAGGAGGAAGAGAAATGAAGGAAATAGAGAAATTAAAAGAGGAATATCCACTCTTAAATAAATTAATCGCAACAGAAGAAGTGTTTTGGGTGAATCCGACCATGGAAAAGTATGAAACGGCAATAAAAGATTCGCCACTGAATGAAGAGAATGTAAAAGATGCGGAAGAGAGGTTAAAGCGTTTTGCACCATATATTGCAAAAGTTTTTCCTGAAACGAAAGAGACTAACGGCATAATTGAATCACCCTTACTAAAAATCCCTTCAATGAAACAAGCTTTAGAGAAACATTACGAGCAACCTATTTTAGGGGAATTATTATTAAAATGTGATAGTCATCTTCCGATATCAGGGTCAATTAAAGCTAGGGGCGGCATTTATGAAGTGTTGAAGCATGCTGAACGATTAGCTTTGCAGCATGGTATGTTAACAGAAGAAGCTGATTACTCTATTTTAGATAGTGATACATGTAGAGAGTTTTTTGCAAAATACTCAATTGCGGTAGGTTCTACAGGTAATTTAGGGCTAAGTATTGGAATTATGAGTGCAAAATTAGGTTTTAATGTAACTGTTCATATGTCAGCAGACGCAAAAGAATGGAA
The DNA here is from genome assembly GCF_001884045.1 of Bacillus mobilis. GTDB lineage: Bacteria > Bacillota > Bacilli > Bacillales > Bacillaceae_G > Bacillus_A > Bacillus_A mobilis. The sequence continues at coordinate 125,878 of NZ_MACF01000071.1, read as the reverse complement.
AAAAGATTTATTAAGAAGTAAAGGTGTAAACGTGATTGAGTATGAAGCTGATTATAGTAAAGCGGTAGAAGAGGGGCGTCAGCAAGCAGATGCAGATCCTAGCTGTTATTTCGTAGATGATGAAAACTCCCATGATTTATTTTTAGGATACGCAGTAGCGGCATCGCGATTACAAAAGCAATTAGAAGAGTTAGAGATTGTAGTAGATGAAGATCATCCTTTATTCGTTTACCTTCCGTGCGGAGTAGGAGGCGGACCTGGCGGCGTCGCATTTGGTTTAAAGTTACTATATAAAGATAACGTGCACTGCTTCTTTGCAGAGCCTACGCACTCTCCATGCATGTTACTCGGTTTAATGACAGGACTTCATGATAAAATTGCTGTTCAAGATATCGGGATTGATAATGTAACAGACGCGGACGGACTAGCGGTAGGAAGACCGTCTGGATTTGTCGGTAAAACGATGGAACCATTTTTGAGTGGAAATTACACAGTAAGTGATGAAGAGTTATATAGATTGTTGAAAGAACTAGCTGATACAGAAAATATTTATTTAGAGCCTTCAGCTTTAGCTGGTATGATAGGGCCAGTGAAAGTGTGTACAGAAGATGAGTATTTACAAAAACAACAGTTAACAGAGAAGATGAAGAAAGGTACTCATATTGTGTGGGGAACTGGTGGTAGTATGGTTCCAGAAGATGTGATGAATGGATATTATAAAACAGGTGAGGCATTAACAATATTAGAAAAATGAGGCTAATTGTGGCCTCATTTTTTATTTATATGACATATGTATTATTATAAATTCTTTGTTATTTTCGCATTAGTTCATTATAGTATAGATATAAAGAACGAATATCAAATCAATATAACAAAAAGCTTTATTTTACATAATAAGAGGATGTGTATACGATGTCATTACAGACTAAATATATAGCGGGTATTTCGCTTGGGGTTATGGGAGTAGGTTTTGCGGCTTCTATCCCGTTTCAAGGAACGGTAGCTGGAGAGATTATACAAGGGGGATTTGAAGCTGGGTTAGTTGGCGGACTTGCGGATTGGTTCGCAGTTACAGCATTATTCCGTCATCCGATGGGAATTCCAATTCCGCATACAGCGTTATTACCTAAAAATCGTAAACGAGTAACGAAGGGGCTCATTCATACGTTAGAAAATGAGTGGTTGACGAAAGAAAGTATTACGAATAAAGTAACAGAAATGCAGTTAGCGCAAATGGTACTACAAATTGCTGAGAGAGAAATGCAGTCTGACGCTGTGAAAAAAGGGATTGTAACGATTGCGGAGAAAGCGATTGTAACAATAGATACGGAAAAATTAGCGGTTATTATTGAAAAAGAATTAAAAACGTATTTGCATACAATCAATACAAGTAACATTTTACAAGTGCTTGTTGATCAATTAGTTGTGCAAGAATATGATGAAAAGACACTTGATTACATTTTAGTAAAAGTGAAAGATTGGACAGCGCAAGATGAAGCACGATACCAGCTCGGAAGCTTAGGTATGAAGGCGATGGAAAACATAAAAGTAGATGGATTTTTACAGTTTACTTTGAAATCGTTTATGAATATTGTAGATGAAGATAAAATTGGCGGTATTTTGCAGAAATTCATTATTAGCAATATTAACAGCTTACAAGATGCAGATAATAGCACAAGACAACTTATATTATCGAAAATTCGTCAAGAAATTATAAATGTAAAAGAAAATGAAGCGTTACTACAAGAATTAGAAAATTGGAAAGAAAAATGGATTGCCAATTGGAATGCTACTGACAAAATTAAAGAGATGCTGGAGCAAGTACAACAAAGGGCAATTACTTTTGTGAAAAATGCAGAATTTACGGATAAATATGTTATTCCATTTTTACAAACACAAATGAATAAAATAAAAGAAGATGAACAAACTGTTCAAAAAATAGAAGAGTGGTTACAAAAACAAGTTGTCACACTTGTTGAAAAGAATCATTCGAAAATCGGAAAACTTGTACAAGAAAACCTTGATAAGTTAGATGATAAAACGTTAATCGAAATGATTGAAAATAACGTCGGTAAAGATTTACAGTGGATCCGAGTAAACGGGGCTGTTTGCGGATTTATGATTGGATTAGTGTTAGAAGGAATTAAAGCGATTATATGAGAAAAACCTTCCACAATTGTGGAAGGTTTTTATTTTTCAATTATACTCATATTGATATTATAAGCTTTTTCAATATTTAACTTGTACGTCCCGCTGCCTGTTTTAATCGAATTTTTATACCAATGTTCTTGCTCGTTGAATTCTGGATTTTCTTCTGAAGAATTATTTTCTTTTTTCGTTAAATCTTCAACTTGTTCCCAAGGTGTGTTTCCGTGTGCTTCTTTTTTGTTTGTTACGGCGATTACAGATACATCGCTTTCTTTCGTTAAATGAACAGATACATGTGAACTTTCTTGTACAAACCAATTATTTTGTAATTGACCTGGATAAAGGGATAGTTCGTTATTTGAAGCACGAACTTCTACATTTTTATTTTGCGGAAGAACGAGTGTCGGTTTGACCTGTGGTGCTGAATTCCATAACGTATGTTGAACTGGTAAAGATTTTAAAGTAATATACATCGTTTCCCCTGCTGTTTGAACTGAAAGGAAATTTTCTTGTTTTAAATTGAGTTTTTCATTAGCTTTCGTTGTTATTTCATATGTTCCAAGAAGGTGAATTTGATTTGTATCATTTCCCTCTATTGTTAGAGGGTACTGTCCTGCATCCACTACAATTTTTTTGATAGATTCAGGTATATCAAGTTGTCCACTTGGAATATTACTCGTTTGGCGAGTGGTATGAATAGAATGACGAACTTCATCTAGTAATCCAGTTGATAATAAACAGTAAAAAGCAATTCCAACGCTTCCTAAAACGCCGATAAAGAAAATACTAAAAATATCATATTTAATAAAGGATTGTTCCTTCTTAGAAAATAGAAGGTATAGTAAAATTTCCACGCCAAGTATAATAAGTAAAACAGGCCACCATGCTGTTAAGGAATCTAATACCTCAGTCCCTTTTATAACTGAAAATAGTAAGAAGCAACCTAATGAAATAATAGAAAGCCCCATTGAAAATGTTCCAACGCGCCATGTTCTCATTCTTTTGTACCACCTTTGTTTTCTTTATTTCCAAGTAACAATTTAAAGCCGCCACCAATTAAGAGGAGTGCAACGATAGATGTTTGGAAATAGCGATAATATAGCTCGCTAAGATGAATGTTAAATATAGTTGCAAAGTAATCATTCAAAATAGGAAGGAGTGTTTGATCTAATAAATAATAACCACCGAGTGTAATTAACCCAATACCGATCCATCTTTGATGATTGATAAAATAATCAATGATAGGTTCGTCATGTACACGTTCTTTTCCATACTTTGCAGTTTGCTGTAAAGCGTCAAAGAAGCTGTAGAACCAAATGATTGGAACTAAAAATAAAAACGCAGAAAGTCTTAATAAATCGAGTAAATATATTGAAAGTAAAAAGGCTGCCATAAGCTGAAGGCCGCGGCGTTGTAAACCTAAATACATATGTCCTGCTCCGGGGAACATGGCTAAAATAGAAGCGAATGTTTTATTCTTCTTTCCTTGTTCACGATGTTCTTCAAACTCTTCGAAAATAGTACGATCATCTAGTTGCTCGCCACGTTCTTTTTTCTGGAGCTGCTGAACAACATCGAAGAAATTGTAAATCCATAAAACAGGTAATGTAATAAGGAAGATTAGGAAACTTTCTTGCGATGTTAAAAGTGCAACGAAAATAATCATACTTCCGATTCCTGTGCAAGCGACTAAAAATGTCAGTCCACGTTGCATAAGTCCTAATTGAAAATGTCCAAGTCCAGGGATGATTGATAGAAGAATGATATAAAATCGTTCGCTCTCTTTAGAGGACTCTGTAAATTCTCCGGTTGCTTGTTTTTTCGATTGATTAATAATAGTGATAACTAAATCTAATAAATTGATCGCCCATAACACGACTAGTAAAAATAGAGAAAGAAAAGCTATATCACGCGCTCCTAATGCTATTGTACAAAATGCTGCGAAGATAAATAGAAATACAGCCCCTCCGCTATATAAAATAAACCGTCCAAACTTCTTTAAATATAAATGTCCAAGCCCGGGAATTAGCCCTAATACAAGTGCTAAAAAGGGATTTTTATTCATGCTTTAAACCTCCGTCCTTTTTTGATGTGTCTACCGATTTGTTAACAATTTGTTGTGAGATAGAAGACTCGTTATGTTTTGAAGATTTCTCGAAATTTGATGTCGCTGTGAAAATATATTGGAATAAACCACTTACCATAAAAATAATTGTAGCTGCGGTCGCAATTATGTAGTGAATAATCGTTCGCTTTAGTGAGTTTGTTTTTATATTTTCACTAGGTTGTAGCGTTTCAAAATCAATTTGCGTCATAACTTCATTCGTAAATGAATCATCATTTATCATTGGAAGGTTTTCGTGTTGTTCATCGATACTTTCCATATAAAGCGCTAAACAATGATCACATTCATAAAGGTGTTCTTCCATAGATTCACGTTCATTGCTTTCTAAAAAATCTAAAGTATAATTGCGCCAATCTTCTTTTGAATAATGCGTCATAGAAACTCTTCCTCCTTCCAATGTTTTTTAATCCATTTTCTTGCCCGATACAATTTCATTTCGACTGTTTTCACTTCGATGTTTTCCTGTAAAGCAATTTCTTGATAGCTTTTTTCTTCTAAATAATGTGAGAGAACGACGTCGCGGTAATTTTCAGGAAGTTCTCTCAGTTTTTGAGCAATGAGTAATTTTTGCTCTTTCGTCAATAATAAAGCCTCAATATTCTGAGAGGATTTTATATTTTCCTCAGTTTCTTTACATAAGGAGAGTTCTTCGTTTTCTCTAGCTTTTTTTCTCTTATAATCAATAGCGTGATTGGTGGCAATACGCGCCATCCACGTTTTTAATCCGCGAAATTGATAATTTGGGAGAGAGGCGTGGATTTTTACGAATACTTCTTGTGTAACATCTTTCGCATCTTCTTCATGTCTTAAAATAGAAAAGATAACTTGGAAAATATAGTGACGATATGTTTGCACAAGGATACGAAAAGCATGTTCGCTTCCTTGCTGTGCCTTTTCAATTAATTGTTTTTCTTCAATGGGTCTCTCCCTCCTTTTTGACGCATTCTATTATATAGACGTAAGAAATGACTGGTCACCCTACACATGTTGTAAAAAAAGAATAATATATTTTTAGAAAGGAGGCTACATGAAAAAAGGTGTGAAAAAATGGTAAAAAGAAGTATATAATGAGCAAGTGGGAAATGTTAAGTGAAGAAAGGATGTGAATGTTAGTAGGGAAAGGTCCATACTAACAAACATGAAAATTAAAATATTAATAGCAGATGATAATTCTTTTATTAGAGAAGGCATGAAAATTATTTTAAATACATATGAAGAGTTCGAAGTGGTAGATACAGTAAATGATGGGAAAGAAGCAGTGGACTATTGCAAAAAGAACGACGTTGATATCGCTCTTTTAGATGTTCGTATGCCAAACATGAATGGGGTAGAGGCGACGAAATTCATTTGTGAAGAGACGAAAACGAAACCGCTAATTTTAACGACGTTCGATGATGATGAATATATTTTGGACGCAGTAAAAAACGGGGCGAAAGGTTATTTATTAAAAAATAATGATCCAGAGCGTATTCGTGATGCAATAAAAGGAGTATATAACGGTCAAACTGTTATGCAAGATGTAGTGCTTGATAAAATTAAGTGCAATTTAATGGAAAGCAAAGAGGACGAATGTAAAATAGATAAGAGTCTTTTTACAGAAAGGGAGCTTAGTATTATCGCATTAATTGCGAAAGGTTTCTCGAATAAAGAAATTTCAAAGCAACTTTTCATATCAGAAGGAACGATTGCAAATTATATTACATCAGTTTTAGGGAAAACTGGACTTGAACATCGTACACAAATTGCGATTTATTACTTAACAGGGAAAGTAGATTAGTGATATGGAATTTTGGTTAATTGTAAGTAAATTAATTGTCTTTATATATATTGTGTTTAGTTACATTTATTTAAATGTCGCGAACTTACCATGGATTATACTTACTTTGCTTTTATATCTTTCTGTAAACGTGCTTATTTCCATATTTAAAAAAGATACGTACAAAAACATATTAACTTCTCTGTCAATTGGCGTAGTTATGTTATTTGCATGGAAGGTTCATCCGTTTTTTATTTTGTTTTTACCATTGAACTTATATGAAATTATATTTCCTTATATAGAGAAGAAATGGCATCTCTTTATCATTATGATGATTCCTATTATCTTTACAGATGAAAGTATCCGAATGACATATGGATTAATTGTTGCATTTTCTTTCCTTGTATTAACTATGGCAGAACGGTATATATCGCGTGTGTTAAAGCTTGAATCACAAAATGATAAGATGCGAAAAGATATGCAGCGGCTGACGAAAAGCTTACATGAAAATAAAGAGTACATAAAGCAATCAGAGTACACATTTAAGTTAGAAGAGAGAAACCGGCTCTCTCAAGAAATTCATGATAAAATTGGCCACTCGATGACAGGGGCGTTAATTCAAATGGAAGCGGCAAAGAGATTAATGGGGATAGATAAAGAGAAATCTGCCGATTTATTACAAAATGCAATTCATATTTCGAAAGATGGAATTGAAAGTATTCGAGTTACATTAAAAAATATGAAGCCACCAACTGAGCAAATTGGTATTCATCGTATGAAATTATTCATAGAGGAATTTGCCGGTAAGCATGATATAAATATTCCTTTCGTATATAAAGGGAATTTAGATATGATTTCACCGATTCAGTGGAAGATTATCGGTGAAAATGTTATGGAGGCACTAACGAACGCGATGAAATATGCTGATGCGACAGTCATTTCAATCGATATTCATGTACTTAACAAGATGGTGAAAGTACAAGTGAAGGATAACGGAAAAGGTGAAACTCTCGTTAAGAAAGGTCTCGGGATTATGGGGATGGAGGAGCGAACAGCGTCAGTAAACGGGAAAATTATTGTAGATGGAACAAGTGGTTTTTCAGTAACAATGCTGTTGCCGATATAAGAGAATGGGACGAAGATGAATCATCTCATATGAAAAAAGTGAATAATCTCATGTGAAAAGAATGAACTTCTGCACTGAGCGGGTTCATTTTTTTTGTTTATAATAATAGCAGAGAAACCGAAATAGGGGTGAAATGATGAATACATTAGAAATTAAAAATTTAACGAAAAAATTTGGTGATTTCATCGCGGTAGATAATATGTCTTTATCTATTAAAGAAGGAGAGATATTTGGCTTTTTAGGATCAAATGGTGCTGGTAAAAGTACAACGATAAATATGATTGCTGGGTTGTTAAGAAGTAATGAAGGTGAAATTAGCATATTAGGAAAAAATATAAAGAAACATAATCGATTTGCGAAGATGAATATCGGTATCGTTCCGCAAGATATTGCGATTTATGAAGAGTTAACTGCCTATGAAAATGTGAAATTCTTTGCTGGATTGTACGGGTTAAGAGGTGCCGAGCTAAAAGCAAGAGTAGAGGAAGCACTTCAGTTTGTAGGGCTTAGTGATAAACATAAAAGTTACCCGAAAAACTTTTCTGGCGGGATGAAACGAAGACTGAATATCGCTTGTGCGATCGCTCATAGACCGAAGTTAATTATTATGGATGAGCCGACAGTTGGAATTGATCCACAGTCAAGAAACTATATTCTCCAGTCTGTTCGAAAATTAAATGAAATGGGAAGTACCATTATTTACACGAGCCACTACATGGAAGAAGTAGAAGAGATTTGTACGAAAATAGCAATTGTGGATCACGGTAAAGTAATTGCAGAAGGTACGAAAGAACAGTTAAAAGCGATTATTACTGATACGAAAGATATTTGGGTGGAAGTGAAGTCAGTAGAAAATTTAGATGTAGAACAGTTAAAAGTGATAAACGGTGTGAAAGCTGTTCAAATTGAAGAGAACGTAATTAAAGTAAACTCGGATGCAGGAGTAAACAATTTAAATAAAATTATTCAACACTTCATTAATCATGACATTGAAATCCGCTCGTTAGAGGAACAGGCTCCAAATTTAGAAACAGTATTCCTTACGTTGACTGGACGAAACTTACGAGATAAATAAAATGTAAATGAAGAAAAGGTAAAGGGAGGTTCATCAATTGAACATCTTCAATATTGCAGTTATGCATATTAAAAGAGATTTCAGAGACGTAAGAACTTTAGTTTTTATGTTAGCATTTCCGATTGTGCTTATGCTTGTATTAGGAACAGCGTTAACAAATGCATTTAATAGTGATAGTCAATCGATTAAGGATATACAAGTACTATATAAAGATGAAGCGAGTAGCTCACTTTCACAAGCGTTTGCAGCATTTACGAAAGAAGTCGATAAATCGGGTATTCATTTTAAAAAAGCTTCCGGCAGTATAGATGGGAAAGAAGAAGTGAAGCAAAATAAATATGCTGCTTATGTAGAGTTAAATAAAGATGGTGCAAAATTTTACGGAAGTGACAAAAGTAGTATTGAGGGAAGTATTGTGGAAGGCATGCTTACAACATTTGTTGATAAGTACAATGTAGCGGCCGAAGTTGCAAAAGTTGATCCTAGTAAGGTGAGCGCAGTTATTTCAAATGGAAATCATAATGATTATATAAAAGAAACATCTTTACAAGCTGCGAAAAAACCAGGTTCTATGGATTACTATGCGGTTGTAATGACAACGATGATTGCACTATATGCTGCGATGGGAGCAAGTTCTTTAATTCGAGGAGAACGAATACGTAAAACAGGAGATCGTCTCATTGCTGCACCTATAAGTAAGGCTGAAATATTCATTGGAAAAGTACTTGGTAGCCTAGTAGCAAATGCTCTGTGCATATTACTCGTCATGTTATTTAGTAAATTTGTTTTTCAAGCGAATTGGGGCGACCATCTTGGAATCATATTTATTATTTTATTAACACAAGTCTTCTTAGCAATTAGTTTCGGTTTAGGAATCGGATATATTACAAAAACACCGGAATCATCAAGAGCAATTATTATGGTAGTAGTGCAATTAGCTTCTATTTTTGGTGGTGCATATTTCGTAATAGAAGAAAATTTCGTTACGAATTTATCACCATTAACGTGGGCGAACACAGCTGTTATGAAAATTATTTATGCAAATGATGTAGGTGCAGCACTGCCAGTAATATGTTTAAACCTTGGCATTTCGGCACTCTTTTTATTAATTGCAATTATTGCATTACGTAGACGGGAGGGGCTATAGTATGAAAGATATTTTATGGCTCATACAAAAAACGTTATCTGTACTTTTGAAAAATAAAAAAGGGTTATTCATTATTATTAGTTTGCCGATAATCGGAACGCTAATCTCCTTTTCAATGTATGGGAATGTGGGGCAAGGAACGTTAAATATCGGGGTTATAAATAAAGAAAATCAATCTATAGCAAATGATACGGTGAAATTTTTAGAAGGATTAAATCATGTGAATGTGAGTAAGGTTAAGGAGTCTGAAGTAGAAGATAAACTCACTTCTAAAAAACTTGATGGAGTTATTACATTAGATTCTGGTTTTTCAAAAAGTGTTCGAGAAGGGAAACCAGCTCATATTGAAATTTCATCGATTAAAGGCGATCAAGTAACAGGTTTTATAAAATCATATTTATACAATTATATTGATAATGTAGCGGCTATTAGTAAAGTAGCAGGAACAGATCAAATTACATTTGATACTATGTACGCTGGGTATCAAAAAAGTGCATTTAAAATGAAAACTGAAACGCTAGAAGATACTTCGAAAAATAAAGATATGACAAACCAAACGATGGGTTACCTTATTATGTTTATGTTGTTTTCAGCAGCGAACTTATCTGGTCAGATTTTAAAAGAAAAAGAGAATAGAACGTATTTTAGACTCATATCAACGCCGATAGATGGGAAGAAGTTCATATTATCTAATGTCGGGGTAAATATGATGCTATTAACAGTACAAATTCTAATTACAATCTTATTCCTAACGAATGTTTTTCATATAAATATCAATATGCCTTTCATCGTGATGATTGGTGTACTCATGCTATTTGCTTTAATAGCGATTGGAATATCGTTAGTCCTTGTCGCTTTTTCGAAAAACTCAGCATCAGCAAATGCACTGCAAAATATGATTATTGTACCGACATGTTTACTAGCTGGATGTTATTTTCCGTATGACATTATGCCGAAAGCGGTACAAAAAGTAGCTGATTTTCTTCCGCAGAGATGGCTATTAGACACTGTATCAAAACTACAACAAGGAATTCCATTCTCTGAGTTGTATTTAAACATTTTAATTTTATTCGCCTTTGCGATTGCATTCTTCTTAATTGCTATTTATAAGTTTGGAAGAAATAATGATGCGAGAAACTTTGTTTAAATAAAAAAGGTGTGGCTTCATGCCGCACCTTTTTTATTCGTGCTTTAGAGTATCTTTTGTAATATAGGGATGCTTTTGTAGAGCACTTCGTTATGTGAAGCATGCACAACATATTTATTTCCCTCCAGAAGAAAAACGCTATGTAGAACAGCGTTACCATCACCATGTTTTGTCAGTATATCACCGACGACTTTGCCGTCTGTCCATTTCAGTTTGGAATATGAAGGGACAACTTGTAAATATTGAATGGTTTCCTCTCCATCCTCGGTAATGAGTATAGTTTCAATATTTCTTTTTTGTATCATAAATCTATTTTCATTTAATGCATCGAGGAAAGGTTTTTTCGTGTTCATCCTACTATAAGGAAGAAATGTAATCGAAGAGCCGAATCTTGTAAATAAATAATTTCCGTAATCTTTACACGGAATAACATCTTGTAATCCTGGAAAGTAAAGATGTATCGCCTCAACTGTATTCATGTTATGTAAGGTGCCTAAATAGTGAATGTATTGTTCCATATAAAAATGGACGATATTTATTTTAGAAGAGGCATGGACAGGAAGACTGCCCTCAGTCCAATAACTATAATTTGCTGGAGACCCAGCGTTTGGTGTACAGAGTATAATAAGCTGATTCACATCATTTTTATATTCGTCACTTTGAACGTAAGTACGTCCAAGAAGTCCGCCCATACTATGGCATATTAGATTTAGTTTATCGCAACCTGTAATTTTTTTCGCATAGGCAATCGTTTGTAATAAATATTTTTGTGTAGAAAAAACAATGCGCTGCTGCCAATCATAAAAACAGATGAACAAGTCTTTATTTCGTTTGTAACCCATACTTTCTAACATCATGATGAATGGCTCATAAACAAACGCAGCAAGTCCAAAGCCCCAATTACCGGTACCTGGAATAATATTATTACTCATAGAACCGAAAAGCCCTGGGATAAAAACAATAGGGATTTTTCCTTTTCTCATATTCTTCTCTCCTTTATCTGTGTAACATCGATAAAAAATTAAGAAATACATTTCGTATGAAAACATATTTAAATGAAACACTACGGAGTAGAAAGTAATTTGAGCGGAAGGAAATCAAAATGATAAAAAAAATATTGCGAGTTACTTCTATTATTATTGCGATTGTTATTTTTATATTAATTTGTATGCATATTGACGTTACGCTCGGAAGAAAAATGGAAGCCGGGAAAAACATGCCGACAGAGTATGCACCTCATCATAGTGACTTTCAATTATATGTAGAAGGGAAGTCATTTTATAAACAGTTATTTACTGATATAAAAGAAGCGAAACAATCTATTTACTCGTACTTTTTTATTTTGTCGGATGATAAAAGTAGTCATACTTTTTTAAACTTATTAAAAGAGAAGGCAAAAGAAGGAGTAAACGTTTATTTATCAGTTGATCGCATTAATGATTTATCATTCGAAAGAAAGGTGATAAATGAATTGCGGGAAAGTGGTGTACATTTTACATATAGTAGAAAACCTGAATTACCATTCGGATTTTATTCACTTCACCATCGCAATCATCGCCGTATTACGACGATTGATGGGGAGATTGGCTATACAGGTGGTTTTAATATAGGAGATGAGTACTTAGGAAAAGATAAGCGATTTGGATATTGGCGTGACTATCATGTGCGTCTTAAAGGAGAAGGAGCAAAAGATTTAGAAGAGCAATTCGCTTTAGATTGGAAACGAGATACGAAAGAACATATAAAAAGAAGTACGAATAAAGCGAGTAAAGGGAATACACTACATACGATGGTTAGCTACAATGGACATTACGTCGTTGAAAAATATATAGAGTTAATAACTCAGGCGAAGCATTCAATTGTCATTACAACACCTTATTTTATAGCGACAAATAAAGAATTAATGAATGCTTTAATGGAAGCGCAAAAACGTGGTGTTACAGTAAAAATACTTTGGTCATATAAACCAGATATTCCTCTTATTAAAGAGGCGGCGTATCCGTATATTCGTCAAGCTGTTAATAATGGAATTAAAGTATATGGTTATAAAAAAGGGATGTTTCATGGGAAGCTAATGTTAATTGATAATGAACTAACTGTTATCGGTACAACAAATTTTACTTCACGAAGTTTCAATATAAATGATGAAATGAACTTGTATATTCATGGTGGTTCAATTGTAGGGCAAGTTAATGAGGTGTTAACGGAGGATTTTCATGATTCAAAAGAAATGACGAAAGAATTTTTTGAGAAGTTATCGTTTTGGGAGCGTTGTAAGGAAAAGTTGGGGGGATTGGCTGATTTCTATTTATAAAGGTTAATGAAAAAGGTGTCTTTTATAGACACCTTTTTTTATGGTAAATAGTTAGTTTTCATGCACAAGCAATGAAGCATCATCATTAATCAAAGTCCCCACATGCTCACCTAAGCAAATTCGTTTCATTACTCCAGGTTCATCAAAGTTAAAGACGTGAGCGGGTAAATTATAATCCCGGGCAAGTAATAAAGCGGCTTGATCCATGACTTGAATGTTTTGCCTAACCACATCGTTATAGTTTAGTTTTCTGTACATTTTCGCTGATTTATTATGTTTTGGATCACTAGTAAAGACGCCATCTACGCCTTGTTTTGCGACTAATATTGCGTCACTATTCATTTCAATGGCTCTTTGAACACTTGGATAATCTGTCGTAACGAACGGTTGCCCGTTACCGCCGCCAAAAATGACAACATAACCGTTATCTAAATGATGTACTGCTCTGAGGCGAATATAAGGCTCTGCTACTGCATTAAACGGGATGGAAGTCATAACGCGTACTTCTCTATCTGTTTTACTTGTTAAAACGCCGCGAAGCATTAAGCTATTAATGATTGTACCTAACGTACCGATATTATCAGCTTCTACACGGTCAATTCCCCATTCTTCAGCTAGATGACCTCTGAAAATGTTACCGCCGCCGATGACAATGGATACTTCGATACCTAAGTCAATAATGGATATAATTTCGTTTGCGATATGTTCTAATCGTTTGGAGTTAAAGCTATTTCCGGATTGATCAGCAAGTGCGCCGCCGCTTAATTTAATTAAGACTCTTTTGTATGGCTTCATAACAATTCCCCCTATATAGATCGCAATAAAAAAGGAACAAAGGCAAATGCCTTTGTTCCTTTTTAAGAAAATGAAAAAGAAAAGAAGAAGATAGGTCGAATTTTTGTACATAATTTTTCATACCATCCACTCCTTTTCGCTTCGATTTGTTGTAAGTATATATCTTTTTGATTATACGAAACAATCTGATTACTTATCAAGTATATTTTATTTCTTTTTCATGAAAAGGTGTCAATGAAAAAGAGAAGAAAAATTTTTGAATTTTTTGTGACGAACTTGTAGGTTTTTGTATGATTTTGTAGGTTCGCCTATATGATGTGTGTGTAAGCTTTTATAAATACGAAATGAAAGCGTTCGCATAAAGGGGATGAACATAAATGAAAAAATTCGGATTGGCAACACAAATTTTTGTTGCACTTGTTTTAGGGATTGTAGTAGGGGCAATCTTCTATGGTAATAAAACGGCGATTTCTTATATCACACCAATTGGGGATATATTTATTCACTTAATTAAAATGATTGTAGTACCGATTGTTATTTCAGCATTAATTGTTGCGGTAGCTGGTGTAGGAGATATGAAGAAGCTTGGGAAACTGGGCGGGAAGACGATTCTTTATTTCGAAATCATTACGACGATTGCTATTTTAATGGGATTACTTGCAGCGAATATATTCCAGCCAGGTACTGGCGTTGATATGAGTAATTTACAGCAAAGTGATATTTCTTCTTATAAACAAACAGCAGATGCAACAGAGAAGAAAGGCTTTGCAGAAACGATTGTTCATATTGTACCGAAAAATGTATTTGAATCGATTTCACAAGGTGACTTATTACCGATTATTTTCTTCTCCGTATTATTCGGTTTAGGAGTTGCGGCAATTGGAGACAAAGGAAAGCCTGTCTTTAACTTCTTTGAAGGTGTACTCGAAGCGATGTTTTGGGTTACAAATCAAGTTATGAAATTTGCACCATTTGGTGTATTCGCATTAATTGCGGTTACGGTTGCAAAATTTGGTGTAGCAACACTACTTCCTTTAGGAAAACTAGTGCTAGCTGTATACGTAACTGTTATACTATTCGTTGTGATTGTATTAGGTATTAATGCACGAATGGTTGGCGTAAACATTTTTACATTAATGAGAATTTTAAAAGAAGAACTTATTCTTTCATTTACGACAGCAAGTTCAGAAGCTGTTTTACCTAATATAATGAGAAAAATGGAAGAGTTCGGTTGTCCAAAGGCAGTTGCCTCTTTCGTAATTCCGACAGGTTATACATTTAACTTGACTGGATCGGCTATTTATCAAGCGTTAGCGGCATTGTTTGTTGCACAAATGTACGGTGTGCACATGTCACTGACAGAGCAAATTACGTTATTATTCGTTCTCATGTTAACATCCAAGGGTATGGCGGGAGTTCCAGGTGCATCATTCGTTGTTGTATTAGCAACGTTAGGTTCAATGGGATTACCACTAGAAGGTATCGCGTTAATTGCGGGAATTGACCGCATTTTAGATATGATTCGCTCATCTGTCAATGTATTAGGAAATGCATTAGCGGCCATTGTTATGTCGAAGTGGGAAGGCGAATTCGATAATGAGAAAGCAAAACAATATGTAGAAACAGTCAAAGAAACAAAAGCAGCATAAGAAATCGTTAAGGAGTGAATAATCATGGCAACATTAACTGAAGTTAAAAATGGTGTTCGAATTGAAAAAGATTTTTTAGGTGAAAAAGAAGTACCAAACTATGCATACTATGGCGTACAGACTATGCGTGCAGTAGAAAACTTCCCAATTACAGGATACAAAATCCATGAAGGCTTAATTAAAGCATTCGCAATTGTAAAAAAAGCTGCAGCGCTTGCTAATACAGATGTAGGAAGATTGGAATTGAACAAGGGCGGCGCGATCGCAGAAGCCGCTCAAGAAATTCTTGATGGAAAATGGCATGATCATTTCATCGTAGATCCAATCCAAGGCGGAGCAGGTACTTCAATGAACATGAATGCAAATGAAGTTATGGCCAATCGTGCTCTTGAATTATTAGGAATGGAAAAGGGAGACTATCATTATATTAGTCCAAATAGTCATGTAAACATGGCGCAATCAACAAACGATGCATTTCCAACGGCGATTCATATTGCAACATTAAACGCATTAGAAGGTTTATTACAAACGATGGGTTATATGCACGATGTATTTGAATTAAAAGCAGAACAGTTCGATCATGTTATTAAAATGGGTCGTACACATTTACAAGACGCTGTGCCAATTCGTCTTGGTCAAGAATTTAAAGCATACTCTCGCGTACTTGAACGTGATATGAAACGTATCAAGCAATCACGTCAACATCTATATGAAGTAAATATGGGAGCAACTGCAGTTGGTACAGGATTAAATGCAGATCCAGAATATATTGAAGCAGTTGTAAAACATTTAGCTGCAATCAGTGAATTACCACTTGTTGGTGCAGAAGACTTAGTAGATGCAACGCAAAATACGGATGCATATACAGAAGTATCAGCAGCACTTAAAGTGTGTATGATGAATATGTCTAAAATTGCAAATGACCTTCGCTTAATGGCATCAGGTCCACGCGTTGGTTTAGCGGAAATTATGCTACCAGCTCGTCAACCAGGTTCATCAATTATGCCAGGGAAAGTAAATCCTGTTATGCCAGAAGTAATTAACCAAATTGCGTTCCAAGTAATTGGTAACGACCATACAATTTGCCTTGCTTCAGAAGCAGGACAACTAGAATTAAACGTTATGGAACCAGTACTTGTATTCAACTTACTTCAATCTATTAGCATTATGAATAACGGTTTCCGTGCCTTTACAGATAATTGCTTAAAAGGAATTGAAGCGAATGAAGATCGCCTAAAAGAGTATGTTGAGAAGAGTGTAGGAATTATTACAGCCGTGAACCCTCATATCGGTTATGAAGCAGCAGCTCGCGTTGCGAAAGAAGCAATCGCGACAGGGCAATCCGTTCGAGAACTTTGTGTGAAAAATGGTGTATTGTCGCAAGAAGATTTAGAGTTAATTCTAGATCCATTCGAAATGACACACCCAGGGATTGCAGGAGCAACTCTTTTAAAGAAAAATTAAAAGAAGAGGGGGGACAAGCCCCTCTTCTTTTGTTTACAATATAGAAATGCTATATATGAATAGAGGTAGGGATGTTATGAGTAAGTTTACAGTAGCTTCTAATGGTTCATTAGAAACGACATTAAGAGGAGTAGAAGTATTATCAACACCACTTTTAAATAAAGGGGTCGCTTTCACGCAAGAAGAGAGAGAAGAATTAGGTTTAAAAGGGTTATTACCGCCAGCAGTTTTAACATTAGAAGAACAAGCACGCCGAGCATACGAGCAATTTTGTTCTCAGCCGGATGATTTATTAAAGAATGTATACTTAACAGCGTTGCATGATCGAAATGAAGTATTATTTTATCGTATATTAACAAACCATTTACGTGAAATGTTACCGATCGTATATACACCAACTGTTGGTGTAGCGATTCAAAGATATAGTCATGAATACCGTAAACCACGTGGTGTGTATTTATCAATTAACGATCCGTCAGGTATTGAAGAAGCATTCGCAAATATCGGTGCAACAGCTGAAAACATTGATTTAGTCGTTGTAACAGATGGGGAAGGCATACTTGGAATTGGTGACTGGGGCGTTGGTGGTATTAACATCGCAATCGGAAAATTAGCTGTTTATACGGCCGCGGTTGGAATCGATCCTAGTCGTGTATTACCGGTAATTCTAGACGTAGGTACAAATCGTGAAGAACTATTAAACAATCCATTTTATATTGGAAATCGTCACCCTCGTATAACTGGTGAAGCTTACGATGAGTTTATTGATACGTTTGTACAAGCGGTAAATAAGCAATTCCCGAAAGCACTATTACATTGGGAAGATTTTAGTTCTCGAAATGCACGAAAAATTTTAGATAAATATCGTCATGATATTTGTACATTTAATGATGATATTCAAGGTACAGGTGCAGTTTCCCTTGCTGCTGTATTATCGGCAGTGAAAGCTTCAGGTGTACCGTTAAGTGAACACCGCGTTGTTGTATTTGGTGCTGGGACGGCTGGAATCGGTATCGCAGATCAAGTTAGAGATGCAATGGTCCGCGAAGGCGTATCAGAAGAAGAATCATATAAGCGTTTCTGGTGTATTGATCGTAACGGGTTAGTTACAGATGATATGGAAGATCTTCTTGATTTCCAAATGCCGTATGCACGAAAAGAAGCAGAAGTAAGTGAGTGGAAACAAAATGATGTGATCGGACTTGCTGAAGTTGTGAAACATGTAAAACCAACAATTTTAATCGGTACATCAACGGTTGCAGGCGCATTTAAAGAAGAGATTATTAAAGAAATGGCTTCTCACGTAGAAAGACCAATCATTTTACCAATGTCGAATCCGACGCCACTTGCTGAAGCAAAACCAGTAGATTTAATCGAGTGGACAGAAGGAAGAGCATTAGTAGCAACAGGAAGTCCATTTGAACCAGTTACATATAACGGTGTAACGTATGTAATTGGACAATCAAATAATGCACTTATTTTCCCAGGGCTTGGTCTTGGAACAATTGTTGTACGTGCAAGCGTCATGACGGATGGAATGTTCGCAGCAGCTGCTGAAGCAGTTGCAAGCATGGTAGACACAAGTCAGCCAGGAGCACCTATTTTGCCAGAAGTTGAAGAGTTACGTAATATCTCGGAAATGGTTGCAATTGAAGTAGCGAAAGTTGCCGTTGCAGAAGGTGTTGCCAGAGAGAATTTAAGTGATAACGATATTAAGATTGCAGTGAAAGAAGCAATCTGGGAACCAGAGTATCGCCAAATAAAAGCGGTAGAAAAGGTTAGAATATAGAAATAAAGCCCGTTTATTATATAAGCGGGCTTTCACTTTTACTACTGACAAAAAGTATAGGAAGTGGCATCTTTGAATTGGAATCAGTTATGGAAGAAAGATATATCCCTTTTAATTATATTAATGGTAGTTGTTCCGATTGCTGGAGAGCTTAATTTTCATCCTTTTAATGATACGTTTCGTGTTAGCTTTGGGACACCACTTTTCTTCTTTTTATTACTATTTTTAAGAAGAATCCCAGCAGCGGCTGCAGGTATTCTTGTCGGTATATGTGTCGTTTTATTCCGCGTATGTCTTGACTGGGTTATGCAAGGGTCATTTCATATGACAGAATCATTTTATTTGCGTTATCCTGTGTTCTTTTATTATTTTATTTATGGAAGTCTTTTTTCATTTTGTAGGGTGAATAAGTTTCATCAGAAACCAATCGTTATTGGTTGCCTTGGAATTACAATTGAAATTATCGCAAGTATGTCAGAACTAGCGATTTATCATATGGTCGTGCTCGGTACAACGATAACAGTTTCTGAAGTAAATAAACTTATCATTATTGCTATTTTCCGCAGTTTCTTTGCACTAGGCTTTTTAAATATGATGATTTTATATGAAACGAAATTAAAAGAATCGCAAGTTCGAAAAGAAAATGAAAAAATGTTCATGCACCTTTCAAATTTATATGTAGAATCAGTTCATTTGAAGAAAACGTTACAAAATGCAGAATTGATTACACAAGAAGCATATCAACTATATCGAAATTTACAGGAGAAAAATGATTCTAGCAGTAAAACAGCATTGAAAATAGCAGGAGAAGTGCACGAAATAAAAAAGGATAATCAAAGAATTTTTGCAGGATTATCCAAACTGTTATTAGATAAAAATGTGGCGGAGTATGTAGAAGGTCATGAGCTTACAGAAATGATTGTAAGAATAAATGAAAAGTACGCTGGAATGCTAGAGAAAGATATATGTTTTTCTAAACATATAGAAGGTGAACACGCTGCATATCACGTGTATACAGTGCTATCAATCTTTAATAATTTAGTTGCCAATGCAGTGGAAGCAATTGAAGATAGAGGTCTCATTCATATTAAGTTATATAAACATGATCAACATGTAATCTTTGAAGTAATTGATGATGGCCCTGGTATAGCACAAAAGTATAAGAAATTAGTATTTAAGCCCGGGTTTACTTCCAAGTATGATCAAACAGGAACACCGTCAACAGGTATTGGACTTTCTTACATACACGAAATGGTAACAGAGCTCGGCGGAGAAGTAAGGTTAGAAGACAATGAAAATGAAAAAGGATGTAAGTTTATCGTTTGTTTACCGGAGGGCAGTTTAAAGTGGGAAGGGGAATAGGTTTGTTTTATTCTATTGTAGATGATGATGAAGTTTTCCGTTCGATGCTTTCGCAAATTATTGAGGATGGCGATCTTGGGGAAGTAATTGGAGAATCGGAAGATGGAGCTTTTGTAGAAGTAGAACAGCTAAATTATAAAAAAGTGGATATTTTGTTTATTGATTTACTCATGCCAATGAGAGATGGCATTGAAACAGTTCGCCATATAGCGCCTTCATTCAACGGGAAAATTATTATGATTTCCCAAGTTGAATCGAAACAGCTCATTGGTGAGGCATATACACTTGGTGTGGAATATTATATTACGAAACCACTAAACAAAATTGAAGTTGAATCTGTCGTACGAAAAGTAATGGAACGGATTCGCTTGGAGCGTTCCATACATGATATTCAAAAATCATTGAATAACGTGTTTCAGTGGGAGCAGCCGCAAATGCGCAATGAACCGGTGCAAGAAGCAAAAAAGATAGCAGATTCCGGACGCTTCTTACTAGCAGAACTCGGTATTGCGGGAGAGAACGGAAGTAAAGATTTACTTAGTATGCTGGAATATTTATACGGACAAGAAAAGGCGCAAACATTTGAATTTGGATTTCCTGCGTTAAAAGACATTTTTCACCAAATTACATTAAAAAAATTAGATCATATAGCTTCAGATGTAGATATAGATAAGGAGAGAAAAGCATCTGAACAACGTGTAAGAAGAGCGATTTATCAATCATTGAATCATTTAGCTTCACTCGGACTAACAGACTTTTCAAATCCAAAATTTGAAAGCTATGCCCCGAAATTTTTTGATTTCACTGTAGTGAGAAAACGAATGACAGAAATGACAAAGGATGAAATAGCGACTTCTGGACATATACGAATTAATACGAAAAAATTTATTCAAGTGTTGTATTTTGAGGCGAAAAGGTTGATGGAGATAGAGTGAAGAAGGTGCTTATAAATAAGCATCTTTTTTGTTCAATCAACATTTTATATTTTCTCGTTAAGCATGTAAAATGTTAAGTAAGAGAAAATGGTTTTACATTAAGGAAGTGTCAAAACAATGAGTTTTACATTAAATAAATCGATTATTAAAGAAGTGTGCGGAGAGACCTCGTATAAAAGAGGCGAAGCTTATTATAAATCAAATAAAGTAATCGTGAATCATTATGATGAAACGAAAGAAATTTGTGAGGCAACGGTAAAAGGGAACGAAGATTTCCATGTTACAGTAGAAAAGGCTCAAAAAGGTGATGTAGTTGCGAGATGTAGTTGTCCTTCGTTAGCGTCTTTTCAAACGTACTGTCAACATGTTGCAGCCGTACTAATACAAATAAATTATAACCAGCAAACGGGCGGCATGGTCTCTGTTAGTAATGAAAATATGAGCGGAAATGATCAATTAACGAGCGGGATGTTTCAGTTGTTTGCAGACAAACCACTGCGGCCAAAAAGTAAACAACACCGTTTTGATACACGTGAAATATTAGATGTTGCGTTTATATGTTCACCAGTGGCTACGAAAAGCGGTGGGGCCCTTCTTGGAATTCAGTTAAAACTTGCGAAAACATACTTTATAAAGCATATTAGAGACTTTCTTTCTAAAGTGGAGAAAAGAGAGACTTTTCATTGTTCTAATGAATTTACATACACACCAGATGTACATAGCTTCAGGCAAGAAACGGATGCGGTTATTCAGCAGCTGATTAAAATGTATCATAATGAAAAAATGTATGAAGATGCGCTAGAAGTACATACGAAACAAGATGAAAGTATGATATTCATACCGCCAGCTTCGTGGAAAGATATGCTCTCTTCACTTACTAAAGTTGAGTATGTACAGCTGAAACAAAATGAGCAGCTGTTTCATGGCTTGCAAATGTCAAACGGTTTATTGCCATTACATTTTGAATTTACGAAAGGAAATAATGGTGGATTCACACTTCGTATAGACGGCTTAAATCGTGTTCAAGTTATGGACATGTATAACAACGCTCTTTATGATGGGAAACTATATCATTTGCCTATGGAAGATTGTATGCGACTTATCGAACTACAAAAGATGATGAGTCGCTCAAATAGTAATCAGTTTTATATTCCTGAAAATAAGATGGAACATTTTGTAGCGAAAGTTGTACCAGGATTAATGAAACTTGGAACGGTACGCATTGATGAAGTCATATCAGATCGTGTTGAAACACCGTCGCTAAAAGCAAAACTATATTTAGATCGAGTGAAAAATCGCTTGTTAGCAGGTCTTGAATTTCATTATGGCAATGTTGTGATCAATCCGCTAGAAGAAGACGGGCAGCCGTCTGTTTTTAATCGGGATGAGAAAAAGGAAAAAGAGATTTTAGATATTATGAGTGAAAGTGCCTTCGCGAAAACAGAAGGTGGATACTTTATGCATAATGAAGAAGCGGAGTATAACTTTTTATATCATATCGTTCCAACGTTAAAAGGTTTAGTTGATATTTACGCGACAACAGCAATCAAATTACGCATTCATAAAGGGGATACAGCTCCTCTTATTAGGGTAAGAAGAAAAGAAAGAATTGATTGGTTATCATTTCGTTTTGATATAAAAGGAATACCGGAAGCGGAAATTAAAGGTGTATTAGTCGCTCTTGAAGAGAAACGCAAATATTACCGATTAGCGAATGGTTCTTTATTATCACTAGAGAGCAAAGAGTTTAATGAAATTAATCAGTTTGTAAAAGAATCAGGTATTCGAAAAGAATTTTTACATGGGGAAGAAGTGAATGTTCCGCTTATTCGGAGTGTAAAATGGATGAACGGACTTCACGAGGGTCATGTTTTAAGTTTAGATGAGTCTGTTCAAGATTTAGTTGAAAGCATTCAAAATCCGAAAAAATTAAAGTTTACAGTACCACAAACTTTACATGCTGTAATGAGAGAGTATCAAGTATACGGATTCGAGTGGATGAAAACACTTGCCTATTATCGTTTTGGCGGTATTTTAGCAGACGATATGGGACTTGGGAAAACGTTGCAAAGTATTGCTTTTATAGATTCTGTTTTGCCTGAAATTCGGGAGAAGAAGCTACCTATATTAGTCGTTTCACCGTCCTCGCTCGTCTACAATTGGTTTAGTGAATTGAAAAAATTCGCCCCGCATATTAGAGCGGTTATTGCAGATGGAACTCAAACAGAACGACGGGAAATTTTAAAGGACGTAGCGGAATTTGATGTCGTAATTACGTCATATCCGTTACTGAGAAGAGATATAAGATCGTATGCGAGGCCGTTTCATACACTATTTCTTGATGAAGCACAGGCGTTTAAAAATCCTACAACGCAAACCGCAAGAGCAGTGAAAACTATTCAAGCTGAGCATCGTTTCGGACTAACGGGAACGCCTGTAGAAAATTCATTAGAAGAGCTATGGTCGATCTTCCATGTCGTCTTTCCGGAATTATTACCGGGAAGAAAAGAATTCGGTGATTTAAGGCGAGAAGATATAGCAAAGCGCGTAAAACCTTTCGTATTAAGACGACTAAAAGAAGATGTATTACAGGAGCTTCCAGATAAAATAGAGCACTTACAGTCATCGGAGTTATTACCAGATCAAAAGAGACTATATGCTGCTTATTTAGCGAAATTAAGGGAAGAAACGTTAAAGCATTTAGATAAAGATACGTTACGTAAAAATAAAATTAGAATTTTAGCTGGCTTAACGAGATTACGACAAATTTGTAATCATCCCGCTTTATTCGTTGATGATTATAAGGGGAGTTCAGCTAAATTTGAGCAATTGCTAGAGATACTAGAGGAATGCAGAAGTACTGGTAAGAGAATTTTAATCTTTTCTCAATTTACGAAGATGCTGTCTATTATTGGTCGTGAGTTAAACCGTCAAGCTGTTCCATACTTTTATTTAGACGGAAATACACCTTCGCAAGAACGTGTAGAGCTATGTGACCGGTTTAACGAAGGAGAAGGGGATCTATTTCTCATTTCTTTAAAAGCTGGTGGTACGGGTCTTAATTTAACGGGTGCCGATACGGTTATATTGTACGATTTATGGTGGAATCCAGCTGTTGAACAACAAGCAGCAGATAGAGCATATCGAATGGGACAAAAAAATACGGTACAAGTTATTAAGTTAGTGGCTCATGGAACAATTGAGGAAAAAATGCATGAACTGCAAGAGAGTAAGAAAAATTTAATCGCTGAAGTGATTGAGCCGGGAGAAGAGAAATTGTCCTCAATTACTGAGGAAGAAATTCGAGATATTTTAATGATTTAATAAAGCTATGCCTTCAAATGTATGAGGGCATAGCTTTATTGTTGTAATAATTATATTTTGTTTTGTACAAAGTAAAGAAATCAAATGTTATTTAGATTACTTCTTTGTGCCTTTACTTTTGTATGGCTTGGCAGCTGCCTTTTTCTTTGCACTTGATTGCCAACGGTTCCACCCTTTACTTCCTGTACCTTGTCCTACACCTTTTTTTGGTTTTGCTTTCGTTTTACTCATATGATCACTCCGTTATATAAAAATCTTATTTGATAATAGTCAATGATTTAGAAAATACTCTTTATAAATGACTATGTTTACTTTAAGTAAAAATAAACTGCTTGAATGCTATAGTATAACATGAATTTGCAAGTAAACTGAAAGGAATTATAAAGAAAATGAAAATAATACGAAATACTGCGGATTCTATATTTCGAACGATTACATTACTTGTTGTGTATATGTTAGTCTCGCTTAGTGAAACATTTTTTGGATTGACGAGACAGAAAAAGTAAAGATGTTAAATTAGCAACAATCAATAAAGCCGTAAAATAAAGAATTGAAAAATATTTTTAAATTTTTGTTGACTTTCTTTATTTTTTGTATAGAATAATCATTAATAAAATGTTTCAGAGATGTGACAACAAAACGACTATGAAAGGACGAGTAGTAGTAGGATGTAGTCTAAGCGAGTCAGGGGTGGTGTGAGCCTGATACGAAGCCTATTATGAAGAACCTCCTGGAGTTGCTAACCGAAATCCTTTACAGGAAAGTAGACTTAGCCGGGTACTTCGCCGTTACAAGAAGAACAGTATCGAGATATTTCATCTCCGTATTGTATAAGTGAGCAACCTCTGTTGCTAATTTGGGTGGTACCGCGGAACCAAAGCCTTTCGTCCCAGTTTTTTGGGAAAGAAGGGCTTTTTTTGTTGGCTTCTTTTCACAACATCCAAACATTTTAGGAGGAAACCACCATGTATCAATCATTAATGACAGTAAGAGAGACTCAAATCGCAATTAAGGAAGTTAAAACATTTTTCGAGGATCAATTAGCAAAACGCCTTGAACTATTCCGCGTATCTGCACCATTATTCGTAACGAAAAAATCAGGATTAAATGATCATCTAAACGGTGTAGAACGTCCAATTGAATTTGATATGTTACACTCAGGAGAAGAATTAGAAATTGTTCATTCACTAGCGAAATGGAAAAGATTTGCATTACATGAATATGGATATGAAGCTGGTGAAGGTTTATATACAAACATGAACGCGATTCGTCGTGATGAAGAACTTGATGCAACACATTCCATTTACGTTGACCAATGGGATTGGGAAAAAATCGTTCAAAAAGAATGGCGTACTGTAGATTACTTACAAAAAACAGTACAAACAATTTATGGAATATTCAAAGATTTAGAATACCACTTATTTGAAAAGTATCCGTTCCTTGGAAAGTATTTACCAGAAGAAATTGTTTTCATCACTTCCCAAGAACTAGAAGATAAATATCCAGAATTAACACCGAAAGATCGTGAACATGCAATTGCAAAGGAACACGGTGCAGTCTTCATTATCGGAATTGGTGATGCACTTCGTTCAGGTGAAAAGCATGATGGGCGCGCAGCTGATTATGATGATTGGAAATTAAACGGTGACATTTTATTCTGGCACCCAGTATTACAATCTTCATTCGAATTATCATCAATGGGAATTCGTGTTGATAGCAAATCACTTGATGAGCAATTAACGAAAACAGGTGAAGATTTCAAACGTGAGTACGATTTCCATAAAGGTATTTTAGAAGACGTACTACCATTAACAATTGGCGGTGGTATTGGACAATCAAGAATGTGCATGTACTTCTTACGAAAAGCACATATCGGTGAAGTTCAATCTTCTGTATGGCCTGACGATTTACGTGAAGCTTGCAAGAAAGAAAACATTCATCTGTTTTAATAGAAGAGAGAGGATAACTCAAAGAGTTATTCTCTCTTTTTTATTGTGTAAACGAATGGTTTACAGTGGATTGTACCAATAGTTTCTTTCTTTTTTATCTCCTATTATGTCATAATTTGTTAAAGGAGGGGACGTTATGAGCTTAGGACAACAACTTAAAAGATTACGAGAGTCAAAAGGGTTTTCACAAGAAGATGTTGCTAAAAAGATTGGTGTTACGAGGCAGGCGGTGTATAAATGGGAAAATGATAAAAGTTACCCTGATATTGAAAATTTGATTTTATTGAGCGAAATGTATAATGTTACGCTCGATGAGTTAATAAAAGGGAACCAAAATTTAAAAGAGAAAATACATATTGATGAAGATGAAGATTTTGAGAAAG
The DNA here is from genome assembly GCF_001884045.1 of Bacillus mobilis. Classification (GTDB taxonomy): domain Bacteria; phylum Bacillota; class Bacilli; order Bacillales; family Bacillaceae_G; genus Bacillus_A; species Bacillus_A mobilis. Next base: position 99,390 of record NZ_MACF01000071.1, on the reverse strand, counting down.
AGAATGTGTTTGGTTTTTATATTGGGTTTGGTTTGCTAATTGTGAGTGCTTTCGTTGATTATGAAGGAATGCAAGAGATCTTATTAGGAATTGCACTATTCATGATGGTTTTTTATTCTGACGTAAAGAAAGTTATGTTGAATGAGTTCAAATCGTTTTTCAAAAGAAAAGATATATATGATAAGAAGTGAGAAGAGTCAGTTATATTTCCTAGGAAAGATTATAACATGCAATTGAATTGTTTTATAATAATTTTAAGATGTTAATAGTATGTTAAAAAGTCCAAATAAGCATAACCCCGTTCTAAAGCTAGGACGGGGTTCAAAATCTAATTTCTATTAAGCGTAAAGTTCTTTCAAATATTTTTAATTCAGTAAAACATTACTTATTTGTTACCGAGTTCTTCCGCTAAACCAATTAAAATTCCTTCAGTTCCACGAATGTAGCAAAGTCGATACGAATTCTCGTACTGAACTACTTCACCAACGAGCTGAGCACCATGCTTCTTAGTAAGTCTAGATACCATTTCGTCAATGTCTTCAACGGTGAACATGACGCGCAAATAACCGAGGGCATTTACAGGAGCTGTCCGGTGATCTGCAATAGTAGGTGGTGTGAGAAATCGCGAAAGTTCAATTCGGCTATGGCCATCTGGGGTTACCATCATAGCAATCTCCACGCACTGAGAACCGAGTCCGGTTACGCGACCAGCCCATTCCCCTTCGACGGTAGCGCGCCCTTCGAGTTTTAATCCAATCTCTTCGAAGAAAGAGATTGCGTTATCAAGAGATTCTACAACGATGCTGACATTGTCCATTCTTAGTAACTTGTTGTTTGGCATAGTCTTTATCTCCTTATATGTATAATTTTATTTGTTAATTCTCCTCATAATTATACTAAAATCTCTTCTAAACAAAAAACTCATTGTTAATACACAATTATTCGTAAACCCTATATTATTGAAATATACGTGAACTATATTTCGTCAATTTGCTATTTGATAAAAGAAGTTTGACTTTCCTACAAAATATTCCTATCCTAAACGCTATTATCTAGAATGAAGTATATTGAACTAACAGCATAAATTTAAATAAATCAGCTTAAATTAACAATATTTTAACTTTAAATTCAAAACAAAAAGGGGATCTCTGTTAATATATAACAAAAGGGAGGGACTACCAAGGTGACTAGAAATGAAAAGGGAATTTTATTACTGAATAGTGACAAAAACTTTAATTCATTACTTGAAATAATTGAATCCGTACCTAGTAGAAAAAGGGACATTTCCATTGAAAATCAAGAAAGGGATAAGAGTTTCCGTGATGTATTAATGCATCTGTATGAATGGCATGCAATGCTGGAGAGATGGTATAGAGAAGGAATGAATGGGGATAATCCATTTATACCAGCACCTGGTTATAAATGGCGTACTATAGGGTTACTCAATATGCGAATTTGGGAAAACTATCAAAATGTAACATTAAATCAAGCAATAAAAAAATTGAAGTTAAGTCATGAACGAGTGATGGAACTAATTAAATCACATACCAATGAACAAATCATGACAAAAAAACAATATAAATGGACAAAAACAAGTAATTTATATAGCTATTTTGCAGCGAACACTTCTAATCATTACATTTGGGCTATAAAAAAATGTGAAATTATTGCAAAGTCTATAAAAGAAGTGGAAGAGGAACAGAAACAGAAACAGTTTGTAAAATAATGTACTCAAACTAACTGTGTGTTTCTTTAATTACAATTTTCCACGATCGGACGCAATCTTTTAATAAGCAGTAAAGGAGTTATGCATATTATTCATGACTAATATGCATAACTCCTTATTTTTATGATTGATTTTTATAAGGTAACTTAAATAGCTTTCTATTAATATAGGAAGGAAATAGATTCATATAATTTGTTTTAAATTTTACTAGTGGAAATTAACTCATCTGCACTAAAGGCTCAATTTTCGCCATAAATGATTGATGCAGCGCCTCGACACCTGTTACTAAATGAAGGCGGTCAATAACGACAGACACTTTAATTTCTGATGTACTTACCATTTTAATATGAATATCTTCTTCTTTTAAAGTAGTGAACATATTCGCAGCAACACCCGGATTAGAGACCATACCAGATCCTACAATTGATACTTTTGCTAAATGATTTTCATATTCTACAGATTCATATTGTAACGTTTCTTGATGTTGTTCTAATACCTCTAATGTTTCTTTTAAATCATTAGAATGGATTGAGAAGGAGAGGTGAACAGTTCCTTCATTTGTAATACTTTGAATGATGATATCTACATTAATATGTGCCGCTGCTAATGTAGAGAAAACTGTTGAAAGTGAACCGTGTTCCAATCCTTTCATTGTGACGCGTGTAATATTATCTTCAAATGCAATACCTTTAACGATTGATTGTTGTTCCATGTTACATTCTCCTTTTACAATTGTTCCATTTTCTTTTTCCATACTTGAGCGAACTTCTAAAACTACATTATGATTTTTAGCAAACTCAACAGCACGCGGGTGTAATACACCAGCACCGAGGTTTGCAAGTTCTAACATTTCGTCATAAGAAATTTCATCTAATTTATAAGCGTTTTTTACAACTCGTGGATCCGTCGTATATACGCCGGTCACATCTGTGTAAATATCACATTTTTTTGCTTTCAGTGCAGCAGCTAATGCAACAGCTGTTGTATCAGAACCACCGCGTCCAAGCGTTGTAATTTCATGGTTGTCACTAACTCCTTGGAAGCCAGCTACAATAACAATCGTACCTTCAGTAAGATAAGATTGAATTCGATCTGTATGAATGTCAGTAATCCGTGCACTACTATGTACAGATTCTGTCGTAATACCAGCTTGCCATCCTGTTAATGAAATCGCGTTATAACCTTTTGCTTGTAGTGCCATCGTTAATAATGAAATAGTTACTTGTTCTCCTGTAGATAGAAGCATATCCATTTCGCGTTTACTCGGATTTTCTGAAATCGCGTTAGCGAGTGCGACAAGTTCATCTGTGCTTTTTCCCATTGCTGAAACGACAGAGACGATACTATGTCCTTGTTCATATTCTTCAATAATTAAATTTGCTACATGTTGAATACGCTCAACACTTCCGACAGAAGTGCCACCAAATTTTTGTACAATCGTTTCCATTACGAATTCCTTCTTTCATCCATTTTTAAGAATAGATTAGGACATATATAAATCCCAATATTCCTGTAGTTACCAGAGAAAAACAAAAAACACCATCTCAAATAAGTGAGGATGGTGCTGTTACAGGAAAAGGGAAACAGAAAACGGAGCTAATAAAAAAACCGCCAAAAAAGGAATATCATAAGAATGATATCTCTTTTTTGTAGATAGCTCTTCATACATACACTTCTGTACATATGACAGTTCTGTTTCTATTCGAAAACAGCCCCAATCGATAAATGCAGAGAAAATTATCGATTTCGGCAATACTTCCTTTCATCTAATTTCATAGACATCTCTGTGTCTCCATTAGAATAATCATAAGTATCGCAACCTCTATCTCACGTTTTAGGCGAGAGTGTTTGATTTATGAAGTTGTTGGTAACATTTGTTTTATAATAATTTAAATTTTTCGGGGAATCAAGTGTTTTGTATAAATTTTAAAAATTCTTTCTTTCTACAGGGAAGTTTGTGAAAAATGTAGCAAAATGAATTCGTTGCATGTACATTAAAAGTATAGTGCATTGGAGGTAGAAGAATGAAGGGAAAAAAGCCTATTTATGTTTCGGCAGAAATGAACACAACAATGGAGAAATTATGGGAATATACGCAAGAACCAGATATACATACAGAATGGGATGCTCGCTTTACTGAAATTTCGTATTTAGAGAAAAAAGAAGGAGAACCGCAGAAGTTTTTATATAAAACAAAAATCGGATTTGGACTTGAAATAGCTGGTGAAGGGGAATCGATAGGTGAAATAAGAAAAGAAACAGGTGAACGGATTTCTTCTTTAAAATTTTGGACAGACAATCAATTATCAATTATTCAAATAGGGCGTGGTTATTGGAAGTATACACCGTGTGAAGAACACATTCATTTTGAGACACAATATGATTATGATACGAGGTTTGGTCGTATAGGGAATGTAATAGATGTCTATATGTTTCGGCCGTTATTGGGCTGGGCGACTGCATGGAGTTTTGATGCTTTAAAATTATGGTTAGAAAAGGGATTGCACCCTAGATTACTAATTAGAAGAACAATGACATATTGGCTCGTATGTTTTTTAATTGCATTTGTATGGATGTATCAAGGAATAGTGCCGAAACTAGTGTTTACTCATTCAGAAGAAGTAAAAATGCTGTCTGTGATGATTGGTTCAACTGAACATAGTATTTTTGTACTTAAAATAATTGGATTACTAGAAATTATTTTTGGTGTCATATGGTTGTTGCCATTTCAAAAGCGAAAAGTATTTATCGTACATATTTTTATGTTAATAGCCTTAACGATAGCAGCAGGATTTACGAATATTGTAAGCTTTACAGAGCCGTTTAATCCAATTACATTAAACGTTTTACTAATGGGGTTATCAATTGTCGGTTATATAAATAGCACGAATTTACCAAGTGCAAAAAATTGCAAAAGGAAGAGAAAGGGATAATGTATGGCTAATATGTATGAAAGAATATTAGGGGATTCTTATAAAAAACTTCATCCGAAATTACAGAAACGCTATGAAATTACGGATGAAAATAGCTTTACTGGAGAAGGGAGGATGGATGAAATTTATGGAGGTTCTATTTTCGTGAAATTAATATTGAAAATAGCATCGAAGTTTAGAATGTTTTTCTCTGAGCGGGGGAAGGAAGTGCCATTTACAATACATAATACCGCTGAGCGAGATGAACATGGAAATGAACTTGTGCGGTGGAATCGTACTTTTTATTTTCATAATAAGAAAAGATACTTTAACGCTATTATGCAGATGGATGAAGAGAATAATGAAATTGTAGATTATTTTGGTGAGCCGCACATACTTGTTTCTACATTGAATTTTCATATTGATGAGGTGGGGGCAATGCATATTTCTTCAAAGAAACAATGGTTTTACATGTTTGGAAGAAAAGTCCCGTTACCTAGATTTTTATACGGAGAGGCCAAAATTGTAGAAAGTTATGATGAAACACTACAATGTTTTCGAATTCATGTACAAGTACGCAATCCGTTAATTGGTTCATTATTTTCATATAAGGGAACATTTGTGGAGAGGAAATAAATGATATGAAAAATATAATAGTTGGGCTTGCTTGTTATATTATTTTTTTAATATGTGAGTGGTCAAATATAAACCCAGTGGAAGCAATTATATTATTATCTATTTTGTTATGTATACCGATGTCATTTTGCATCATTGATAAGAAAACAAGAAATGGATCATATGTATCCTTTTATAAACTAGTATCACTTTTATATCCAATCGCAGCAATTAGTGCAATGCTAGCTTTCGTAACAAATCACTATTTCTTTGCGTTACTTTGGTTTGTATATACAGGAATTGTTGCGTTATTTGGGATAAGTAGATTACTAGAAAGAGGATGGAAACCGTTAGAGGAGACAGCTATCGATAGTGCGTTTATGTATTTGTTTTTAGGTGGTTTCTGGTTTTTTGCTTCTGTAGCAAAGCTTTCCATTATGCACTTTAGTTCCGACATTGTTTTGCTTACAGCTGCACACTTTCATTATTCGGCATTTCTATTGCCGTTATCAGCTGGTTTAATTGGGAGAAAAAGAGAAAAGAGAAGTAAAATATATGATGCTATTATGTTTATCATCGTCATTTCACCTATGACAGTTGCAATAGGAATTACGTACTCAAGAGTATTTGAATTTTTTGCAGTGTTCCTATATTTATGCGCTATTTATGGTTATGGGATCTATGTTTGGCGCACGAAATTTAATGCTATTAGTGCAAAGGTTCTCCTGGTCATATCGTCTAGCACGCTCATGGTAACAATTATGTTTTCACTTATATATTCATATGGGAATTTGAAACATGTAATGACGATTACAATTTCTCAAATGGTTTGGATTCACGGTGTGGTCAATGGAATTGGAGTAGCGTTACCAGCATTTGTTGGTTGGATGATTGAAAAGAGTGCTCCGAATTATAAATATTACGGGAAACCAATGAGCAGCTTAAGAGGAAATACGACAGTTGGAGAAGCGTTTTTACATAACAGGAATTTAATAGATAGCAAGGAATATAAAGGCTTAGTTGATAAAATGAATGAGTTTCATAGTGATGCATTTGACGTGAACAAGATTCCTTTAAGTATTATTCGTTTCTATGAAAATACAAAAGAGTATGAATTACAATCGCATATTAAGTGGGCTCGTTGGTTCCGCCCGGTTGCATTTTGCTATGAGAAAATGAGTCAGCGTGTAGGACAAATACATTTAGGAATGGGCGGCAAGTGGGAAACGATGCATGGCTCTATCATCGGGGTAATAGATGAGAAGGATGGAAGAGAGAATGTAAGGGCTTGGATAAGAAAAAATGAAGCAGAAGAATCTATTTTTGTAGCTCTTTACTCAAAACATACACATGAGAATGAGACATATATGAATATTGCATTGCCTTTACCATATTCGAATATGACGGGGGTTTTAAAATTATGTAATATGAGTAATGATTTAATCATTACTAGTAATCTGAGAAAAAATGGTAAGGGAGATGAGGGGATTTATTTACATACTCGCTACTTTACAATCCGTTTACCGTTAGCAGAGACATTTATTATTAAAGAGGGCGCAAATCAAATGTTAGAAGCTAACCATAAAATGTGGATATTCGGAATCAAGTTTTTAGAAATTGATTATGAGATTAAGAGATTAGAGGAGAAGTAAGAAAAGCTTGGAGAGATTCCAAGCTTTTTATGTATGGGTAATCGTCATAGTAACTTGTTTATTTAAGTCTCGGTCCCAAACACGTTGAATTTCAAACGTACCTTTTTCAAAAAATAATGGGAATCTTTCTTTAAACCAATCTTGCATAGGAAGATTTAGTGCTGTGCCGATTGGTACCCATAATAATTCGCCTTCAGGAGGATTCAAAAGGAGTTCACCTTCAAATGAATTTGTCCAATAGTTAAATACCATATATCGAACGTTTTCTTTCGGATTTACGTATTCATCTAGTCCCTTAAAAGTTAAATTTGACACAAGTAATCCAGTTTCTTCTTCTACTTCTCGCTGAGCAGCTTGAACGATACTTTCTGGAAAATCTACTTTTCCGCCAGGCGCTATGAAACCAGGGAAGCCTAGATGATCGGGGCGCTGTATTAGTAATACTTCGTTTTTTCGCTGAATCATACACATTGTATACATACGGTGCTCTATATCTTTCCAATTGTTGCTCATATGAATCTCTCCTCTTATAAAACCTTATAGTTTTTAACTATAGTTATATATGACAAAAAATACAATAATAATACAAAATTATACAAATTTCAATTGACTATTACTAATTTTCAGAACTATAATTAGTCTGTTATATAAATACATTGTACTTGAGAGGGGAATATATTCTATGAAAAATAGAATAATCGCAGCAGGAGTAATCGCAGCTAGTATATTATCTTATTCATCTAGTAGCTTCGCACAAACAAAAAAATTTCCAGATGTCATAGCTAAACATTGGGCAGAAGATTCTATTTACTATTTAGTAGAGAAAGGTGCAGTTACAGGTAACGATAAAGGAATGTTCGAGCCTGGAAAAGAAATCTCTCGTGCAGAAGCAGCTACAATGATGGCTAAAATCTTAAACTTACCAATCGATAAAAATGCTAAACCATCTTTCGGTGATTCTCAAAACGATTGGTACACTCCATTCATCGCAGCTGTAGAAAAAGCTGGTGTTGTTAAAGGGAAAGGTCCAGGCGTCTTTGACCCAACTGGGAAAATTGACCGAGTTTCAATGGCCTCTCTTCTTGTAGAAGCTTACAAATTAGATTCTAAAGTAAATGGTACTCCAGCAACTAAATTCAAAGATTTAGAAACATTAAACTGGGGTAAAGAAAAAGCTAACATCTTAGTTGAATTAGGCATCTCTCTTGGTACTGGTGAGAAGTGGGAGCCTAAGAAAACTGTAACGAAAGCAGAAGCAGCACAGTTTATTGCAAAGGCTGATTCACTTAAAGTAGGCAATCCTTTAGTAGAAAAGGTAGTTATTATTGATCCTGGTCATGGAGGATTTGATCCAGGGAATCCAGGGCAAGGTGTAGAGGAAAGTAAAATTGTATTTGATACATCTTTAAGATTACAGAAGTTGCTAGAAAAAAATACACCTTTAAGACCTTTGTTAACACGTGAAGAGAACGGAAATCCAGGAAGTAACAGGAATGAATCTCTTGCGAATCGAGTGAAATTTGGTCAAGAGAACAATGCAGATATATTTGTAAGCATTCATGCAAATTCTTCTGAAAATCATGATGGTCATGGAACGGAAACATATTATTATAAAAAATCCAAGCGTGGAGAAGAGACACAGATTGAAAAGGATAGTGAAGTATTAGCGAAGAAAATTCAAACACGAGTAGTAGAAGCACTACATACAAGAGATAGAACTATAAAAGACAATCACTCACTTTATGTAGTGAATAATAATACAGTACCAGCAGTTTTAACAGAGCTTGCCTTTATTGATAATGGTAAATTAGCTAATGAATCAGGAAGACAAATTGCTGCTGAGGCAGTTTATGCTGGGATTTTGGATTATTATGAGTGGAAAGGTTTCGATGTTTCAAAATATCGTTTAGCTAAATAAGAATGTTGATTGCTAAGTCCATCGTCTATATAGAGGTGGGCTTTTTGTGTAAAATTTTGTAATTTTATATCAGGATAAAAAGATATATCGTATTATGCTGATTATGAATAAAATAATGGTAGATTAGTTTATTTTTATCACGTATACTTTTACTGTTGACTAATTAAGAGTTTGTTAGTTTAATAGGGAAAATTATACGATAAAGGGAGGCAAGTTAACACGGGACAAGCATATAGAAAACGTGTTAAACAATTTATGAAAAAAGTTATTTCTAATGTGTTAGCAGTGACAGTCGCACTTCAAGTAGTGATGGCTCCAGCAACTTCGTTTGCATCTACAAAAGAATTTCCAGACGTTCCGAAAAATCATTGGGCACTTGAAGCGATTACTGATTTAGCGTCAAAAGGGGTTATTGCAGGTTACGATAATGGTAAATTTGGCTTTGGAGATGTTGTAACTCGTGAGCAAGTAGCAGCATTAATGTATCGTGCATTAAAACCAGAATTAAAGAGTGATTATAAAAATCCATACGCTGATATTAGCGCAGGAACGACGATGTTCCCAAAAGAAATTTTGGCATTAACAGATATGGGGATTTTCATAGGTGATGGTAAAGGGACGTTTAGACCGAAAGAATCATTAACTCGTGCTGAAATGTCTGTTATTTTGCAAAGAGCATTTAAATTAGAAGTAAAAGCACCACATACATTTAATGATATAGACGCAACATATTGGTGGGCAAAAGAAGCAATTAGTGCATTGCAATCAAATGGTGTATCAGTAGGGAATGGACTTGGAGGATTTGATCCATCAAGTGTATTAACACGTGAGAGCTATGCACAATTATTATATAAAGCGATGCAAATTAAAAAGGATGTTCCTGTTGAACAGCCTTCATATATTAATCTAGATGTTACGTTACCAGCGAACGTAACGGCACTAGAGATTGATAATTTTATTAAAAAATGGCATCCTGACAGTCCTCTTATTGGAACTGGAAAAGACTTTGTTCAAGCACAAAATGAGTATGGTGTGAGCGCGCTATATTTAGCTGCGCATGCAATCTTAGAATCTGCGTATGGTAAATCAGAAATTGCATATCGTAAACATAATTTATTTGGCTTAAGAGCATATGATCGCGACCCATTTGCATATGCAAAATATTTACCATCATATAAGGAAAGTATTTCGTACAATGCTGATTATGTAAGGAAGAACTACTTAGAAGAAGGTGCAAATTATTTCAGCGGTTACACATTACCTGCTATGAATGAAAAGTATGCAACAGATAAAGAATGGGCGGGCAAAATCGCTAATATAATGGAGCGTATTAAACCGTTTAACAAGAAAGATTATGAAAATGTAAAACGATTACCGAAAAATGCTAATACATTAAATGTAGAGGCATTAGGAAAAGAAATTCCATATAAAGATTATGCAAAAGATGCAACAGCTACTGTTCAATTAGTAGGCTCTTACTATCAAGTACCATATCCATTTGGTTATACAATTAAGAGTGTACCAAATGTTACACAAAATGAAGTTGGAAAATTAGAAAATGGTAAGAAAGTAAATGTATATCGTGAAGATCCAAACGGTTGGGTAGAATTTTCATTTGAAAATGCTCAAGAAAAGTATTGGACATTGAAGAAGAACTTAAAATTATAAAATAAAAAAGGTGTTTTCATTTATGAAAACACCTTTTTTATGTTTTTGCCAATAATTTAACAGTTTCATATATAATTAAAAGTATTGAAGATTGAATTTTCTGTTTTATATTTAGTGTTAACTTAATTTGAAAAGAGGAGAGAAGTATGCAAGGAGAAATACGAACAGAGAAACATGTAAGTTATGTCGGTAAATTGTTATTGCCAGTTAAAGCGTCACCACATTTTAAATTTTTATGGATTGGGCAATTACTTTCGACTTTAGGCAGTTCGATAACGATGGTTATTTTGCCAGTCGTTGTGTATTCATTAACTGGTTCAACAGTTGTAATGGGAATGACTATGGCAATGTACATGCTTCCTAATATTCTTGCGTTACCGTTTGCTGGATTAGTAGTAGATCGAATTGATCGAGTGAAATTAATGTTACTTACAGATATAATCCGTTGCACATTAATGCTATTATTTGCAATGCTTATATTTATGGATGTTTTAACAATTCCACTTCTATATGTACTCGTAGCATTATATGGGCTTATGGAAGGGATATTTCAGCCAGCATATGCGGCTGTAAGGGCGAAAGTATTTGTACCGGAAATTCGAAATGCAGCTAATGCATTAACGCAAATGAGTAATCAAGGTATACGACTAATTGGACCGGCTCTTGGAGGATTGATTGTTTCAGTTGCATCTGCCGGAATAGGATTTGGACTGGATGCAGTAACGTATTTGCTATCATTTTTATGTTTATTATTTTTAAGAGAAATAAAGTTTAAAAAAGTAAAACCCATTGAAAAGAGACAAATCGATTACAAACAAGAGTTTATGGAAGGTGTTTTCGTTTTAAAAAATCATCCGTGGCTATGGATTACAATTTTAGTTTTTTCTTTCATTAATATTTGTTATGCAGGAATTATCGTCGTATTAATTCCGTGGTTATTTAATGTTCATCATCATTTTGAAGCATACGTGTATGGATTAGGAATGGCATCTTCTGGTGTTGGAGCTGTAATTTCCGCGCTAATATTTGGCGGGAGGGAACGGTGGCATAAGCGGGGATTACTTGCCTATGGTGGTGTATTAATAAGTGGTTGTGCGCTTTTAATAATGCCGTTTATTGCTTGGGCACCTGCATTAATTGGATTAATGGCAATTGAAGGGTTCGGTATGATGATATTTGGACTCATTTGGGAAACAAGTTTACAAGAGCTTGTGCCAGAAGAAGCATTTGGAAGGGTGGCAAGCCTTGATATGCTAGGTTCATTTGCTTTATTGCCACTAGGTTATGTAGTTGTAGGATGGTTAGCTACTGTCATAGGTGGCGAGATAACGATTATAACACTAGCTATATTAGTACTTGTAACAATTGGAATAGCGTTATGTGTGCCAAGTATTCGACGATTTGATTGATGATATAAGGGAAAGGAGAATAACTTATATGATTATAGAAAACTTGAACGACATAGTAGCAAAGGAATTGGACAGCGAATACACTTTGCAGGAAAAGATCTTTGAAGCAAAAAATTTCACAGTCTATATCGTTATCCGTAGAGAACATACGCTAACATATAATCAACTAGTATTATTAAAACATCTTTGTAACGAAAAGCCTTCTGTACATATTTGGCATAAGAAAATTAGCACCGAAGCAACAGAACTGGAAATCACAAAAGAGGTAACAGAAGCGATTCAATATGGTTTTGTAAATGAAGAGTAAGCCATAATCAAATTAGGGCTTACTCTTCATGGAATACAAATGTTTGTTTCATTTGTTTCCCTTCATTTACCGGATGACCGTTGTAAGAGAAATTGTTTTCTTCCCAAGTGATGACGACTTTGAAATTATGGCTGTGAAAGTCTAAAGGGAATAAGATGTAGTCAAAGCTTGTCTGACTTTTTGAAACGTTGTTATGTAATGTAGTAGGGTTAAAAGTAGCTTTAGAGGTAGGGGTGTTATCAACGATTTCTACAGCTACGTTTGATACATCATTACCGATGTTTTTTACAAGTAAACGATATGTACCATATACACCTTGTTTTGGCTGCACTGCTTGCTTGTTTGCGTTATGGGATTTATCAATTTCGATATACCACTGTTTTGACTTTGATTCAATTGGTAGTGATTGAAATGTGTATGCACTAGCTTGTATTGGCAATGCTAAACAGATTAGTGCAAAGAGAGAAAATATTTTTCTTTTCATTTTTAGAGAGCCACCATTCTGTAACGGATTTATTTATTATTATCTTCTCTTTATGTGAGTATATACCATATAATGTAAGGTGATATTTGTGACAATCATGAATATAATTTATATTTTAAATGCAAAAATTGCTTTTAACATTCAGTTAAACACATCTTATATGGTAGGTGCGGGGGGAATACCGTTATATTAACGGCTGTATTCTTTATGAAAGCTGTGAAAAATAAAAATGAGAATATTGAAGTAGATGTGCAATTAGAGAAGGAAGCTGTGTAGAGATTTTTCTACACAGTTTTTTCTAATTTGAAAAAATTCCCAAAAATATGTTAAAATAACATTGTTATACAACAAGGGGGATTTGTTTTATGGAAAATGGACATCTTGCTAAAGTAGATGTAATGAAAAGAATTGAATCGAAATCTAAGTACAATAAGAAACTTGAAAAATATCAAAGGCGCTTATTAGCGTTACAGCAAATTGTAAAAGAAGAAAAAATTGCAGTTATGCTCGTTATGGAAGGCTGGGATGCTGCTGGAAAAGGTGGAGCGATTAAGCGAGTAACAGAGCACCTTGATCCACGCGGGTTCCAAGTAAATCCAATTGGAGCACCAGCGCCTCATGAAAAACGGTACCATTACTTGCAACGTTTCTGGCGGAAATTACCTCAGTACGGGCAAATTACTATTTTTGATCGCTCATGGTACGGCCGTGTGTTAGTTGAGCGTGTTGAAGGTTTTGCTACAAAGGAAGAGTGGACGAGAGCGTATGATGAGATTAATGATTTTGAAAAACTATTAACAGATGATCATTATATAATCGGGAAGTTCTTCTATCATATTAGTAAAGAGGAACAATTAAAGAGGTTTAAAGATAGAGAGAACAACCCTTTGAAAAAATGGAAAATTACAGACGAAGATTGGCGCAACCGTGAAAAATGGGATGAGTATGTTGAAGCGATGGAAGACATGTTTGAAAAAACAAATAAGCCAAATGCGAAATGGCAAATTATCGCGAGTAACGATAAATTATACGCTCGTTTGAAAACGTTGAAAGTGATTATTTCATTAATTGAGGATTACCTTTTAGAACATAATATAGAATTACCTTCGTATTATTATGAAATAAAAGAAGGTAAGACAGAAGGATTTGAGGCGAATCAAGATGTAGTTGTAAAATAGTACAAAGTTTACATATGAAATATAAAGTAGAGTTACCCTGTAATTTTAGATAACAAAATTACAGGGTATTTTTATTTAGAAACATTTTACAATTAACAAAAAAAGTTATATAATCAATAATCATATTAACATTGTTAATATGATTATTGATTATATAATATGTGGGGGTCTTATTTTGAAGGGAAGAGATGTTGTTTTAGGTTTGTTAATGGGAAAAGAAATGTCTGGTTATGATATTAAAATTGTGTTTGAAGACGTATTTACTCACTTTTTTGATGGGAGTTTTGGAATGATTTATCCAACGTTACGACAGTTGGAAAAAGAGGGGAAAATAAAAAAAGAGGTTATTATGCAAGAAGGAAAACCGAATAAAAAAATGTACTTTATTACAGATGAAGGACGTGAAGAATTTTATCAATACATGCAAACAGATGTAGAGAAAGATGTTTTACGTTCAGATTTTTTAATGAGGATGTATTTCGGTAATTATAGCGATGACAAGGCGATAAAAAAATGGATTGAGGACGAGATTGAAAGGAAAGAGGTATACATTGCGGATCTTCGTTTGAAATATGAAAAGTGGAGAGAGGGTATTACTTTTGTTGAGGAAATTTCACTCGATGTAGGTATCGCATCGTATAGTGCTCAAGTAGAGATGTTGAAAAGAAAACTAGAGCAACTAGAAGCAAAAGAACACAATAAAATGGAAGAATGAAAAATCCGTTCATAATAAATAAAGGGGTAGATGAACATGGAGCAATCAAAGGGTATTAAGGTTGTCTTTTTAATGTGTCTAGGTATATTTCTTTGTATGATTGATACGACAATTATGAATATAGCTTTACCCGCGATACAAACGAGTGTAAATACGTCATTAGAAAAGATGTCTTGGGTATTAAATGTATATACGATGACGATTGCGGTACTCGCCATTCCGTTAGGGCGGATAGCTGATATTTTTGGGAAAGCAAAGATGTATATTCTTGGTTTGATAATTTTTGGCGGTGGATCCGTACTTTGTGCTTTTGCTAATACGGGCGATTTCCTTATCTTTTCTCGCTTTATACAAAGTGTAGGTGCAGCGATTTTATTTCCGACTAGTATGGTAATTGGTGTATCAGCAATGCCATTAGCTAAGAGGCATGTTGCACTTGCAATTTTAGGAGTATCACAAGGGTTATCAGCCGCGATGGGACCAGTAATAGGTGGAATTATTACACAAAATTTCGGTTGGAGATGGGTGTTCTTCGTTAATGTTCCAATTTGTATTCTTGGAGTCATTTTATGCTGCATTATGTTACAAATAAAAAATGAAGAACGTATTATTTCAAAAATAGATTGGGTAGGACTACTATTAAGTAGCGCAGCAATTTTTTCTTTTACTCTCATATTAGTAAAAGGCAATGCATGGGGATGGCAAAGTAATATAGCTTTGTCTTGTTATGCAATTAGCACTATTTCTCTTATTCTATTTGTTCTAGTGGAACGAAAGATTCATAATCCAATGGTAAATTTAAATTTATTTAAAGATCGTATATTTGTTGGAGCATCTATCGTTGTAATATTAAGTAATTTGTTTTTAATTGGAGTAACTGTATTACTTCCAACGTTCTTGACGAAAATACAAGGTCGAACGGAAATCGAAGCAGCTTTTTTAGTGACACCTATTTCAGCAATGATATTTTTTGTTTCACCAGTTGCAGCAACATTAATTAAAAAGCTTGGCAAAGTAACTATTATTTTGTCAGGCTTTCTTATTATGGGTGTATCTTATTATTGGTTGCAAATGATTGATGTTAATTCAACAAATATAGAAATAATTATTCCATGTATGATATTAGGTGTTGGGTATGGTTTAGTAGTAGGTCCAATTACAGTTTTAAGTGCTTCTTCGTTTGAAGGGGAATTATTAACTGCTTCTCAAAGTGTTGTCTCGATGTTACGACAAGTTGGAATTGTATTAGCAGTTGCAATATTTGTATCTAACTTAACGCACAACATAACTGTAAATAAAGAGAATGTATATCGTTATGCAGAAGAAAAAGTGCGTAATATTCATGTGAGTAGTGCCCAGCAAGCTGAGATATTGCAAATATCAAAAGGAAAAATAGAGAAACAAAGTATAGAAACAAATGCAGAAAAACATCAAAATGAAACATTTGTAGAGTTAAATAAAGAGAAAAAAGATGAATTAATCCGCCAAAAAGTGAATGAAGTATTAAATGATGTTCCGGTAGAATATAGAGATATAAAAAGAGAAGAAGTTATGAATCAAGTGACAAAGGAAGTTGAAAAACAAGAGGAAAGTATAAAAAAAGAAGTACTTGTATTTTCGAATGATGTAAATCACTATGCTCGAAATCAAATGGCTATGAGTTTTACAGATCTATATAAAGCAAGTGTGCCGATTATATTCATGTGTGCTTTAGTAAGTTTGTTATTTTTGGAAGGAAAGGCTTGGAGTAAAAGGAGAAGGGGAAGAGCGGTTGGGGGACTGTAAGGGAAATAAGTTAAAGATCAGTTATATTCAAATGATGGAACGCTAGTTATGAAAAAAATAGTATAGTTATTTTGGGAACTCTTCGGTAATGGTTGAAACATAAGCCGTAGGGTTCTTTACATGTATAAATAAATGTTCGTATTTTAAATTTGGGGATTTTGTTGTTCTATAGTACATTAACAAGAGGTATAAGTTTTATAGAAAGGGTGAGAAAATGATAGATACAGCAGATGCTTCAATAAGTAATCATATATATACAGAAGAAGAGCAACAAAAATTATACAAAAGAACATTAATAATCGTAAGTATTTCACAAATGTTCGGCGGAGCAGGGTTAGCTGCTGGCATTACAGTAGGTGCACTCCTTGCGCAGCAAATGCTTGGGACAGATGCATATGCAGGATTGCCGGCAGCTATGTTTACAATGGGATCTGCGGTAGCAGCTTTCTTTGTTGGGAAGTTATCACAAAAACATGGTCGCCGCATAGGACTTGCAGGAGGTTTTATAGTAGGTGGACTAGGGGCTATTGGAGTTGTGGTGGCAGCTTTAACAAATAGTATTATTCTTTTGCTAGTTTCTTTACTTATATATGGTGCGGGAACAGCTACGAATTTACAAGCGCGTTATGCTGGAACAGATTTAGCGAATAAGAAGCAAAGAGCAACTGCTATTAGTATTACGATGGTAATGACGACTTTTGGTGCAGTCGCAGGTCCAAATTTAGTAGGAGTAATGGGAAGATTCGCTCATTCAATTGAAATTCCTGAACTTGCTGGTCCGTTCATATTATCAGCAGCTGCATTTATACTGGCGGGTATTGTCCTATTTGTTATGCTTCGTCCGGATCCGTTACTTATTGCTAATATGATAGAAACATATAAACAAGAGCATACATATAAAGGGCAAGCAGTAACAGAAGAAGCGATAGAAAACAAACGAGGTATTACTGTTGGAGCTATCGTAATGATACTTACTCAAATCGTGATGGTTGCGATTATGACGATGACGCCAGTTCATATGGGGCATCACGGTCACGGTTTAAGTGCAGTAGGACTTGTGATTGGTTTTCATGTAGGTGCAATGTATCTTCCCTCTCTCGTTACGGGAATGTTAATTGATAAAATTGGCAGAACGACGATGAGTATAGCTGGTGGAGTAATTTTACTTGCAGCGGGTGTCATAGCTGCAATCGCGCCAAGTGATTCGTTAATACTATTAATTGTTGCTTTGTCTTTACTTGGATTAGGATGGAACCTTGGTTTAATAAGTGGTACGGCTCAAATTGTTGATGCAACTATACCTTCCACACGTGCAAAAACGCAAGGGAAGATAGATGTGTTAATTGCGCTAGCTGGAGCTTCAGGCGGAGCGATGTCAGGTATGGTAGTAGCAAATTCAAGTTATGCGGCATTGTCATTAGCTGGAGGAGTTTTAGCTTTCATGCTGATTCCTGTTGTGATATGGGCTCGGACAGGTAAAGTGAAACTTTAATTAGTGGGGGGGTTCTTCATCCCCCAACTAATTATTAGTTGAACCAATCGGACTTTTATGGGCAGTTGATCCACCACCTAAATTCGTTGCTTTCGCTGAATTTTGAGGTGGGGGTCTTACTGCCCATTAAAGCGGGATAAATAAAATTAAGATAATAAAAGCTGCGTTCAAAGGGAGGTAACCAATCTTTGAATGCAGCTTTTTTGTAGTTAGTTGTATAAAAGAAAAATGTTAGTTTAAATCCCACTTCACAATAAGGCCTAAATGCGTAAGACCACCGCCAAATCCGTATAGTAAAAGTGTGTCTCCGTTATTTAATTTTCGTTCTTTTCTAGCTAAATCTAGAGCGAGTGGAATAGAGACGGAAGACGTATTCCCCATATATTCCACGCTCGTTAATGTTTTTTGTGTTGGGATTTGAGATTTTTCACAAATAGATTCAATCATTCTTAAGTTAGCACTATGAGGAATAAACCAGTCTATATCATTTATTTTCATATTTGCGGTATGTAGTAGTTCTTTTATTCCTGCTGGTACTATGCGAGTTGCCCATTTATATACTTCTCTCCCATTTTGAACGATTTTTTCATTTGTTTGCAGTGGTGTACCATTCATAGTAGTAGATAAGTTTGTTCGGTATAGATGAATGCCACCGTGCCCATTTGTTCCCATATGAGCAGCAATAAAGCTCGGTTTGTTTTCATCTCTTTCTAATAAAATAGCTCCAGCACCATCGCCAAATAAAATGCAGGTCGTTCTATCGGTGTAATCAGTAACTTTAGATAATGTCTCTGTTGCTACGACTAGTACTTTTTCATGTGATCCAGAAGTAATCAAGTTATTCCCAACGTGCAATCCATATGTGAAACCAGCGCAAGTTGCATTTAAATCAAATGCAATTGTACGAGGTATGCTGAAGTATTGTTGTATTTGACATGCGACACTCGGAAAAACATAGTCAGCGGTTGTTGTAGCGACGATGATACAGTCTATATCTTCTAAATTCTTTTTAAAAGTTGTACATAAATTTTCAATTGCTTTAATGGCTAAGTGTGAGGAGTATTCGTCTTCGCTCGCGATTCGTCTTTCCTTCATTCCTGTTCTTTGTACAATCCATTCATCGTTCGTATCAATCATTTTTTCTAAATCGTTATTAGATAATATTTGATTTGGAACATAAGTACCAATTGCAGTAATACGAGATTTAGAATGCATAGGAACATCTCCTAACTTGTTTTTATAACCTGATACTAATATCAGGTTATAAAAATGTCAATAAAGACTTTTATTGTATTGAAACGAAAAAGCTTAACTTACTATGAAGGAGTTTGGCGAGTGTTGTAAAAAATAATATACGATAAGTTTTTAAAATTGATAATGAAGAGAGTTGGGCTCTTTGAAAAGAATTTTGTATATATTGCCTGTTGTCATTATTTGTAGCTTTATTCTTATTATTTTTCCAGGGAAATCTTATGCTTGTGATTGTATTAACGTATCAGCAGAAGATGCATTTCGAAAAAACGATGTAGTATTTGAGGGGAAGGTAATTGAGGTTGGAAGGAAAGAAGGGGTTGGGATTGAAGTATTATTTGAAGTGAAGGGAATTTGGAAAGGGACAACGTCTTCGCAAATTATTGTGTATACAAATGGTGGGGATTGTGTGTTTCACTTTGTAGAGGGAGGAGAGTACTTAGTATATTCTTCTCAAAGAGGATCTGAAAAACAATTACACACACATAGTTGCAGTAGAACGAAGAGATTAGATGAGGCAGGGGCGGACAAAGTGGCTTTAAGTCAAATTGCAAAAGAATCTGTTCCGACGAAGAAAGTCGATTTAAAAGATGACATGTTGAACGGTTTCAGTTGGTGGCAAGTTGTTACTCTTTCTGTAGGTCTGTTACTAATAGTAGTTCTTGTGATTTTTATTGTAAGAAGAACGCGCAAAAAATGACGATTAAAGTAAATATATAAGGATTTTCTTTCTGTTTCTATAGGTTGTTTAATCTTGTGAAAGCGAATTACTTATGCTACACTTTATGTAACTTAAAATGAACGGAGGGGCTTCCTTTGATCTTAATCAGATTACGTCTCAATACTTTGTGCCAATAATTGAATAGCGCTCAAAGGCTCTGTCTGTGTACAGAGTGAACGGGATTGGTCTGCCTATTTTAAAGGAACCCTTTATTAAGCTTATATGTGAAAAAGAGGGAGGGACGAATACGCCCTCTTTTTGTTTTGCCTTTATTAATAGAATGGGATCGTATAGGTGAACACTTATTGTGGATACGTATATGATCTTGGGACTTAATGACTATGAGATAGGATGAAAGTATAACTTTCTTCTATTTCTTTGGTGAACCCTTATCCGTTTACGAAAACACAGGCAGTGACCTGTGTTTTTTATTTTACGTAATCGAAATGGAGGAATAAATATATGGAAGAATTATTACAAAGAGCAGTTTTAGTTGGAGTAAATTTAGGTAATGAAGATGACTTTGCGTATTCGATGGAAGAGTTAACGAATCTTGCAGAAGCTTGTGATGTAGAGGTAATCGGGCAAGTGACGCAAAATTTACAACGAGTAAATCCGTCCCATTATATCGGAAAAGGAAAGATTGAAGAAGTAGCAGCCTATGTAAATGAAGTAGATGCGAATATGGTAATCTTTAATGATGAATTATCTCCTTCTCAAATTCGAAATTTAGAAGCGGATTTAGATTGCAAAGTAATTGACCGTACCATATTAATTTTAGATATTTTTGCGCAACGTGCGAAAACGAAAGAAGCGCAGTTGCAAGTTGAGGTAGCGCATCTTCAGTATATGATGCCTCGTTTAATCGGGCTTCGTGAATCATTAGGAAGACAGAGCGGCGGAGTTGGTACGAAAAATAAAGGTGTCGGTGAGAAGAAATTAGAGTTAGATCGTCGTAAAATTGAAGAACAGATTTCAGTTTTAAATAAAGACCTAGAAGCACTTGTTGCCCAGCGTCAAACGCAGCGAAAGCAGCGTAAGAAAAATGAAGTTCCTGTTGTAGCTTTAGTAGGTTATACGAACGCAGGAAAATCAACGACGATGAATGCGATGCTTGAAATTTATAATGGTACAGAAGAAAAACAAGTATTTGAAAAAGATATGTTATTCGCGACGTTAGAAACATCTGTACGAAATATTGATTTGCCAGATAACAAATCATTTTTATTAACAGATACAGTTGGATTTGTAAGCAAATTACCGCATCACCTTGTGAAAGCGTTCCGTTCAACGTTAGAAGAAGTAGCGGAAGCGGACTTACTTATTCACGTTGTAGATTACGCAAATCCAAATTATGAACAATTAATTGATATTACAAATGAAACGTTAAAGAAAATTGGAGTAGAAAATATTCCAACCATTTATGCTTATAACAAATCAGATATGGTAGATGTTGAAATTCCGAAAGTACAAGAAGAACGCGTTTATTTATCGGCGAAGAAACATATTGGAATAGAAGAGCTTGTCGAAATGATTCGCTCACACATTTATAAAGAGTATACGAAGTGTGAAATGTTAATTCCATATGACCAAGGGCAGGTAGTTTCCTATTTCAATAATCATGCGCACGTTTTATCTACGAGTTATGAAAACGAAGGTACGAAACTAGAAGTAGAATGTAAGACGAGTGATTACGAAAAGTATAAGCGTTTTGCGATTTAAGAAAAAGGCGATCCTAATATATGTTAGGATCGCCTTTTTCTTATTCTGTAATAGAAGCCCATTTATAAGAATAAATTCCTGCAAATGGACGAATAACAACACCTTTTACTGTTGGACGTTCTAAATATACAAGTCCTGATTGGAAGATTGGAGCGATAGCTGCATCATCTTCCAGTAATATTTTCTCAGCATCTTGGAACGCTTTCCAACGTGCTGGTAAATCAGTTGCTAAAGTAGAGCTAGTTTTCTCAATTAATTCGTCGTATTTTTTGTTTGAATAACTCATCTTATTAAACGGTCCGTCAGTGACAAACATATTTAAGAATGTTGTAGGATCAGGATAATCCGGTCCCCATGTAGAAAGTGAAATGTCATAGTCACCATTTCCTTCACGGTCTAAAAATGCTTTTACTGGAAGGGGCTGTAATGTGATTTTTAATCCTGGTAAGTTTTTCTCCAGTTCACCTTTTAAAAACTCACTAATTTTCTTATCGTTAGATTCATCAGTTGTTATGATTGAAAGAGAAGCGTTTTGTAAATTTGTTTCTTTTTTCGCAGTTTCCCATAGTGTTTTAGCTTCTTTCACATTTGTTTCTACTTTTACATTACTTGTACTACGAAAATCTTTATTATCAGGTCCTTTTACAAATCCTTTCGGAACGAATGCATTCGCAGGTATAGAACCATTATTTAAAATTGTTGTTGCGATTCCTTGTTTATCAAAAGCAAGCGAAATAGCTTTTCGAGCGTTTTTGTTTGCTAATAAAGGATTCTTTTGGCTAAATCGGAAAAATGTCATAGAAGGACGTTCCATTTTTTTTAAGCTCGGATCTTTTTGATATTTATCAACAAACTCTGAATTAATCGTAATTCGGTCTACTTGTTTGCTTTCAAATAAATTAACGGCTGTGGAAGTATCTTTTACGATATTTACATTAATTTCATTTAGCTTCACATTTTTATTATCCCAGTAGTTCGGATTTTTTGTCATTTTATAACTTGTATCATGTTTCCATTCACTTAATTGAAACGGCCCGTTATAAACAACATTTGCAGCTTCAAGTCCGTAATTTTTCCCTTGCGCTTCTACAACCTTTTGGTTTTGAGGATAAAATGTTGCAAATCCCATTAACCCTAAAAAGTATGGAACAGGGTGTTCTAACTGTACTTCAAGCGTTTTATTATCAATCGCTTTTACACCAAATGAATCAATTGGTAATTCTTTTTTATTTATTTTTTCTGCATTTTTAATATCGAACATAATATGTGCGTATTCAGAAGCAGTTTCTGGATTTACGGCACGTTTCCATGCATATTCAAAATCATGGGCAGTAACTGGATCACCATTTGACCATTTTGAATCGTGCAATGTAAACGTATATGTTTTTCCGTCTTCGCTCAGTTTGTATGATTCAGCTGCCGCAGGAACAGGTTTATTGTCAGGACCAGGCATATATAATCCTTCCATTACGTTGTTTAATGCAGCGTAAGAAAACCCATCGGTTGCGATAGACGAATCAAGTGTAGAAATTTCCCCAGCTTCTACTATATTTAATACTTGTTTTGAAGATTCTTTTTTCTTTTCCCCGGTAGTTGTTGCCTCTTGTTTTTGACCACATGCTGCTAAAAACATAGATAATGTGATTGAGAGTGCAACGATTCCTTTAGTTTTTTTCTTCATAGTTGTCATCCTTTCCTTCATCTCTGTCCTAGTATAAAAGAAAATATAGAAAATTTCTATAAATAAATCCGATAAAACGTATAGAAAAAATATATTATGTAAGAAGTGATATTTCTGGAAAAAGAAATGAAACCAGTATAGAATAGAAATGTTTCAAAAGTCAGAATTTATTACACCTACTGTAATAAATATATATTTTGTACAGGAAGGAGAGATTCATATATGCAGGCAGTTTCGAAAAAAAATACAATGGAAACACCGACGATATATCGAATACTATTTGCGATTAGTTTCGGTCATTTTTTAAATGACTCGATGCAAGCAGTTGTGCCGGCATTGTTTCCTATTTTGGAAAAAACGATGAATTTATCCTATATGCAAGTAGGATGGATTGCGTTTGCATTAAATATGACGTCATCGATTATGCAACCGGTTTTTGGTATGTATTCGGATAAGAAGCCATCACCATTTTTATTACCGCTCGGTATGTTTTCGAGTATGCTTGGGATGATTGGACTGGCGTTTGCACCGAATTTTATTATTGTTATTATTTCTGTTTTATTTATCGGATTAGGTTCCGCAGTCTTCCATCCAGAAGGTGCTCGTGTTGCTTATATGGCGGCAGGGGCAAAACGAGGTTTAGCACAAGCGATTTATCAAGTGGGAGGAAATACAGGGAATTCTCTAGCGCCTATTTTTACAGCGTTAATTTTCGTTCCGCTCGGCCAAATTGGCTCCTTAGGTTTTACAGCTTTTGCAGCGGTAGGAATTGTATTATTAATATTTGTATCAAATTGGTATAGGAATGAATTAGCTACTGGTGCTGTAAGAAGAAAGAAGAGGGCTGCGCTTGAGGCTGAAAATGCGATTGTAAGTACACATATTAAATTTGTTATTATACTTCTTGTTTTTCTTACTTTTGTACGTTCTTGGTACGGTGCTGGTATCGGGAATTTTTATCAATTTTACTTAATTGAGCACTACGGTTTATCGATAAAAAATGCCCAGTATTTCGTATTCGCATTTATGATTGCCGGTGTATTAGGAACTTTCTTTGGTGGACCGTTAGCAGATCGATTTGGAAAGAAAACAATTATTGTATTTTCAATGTTAGGTTCGGCGCCACTTGCCCTTTTATTACCTCACGTTTCGCTCGTGTGGGTCGTACCGCTATTTTTATGTATCGGTTTTATTAGTTCAAGTAGTTTTAGTGTAATTGTTGTTTATGCGCAAGAGCTTGTTCCTGGAAAAGTAGGGATGGTATCTGGATTAATTGTAGGGCTTGCGTTTGGACTCGGCGCTTTAGGTTCTGTAGTTCTTGGGAAATTGGCTGACATATATAGTCTACAATTCATTATGTTACTATGTAGTTGTCTACCATTAATTGGACTTACTTCTTGTTTACTACCAAGTGATAAGAAAACGATAGAATAGGGGATGCACTATGAAATTATGTGAAAATGTTACAGAATTAATAGGAGATACACCTGTCGTCCGATTATCTAAATTTATTCCAGAAGACGCAGCAGATGTGTATGTAAAACTAGAAATGTTTAATCCGTCACGCAGTGTGAAAGATCGTGCTGCCTATAATTTATTGCACGTTGCAGAAGAGAATGGTCTTATCAAACCAGGAGATACAATTATTGAGCCAACAAGTGGTAATACAGGAATCGGTTTAGCGATGAATGCAGCTGCTAAAGGATATAAAGCAATTTTAATTATGCCAGACAATATGTCAAAAGAGCGTATAAATTTATTGAAAGCATACGGCGCAGAAGTAGTTTTAACACCAGCAGAACAAAGAATGCCAGGAGCAATTGCGAAGGCGTTAGAACTGCAAAAGCAAATACCAAATAGTTTTATTCCGCAACAATTTGAAAATCCAGCAAACCCAAATATTCATCGTTATACGACTGCACTTGAAATTTATGAACAAATGGATGGTGAGCTGGATGCATTTGTAGCAACAGCTGGAACTGGTGGGACGATTACAGGGACTGGGGAAACGCTAAAAGAGAAACTACCAAACTTATATATTGCAGTAGTAGAACCGAAAGGATCTCCCGTTTTATCAGGTGGTGTTCCAGGTCCTCATAAACTAGTAGGAACAAGTCCAGGGTTTATCCCGAAAAACTTAAATACAGAAGTGTATAACGAAATTATTCAAATCGCAGACGAAGAGGCTTTAACGACAATGAGAAAATTAGCTAGACAAGAAGGATTATTAGTTGGGCCATCGTCTGGAGCATCTGTTTACGCAGCAATTATGATAGCGAAACGATTAGGCGTTGGTAAAAGAGTTTTATGTATTGCACCTGATACAGGTGAGCGTTATTTGAGTATGGGATTATTTGAATAAAAATGATAGAAACCCCTTAATGGTGAAATAGCGCTATTAAGGGGTTTGTTATAGGTTATTAAGAGAGGAGAAACACAATGAAACTATTAAAACCGACAAATGAATATAGCGAACTAATTATGGAGTATCGGGATGCATTTTTACATGCGGATGAGCAACCACATGGCAGTAGTTCTGTACAAAATTTTGATTCACTTGATGGATGGTTTGAAAAAGTGAGTATACAAGAAGTGGGAGAAAACTTACAAGGTAATCGAGTACCGTCTAGCCAATTTTTAAGTGTTGAAAAAGGGGAACTTATAGGTTTTGTGAATATTAGAAAACGATTAAACGAAGAATTATTGCGGGAAAGTGGTCATATTGGATATAGTGTTCATCCGAATAAACGTCGCCAAGGTTACGCGACGAAACAATTGAAACTCGCATTATATGAAGCGCAAAAGTTAGGGTTGCAGAAAGTGTTAATAACCTGCGATAAAGCTAATATTGCTTCGGCTAAAACGATTCAAAAGGTTGGCGGTGTTTTAGAAAATGAAGTAGTTTCTTCTCATACTGGGGAAATTGTTCAGCGTTATTGGGTAGAAATATGATGTAGTGGGAATTTGAAAAGGGAATGCAATGCGTAATATCGAAATAGATAAATGAAAAAGTAAGGATGTACTGCAATTGTAGGGGGGGAAATGAAGTGCGATTAAAAGAGAAAGCAATAGAAATGTCGGAGATTTATAGGAGAAACCCGAAGATCGAAGCTATTATTTTAGCAGGTTCAGTAGCTAGAAAGTTAGAAGATGAACATTCAGATATAGAATTACATATATTGTGGTCAACGCCACCAGAGGATAAGGATCGTAAAGGGCCTATTAATCATATTGGTGGAACAATTTTGTCATATCATCCTTACGAGGAAGAAGAATGGTCGGAAACATATTTGACAAAAGAGGGAATTAAATTAGAAATTAGTAACTTTTTAACAGAAACAGTAAAGAAAGTTATTTCGGATGTGGTGGATCAATATGATATAAGTTATGAAAAACAATGTATCGTATCATCCGTTCATGACGGTGCTAGTTTGTATGGAGACGAGAAAGTGAATGAATTAAAAGATAGAGTGGTACCATATCCAGAAGACCTTGCGAAACAGATGATTTCAGAAAATCTTTGGTTAAGCAATCGATGGCATAATCGAGAGGCGCTTTTAAAACGAAAAGACTGGCTTATGTTATATGATGTTATTTGTGAAGTACAAAGAAATATATTTGGGGTCTTATTTGGTTTAAACCGAATGTATGTGCATCACCCGGCGTTTAAATGGATGCCGAATAATGTGGAACGAATGAGTATTAAGCCTGAAAACTTATATGAGCGTATGGCGAATACGTTAATAGGGAAACCGGAGTATAGTGTACAGGAGTTAGAGGTGTTAATCGAAGAGTTATTACATTTAGTAGAACAACATGCTCCAGAATTACATATTGCTGAACAACAAAAACATATTCAATATGCGAAGTAGAAAAGAAGGGATGTAACAATGCGTTACATCCCTTCTTTTTATTTGACTAATTTACCTAGTACGGGTAATCGCTGAATCCTATCACCGAGAATATGTGAAGCAAGTCCGCTCGTTAGGACGAATAAAAGGTAAACAATTCCTCCTGCAGCGCCGCATATAACAACAATGAGAAGTGATTCCATATAAGATTGTCCAGGGATTAACCATTTTAAAATAGCTTTTAATGCAATTACAACAGCAGACATTGCTGCGGAGTAAATTGTAATAAGAAGTACTGTTTTTGCTGTTTCACTAATATTAAATTTCGCAAACTTAATGATGCAGTACAACATAATAACATTGGAAACGAGGTATCCAAGAATTGTTCCAAGTACAGCACCGTGTCCACCAAATAAATGTAAGAGCGGTGTATTTACTAAAACTTTAACGAGAATACCGACTGAGAAAGCAATCATCGTTTTTCTTTGATAATCGATTCCTTGTAAAATAGCTGCTGAAACTGTGAAAATCGCACTTAATATAGCAGAAGGTGCAAATGAAATTAAATATTGTGATCCACCAAGTGCAATTTCAGGATTTACATAAACCATACGGAATGCATCATAAGCAATACTAGCAAGACCGAATGCAGCTGGGATAGTGAAGAATAACAAGACTTGAAATATCTTTGCAATTTGTTCTTGTAATTCTTCTAGTTTCCCGCTTGTATAAGATTTCGTTATTGCCGGAATGATCGTTAACGAGAATCCAGTAGCAAGTGAAGCTGGAATCATAATTAACTTTTGGGCATAATTCGTTATATAAGCGAAAACTGCATTCGCTGTTTCTAAAGGCTCTCCCATCGCTCTAAGGACATCAGCTACAGTATATTGATCTACTAACGTATAGAGCGGAATTGCAATGCCGACAAATACAATTGGGATTGCATATCGTAGTAATTCCATATAAATATTTTTTAATGGGATATTCGATGCCCTTGACTTTAATTCTCCTTCGGGAGGCTTTAATCTATTATATTTTTTCCAGTACACCATTAAAATCGAAACGCTGGCAAGTGCTCCGATAACAGCGCCAAACGTAGCAACTGCAACAGAAGAGGCGACTGAACCTCCTAATAGTTTTGAGACGATAAAACTACCAACTAAAATGAAAACAACGCGCGCAATTTGTTCTACGACTTGAGAAACGGCACTTGGTTTCATATGTTGAAAACCTTGGAAATAACCACGTGTAACACTCATAGCTGGTACGATAATAAGTGCGAAACTTAATGCTCGCATCGTAAGTGTTACGTCAGCAATAAATTGTGGATCTGGCGTTTTTGAGCGAATAATAAATTGTGATATGTACGGTGCTCCAATAAATAAAGTTAAAAATCCTAAAAAGCCCATAAACAACATTAATTTTACGCTAGAGTTGTATAATTTTTTGCTTGTACTATAATCACCAAGCGCATTATGCTTTGCAACAAATTTGGAAACGGCAATAGGAATACCAGCTGTTGAGAAGCTTAATAAAATACCGTACCAAGAGTATGCATATCCATATAAAGCGACACCTTGTGTTCCGACTAATAGTTGAAAAGGGAAGAAGTATATAAAACCTAATATACGTGAAATCATTGTTGCACCACTTAATAAAGCAGTACCTTTTAAAACTTTTGAAGTAGACAAAATTCTTTCCTCCTACTCGTGCTGTCTTGCATGCATCGTATACTACTATAAACCCGTTAGCGAAGTTAATACAGTATAAACCATAAATGTTCTAATACTATTCATTTAAAAGTCATATTTCGAATTTTATAAAAGAAAGTACTCATAAAAATTCAAAATATAAGTTGACACTATTTTTAATGTGTGATAAAAATGATAGTAATCAATTCGGAAAATAATATTTGGGCAATGAAAGGGTATAGTAGTGAATATCTCCCTATTTCAGAGAGCTGATGGTTGGTGTGAATCAGTATATAGATTATTCATGAAGTTCGTCCTGGAGCATCTTTCATAAATCTCACATTATGAGGAAATGAAAGACGGTAGTTTATACCGTTATCAAATAAAGTGGTGAAGATTGTTTCACAACTAGGGTGGTACCGCGATATTTATCGTCCCTACGTATTTACGTAGGGACGTTTTTTATTTAGGTCCTAACTTTGTTGTGGCTTCATAACTAGGGTGGTACCGCGATAATTTATCGTCCCTACGTATTTGCGTAGGGGCGTTTTTTATTTAGGTTCTAACTTTGTTGTGGCTTCATAACTAGGGTGGTACCGCGATATTTTTGTCGTCCCTACGTATTTACGTAGGGGCGTTTTTTATTAGTAGGGAGGGAGTGAACGTATTAGAAAAGAGTATCGATAGAACAATATAAATACCGAATTGTAACAAAGAAAAAGAGATAGAGAGGAGATTAATAAATGAATTCACAGCAATGGACATCGAAATTAGGTTTCGTATTAGCTGCAGCAGGTTCAGCAATTGGTCTAGGGGCGATTTGGAAATTCCCGTATATGGCCGGAATTGGAGGGGGCGGCGCGTTCTTCCTTATTTTCATCGGTTTCACATTATTAATTGGTTTACCGCTATTATTAGCTGAATTCGTAATCGGAAGAAGTACACAAAAAGAGGCTGTTGATGCATATAGAGAAATCGCACCAAAAACATTATGGCCATGGTTAGGGAAATTAGGAATTGTAACTTGTTTCATACTACTTTCTTTCTACAGTGTTGTAGGCGGATGGATTTTATTATACTTATGGAATGCAATTACAGGTAGACTTTGGGAAGGAAATGGAGCATACGAAGCTACGTTTGGTGAAATCATTTCCAATCCGTATTTAGCAGTTGGATCACAGCTATTATTCATCCTTATTACTATTTTCATCGTAAGTAAAGGTGTACAAAATGGTGTTGAAAAAGTAAATAAATATTTCATGCCAGCACTATTCGTTTTATTCTTTGTATTAATCGTTCGTGCACTTACATTAGACGGTGCTGGAGAAGGGGTTCGTTTCTTCTTACAACCTGATTTCTCAAACGTAACATCAGAAGTCATTTTATACGCTATGGGGCAATCGTTCTTCTCCCTATCTGTCGGTGTAGCTGTTATGGTAACGTATAGCTCTTACTTACCGAAAGAAGAAAGTTTACCGCGTTCAGCATTTTCTATCGTAGCTTTAACGCTTGTGATTACATTACTTGCAGGACTTGCGATTTTCCCAGTTGTGTTCGCATTTGGAATGGAACCATCACAAGGACCGGGACTATTATTCATCGTACTGCCAGCTATTTTCAGTAAAATGGCATTCGGGAAATTATTCTTCATCGTTTTCTTATTACTATTCTTCTTTGCTACTATTACATCGGCAATTTCGATGTTAGAAATTAGCGTTGCATCTTTAACTGCAAAAGGTAAAGGGAAACGTGAAAAAATGGCATTAATCGTTGGATTGTTAATCTTCGTTGTTGGAGTACCATCAGCGTTATCATTCGGTATATTAAGTGATCTGAAGATTTTTGGAAAGACAGTCTTTGATTTAGCGGATTATGCAGTTAGTAATGTACTAATGCCACTTGGTGTTTTATTAGTTTCTATCTTCGTTCCTTTAAAAATGAAGAAAGATGTATTAATGAAAGAGCTTGGTGTAAGTAAAAATAAGGGCTATAAATTATTCGTATTATGGTTATTCTTACTTCGCTTTATCGCACCAATTGCGATTATTATCGTATTCTTAAATGTACTTGGCATTATTTAAAAAGAAAGGTAGCGTATCGATTTATGATACGCTACCTTTTTATTTTGCTCTTTTTTGCAGTTCGTTTACTGTTACAAACTGATAGCCCTTTTTAGATAAAGAGTCTAAAATACCTTCGATGGTCTGTAAATTTTCATTAGACTTATCATACATAGGGTGCAGTAAAATGATAGAACCTGGTTTTACATTTTTATTAACATACTCAATTTTATCAGCAGCAGATTTATAAAAAGTATCAGGTTCAAGGTCCCATGTGATTGTTTCGATATTATTTTTATTTAAATAATAGGGCAGACCAATTAGCTTTTTTCCGTTAGGTGGTCTAAAATCAATTTCGCCTGTATATCCTGTTTGGCGGATTAATGCATTCGTTTTTTCTATTTCTTCTTTAATAAAAGAAGGTGTTTTAAAAACCATTCTGTTATGAGAGTATGTATGGTTTCCAATTTGGTGTCCAGATTGTACGATATCTTCTCCTAACGATAGGTTTTTCTCTAATTCATTGCCGATTAAAAAGAATGTAGCTTTTGCATTGTATGTATCTAGTAGCGGTAATATTTGTTTTACATTGTTCGTAGGGCCATCATCAAAAGTTAAAGCAATCACTTTTTCATTTGTCTCTACTCGATTTGTTAAATCTCCAAACAATTGAAAACTTCTTGCGTTCATCAATTTGTATGTTCCAAATAATGCTACAGTAATAATGAATAATGTAACGATTGTAATGATTATTTTCTTTTTCATAAAGCAACCTCACTATACTTTTGGATTGGACTAAAAAGTATTATATCAAACTAAGTAATTTCATGCTTGAAAAAGGATGTGGATGCAAGGGGAAGGAATTTATCATATAATAAATTAAAAAAGTTATATTAGGAGGTGTTTAAATGGCGATTATAATTCAATTGCCGGACACTGCAACGTCTCATGCAAAGCCAAGTATGGAAATGGCGATACTTTGCGTGAGGTAGACAAGTAATATACAATCGCCTAAATGAGCTCGTATCATTTTTTATATTTGGCTTTGCACCTTATTGAAATGAACCATAAAAAATAAGGGGCGAGCAGAAATGAAATACGTTAAAGCTGCGACGGTTTTACCAGAAAGTTTAATTACTGAGATTCAAAAGTATATACAAGGTGAAACAATTTACATTCCAAAACAAGAAACGAAACATTATAAATGGGGTACACGATCTGGAGGAAGAAAACATTTAGATGAAAGAAACAAAGCGATTAAAGAAGCATTTAAAAGCGGAATTTCCATTCATCAACTTGCAGAGGAGCATTTTCTTTCTGGCGAAACGATTAAAAAGATCGTGTATTCTAAATGAAAATAAAAGGGTCTAGTTCAAATATTATTTTGAGCTAGACTCTTTTTTTACTTTGTATTTATTGGATATGAATGGGCAAGATAATAGCAATATTGTGCCGTTGTTTTATTAAATAGTATACATAGTATTTGAGTGGAAAGTAGAAAGGTGAACATATATGAATCATATTGGACAAATAACGATAGAGCTTTTAGTTGGCTTTTTTGTTCTATTAATTGCTACAAAAATACTAGGGAAAACACAAATATCTCAGCTAACCCCCTTTGATTTTATTTCTGCTATCGTCCTTGGTGAGCTCGTTGGAAATTCAATATATGATCCTAAAATTAAAGTGTGGTCTATTTTATATTCAGTATTTGTATGGGTAATTTTAATTTATTCAATAGAAGTAATAACACAAAAAATAAGAGGAACAAGAAGGTTTTTTGAAGGATATCCTTCCATTATTATCCGTAATGGAAAGATTGACCGAGAACAATTAAGTTCAAATCATTTGGATATTAATCAACTACAACAAATGCTTAGGCAACAAAAAGACATATTTTCAATCAGAGAAGTTGAATATATGATTTTGGAACCTAATGGGAACATAAGTGTTCTGAAAAAGAGTAAATACGAATCTCCCACTATAAATGATTTAAGTTTAAAGCATAAGCCTGTATATTTACCAATTTCATTAATTAGTGATGGAAAAGTAGTTAAAGATAATTTGAGGGAAGCAGGGTTTGATGAAGGGTGGCTGTATAAACAAATAAAGCAAAAAGGCATTACTAAATTTGAAGACGTATTATATGCAGAATGGAAAACAGATGATGGTTTCTTTTGTCAGGAAATGAAGCGGTAGCATATAATCGAAGTATGTAATATTCATTTCTAAGTTATCTTTTACATATCAAAAAACGTAATCATTGTATACAATAAAACTAGATCAACAATTTGTATGGAGTGATAAAGATGGAAGCTTTTATTAGAAGTGATCAATATAATTTTATAAAATCACAAGCTTATATTTTAGCAAATGGGCATGCAACGGCAAATGATAGAGGTGTCATTCAAGCGTTAAAATCACTTGCGATTGAAAAGATAATACATGTATTTGAGAATTTAACGGATGAACAGAAAGAGTTAATTGATACGGTATTAACAGTTCAAAATAGAGAAGATGCAGAATCGTTTTTAATGAAAATAAATCCGTATGTCATTCCGTTTCAGGAAGTTACAGCGCAAACATTAAAAAAATTATTTCCTAAAGCGAAAAAATTAAAACTTCCTGATATGGAAGAACTGGATATGAAAGAATTATCTTATTTAAGCTGGATTGATAAAGGGTCAAGCAGGAAATTTATTATAGCAAAAAATGATAAAAATAAGTTTGTTGGTCTGCAAGGTACGTTCCAAAGTTTAAATAAAAAAAGCATTTGTTCATTATGTCATGGACATGAAGAAGTAGGAATGTTTTTAGTTGAAATTAAAGGTGATGTACAAGGAACATTCGTGAAAAAGGGAAACTATATTTGCAAAGATGGAGTAGCTTGTAATCAGAATATGAAATCACTTGATAAATTACAGGATTTTATTGAGCGATTAAAGAAATAAAATGGAAGACCTCTAGTGCTTAAGCTAGAGGTCTTTTATTTTGAGAATGGTAATAGATTTCCTTTTTGAGAGATATAATGTATAAATAAAACATAGGAGTGCTGAAGAAATGCTAAAAAAGTTTTTGCTTTCTTTACCGGATGTTTTACTTGTATGTATTGTTATCTATTTAACATACACAACTACTCTTAGTTTTGGACAGATGTTAGTAATTTCAATTGCAATC
Source organism: Bacillus mobilis (assembly GCF_001884045.1). Lineage (GTDB taxonomy): Bacteria > Bacillota > Bacilli > Bacillales > Bacillaceae_G > Bacillus_A > Bacillus_A mobilis. Next base: position 65,372 of record NZ_MACF01000071.1, on the reverse strand, counting down.
GGAATCATTGGTGGTCTTGTTATAAGAATTTGTAAAGATGTATTCACGTATATAAGGTGGACAATTAAACAGAGGAAATCTTGAATATGTTGTATTGCTATTAGGAGGAGATGAAATGACTAAGAAAAAGAGTAGAGTGAAAAACGAGATAGCACTTTGGACATTAACAGCGGTTGTTCTCATCATTGTATGGTACTTTTTTCAAAGATAAAAATGCATCGCACTTAAAAAGTACGATGCATTTTTATTATTTTTTTTGCCAATTTTCTTTTATAAAGTCGTCACGGCCAGATTCTTTTTGCTCAGTAGCATATTTCTCTGGGTTCTTTTTATAGAAATGTTGATGGTATTCTTCAGCCTCATAAAAAGGTGCAGCCGAGCGGATTTCAGTTACGATTGGGTCTTTAAACATACCGCTTTCTGCAAGAGCTTGTTTTGATTTTTCAGCAAGCTCTTTTTGCGTTTCATTATGATAAAAAATAGCAGTGCGATAAGATGGACCACGGTCAAAGAATTGTCCGCCATCATCAGTTGGATCGATTTGTGGCCAATATAAATCTAGTAATTTTGCATATGGAAAAATAGAAGGGTCGAATGTGATTTGTACAACTTCTAAATGACCAGATGTACCGGCTTTTACTTGTTCATATGTTGGGTTTTCTACATGACCACCTGCATAGCCAGAAAGTACTTTATGAATACCAGGTAGTTCATCAAATGGCTTTACCATGCACCAAAAGCAACCGCCTGCAAAGGTTGCGAGTTCGTATGTTTTTTCGGACATTGTTGTAATCCTCCTAAATATATATGTTTTATATAGTATTATACAATCTTTTTTATTGCGCAATAAAAAAGATTTAGAAGTAAAGAAAAATTGAAATATATTTCTTTATAAAGTCTTTAAAATTCCTTCAAAGTTTCTTTTTTTCTGAGTGTTATGATGTAAATCGAAGTGAATATGTGAGGTGATAGGCAATGAATCCACGTATGAAAATTAATTGTTTACAACAAAAAATGAAAGAGAGACTAATATGAAAAAAGAATTTATACAAAGCGATTTAAGAAATATATTGATTGCGGCATGCTTACTATTAGGGTTAGTTATTTTTGGATATTTTTTAATAAATAATTACCCAGGTACAAATGAAAAAAAGAAGTTAACAGATGCAACATCTACTTCAGAATCAATTACATCTATTGCTGAGTCAGATGCCAAAAAAAGGGTTACAAAAACTTTTAATATTACGGCGAAAGTAGCAAGCATAGATTTGGGAAATGGGAAAAAGGTAGATGCGTGGACATTTGATGGAACATCACCGGGTACTCAAATTCGAGTTAAACAAGGTGAACGTATTGTTGTAAATTTGAAAAATGAATTGCCAGAACCAGTTACAATCCATTGGCACGGATTAGATGTCCCGGCGGCGGTAGATGGTGTTCCAGGTGTTACGCAAAATGCTATAAAACCAGGGGAAACATATACATATGCATTTAATGCTGAACAGGTAGGGACATATTGGTATCATTCTCATCAAAAAAGTGCGATACAAACGGAGCGGGGACTATTTGGAACTATTGTGATTGAACCGAATAAACCAGCTGTAAAATATGAAAAGGATTATACAGTGGCAATTCATGAATGGAAAACAGGAGATATAAAAGCCCGTAATCATAATAGCGAACAAGATAAAGATTGGAATAGCTATCCTAGCAACCATATTCGAAATGAAAAGGCGCAAAATTTAGAAGGACCGTTAATGATGCCAAGTAATGATCAACTTAAAGATTTATCTGATGGAGATGATTACGATGTATTTACATTAAATGATACGAGTGAGGGGCTACGATTGGATGCAAAACCAGGTGAAACAGTACGCCTTCGCATAATTAATGCTGGGAATAATACGCATTTAATGACATTAGTTGGGGCGCCATTTCAAATTATTGCATTAGATGGTCGTGATATAAAAGCTGGGGACGAGCTAGATAAAGCAATTCTTCCGATGGGAGCTGCACAACGTTATGACCTTGTTTTTAAAATGCCGGAAACAACGAGTGTAAAACTTATTAATGTGGATCCATCTAAGAAAATGAATAGAATGTTAACGGCGACTATTGGGAACGGTTCTTTGCCGAAAAAACCTATTGATATAAAGAGTTATCCATGGTTTGACTTTACGAAATATGGAGAAAAAGAAGTTGGCAAGTTTACGATAGATTCAAAGTTTACAAAGGTCTATGATATGGATTTGGCAGAAGGTGTGAAAGATGTAAATGGACAAGAAAAATGGGTGTATACGATTAATGGAAAGACATCACCTGATATTCCACCCATTAAAGTAGAGAAAGGAGATAAAGTTAAGATTCGCTTTAAAAATAAGGGGGAAGAAATTCATCCAATGCATTTGCATGGACATACATTCCAGGTTATTTCTAAAAATGGTAAACCAATGGAGGGAAGTCCGATTTACTTAGATACAGTTAATGTTTTTCCGGGAGAAGAATATGAAATTGCTTTAGAGGCAAATAATAGTGGACTATGGATGGTTCATTGTCATCATCTCGTTCATGCGGAAAAAGGAATGCATACGATGATGAATTATGAGGGGGTAACTACTCCATTTTCTACCGGAGATCACTCAGGTAATCATCCAGAATAATAATACGGAGGTTTTCATGCTTTATAGAATGATAGTATTTATTTTAACAAGTGTAAGTATATTTTTATTTTCTCATAGTAGTGTATTTGCTCATACAGGTGTTATAGGAATCACCCCTAAAGAGGGTGAGGTTCTTACAGTACAACCGGAACAGATTATTCTTGAATTTAGTGAACCAGTTACAGGAAATGTAGTCAATATTGAACTGCTAGATCCAAGTGCAAAGAGAGTGCAAGTATCAAAGGTTGAAATATTAGATAACCCAACAAAAATAAAAGTGAAGATACCAAACTTAAATAATGGTACATACACAGTAAGGTGGTCTATGATATCTGCAGACGGACATCCGAGTGAAGGAGGCTATCCCTTTTCAATTGGAGAAGACGTACAAACTAATGCAGTGGTAGAGGGAAATGTGAGTGGGAATGGCTCAGTATTTTCAGATGTTATGATAGTAACACTACGCTATATTGTAGAGGGAATGATTTTAATTGGAGCAGGAGTAAAGTGGCTCGATATGTTTGTAAAACGTTATAGATTACCTTCCATATTGCAAAGAATGAAGAATATGAAAAAGATTTTCTTCTTTATACTTGTAGTAGGATTAATAGCCGAATTAATAGTATATAAGTCAATTATGCCGAAGGGGAGTTTACTTATTCATTCGCCATTTTCAGTTATTATTATGATTCAACTGCTATTATTAGTTCTTATGTCTTTGCAACATATGGGGAACGAATGGTATGCGCTAATTTGGGGATTTCTTGTTGCGAGTTTTTCTTTCACAGGCCATGTATGGATTACTAATCCAAATTGGGCAGCAGTTATAATTAGAATGATCCACGTTATGAGTATTGCAGTGTGGCTAGGAGCACTTATTTATTTAGCTCTTGTTATAGCGTGGACAACATTATACAAAATTACATTTGATCAAAAGCGTTTTCGTAAACATTTTAGTATTATTGCTGGTACTTCATTTATTCTAGCATTTCTTTCTGGGGAATTAATTGTGTTTTTACAGACGAGGAATTGGGTACTTTTTAATTTTAATTCAATATGGACGAACCTTTTAAATATAAAGATTCTTACTGTATGTATAATTACAATTGTAGCATGGAGACAAACGAAAACATGGGGTAAAGATATTGGAACAGTTAATCGCCGTTTATTGCTCTTAGAAATTGTTCTAGCTATACTCGTATTATTAGCTGGTATTTGGATGAGTCAAGTTTCGTTTCCACTGAATTCTGTAATAAGCTAAAAATATAATGTTCATAGGAGTTCTGTAATGTCAATCCGTATTAGATTGCTGTTGTCGTATGTTGCGATGGTAATTATTCCAATCGTTTTTTGCGGTATAGCAGTTATGTTAATTAGTGTTACTTTATTTGGTGATATTCGTATTGCAAAAGCAATCATTGGTCTTAATCAAAATAGTCATTCTCTCATTGATAAAGAGCAGGAGGGTGCTATTCGTACAAAAGAAGATGAAGATGATATTTTTAGTAGGTTGAAAATTCTTTCATCGTATGCTCCAGATAAATTGGAAGATATAAATTTTTTAAAGGAAACTGATAAAGAATTAAACGATAATCAAGCAGGATTACTAATTCGAAAAAATGATGAGCTTACATATTCATCTCCATATTTTAAAATCTCTTCGTTTGATAAATACCTACCCGCATTTGAAACGGAAGGACAAAGAAAAGGAATGGATGTGAAAATAGAGGGTAATTCTTTTTACTATAAGCAATTTAATTACTACGATGAAGAGAAGGATAAGGTTAGTATTTTTGTATTTGAGTATGTAAATCCTTTAGAAGAAATGATTAGAGAATTTTTCCCGTATTTCGTATTCTCTTTAATACTTGGGTTAATTATTACGAATGGAATATTAACATATTTTATATCAAGGAGTATTATAAAACCATTGCATTCATTAAAGCAGGCAACGGAAAGAATTCAAAAGGGTGATTTAGATTTTCAAGTAAAGCCACTTGCGAAAGATGAAATAGGTGAATTAAGTTTATCGTTTGAAGAGATGCGTGGCAGATTGAAGGAATCGGTCGAGTTGCAAATGCAATATGAAAAAAATCGTAAAGAGTTGCTTTCAAATATTTCTCATGATTTACGGACGCCAATAACGGCTATTAAAGGTTATGTACAAGGAATTAAAGAAGGTATCGCTCGAACTCCAGAACAATTAGATAAATATTTAACGATTATTTATCATAAAGTGTTTGATATGGATCAATTAATTGACGAGCTTTTTCTCTTTTCAAAACTTGATTTAAAAGAGGAACCGTTTCAATTTGAAGAGGTTGAAATTAATCAATACTTATCTGATTGTATAGAAGAACTACAGCTTGAATTACAGGATAAGGGAATTGTAGTGAGATGGGATGCTCAAAAGGATACTTCTATTTTGGTAAAAGGTGATCGTGAAAAATTACGTCGTGTTATTACAAATATCATTTGGAATAGTGTTAAGTATATGGATAAAGAAGAAGGATATATAGGAATTCGCATGACCGAATCTATTGATTATGTAACGATTTACATAAAAGATAATGGGGTAGGGATAGAAGAGAAGGCGTTGCCTCATATATTTGAAAGGTTCTATCGTGCAGATCATTCTAGAAATTCTAAAACAGGTGGAAGCGGACTTGGTTTGTCAATTGCACATCAGATTATCACACAACATGGTGGTGATATTTGGGTAGAAAGTAAAAAAGGTAAAGGAACGACGCTGGCATTTACATTACAAAAAATCAATTAGAAAAAGGAGAGCATCTTGAAAAGGATTTTAATTATTGAAGATGAAGCTATTATAGCAGAGTTAGAAAAGGATTATTTAGAGGTTGCTGGGTATACAGTAGATATTGATTACTCTGGCGAAAAAGGTTTACAAAGAGTTCTTCTGGAGGATTATGACTTGTTAATTTTAGACATAATGTTACCAGGAATAGATGGATATGAAATTTGTAAACAAGTTCGATTGGAAAAGGACATACCAATACTTATGGTGTCCGCAAAACAAGAGGAAATCGATAAAATTAAAGGGTTAGGTTTTGGAGCAGATGATTATATTATAAAACCGTTTAGCCCGAGTGAAATGGTGGCACGTGTAAATGCTCATCTAGCTCGTTATGATCGTTTAACAGGAAAGCGAGAACTAATAAAAGATGAAATTCGTATTCGAGGATTGTTTATTGATAAATCGGCCCGACGTGTATTTGTAAATGGAACTGAGGTCATGTTAACAGGAAAAGAATTTGATTTATTAACTTGTATGGCAGAAAATCCAAATCAAGTATTTAGTAAAGATCGTCTTTTTGAAACTGTATGGGGGATGGATGTAATTGGTGATGCAGCAACGGTTGCTGTACATGTGAAAAATATTCGTCACAAAATTGAACTCGATCCATTCGATAAATCATATATCGAGACAATTTGGGGAGTAGGCTATCGTTTTACACAGTGAAAAAGGCCAGCAAAGGTGCTGGCCTTTTTTTGTGTAAGTAGATTAAGAAATTACAAGCAAGATCCTCCGCTAACATCAATTAATTGTCCAGTAACCCAGCGGCTGTCTGGAGAAGCGAGAAATGCCGCGGTATCGGCAATATCTTCTACTTCACCTAAGCGATTAAAAGCGGAAATGGTAGTAGCGTACTGTTTCATCATTGGGTCGCTCAAGAGTTCCGCATTCATATCTGTTTTAATAAATCCAGGAAGTATTGCATTCACTGTTATTCCTCGTGCTCCGAGCTGTTTTGCTAGTGTGAAAGTCATTGTATTAATAGCGCCTTTCGTCATACTATATGCAACGAAATCAGGTAAAGAAATACGAGTGGCAGCGGATGAAATATTAATAATTCGGCTATTGTCACGTAAACGAGATAAAGCTTGTTGGATGATAAAGAATGGTGCTTTTGCATTAACTGAAACCATTCTATCAAAAAATTGTTCAGTCGTTTCTTCAATAAAAGCACCAGGACCAATTCCAGCGTTGTTTATTAAAATATCAAATTTAGTACTACCAGTTCTTTTTTGTAATTCGCTATCTAAAGAACTATAAAGGGTTTCTACACCATGTAAAGATTCAAGGTTTGCACCGATAGAAAAAGCAGATCCGCCATTTGATTGAATTTCATAAACAGTTTCTTCAGCATCTTCTTTTCGATCTCCGTAATGAATAGCAACTAATGCACCGTCGTTTGCTAAACGTTTTGCGATAGCACGTCCAATTCCTCGGCTTGCTCCTGTAACTAATGCCACTTTTCCTTTTAACATAGTTTTCTCATCTCCTCATAAAATTTTATATGTTATTAAGTTGTTTTTTTATGTAGTAATGCGAACATACTTAAGTAATATATGAGTATGTGTAAGAAGTTCATTCCGATTTTGTTTTGAGAAAAAATAAATAGACTTCTCTTGAATTGATCAAATTTAATTTTTTTCGGAAAAACATGTTGACAATGAAAAGAACAACGTCCTATAATACGTTTAACAAATAAAAGTGAATTAAGAATTTTCTAACTTTATATGTTGTATATGCAAAGAAGAGGAAAGTAGATGGTTATGATCGTTTCAGAGAGCTGCTCCTAGGCTGTGAGAGTAGTAACAATCGAATCATTGAAGATCACCTCGGAGCATCGCTTGCGAAAGGGAAACTGAGTAGAGGGCGACGGCATCGTCTCCGGTAAAAGGACGGGGGTCTAATTGGACCTACAAAGCTTATATTTCGCGAGAAGTATAAGGAAGCTGAGTGGTACCGCGAAACTCTCGCCTCAGCAATCAAAGCTACTAAATTGTAGTAGTTGATTGCTGAGGCGAGAGTTTTTATTTTAAAAATAGAATAAGAGAATGCGTAGAAGCGGAGAGTAAATGATAAAAATTGTTTCAGAGAGCTGCCTAGAAGCTGTGAGGGTAGTAACAATTTCATCATTGAAGATCACCACGGAGCACTACTTTTGAAAACTAGTAAAAAGTAGCGGAGTTGTTTCCGATAGAAAAACAAAAAGTCTAATTGGACTTGCAGAGCTTATATTTCGTGAGAAGTGTAAGGAAGCTGAGTGGTACCACGATTCCCTCGTCTCAGCAATGGATTGCTACAAGTATGTATGTAATTGATTGTTGAGACGAGTATATTTTTAAGGTATATATACTGAATATTCTGTTAAAAATACTCATCTCAGCAATCGATATAAAAATAGGTTGCAAAATAGAGAGAAAAAAAGAGGAGCGATGTGAGATGGGAAACCAGTACATTTATATGAATGGGGAATTTGTAGAAAAAGAAAAGGCAGTTGTTTCAGTATATGATCACGGTTTTTTATACGGAGACGGTGTATTTGAAGGGATTCGTAGTTACGGTGGAAATGTATTTTGTTTAAAAGAACATGTAAAACGATTATATGAATCGGCAAAATCTATTTTACTTACAATCCCGTTGACGGTTGAAGAAATGGAAGAAGCAGTTTTGCAAACATTGCAAAAAAATGAGTATGCGGATGCTTACATTCGGTTAATTGTTTCAAGAGGAAAAGGTGACTTAGGGCTCGATCCGAGAAGTTGTGTGAAACCGAGCGTTATTATCATTGCAGAACAATTAAAGTTATTCCCACAGGAATTTTACGATAATGGATTAAGCGTTGTATCTGTTGCATCAAGACGTAATACGCCAGATGCATTAGACCCACGAATTAAGTCAATGAACTATTTAAATAACGTACTTGTAAAAATTGAAGCGGCACAAGCTGGAGTGCTAGAAGCACTTATGTTAAATCAACAAGGATATGTTTGTGAAGGATCTGGAGATAATGTTTTCGTTGTGAAAGATGGAAAGGTGTTAACACCTCCTTCTTATTTAGGGGCGCTAGAAGGTATTACGAGAAATAGTGTGATTGAGTTATGTGAGCGACTTAATATTCGGTGTGAGGAAAGACCGTTTACTCGCCATGACGTATATGTAGCAGATGAAGTATTTTTAACGGGAACGGCAGCAGAATTAATTCCAGTTGTAAAAGTTGATTCAAGAGAAATTGGAGATGGGAAGCCAGGAAGTGTAACGAAACAATTGACAGAGGAATTTAAAAAGTTAACGAGAGAAAGAGGAGTACGTGTTCCAGGATTAGCGGAAAGCTTACTGTAGGTAGGGAGAGGAGTTAATTGAAATGGAGCAACAGTATACAACATGTGAGAAATTGCATTGTGAAGAAGTGACAGGAGCTGGACACGTTATTCAATGCTTGAAGAATTTAGGTGTAACTACCGTTTTCGGTTATCCAGGCGGAGCGATTTTGCCAGTGTATGATGCGTTATACGGAAGTGGTTTGAAGCACGTTTTAACTCGTCATGAACAAGCTGCCATTCATGCGGCAGAAGGATATGCGAGAGCTTCTGGAAAGGTCGGGGTAGTCTTTGCTACCTCTGGCCCAGGAGCGACAAATTTAGTTACGGGCTTAGCGGATGCTTATATGGATTCGATTCCTTTAGTTGTCATTACAGGGCAAGTTGCAAAGCCCTTAATTGGTAAAGATGGATTTCAAGAAGCAGATGTTGTCGGGATTACAGTACCTGTTACGAAGCATAATTATCAAGTTCGTGATGTGAATCATTTATCACGTATTGTACAAGAAGCTTTTTACATCGCCGAAAGCGGGCGACCAGGGCCAGTATTAATTGATATTCCAAAAGATGTTCAAAATGAAAAGGTAACAAGTTTTTATAATGAAGTAATTGAGATTCCAGGATACAAAATAGAGCCTATGCCAGACAGTATAAAGCTTAGAGAGGTGGCTAAAGAAATTTCAAAAGCTAAACGCCCACTTCTTTATATTGGAGGAGGTGTCATTCATTCGGGTGGATCTGATGAACTCATCAAATTTGCGAGGGAGAATCGTATTCCTGTCGTTTCCACTTTAATGGGACTTGGTGCATATCCGCCGGGAGATTCATTATTTTTAGGAATGCTCGGCATGCATGGAACGTATGCTGCAAACATGGCAGTAACAGAATGTGATCTACTACTTGCTTTAGGTGTTCGCTTTGATGATCGTGTAACAGGAAAATTAGAACTCTTTTCTCCGCATTCGAAAAAGGTACATATTGATATAGATTCTTCAGAGTTTCATAAAAATGTAACTGTGGAATATCCGGTTGTTGGTGATGTGAAAAAAGCGTTACACAAGCTGTTACATATGCAAATTTGTACACAAACAAAAGAATGGCTTACGAAAATCAAGGAATGGAAAGCTGAATACCCTCTTTCCTACAATCAAAAAGAAAGTGAGTTAAAACCACAACATGTTATTAGCCTAGTAAGTGAAGTAACGAATGGTGAAGCGATTGTTACGACAGAAGTCGGACAGCATCAAATGTGGGCTGCGCATTTTTATAAAGCGAAAAATCCACGGACTTTTCTAACATCTGGCGGACTAGGAACGATGGGGTTTGGTTTCCCGGCAGCAATTGGTGCTCAGCTTGCAAAAGAAGAAAAACTCGTCATTTGTATTGCAGGCGATGCTTCTTTTCAAATGAACATTCAAGAACTACAAACAATTGCTGAAAATAATATTCCTGTAAAAGTATTTATTATAAATAACAAATTTTTAGGGATGGTAAGGCAATGGCAAGAAATGTTTTATGAAAATCGTTTATCAGAGTCAAAAATTGGATCGCCAGATTTTGTGAAAGTGGCAGAAGCTTATGGAGTGAAAGGATTAAGAGCGAAAAATTCAACCGAGGCGAAACAAGTGATGTTAGAAGCAATTGCTCATGAAGGTCCTATCGTAGTTGATTTTTGTGTAGAAGAAGGTGAAAACGTATTTCCGATGGTTCCGCCAAACAAAGGGAATAACGAAATGATTATGAAGAGGTGGGAAGAATGAGTCATACTTTTTCACTCGTTATTCATAACGAGCCAAGCGTCTTATTGCGTATAAGTGGAATTTTTGCTCGGCGTGGTTATTATATTTCTTCTTTACATTTAAACGAAAGAGATACTAGTGGCGTTTCTGAAATGAAACTCACAGCAGTTTGTACTGAAAGTGAAGCGACATTACTTGTTGGTCAGTTGAAAAAATTAATTGATGTACTGCAAGTAAATAAATTATAAGGGGTGTATGGAATATGAAAACGTATTATGAGAAAGATGCAAATTTAGAGTTATTACAAGGGAAAACAGTTGCGGTAATTGGTTATGGATCTCAAGGTCATGCGCAGGCACAAAATTTACGTGATTCTGGTGTGGAAGTTGTAGTTGGTGTTCGCCATGGTAAGTCTTTTGAAGTAGCAAAAGCAGATGGGTTTGAAGTAATGTCTGTTTCAGAAGCGGTTCGAACCGCGCAAGTTGTACAAATGTTATTGCCAGATGAACAGCAAGCACATGTGTATAAAGCAGAAGTAGAAGAGAATCTCCGTGAAGGGCAAATGTTACTTTTCTCACATGGATTTAATATTCACTTCGGACAAATTAATCCGCCAAGTTACGTAGATGTAGCGATGGTCGCACCAAAAAGTCCAGGTCATCTCGTTCGCCGTGTATTCCAAGAAGGAAATGGTGTTCCGGCATTAGTCGCAGTACATCAAGATGCTACGGGAACGGCATTACGTGTAGCGCTTGCGTATGCAAAAGGGGTAGGTTGTACACGTGCAGGTGTAATTGAAACGACATTCCAAGAAGAAACGGAGACAGACCTATTCGGAGAGCAAGCAGTGCTTTGCGGCGGGGTAACTGCACTTGTAAAAGCTGGTTTTGAAACATTGACAGAAGGCGGATATCGTCCTGAAATTGCATACTTTGAATGTTTACATGAATTAAAGTTAATTGTTGATTTAATGTACGAAGGTGGTTTAACGAACATGCGCCATTCTATTTCAGATACGGCAGAGTTCGGAGATTATGTAACAGGATCGAGAATTGTTACAGATGAAACGAAGAAAGAAATGAAACGAGTACTTACAGAAATTCAGCAAGGTGAATTCGCGAAGAAATGGATTTTAGAAAACCAAGCAGGGCGTCCAACATACAATGCGATGAAAAAAGCAGAGCAAAATCATCAGTTAGAAAAAGTAGGGGCAGAGCTTCGTGAAATGATGAGCTGGATTCATGCACCGAAAGAATTAGTAAAGAAATAGAGTAAGTGATTATAAGTGAAAAATACGTAAGAGGGGATTTGACAAGATGAGAAGTGACATGATTAAAAAAGGTTTTGATAAAGCGCCGCACCGTAGTTTATTAAAAGCAACTGGTTTGAAAGATGAAGATTTTGATAAACCGTTTATAGCTATCTGTAATTCTTTTATTGAAATTATTCCAGGTCATAAGCACTTAAATGAGTTTGGGAAACTTGTTAAAGAAGCGGTGCGTGCAGCAGGTATGGTTCCATTTGAATTTAATACAATTGGAGTAGATGACGGTATTGCGATGGGGCATATCGGTATGCGTTATTCGCTTCCGAGTCGTGAAATCATTGCAGATTCAGTAGAAACGGTTGTAAATGCACATTGGTTTGATGGCATGATTTGTATTCCAAACTGTGACAAAATCACACCTGGTATGATGATGGCTGCACTTCGTATTAACATTCCAACTGTATTTGTTTCAGGTGGTCCGATGGCGGCTGGAAAAACGTCAAAAGGAGATGTTGTCGATTTAAGTTCTGTTTTCGAAGGGGTAGGAGCTTATCAATCTGGTAAAATTTCAGAAGAAGAATTAAAGGATATTGAAGATCATGGCTGTCCATCTTGTGGTTCTTGTTCCGGTATGTTTACAGCGAACTCTATGAACTGTTTATGTGAAGTGTTAGGTTTAGCTCTTCCAGGTAACGGAAGTATTTTAGCCATCGATCCAAGACGTGAGGAATTAATTAAACAAGCAGCAGAGAAATTAAAGATTTTAATTGAAAAAGATATTAAACCAAGAGACATCGTAACGGAAGAAGCAATTGATGATGCGTTCGCGCTTGATATGGCGATGGGTGGTTCAACAAATACAGTGTTGCACACATTGGCGCTCGCGCAAGAGGCTGGATTAGATTACGATATGAACCGTATTGATGCCGTTTCAAGACGTGTACCACATTTATGTAAAGTAAGCCCTGCTTCCAATTGGCATATGGAAGATATTGATCGAGCTGGCGGGATTAGTGCTATTTTGAAAGAGATGAGCCGAAAAGAAGGTGTGCTTCATTTAGATCGTATTACTGCTACTGGGCAAACGTTAAGAGAAAATATTGCTCATGCAGAGATTAAAGATAAGGAAGTGATTCATTCTCTCGAAAACCCTCATAGTGAAGAAGGGGGATTACGTATATTAAAAGGAAACCTTGCGAAAGATGGTGCAGTTATTAAAAGCGGAGCGACCGAAGTAAAACGATTTGAAGGACCTTGCGTTATTTTTAATTCACAAGATGAGGCGCTTGCGGGCATTATGCTTGGGAAAGTTAAGAAAGGCGATGTAGTTGTTATTCGTTATGAAGGACCAAGAGGCGGCCCTGGTATGCCGGAAATGTTGGCACCAACGTCAGCGATTGCTGGTATGGGATTAGGTGCAGATGTTGCGCTATTAACAGATGGCCGTTTCTCGGGTGCTTCACGTGGTATTTCGGTAGGGCATATTTCACCAGAAGCAGCTGCAGGCGGAACGATTGCACTTCTTAAACAAGGGGATATCGTTTGTATCGATGTTGAGGAAAGATTGTTAGAAGTAAGAGTTAGTGATGAAGAATTAGATCAGCGTAAAAAAGAATGGAAACGACCAGAACCGAAAGTGAAAACTGGCTGGCTTGGGCGTTATGCACAAATGGTAACATCGGCGAATACAGGTGCAGTCCTAAAAATCCCGAATTTCGATTGAGCCAATTTAAAAGAGATAAGGATGATATGAAATGGTGCAGAAGGTAAAGGAGAGAGTGAAAATTGAAGATATCTTAATGGCTCATAATTGCATGAAAGATATCGTTATTAAAACACCGTTACAACGTGATACAGTTTTATCTGAGAAATATGATTGTGACGTTTATGTAAAAAGAGAAGACTTACAATTGATTCGCTCTTTCAAAATTCGTGGTGCGTACAATTTAATTCAAAGTTTACCAAAAGAACAATTACAAAACGGCGTTGTTTGTGCAAGTGCTGGCAATCATGCGCAAGGAGTTGCTTATACGTGTAATTTATTGAAGATTCCGTCGAAAATCTTCATGCCGACGACAACGCCTAAACAAAAAGTATCGCAAGTACAATTTTTCGGTGGTGATTTTGCGGAAATTGTATTAGTTGGTGATACATTTGATAGCTCGTTCCAAGAAGCACAGCGCTATTGTGAGGAAAATAGAATGACGTTCGTTCATCCGTTTGATGATCCGTATGTTATTGCTGGTCAAGGAACAGTGGCAGTTGAAATTATGCATGATATGGAGAAATCGGTTGACTTTATTTTTACAGCAATTGGCGGTGGTGGATTAGCATCAGGTGTTGGTACATATGTGAAAGGTGTTAGTCCTGCTACAAAGATTATTGGTGTAGAGCCAATGGGAGCTGCATCTATGAAAGAGGCTTTTCTTCAAAATGATAATGTCGCATTGGAGAAAATAGATAGTTTTGTTGATGGGGCAGCTGTTAAAAAGGTAGGAAAGTTAACATTTGAAACGTGTAAAGATGTAATTGATGACATTGTTTTAGTACCAGAGGGGAAGGTTTGTACGACGATTTTAGAACTGTATAAGAAAAATGCAATTGTAGCTGAGCCTGCTGGTGCACTATCTATTGCAGCGCTTGATTTATACAAAGATGAAATAAAAGGTAAAACGGTTGTATGTACGCTAAGTGGTGGAAATAATGATATTGATAGAATGCAAGAAATGAAAGAACGTTCGCTTATTTATGAAGGACTAAAACATTACTTCATCATTGAATTCCCGCAGCGTTCAGGTGCGCTAAGAGAATTTCTTGATAAAGGATTAGGGCCAGGAGATGATATTACTCGCTTTGAATACATTAAGAAACATAATAAAGAAAATGGTCCAGCGTTAGTCGGCGTAGAATTAAAACATAAAGAGGATTATGAGCAATTAATTACTCGTTTTAAAGAAAATAATATTCAATTTATGGAGCTGAATAAAAATCCTGTTTTGTTTGATTTACTTATTTAATAGAAGGAAAGAGGAAACATACAGTTGTACCTGAAATAAAAAAGATAGATGCAAACAGCGGAAATGCTGCTTGTATCTATCTTTTTATAATTAAACAATATATTTTCCATATTCAAGAAGGATAAAGCTAGTTAACCAAAAGAATATCGCAATACGAATGATTACATACATAGTAAATTCAAAGGTAGTAAGCTTTCGTTCACGTTTTAGTTTTTTTAGAAGTCTAACAGAAAAAAATGAACATAAAAGTAGAACGGCTATAGATATTTTATAAATATTCTCTAACAAACTTACATTTTCTAATAAGTCTTTCAGCATGTTCATCACCTATTCTGTAAAGTATGTTACAGAGAAATAAATCTTGCGGTGTCTAGTTTCGTTTGTTTTTTATGTTCCCTGTATCATCAATTTCTACGTCAGTTGAAATTGTTTGTAAATATTGTAGAGCTTTTTTCTTTTCGTCCTCATTTACAGGGGAGATTTGGTTGTTGCGAATGATGTAAGGATTGAATGACATTTGGACATCCTTTCCTTTAAAAGTTAAAGTTAATACGCCAGTTTCGGCGCTTTTCCCGCTCACATAACTTGGGAATAAAAAGTTTCCTAATGAGTAAGCGATAGGAACTTTATTATAATACTCAAATCCTTGAAGCCAATGTGGGTGACTTCCGACAATTGCGTCAGCTCCTGCTTCAACCATTTTAGGAACATATTGCTTTTGGTATTCTACCGGACGATTTGATTTTTCAACGCCCCAATGCATATAGACGATTAAATAGTCTGCATCTTGCTTTTGTTCTTTAATTGTTTTTGTTACGAGATTTAAATCATATCCGTTCGCAACACCAGGTTTATTGTCACCAGCTACCCAATTCGTATCAGGCATAAATCGAACGAAGGAAAGAAATTTGAACTTTTTCCCTTTTACGGTCATTTCACGTGCTGTATATGCATCTTTTGCATTTTTTCCGGCTCCAATGTAAGGGAACTTTAATTTTTCTACGTGAGAAATCGTGTCTAATAATCCATCTTGCCCATAATCAAGAGTATGGTTATTTCCGATATTTACGATGTCATATCCAGTGTTTTTTATCGCTTGTAGTGTGGAGGGATCACTTTTAATCCAAAATAGTTGTCCAGGAGCTTTCTTTTCTCTCGTTGTAAATGCTGACTCTAAATTAACGAAAGAAATATCAGCTTTTGTTATTTCTTCTTTAACATGCTGGAATGGATAATCGGCCCCGTTTTTTTCGATTACAGGACGTAATTGCCAATCGAACATTGTATCACCAGAGAAGGTGAGTGTGATTTCCGGGTCTTCTATTTTCTTTTCACTTGTTGAAGCGGTTTTATTAGATTTGTTTTGCAAATCGGATTTGTCTTTCGCTTTTGAAGTAAAAGAGTAGTTAACTAATAAAACAATTGGTGTAATGCAAAAGGCTATTAACAGAAATCGTTTTAGTAAAGTTGTCATAAATACCTTCCCTTTTGAGTTTATACCGCAATTTGTAGGCAGTAAAACCCGCGCTAGTTAAAGTTTCACTTTATGTATAACTACAAAAAATTGCGGTTTATGTAGTGAAAAATATTTGTTAATATTCTCAATATTAAGTTAACATATAGATAACCTGTAAATCAATGAATAAACCAAAATATAGAAATAAAGAATTCGAAGGGTGAAGAATGAGAAATGGTTATATTAGGAGCAGTTGTAAATGGGATTTGTATTATATTTGGTACTTTACTAGGTAAATTATTTAGTAGAATTCCAGAAAGTATGAAGGGAACAATTATGCATGCAATCGGTTTAGCGGTTACTGTGCTTGGACTTCAAATGGCATTGAAAAGTGAAAATTTCCTTGTTGTCATACTAAGTCTTGTAATTGGTACCGTCATCGGGGAATGGCTACAATTAGAAGAAAAGTTAAAACAGTTAGGAGATTGGCTAGAAAATAAAGTTGGATCGAAAGGGAAAGGAAGCATATCAGAAGGCTTTGTAACAGCTACTTTAATTTTTGCAATTGGTGCGATGGGGATACTTGGTGCACTCGACAGCGGGATTCGCGGAAATCATGATATTTTATTTACAAAGGCGATTATCGATGGATTTATTTCTATTATATTAACGACAACTTTAGGAATTGGTGTAGTGTTTTCGGCAATTCCAGTTATTTTATACGAAGGAGGTATTGCGGTTTTTGCAACACAAATTAATAGTTTGGTTCCGAAAGCATTAATGAATCAATTTATAGTGGAAATGACAGCTACAGGTGGTATTATGATAGCCGCCATTGGATTGAACTTACTTGGTATTATTAAAATTAAGGTGGCAAATTTACTGCCAGGTATATTGGTAGTTGGAATAATTGTTTCACTTATTTACGGTTACGGTTTAATAGTAAAGTAATAGGGGGGGGAGAGATACATATGGAGGAATTTCAATTTACGAAACGTGTTCATAACATAATGCATATTGCAGCAGAAGAGGCAGAAAGTAATATTATTCAACCAACTCATCTGTTTATCGGCATGTGTAAAGAAGGTACGGGAGTTTGCAGCGAGTTGTATATGCATTTGTTTCGTAACTTGGGTACGGATTTTTTAGAAAAACTTTCGATACGAAAACAATACGATTCACCGGATCAAGAGTATAAAAAAATAGGACAATACAAGGTATCTTATAAGGCGTTAGAAATTTTACAAATAGCGAAGAAACGTATGGAACGTTTCCAGCAAGTAATAATAAACGAAGGACATGTTATAGATGCACTATTTCGCACGGATACGTTTATTGGAAATGCACAAATACAAAAAGATATATTACGTATTCTAGCTGAGCCAAGAGATTTAGCGGTCGATCTAAAATGTTTTGATCCTACTTATAATCATTTAATTTGTACTGTTAGAAAGGCTAACCCTTCTGATTTTGAAAAATTAGCAAGTTTTGTTAATGGGGAATTTGGTGAACGTTGGTTACATTCAATAGAGTATGGATTTCGTACATATAAAGAAAATGTACCTATTTATATAGCAGAACAAGAAGAAGTGATAGTAGGTTTCGCTTGTTACGATGTAGTGAGAGGGAAGAAAGGATTGTTTGGTCCAATGGGCACAGCAAAGCAAAATCGTGTGAAAGGTGTAGGGAAGCAATTGTTACATCGTTGTTTACATAGTATGAAGCAAGATGGATATGAATACGCAATTATTGGACAAGCAGGTCCGATTGAGTTTTATGAGAGAAATTGTAATGCGCGTTTAATACCGATAGAGAATAAGTAACCAACTTCATATAGGGGAGTTGGTTTTTTTATGAAAAAAATGTAGAGATGTAGTGATTTTTACTAGAAAATAGCGGGTTTTGTAGTAAATCTTACAAATAAAGCAAATTACTAAACTTTTTACAAGAAAGGGTGTAGAATGGGTATCTAAAGAAAGAAGGTGTGAAAATGGCCAGCTGGAAACGAAATTTGATGATTTGTTGGCTAGGTTGTTTTACCACTGCAGCCGGTATGAGTTTAGTAATTCCTTTTTTATCTTTTTATATTGAGGAATTAGGAGTAACTGGCACTTCAAGTATTGCACAGTGGTCGGGACTTGCATTTGGTATAACATTTTTAATGGGTGCGATCGTATCACCAATATGGGGAAAACTTGGTGATATACATGGACGGAAATTGATGCTGATTCGTGCGAGCCTTGGTATGGCGATTATTATGACGCTTATGGGATTTGTAACGGATGTGTATCAACTAGTCGCACTAAGATTTTTAATGGGAGCAGTATCTGGTTTCCTTTCAACGGCGATGACATTTATTGCGGCAGAAACTCCGAAAGAACATTCAGGTTGGGCAATCTCCACAATTTCAACAGGTGGCGTGAGCGGTTCTTTACTTGGCCCATTACTTGGTGGTTATTTGTCAGAGTTAATTGGAATGCGCCATGTTTTTCTTGTTACAGGAGCTTTTTTATTCCTTTCTTTTCTCATCGTTTTTTTCTTCCTACATGAAGAGAATCACTCCGCTCAAGCAAAAAAAGTACAAACGAAAAAAGTATGGACGATGGTTCCAGCGAAGCATTTAATTATTAGTTTGTTTGTAACAACATTTATTATTCAACTTGCAAACATGTCAATTCAACCTATTATTACATTGTATGTAAAGAATTTAGAAGGCCCAGGAACAGCTCATATTGAAATGATTGCAGGCGCAGTTATGTCAGCGACAGGGTTAGCGGTTATTTTGGCAGCACCAAGACTAGGAAGATTATCAGATCAAATCGGTCCTCAAAAAACGTTAGTTGTAGCGTTGTTTGCTGCAGGAATTATTTTTATCCCGCAAGCATTTGTAACCTCAGCTTGGCAACTATTAATTCTTCGATTTTTATTAGGTATCGCACAAGCAGGATTATTACCTTCCGTACAAACTCTACTAAAACAACATACACCAACCCATGTAACGGGACGAATATTTGGATATAATCAATCGTTTCAGTTTCTGGGGAATATGATTGGACCAGTACTTGGTGGACAAATTGCAGCACATGCGGGCTTCCAATATGTTTTCTTCTCTACTTCATCATTACTATTTATTGCGTGCATTTGGGTTTATTTTCATAATAAGAACGAAGAGGTATCAGAGAAACGACATTTGGAAGTTAGTTAACTAAGTGAATGAAAAAGAAAAAGGATGAAGCAACGATTGCTTCATCCTTTTCTTTAAAATTGAAGACAAAGATAGCTTAATGTACCAAGCTCGTAACTGCGGTGAATGATTTCACCGTTATTTTCACCGCTTCCCATAGCGATAAATAAAGGAACAAAATGCTCTGCTCTTGGTACTGCTAATTGTGCATGAGGGGCGTTGTTCTCCCAATTAAATAATGCATCTTTATCAGTAGTCTGCATATGTTTAATAATCCAATCATCAAATTCAATTGCCCATTGTTCGGGTGTCGTTTGATTCCATTTCAAAGCTCGTAAGTTATGAACGGTAACACCGCTACCGATTATTAAAATATTTTCTTTTCCAAGTCCTTTAAGCGCTTCTCCAATCTTAAATTGCTCTTTTGCAGGAAGGAATGGATTGACTGAAATTTGGACGACAGGAATATTTGCTTCTGGATACATGCGGTGCAAGAGTGTCCATGAGCCATGATCTAAACCTCTCGTCATATTATGATGGACTGGAATACCTTTGTTTTTAAATTTTGTTTCTAACATAGATGCAATGTTAGAAGAGCCTTTCGCACGATATTTGATTTCGTATAACTCAGGAGGAAACCCTCCAAAATCATAAATTGTTTCATATTCGTTATCTGATGAAGAAATCGTTAATACTTCACTTTCCCAGTGAGCAGTGAAAATAACAATTGCTTTCGGTTTATATGTTTCTCCAAGTGTTTTTAAAAATCTTGTATAGTCTGTATCTTGAATAGCAAGCATCGGTGATCCGTGTGCTAAAAATAATGATGGCATCATAATAGAAACCTCCCCAAAATATAATAATTACTTTATGTAAGTAACTATACATTTTTATTTTACATTCGTCAATATATTAGTTTAAGAGCTAATTGGAAAAGTGAGTCATTTGTCATAATGAAGGCAATTGCATATAATACATAATAAGAATAATGAATGGATATTCATTTTTTAATATACATAATAGAGTTGGGGGCTGACGAAATGAACGTACAGGAAAGTTTCGTTACGGCATTGGATGGATCGGAAATTTATTTACGTAAGTGGCTACCAGAAAGAGATCCGCGAGGGATTATTCAAATTGCACATGGTATGACAGAACATGCAGATGTTTATACAGACTTTATTGCTGCGTTATTAGAAGCAGGGTATGGTGTTTATGCACATGATCATAAAGGTCATGGGAAAACAGTGAAAAGAGAAGAAGATTATGGTCATTTTAAACCAAATGTAGGTTGGAATGAGGCTGTTTCTGATGTTATTTTTGTATCAGAAACGATAAGAAAAGAGCAGACATGCCCGTTATTTTTACTTGGACATAGTATGGGTTCTTTTTTATCAAGACGTGCTGTACAACTGAAAGGTGAATTATATGATGGATTCCTTATTTCAGGAACTGGTGGAAATCCAGGGATTTTAGGAAGTATCGGTCATAAAGTAGCGACAATTGAGATGAAATTACGCGGAGAAAAAACGAAAAGTCCGATGCTAAACTTTTTATCTTTCGGAAATTTCAATTCGCACTTTAAACCAAATCGTACGAAATTTGATTGGTTATCTTCAGATAATAATCAAGTTGATAAATATATTGCGGATCCGTTATGTGGATTCATTTGTACGACGAGTTTTTATCGAGAATTATTTTCTGGTGTATTAGAAGTAAATAAACTAGAAGAGTTTAAGAAAACACCGAAAAACCTTCCAATACATATTTTTTCCGGAGATCGTGATCCTGTTGGGGATATGGGGAAAGGTGTAAAAGAAGTATATGAGAATTATAAAAAATGTGATGTGAAAGATGTAACGCTGCGTTTATATGAAAATGGAAGACATGAAATGTTCCATGAAGTAAATCGAGATGAAGTATTTCAAGATTTGATTTCTTGGTTAGATGGACACATTGTATGAGAAGAAACCTCACTTTTTTGAAGTGAGGTTTCTTTAAGGAGATGGAGGAATAGTTATGAGTGAATTTGTAAATAAAGAATATGTAGAAATAGATTTTCAAGATATCTTGATTAAAGAAGAGGAATTGAAAAATTGTACGTTCATAAAATGCCGTTTTAGAGGGATAGATGCATCGGAAGTTTATACTGAAAATTGTAATTTCATAGAATGTGATTTTACCGGTGCTCTTTTTAACGCTTCTATCCATAAAGGAACTACATTTGCGAATTGTAAGTTTGTTGGTGCGAATTTATTCGTATCGAAGTTTGAAGAATGTAAAATGACTGGCTCTGATTTTGAAGAAGCAAATTTAGACGGAATAACTATCATATCGGGTGATTGGTCCTATACGAATTTAAGGTTCGCGAACTTAAGTAAACAAATGTTAAAGGGTATACGTTTGATTGAAGCTGACTTATATGAATGTAATTTAGAAAAAGCAGATTTACGTGAAGCGGATTTAACGGGTGCACAATTAGGTAAGGCGAAACTTAGTGGTGCAAATTTAAAAGGAGCGATAGTTGATAGAATTGATTTTACAAGTTTTGATTTAAAAAATGTGAAATTAGATATAGCGCAGGCAGTTGCAGTAGCAAGATGTTATGGGGCTAAGGTGAACTAAATTGTTTGAAAAACCGTTCAAAATGCTGAACGGTTTTTCAAATCATAATAGATTTAAAAATTATTTTCTATATAAGAAGCGATTTCATTAGCAAGAGTCGATGTTAATAGTGTAGATACATTGCTTAAAATGATGATTGTAGCCTCTTTGTCAATTAATCGTAAATAGGAGGACGTAAAGCCGTTAATTCCTCCGTGATGAAATATAAGTTTATTATTTTTTTCAGTTATAGCAATATTCCAACCGTAACCATATCCGTAAGATTCTGCAGTAAGCATACGAGACGTCATCCTACTTGATAAGAAGCGATTTTCTTTTAGCGCCTTATCAAATCTATATAAATCTTCGGCTGTAGAAACTAATCCACCGGCTGAATATGAATTAGACATATGAATAAATGATGCGTTCTGTAGGCCATGGTTTGGATGTAACTCATACCCAGTTGCTTTATGTTTTTGAATCATATGATTCAAATCAACACCTGTGTTTATTATAGAGAGTGGGTAGAAAATTCTCTTTTTAAGAAATTCCTCATAAGAAATTCCACTTATAACTTCAATAACTTTTCCTAATATAATATATCCTGAATTCGAATAATTGAATTTTTCACCAGGACTAGATTCAAAGGGACACGCAATAATCCATTGTATTAGTTCATCTGGTGTTCGAGGCTGTAAAGATTTTAATAAAAAGTCATGTTGAGCAGTATGATTTAATAAATGCTTGATCGTAATTTGATTTCCTTTTGGAAAATCGGGAATGAATCGATCTAAAGTATCATGTAGCTGTAATTTTTCCTCTTCCACCAGCATTAAAATTGAAACTGCTGTGAAGATTTTAGTTATTGATCCGATACGAAACTTCGTTGTAGATGTATTAGGTATGTCCCAATTATAATTAGCTTTTCCAAATGACTGTTTATAAAGAGTCTCTTCTTTATGGACTATTAAAATTGTTCCATTAAATTTTTCTATATTTTTATATAAGGATGAATTGATATATGGGTTTAACAAATTTCAGGCACTCCTTTAAATGTTGGAATATTCGTTACCTGAAATGGAATCCAACGGCATAGGCAATTCCCCCCTAAATGAAATGTTTTTTAGAATACTTTTCTATTTTATAATGCAAGTAATATAAGAAGCAAGTTGATTTAAAGTTATATAAAATAAAGGATTTTTTATTGCTTGGGGCAATACTTTAGTAGTTCATATTTTAAAGGTGGAGAGAAACAATTATGGGAGTAAGAAAATTGATAGTAATTGAAGCTAGTGAATTAAGTGAACTTGCACTACATGTAAAAGCAACAGCTGCCCGTTCATAATAGTAGTATAATAGTAAATGAGGTGTTCATACTATGGAAGATAAAACATTAGGTATACTACTAGATGTTGTTGGGGAATTATTTTCAGATGAAATATCAATCGCTGTTTCGAATACGAAAGAATATATTTACTATCGGCCAAGTAAACGAATTGATTTAAAAATTAGCGCCGGGGATCCTATTAAGGAAGGGACGATTGCTCATAAAGCAATGGTAACGAAGCAAAAAGCTTCTGAGTTTATTAATCGAGATGTTTTCGGTATTCCTTATCATGGAATGGCCGTACCGTTTTCAAATAATGAGAAGATTGAAGGTTGTGTGACGGCAATTTATCCCGCTTTAACGGATGGGAAGTCAGTCGTTACTTTAAAAACAACAGACGGATGGGTTCCGGTTCCTTTCTCAAAGGTCATGTATTTAGAAGCTAAAGATAAAAAGACGTATGTGAATTCAGAAGAGTTAACAGGAACACATAAGTACTCGTTACAAGAATTCGAATACTTGTTGCCGAAAGATTCCTTTATTAGATGCCACCGTTCCTTTATTGTAAATGTTAATCATATTAAAGCGATTTATCCTGATACACATTCTACTTTTGTACTTTCTATGGATAACGGAGAGAGGGTACCAGTGAGTCAGTCATACGCTAGCTATTTTCGTAAGCTTCTAGGATTCTAAATTTTTCTGCTTTAGAACCTAGATTCGCTGTTTTATCTGAATTTTCGGCATTGTGTACAAAAATCCCTATTTCGATAGTGTTAATGTGTAAAATAATTATGAATATTCATTGAGAGAGGGATTACATATGGAGAATAATTTAGATAGAATTAGGGATCAACGTTTCAAAGATCGAGTAGTTACACCTGAAGAGGCAGCTTCATGGATTGAAAGTGGAATGACTTTAGGGTTAAGTGGATTTACACGTGCTGGGGATGTAAAAGCAGTCCCATTTGCGCTGGTGAATCGAGTGAAGAATGATAAATCTTTTAAAGTAAATGTTTATACAGGGGCTTCTTTAGGTTCGGATGTAGATAAATTATTTGCTGAGGCAGGAATTTTAGGGAAAAGATTGCCTTTCCAAGCCGATGCGACTATGCGAAAAGGAATTAATAACGGAGACTTTTTATTTGTAGATCAGCACTTATCTCATACAGCAGAGTTACTTCGTGCTGACGTTATGGATATAGATGTCGCTATTTTGGAAGCGGTTGCGATTACTGAAGATGGAATGATTATTCCAACCACTTCAATTGGAAATTCCTTAGCATTTTCCTTACATGCTAAGTCCATTATTATTGAAATGAATATGGCTCAATCTACGCAACTAGAGGGGCTGCATGATTTATATGAACCAGGTAAACAAGGGGAAAGACTTCCAATTCCGCTCGTAAAAACGGATGATCGAATTGGAACAATTGGTATCCCAATTGTTGCTGAAAAAGTGAAGGGGATTGTGTTTACGAATCAACTGGATTCACCATCGACAATTGTTCCTCCAGATGAAGAAACTGTCATTATGGCACAACATTTAATAGAGTTCCTTCGAGAAGAAGTTAAAGTAGGCCGATTAACAAAGAGTTTAGCACCGTTACAATCGGGAATTGGTTCAGTTGCTAATGCAGTATTGCACGGCATGCTTGATTCGGAGTTTGAAGATTTAGAAGTGTATTCTGAAGTTTTACAAGATGCGGTCTTTGATCTAATGGACGCTGGGAAAGTTAATTTTGCTTCCTGCTGCTCGATCACGCTTTCTGAAGAGAAAATGCAACAAGTATTTTCTAACTTTGAAAAATATCGTGACAAATTAATGATGCGTCCGCAAGAGATTTCTAATCACCCTGAAATCATTCGCCGCCTCGGATTGATCTCGATTAATACTGCTTTAGAATTAGATATATACGGAAATGTTAACTCTACTCACGTTTTAGGTACAAAGATGATGAATGGTATTGGTGGTTCTGGTGACTTTGCGAGAAATGCACGTCTAGCTATATTTGTTACGAAATCGATTGCAAAAGGTGGTAACATTTCAAGTATCGTTCCTTTCGTTTCTCATGTAGATCATACGGAACATGATGTAGATGTTATCGTCACTGAACAAGGGTATGCTGACCTAAGAGGATTAGCGCCAAGAGAAAGAGTGGAACTAATTATTGAGAATTGCGTACATCCAATGTATCGTGACCAGCTAAGAGCTTATTACGAAGAAGCACAAACAAGAGGTGGACAAACTCCTCATGTTTTAGAAAAAGCTTTTTCTTGGCATACGAATTATGCTAAAAATGGAACAATGCTTGAAGAGGTAGTAGAAACTGTTTAGAAGTGTAAAAATGATTCTTAATATAATATGCTATACAGGTTAAAAGAAAAAGAACGCCAATTTTCAGGAATGGTGTTCTTTTTCTTTTAATAAATTGTTACCTATTCTGAAGAATTATAAAAGTTATCTCTTATTTACGGAAATAAGAGGTTTTTTAAATTATTTTTTCGAATCATTTTAATAGGTTACATATTGAAGGTGAGGAGAAAGAATCATGAAGATAAGAAAAGCGGTAGTAAGTGAAGCAAATGAATTAAGTGAACTTGCACTACACTCAAAAGCAACGTGGAACTATAGTGAAGCATTCATACTTGCTTGTAAGGAAGATTTAACAATTACCGATGAATACATAAAAAATAATTTTGTATATGTTTTAGAAAACGATAATACGAAGATTGGGTTTTTCTCATTTTTACGTAACGATAAAGCTCTCGATTTCTTATACATTCATCCTCGTTACAAAGGGAAAGGGAAAATACTTTGGAAGTTTGTAATAGAGCAAGCAAATGAACTAGGAATAAAAAGCTTTACGATTGATAGTGATCCGAATGCAAAAGGATATTATTTGAAAATGGGAGCAAAGTTAATCGGAGAGACATCATCAACGGTTTTTAAGGACCGATTACTGCCCCTTTTGAAATATGATGTGTAAAACTATTAATAGTAGGAGAAGCTGAGAATGGATAATGTAAAGGCAAAAAGAATATATGAAGCACTTATAAAATCCTGGTCGATTGAAACAAGTTCAAAGTGGACTCTTGAAAATTCAGCAAATGGACAGTGTGGTGTAACGGCTCTAGTAATTCAAGATATATACGGAGGGGAAATCAAAAAGACAAAAGTTGGAGAGGAGTGGCACTTTTATAACTGTATAAATGGATATAGGTTTGATTTTACAGAGTCTCAATTCAATGAAAACCTGAACTATTTGGATGTGGAATCAAACCGGGAAGAAGCATTTGCAGATACAAATGAAAAACAATATAGCATTTTGAAGGAAAAGATAATGAAAGAATTGAAATTACCTTTTGACTCTTAATCTTTAATAAGTTACTATAATGGTGGTAACTTATTAAAGGGAACTTCATAGAGTTGAAAGGGGAAATACTTTTGAAAACAACTTATGTAAACGCTACAATCGTAACGATGAATGAACAAAACGAAGTGATAGAAAATGGATATATCATTGTAGAAAATGATCAAATTATAGATGTAAAGAGCGGAGAATTCGCTAATGATTTTGCAGTAGATGAAGTAATTGACATGAAAGGAAAGTGGGTTTTACCAGGGCTTGTAAATACACATACACACGTTGTAATGAGTCTCTTAAGAGGTATTGGCGATGATATGTTATTACAACCGTGGCTTGAGACGAGAATTTGGCCACTTGAAAGTCAGTTTACGCCAGAGCTTGCGGTTGCTAGTACGGAATTAGGATTACTTGAAATGGTGAAAAGTGGTACAACATCATTCTCTGACATGTTTAATCCAATTGGAGTAGATCAAGATGCAATTATGGAAACGGTATCAAGGAGCGGGATGCGAGCTGCTGTTTCAAGAACTTTATTTAGCTTCGGAACGAAAGACGATGAAAAGAAAGCAATTGAGGAAGCTGAGAAATATGTGAAGCGCTACTATAACGAAAGTGGTATGTTAACTACGATGGTTGCACCGCATAGTCCATATACATGTAGTGCAGAACTGTTAGAAGAATGCGCACGTATTGCAGTAGAAAATCAAACGATGGTTCATATTCATCTTTCGGAAACAGAGCGTGAAGTACGTGATATTGAAGCACAGTACGGGAAACGTCCAGTAGAATATGCAGCAAGTTGCGGGTTATTTAAACGCCCAACAGTTATTGCACACGGTGTAGTATTAAATGAAAATGAGCGTGCATTTTTAGCAGAACATGATGTTCGAGTAGCACATAACCCAAATAGTAATTTAAAACTAGGTTCTGGTATAGCGAATGTAAAAGCGATGCTAGAAGCAGGAATGAAAGTAGGAATTGCAACAGATAGTGTGGCATCAAACAACAATTTAGATATGTTTGAAGAAATGCGCATCGCAACATTATTACAAAAAGGTATTCATCAAGATGCAACAGCGTTACCGGTTGAAACAGCTCTTACACTTGCAACTAAAGGAGCGGCTGAAGTAATCGGCATGAAACAAACAGGATCACTTGAGGTTGGAAAGTGCGCTGATTTCATTACAATTGATCCGTCTAATAAGCCTCATTTACAACCAGCGGATGAAGTGTTATCACACCTTGTATATGCTGCTAGTGGAAAAGATATAAGCGATGTAATTATTAACGGAAAACGTGTCGTTTGGAATGGCGAATGTAAAACGTTAGATGAAGAGCGTATTATATTTGAAGCGAGTCGTTATAAACGAGGTTTGCAAAGATAGATATTTTTAGGGTGTGCTATGTGTCAACACTGATAAAAAGAGGGAAAGGAGAAATTTTTTATGAGGGGTGCTTAAAAAAATGATTGTGAATAGCACGTATCTGTGTATGTAGAAGAGTTAATTCTGCAGAATCATTTCCTTCGTGTGATTGCAGCGACAAATTTTAAGTGAACAATTTGAAAGTTCGGTAACAAATCATTTAATATACAGGGAAAAGTATCTTAAAACCCAAATTCAAAAGTGTGCTGAGCATATAGCAGGTCAAATTATAGTAATTAACAAAGTATAATAAGAGGGTAATAAGAAGAAGTTTCAAAAACAGGTTATAAGTAAGGTAATATATCTTTACTTGTAACCTGTTTTGATTAATTAAGTTTTAATCAATTTTTATTTAATATTTTTAAAACAATGGGTGGGAAGTTATGCGGTTATTGTAGGTTTACCGAGAAGTTTATAATATCTATCAAATTGATTTACTATGTACGGAGATCCTAAAACAGTACCCCTTTCATCAAGAAATAAAAATGTAGGAATCATGGAGATTTTATAGTCTTTCATAAAATTCATTGTGGCTAATAATACTTGTAAGTTGGTTTCTTCTACATATTGCATGTCATTTAATGTAGTAGGATCAGAGGTTGCAACAATTAAGACAAAGTTATAATTATCCCCGTACTTTCTAACTTCTTCTCTAAATTCAATAATGTCTAGTGTACAAGCATCACAAGTATCAGCAGCAATTAAGAGTATAACGGGTTTATCTCGTAACTCTTCTAATGTCACTATATTCCCCGTTAGGGTTTCCAAACTAAAGTTTGGAGCAATTGAATTGATAGGTAGACTATTAGAAGCCATAGTATTTTGCTTTGCAGATTTTATTGTATGTAGTTTAGAATGTAGATTTTTAAGGGATAGATTTGTAAATACAAATATCACTAATGTTAGAATAAACAGTACAAAGTAAAACATTTATATTCCCCCAATAAGTCAACATAAAACAATGGATTAGTTTATAAACTAATCCATTGTTTTGGTTTTAAAGTTTACAATTACATTTAGAACCAGTTTGATTCGAACCGCAGTCAGCTCCAGTTTTACAGTCCCAAACATACCTTTTTCCTGTCCCTACATATGGATGTGGGTTACCACTTGTCCCACAATATGTATCTGGACTGCAATAAGTTCTACTACAATCACATAAAATAGCACCTAATAACATATCATTCTCCCCCCCTTTCATTCCAAATTATAACATGTTATAATTTGGAATAAAACAAAATTTTGTAATTTTTTAAAATTTTCAGAAAAAAGGAGGTGTGCTATGCGGATTGAATATCTTTTAAAGTCTAGTAAGGTAGTATGGTCTGCAGCTAGAATAGAACTAATCTGTATTCTATTAATAAATATATTCCAAGGGATATTACCTTTATTTACATTAATTATTACTCAAAAATTACTAAATACGATTCAACAATTATTTACTTCTAATGATAAAGTAATCTCCAATGTGATTATCTATTTGATTCTACAGCTTTTAATTAATTTAACCTCTACTATTTTAGATAAGTATAAGATAACGATAAATATAAAATTAGAGCAAAAAATAGACTATAAAATTAAAAAAATAGTTGCAAATAAAGTGTTAAAGGTAAAGTATCAATATTTTGAAGATAATAAGTTTTATGATCATCTTCAAAGAGTTCAGGGGGATATAGGAAATAAATTTTTAGATCCTATATTGAAAATTATAGAAATCACAAGAAATAGTATTACTTTAGTGTCCACGCTTATATTTTTGATACAATTTCATTGGCTGTTTCTTTTTTTAAGTATAATCTCAGCTATCCCGCTGTTTATTATGCAAAAGAAATTTGGAGAACAAAATTACTTTTTGATGAAATTCCAAACACCAAAAGCACGCGAACAAAATTATATCTTTTCATTATTAGTAAATCGCCAAGCGAATCGTGAATTACGTTTAAATCAAACATATGAATTTTTAATTCAAAAATGGTCTAAATCATTAAAAGCAAATAATAACGATATTTTAATGCAAGTTAATAGGCAGCAAAATAAATTAATCTTGTTTAATTCTATTAATCACATAATTAGTATGGGTACAGTAATTTTATTGCTATTTTTTATTTTTAGAAAATCAATAAAAATTGGAGATTTTGTCTCAATAAATAGTGCGGTACAAATTGCACAAATCTCAATAAATACCATAGCAACAATGCTTGCGGATATATATAAACAAAATTTGTTTATAACCGATTTGTACGAGCTACTAGGCTACGAGGACGAACAAGAAATTAGTGTTACAAATGAACTACAACTGTTTCCAAAAGCACTACAGAAAGGAATACAGGTTAAAAATTTATCTTTTTCATACCCTGGCACAGAAAAAAAGGTAATAAAAAATATAAATTTTGATATTCTTCCGAACGAGAAGTTAGTGATTGTAGGAGAAAACGGATCTGGGAAATCTACCCTTATTAAATGCTTAATTGGAAGTTTTGAAGTTCCAAATAACACGATTTTTTTTGATGAAATAGATAAAAATAGAATAGAAAAGAAAAGTTTATATAGCAATATAGCTGTTATATTTCAGGACTTTGTTAAATATGAATTAACTGCTAAAGAAAATATTTCAATAGGTTCCTGTGAGTTTTCCGAAGACACCATAATTTCTTCTTCTAAAATTGCAGAATCACATAGTTTAATATCGGAACTACCAAACAGTTATAATACTCAATTGGGAAGGCTCTTTGGCAATAGTACAGATTTATCGGGCGGACAATGGCAAAGAATAGCTATTGCAAGAGCATTGATTAAAACAGCACCGATACTCATTTTAGATGAACCTACATCTGCACTAGATCCTAATACCGAAGCACATCTATTTGAAAAATTCAAAGAAATATCAAATGGAAAAATCACAATCTTTATTTCTCATAGAATGTATGCATGCCATTTGGCTGACCGAATTATAGTCATGAAGGACGGGGGCATAGTCGAAATGGGTACACACAATGAATTATTGAATCTACATGGTGAATATTTCAATTTATATAGTTCACAAAAAGAGAAGTATATAGACCCTAAAGAAGATACAGTAAAGGAGCAAATTTATGAACCTAATTATTAATATAACTTGCTTTATTTTTGGATATATTTTCATTACATCTAGTTTATATAAATTACTAAGATTCGAACAACACTACGCTATTGTATATTCCTATAATATAGTACCTGAATCCACAAATAGATTATTTGCATGGTTTGATAGCGTAGTAGAATTGGTAATTGGACTCTGTTTATTGATTGGATTGCTACTTAAAATTAACCTAATATTCGCAATCTTGTTGCTGCTAATGTATACAATAGCGATAACAATTAATCTATTTAGGGGTAGGACAAATATCGATTGTGGTTGTGGGGGAGTTGTTGGAAATGGGAAAATATCAAAGAAGTTGGTATTCCGAAATGTAATAATGATAATTAGTATTTTTATACTTTGGTTGAATTTTGATTATAAAGTATTTAGTTTCTCTTTTAATAACCAATTTCTATTTCTTCATTCCTATTTAATTTTGACAATCATTATATATTTAACTATAAAAATCATATATAGTTTCAAACTCAATATTAGAAACATAATAACAAAGGGGGAATAATATATGGATACATTTTTAATTGTGGGTTTTATTATTTTATGGATTGTTGTTATAGCTGAAGCTGGATTTATGCTTTACATTATTAAAAGCTTAAACGACTTTATAGAGGTAATTGAGTCAACTAATGATAAATAAGGGGGGATACGATGAATAATTCAATAACCTTAATGGCGTTAATACTTTTATCAATTTTAGTAGTATTTCAAGGGGTGTTATTGTTTAAATTTACCAATCAAATTAAATTTTTCGCTGGGGTAATTGCCACTTCATCTTATGTGAAATTTAGAAAGGAACTACAGATTGGACAGGCTGCACCACCATTTAAGTTAAAAGACCAATTTAAGCAAGAATTAAGAGTTGGGCCAAATTCCAATAGTAATACACTACTAATTTTTATTTCATCAGGATGTCCAACTTGCAAAAGATTTGTCGATTCAATTAGTTCTACCTACAACTTTGAATATGTCAAAATTTTCTTTATTAGTAATAAAGACTTAGATGATAGTTACATTTCAAAATTCAAAAACCATAACTTATCTTTCTCGGTATCTCCTGATATTTTTCAGTTATATAACATAAGGTCCGCTCCGCAAGCAATTATAGTTAACAGTCGTGGGTACATAACCGATACTCTACAATTACAGACTTGGGAAGATTTAGCAAAACAAAAAATAGGATGATAGATAGGTGGGCATTTTATGAGTACATTACAAAAAATAGTCAACAATATTTCAAGGGTAATTGTAGGTAAAAACGAGTCGATTGAATTAGCAGCCATTGCCCTTATAGCAAAGGGACATATTTTATTAGAAGACGTTCCTGGAACTGGGAAAACATCTTTAGCTAAAAGTTTAGCTAAAAGTATTGATGCCGAATTTCAAAGAATTCAATTTACTGCCGATACCTTACCAGGTGATGTGATTGGGTTAGAATTTTTTGATGTCAAAGAATCAGAATTTAAAACGAGATTAGGGCCTATATTTACAAATATAGTATTGGTAGATGAAATAAATCGTGCTGTACCTAGAACTCAATCTTCGTTATTGGAAGTTATGGAAGAACGTACAGTTACTATAGCAAAAAGCACACACACTTTACCTGAACCTTTTTTAGTTATTGCAACGCAAAATCCACTTGAATCAGCAGGGACATTCCCTTTACCAGATGCCCAATTAGATCGTTTTTTATTAACTATACGTCAAGGGTATCCTACTAGAGAGGCTGAGAAAGAGATGATGCAGCGATTCCAAAGAAATGATCCTTTAGAAAATCTACATTCTGTCATTTCAAGCGAAGAAATTTTAGCTTTACAGCAACAAGCAAGAGAAGTTTTAATGGGGAATGACGTTCAAGAGTATCTTCTTGAAATTATTGAGGCGACACGTAAACACGAACTCATCGAAATTGGTGTCAGCCCACGGGGTACCCTAGCATTTATGAGGGCTGTTCAGGCTCGTGCATTATTAAAAGAAAGAGATTTTTGTACTCCTGATGATTTACAAGCACTTGCAAAATCGGTATGTGCTCATCGATTAACTTTAACTATTGAAGGTGAAATGAAAACTACAAAAGAGGAACTAATAAATGAAATTCTCAATCGCCTTCATGTTCCGGTGGAGAATACGCAATGAAACGGACACTTATTTACACTCCATTAGCTGAGCCACTTATGATAGGAGTTGTATCAGTAGCTGCCCTAGTGTTATGTATATTTTCAAGCAATCTATTGATTTTATCAATTGTATTCTTATATATTTTTTTAATACTTTTTGTCCATGTTTATGTACGTAAAATATCTCATGTGCATTGGGAGTATATTCAAGGTAGTCCAAATACTTTTATAGGAGAAAAAAATATTTGTTCAATTAAAATTTCAAATAATACTATACTACCTATATTTAATATAGTATTTCGATTTAAATGCGATAATAGACTAAGTTGGAAACATGACGCACTAAACAAAAATCAAAGTACAGGTTCAAATTACTATATGAAATTCAATATGAAGGGAGAGGAGATAAGAACATTTGACATTCAGGCCATAGCCTTGAAAAGGGGAATCGGGAAATGGGAAGAAGTTGAAATAGTAATTTCTGATCCATTTGGTCTCATTATGAGCCATCTAACGTATAGTCAAATTGATACACCTGTTTATTTGATTTTTCCTGCTGTACCTAATATCCAAGTACCAGAATTAAAAGAGTGGTCGCGTGGATTTCGAAAATCTCTATCTTCACCATTGTACGATGAAACGAATGTAATAGGGATAAAAAATTATGAAAATGAAGATTTCCGCTCTATACATTGGAGTGCAACGGCAAAAACAGGAATAATAACTGCAAAGAAATACGAACGAACACAATCTGATAAATATGCACTCTATTTAAATTTAATAAATAAGAACGGAGTGTCAATAAGAAAAGATACAGAGGAACTAATAGAAATAACAGCTGGTATGTGTAAGCAACTTTTATTACAAGATTGTTCTTATGAATTATGGATAAATTCCGTAAATCACAATGGATTGCTACACATTAAATTAGGAAATAGCAGAAAGCAGTTGCAAAACACGCTAAAAGTACTTGCCTCCATTAAAGAACAGGATACTCCTGTATCTTCTTCTTATTTTTTCACGTCAGGTTTTCGTCGTAAGCAATTAGATGCTATTCCCTTAATTATCGGTACGTCTCCGAAAGCAAATAATCGAAGTGAAAAATGGGTTGTGATAAAAGAATAAGAAGGGATTTATGTCATGTTCAATAGTAAAAGGCATATACAGATTGGCTTGTGGTGTGCAAGATTTTTGATAATTATTTTTTTCTCTATGAGTGCGATTACTATGTCCACTAGTGTTGTACACATGCAAAAAGTGATTAAAGAACATTATTTTAAGAAATTACCCGAGAAAGAGTATAAAGAGACGATAAGGGAATTTGAAGAAACTGGCCTTCCTGAAACACCTATGGAGGATGTCAAACATATTGATACTGAGCAAAAGAAGCACATCAATCGAAAAATAAAAATAGCAGAAGAAAAAAACTTCTTAAATTCTATAATTTCACTATTTAGCAATACATGGATTACTGTAGTTTTTTATCTCATTTGTATTCTAATGATCGTTTATTTTATTTATAAATATTTTAGACAAAAAATCCGCCCAAAAAAGAAACAGCCCAAAACATATAATATAAGTAACCAAAAAATTAATACAGAAAAAAAAGGAGGGATTATTAATAAGCCATTATATCAACTTCCTACTGATCCGGTGCGAATAAAATTGATTGAATGGGAAAAAACCTTGCAATTACATGAAAAACGGCGTTCTCACGAGTCCATACAGCAATGGTTAAATAGAATTTCTAGAACCAATGATATCATTCCTATTTATGAATCCATCCGATATGGAAATAATCCTTCTTCAGAAATAGACGTAGAAAAAACAATACAGTGGATACAGAGAAATAAGTCAAATAATTAATAAAATCTTAGAGTTAATTTAACAGATAAAGACTATTATCTCTTAATAGTCTTTATCTGTTAAAAAAATTTGGATATTGTGTCGCTAAATAGGAAACTACAACAGTATTAGAAGAGGATATGAACCTAAATGATGAAATTTAATATCTGCTACCCATAATTAAACTACGAAATTGATGTGATTTATATTTTTAAGTTAACTAAAGATTAATATGGCTATTGAGCTCTATAAACTTAAAGAGATAGATATTGTTAGTGATGAAACCAAGCGCATCGTTTAAACTAGGATATATTACTCCGCGCTTGTTGTAATAGACGTCCGTGAATCCATCCTATTATTTTATATCTTTTTCTTTGGATAAAATCAAAAAAGTTTCCAAATACTTTAGAAAAAGCAATCCTTTTTTTGAAGTGAACCTGAATAGTGGTACATGAAAAAAACACCTCCTGAATTCGCATACTAAGTATGCAAATTCAGGAGGTGTTTTTCGTTTGAAGACAAGAGTTCATTACCCAGAAGAAACAAAGTAGAAAGTCATTGAAATGAAGAAAGACGGTTATTCAAATCGTGCAATTATGGAGAAACTCGGAATTAAAAATGTTTCCTAAATTAAGACATGGATGAAATGGTATCGTACAGATCAAACGTATCGTTTTCAACAACCTGTAGGAAAACAATATTCTTATGGAAAAGGACCAAAAGGGCTCAGTGAATTGGAACAGCTACGTTTAGAAAATAAACATCTAAAAACAAAATTACTTGTATGGGGAAAGTATCTGGAAATCGAAAGGGGCTGAAACCAGAAACTGTAGTTACTTTATGGAGAAATGTAAAAACAAAAATAACGGTAAAAGAATTGTGTAACGTATTAGAATTCCCCCGTTCTACATTTTATCGTTAGTTACAACGAACGGAAGATCTGAAAGATGCTATAGAAGAAAAAGTAAAGGACGTCTATCTTAGGCGTAAATTCCGGTATGGATATCGAAGAGTGACCGCTACTCTTCGAAAAATGGGACTGTGTGTCAATCATAAAAAGTATTACGAATCATGAGACAAAATCACATTCTTTCAAAAGTACGTCGAAAGAAAAAGAAATATATCAATGGTGCGGAACCAAGGGTAGCCCCTCATCGATTGGAGCGCCAATTCGATGCATCCAAACCAAATGAAAAGTGGTTTACGGATGTGACGTATCTCTTATTTGGAGAGCGTACCTTGTATTTATTAACGATCATGGATGCCTTTAATCGTGAAATTATTAGTTGTGTCATCAGCGAATCACAAACACTGACATTAGCGATGAAAACATTGAAACAAGCAATGAGAGGGTGAAAAGTAAAAGATGTCCTTCTTTACTCGGATCAAGGAAATATTTATACAGCAAAAGAATTTCAAGCGTATGCCAAAGAAAACGGCATTATCACCAGCATGTCCCGGAGAGGAAATTGCCATGATAATGCCGTCATGGAAAGCTTCTTTGGTCATTTAAAAAGTGAAGCTTTCTATTCACAAAAGATAACAAAAGTATCCAACGCAACTGTGCGAAAGATTGTGCTAGAATACATTCATTACTACAATTGTGTGCGAATTCAAGAAAAATTAAACCACCTATCCCCTAAAGAATTTAGGGAACAAGTAGTTTAGGTGTTTTAATTGGTGTCCCGCTTTCAGGGTTCACTTCATTTAAAGGATAGCTTTTTTCTTGAACGAATAAATATTCAAAAGAATGTCGCATCTTTCTATTCATATTTCTGCTATAATATAAAACGCTTTATAATATTTTATACTTAAGGAGAACAACTCATGAAGCGAAAAAAGAGCCATTTAATGGTAATGGCACTTGTTACAACTTTATTATTAGCAGCTTGTAATAATAAAGCGAATAAAAGTGATACAGAGGCAAAAAAACAAGTATTAAATGTAACAGTATCAGAAGAAATTCCTTCTCTTGATACTGCGAAAACGATGGATGGTACGTCAGCGCACGTTATGCAGAACATATTTGAAGGGTTGTATGTATTAGATGATCAAGATCAGCCGATTCCAGCAGTAGCAAAATCGTTTAAAAGAAGTGAAGATGGTAAAAAATATACATTTGATTTGCGTAAAGATGCAAAATGGTCAAATGGGGACAGTGTGACAGCAAATGATTTTATGTTTGCATGGAAACGTGCAATTAACCGTGAAACAGCGTCTCAATATGCGTACATGCTCTTTTACGTGAAAAATGCGAAAGAGATAAATAAGGGAACAATGCCCCTTGATGCACTTGGGGTTAAAGTTATAAATGATTATAAGTTAGAAGTAGAACTAGAACAGCCAATTCCTTACTTTTTACAGCTGTTGGCATTACCTATTTACTTACCACAGCATGAATTATTTTTGAAAGAACAAGGAAAGAATTATGCATTGGAATCTAGTAATCTCATATATAACGGGCCGTTTGTATTAGAGAAATGGAAGCATGAACAAGAGTTTCAATTAAAGAAGAATGCTACATATTGGGATGAAAAGAAAGTGAAATTAGACGAAATAAACTTTCAAATTGTAAAGGATACAATGACCGCTGTTAATTTGTACGAAGCTGGTAATTTGGACCGGGTACCTATTAATTCTCAATTTGTAGACAAGTATAAAGGGAATAAGGAGTTACATATGTCGAGCGAACCTGCAATTGCTATGCTACGTTTTAATGAAAAAAATAGTGCGTTAGCAAATAAGAAAGTGCGTCAGGCTATTTCATTCGCGTTAAATAAAGAAGATTTCGTTGCTCATTTTATTAATAACGGAGCAAAACCTGCAAGTGGACTTGTACCAGTTGGTCATGTAAATGAAGAGACTGGTAAAGATTTTAGAAAAGAAAATGGAGATCTTTCTCCATATGATTTGCAAAATGCAAAAAAGATTTGGGAAGAAGCGAAAAAAGAGCTTGGAGTAGAACAAGTAAATCTCGAGTTTTTAACATTTGAACAAGATAATGCAAAACGTATGGCAGAATATATAAAAGGTGATTTAGAAAAGCATTTGCAAGGATTAACGATACAAATTAAACAACAGCCATTTAAGCAAAAATTACAGTTAGAACAAACAGGAGATTACGATATATCTATGGCAAATTGGGGACCAGATTATAAAGACCCAATTAGTTATTTAGAACTCTTTACGACGGATAATCAGAATAACAAAATGAATTATTCTAATCGACACTACGATGAATTAATAAAGAAAGCGAAAAGCGATCTAGTACTAGATCAAAAGAAAAGATGGGAAGCATTGCAAGAGGCCGAGCGTACTTTATTAGAGGATGCTGCAATCGCACCACTTTATCAAATGGGATCAGCTTACGTACAAAAGGATTATGTAAAAGGAATTGAGAAGCATCAATTTGGTGGTGTTTATACGTATAAGAATGCTTATATCGCAAATGAATAAATACAAAAAACCTTACTTTTTTTTAAGTAAGGTTTTTTACGCATACATTCTATTAAACCGATTTTAATAAAGAATAAAAATTCGTATCAAATGGGATATCATCTTGATACATATAATTTTTTAAAACGCCTTCTTTTTCAAAGCCTAATTTTAATAGTACTTTATTGGAAGCTTCATTTTCAAGAAAGACAATCGCCCCGATCCGTTTTAAATGAAGTGTGTGGAAACCGTATGATATAACGTCAGAAACCGCTTCAGTCGCATATCCATTTCCCCAGTGTTCAGGGAGAAAAGCATAGCTTATATTGGCTCGTTTATGCTCAGAAGACCAATCGTGAAATCCGATTGTTCCAATGAGTTCTTTCTTGTCTTTTAATTCGATTCCCCATTTTATACCACTTCTTGCATTGTAACTGAGCTTAAAGTTATGAATGACTTGTTTCACTTGATCAACGTCTTGTAATGGTTTTTGGCCATAATAGCGCAGTACGTCAGTATTAGAAAAGCATTGTAGTATACCCGGTGCATCTTCTTCGGTAAGTTCTCGTAAAATGAGTCGGTCGGTTTTTAGTATAGGAAACATGCTTTCACTCCATTTCTTCTGAAACTAGAATGTGTTGTTATTATATAATGTAATCTGAAAATAAAGATTATTCAAGAGGGAAGTATGGTTTTCATTTGTGATAAAATTGATTGTGGAATATATTTCAAAAAGAGGTTTGTATATGGAGAAAAATTCAATTTTAATTGTAGATGATGATCAAGATATTGTTCGATTTGTGAACGTGAATTTAATGCAAGAAGGTTTTAAAGTTTTTAGTGCTCAAAATGGAGAAGAGGCTTTAAAAATAATAAATAATAACAGAATTCAACTTGCTATTTTGGATATTATGATGCCACAAATGGATGGAATAGAATTGTGTAGAAGGATTAGAGAGAAACATAGTTTACCAATTATGTTTTTAAGCGCAAAATCATCGGATGTAGATAAGGTAATAGGATTTAGTACTGGAGCAGATGATTATATTGTGAAGCCCTTTAGTACAATTGAATTTATAGCGAGAGTGAAAGCTCAATTAAGAAGGTATACATATTTTAATCAAAATGCTGTCCAAGAAATAGAAAAGAAAATAAACATTAGAGGTTTAGAAATAGATGAAGTGTCTAGAACAGTAATGTTATATGGAGAAACAATCAATCTTACGAGAACCGAATATGATATTTTATACTTAATGGCCGCTGCAAAAAATCGTGTATTTACTATTGAAGAAATATATGAAAGCGTTTGGAAAGAAAGGGCCTATGAAAGCAATAATACAGTAATGGTTCATATTGCAAGATTAAGAAATAAAATTGAAGAGAATCCAAAAGAGCCGAAGTTTATTCAAAATGTTTGGGGAGTCGGATATAAAATTGAAGATTAAATCATTACAAGGCATTAGAGCTAAGTTTTTTATCGCATTCATATGTAGCATCTTATTAGCAACTGTAAGTATAATAACGTTTCAAATATTAATTGGAAATATATATGGTCAAGTTACCGAATTAGAGAAAAAATATTCATTTTTATATTTAATAGCTTTTTTAACTTTTACTACAATATACTTTGCATTCATGACAAAAACAATGACGAAAAGATTATCTGAAATTAACAAGAGTGTGAAGCAAATAAGTAGTGGTAATTTGGAAATACATATACCTATTTCAAAAAATGACGAGATTGGTGAATTAGCAGCGAATGTTAATAGAATGGCTAAAAGTTTAAAAGAGTCTATCGAAAATGAAAAAAAATCGCAGGAAATGAAAAGTGAAATGATTAGTAATATTTCCCATGACTTACGAACACCTGTAACATCTCTAATCGGTTACGCGGACCTGTTAGGAAATCAGCTGCATTCAAATAGAGAAGAATGTGAACAGTATGTAAGTATATTAAAGCGAAAAAGTTATGAATTAAAAAATCAAGTAGATGATTTATTAGAATATTGTCAAATAAATTATAGAGAGATTGAATTACATAAAAGTGTAGTAAATATGAAAGCGTTCATTGAACAAATCATGATTGATTTTGTGCCACAATTAGATGATGCCGATATGAGCTTTTGTATTAATGGTGATAAGGAGTTACATGTGGAAATGGATGTAGCGCTTATGGTGAGGCTGTTCGAAAATGTAATTAGTAATAGTATTATATACGGGAAAGACGGAAAACAGAT
The DNA here is from genome assembly GCF_001884045.1 of Bacillus mobilis. Lineage (GTDB taxonomy): Bacteria > Bacillota > Bacilli > Bacillales > Bacillaceae_G > Bacillus_A > Bacillus_A mobilis. The sequence goes on along the minus strand of NZ_MACF01000071.1, from coordinate 24,424 downwards.
TTTGATTCAAATTTCTAAAAGAGACATGAATGTTGAAATAGAAATTAAAAATTTTGGACAATGTATTCCGAATGAGAACCTTCCTTACGTTTTTGAGAAGTTTTATCGTGGTGAAAAATCACGTAGCTCTCATACGGGTGGAAAAGGAATGGGACTTGCAATTGCGAGAAGTATAGCAGAGCTTCATAAAGGGGATATCACTGTGTGCAGTAACGAGAAAGAAACTGTTTTCACCATCGTTTTACCGCATTATCAAGAATTGTAAGAAAGTCGTAAGTATTTCTTTTATATATCGTAATTCTCACTTCGTATCATGTAGAACAAAGATATGAGGGTGGGGATACAACATGTGGATGAAATATGTATTAGTAATGTTAGTTGCGTTTTTAATTATAAGTTGGAGTGTAGTTTATTTAGCCCATGGTGTTATATCAGTCATTGTTTGGTGGGGGTTACAAGCCTTTAGCTTAGTATCAATCTTTATTTTGATAGGATCAGTATTCCTACTTTTGTGGAAAGGCATTTTCAGAAAGCGAATAGATAGAACACTACTCTTCATCGTTCTTTTCTCTATAATTGGAGCTTGGCCTTTAGGATGGTTTGCTAATATAGGGGGACTTGCTTACCCAGCAGATGTACAATCTATGAGTCCTAAAGCAGTCGTTCGATTTCCTTTGGATGAACGAGCATTAGTGGGCTGGGGCGGTGATCGATTAGAAACAAACTATCATGTTATAAAACCAAATGAACGATGGGCATATGATATTCTTATTCCGCCTGCTGAAGTGAGAAGTAGTAATTTAGGGGATTATGGAATATATGGAGTGAAAGTAATGGCACCAGCTTCTGGAACAGTTGTATCTATCAATAATGATGAAAAAGATGTAGTTCCAGGAGAGGATGATTTTCAGTCAATGGCGGGGAATCATATTTATATACGACTAGATGAATCAGGGACATTTTTGATTCTTGCCCATTTAAAAAAAGGATCAATTAAAGTGAGGGAAGGGCAACATGTAAATGAAGGAGAGGTTCTTGCCCAAGTCGGTAACTCCGGAAGTTCAAGTGAGCCGCATTTACATATTCATCATCAAAGGCAGGATCCATCCAAGGTGAGCATGTTTTTTTCGGAAGGATTACCACTTTACTTTCGAACTGAGAAAGGTGCGATAATGCCAGAAAGAGGTACATATATAAGTGGCAATAAAAAAAGGTATTCCAGTTTTATTGGAATACCTTTTTCTATTACCCTATAAACGTTTGATACAGTAAGAAAATATTTAAAATGATAACAAGTGCAGCGATGATCCAAGCGATAAAGGTTGTTATGCGGTGATTAACGAGCGCACCCATAATTTTTTTATTGCTTGTAAACATAATAAGTGGTACTAGTGCAAAAGCAATACCGAATGATAAGACGACTTGGCTCATGACTAGAGCGTAAGTTGGATTTACACCTAAAGCGATAATAACTAATGGTGGAATCATTGTAATAAAGCGGCGTAAATATAACGGAATATGCATTCGAATGAAACCTTGCATAATAATATCACCTGACATTGTACCGACAGAAGAGCTAGATAGTCCTGCTGATAAGAGCCCAATTCCAAATAAAGCAGCCGATACTGGACCGACTAACGTGCTAAACTGGTTAAAAGCAATATCAAGATCTTCAACATGCAAGCCATTTTTAAAGAATAGTGCAGCAGCAACAATTAACATACTCGCATTAATTGCTCCAGCGATAACCATTGCGATAATGATATCAATAAACTCGAAACGGAAAATCTTTTTCTTTTGTTCATCAGTTGTTCCAACCACGCGGCGTTGTGTCAATGCAGAATGTAAATAGATTGCATGTGGCATAACTGTCGCGCCTAATATCCCTGCTGCAAGTAGTATACTGTCTACACCTTGGAATTTCGGAATAAATAGTCCTGCAAGAAGGGGACTTAATTCTGGTTTTGCATAAAAAACTTGAATCCCAAATGCTATTACTACAATAAAAATCATCCCTGTAATAATAGCTTCTAGTGGGCGAAATCCTCTGCGTTGAAACTCAAGAATAATAAATGATCCGACTGCTGTAATTAAAGCAGCTGGTAACATAGGAATTCCAAATAATAAATACAATCCGAGTGCTGCCCCGATAAATTCAGCTAAATCTGTAGCCATAATAACGAGTTCACCTTGTATCCATAAGCCGATAGACACTGGTTTTGGAAAGTGCTCGCGAGCTATTTCAGGTAAATTATTTCCCGTAGCAATTCCTAATTTAGCTGATAAAGTTTGAATTAATACTGCCATTAAGTTAGAAGCGAATATAACCCATAATAGTAAGTATCCATATTGTGAACCAGCTGCGATATTTGTAGCAAAGTTACCAGGATCAATATAAGCTACAGATGCGATAAAAGCGGGCCCTAAAAACGGTAACAGTCTTTTCCAGCCTTTCGTTTCGCCACTTAAAGCTAAGTGTGCTGATTGAACAGTTGTACTTTGAGAAGGGACTTGTTCATCTTTTGATATATCTTTATTCATAGTAGTTTTCCCCTTTGAAATGTTAACTTGATGAAATTATTGTAAGTATTCTTATTGTTTATTTCAATACATTTAAATGTACTAGATGATATTTTTATTGGAACACAAATGTTTCCTTAGTGCAAATTATATGCCTTGCTACAATGGATGGTGTCGTGTAATAAAAAATTGGGAGTTTATGGTTTGATGACGTGGGGAAACATAATGAATTAAAGGGCTATTTTTGAAATTTATGTGAACAAAAAGCCGATAATACAGCATATTAATTGATGGAATTGCATTTGTATGATATATAATATATTGGGATTACAACATAACCACAGGGTTTTGGTGTGTAATCTTGTTTTTTATTTTTGTTAACTGATAGAAAATAGTATAAAGAGAAGAAAATGGATTCATTTTCTTATTATATATGTTTTGATATGAACGTTAACTTATACATGATTTTAAAAATTAGATAGGTGGTAGAAACACATTGGCAACTACAAAACCATATAGAGTATTACTATATTACATGTACACAACAATTGAAAACCCAGAAGAATTCGCGGCAGAGCATTTAGCATTTTGTAATTCACTTGAATTAAAAGGTAGAATTCTTGTAGCAAAAGAAGGAATTAACGGAACTTGTTCTGGTACTGTAGAGCAAACTGAGAAATACATGGAAGCAATGAACAACGATCCACGTTTTGACGGTATCGTATTTAAAATAGATGAAGAAGAAGGGCATGCATTCAAGAAAATGCACGTACGTCCTCGTCCTGAGTTAGTTACACTTCGTCTAGAAGATGACATTAACCCACACGAAATAACTGGGAAGTATTTAGAGCCAAAAGATTTTTATGAGGCAATGAAACAAGAAGATACAGTTATTATTGATGCACGAAATGATTATGAGTTTGATTTAGGACACTTTAAAGGTGCGATTAAACCTGATATTGAATCATTCCGTGAATTACCAGATTGGATTAGAGAAAACAAAGAAACGCTTGAAGGTAAAAAGATTTTAACATACTGTACTGGCGGAATTCGTTGTGAGAAGTTCTCTGGTTGGTTAGTTCGTGAAGGTTACGAAGATGTAAGTCAGCTTCACGGCGGTATTGTAACGTACGGTAAAGACCCAGAAGTACAAGGCGAGCTTTGGGATGGACAATGTTACGTATTCGATGAGCGCATCGCTGTACCAGTAAACCAAAAAGAACATGTTATCGTTGGTAAAGACCACTTCTCAGGTGAACCTTGTGAGCGCTATGTAAACTGTTCAAATCCAGAATGTAATAAGAAGATTTTATGTTCTGAAGAAAACGAAGCGAAATATTTACGTGCATGTTCTCATGAATGTCGCGTAAGCCCACGTAACCGCTACGTAGTACAACATGAATTAACGGAAGAGCAAGTAGCTGCTGCATTAGAGAAAATCGAAGCAGGGAAGTAAGCTGAATTAGTGTAAAAAAAGTACTCCAAACTAAAATTTGGAGTACTTTTTTTGATGTGTTTTTTGTTAGTTTTTGTCGGTAAGTCGATATATTTGAAAAATCGCTGATAAATTTTGAGTTGCGCCGATATATTTGAAAAATCGCTGATAAAAATTTCATTTACTGAAGCGCGTATTACGTATTTGTAATTTGAAAATAACCTTCTTTACTTCTTATCATCTTTCTCTTTTACAGCAGAAAGTACAGTTTGTTTTACCCATGCTTTTCTTCGTTTATGTTGTAGACTCCATTGGTATAAACTTTGCGCACCTAAAATAAGTGAAATAACGATGCCGCTAATTGCTATTAAAAGTGCGAAAAATTCCAGTGGTGACGATATTTTGTTTGAATCGGTGTTTCTTAAAAGATCAATCATAGTAAACCCTAACATTTGGCCTACTACAGAGTAGAGCGTTAAAATTAATAGTAAAAGGCTATCTTTTTTAGAAGCGACGTTTTCTTGATATTTAAACAAACTATCAAGATTTTGTTTTGCATTCGAGTATAGTACCTCAATGTTAAATAGATTTCTTAAGCGGAAGAAAATATCTTCACTCTGTGATTGGGATACTAGCTCTAAAGAAAAGTAATTCGCTGTAAACGAATTGATTGAATAAATTAATTTCTCTATTTCATTTGTATCTTGTTCAATATTTAGTTCAGCATAAGCGTTTGCCATTTTTAATAAAACAACTTTATGAAATAGATTCAATAACAAGGCGTAATAAAACTCCCCGTACATTTGACTAGCAAGTTTAGCGAATGCGTGTTCACCCTCGTTTGTTATACATGTGAAAATATGTTCTTCCATAATAAAGTAGCGATTTGGAGCCCATCTTTGATATGAATGTTTTATTAAATAATCTTGAATATAAGGAATATTATTTGCGCTAATATACGGCTTACCATCGTCTGTTAATCCGGAAAGACTGGAAGCTCGATATACATCAACTACATGAAGGTCCGACTCTTTATTTATGGATAATAAAGTTTGTACATACATTCGTTGATCTTCAAAGAATGGGAATGTTTGAAAGTAAGAGCTCCGCAATCTCTTTTTCTCAAAGAAGTCTGTTAAGCCATGAAATAAATTGCCGAATATGAGCTTCTCTACTTGTGAATATTGTTTGCCATTACATTCAATACAGATAGTTTCAGTTGTATCATTTTTAGTTTCAAGTACACGGAAGCGGGCGGCAAATTCAATTGCTTCTGATAATGTCATGTTTGGAGCGGTTTCTACTTCTGTCCGAATTGTTAAGAAGCCAAGCTCATAGGGACAAAGTGTTACGTCAATAGAATGAATCTTGAATGGAACGGAAATCAAATTTGTTGTTAAATGTCCAGTTAAGTTAAGGTCTTTAGAATAACGCTGCAATCCTTTTTGATGCTCTGAATGAGGAAAGAGTATTTTATTTGTAAATGAAAGATAGTAGGCTTCCATATTTTGATGTGAAACTTGAAACTTTCCGTAGTATGTATTTTCATTTTCAAGATGATCAAGTCGAAAAGGGCGAAAATCATTTTTCTGTAAGAAAGGGAACATATTTTGTTCATATCCAGTTTTAAAAGAAAACGGGAATATAAATTGAAATATAGCTGTTGTTACATCTTTTTCCTCGATTGTTTGTATTGCCTCCATTTACTTTGTTTCCTTTCATATATGCTATAAAAACAACATGCCCAAATTCATTTGAAAATAACCACTGTTTTATAGTTGATTAAGAATGAAAATTCAGCTTATTTAGTAGGGGACATGTATAATGTTATGTATACGAAATGTTATAAAACTGTATTTTGAAAAGGGGGATGTTGTATGCGTATTTTAGTATTAGGAGCGGGTGGCGTTGGAGGCTTTTTTGGAGGGCGATTAGTCGAAAAAGGAGAAGATGTTACGTTTCTTGTCCGTAGTAAAAGAAAACAGCAATTAGAGGAAACGGGACTTGTTATTCGTAGTGTTAACGGGGATTTTTCCTTCCAACCGAAATTAATAACGAAGGAAGATCGAACTGCTCCGTTTGATGTTATTTTATTTTCAACAAAAGCGTATCACTTAAACGAGGCAATTCAAGATTTGAAGCCGTTTGTAGGTGAAAATACTGTGATTATTCCATTGTTAAATGGTATTGCCCATGTATCACTATTACAACAAGAATTTGGCGTGGAAAAAGTGATTGGCGGTTTATGCTTTATCGAGACGACGTTAAACAATCAAGGAGAAATTGTACAAACGAGTGTTGCCAACAGACTTCTGTTTGGAGAAATGAAGTTTCAAGATTCAGAGAGAATAAAGCATATTGCTAAAGCATTTGCAGGTACGAAATCTAGTTTTGTTTTAAGTGAAAATATTACACAAGATATGTGGCATAAATATTTATTTATTACTGCAATGTCAGGTGTGACAACATTAATGCGTGCACCGATAGGACCGATTCGTGAAAGCGAAGGTGGTCGCAATTTTATCCAAAACTTATTTGAAGAATGTGTGCAAATTATGAAATATATAGGGGCACCAGTTAAGGAAGGTATTGCCCAGGAACATATGAAAACGATTGATAAAATTTCGTATGATATGAAGTCATCGATGCAGCGGGATATGGAAAAAGGTTCTGCAATTGAAGGTGAGCACTTACAGGGGTACTTACTAGATATAGCAAAGCAATTTTCTATAGAAGCACCATTATTGAGTGCGGTATATCAAAATTTAAAGGTGTATGAAGAAATGACCTTTAACAAATCAGCAATACAATTGGATGTATGAAAAAATAAAAAAGAAAGCAATATATAAGTGTATTGCTTTCTTTTTTATGACAACTTATTTATCCCGCTTTAATGGGCAGTAAGACCCCCACCTCAAAATGCAGCGAAAGCAAAGAAGTTAGGTGGGGATCAACTGCCCATAAAAGTCCGATTGGTTCAACTAATAATCAGTGGGGGATGAAGAAAACCCCACTGATTAAAGTTTCACTTTATTTTGAGAATAACGCTTTAATTTTATTACGCGTAAGTAATAAAACGCCGCCTAATACAGATAACATACCTAAAGCCATATTATTTGATTGCTCACTACCAGCGTTAGGAAGTTCTTTAGCATTATTGTTTGTGTTTGTAGTACCAGTCTTTGTTTCAGTTTGTTTTGATTGAGATACTTCATTAATTTTGTTATCTACATTTTGCTTCGTTGTATGTACCTCAGCTAATTTGTCTTCAATTTTTTTCTCAGTATGTTTAAAGTCGTTGATTTTAATATCTAAGTCTTGTTTTTTCTTTGTTAAATCATCTGAAACAGTTTGTTTCGCTTGTTTTATCTCGTTAATTTTATTTAGTAATTCTTCTCTAGCTTTTTGTAATTCAGCAAGTTTGTTTTTTACATCTTGTTTAGCTAGTTCTAAGTTAGCGGAAAGACTATCTAAATTGCCTTTAATTTTCTTAAGTTCCTCTAACGTGTTACCAGTATTCGGCTTATTTTCTTTTAGCTCAGCAAGTTTGTCCTCAGCAGTTTGTTTCGCTTTCTTTAACTCAGCTAATTTTTCATCTACTTGTTTTTTAACTTCCTTAAGTTCAGTAACCTTTTGATCGATGTTTTCTTTATGTTGCTTCATTTCATTCACTTTTTCATCGACAGTTTGTTTATGTTCTTTAATCTCATTCACTCTGTTATCGATATTTTGCTTATGTTCTTTCACTTCAGCAACTTTGTCTTCTACTTGTTTTTTATGCTCTTTAATTTCAGCGATCTTATCTTCGGCGATTTGCTTGTCTTGCTGAAGTTTTGCATCTAACTCTTCTTTACGTTGTTTAATCTCATTGATTTTTTCATCAGCAATTTGTTTACGCTCATGTAGTTCATTAACCTTCGTATCAACATTTTCCTTAACTTGGTTAAGTTCATTCAATGTTTGATCCACGTTTTCTTTGTGCTGCTGCAATTTCGCATCTAACTCTTGTCTATGTTGCTTAATTTCAGCTAATCGATCTCCCGTACTTTGCTGAGGAGTAGCATCAGTTACTTCCGCATGAGCAGAGTTTGCGCCAGCAATCATTGCTAAAGCTAGTGTAGACGCAGCAATTGTTTGTTTTGTTTTCATATTTTTGTACCTCTTTCCTATGAATGCACTCTATTGTGTAAAATTGAGCATATAATAATAGATTATTACATCATTATATACCATGTACGATGGCTAGAGGAAGTATTTGCATAATAATCTATCATTATGTAATTCTCATAGTCTCCTATTTTGGAGTAGGGGACAAATCTTTAACAAGATGCACAATTTCTTCTATAGTAAAGTTTACATCCTTGCTATTGCGAATAACAAACAAATAATCAGCCTCGTTCTCTATAGGATCTACTACATCTTCTTGTAGTGATTCAGACTGTTGTCGATCGAGTACTTCTTTGAAACTAGAATAACTACCTCTAAAAATATTCGTACTTCGCGTGCTTCGAGCTACTCTTTCGTAAAGTACATCATCTGGAATATCAAAATGAACGAGTATGCGTACATAGTCTTCTTTTGGAAACAATTCATTTAGTAAATACATCCGGCCATTTCGGCTTCTATTTGAGTTGCAAATAATAAGGTGTAAATTTGTATGTTCTTTTGCATAATCAACAATGAATTTTGAAAGACCGTGTTTAAAGATATTGGCGCCTTCAGCCGGCTGTAATTTTTCATAATGCGAGTTAATAAATTCTGCTTGGTTATCTTGATCCATAACGAAAGAGTGGGGTAACTCTTTTTCTAGTTCTTGAGCAAATGTAGTTTTTCCGCTGTGTGTTTTTCCTACTGTAATAATGACGAATCGTTTCATATTGGCCTCCATATGTATTGTTATAATTTGGAACATTCTGTGTGGATCGATAATTTTCCTGCTAAAGAATATACAAATTGTTGGAGTGATAGCAGGCTGAAAAACTTGACAAAAAAACTTATTTATGCTATAATTTACCAATATAAAAATAAAGTGTATAATAGGGTTCTCCTGGCCAGGGGAACCCTATTTTTGTTGTGAAAATGAAGGAGTGTATGTGCGTGAAAAAAGGTGAAGCAAGTGTAACGTCGCTAGTATCAGCTTTCGGAAGGGCGTATCATAGTGAATTTGATCGTCCTAAAATCTTTGATGATTATGTAGCTAAAGATTTCATTCCACAAAAGGAACATAACGATATTGAAATGAACATGGTTCAAGGAATACATTTTTTTAATACAGACATTGCAGAGAAGTTTCAAGACAATCCACAAGAAATATTAAAATGGATTACACAAGTTCAATTATCACCAACACCTTTGGCACGCGCGGCATATTGTGAAAGAGTATTACTACATGAGATTACATTAGGAGCAAAACAATACGTCATACTCGGTGCAGGCTTAGACACATTTAGTTTTAGACACCGAGAGTTAGAAAATAAAATAGAAATATTTGAAGTGGATCATCCTTCTACGCAAGCGTTTAAAATACAAAGAGTGAAAGAAGCAGAGTATGAAATGCCAAGCAATCTTCATTTTGTTTCGATGGATTTTACTAAAAATTTCTCGAAGCAAGCATTAGTACATGAAGGATTTGAAAACAAAAAGACTTTCTTTAGCCTATTAGGTGTTACGTACTATTTAACGAAAGAGGAGCTTTCTAGTTTAATAGAATACTTATTCGAGATGGTTCCAGAGGGGAGCTCTATCGTATTCGATTATCCGGATGAAAACTTATTTACTGAAAAAGGATTGTCCAATCGAGTTGAAAATATGGTGAAAATGGCTGCAGTAGGCGGGGAACCGATGAAATCATGTTTTTCTTATAAAGAAATGGAAGCACTGTTAGAGAGTGCAGGCTTACTCATTTATGAGCACTTATCACCAGAGGATATTCATACATTATATTTTGAAGGACGAAACGATTATTTAAAAGCTTTTGAGACGGTGCATTACGTGCATGCGGTGAAGAAGTAGAGGATTATTAGTGTGAATTTAAAATAAAGTTACGATGTTTCTGAAAAATATGAACCGAGATATCTTAATAATGAAGAGGTCTTGTTTTTTTATACAGACGGATCAGTTTACTTTAATAGTTAGATTAAAATAAACTGTGATATGATTAGTATTGGATTTATTAATAAGGGGGTTTTCAAATGACGCCAGAACAAATTGTTAGAAATTTTTTTGAAGAAGTACGTTCAGGGAAGAATCCTGACTATTCAAATCAGTTGATGGCAGAAAAAGTATTGGCACATCAAATTGTATCTGAAGAAGAACAAACAGTTTGCAGAACACCTGAAGATTATGCTGAACATGTAAGAGAGATGATTGAAGTATATGGTGATTTTTCTTTAGAAATACAAGAGTTTTTAGTACAAGGAAGTAAAGTATATGTACGTTGGAAACAAGTAGGTATACACTTAGGAGAAATCGATGGATATCAACCTACAGGACTCCCAATCATTCAAATGGCAAGTGCTGTGTATAGAATAGAAGACGGAAAAATAGCAGAGTATTGGATTCAAATTGATAGGTCAGGAATTCAAAATCAATTTGAGTGCAATAAAAATATTCAGTAGTTAATTGTTAAGAGTAGTAGAAAAATAAAAGCAAGAAACAACATCTTGTTAAGTGAAATGCTTCTGTTGTCTAAGATATATAAAGCAATTAAACTTTTTTCGAGATAATTATTTGAATTATCGCAAAAAAATATAGCGTTTTGATTGACCGTTTTTAAAAATAAGCTCTTATCTTTTGTTTATTAAAGCTACAATTGGGCATGGGGAGAAATCTCTGTGTCTCTTTTTTATGAAAAAAGGAGATGGGGAGTATTAATTGGAAGGGAAATTCGATAATTTACAGAATATGCAATATGAATGTAAAAGTTTAAGTAGCAATGATAAAGGAGAACGTGATGTACACAATTGGACAAGTTGCTAAATTTTTAGATGTATCTAGAGATACTTTGAAGTTTTATGAGGAAAAAGATTTGGTCAAGCCGAAGCAAAATATTGGAAATGGGTATAGAAAATATAATCATTTTGATATATATGATATAACAACGGTCAATTTCTATAGGGAAATGGATATCGAAATAAAAAAAATTCAGGAATTAAGAACAAGTAAGAGTATAGAGGGAATAAAATCATTGTTGGAAGAGAAAGAACAAGAAGTTTTAGAGGAGATAGCATATAAAAAACTTCTTTTAAAAAAGCTTCAAATTGTAAAAGAAGATTGCGAAAAAATAAAGCAATTCTTAGGAGAATACGTAGTAAAAGAAATGAAGCCATTAGAAGTAAACGGAGAAATAGAGCATTTTACTGCGTATGATGAATATGAATCTTTGAAAAAGAATACGGATAGTTTAAAAAAAGCAGTTACTTTAACATCTTTACGAAGAGCTATACGTTTCAATGAAGAAGGTATTATAGAAGATAAATTTATTATTGTAAGGAAAGTAGAGGAATTTGATAAAGGATTAGAAGGAGAAATTCTATCGCATCCAAAATGTATTTATACAGTTATTGAAGATGGAAGATGGGCAACTGGTGGGAAAAGTATTGATCATAATGTGGAATCCAGTTTAAGAAAAGCAGCAATAGAACAAGGACATGAACTTTTGGGGCTAGTGTATATAAATATATTACTTACCACATATGAAGATGAACTTGAGCGTATATTTTTAGAGATTTATGCACCTGTAAAATAATGAAGGTATGTATTGACCTGTGAGTAACCCCCAGGTTTAAGCTGAAAGTATCTGTAAATATAACTACTATTATGTTTACGAAATACTTAGTTTGAAATGGGGATTGTGCATGAATAGGGAAAAGAAACTCAAAAAACCAGTAGCGAGTTTTATCGTACTAACCAATATCATTTTTCTGCCATTTTTTTTGCTTGTAGGTGCTATAAGTATACTAGGATTCCCAGCATGGGTTTTTGATGTAATGTTCTGTATATCGTCTTGGTCCTCAACTTTTGCTTTTGCCGTGCTATTTAAGAAAATCTATCCGGGGCAGAGCTTGATACAGTTTGTAAAAGAGAAATTCAAGAATAAACTTAAATTTTCTGTGATTATTACTACAATTATGATTCAAGTCTTCATATTTTTGATGATTTTATTTCTCGTATCTAAAAATAGTAAAGTAGACTCTATTTTTACTGTCTCTTCATGGGGAATGCTAATCTATTTCTTTGTTAAAAACTTGCTTGCGGGGCCATTGGGAGAAGAACTAGGATGGAGAGGCTTTGCACAAATTGAACTTCAAAAGAAGTATTCACCATTAAAAGCATCGCTAATTATTGGTTTTTGGTGGGGAATGTGGCACCTACCTATTTGGTTTACTACAGGATTTGTAGGAGTTGATTTATTCAAATATATATTATTTTTTATGATTTCTATCATATCCATTAAAATCGTCATGACTGCATTTTATAATTTAAATCAAAATTTAACCATTCCAATCATTATCCATCAATTCTTTAATTTCTTTATTGGTATCATAAACGGAAACTTAATCGATCTAATCATGTATAATGCGATTTTTTATTTAGTAGTTGCAGCTGCTTTAATTGTTGTGAACCCAAAGAGAGTTCTGTATGGAGCGGAAGATATAAATAGCAGGAATGGAAAGTATTAAGTACATTGCTATCGGAAGGCGGGGAATGATGAAGAATTATATAGGGGTAGCCGCTGCTATAAGTATTTTTATCCTTACAATTGTTTTTCTATATTTCAACCCATATAGCAATCAAGAGCTTGATAAGGAAGTATATATTACTGTATTTTTCATGTTCTTACTTCCTTCTTTTCTAGCAGTAATTGTGGCAGTGGCAAGGAAAAAGGCTTTTATGGTCGTTTGCTGCATTTGGATGTTGCCAGGAACTCTTTATTTGAGTGTCGCTGCAATACCCTCGTTATAGAATTTATATATTATATTTTTAATGATTTATTTTCTAACTATCGTTTGGATGGAAAAGAGAAATGTTTAAAGGGTATTTCTCTTTTTTATTACGTTTTTGAAACGGAAATGAAAGGGTGAGAGGTGTAGTGAAGCAGGGGTTATCTAAATTAGCGGATATACTAGTCAACCATTCTACGAAAGTGCAGCCTGGTGATCAAGTGTTGATTCAAAGTGTCACAGAAATAGATCCTGCAGTTGTTCGTGAAATTATTAAATCAGTGGAAAAGGCAGGTGGATATGCGCATGTATCAATGCGTGATGTTTCTGTTACAAGGCAATTAATTTTGTCAGGATCTGAAGAACAATTTAAGTTATTAGCAGATTGGGAGTGTTATCGATTAAGTAAAATGCAAGTGTATATGAATCTCCGTAGCCCTAGAAATGCATATGAATTAGCAGATGTACCAGGAGAAAAAATGAAGTTATATCAAAAGATATTTGGAAAAGCTCATAGTGAAGCTGTATATAAAACGAGATGGGTGACAACTCGCATTCCGAATGCGGCTTCTGCGCAAGAAGCAAATATGAGCACGGAGGCTTATGAAAAATTCTACTATGATGTATGTACGATAGATTACAACAATATGTCAAAAGCAATGGAGCCATTAAAAGAATTAATGGAAAAGACAAAACGAGTGAGGATTATTGGAGAAGGAACGGATTTGGAGTTTTCCATTGAAGGAATAGGCGTTTTAAAGGGGGATGGCACGGATAATATCCCTGATGGCGAAATATATACAGCACCTGTCAAAGATTCAGTGAATGGCGTAATAACATGTAACACAGTATCTATTCAACAAGGTTATGCGTTTCAAAATATAAAGTTACATATGAAGCATGGGAAAATAATAGAGGCATATGCAAATGATACAGAGCGAATAAATCGAATTCTGGATACGGATGAGGGAGCAAGATATATGGGAGAATTCGCACTGGCGGTTAACCCCTACATATTACACCCGATGAATAATACGTTATTTGATGAAAAAATAAATGGTAGTTATCATATAGCAATTGGAGATTCGTTACAAGGTGCAGACAACGGAAATAAATCAGCGATACATTGGGATTTGGTAAGCGTTCAAAGGCCAGAGTATGGCGGCGGTGAAATTTGGTTCGATGACGTGCTGATAAGAAAAGATGGACGGTTTATTTTACAAGAGTTGTGCGGATTAAATGAAGAAAATTTGAAGGGATAAAGTGCTTTATTGAGAGTGTGTAAAGTAGATTAAAATACAACATGTTAAACGAAGAGGTTTATCGTGTAACTATACATTCATTTAATATTAATGTGGTAATTGAAAAGGTAGCATCATGAGTAGTGTAAAAGCGACAAAACCTCTTAAAAAACAATTAATTTTTAACGTCATCTACCTTTACAATCCCTCCTTATAATGTGAATTGGACAAGCATCTAAGAGAAAGCGGTGCATGTCAGTATATTCTAATATGAGGAGGAGAAAGTGTATGAAAAAGACAGTTACTTCATTAGCAGTTATGGCAGTGTTATTACCAACGTTTTCTATGAATGCTGAGGGGAAAGAACAAGTCCAAAAATCAGCTACAACTTTTAACGTTATTAGTGACATTCAAGGGGATTTATCGGATTTTGATCACGTATTAAAGGATATGAACAAAGTGACGCCGTTATCTAGAGCGCTTATTATGAATGGAGATATAACGCCAGATGGACAGCAGTCACAATATGATGATGTGAAACGTGTGTTAAGCAAAAATAAGCTTCCGGAAAATGTATGGTCATCTATTGGGAATCATGAGTTTTACGCTGGAAAATGGACAGCTGATGGAAAGTTATCTCAAAGTACATGGCCAAACGGTGTAGCAGAAGAAACACTATTTAACCGATATTTGAAATTTAGCGGACAAGAAAAGGTGTACCATAAAAAAGAGTTAGATGGTTATCCGCTTTTATTTTTAGGGACAGAAAAATATATGAGATACTATGATTCAAAAATGTCAGATCAAGTGTACTTAAGTGAGGAACAATTAAGTTGGCTGAAACAAAATTTAGAAGACTACAGTCAAAAAGATAAAAATAAGCCAATTTTTATTTTCTCTCATCACGTGTTACCTGATTCTATTTCTGGATCAAGACAATCACCGTATTTAAATGACTATTTAAACGTGGATAAATTGTACGATATATTAAAAGATTACCCGCAAGTTGTCTTTTTCACGAGCCATACGCATTGGGATTTAAATTTACCAGACTGGGCTGGTAAAAAGAAAATTGCAGGCGGAGATGAAAAAGGATTTACAGTTGTAAATACGGGTGGTATTGAAACAGGCTGGAGATCAGCTGGTCCTAATGGCGGCGAGATTCATGCTCCGGATGGTTCTTCGTTTAAACAAGGATTGCAAATAAACGCGCATGGTAACGATGTAATTGTAACAGCATACGATTATAAACGTGATAAGGATATAAAGAAGCTATTCATTAGTGATGCGAAAGTCGCACAAATGGCACCAGATGTAACAGCTGATGATAGTAAAAATGTAATTGTCGGTGCAACAGAGTATATGGAGTACAATGTAGAAGGAACGAATGAGTGGTACACATACAGTAAAGGGAACCCTCCAAAATTTGATGGGAACAAGACTGTATACGTACGCCATCAAGGCGAAATGAATTTAGAACCAGGATTAACGCAGCTTCTTCGATTTTCGGCAAATAAGTGATTGGAAGAGGGCCCACTTTTTAATGAGTGGGTCTTTTTGTGTTGTCGCTTTTTGTCGGTAAGTCGATATCTCATGTCGAATTGTCGATATATTGAAAAAATCGTCGATATAAATTTCATGTACCGTAATTAGGTTAAAATTACTAGTGTAATTTCACGTACCGTAATGAAATTAAAATTATCAATACAATTTCATGCACCAAAACCGAATTCCAATACATTTTTCCACCAGAAAGGTGACTTCATCATTTTTACATGTAATAATAGTATCGTTACATACATTATGAAAGAAGTACAAAGGAGCGTTATTCATGAATTTAGCTAAATTCCCGAGAAAAAAATATACAGAGTCATATACACCGATTGAAAAGTTAAACAATTTTTCTGAGGCACTTGGCGGGCCGACTATTTATTTTAAACGAGATGATTTACTTGGTTTAACAGCTGGTGGTAATAAGACAAGAAAGTTAGAATTTCTAGTTGCGGATGCACAGGAAAAAGGTGCAGATACGTTAATTACAGCTGGTGGTATTCAGTCAAACCATTGCCGTCTAACTCTTGCAGCTGCGGTAAAAGAAAAAATGAAATGTATTCTTGTATTAGAAGAAGGGCTTGAGCCAGAAGAGAAGCGAGACTTTAACGGTAACTATTTCTTATATCACTTATTAGGTGCTGAAAACGTAATTGTTGTACCGAACGGAGCAGATCTGATGGAAGAGATGCATAAAGTCGCGAATGAAGTTAGTGAAAAAGGTAATACACCATATGTAATACCAGTTGGTGGATCAAATCCTACTGGTGCAATGGGATACGTTGCTTGTGCGCAAGAAATTATGGCACAATCATTCGATCAAGGAATTGATTTCAGCTCAGTGGTTTGCGTAAGCGGTAGCGCTGGTATGCACGCTGGTTTAATTACTGGTTTTGCTGGAACACAAAGTCAAATTCCTGTAATCGGAATCAACGTAAGTAGAGGAAAAGCAGAACAAGAAGAGAAAGTAGCAAAACTTGTAGAGGAAACGTCAGCTCACGTTGGTATTCCGAACTTTATCCCTCGCGAAGCTGTTACATGCTTTGATGAGTATGTAGGACCAGGTTACGCGTTACCAACGCCGGAAATGGTGGAAGCAGTTCAATTACTCGCGAAAACAGAAGGTATTTTACTGGATCCAGTATATACAGGTAAAGCAGTAGCGGGACTAATCGACTTAATTAAAAAAGGTACATTTAATAAAGAAGACAATATTTTATTCGTACATTCAGGTGGTTCACCAGCTTTATATGCGAATACATCTTTATTTGCGTAAGTGTAAAAAAGCATTGGGTATCCAATGCTTTTTTGTTATATACTGGAATTGTTAGAAGGTGAGAGGAGGGCGTATATGAGTTCAAACTTACAATGGATTATATACACGATACTCGGCATTTCTATTTTACTCATTTCATTTGTGGCTTATGGGATTTATTTGTATTTCACTTAAGTAAAATGGTAACCAAACCAAAGGAAAAATAAAATAATCGCTGTGTTACATAGCGTAAAACATAAACCGATAATGGCTAACATTTTCTTCTCAGCTCGGCTACAAAAGGAGATGACCGCTAATAGGATTGCTATAACAGCGGAAGCTAATATGAAGTAGGCGAAAGGCACGACATATTTTACTCCAACTCGGTCTAAAATAGGTGTGAAGAGAAAGAGATTAATAGTAACGAATATACTTACAATGAGAAACGTATAACTTTTCCAAGTGTATGTTTGTAACTGCATAGAACGACACTCCTTCCTCTTTATATTTTTAAGTGTAAATTAATTACCTTTATTTTACAATAGGGGATATCTTGTATTGAAAAGAGGGTATTCATATGAGAGTGAGAAATTGGCCTCTAGTTATTATTAGTATCTGTATATTCATAATAATCGGCTGTTCAAATGTACTAGAAAATGAAGAGCAAAGAATCGAAGTGCAAAAACGTATTGGTGATAATGAATATGAAGATCTTAAGGTAGTGACAGATAATAATGAAGTGTTACAAGTAAAGAAAATATTACATGATACTACTTTTGAAAATAAAAAAGTGGAAATGTCTCGTCCAGCTGATTATCATTTTATTTTTCAATTTAAAAATCCGAACATAGAGGCGAAAGCTGTGTTGTATCAAATTTGGGTAAGTGCTAATAAGGAGAAATTGGAAATTAAGGCGGGGGATAATCAGTACGCTCTATTAGAAGGGAAATATGCAACCACGTTGTTTCAAATCGTTACAGGAGAGAAATTAGCTGAATAAATGTATATAGGGTTATAGGAATTCAGTTCGTATTTTGCATTTTGAGAGATACTTATTTTTCAACAATAATAGCTATCTTTTTATGTTGGAATAAATATTGAGAATCGGATAAAATGGAAATTGGACATTGACTTGATTAGCATGAATCTGCCAATGAATAATAAAACTAGGAAATATATTGTTTTTACAAAGATTCGATGTTATGTTTAATTTTCTTAATATAATATTTCCCTTATATAGGAGTGGCTATTTGAAGAAGTTAATATTATTAGTTTTATTGGCTACATGCTGCCTCACCATTGCAGGATGTTCTAATAATAGGATTACAACAAAGGATGAGTCTAAAACTTCAACACCTGTAAAGATTAAACGTATCAATAAAGCGTGGTACAAACATATTTAATTTAAAGAAACTTGAAATTCTTGATGATAAAGATCATAAGGTGAAACTAGTTAGGCCGATAGTAAATGTTGTGAAACATGGTGGAAAGCAGGGAGCATGGTTTGCATTTAAATGTATAAATTATGCGACATTAAAATATTCACAAAAAAGAGTTTACATGTAGACCCTTTTTTGTGGATATTTTTCATAAATAATAGACATCCTATGGTGCCTTCCTCTGACTTGAACCATCCCAAAATTATTTTACTAAGTTAAGTAGTATCGCCCTTCAAAATTCGGCGAATGCGAGGGCTTGTAATAGCTCGATTAGTGTGGTCCCTTTTTCACTTTATCTATCATCTTTATATATCTTACTATTAAAAAATCTGACTTTAATCGATTAAATGAGATGAAATCTGGTAAAAACAATGAAATTTCAGGAAAAATAAGGTACACTATTCAATGGTTTTGGTTTAAAATCGATTGACGTTAATGTATACGGGGGAAAGATTGATGAATAACAATACTGTAAAAGAATCAGTTGAAGAAGTTGAGAAAAAAAGGGTAAGATCAAAAAAGCGTTTTACAAATTGGAAACTTATCGCAGCGGGTGGCGGTGTAGTTGCAATTCTTATTGGGGGAATGAGTTATTACCAGGCAACTCACTTCAATTCAAATGTTACGATTAATGATACAAAAGTCGGTGGTTTGAGCGCCGATCAGGCAATGCAGGAATTAAAAACATCTGGACTAGCAAACAAAGTCTATATTGATCAACAACAAATTTTAGATGAACAAGATACAAAAACGGAGCTAACGGAAAAAGACTTGCCACAAGTTAAGAAACTATTAAAAAGTCAGTGGACATTTTTCCCTTCTACAAAGGAAAAAGATTATTCATTGTTACCGAAAGAAGCGGATCAGTATCGTAGTGAAACGATGAAAAAACTTGTAGAAGAAAAGCTTGTTTCTATGAATGAAAATTTAAAAGCGCCTCAAGATGCTATGGCGAAGCTCGAACAAGGAAAAGTTGTAATTTCGAAGAGCGTTGATGGAAAGCAGTATGACGTTACGAATCTACTAAAAGATTACGACAAGCAGAAGCATAAAAGCGAAATTCATTTAAAGTCTGCATACATACAACCTATTAAAGAAGACGATCCAATCATTAAAAAAGAAGAAAAAGCATTACAGAATCTTCTTGGGCAGTCTGTTGATTATAAAGTGCAGAATGAAGTGTACTCATTAAAAGCGAAAGATCTCATTCAAAATGCGTCTATGTCAAAGGATATGAAAGTGACAATCGATGCGAGCGATATTAAGAATAAGATTACTGAAATTAATAAGGAAAAATCTACATTACATAAAGACTTCGCTTTTAAAACACATTCTGGTTCAGTCATATCAGTAAAAGGACAAGGATACGGCTGGGCACTAAATGTGGAAAAAGAAACAAAACTAGTTCAACAAGCCTTTGAGAAAGGTGAAAAATCGCTTTCTGCTTCTAATATTCACGGAAATGGTTGGGAGAAGGAAGGTATCGGCTATGAAACAACATCGAATAATGGCATCGGAGACACATATGCGGAAGTTTCTATTGCAGATCAACAAATTTGGATTTATAAAGATGGAAAATTAGTCGTTACAACAAATGTAGTAACGGGTAAACATAGCACGGGTGAAGATACATCACCAGGTGTGTGGTACGTTTTATATAAACGAACTCCATACACGCTGAGAGGCAGCGCAGTAGGGAAAGCTGATTATGCAGTGAAAGTAGATTACTGGGTTCCATTCACAAATAGTGGTCAAGGATTCCATGATGCCGGCTGGCGAAAAGACTGGGGAAATAATGCTTATGTAACAGGGGGATCAGGCGGGTGTGTAAACCTTCTTCCTAATGTTGCAAAAACTGTATATGATAGTTTGAACACGAATGATCCAGTTATTGTGTACTAGAAAATAGCTACGTATTAAGAAATACATAAAGCAGGAAATTTTACTTAATGGTACATGAAAAGACACCTCTTGAATTCGCATACGAAGTATGTAAATTTAATGGAGGTGTTTTTTGTTTGAAGACAAGAGTTCATTACCTATAAGAAACAAATTGGAAAGAGATTGAGATGATATGTATTCAAATAATCAATAAAATTGACACTGAATATCATTTTCATTTATGATGGAATCGTCGCATGTAATTTTATATGATTTTTATGAAAAAGTTTACTAATATAATAGATTTTTATTAAGGTGTCCCATTTAAGAATTAAAAAGTAGGAAAGGGTAATATAAAAATGAACTGGAAAAAAGGCGGATTATGGATTATTATTTTTTTCATTGTAAAAGGTACAATTTCTACACTTTTAATCGTTACAGGTGCTAAATATTTTGATTTGTCATTTATGCAGATTTTCGTACTCATACTGATTTTATTACTGATTTCTCTCATAAGTCGAAAATTGCTACATAGACATAAACAAAACAAAAAGCAAAAAGAGCTAAATATATAATGAAGCCCCAGAGACCTTTTGATTTCTGGGGTTTTATTTTGATATTTTTCCATATGCCTATCAACTTAACAGAACAGGTTGTCCAACATGATAAAATCGATGCTGTTTAAAATGCGTCGATTACTGCTATATAAGGATTGAAGAATCTTTATTCTGAAGTTACAAACATTCATACATTATGCTCGTTTTTCAATTGGTAGTTTAAAGGTAAAAGTACTACCTTCTCCTAATTTACTTTCAACCGTAATTTCTCCTCCATGTAGTTCGACAATCCATTTTACCATCGACAATCCTAAACCTGTGTTTCCGGTGCTTGAAGATGTTCGTGCTGCGTCAACTCGATAGAAGCGGTCCCATATTTTCATAATATGTTGCTCGCTGATGCCTATGCCATTATCGGAGACTTTACCTATTATGTTGGTTCCATCACGGAACAGTTGCATATGCACAGTGCCGTTCGCTTTGCTATAAGCAATCGCATTCGTTAGTAAATTCATTAATAAACGCATCATCAATGTTTGATCTGCTTTCATAAACAGGTTTTCCTCTATATGAGTTGTGATATCAATCGATGCTTCTGGAACCATTAATGAAAGCTCTTCTACAACGATTTCCGTTAATTCACTCATATTGATACACTCAAATTGGAAAGTATTATGGTTTCCTTGGTCAGCTCTTGCTAATAATAAGAGTTGGGATAGTAGCGCGGACATTTTACGTGATTGCTTTAAAATGACTTCTAACGATTCTTCCATTTCTTTCGGGTTATTTCTCTGCGATAAAGCGTATTCGCATTGTGAAATAATAACAGATGTTGGTGTTCTCAATTCATGAGATGCGTCAGATGTAAATTGTTTTTCACTTTCAAATGATGTTTCCAATCGCGCAAACATTTTGTCAAAGGTTTGTGCTAAATGATACATTTCGTCTTTCGGTGAACCTTGTAAATGAATTCTCTTCGAAAGGTCTTTACCATCACTAATTTTACTGGCTGAATCACTCATTTGTTGCACAGGTCGAAATGCTCTTTGCGTAATAAAATATCCTCCGACTGCCGCAATAAGAATAAGTAATGGGAATGAGATGAGTGTTACTACAATAAGTGTATTCATCGTTGATGATAATTGGTTCATAGTCATTATTCCACGAACCCAGACTTGCTCATCGCCGCCTGCATTATGGAGAAAATCATATACAATCCATTCTTTATTACTGTCTTTAATGGTTTGTATTTCATCAGATTTAAGCGATGTCGTTTTATTAAAGCTTGTTGGACTATTTCCTGCCAGCAGCTCACCTTGTTTATTATAAATGCTGATATTTACTCCATCTTCTAACGTTTGAAAATCATCGTCGATCTTTAATTGTCCATGCTTATATTCGATATCTTCCATGCTTTCTTTTACTGTGCTCTTCAATTGATTTTTCATATTAAAAAGCAAAACTTGATCTGAAGAAGTTAAAATAAAAGCTAACACGAGTGCCATAATAATTACAATTAGCCCTGTATACCACAGGGTTACTCTCATTTTGATTGATAGTCTTTTCATGATTCTACTCGCAATACGTAACCAGTTCCTCGTACCGTATGAATTAACTTCGTTTCAAACTGGCTATCAATTTTTTTACGAAGATAGCGGACGTAAACATCAATAATATTCGAGCCACCTTCATAGTCGTAATTCCACACATGTTGCTCAATTTTATCTCGTGTGAGCACAACTTCTTTATTACGAATCATATATTCTAAAATAGCAAATTCTTTACTGGAAAGAGTGATAACCTGATCTCCTCTAGTTACTTTATGCATATTGCAATCTACCACTAGGTCAGCGATTTCAAACACATTAGATGTGTTTCCTGTATTTCTTCGCATTAACACGCGAATTCTTGCTAACAATTCGTCAAAAGCAAATGGTTTTACTACATAATCGTCCGCACCTAAGTCGAGTCCTGTTACACGATCGTCAATTGTATCTTTAGCTGTAAGAAGCAAGACAGGAGTTGTATGATTGTCCGCGCGTAATCGTTGTAATACTTGCAAACCATCTATTCCGGGAATCATAATATCTAGCACAATCAAATCGTAGGTAGCCATGTTTATATAATCCAAGGCATCTTCTCCATTCCCACATGCATCGACACTATAATGTTCTGCATTTAAACGTTTTACTAATATATTTTGTAAGTCTTGTTCATCTTCGACAATAAGAACTCGCATTAACATTCTCCTTTTCTTCTTATTAATATGTATCAGTATAATTCCAAAACATTAAAGAAAGATTAGAAACGATTTAATTATATCATTTTATTTTTTTGTACATTAATCTTCCTTTAATGTTTGTTCAGTAATATAAAGGCAAGGATAAGGTGCACATGTAAAGGGAGGAAAACAGAATGAAAAAGTGGATGTTGATTGGAGCAATGTCTTGTGTATTGTTAACAGCTTGTTCTACTCAAGCTGATAACAATACAGAAGTACAACAACTGAAGGTGGAGAATGATACATTGCAAAAAGAAAGTTCTCAACTACAACAAGAACCAATCAAAACACAAGCTGCTGCGAATGATACGAAGCAAATACAAGATTTCAAAAACGAAGTCACATCTATCGTTGAAAAGGCAAATAACACGAAACCAGTTGGATCAAAAGAAGAAAATTTAAATACGTATTTAGCAGCAAAAAAAGAAATTGATCAATTAGATGACAAGATAGATGTATCTGATAATCAGCTAGAAGCAAATTATCATGCTGGAACGATAACGATTGAACAATATAAAGCGCAAGAAAAAGAATACGATATACTGGAAGATCAATTAGAGCAAGCAGAAAATGCGCTTGAAGCAAAATTTGGAATAGATGATTAATCATAAAGGAGTGGACGAAAATGTTGAAACATAAAAAGAAAATAATAATAAGTGTAATTGCTATTTTAGTAAGTGGTATTGCTATTGTTGGTGGATATTATGGTATAGGTTACAACTATGCCAAAAAGAATGAAAACTATACAGAGAAACAAGTTCGTGAAATTTCTTTAGCGCATACAAAGGGAGAAATTATGAATGTGAAAAAAGAATTCGAATTAGAAGATGACAACTTAGCACAATCTACATTTGAATATGAAGTGGAAATTAAGACACCTGATAATCTGTTAAATAGTTTAAAAGTTAGTGCTAGAACAGGTACGATAGAAATCGATAGTGAAGATTAAAAAAATATCGCGTATTTGAAAAAAACTCCTAACAAAATTTTGTTAGGAGTTTTTTCATGTTTATACTCTACTATTTTAAAAGGAGTACCGCTACATCACCATCAAACTAACAAAACAAAATACCACCTAATATGAAAAAATACGCTATTCTTTCTGAATAATCATAGGAAAAGTATCGGTCCAATCCAAGTGTATATTTGTGATGAGTTGAATTCAAACTTGACCTTAGATTCAGAGATTTTTCTTTTTCTCTAAGCGTGCGAATTTGATTACGTATAATTACATAACAACTCTTGATTTACGTTAATATTGAAGACGTTGATGATCCGCTAATTTTCGCAAGGAAAGTTAGAAGAGCGTTATGCAATTAACC
>NZ_MACF01000070.1 GCF_001884045.1 Bacillus mobilis | reverse complement strand
CGATTGGTTCAACTAATAATCAGTGGGGGATGAAGAAAACCCCCACTGATTAAAGTTTCACTTTATTTCTTTTCGTTCTATCTGTCAAATTTATTTCCTGTTCACGTTTACCGTATAATTGATTAATTTCATTTGCTAATGCATCTAAATAGGAATCGGAAAAAATAGGCTTCTTTTCTTTAGACATATGGGTCTCCTTTATCGATTTTTTAATATTCATTATGTATATTTACCGGCGGATTATGCGCAATCATTTAAATTTTTTCTTTTTCAAAATTTTTGTTTACATTTTGAAAATAAAGGAGTATTATAATCCACAGTTTCAATTTTCTAAATCGCTGAAACCGCATGGTACGGGGGACCCGTTCTTATGGATTAGTACGTAATCCAATGGGGTGAATCCTTGAAAAAGGTAGGGCTACTCATAGGCCCGAATCCGACAGCTAACCTCGTAAGCGTTATATTGAGAAGGAAGGTGGAGCTTGTGCGACAAAAAAAATAATGTCTACAAGTCTATTTCGTTATGGCTTGTAGACATTTTTTGTTTCCTGAAGAAATCGTTTATCCGCTGTAACTAACAGAAAAGTTCGTACAAAATTATTGGAGAGTGGACAGCAGTGGTTTCATCAATCAAAAGGTTTTTAATTGGAAGGCCGTTAAAATCAACTGAGTTAGGAGAGCAAAAGCTTAATAAAACGAAGGCACTAGCCATTTTATCTTCTGACGCATTGTCATCGGTCGCATACGGACCAGAGCAAATATTAATCGCATTAACAGGTCTAGGGGCAATAGCTTATTGGTATTCCATTCCGATAGCTGTTGGGGTATTAGTATTATTAACTGCTCTTATTTTATCTTATCGACAAATTATTTTCGCTTACCCGCATGGCGGAGGAGCGTATGTTGTATCAAAAGAAAATTTAGGGATGAATCCAGGGTTAATAGCTGGAGGATCTTTATTAGTCGATTATATTTTAACTGTTGCAGTAAGTGTATCTGCAGGTACAGATGCGATTACGTCTGCTTTTCCGAGCTTACATGCACATAAAGTAATTATTGCAGTTATATTTGTTATATTGATTACGATATTAAATTTAAGAGGTGTAACGGAATCAGCTTCCGTTTTAGCATATCCAGTTTATTTATTCGTTTTAGCACTATTCATATTAATTGGGGTAGGGATTTATAATATTTTAACTGGTCACGTGTCGCAGGCCTTACACACGCCGATTGGAACACCAGTTGCGGGAATTAGTTTGTTCTTACTGTTACGAGCATTTGCATCAGGTAGTTCGGCTTTAACAGGTGTTGAAGCAATTTCAAATGCAATTCCAAACTTTAAGGATCCTGCGCCAAACAATGCAGCGAAAACATTGCTTGCAATGGGTGCATTACTTGCTGTTTTATTTTCAGGAATTGTTTTCTTAGCTTATTATTACGGAATTTCTCCAAGTAAGGAAGTAACAGTTGTTTCACAAATTGCTGAACAAACATTTGGACGTAATTTCATGTACTATTTCATACAGGGTACAACGGCTTTAATATTAATTCTTGCTGCTAACACAGGGTATTCTGCATTTCCGCTATTAGCAGTTAACCTTGCAAAAGACAAATTCATACCGAGAATGTTTACGATTAGAGGAGACCGCCTAGGTTACTCAAACGGTATTATTATACTGGGGATTGCTTCGATTATTTTAATTGTAGCTTTCCAAGGGCAAACAGAACATTTAATCCCGTTATATGCAGTAGGGGTATTTATTCCATTTACACTTTCTCAAACTGGTATGGTATTAAAATGGCTTCGTGAAAAGCCTGAAGGATGGGCTTTGAGATTAACGGTCAATTTAATTGGAGCAGTCATTAGTTTTATTGTAATGAGTATGTTCTTTTTAACTAAATTCGCACAAGTTTGGTCGATACTTATTTTCTTACCTGCAATCATATTCCTATTCCACAGAATTAAGAGGCACTATGATGCGGTTGGTGATCAGTTAAGTTTAAAAACTTGTGAACCTCTAGTTCCGATTAAGGGAAATGTAATTGTCGTTCCTGTGGCTGGTATGACACATGTGGTAGAAAATTCATTGAACTATGCGAAGTCTCTTTCTGCAGATCAAGTAATTGCTGTATATGTTGCTTTTGACAGAGAAGAGGAAAAGAAATTCGAAGAGAAATGGAAGAAGTGGCAACCTGAAGTAAGACTTGTTACATTGCATTCGCATTATAGAAGCATTCTTCAACCGCTAACAAAGTTTATTGATACAGTGCAATATAAAGCGAGTGAATCAAATTACCGAGTTACGGTCGTTATACCACAGTTCATTCCGAAAAAAGGTTGGCATAACATTCTTCATAACCAGTCTAGTTTACTCATTCGTGCGTATTTACTCTATAAAAGAAATGTTGTTATTACGACAGTTCCATATCATTTGAAAAAGTAAGAAGATTTTTTAAGGATAGCTTCATGAAAGTGAAGCTATCCTTTTTGTGTATACACTATGCATAATTGCATATGAGACTAAAAAGTATATTGATATAATTTTTATATCTATGGATAAGTAGGAATTTTCGTTGTGATATATGGATATTTCAATTGAAATAGTGTAGCGGATTATATTTTGAAATAAGGACATGAAAGCTTGAAAATAAAGGGAATGAAAATACTTCTTTACGATAGATAAATAGCTGTGTTTAAATGACCTTACAGTACAAAACTTACATGAAAACAAAACGAAATTTCATATTTACGTACGTTATTTAGTTTAAAATGAATAATATTTTCATGTAATATATTCACTGTGTGAATGTGGAAATGGCTATAAAATAGAAATTTTATACAATGTTATTCATACTAATCACATATGAAATGTTTTATAACAATAAGTAAGTACTGTAGCAATAAAAGTTGAGAGAGGTGGTTCATACATGGATCGCGGTGAGAACGTTCTCTATTTTAACCATCTCAAATTATGTGCAAGAAAATAGAATAATAAAATGCGATAGTAATAGTTGCTAATACATAGGAGGAGTTAAAGTGAAAAAGACTTTAATTACAGGGTTATTGGTTACAGCAGTATCTACGAGTTGTTTTATTCCTGTAAGCGCTTACGCAATGGAGGGGCAAACAGAAGTGAAAACAGTATATGCACAAAATGTAATTGCTCCAAATACATTATCTAATTCAATTCGAATGTTAGGATCACAGTCACCGCTAATACAAGCATACGGATTAGTTATTTTACAACAGCCAGACATTAAGGTGAATGCGATGAGTAGTTTGACGAATCATCAAAAGTTTGCGAAGGCAAATGTAAGAGAGTGGATTGATGAATATAATCCGAAGCTAATCGACTTAAATCAAGAGATGATGAGATATAGTACTAGATTTAATAGCTATTATAGTAAGCTCTATGAACTAGCAGGAAACGTAAATGAAGATGAACAAGCAAAAACAGATTTTACAGGTGCATATGGAAAGTTACAATTGCAAGTACAAAGCATCCAAGAGAGTATGGAGCGAGATTTATTAGAGTTAAATCGATTTAAAATGGTATTAGATAAAGATAGTAGCAACTTATCAATTAAAGCCGATGAAGCAATCAAAACATTACAAGGATCAAGCGGAGATATTGTGAAGTTAAGAGAAGATATTAAAAGAATTCAAGGGGAAATTCAAGCTGAACTAACGACTATTTTGAATAGACCTCAAGAAATTATTAAAGGTTCTATTAATATCGGTAAACAAGTATTTACAATTACAAATCAAACTGCACAAACGAAAACAATTGATTTTGTTTCTATCGGTACTTTAAGTAATGAAATTGTAAATGCTGCAGATAGTCAAACGAGGGAAGCGGCTCTTCGCATTCAGCAAAAGCAAAAAGAGCTACTACCACTTATTCAAAAGCTATCACAAACTGAAGCAGAAGCGACACAAATTACATTTGTTGAAGATCAAGTAAGTAGCTTTACAGAACTAATCGATCGTCAAATTATAACTTTAGAAACGTTATTAACAGATTGGAAAGTTTTAAATAATAATATGATCCAAATTCAAAAGAATGTTGAAGAAGGCACATATACAGATAGTAGTTTACTTCAAAAACATTTCAATCAAATTAAAAAAGTAAGTGATGAAATGAATAAGCAAACAAATCAATTTGAAGATTACGTTACAAACGTTGAAGTACATTAAAAATAAGTAACGATATAGGGAGAGAAGAAAAATGACAAAAAAACCTTATAAAGTAATGGCTCTATCAGCACTTATGGCAGTATTTGCAGCAGGGAACATCATGCCAGCTCATACGTATGCAGCTGAAAGTACAGTGAAACAAGCTCCAGTTCATGCGGTAGCAAAAGCTTATAATGACTATGAGGAATACTCATTAGGACCAGAAGGCTTAAAAGATGCAATGGAAAGAACAGGTTCAAATGCTTTAGTAATGGATCTGTACGCTTTAACAATTATTAAACAAGGTAATGTTAACTTTGGTAATGTATCGTCTGTTGATACGGCTTTAAAAGGGAAAGTGATTCAGCACCAGGATACAGCTAGAGGAAATGCGAAGCAATGGTTAGATGTATTAAAACCACAGCTTATTTCAACGAATCAAAATATTATTAATTACAATACGAAATTCCAAAACTATTATGATACTTTAGTTACTGCGGTAGACGCAAAAGATAAAGCGACTCTTACGAAAGGGTTAACTAGATTATCAAGTAGTATTAATGAAAATAAAGCGCAGGTAGATCAGTTAGTAGAAGACTTGAAGAAATTCCGAAACAAAATGACGTCCGATACGCAAAACTTCAAGGGTGATGCAAATCAAATTACATCTATATTAGCTAGTCAAGATGCAGGAATCCCGCTTCTGCAAAATCAAATTACAACGTATAATGAAGCGATTAGTAAGTATAATGCAATTATTATTGGTTCATCAGTTGCGACAGCTCTAGGGCCAATTGCCATTATTGGTGGTGCAGTAGTCATTGCTACAGGTGCAGGAACGCCGCTAGGAGTCGCGTTAATTGCAGGTGGTGCAGCAGCAGTAGGCGGTGGTACAGCTGGAATCGTATTAGCGAAGAAAGAGCTTGATAATGCACAAGCTGAAATTCAAAAAATAACAGGACAAGTTACAACTGCTCAATTAGAAGTAGCTGGGTTAACGAATATTAAAACACAAACGGAGTATTTAACAAATACAATTGATACTGCAATTACAGCGTTGCAAAACATTTCAAACCAATGGTACACAATGGGATCAAAATACAATTCTTTACTTCAAAATGTAGATTCAATTAGTCCAAACGACCTTGTTTTCATTAAAGAAGATTTAAACATTGCGAAAGATAGCTGGAAAAACATTAAAGATTATGCAGAAAAGATTTATGCTGAAGATATTAAAGTAGTAGATACGAAAAAAGCTTAATCAAATACGAATCGTTAGAGCGTTACGTATTGATGAATGATTTGAAGCTCCTGTTCAGTTGTGAGCAGGAGCTTTTTATACTCTTATAAAGAAAATAGGTGAAAAGAATGCAGAAACGATTTTATAAAAAATGTCTTTTAGCGTTAATGATTGCTGGGGTGGCAACGAGTAACACATTTCCTTTACATCCTTTTGCAGCAGAACCAAATGTAAAAACATTGCAAGAAAGTGTGAAAAATTATTCGTTAGGGCCAGCTGGATTCCAAGATGTAATGGCGCAAACGACATCGAGCATATTTGCAATGGATTCATATGCAAAATTAATTCAAAATCAGCAAGAGACTGATTTGAGTAAAATAAGTTCCATTAATAGTGAGTTTAAAGGAAATATGGTTCAGCACCAAAGAGATGCAAAAATTAACGCAGCGTATTGGTTAGATCATATGAAGCCTCAAATTATGAAAACAGATCAAAATATTATTAATTACAATAATACTTTTCAAGCGTATTATAATAGCATGTTAATAGCGATTGAACAAAAGGATAGTGGGAAATTAAAAGCGGATTTAGAAAAATTGTATGCGGATATTGTAAAGAATCAAAATGAGGTAGATGTATTATTAGGGGATTTGAAAGCTTTTCGCGATAGAATGGCGAAAGACACAAATAGTTTTAAAGAGGATACAAATCAATTAACATCGATTTTGGCAAGTACGAATGCTGGTATTCCAGCTCTAGAGCAACAAATAAATACATATAATGATTCAATCAAAAAGAGTAATGATATGGTCATTGCTGGTGGCGTACTGTGCGTAGCGCTAATAACATGTCTTGCTGGTGGACCGATGATTGCTATTGCGAAAAAAGATATCGCCAATGCAGAACGAGAAATCACCAATTTAAAGGATAGAATTTCTGGAGCACAAGCAGAAGTGGCAATATTGACAGATGTAAAAAATAAAACAACAAATATGACTGAAACGATTGATGCAGCAATTACAGCACTGCAAAATATATCAAATCAATGGTATACAGTAGGGGCAAAATATAATAATTTACTACAAAACGTAAAAGGAATCAGCCCTGAAGAATTTACCTTCATAAAAGAAGATTTACATACAGCGAAAGATAGCTGGAAAGATGTAAAAGATTATACAGAAAAATTACATGAAGGTGTGGCGAAGTAAACAGTGGACTAGTTCCGCTGTTTATTTTTTATCCTGTTTTTGTGAGAGGTGGATTTGTAATTTGATAGATAAATTTCTGATTAAGCTTTTTGTATTTAATGTTTTAATGAAAAAAGCTATACTGTAAGCAAAACTAAAAATTGGAAAGGAAATACTAGAACATGGAAAATTATCTACTATTTATCCTTACAGCAATGTTAATCATAATGATGCCTGGTCCTGGTTTTGCACTAGTTACAAAAAATACTATCTCGCATGGTAAAAATGGCGGGATAAAGACTGTTTTAGGAACGATATCTGGAATGATGATTCATACAATAATGGCTACGTTAGGACTTTCTGCTATCTTAATGAAATTTGCTATGTTATTTACATTTATAAAATATGCTGGCGCAGTTTATTTAATTTACTTAGCTGTAAAGTCAATTAAAAGTGCCTTACATAAAAAAGAAGATATATCAGGTTCAGTAGAAATGGAATCTAAGAATATTGGTGCAATTAAAAGCTTTAGACAAGGATTTACTACGGCAATTTTAAACCCAAAAACTGCTGTATTTTTCCTTAGTTTTTTACCCCAATTTATTGTGAGTAATCAAAATCATTTCTTACAATTTCTTTTATTAGGAGTCACATTTACGACTTTGACAGCAATATGGTATTTACTTTATATCTCACTCATACGTCAATTAAGAACTTTTTTAAGAAAAGAAAGAGTGAACCGTACAATAGAGGGTATTACAGGCGCCGTATTATTAGTATTTGGAGTTAGATTGTTTTTCCAAAAATAAATATGTATATGAAAAGAGAAATAATCACTATTGATTATTTCTTTTATTTGTTTATTCCAAAACTACTATTTTACACGCTCATACTGATTTTAAAAACATATCTAATTTGAACTTTAAAAATGACTACCTTAATAACCTGACCGATTTGCTTTATAAGAAAAAATCTTACATTATGGGGGCGGGCAGATAACTAGTAGGGGATGGATAAAAAATCATTGATTAAAGTTTCGTTTTAAATACTAAGTGTAGTAGAAGTTCAGATAGATAAAATTCGGTAGTCGAAATTTCTTGCATAAAGCTGTATAATGCTTGTAACGAAAAGGAAATACAGGAAAGGATATGTAACGAGTTACTATGGATAAAGATAAACAACAATTAAGCGTTGAAGTTGCAAGATTATATTATCAATCAGATTATAGTCAGCAAGAAATTGCTAACAAATTAAATATTTCAAGACCGACTATCTCTCGATTATTAAAGTACGCGAAAGAAAAAGGGTTTGTTCAAATTAGTATAGCCGATCCATTTGCTGATTTAGATAACGTTGGAAATTTACTGAAAGAAAAGTACAACTTGTTAGAGGCACATGTCGTATTTTCTCCAGTGCCAGAATATGCAACGATTACAGAGTATATTAGTAAATATGCAGCTGAGTATATGGAAAAGACGGTTAAAAACGGTGATATCGTTGGTGTAAGCTGGGGAATGACGATGTATGAAATCGCTAGAAAAATCGTACCACAACATGTAAAAGGTGTAGAAGTTGTCCAGTTAAAAGGTGGTATTAGTCATTCGAGTGTAAATACATATGCGAATGAGACCATTGCTTTATTTGCAGATGCTTTTCAAACGACGCCAAGAAATTTACCACTACCAGTAATATTTGATAATGCAGTGACAAAGGAATTAGTAGAGCAGGATCGACATATTCATCATATTATTGAAATGGGGAAACAAGCGAATATTGCAATTTTCACTGTAGGGACAGTGCGAGACGAAGCGCTATTATTCCGATTAGGCTATTTCGATAAGGATGAAACAAGTTTACTCAAAAAACAATCGGTCGGTGACATTTGTTCACGTTTCTTTGATGGAGACGGAAATATTAGTAGTGAAGAAATTAATCAACGTACAATTGGGATTGAGTTAGAAGAATTAAAATTGAAGAAACGCTCTATTTTAGTTGCCGGTGGTAATAGAAAAATAAAATCAATTGATGGTGCGTTACGTGGCGGGTATGCAAATGTATTAATTATTGATCAGCATACAGCAAAAGAACTGTTACATTATCAAAAAGATTAGAAATAAAAGGCTTTCTCAAGATGTTAATTTTGAGAAAGCCTTTTATTTTGTTATGTATAAATTACAGGAGTGTTTTTTGAATACAAATTGCCTTTTTAAAAATAATTATGGATATTGAG
Source organism: Bacillus mobilis (assembly GCF_001884045.1). Taxonomy (GTDB): domain Bacteria; phylum Bacillota; class Bacilli; order Bacillales; family Bacillaceae_G; genus Bacillus_A; species Bacillus_A mobilis. Next base: position 115,571 of record NZ_MACF01000070.1, on the reverse strand, counting down.
ATACATACTACCATTGTTAATATAAAAGTTTTGATTTTAAATAGGAAATGTTTCTTCGTTAGAATGCGCTTTATTTACTACAAGAAAATAACTTTTCAAAAAGAGTGAACAAAATTTCAAAAGTGTATTTACATTTGTTCAACTAAGAGTTAGAATGAAGTTGTTAAAAGATATGAGGAGTGAAGATAATGAATATTGCAAAGTTAATTGACCATACAATTTTAAAAGCTAATACTACAAAAGAAGATGTTATGAAAGTAATCGAAGAAGCAAAGGAATATAAATTCGCTTCTGTTTGTATTAATCCTACATGGGTGAAGCTAGCTGCTGAAGAATTAGCTGGACATGACGTAGATGTTTGTACTGTAATCGGTTTCCCATTAGGAGCAAGCACTACTGAAACAAAAGCTTTCGAAACAAAAGATGCTATTGCAAAAGGTGCAACTGAAGTTGATATGGTAATCAACGTAGGCGCTTTAAAAGATGGCGATAATGAGTTCGTTGAAAAAGATATTTATGAAGTAGTACAAGCAGCAAAAGGAAAAGCTCTTGTAAAAGTAATCATTGAAACTTGCCTGTTAACAGATGAAGAGAAAGTACGCGCTTGTGAATTATCAGTAAAAGCTGGTGCTGATTTCGTAAAAACTTCAACTGGATTCTCAACTGGCGGAGCAACTGCTGAAGACATCGCATTAATGCGTAAAACAGTTGGACCAAACGTTGGTGTAAAAGCATCTGGTGGCGTTCGTACACGTGAAGATGCAGACAAAATGGTAGCTGCTGGAGCTTCTCGCGTTGGAGCAAGTGCTAGTGTTGCAATCGTATTAAATGATGCAAAAGGTGCTACAGATAACTACTAATCATTAATGAAGTCAAAAGCAATAGATACACAAAGTAAAGTGTATCTATTGCTTTAATAATTGAAAAAAATGTAAGCGGATACGAATGGGAGGAGACGGCTTATGAAATACTTAATTGGTATTTTTGGCCTCGTATTGATTTTAGGTATCGCTTGGCTTGCTAGTAATAATAGAAAGAAAGTCAAATATCGCCCAATCATAACGATGGTTATATTACAATTTATTTTGGGGTTTTTATTATTAAATACAAGTGTAGGGAATATATTAATTAGCGGAATAGCAGATGGTTTTGGAGAGTTATTAAAATATGCCGCTGATGGTGTGAATTTCGTATTTGGTGGATTAGTAAATCAAAAAGAGTTCTCGTTCTTTTTAAGTGTATTAATGCCAATCGTATTTATATCAGCTTTAATAGGTATTTTGCAACACATTAAAGTATTACCTATTATTGTGAAATCTATCGGTCTAGCATTAAGTAAAGTAAATGGAATGGGGAAACTAGAATCATATAATGCAGTTGCATCTGCGATTTTAGGACAATCTGAAGTGTTTATTTCAGTTAAGAAACAATTAGGGTTATTGCCAGAGAAAAGGATGTATACATTATGTGCATCTGCAATGTCTACCGTTTCAATGTCTATCGTCGGATCATATATGGTGTTATTAAAACCGCAATATGTTGTAACCGCTTTAGTTCTTAACTTATTTGGTGGTTTTATTATCGCTTCTATCATTAACCCGTATGAAGTTACTGAAGAAGAAGATATGTTAGAAGTACAAGAAGAAGAGAAAAAGACTTTCTTTGAAGTATTAGGGGAATACATTATAGATGGATTTAAAGTTGCGATTACAGTAGCAGCTATGTTAGTCGGTTTCGTTGCTTTAATCGCATTCATTAATGCAGTATTTAAAGGTGTAATTGGTATTTCGTTCCAAGAAATACTTGGTTATGTATTTGCACCATTTGCATTTATTATGGGTGTACCTTGGCACGAAGCAGTTAATGCCGGAAATATTATGGCAACAAAATTAGTATCAAATGAATTTGTCGCTATGACAGATTTAGCACAAGGAAACTTTAATTTCTCAGATAGAACGACAGCGATTATATCTGTATTCTTAGTTTCATTTGCAAACTTCTCTTCAATTGGAATTATTGCAGGGGCAGTTAAGAGCTTAAATGAAAAGCAAGGGAATGTAGTCGCAAGATTCGGTTTGAAATTACTTTTCGGTGCAACATTAGTAAGTTTCTTATCAGCAACAATCGTTGGCTTATTATTTTAATAGATTTATATCATATAAAAAGGAATGGTGATTGTAATGAGAATGGTAGATATTATTGCAAAAAAACGTGACGGCAAAGAATTAACGACTGAAGAAATCAAATTCTTTATTAATGGATATACAGATGGAAGTATCCCTGATTATCAAGTGAGTGCGCTTGCAATGGCAATCTTCTTTAAAGATATGACAGATCGTGAACGTGCAGATTTAACGATGGCAATGGTGGAGTCTGGAGAAACAATCGATTTATCAGCAATTGAAGGAATTAAAGTAGACAAACATTCAACTGGCGGTGTAGGTGATACAACAACATTAGTATTAGGGCCATTAGTAGCTGCTTTAGATGTGCCAGTAGCAAAAATGTCTGGTCGTGGTTTAGGACATACAGGCGGAACAATTGATAAGTTAGAAGCGGTAGAAGGATTCCACGTTGAAATTACGAAAGAGCAGTTCATTGATATTGTAAACCGTGATAAAGTAGCTGTTATTGGACAAACAGGAAACTTAACACCAGCCGATAAAAAGATTTATGCATTACGCGATGTAACAGGAACAGTAAACTCAATTCCTTTAATCGCAAGTTCAATTATGAGTAAAAAAATTGCAGCTGGTGCTGACGCGATCGTACTTGATGTAAAAACAGGTGCTGGCGCATTTATGAAAACAGAAGAAGATGCAAAAGAATTAGCACATGCAATGGTACGTATCGGAAATAATGTAGGACGTCAAACTATGGCTGTTATTTCAGATATGTCACAACCTCTTGGATTTGCGATTGGTAATGCTCTAGAAGTGAAAGAAGCGATTGATACGTTAAAAGGTGAAGGTCCAGAAGATTTAACAGAATTAGTACTTGTATTAGGAAGTCAAATGGTCGTACTTGCGAAAAAAGCAAATACATTAGAAGAAGCTCGTGAAATGCTAATTGAAGTTATGAAAAACGGAAAAGCAACTGAGAAGTTTAAAGAGTTCTTAAGCAATCAAGGCGGAGATAGCTCAATTGTAGACAATCCAGAAAAAATGCCACAGGCGAAGTATGTAATTGATGTACCAGCTAAAACTTCAGGTGTTATTTCTAACATTGTTGCAGATGAGATTGGTATTGCAGCTATGTTACTAGGTGCTGGACGTGCAACAAAAGAAGATGAAATTGATTTAGCAGTAGGATTAATGTTACGTAAAAAAGTTGGCGATGCAGTAAAAGAAGGCGAGCCATTCGTAACGATCTATGCAAATCGTGAAAATGTAGAAGATGTAAAAGCAAAAATTTATGAGAACATTTCTATCGCTGAAACAGCAGTGGCTCCTAAATTAGTTCATACAGTGATTACTGACTAATCATAATTACACTTACTTTGAGGAGGAAATAATATGGATAAGAAAAAATATATTGAAGAAGCAAATAAGATGTTAGCAAAAGCATATATTCCGTATTCAAAATTTCCTGTTGGTGCAGCGTTAGTTACGAAAGAAGGTAAAATCTATACTGGTTGTAATATAGAAAATGCTTCTTACGGTTTATGTAACTGTGCAGAAAGAACAGCGATCTTTAAAGCAGTATCAGAAGGGGAGCGCGATTTTAGTTACTTAGTTATTACAGGCGAAACGGATGGACCGATTTCACCATGTGGTGCTTGTAGACAAGTGATAGCTGAATTCTGTGAACCGAAAATGCCAGTTTTACTAACGAATGTAAAAGGCGACGAAAAAGAAGTGACTGTTGAGCAGTTACTTCCAGGCGCTTTCTCGATAGAAGATTTAAAATAAGTTGAAAAGCCATTCCACAATTATTAATTGTGGGATGGCTTTTTTATTTTCAACAATTGAATGTAATATTTTGTTCATATTCCGTTCATAAACTTTGCTTAAAATAATTGCAGCGAATATAGAAAGTTTACAACAGGAGGAATAGAATGAAGAGATTATATAATGCGGCATTCATTTACTTAATTATTGGTTTATTATCAGGAGTATTTGCAAGAGAGTATACGAAAGCACAAGGAATTAAAGGATCCACAATGTTGCAATTGGTGCATACACATGTATTAGTGCTCGGTTTCGTATTCTGTTTAATTGCTTTAGCTTTATGTAAAGTGTTTCATGTACAAGAAACAAAGAGCTTTCGTGCATGGTTTGTTGTTTATAATGTAGGATTAATCTTTACTATCGCAACAATGCTATGGAGAGGTCTTCTACAAGTAAATGGAACTGACTTTAACGGTTTAAGCCATATGGCTGGATTAGGTCATGTTATTATAAGTATCGGGCTCGTTTGGTTTATGATTTTGCTCAAAAAGTCTGTTAAATAGATAGGGGTGGAGAGAGTATGATAGCACTTTTATCAAGTATTGTAGCGGTTTGTATGGCTGTTGGTGTCATGTTTCTGCGCTTTAAAGCAGCGAAAAAACCGGTAACGAAAAAGAAAATTATATTACCGCCAATTTTTATGAGCACTGGTGCAATGATGTACTTCTTACCAGAGTTTCGATTAACATCGTTAGAAATAATAGAGGCAATTAGCGTAGGACTTATTTTCTCTATATTTCTAATTAAAACAACTAAGCTCGAAATAAGGGCTGAACATATATTTATGAAACCGTCAAAAGCATTCATATTTATTTTAGTCGGATTATTGGCTGTACGAGTAGCGTTAAAATCATATTTAAGTCAATCAATTGATTTAGCACAGTTAAGCGGAATGTTTTTCTTACTTGCATTTGCGATGATTGTATCGTGGAGAATTGCGATGTATCGCTCATATGCTAAATTAGAAAAGACAATAAAAAGAGCTGGAATTTCTAAATAGGAATTCCGGCTCTTTTTATGTTTTATACGATTGCTTTTTTATCGCTAATTTCATTTGCTTAATTTTAAACGTATTTGAGCATCTTGTAATGCGGCTGGTGTAACGTTAAGACCATGTTGATCAACAATTTTTGTGTTTAATAAAATGGAATCTAAGCTTCCACGAAATGTTTTTGTATAGTTTTGACGCAACATTTGTTGTTCTTGTTTTTCATCAACTGTTAATCCAGATGCTTTTTCTTTTTTTGATAATTCGTTAATACGGAATAAAATGTTTTTCATTTGATTCACCTCTAGTTAAATTAATTACATTAGTTACTTACTAATGTATAGTTATTGTAACTTATCTTTTAATAAGTGTCAATGCCTAGAAACATTCCTTGTTTTGTAAGTGTATGTGGGGATAAAGAATGAAAAAACTAAATACTTGAAATAGAAAAGATGCTAATATACAATACCTTAGTAGGGTATATAAATGTATTATTTTACATTATGGAAGTAATAAGCAAAAAGGAGTATGTATGAATGAATGCAGTAATTTCAAAGAAAGAAACTATCATCTCATATACGATTGCTATTTCATTTATTTTAGCAATGGTAACAGCAGGTGTGTTATTAAATGATCCAGAAGTCATTTTGCCGGAAATAGCAGCAATGGCAGTTGCTTTATGGGCGTATCGTGAGCCAGGGTGGTTAAGACAACCAGAAAAAATCTTTATTGCAACGTCAATAACAGCTGTAATTGGTTTTATGGTGAATCAAATGGATATAGCCTATTTAGGGAAAGTAAGTTTAACACTTGTATTGATGTTGCTGTTTTTACGTGTAATTCAATCTAATTTAGCACCATCTATTGCGACAGGTTTATTACCAATAGTAACAAATGCGACGGAATGGTCATTTGTTATCGCAGTATTCGCTTTTACATTTATTTTAATGGTAGGTGTTCTTATATTTAAATTGAACAACGGTATTGAGCGAAAAATGAATATACAGTATAAATATATGACTGTATTTCTAATATTAAATTTCGTGTGGATCAGTTTATGTTGGATAACTGGTTATGAAAAATTAGCAGTTATTCCACCAATATTAGTTGTCGTGTATGAATCACTTCAAAAGCCGATGTACAATGAAAAAATGGCATTTAAACAAATATTAGTATTAACTACATCAGCAACTGTTGGAACGTTATTGTATTTTTCCATTGATTCATGGATTGTAGTCACTTTATTCAATATGATATTAATGCTTATTTTATTAAAAATCGTTGGAGTACGTATTCCAGCAGCGTATGCATTTCCGTTATTACCGCTCGTATTTCCTGATGAAATGATAAAAATGTTACCAGTAGTTTCATTTATTGCAGGGGTATTTTTATTTGGTACAGTACTGCTGTATAAAAAGTGGGAGATGAAGCAAAAGGGCATGCAAATGTAGTGAAGAAAATACAATCTCTAGTTAGCATAATAAATAGACACCTGCGGGTGTCTATTTTCATTAAATGAAATTTAGCGTAACTCATTTAAGCAATTAACAAGTTCTGTCGCTTTAGAAAAGAATGGTGAATGATCAGCTTCAAAAGTAATTATTTTCGTGCAAGGGGTCTCTGTATTCATTCGGCGCTGAAAATCAATTGGAATCGCTCTATCTAGAGTTGTTTCGATATAAATCCGATTTATAGTTCCAAAATTCTCTTCTGATATTTTTAGCTCTTGTTGGAACGGTCCTAGTGGTTGAGGACGCATTTGATTAAAAGATGCTTCTTTAATAGCGCCGTCTTCTGTAGCATTTAAAAATGTTTGTTCAATCAACTCTGGTATAAGTTCAGCAGTCAAGTCATTCTCATTTATAGAGAATTGTGGTCCGGTTTCTCCATTTAATTTACTACCAAGACTTTCTCCGTTTTGTGGTAAGAATGCACAAAGATATACTAATTTATCGATTTTATTGGGTATAAGTTCAGCAGTTTGAGTAATCACAATTCCACCCATACTATGTCCAACAAGAATAACTCTTTCATTTTGTTGATTTATAGTAGCTGTTACTGCATTAACATAGGAATCTAACGTTATATTTTGGGAGGGAGTCATATCTTTCCCGCTTCCAGGTAAGTCTAGTGTAATAACGGTGTGACCTAAAGCTTCTAGTTGAGGTTTTACTAATTCCCATGCCCATTCACCTTGCCATGCTCCATGTACTAAAACGTAAGTACTCATTTAATCAACACTCCTCTAATGTTTATATGTTTATTTTTTCGTAATATTGATGATGTATAATTAGTGTATATGAAGTGAGTTGATAAATATAATGAAGCTTATTTATAGATGATATAAATATTTTTTATATAAGGAGAACAAAATGAACGTTTTTGATTTTAAAGTTTTTAAATACGTGGCTCGTTTGAATAGCATTAGTTTAGCTGCTAAGGAATTACATATGACACAGCCGGCTATAACTCATATCATAAACAAATTAGAGAAACGATATGCTATCACTTTATTTGATCGCTCTAGACAAGGAACGGTTTTAACTGAAAATGGAAAAGAATTTTTAGTTTGTGTAGATAGACTTCTAATCGAGTATGAAAATCTTGAAGAAACAGCTTTAAAATTGAAAAATAAAAGCTTATATAAGATTGTATTAGCTACATACCCTTCAGTTACTGTATATTGTTTGGCTGAGTGTATCGAATTAGGTAATTTTGATCAAAGTCAGTATGTGCTTGCAGTTCGAGAGGGAAGCTACCAAGAAGTTTTAGATTGGTTGTCTTCTGGAAGTGCAGATTTTTCTATTTCTATAAAAGAAAATTTAATACAAGGATTTCATTATGATGTCATTGGTGAAGATCCGTATGTTATGGTTTCTTCAAAGTTTGTTCCACCTAATCTTACTATTAAAGAGTTGAAAAATTATCCTTTTATTATGCCGCTTTCTGGTTGTAAAGAAGTACTTGAACCATATTTGACGAAAAATGAAATAGTAGTTAATAAAGTGATGGAATCAGAGACCATTAGTTCAGCATTAGCACTTGCTTTACAGGTTAACGGTATAACAATTGTTCCAGTATCAGGACTACATAAGCAAATTATTAATGATTTCATTGTGCAACCGATAGAAATTAGAATTCCACGGCAACTTATTATGCAGTGGTCACCTAGAAAAGAGAATGATCCGCTGTTTCTGGCGTTTGTTATGAATTTACTAAGCCAACTACAACAAAAGAAAAAATGAATAAATAAAATGATACAAAGGTAAGCTCATTTCACTGTAGCTTACCTTTTGTATGTATTACCAATATAGAGTAGTATCATAGAGCCCAACTAAAATGAGTAGTATTCCAGCTATAAGCTGAATGGTTTTTCCTATTTTTCGGCTCTTTTTAAGTAGTGCCCCATTTAATCCAAGGTAGGAGATGATGAACATTAATATAACGATAGGGAGAGCAGTTCCTATCGAAAAGAATGGTGGAAACAAGTAACCATAATTATATGAGAAAGATAAAGGAATTAGCGTTCCGAAAAATAGAACGAACATAGTCGGACAGAAAGCTAAGGAAAAGAAGAATCCAAGTAAAAATGAGCCAACTTCATATTGTTTTCGTATAAATTTGATCGAGAAGAAATTTCTGCTCTTTATAATACCGGCTAACATTAGCCCCATCAAAATCAATAAAGGACCAATTATTTTTCGTAACCACGGGAAGTACAAAGTTAATATTTGCTGAGTCTCTTTTCCTAAAAACCATACGAATAGTCCAAGCGTTGTAAAAGCTATTATTTTTCCTAAAATGAATAACAATATATGTTTCCATGTATGTCCTTTTTGTAAAGAGTGATTGCCATAAAGTGTAATAGCACTAATGTTTCCTGTTAATTGGCAAGGAGCAAGAGTACCTACTACGCCTAATAAAAACGCAAATAAAAGAGGTACTGATTTCGTAGCATTCGCGACATCCATTAAAGGAGACATGAGTTGATAGCTCCATTCACTAATTGTTGAAAACACGTTATATTCACCTTTCTAATTAAATTGGAATGCTCCCTCTTTTGTAATCTGCTTCCACGTTTTACCCTCATCTGTAGAAAGGAACACATTAGCTTTCATTGTAGCAAATGCTATTTCAGCTGAATTTTGAGGGTTTTGCGATATGTACATAATTGCATCTTTAGGATCTAAAGCTGGAATTTGTATGTTTGTCTCTTCATTTGTAGCAATTGATTTCTTCGTTACGATTTGCTTATTGATAGGGGCGTAAATAACTTCTTCATTACTTAATGTAACTGCTGTCGATTCAAGTGATGTAGAGAATAGTTCAAATGTATTTCCGTAATCAGTAGATAAATAAACACCGTCTTTCGTACTTACCGCTACTACACTAGCTTGATCTGGATGTACGGAAAAGGCATGAATCGTACTTGAAAGACCTTTTAACTTACTATTTTTCCAATCTTGTCCGTTGTTCGTACTGAAATAAAAACCTTGTTGTAATTTAGAATTTGGACGCTCATTGTATAAATAAATAGCTTCCGTATTGTATCCGACAGCAAGGTTATGAAAATCAGATTCTCCATAGAATGCTAGCTTTTCAAGGGTGTTACCGCCATCAGAACTTTTCATTAACCCTAAAGGATTTTTAAAATTTGCGCCTGGTGCAGGATGACCGCTGGCAAAGAATCCGTTCTTCGTTGCTTGAAATCCCATATAATCATGTAGCTCAGTCTTAGTTTCAAGCCATTTTCCATTTTGGTAAACTTTTATCCCGCTATGAGTGGCGATAGAAACCCCAGGCATATTTCCTGCATAGCCAATTCCATGAATGTGCTCGATTTTGCCAGAGGTAGTTTCCTTATAGAAGTTTTGCGGACTCGTATTTACTGTTTCTGTATGTTTTGGCTGAGATTGCACCGTGTCTTTCTTCGCCGGTGCTGTTTCGGTGTTGCTAGAACATCCTGAAATTATGAATAAAGAAGTAATTGCTAATCCTGTTGCTACATAATATTTCAAAGTTGTAGCTCCTTTCCTATATATGAGATTTTAAGTATATGGAATAAATGTCAAGAAATTGTGGAGTAGTATGCGTAATTTTGATTGGAAGGGGCCTTAGTAATGAAAATTTTCCTTTCTTCATGAGTACTATTAATTGACGAAAAATTATAACAATAATAGAATGAATTGTATTGGATAATTAGATTTAAAAGTATACATAGAACGCTAGGGGGATTATTATGAAATCAACATTTTTTGCTCAAAATAGAGAACGATTAGTAAACACATTACCAGATGAATCTATTACTATTTTATTCGCTGGACAAGCACCTCATATGTCAGCGGATGCACATTATAAATTTGTGCCGAATCGAAATTTTTACTATGTAACAGGAATTGATGAACCGAATGTTATTTTCATGTTGAAGAAGTTTGGAAATAGTGTAGAAGAAACACTTTTCATTGAAAAGTCAGATCCAGTAATGGAAAAATGGGTCGGTAAAACAGTTTCTAACGAAGAAGCAGAGAAAATTTCAGGTATAAAGAAAGTTGTATATTTAGATAGCTTTGAAAAGACAATGTCAAATATACTTTTTACAGAAAATGTGAAGCATCTATATTTAGATTTAGAGCGTCGTGAGTGGAATGGTACGGAGACAAAAACGCTAGCATTTTCTAAACATGTAAGAGAACAGTATCCACACGTTTTAATTGGTAATGTATATCCGAATATTTGTGAATTACGAGTGTTTAAAACAGAAGAAGAAGTTGAAATTATTAAAGAAGCGATTGCTGTAACGAAAGAGGGCATTTACAACGTACTTAAGCATGCAAAAGCTGACATGATGGAGTATGAGTTAGAAGCTCAGTTTGATTTCACACTGAAATCATCTGGCATTAAGCATCATGCGTTCAATACAATTTTGGCAAGTGGAAAAAATGCTACAGTTCTTCATTATGAAGATAATGATGCACAAATTCAAAATGGTGATTTAGTACTGCTAGATTTAGGCGCTCAAAAAGACTACTATAATGCTGATATTAGTTATACTTTCCCGGCAAATGGAACATTCTCTAGTCGCCAAAAACAAATGTATAATATTGTATTAAAAGCATTGAAAGAAACAACGAAACTCATTAAGCCAGGAGTAAAGTTTGCTGCATTAAATGAGCATACAAAAAAGGTACTGGCAGAAGAGTGTAAAGCAATTGGTTTAATTCAAGAAGACGAAGAGTTATCGAAATACTATTATCACGGTGTCAGCCATTTCCTTGGTTTAGATACACATGATGTAGGAACATATAAAGAGAGAGTGTTAGAAGAAGGTATGGTTATAACAATTGAACCTGGTCTTTATATTGAAGAAGAAGCAATTGGCATTCGTATTGAAGATGATATTCTTGTAACGAAAGACGGACATGAAAACTTGTCAAAAGATATCATTAGAGAAGTTGAAGAGATTGAAGCGTTTATGAGAGAAAATAATGTGAATGTAAAAGTAAAAGAAGATGAAGCAGTTACGAAATAATGATCGGGAAAGACGCTCAAGTTTGAGCGTCTTTTTATTTTGTTCATTTTAAACCGCGATATTTTTTCGGAAAGCATCTGCTAATTATAAAGTTGATTATATTCCAAGTGTTAATGTATATGTTGATCATGCCCGGGTGAAGGTGGGAGAGTATGATCTGGGAATGTTACGAATACGGCAACGATAATTACTACGCTAATTGAAAGTAATAACAAAAAACGCCGTTGGATAAAAGTAGAAAAGTTCTCTGATAACAATTGAATCACACAGGACATAGTCATCGTTATAGTAAGTAAGAGACTAATGAACAGTATACTATGAGCCTGTTGAGCGTTTAACATTTCTGTAATCATTGCGCCCATCATACTTGCCATTAAGCCAGAGAACATTCCTTCTAAAGCAGTGAATAGGTGAAAACGTAGACCGACTAAAAAACCGATACAACTACTAATCAAAATCGCAAGCAAAGTAGAATATAGTAATTCACCTTTAAAAAGAATACCTAAATAAAAACCGATACTTAAACCCGTACTCATACTAAAAGACATAATAAATACCATATACTCCATTAGGGTACCCTTACGTTTAGAAATGTATGATGTAATAAGAATCGAGATACAACAAAGTGTTAAGGCGGCTAATGTGTAAGCGAACATTATGATACCTCCCTGTCCTATCATTCATTTCATCATATGTTCATATGGAGAGTACTTATGCTTATTTATATCTGCATATTATCTGCACAATTTATTAGAGGTGAGTTCGATATAATGTTCAAATAGTGATGTGTTCTTTTAGTAGGTGAGTATCTGTAAAAAAGTATTACGATCATATTAGTTACAGAGGGAAAAAGTATTATTACTTTGAGAGAAATATATATAGTAAAAATGAATGGAAAGGATGGTCCACTTTTGAACATCTTTTTTGTGAATAAATAGGAGTTAGGATAGTAAGCAAGATAATGAAACAGAGCTTAATAATTTGTTTTTCGAATGATAACAAGGTGGTCGTAAGTTAAAACAATGTTGTATTCAGAGTTATTGCAAAGTTCATTTACAGCTTTGATAACTCCTGGAAACTGCTCGGTATAATCGTGAAATAGAATGAGCCCACCATTTACAACACGTGATACATAATGAGTGATGTCGTGTTTCACACTAGAATATTCATGATCACCATCAATAAATAATGCGGCGATAGATTTAGGACAATCATTGTAAGCTTGTGTACTAAACTTTCTTATTGGAATAACGAAATCTTGTAGTCCGTGGTAATTTATGTTGAACTGAAATGAAGGGTAATAACAATCAAGGAATGGATCAATAGCGTAGATTGGACGTTTTTTATTACTCAATAGAGAACTTCCCAGAGCTAAGGCAATTGTACTTTTTCCTTTATAGGAACCGATTTCAACTATATCTCCGTCTAAGTGATCTAGCGTTGAAGATAAGTGTAATTGAGCAAATTGCTCATGCGGCGATAACCAGCCTTCGGTATGCTCTATAATTGCTAATAAGTCGTGTATACTTACTAGACTTTTCATATTATCATCATCCTTTTCAAGTTTATAATAGCTTATGTCAGTAGAAAAAAAGTGATATGGTTGTAGAGTTTAACTTTTGTACAATTGAATTCACATTTATATTGTTTTAATTATAGGAGAAATAATATGTGAGTATCTCTATTGTGAACACATAAAGAATAAGCGTATAATATTATAGTTATCCCATTACCCGGGGTAACCCGCGAATGATAAATAAGATTGTTGTTTTATCATCGCCTCTAAACAGATAGACAATGAAAGTAACACTGGAATACGAATAGGGAGTTATAAAATGAAATTAATTATTGCCGAGAAACCAGATCAAGGTTTGGCTCTTGTTTCACAGTTTAAATATCGCCGGAAAGATGGATATTTAGAAGTAGAAGCGAATGAGTTATTTCCAAATGGAGCGTACTGTACATGGGCAATTGGTCATTTGACGCAGTTATGTAATCCAGAGCATTATCACGCAGAGTGGAAAAAATGGTCACTTAATACGTTACCAATGATTCCAGAGCGTTTTCAATTTGAAGTAACAAAGTCAAAGTATAAGCAATTTAACGTTGTGAAACAGCTGTTACATAATCCACAGGTAACAGAAATTATTCACGCGGGCGATGCCGGGCGTGAAGGGGAATTGATTGTACGAAATATTATTAACCTTTGCAACGTGCAAAAGCCGATGAAGCGTCTTTGGATTTCATCTTTAACGAAACAAGCTATATACCAGGGATTTAAAAATTTACTAGATGAAGCAGATACAATTAATACGTACTATGAGGCGTATACAAGGTCGTGTGCGGACTGGGTTGTTGGTATGAATGCTTCACGTGTCTTTAGTATTTTGCTAAAGAAAAAAGGAATGAACGATGTATTTTCCGCTGGTCGTGTACAAACACCAACGTTAGCGTTGATTGTAAAGCGTGAGAAAGAAATAGAAAACTTTAAGTCTGAGCCATTTTGGGAAGTGTTCGCAACCTTTAATATAGAAGGAAAGAAGTATGAGGGGAAATGGGAGAAGGATAGTGAATCCCGCTTACAAGACCCTGATATGGCAAATAAAATTGCGGCATTTTGCCAAGGGAAACCGGCTGTAGTAAAAGAAATGAAAACGGAGCGTAAAGAGTTTCAGCCGCCTTTTTTATTTAATTTATCAGCACTGCAAGCGACAGCTAATAAAGCTTTTAAATTTTCACCGAAAAAGACGCTTGATATAACACAAGCACTATATCAAAAAGGGATAGTTTCTTATCCGCGTTCGGATTCTAACTATGTTACACAAGGAGAAGCAGCGACGTTCCCTGATATTTTACAGAAGTTAAGTCAGTTTGATGAATATAAAGGGTTATTGCCAGCACCAATTGAATCGATTATGAATAATAAGCGTTATGTGAATGAAAAAAAAGTTACAGATCACTACGCTATTATTCCGACAGAGCAAGTTACAAATCCAAGCAAACTATCAGGTGATGAAAAGAAAATTTACGATATGATCGTAAGAAGACTGATTGCGGCGCATTATGAAGTAGCAATCTTTGACTACACAACGATTACAACGCTTGTAGATGAACGGGCTGAATTCATTTCAAAAGGAAAACAGCAAATTCAAGAAGGTTGGCGTAAAGTTATTTTCCAAGATGATAAAGATGACGAAACAATTCTTCCAATTGTCGCAGAAGGTGAACAAGGGAAAGTTGTAAAGGTGAAAGTGAAAGAAGGAAAAACACAGCCACCGAAGCGTTATACAGAAGGACAACTTATTACGTTAATGAAAACGGCAGGTAAGTATTTAGAGAACGAAGAGCTTGAGAAAGTGTTAAAGAAAACAGAGGGTTTAGGTACGGAGGCAACTCGCGCTGGAATTATTACGATGCTGAAAGACCGTAAATATATAGATGTGAAGAAGAACCAAGTGTATGCAACCGATAAAGGGAAAGTATTAATTACCGCAATCGGAGACAAAATACTAGCTTCACCAGAAATGACAGCGAAATGGGAGCAGCGTCTTGCGGAAATCGGCGAAGGCACAGCATCACCAGCTACATTTATGGAGCAAACGAAAAAGCTATCAGCTAAAATTATTGAAGATGCAGTGGAAATGTCGGAGAAATGGGATTTCACTGGATTACATGTTGAGTCGATTGAGCGAAAAGGATCGAAATTTACAACAGGTAAAAAGGTAGGTAGCTGCAAAAAGTGTGATGGCGATGTGATTGATAAGTCAACGTTTTACGGTTGTTCTAACTACAACACGACACAATGTGATTTTACTATCTCAAAGAAGATATTAAGTAAAACAATTTCGCAAAAGAATATGACAAAGCTCCTAAAAGGTGAAAAGACCGATTTAATTAAAGGTTTTACAAAGGGCGAGAAAACATTTGATGCGAAGCTAGAGTGGAAAGATAATAAGATTAATTTTGTGTTTGAGAATTAAGTGGTTTTAACAAATAAAAGGTTAAGTTTGAAAAAGCATGACAATTTTATGTCATGCTTTTTTATTTTGTATGCTAACGATAAAAAATATTTGAAAAGATAGTATTTAAATAGGGCGTTTATATTATCTTTACCATTTATTTTATATAAGAGGAAAAAATAATTAAGAGAAACTGAGAGTAGTTTATACAGATTTTTGTGGAAATATGCAATAAAAATATCATCTTAAATAATAAATATTTATTGTAAATCAATAAACTTTATATTAAAATCAAAAACATAATAAATAAGTGTGGTGCTTTTTTGAAAAGGTAACAACTTTATTTTTTTAATTAGAGGAGGTATAAATATGGACAGTAACAATTTGATTATTGAAAATATGGATAACCCTCATGAGTTGGAGAGAATGTATAGAAAAGACCCAAAAGCTTTTAAAAAGTCATTCTCACAAGCATGGGATGAAAAACCTGATTCTCAGGTGCTAGCAGCTTGGTATGAAAGATTGAATTTCAAGGAGACGGCAAATAAAGAAAAAATATCACTGTTTCAAAAAGGTTTCTTATTCATGGGCATGTTAGCTATTCTAGCTGGGCTAAGCACTAGAATTATTTTCCACTTTGTTGAGCAGGAAGCAATTGCTCCAATTAACTTGGCTTTTGGTGTAATGCCCTTTATCGCTGCTTATTTTATTTACAATAATACTCCGAAAAAAAGTATTATTTATTTCCTTGGAGCGTTGTTCCTAATTGCCGGGTTGTATCTTAATATGTTGCCCTTAAATTATAAAGACAGCAGTATCCTTGCTTATTTACATCTTCCTATATTGTTATGGGTCTTATTGGGACTTGCATTTACGGGAAATGAATATTCAAAAGGCAGTACAAGATTAGCGTATATTAAATTTAATTTAGAATATGCTCTTCTCTACGCGAGCATGGCAGTGAGCGGAATGATATTAGCAGTTTTCACCATGAAGTTATTTAGCTTCGTTGACTTGGATATAGGAGAATTCTATTTTAGTAATGTTGTATTATTTGGAGCTGCCGCTCTCGCTGTAGTGGCTGCATACTTAGTATCATTGAATCTTAAATTTGCTAAAAATATTACACCATATATAGCTAAAATTTTTAGTCCTCTCGTCCTGATCACATTGTTTATTTATCTTATAACGGTAATTTTGGTCGCGAAAAATCCATTCTTGGATCGTAATTTCCTCATGGCCTTCAACGTAATACTACTTGGTGTATTGGCTGTTACTATATTTTCTATCGTTGAGAGTGAGTCAGACGAGAAAAAGAGCATTTCAGATTATATAAACGTTGCCTTAATTGCTTTGGCACTTATTATTGATACTGTAGCTTTGTCAGCTATCGTATTTAGACTTTCTTCTTACGGGATTACACCTAATAGACTTGCTGTTTTAGGTGTAAACATACTGATCTGGGCAAATCTTATTTGGATTATGTTCTCCTATATGCGTTTTCTACAAAACAAATCAGGATCGACAGCTATCCAAGACGCCGTTACGAAGTATTTGCCAATCTACGGACTTTGGGCAGCTTTCGTAATATTTACTTTTCCTATAATTTTTAATTAGAAAGACTTGGTTAATGAAACGACAAGTTAATTTTCTATAGCGCAAAAAATTCTTAGAGCTGATAATTATCGTTACTTCTATGATTTCTCGACAATAAAAAAACGTCCTAAAGTAGGACGTTTTTTGTTATGTATATCGCTGTTTTTTCTTAATAAACAACAACACTTGTGAAACACAAGCAAGTACTGGCAGTTCAATCAACGGACCAATAACGAGTGCAAGCGCGATAAGAGGTTCGTCTGGAAAAGCCGTCACGGCAATAGCGAGTGCAACAGGTGAGTTTCTTGCTAATGTTGTTAAGTTTAGACTTACTGTATCTTTATAAGATAAACGCATTATGCGTCCGATAAATTGTCCTAGTACAAAATTAATAATGAAGAACAATAGAACCGGAATGAGTAATAGTAAAACGACATTCATATTTTGTAGTAAATATTTTCCTTGTGATGCAAACATTGCTACGATTGCTAAACTTAAAAATACAATTTGAGCAGAGCTGAAAAACGGGATGAGTTTATTCTCGAGTGTTTCAGCTTTTTTCACTTTATTCATAATGAATTTTGTAGCGTGTGCAAGTATAAATGGTAAGACGATTACGATAACAATACTTTCTACTAAAACAGAAACAGCTACAGTCTTCATGACACCAGCAAATAAAAATAAATAAATGGGAAGGAGTAGTACTTGCAATATTAAATTTACAGGCAAAATTGCAGTAGAAAGTGCTACATTTCCTTTCGCTATTTCAGTAAAGATTAAGTACCAATCTGTACATGGAGTAACCATTAACATAATAAATCCAACCCAAAGTGCCGGATGATCTGAAAGAAATAGTGCTCCTAATCCCCAAGCGAGTAAAGGTGTCCATAAAAAATTAATGGTAAGGCTCGTTCCAGCGAATTTTAAATTACGAAATCCATTTTTTATTTCTTTCAATGGAATGCTGAGGAATAATCCATACAGCATGAAAAATAAGAAGGGGACAATAAATTGCTCTGCATACATATGTATCAAATTAAATTGTCCGAGTACGATGCCGCATGTAACAGCAAAAAGAATAATAAAAGTTTGAATCTTTTCTATAGTGCTCATGAGTAAATCCTTTCTAAATATGAATTGCCCTCTCTACATTCATTATACAAACAAAAAAGTACAATGGGTGTTTAAATTGTATTTGGGTTTTATTTTTAATTCGAGATATTATTTTTTATTTAAAGTTACTTGACTAAAGTAAGTGATTTGTATTACAATCACTTACATAAGGTAATTAAATAACAAAAAGTTTTGGGTATCTTTACTTAAGGTATCAATTGGAACTTTTTATTAGAATAAGAATTTTTATGATGATGAATAATGAATATGATAAGAAAGTTTAGGTGAAGAAAATGGGATTATTTAGCTCGTTATTTGGTAAAAAAGAAGAAAATACAAAAGTAGAGGGGAATAAAACAATGTCAAAAGTATTATTTGTAAAAGCAAACGATCGTCCAGCGGAGCAAGCAGTTAGTTCAAGAATGTATGAAACATTTGTAAGTGCTTATAAAGAAGCGAACCCAAATACAGAAATTACGGAGTTAGATTTATTTGCATTAGATCTTCCGTACTACGGAAATATCGCTATTTCAGGTGGATATAAACGTAGTCAAGGAATGGAATTAACAGCAGAAGAAGAGAAGGCTGTAGCAACGGTAGATCAATATTTAAATCAGTTTTTAGAAGCTGATAAAGTTGTATTTGCGTTCCCGCTATGGAACTTCACAGTGCCAGCACCATTAATTACGTATATTTCATATTTATCTCAAGCTGGAAAAACATTTAAATATACTGCAAATGGTCCAGAAGGTTTAGCTGGTGGTAAGAAAGTCGTTGTATTAGGTGCGCGAGGTTCAGATTATTCTTCAGAACAAATGGCTCCTATGGAAATGGCAGTTAATTATGTAACAACTGTACTTGGATTCTGGGGAATTACAAACCCAGAGACGGTTGTAATTGAAGGACACAATCAATATCCAGATCGTTCACAACAAATTGTTGAAGAAGGTTTAGAGAACGTTAAAAAAGTAGCGGCGAAATTTTAATTGATAATAAATGTAAAAAACCAACATGGATGACCATGTTGTTTTTTTAGTCTATTTCTATTTTAAAAAATGTATATTTATAAAATAAAAGAAAAGTTTGAAAATAGTATTGCAAAATATTATATTTCAAACTATAATGAGGTCAAGAATAGTTGATACTTAAGTTAAATATTCAGAAAATTCAATTAGTTAAAAATGGAAATGAGATAAAAGGATTGGAATGGAGGTTATATTATGACGAACAAAGTACCGTTTTCGTTCATAGTAGTTATTGGTTTAATGTTATTCGCACTATTTTTTGGAGCAGGAAATTTAATATTCCCGGCAATGCTTGGTCAATCGGCAGGAGAGAATGTATGGATTGCTAACGCTGGATTTTTAGTAACTGGTGTTGGTTTACCGTTACTAGGAGTATTAGCATTTGGTATTTCAGGTAAAGAGGATTTACAATCGTTAGCAAGTCGCGTGCATCCAGTATTCGGAATTGTATTTACGACAGTTTTATATTTAGCAATTGGTCCGTTATTCGCTATTCCGAGAACAGGCAGCGTTTCTTATGAAATTGGTATTAAGCCGTTCGTGACAGAAGGTTTCAGTTCTACAGCACTTATTCTTTTTACAATTGTATTCTTTAGCATTACTTGTTTTTTTTCGCTAAATCCCGCGAAAATTGTCGATATTGTAGGGAAAATCTTAACGCCAATTAAATTAACGTTCATTGGAATTTTAGTAGCATTTGCTTTTATTCATCCAATGGGAGAAATGCAAGCACCTGCAGAGGCGTATACATCACATGCGTTCTTTAAAGGGTTCCAAGAAGGTTACTTAACAATGGATACGTTAGCATCATTCGTATTTGGTATCATCATCATAAATGCGATTAAAGAAAAGGGCGCAAAAACGAAAAAAGATATTATGATTGTTTGTGCAAAAGCAACACTTATTGCTGCATCTATTTTAGCAATAATCTATTCAGCACTTTCATTTATGGGAGCTTCAAGTGTTGCAAAACTTGGCCACTTAGATAACGGTGGTGCAGTATTAGCAAAAGTTTCAAACTATTATTTCGGGTCATACGGCGGAATTATATTAGGGATTATGGTTATAGCAGCATGTTTAACTACTAGTGTTGGACTAGTCTCAGCTTGTTCTTCATTTTTCCATAAGTTATTCCCAAGCGTTTCATATAAAAAGATTGCAATTGTATTATCAGTGTTCAGTGCAGTTGTTGCGAATGTAGGTTTAACACAATTAATCGCAATTTCTGTTCCAGTATTAATCGCAATTTATCCATTAGCAATCGTATTAATTTTCTTAACACTCCTTCATCCATTGTTTAAAGGACGAGCAGAAGTGTATCAAGGTAGCTTATTAATAACATTTATTGTAAGTATGTTTGATGGATTAAATGCAGCTGGTATGAAATTGGCAGTAGTGAACGATATTCTAACTAAGTTACTTCCAATGCATGAAGTTGGACTAGGTTGGATTTTACCAGCACTTATTGGTGGACTAATCGGATACGGCATTAGTATTGTGAAAGTAAAAAATGAAGTTCAACCAACAGCTAGTGCGAATAAGAAAATAGGGTAAATAAAAAAGTTATAGAACTTGTTTCTATAACTTTTTTTGTTACTATTAATAATGAAAGAAAATAAAGTAGTAGGGGAAATAAAATGAAAAAAACAATTGATCATATTGGCATCGCAGTTCGAGATATAGATAGCACGATACGTTTTTATGAAAATGTGTTATTAGGAACTTTAATAGATCGTTACGTAAGTGAAGCTCCTGGTGTGGAAAGCGAAGTAGCCATTCTTGAAGTGGATGGAGATAGAATTGAATTACTTGCACCGACGAATAATACGACTTCACCAATTGCTCGATTTATAAAGCAAAAAGGTAAAGGCGTTCATCACGTTGCATATCGTGTCGATGATTTAGATGTAGCTTTAGAAGAGTTAAAAGAACAAGGTATTCGAACGTTAGAGCATACACTTCGAATTAATAAACACGGCAGAAGATTAATATATCTTAACCCAGCGGATACAGAGGGAACAATCATTGAGTATTGTGATTATCCGGAAGAGAAATAAAGTTCAACCTTAAGCAAAGGAGTTACATTATAATGTAACTCCTTTTTATTTTTGTATTTGTGTGAGGTGACAAAAAAGTTATACATTTTATAAGAAAGTCATACCTTATATAAAGATGTAGAATGAGCTGATTATGCTCCTCTTCCGCGGCAATAGGTTACAGGGGAGACTAATTTGTAGCCAACTATATATTTTTAGGTAATACAATATAATATAAATAGTTAATTACATGTATTGGAGCGTGGCTATTTGTGACGATTTCATATAGTGCTGAAAATTTTAACGTATTATTTGTTAAATCTGGTGCTTCTGTATATTTTCCAGTGTTAGAGGAATCAATATTTAATAGTTTGAAAAAAGCAATTGGTAATGTAACGATGGTAACATACAAAAATTTGGTGAAAACAGCTTTAAAGATACAGCCCTCACTCATTATTGTATTCCATGGTTTTGAAGAAGGAATAAGTAAGGGAATTCAAGAGTTAAAACAATATAATTTTACGACTGCACTCTGGCTTACAGATGATCCTTACTTTACAGATGTGACAAAAAATTTAGTGCTTGATTATGATTATGTTTTTACACAAGATACAGGATGTATTGATTTTTATAAAGATTTAGGCTGTGATAATGTTTATTACTTGCCTTTAGCGGCAGAACCTCCTGCATATACGCCGATACGTACGGAAGAGGATTATTTATTTGATATTAGTTTCATAGGGACTGCTTTTGATAATCGGCTAGCGTTTATTGATTCAATTGCAGAGTATTTAGTGACTAAAAACACCTTAATTATAGGATGTAACTGGGATAGACTAAAAAACTATGAATTATTGAAGGATAAGATTATACTTTTACCATTTTTGGTTTATAAAAATAGTATGGAATATTATACAAAAAGTAAAATTAACATGAATATACATCGATCGATAGAGGATGTAACATTTAATATAAATAGAGTAAAAATAAATGCTTGTTCCATTAATAATCGTACATTTGAAATAGCTAGTACAGGTGCTTTTCAAATGACGGATATTCGTTCAGATTTGGAAAAGTGCTATATTCCAGGGGTGCAAATTGAGACATTTACTTCATCGGTTGATTTTATAGAGAAAGCAGAAAGGTATTTGGAAAATCCAGCACAAAGAAATAAAATTGCGATGGAAGGATTTAGAAGAACACTAATTGAACATACATATGATAAAAGGGTAAAAGATTTATTGGAAATAATTAGCGTTAATCCTATAAAAGAAAGTGGAATTTAAAAATAGGGTTAGGATATGCAGAAACATAAAATGTTTAAAGAACAAGGTATTCGAGCATACACTTCCCATTAATAAGCATGATAGAAGGTTATTTTATCTTAACACAGCAGATACAAAATAAATGAGCATGGATTATGGTGATTATCTGGAAGAGAAGTAAAAGAATTGTATTAAGAAAAGGTGTTGCGTAATAACGTAATGCCTTTTTTGTTTCTTCGGCTATTTGCGAGCGATAAGACTACCACCTCAAAAGTCTGCGAATATGAGAGAGTTAGGTGGGAGCTTCCTGTCCGTAAAGGTCTGACTGGCGTGGGCTAATAATTAGGGGGGAACAAAAACACCGACTGATAAAAGTTTTACTTTATGTATTTCACACTTTCTTCACAAATGATTCACGATAACTTTTCTTCTTCAGGAACTTACATAAATATATTTTATGATATAATTACAATCGACTTTAAAAATGTAAGTTGTATCTATGAAGGTAGTTACTATTTTATTGGAAGTTTAGAGGTGAGAGAGAAATAAAGAGTTATACTGTATAGTAATTTATATTTAATCAGGTTAATATTTCGCCGGAGAATTGAACTTGGGAAGTTAAAGGAATGGAAGTATAGCGATGAGTAAGAAAGAAGTGAAATGATTGTGAAAGTAATGAAAAGGTTAGGGGCATGGCTATTCATTGTATGTGTGCTTATTATATCGATAACAAAAAGTGCATCTGCTCATGCGTACATTGTGAAATCCAACCCTGCTGAAAATGAAACGTTGAAGAAAGCACCAGCTGTTGTGAAAATTGAATTTGATGAGGATATACAAGTTTCGCATTTTAATACATTGTTTGTAAGAGATACATCAGGTACAAGAGTAGATTTAAAAAATGCTCATATCGATAAGAAAAATAAAAAATTATTAGAAGCAGGGTTAAAAGAAAACTTGAAAAACGGACTCTACTCTATTCAGTGGAAAGTGATTTCAGCTGACGGTCATCCTATTCAAGGAGTGATTCCGTTTCGAATTGGCTCAGCAGAAGCGGGAGCAGACGATATACAAGTAGAAGAGATGGGATATGTCCCGCAAATAGATATGATTATGGAACGTGGCGTTCTATATACAAGTTTCTCACTATTTATAGGAGTGCTATTCTTTAATCTTATTATGTATAAAGGGAATGCAATCTCGGTTCGATCAAGAAGTAAAAAAATTATATGGATCTCATTAATTGGCATATTCATTAGTTTATTATTCAATCTACCATTGCAAGCGAAAATAAATGCTGATGTTTCATGGCTAGAAGTATTCGATCCTTTACTATTAAAAGAAACATTACAGCTCTCTGTTTTTAGTTACGTATGGCTCACTCAAATGGCTCTTATTAGTTTGCTTATAATCGTTACGTATTTTGCGCTGAAGTGTGAAAAGCTATCGTCGTTTAAAGTATGGAGCATTCCGATAGTATTGTTTATTGGGATACTTGTTATGAAAGCCTTTAATAGTCACGCATATGGTTTAAAGTTTAAAGAAATTGCTGTCGTTATGGACTTTCTACATTTATTCGCAGCTTCATTATGGATTGGCGGTCTATCAACCATTATTCTTCTTTTACGTAAAGAGGATGACAAGTGGAGTGTGTATTGGGATATGATTAAGCGTTTTTCACCGTGGGCAACAGGTGCTGTCATCGTGATTTTAATAACAGGTCTTTTTAACAGTACATTTTTTATTCCAACAATCCACTCGTTATTTGATACGAAGTATGGATTAGCTTTATTAGCAAAAATACTTTTATTCATTTTCATGGGGATATTGGGAATTGTTCATTATGTGAAAGGGAAAATGAGAGCGAAGCAAGGATTAGGCGCTACGGTGAAAGTAGAGTTTATCATAGGAATTATTATTTTCGTAATCGTAGCTTTTATGACAAACGTACAAACACCGCCGATGCCACCTACTGGACCTTTTACAGAAAGTAAACAATTAGATAATGGATATGAACTTACTTTACATGTAAGTCCTAATAAAGTAGGAAAAAATACATTCCATATTACTTTAAAGGATGAGAACGGACAACCTGTTACTGATATGGAGCAAATTATTTTAACTACGCAATCATTGGATATGAACATGGGAAAAGGCTCATTTAAAGTTTCGGCCGTTTCACCAGGAGAATATGAATCGGAAGGTATGTATATTAACATGACAGGAAACTGGAATATACAAGTGCACGGATTAACAAAATCTCTTGATAGCTTTGATGCGGATTATAAATTTATAGTAGGCGGCAGATAAAGAGAAGGTATAAATAAAAAGGAGTTAATAAAATGAAACGTATAAAAAAAATTGGCACGACAATGATCGCAACAATAATTGCAATGGGCATTTTTTCGTTACCGGTTAGTGCGCACGTCACTGTGAAACCAGCGACTTCGGACGTTAATTCTTGGGAGACTTACACGATAAAAGTACCGGTTGAAAAGAATGTGGCAACGACAAAAGTTACACTGAAAATACCGTCTGGAGTGGAGTTTCAACAGTATGAACCCGTGCCAGGATGGAAAGTGGAGGAGCAGAAAGATAATGCTGGAAAAGTTAAAACTGTAGTGTGGGAAGCAACGGGAGATGGGATTTTACCTGGTCAGTTCCAGCGATTTACTTTTGTCGCTAAAAATCCGGATAAAGAACAAAAAATAGCTTGGGATGCATACCAACAATATAAAGATGGAGAAATTGTTGAATGGACAGGCGATGAAAAAGCTGAAAAACCACATTCACTTACTACAATTGCAAAAGGTACGTCATTAACAGGTGAACATGGTGAAGTGTCTAGTGTAGAAAAGAATGAAAGCACTAGTAATATGCAATTGATAGCAATTGTCTTATCTATTTTAGCGATTGTATCGTCGGTAGGTGCGTGTGTTTTTGTAGTACGTCGTAAAAGATAAGTAAGATTGAAAGGTCTCATTGTAAATAATGAGACCTTTTTATTAGGTCTTTGGATTAGTAATAATGTATAGAAATTAATTGACGATTATTAAGTCTTCCGGCAAAATATCATGTTCGAGCCAGTTTTCAATTAAAGTATTAAATAGTATAGGATTTGCCAAAGAGATTCCATGACCAATTTCAGGAATGATAATACCTGTACAATTCGTATTACTTTCAAGGATTTCATTCATCGAGTCTTTCATAATTCGTTTTTCTTTGTCTCCAACAGTTACTAATATATTACTATTAGCATCCTTGAAACCTTTTGGTATTGTAAATGACATGTTTTCTTCTAATATCCTTACAAATGTATTTTTACTTATTTGACAACTTTCATGATAATAGTTATCAAATTGTGTTTCATCTATGTACATTGATTTTGCTTGTATTTTGGAAAATGTCTTACTCTTTATTAGGAAGTGGGTTAAGCTAAGAGAGCTTATAAATGTTTTCGCGAAAGGAATTGGTTTAACTAATGCGCTATTTACCATAGCATATTGAATTAAGTGTGGCTTCATGCTGAGCATAGCAATTAATACTTGAGCGCCTAATGAAAAACCAATTACTATAACAGTTTTACCTTGTCCTTTTTCTTCAATTAGTTCTATGATTTTTTTAGCACTAAAGTTTATTGAGAAATGATCTTTACTTCTGTTTTTTCCTTGCTCCGGTAAATCAGGAACAAGGCAGTGAAAGTTAGTAAAATGTTTAATTTGTTTGTCCCACATCCATCCACTGACTCCACCCCCATGAATAAACACCATAAGTGGAGAGCTTGAATCTCCAAATTCTTTATACTGTAAAACCATATAATTCCCCCTTATGATTAGAATTGTTAGTCTATTTGTATATATTAGAGAAAATATTCTTGCTATTTAAATATCATCATACAATAAAAAAGAATCTACAAACGTAGACTCTTTTTTATTTCACTTCAACCTGCTGCCTTACAGCAAGTGTTTTCGGCTTTATATTAACAAAACAAATACTCACCACAATAAATAATAGTCCGATGAATAAACTAATAGTAATGGCCTCGTGTAAGAAAATTGAACTTACAATAATAGCGATTAGTGGAATAAGAAATGTATAAGCCCCAACTTTACTTGCTTCACCAGCTCCAACGAGTGTGAAATATGCAAGCCATCCCATTGCAATAACAAAGAATGAAATAAAGAGAAGTACGCTAATAAATGGTAGACTCCAAGCGATGGTAGACCAGCTTTCAAACTCTGAACCAAATCCAATTAAGCAAAAACCGCCAATAATGAGCTGAAGTGTTACCATCCAAATGGAATTAACGCGGTGCCCAGTTTTCTTAATAAATACTGTTCCAAGTGCCCAGCCAATCGCACATCCTATCGCGAGAAGGGTTCCGATAATAGAAATATGTCCAGTTAAACTACTAGAGCTAATAACACCTACGCCAATAAATCCAAGAACAAGCCCGAAAATTTTTAACCCGTACATAGATTCTTCAAGCCAAATCCATGAGAAAATGCCGAGTAAAACAGGTTGTAGAAATACAATGGCGGAAAATAAACCAGCAGGCATATATTGAAGGCCAACAGTTTGTAATCCGTAAAATATAATGATGTTAAGTAAAGAAGAAATAACGTATAAATGCCAAGTTTCTTTTAAGTGTAACTCTTTGTATTTCGGTAATGCGAAAAGGAGTAAAATGAATCCTCCAATTAAAGTTCGAACGCCTGCAAATAAAACGGGTGGTGTATAATGCAGGGCAAACTTAGATAAAGGCCAATTGATTCCCCACATGAAAACGAGAAAGGTAAGGATTATGGCCGTTTTAGTTCGAGAAAGCTGTGTCACGGTAAGACCTCCTTGTTGTTATTCATTTCACTATGATATGATATCGACTGTAATAAATAAAATGAATCTTTTTTATAAGGAGTATAAGTGATTAGTTATGACCATTACACAACTGCAAGTATTAATAAAAACTGTTGAGTTAGGTAGTTTTACGAAGGCTGCTCGGGTGTTAAATATGACGCAGCCAGCTGTAAGTCATGCCATTTCAAGTATTGAGTCAGAGTTAGGAGTTACGATTCTTATACGTGATAAACGAAAAGGATTAATCGTTACGGATGTAGGAAACAGAATTCTTGTACATATTAGAGAGATTTTGAACGGCGTAGAGAAGATTGAACAAGAAGTTGCGATGGAGAAAGGACACGAAGTGGGGACGATTCGAATTGGGAGTTTTCCGAGTGCTTCTGCACATTTTTTACCGAAAATGATAAACCATTTTAAGGAGAAGTATCCGAACTTAGAAGTCGTTCTTTGTGAAGGAACAATTAAAGAAGTTGAAGATTGGTTAGTATCAAGGGTTGTTGATATAGGAATTGTTATCTTGCCTAATAAAGAGATGGAGATTGTCCCATTAACCAAGGGAAAAATGGTTGCTATCTTAAGAGAGGATCATCCTCTTTGTAAAAAGGACTCTATTACAATTAGTGATTTAGAGAATGAACCGATTATATTATGTAAGGGTGGATATGAACCACCCATTATTGATATGTTTAAACAAGCTAACGTACCACTTCGGGCTGAATATGTAATATCGACCGTTACGACAGCTTTAAATATGATTCAGGAAGGGCTAGGTATTGCAATATTAGCTGAATTATCTTTAACGAATTTACCACAGAATGTGCAAACGAGAGAATTGGAACCGCAAGTATGGAGAGAAATTGCTTTAGCTGTTCCTGCATTAAAGGATTCTTCAATCGCTGTGCAGCTATTTATTGAAGAATTTCAAACGCTATTTGCAGAATAACAAGAGGTGTCTCATATATCATAATGGGGCACTTTTAAATTTGTTTATAAAAAATATATGAAAAGGATTGACTTATCTTTTTGTTGTAACTATAATGATTACATCGGGGTGGTGATCATGATGAAAATTAGTAGCCGCTTTTCTATAGCTGTTCATATTTTATCTATTTTGAAAAACAATCCATCTTCACTTTGTACTTCAGACTATATGGCTGAAAGTGTAAATACGAATCCAGTAGTCATTCGTAAAATGATGTCGTACTTGAAGCAAGCTGGATTTGTATATGTAAATCGCGGCCCAGGTGGTGCGGGATTATTAAAGGATTTACATGAAATCACATTGTTGGATGTGTATCATGCAGTAAATGTAGTCGAAGAAGATAAGCTATTTCATATTCACGAGCAACCAAATCCAGATTGTCCAATTGGAGCGAATATTCAAGCTGTATTAGAAGTTATATTAATACAAGCACAATCTGCGATGGAAGAAGTTTTAAGAAATATTACGATGGGGCAGTTGTTTGAAACTTTGCAAGAGAAAATGAATGCTTAAATCATATTTATATTTTTTTGTCATTGATGTAACTGATTTGATTACAACTATAAAGGTAAGGTGTAAAAATTATGACTGTAAAAATGAAAGTATACTCAGATTTTATATGTCCATTTTGTTTTTTAGCAAAAGGTCCATTAGATGAGGTAGCGAAAGAGAATGATGTAGAGATTGAATGGATGCCATTTGAATTACGTCCAAGTCCATATTCAAAAATAGATCCATGGAATGAGCCGGAAAAATTAGGTTCATGGGACGCTTTCATTCTTCCAACCGCGAAAAAGTTAGGAATCGATATGCGTTTGCCGCGTGTTTCTCCGCATCCATATACACATTTAGCTTTTGAAGGATGTCAATTTGCGAAGGAATGTGGACTTGGAAATGAGTATCATCACCGTGTATTCACAGCATTTTTCCAAGAAGAGCAAAACATTGAAGATATTGATGTTTTAACAAAATTAGCGGTAGAAGTAGGTCTTCCTGAAGCTGAATTTAAAGATGCTTTAGTAAATCGAAAATATAAAGAAAAGCATCAAGAAGCGATTCAGCATGCATATGATGAAGCGAATATTATGGCTGTTCCAACAGTCATGATTGGAGATGAAGTCATTCAAGGGCTTGCTAGTAAAGAAACGCTACAAAGAGTAATTGATAAAGAAATTGAAAAGGAAAAAACAAATTCATTTGAAGGTATGCAGTGTAATACAGATGGATATTGCTAATTCGCTTGTTATGAAATAACAAAATAAATTATAAAACAAATATTTGGAGGAATTAACATGTCAGCAACTACAACAAACTTAAAAGAAGCAATCGTGAACCGTCGTTCTATTCGTAAAGTAACAAAAAACGATGCAATTACGAAAGAAAGAATTGAAGAAGTTTTAAAAACAGCTTTACACGCACCAACATCTTTCAATATGCAAAGTGGCCGTATGGTTGTATTAATGGATGGAGAGCATGAAAAGTTTTGGGATATTGTTAAAGAAACACTAAGAGCCCGCGTACCAGCAGAAAACTTTGAAGCGACTGTAGAAAGATTAAAAGGTTTCCATACAGGTGTTGGGACTGTGTTATTCTTTGAAGATCAAGCAACAGTAGAAAAAATGCAAGAGAATGCACCATTATATAAAGATCAGTTCCCATTCTGGTCTCATCAAGGAAATGCAATGTTACAACATACTGTATGGATGTTATTAGCAGTTGAAGGAATTGGCGCATCCCTGCAACACTACAATCCAATTGTAGATGCTGAAGTGAAAGAGACTTGGAACATTCCAGCTGAGTGGAGCTTAGTAGGACAAATGCCATTTGGTGAGCCAAATGAACAACCAGGAGAAAGAACATTTTTACCTACTGAAGATGTAGTGAAATTTTATTAAGAAATTTAATATGTAAAGAGTGAAATAAAAGGAGAGTACATATGAGCCATATATGTACTCTCCTTTCGTATGTAATGTTAAAGATAAACACATACTGCAAGAACAAATTCCTTCATATGAACCGAAGTGTTTCCTTACAATAAAAATCTATTATGTTTTTGAAATGACAGTAAACATTCCCGTCATATTTGGTGAGTAATCTTTAAAATCAAATTTCTCATAGAACGATTTTTTACCTTCTGATGCAAACAAACCGACAAACGCTTTATCAGGGGCATTTTCATGTAAGTATGTAACTAAACGATGCATGATTTCTTTCCCGATACCATGTTTCTGATAATCCGGATGAACCACTATATCTTGAATATAGAAATAGATAGATCCATCACCAACAATTCTACCCATGCCGATCATTTTTTCATTATCTTTCACTGTGATGCAGTGAATAGAATGTTTTAGTGAAGTTTCCGCCACTTCAAAATTCATATAATTAGTCCATCCAACAGAATCACATAAATATTTATACTCTTCCAATGTTGGAATGTTATGTTTAAACTCATATGTTTTCAAAATGTACCCTCCAAACCCTTAAATTCAACAAATATATACTATACATTCGACATTTCTTTATCGTTTCCTCTTATGTAACTCAATTCCCTTTAGCTATCGAATTTCGTATAGTTTCCTTATTTGTATTAATTTATAGGAGTTTAGGGGAAAAATATTAGAAATAATGCAATAGAAAGGGAAGTGGAAAAATGAATGATGAGAAAAAATATACAGTAGTAGGTACTGATGTTGAGGAAGTAAAACGTTTAAATAAGAATTCAGGATTAACATATAATCAGGTGAAAGAATTATTAGCAAAGCAAATGCAAAATAAGAAGTAATGAAATTAAAATTCTTCATTTTTTCATGTAGCATTTCAATTAGAGAGAGTTACAAGGATAACTCTCTTTTTCAATACAATTTAGCAACTTTTAGAGTGGAGGTAACAACATGAAAAAGTGGGTAAAGATAATGTTGTCGATCGCTGGAGGTATTGTCCTGTTGGCATGTGCCGGAGGGTATTACATGTATAAAAATTATTTTCCAAAGGAACCGGAGCGTATCGTATATGATAAAGATAGAGTGTTAAAACCGATACATAATCAGTTGAAAGACATTAACATAGAAAACATAAAGATAAAAGAAAAAGAAGTCGTAGATGCGACTGTAGATGAGCTTCAAAAAATGATTGATGATGGGAAATTATCATATGAAGAATTAACGAGTATTTACCTTTTTAGAATACAAGAACATGACCAAAATGGAATATCATTAAATGCTGTTACAGAGATTAATCCAAATGCAATGGAAGAAGCGCGAAAGCTAGATAAAGAAAGATCTTTCAATAAGAAGTCGAACTTATACGGCATGCCAGTTATCGTAAAAGATAATATACAAACAGAAAAGGTGATGCCGACAAGCGCGGGTACGTATGTGTTAAAAGATTGGATTGCAGATGAAGATGCCACGATCGTGAAGAAGTTGAAAGAAGAAGGTGCTTTCGTTTTAGGAAAAGCGAATATGTCTGAGTGGGCAAATTATTTATCCTTTACAATGCCTAGCGGCTATAGCGGGAAAAAAGGACAAAATTTGAATCCATACGGTCCGATTACGTTTGATACATCGGGATCAAGTTCAGGGTCTGCTACAGTAGTTGCGGCAGATTTTGCACCACTTGCAATCGGGACGGAAACGACTGGATCGATTGTAGCACCAGCGACGCAGCAATCAGTAGTTGGATTACGCCCATCACTAGGTATGGTGAGTAGATCAGGCATTATTCCATTAGCTGAAACACTTGATACAGCAGGACCGATGGCAAGAACGGTAAAGGATGCGGCAACGTTATTTAACATAATGGTAAGTTTTGATGAAAAAGATGCTATGACAGAAAAAATGAAAGATAAAGAAAGAATTGATTATACGAAAGATTTATCAATAGACGGATTGAAAGGGAAAAAAGTAGGAGTTCTTTTTTCAATAGACCGACAAGATGAAAATAGAAAAGAAGTAGCAGAAAAGATTAGAAAAGACCTTCGAGATGCAGGTGCGATCTTGACTGATGATATTCAGTTAAACGCTGAGGGTGTAGATAATTTGCAAACATTAGAATATGAGTTCAAACATAATGTTAACGATTATCTTTCAAAGCAAAAAAAGGTACCGGTAAAATCGCTAGAAGAGATTATAACGTTTAATAAAAAGGATAGTAATAGACGAATAAAATATGGACAAACATTAATTGAGGGATCTGAAAAATCTGCTATAACGAAAGATGAGTTTCAAAAAGTAGTGCAAACGAGTCAAGAAAATGCAAGAAAAGAGCTAGATAGGTATTTAGTAGAAAAAGGTTTGGATGCTTTAGTTATGATTAACAACGATGAAGTTCTTCTATCAGCTGTAGCTGGCTATCCAGAATTAGCTGTGCCAGCAGGATATGATAACAATGGAGAGCCAGTAGGTGCAGTGTTTGTCGGAAAGCAATTCGGTGAAAAGGATCTGTTCAATATGGGATATGCGTATGAGCAGCAGTCTAAAAATAGAAAATCACCAAAATTATAAAAGGGTAAACGAAAAAAAGAGTGCCACTAAATTATGTTGATGTGCTAATAGAAAAAGAATCTAACATTATTAAAAGAAAAAAAGGATTCTTCTCAATTAGTAAGAAAGATTGTCTATAGAAGTTCATAAAATGTAATATATTCAATTTCCATCCATTGAAGGGGGAGGTTAAATCTTAATGAATGAAGTGAAAAATTTCTTTCGAAGTAGAGGGTTCCAACGGTTTCTCGTTTTAATAATAGTAGCGCTTGTATTATATGGATTAAAAAGTATGATTAATTTAATATTAATTACGTTCATACTGACATTTTTAATGGATCGGTTTCAACGTTTTATTTCAAAGAAATTGAAAGTGAATCGGAAAATTGTTATCGCATGTTTGTATATCATATTAGTTACTTTTATCGGCACAACATTATATAAATACTTACCTGTGCTAACGATACAAATTTCCCAATTGATTTATCAGTTTAGGTTATTTTTTCAAAATCCACCTGATAATGAAATCATTAAATATGCACTTTCAACAATTAATGGGATGGAAGTCTCAAAATATATAGAACAAGGTGTAGATGTCATATATCAATCGATTGCAAATATAGGAAAAGTCAGTTTGCAAATACTGCTCTCTCTTATTTTAAGTTTATTTTTCTTGTTAGAAAAAGAACGCATCATATCATTTACTTCGAAATTTAAAGATAGTAGTCTGAGGGTTTTTTATGAGGAGATTGCATATTTTGGTGAAAGGTTTGCAAGATCGTTCGGTAAAGTAATTGAAGCGCAGTTTTTAATTGCAATTGTCAATTGTATTCTTACTGTCATTGCATTAATCGTTTTAGGATTTCCGCAGCTTCTCGTATTAGCTGTCATGATTTTCTTACTAGGATTAATTCCTGTTGCCGGTGTATTCATTTCCTTGTTCCCGCTATGTATTATTGCTTATAACGTAGGCGGAGTTATGTATGTTGTATACATACTTGTGTTCATTACAATAATCCATGCTCTTGAAAGTTATTTTTTAAACCCGAAGTTCATGTCTGCGAAAACGAATTTACCAATCTTTTATACATTTATGATTCTTATCTTTTCAGAGCATTTCCTTGGAATATGGGGGCTTATTATTGGTATACCAATCTTCATCTTCTTATTAGATGTACTGAATGTAAATAATGAGGAGACGATTAAAAAATAGAAAATAAATAAAAAAAGCAATCCAAAATAAATTGGATTGCTTTTTTGCATACACGCTTAAAGAACAGGTGCCATTGTTTCTTTCAATACTTGAACAGAGTGATCGAATTTTAATTCTTCTTCTTCACTTAATTCCACTTCTAAAATTTCACGAACACCGCCGCGATTTAATACAGCAGGTACACCGATATAAACATCTTTTTGACCGTATTGACCTTCTAAGTAAGCTGATACTGTTAATACACTATTTTCGTCGTTTAAAATCGCCTTAGTAACACGTAGAAGTGACATACCAATACCATAGTAAGTTGCACCTTTTCGCTCAATAATATGGTAAGCTGCATCACGAACATTTATGAAGATTTTGTCTAAATCTTCTTGCGTGTATGTGTTGTCTTTATCAAGAAGTGTTTGTAGTTTTTGAATACCAATGGATACGTGACTCCAAACAGGAAGTTCCGTATCACCATGTTCTCCGATAATATAAGCATGAATGTTGTGAGGACCAATATCGAAATACTCACCTAACATATAGCGGAAACGAGCAGAATCAAGAGTTGTACCAGAACCGATTACACGTTCTTTTGGTAAACCAGATTCTTTCCAAGTTACATAAGTTAAAATATCGACAGGGTTAGTTGCGATTAAGAAGATACCATCAAATCCGCTATCCATAATACTACGAACGATTTGTTTAAAGATTTTCGCATTTTTCTCAACTAAATCTAAACGTGTTTCGCCTGGTTTTTGTGGTAATCCAGCCGTAATAACTACAAGATCAGCATCTTTACAATCTTCGTAGCTACCTTTCCATACTCTAGTTGGAGCTGGTGCAAAAGGAACAGCATGACTTAAATCCATTGCCTCTCCTTCAGCTTTTGCCTCGTTTAAATCAACTAAAACAAATTCTTCAGCTACAGCTTGGTTAATCATGCAGTAAGCGTAACTACATCCAACTGCTCCTGTTCCTACTAATACAACACGGTTAATACCTTTTTTCATTTCAAAATTCCTCGCAATTTCATTGATTTTATTATGTAAGATAATACGTCTTACTTCTATAGAGTCATATCTAGTTTATTACATTTTATAAAAGATATTCAAGTATTTGAAAATGTATCCGTGCAATTTCTTGCATGAAACATAGTACGTAAGTGAACCGAATATACTGCAATAAAATCCTTTATTGAAGGAGAAAAGGGCATGATGCAGCCATTAACGATGGGAAAAATGCTTCATATTATTAATGTGGGGCTCGTTAAAACGAAGAATCCAAAGCAGATTATTATTGCTGGTGCAGGGATTTCGGGCTTAGTTGCAGCATCGTTATTGAAAGAAGCAGGTCATAATATAACAATTTTAGAAGCGAATAACCGAATAGGCGGAAGAACATATACGATCCGTGAACCATTTAGCTCTGGTTTGTATTTTAATGCAGGGCCGATGCGAATTCCTGACACACACGAGTTAACTTTGGCTTACATTCGTAAGTTTAAATTACCGTTAAATTTGTTTATAAATAAAACCACTTCAGATATTATTTATACGAATAATATTAAAACGAGATTGAGCATATTCGAAAAAAATCCAAGTATACTGAGATATCCAATTGTAGAGAACGAAAAAGGAAAAACGGCAGAAGAGTTAATGTTAGTAGTATTAGAACCAATACTAAACTTTATAAAAAAAGATCCTAATAAAAATTGGATTATCGTTGAAAAAAAGTATAAAGCATATTCACTTGGCTCATTTTTAATTGAGTATTATTCAGACGGAGCAATAGATATGATAGGTGTACTTCTTGATATGGAAGCATATATGGGAATGTCTTTAATTGAAGTATTACGTGAAATGATCTTTTTTACCTCAACGACAAAATATTACGAGATAACGGGCGGAATGGATGCATTACCAAATTCATTTTTACCGGAGTTAAAAGCTCATATTTTTATGTCGTATAAAGTAGAGAAAATCATACAAGAAGATAATAAAGTAATGATGCAAGGAAGTCAGGAGCAAACGTTACATCCATTTATCGTAACAGGCGACAGTGCTATTATTACAATTCCATTTTCAGCGTTACGGTTTGTAGAAGTTCAGCCATATCATTTATTCTCTTATTATAAAAGACGAGCAATTCGTGAGTTAAATTATATTGCTGCAACTAAAATTGCGATAGAGTTTAAAAGTAGATTTTGGGAGAAAGCGGGACAATACGGCGGTAAATCTATTACAGATTTACCGATTCGATTTACATATTATCCGAGTTATGGCATTCATACACCAGGGGCAGCCATCGTTTTAGCGAGTTATACGTGGGCAGATGAGGCGTTAACGTGGGATAGTCTCCCTCAAAGTGATCGTATTCGTTACGCATTAAAAAATTTAGCAGAAATATACGGTGACATCGTCTATAGTGAATTTGTTACTGGAACATCTTTTAGCTGGAGTAAAAATCCGTATTCTTGCGGCGCATTTACGGCTTTCGAACCAGGCCAAGAGCTCGAGTTATTTCCGTATATTACGCCGCCAGCTGGCAAAGTACACTTTGCAGGAGAGCATACGACATTAACGCATGGATGGATGCAAGGAGCAATAGAGTCTGGAGTTAGGGTTGCACATGAAGTAAACGAACAGTGAATCTGTTATGTTTACAAATGGTCATTCTTTTAATAAAATGATAAATATAAATCGTAATTATTACGCTTTGAATACGTTTGAAGTAAAGAAATGGATGGTCGATCAAATGAATAAAGTAGAAATTCATATATTAGGTGGCTTTTTAGGTAGTGGAAAATCAACATTATTACAAAATTTATTGTTAGCTGAGAAAAAGAAGAATAGAAAAGTTGCAGTATTAATGAATGAAATTGGTGAATACTCGGTAGATACCGATATTATTGGAAAAGAGAATGTTTTAAGAGAGCTTCTGAAAGGATGTATTTGTTGTACGCTAAAAGAAGAGCTTGAAATACAATTGCATTCGTTATATCAGCAAGAAAGACCAGATGTCATTTATATAGAAACGACAGGTGTTGCGCATCCAATTGAAGTGTTAGATGCATGTGTATCACCAATTTTAGCACCTTTCTTAGACGTGAAATCAATTGTAGTCGTTTTAGATGCAGTAAGATGGTTAAATCGAAGTGTATTAAGTGCAAACGTTCAGCAATTATTGCATGAGCAACTGAAGTTTGGTAGCCACATTTTAATTAATAAATCAGACTTACTAACAGATGCGGATAAGAACAAAGTAATTGAAGAAGTGAAAGCGATAAATAATCATGCGAAATTGTTTGAAACAAAATATTGTAATATATCTTTAGAAGACATAGAAGAGGCTGAATTTACGAATGACGGGGAACATGAGACACTACATGTCAAACAGCATTTACATATACAAACGATGACGTATCAGTTTACGAAATCGATTGATCAAGACAAATTATATGAATGGCTTTCGAATTTACCAGATAGTATTTATCGTGTAAAAGGATTTGTGAAATTCCATGGAGATAAATACCCGCACCTATTCCAGTATTCGTTCGGGGTACCGACT
This sequence comes from Bacillus mobilis, assembly GCF_001884045.1. GTDB lineage: Bacteria > Bacillota > Bacilli > Bacillales > Bacillaceae_G > Bacillus_A > Bacillus_A mobilis. Next base: position 78,013 of record NZ_MACF01000070.1, on the reverse strand, counting down.
TTACTGGAACAAGACTTCGGTTTTCCGACGAACTTGGTAGTAATAGGGGAAGGGCTAGATAAGAAAGAATTGGCTGAAGGGTTAGAGAAAGTAGAAAATAATTCTAATTAAGATTAAAGGTCTAACTTATTTTTAAGTTAGGCCTTTTTGTGTGTAGAAAAACACTTGCAGATTTTGTCTAACAATAATAATTGTAAAATTCAGAAATTTATTTATAATCAAACCTAAGAGGTGATTCAGGTGTCAGAAAAAATAATAATGGATGTAAAAAACTTAACAACAAAAGGATTAGAAACGAGAGAGAAATTATTGTGTGCTGCAGAAGATGTGTTTGGTAATAAAGGATATTACGAGGCTTCTATCGTGAATATTACACAAGAAGCAAAGGTAGCGCACGGAACTTTCTATAATTACTTTCCATCTAAAAAAGATATATTTGATGAATTGATTCGCAGATTGAACCGTGAGTTACGCTTAATTATTAAAGAAGAAATGAAGGGAATATCAAGTTATGAAAAGGCACAAAGAAGAGGTTTTCAGGCTTTTTTTCGGTGGGTGAAGGATCGACCTAATCTATATAACATTGTACAACAGGCAGTAGTTGTTGATGATAACTTATATAGATGGTACTATGCAAAGCTCGCCAATGGGTTTTTAAAAAGTTTATCGGCTGGTATGGAAGCGGGAGAGTTTAAACAACTTGATAAAGAAACAATTGCGTATTGTCTTATGTCAATTGGGCAATTTCTAGGAATGCGATGGGGTTATTGGGAAGAGAAAGATGTTCCAGAAGATGTATTTGAAGCAGCGATGTCATTAATATTTGAAGGATTGAGACAGAGATAAAGGAGTGGGGAAATATGCAAGGCATTGCTTATTGGATTGAAAAACGGTCCTATTTACATCCAGATCGCATTGCCATTATTACAGAAGAGGAGGAAATGACATATAAACAGTTACATGAGTATGTAAGTAAAGTAGCAGCATATTTAATTTACGAGGTAAATGTGCAAAAAGGAGAAAGGATAGCTATTTTATCACAGAACAGCTTGGAATATATTGTACTTTTGTTTGCTATAGCAAAAGTAGAATGTATTGCTGTTCCATTGAATATACGCTTAACAGAAAATGAACTTATATTTCAGTTAAAAGATAGTGGAACTACAGTTTTATTTGTAGAGGAAACATTTCAAAATATGGCACTGTCAATGCATAAGGTATCGTACGTACAAAGAGTTATTTCGATTAAAACTTTAAAAGAAATAGAAGATAGAAAAAGTGATAACTTTGAAGAGATAAATGAAAGCGCATCCTTTATTATATGTTATACATCAGGTACAACAGGAAAACCGAAAGGAGCCGTACTTACACAAAAAAATATGTTTTGGAATGCGCTTAACAATACATTTGCGATTGACTTAACTATGCACGACCGCTCTATTGTATTATTACCTTTATTTCATATTGGTGGAATTGGTTTATTCGCATTTCCAACTTTATTTGCAGGTGGCGTAATCATTATTCCAAGAAAATTCGAACCAACCACAGCTCTTTCCATGATAGAAAAACATAAAGTGACTGTAGTGATGGGAGTGCCTACAATTCATCAAGCATTAATTAATTGCCCAAAGTTTGAAACTACAAATTTCCAATCAGTTCGCTGGTTTTATAATGGTGGTGCTCCATGTCCAGAAGAGCTGATGAGAGAATTTATAGATAGAGGATTTTTATTTGGTCAAGGCTTTGGCATGACTGAAACATCACCAACCGTATTTATGCTTTCAGAAGAAGATGCAAGACATAAAGTAGGTTCAATTGGAAAACCTGTTCTGTTTTGTGATTATGTACTTATGGATGAAAACAAAAATAAGGTTGAAATCGGTGAAGTTGGAGAGTTACTTATAAGAGGGCCGAATGTAATGAAAGAGTATTGGAATCGACCAGATGCAACAAAAGAAACAATTCAAGATGGATGGTTATATACGGGAGATTTAGCTAAAGTTGATGAAGATGGTTTTGTATACATTGTCGGTAGAAAAAAAGAAATGATAATTTCCGGTGGTGAAAATATTTATCCACTTGAAGTAGAGCAGGTCATTAATAAGATTTCTGAGGTATATGAGGTAGCGGTCGTTGGTAGGCAACATGTAAAGTGGGGAGAGATTCCAATCGCCTTTATTGTGAAAAAGAGTAGCAGTGAATTAACTGAAAAGGAAGTTATTGAACATTGTTGTTTATTTCTAGCAAAATATAAAATTCCAAAAGAAATTGTATTTCTAGAGGAATTGCCCAAAAATGCAACTGGTAAAATTCAAAAAGTACAGTTAGCAAATCAATTGAAAAGCAGGTGAAGAGGTGACGATGTATAGCACTGGTCAACAAGCATCATGTAGTAAAACAATAACAGAAACAGATTTTGTATTATTTGCAGGTTTGAGTGGGGATTTTAATCCAATTCATATTGATCATGAGTATGCGAAACAAACTAGATTTAATCAAAGAATAGCACATGGTTTACTAACTTCTAGTCTATTATCACAATTGCTTGGGATTCATTTACCTGGAAAAGGATCCGTTTATATGGAACAAACTATTAAATTTACAGCACCAGTTTTTATAGGAGATACAATTACAGCTACGGCTACAGTGCAAGAATTTATGAAAGAAAAGAGAGTTTTGAAATTGATAACTGAATGTCATAATCAAAAAGGAGATTTAGTATTGACAGGTGTAGCGACTATGATGGTGCCAAAAGAAGGGGGAGTGGTCTAATGAATATTGGGGTTGAAACGACTGGTGTTTTCTTCCCAAAAGGCGTAGAGACGGCTGCAGATCTATCTAAGAAAACAGGTATCCCTGAGAAAATTATTATAGAAAAGTTTGGTTTATATGAAAAACATGTCGCAGATGAAATGATGCATGCATCAGATTTAGCTATTGCTGCTGCAAAGCCAATATTATTACAAGTAGATCCTCAATCTATTGATGTGATCATTTATTTTGGCAGTCCACATAAAGATTACCACGTATGGTCAAGTGCCCCAAAAATTCAGCATGAACTTGGATTGAAAAATGCTTATGCTTTTGAAATTATGAATGTTAGTTCTTGCTTTCCTATTGCTCTCAAAGTCGCAAAAGATATGCTTTACTCCGATAACTCAATTGAAAATATATTATTAGTAGGTGGATGTAAAGAATCTCAAATTGTAGATTATGATAATCCACGCTCACGTTTTATGTTTAATTTCGCTGATGGTGGAAGCGCAGCCTTAGTGAAAAAAGATGCTAGCAATGGTGAAATATTAGGAAGTGCGATTATAACAGATGGTTCATTTCATGAAGATGTACGTATTCCAGCAGGTGGATCAAAGCAGGTTGCGAGCTATGATACAGTTGAGAATCGACAACATTATATTGATGTAATAGATCCTAATAGTATGAAAGAACGTCTAGACCGGGTTTCAATCCCTAATTTTGACAAGGTTATTAGGGGGGCTTTAAGAAAAAGTGGATTTACTCCTAAAGATATTAAAGTATTGTTACCACTGCATACAAAACGTTCTATGTTAATAGAATTGATACAGGGACTAGGGCTAGATGAAGAACAAGTTGTATATTTAGATCATTATGGACATATGTCAGCGCTTGATCCTTGCATTGGTCTTCACTTTGCAAATGAACAGGGAAAATTACAGCCTGGAGATATTGCAGTAGTAGTAAGTGCCGGGACTGGGTATACGTGGGCTGCGACTGTAATTAGGTGGTGAAAAATACTAGATGAGTATATGGTAAATGGAGGTATTTGGAAAGAGGCGGCGAATGTAAAGGTACTTCATTAAATTTTTTAACACATTTGTTTGTATGATTCAAAGAAAAAGTCATAATTACGGATGGGTAACTTTGGCGTGTTTGACTCTATCAGAAAGTAAAGTATGGGGAGGATCACAATGTCGATGAAAAAACGTAAATGGCTAAGAATGATGGCTACTGGTTGTGTTTTAGGTTCGTTATTAATAACGGCAGCTTGTTCAGGAAAGACAACAAGTACAGAGGATGAAAAGACGATTAAGGTAGGGGTTCTTGCATCATTAACAGGTCCATTAGAATCGTATGGAAAACAAACAATGAACGGATTTGAATTAGGCTTAGACTATGCAACGGGTGGAACTGGGAAAGTGGAAGGGAAGAAGATTAAGTTTGTTGTAGAAGATACGGAAACGAAAGCAGATGTAGCGGTGAAGAAAGCTACGAAATTATTAGAAGAAGAGAAAGTTGATTTTTTAGTCGGATCGTCTAGTTCGAGTGATACATTAGCGGTTTTACCATTAGCTGAAGAATATGAAAAAATAATGGTTGTAGAACCGGCGGTGGCTGATAGTATTACCGGTAAGAACTGGAATAAATATATTTTTAGAACAGGAAGAAATTCATCTCAAGATGCAGTCGCTGGTGCTGCAGCAATTGCTAAAAAAGATGTGAAAATAGCAACGTTAGCACAAGATAATGCTTACGGCCGTGAAGGAATTGCGGCATTTAAAGCTGGAGCGAAGAAGTTAGGTGCAAATATTGTAAACGAGCAATATGCTGATACGAATTCGACTGACTTCACTGCAAATATTCAAAATATCATTAGCTCAAAACCGGATTATTTATTTATCGTTTGGGCTGGGGCAAATTCACCTTGGAAACAGTTAAAAGATATGAATGTGGAAGCGCAAGGTATTAAAATTTCTACCGGTGCACCAGATATACCGGCATTAAAAACGATGGATGCGTTAGTAGGAATGCAAGGTTTTTCTGTTTATTATCATACGCTCCCGAAAAATAAGGTGAATGATTGGTTAGTAGAAGAACATAAAAAACGATTTAATGGTGCGGTTCCAGATTTATTTACAGCAGGGGGAATGTCAGCGGCAATTTCAATTGTAGAAGCTTTAAAGAAAACAAAAGGTGATACAGATGTAGATACATTGATTAAGAAAATGGAAGGAATGGAATTTGATACACCGAAAGGAAAGATGAAGTTTAGAGAAAAGGATCACCAAGCGATGCAGACACTGTATTCCATTACATTGAAAAAGCAAGATGGTGTTGATTATCCGGTGCCAGTATTAGAGCGAGAATTAACGATGAAAGAGACAGAACCACCAGTTCAAAACAAATAGACTGAATTTTCTGTTGTTTTTGTATAAAGAGGGAATACCCTCTTTATACGTATTTCTTTCACACTGAAAGCTTTAAAAGGAGGGATTTCGTGACACACTTGCTTGAAACGAAAAATCTTAGCGTATCTTTTGGTGAACATCATGTTATTAAGGATGTGAATTTAACAGTACAGAAAGGAAAGCTCATTTCCATTATTGGACCAAACGGTGCAGGAAAGACAACGTTATTTAATTTACTTAGTGGACAAATTTCTCCAACAAAGGGTGAAGTATATTTTAAAGGACAAGAGATTACAAAATTATCAATTTCGGATCGAACTCGATTAGGAATTGGTCGTTCTTTTCAACTTACAAATATATTCCCGGAGTTAACGGTACTTGAAAATGTTCGTTTAAGTGTTCAATCATTTGTTCAAGATTACTATAGTTTTTTTCCGAGTTCGGCAAAATTTAAACAACAAGTGGGAGAGGCGAGACGGTTCTTAAAAACGGTATTACTTCAGGAGAAAGAACATGTATTAGCGAAAGATTTAGCGCATGGAGAAAAACGAAAGTTAGAGCTTGCGATGTTATTAGCTTTAAAAACGGATGTGTTACTACTTGATGAGCCGACGGCAGGTATATCAGTCGAGGAGGTACCGGCAATTTTACAAGTGATTGAAAATATTAAGAAACATCCAGAGAGTACAATTGTACTGATTGAACACAAAATGGATATGGTACTAGGTTTGTCAGACCATCTTATCGTTTTATTCCATGGAGAGTTATTAGCTGAAGGTTTGCCCGAAGAAATTATGAAAGATGAGCGTGTACAAAGTGCTTATTTAGGGGGATTATATAGTGGCACTATTACAAGTGAATAATATAGAGACGTATTTAGATCAGTTTCATATTTTACAAGGGGTATCTCTTGCTGTTGAGAAAGGAACGATTACTGTACTGTTTGGAAGAAATGGGGCAGGGAAGACTACGACATTACGTTCGGTTATGGGTTTTCACCATATCGCACATGGTGAAATTTATTATGATAGTACACAAGTAAATGGATTATCTACACATTTAATCTCAAGGAAAGGAATAGGGTATGTACCAGAAAATCAAGGTATTTTTTATGACCTGACAGTAGAAGAAACATTCGCTCTTGCTAGGGGGAAGGGAGAAGAAGCGGAAGAGAAAATTGAGTGGATGCTTGAATTATTTCCAGATTTAAAGCAGTTTTGGCACAAAAAAAGTGGGCTCTTAAGCGGAGGACAAAAGCAAATGCTAGCAATTTCAAGAGCATTTATAAATAGTGATGGTTTATTACTTATTGATGAGCCGAGTAAAGGCTTGTCCCCCATTATGATAGAAAAATTAATGATAGCCATTTTGAAAATGAAGGAGAAAACAACAGTTTTACTCGTTGAACAAAATTTTATGATGGCTAGTCAAATTGGTGATTATTTTTATATTATGGATAACGGAAAAATTGTTCATAACGGTTTTATGCATGAACTAAAAGAGGATAAGGAAATGTGTCATAAATATTTAGGAATCTCTTAACATGAATCCGGGGTGAGAAGGATGGATGTGTTAATCAATTTATTTGTAAATGGGATTTCAACAGGGATGCTCATTTTTTTATTAGCATCAGGTCTTTCACTTATTTTCGGTTTAATGAGCGTTCTAAACTTCGCACATGGTGGTTTATTTGCGTGGGGAGCATTTACAGGTGTTTGGCTATTTAATATGACAGGTAGTTATGTATTAGCGTTAATTGGAGCAATTGCTATGGGGATGTTTCTTGGATTCATTTTAGAAAGATTCCTTATTAGACCGGTATATGGAAATCATGTTCGCCAACTTCTTGTGACGCTTGGAGGAATGCTGGTACTTAGTGAATGTATTAAAGTATTTTGGGGGCCCAATCCAATTGGGGCTAAATTACCGTTATGGTTACAAGGTAGTTATACATTTGAAGGAGTTATATTAATTAAATATCGTCTATTTGTTATTTTAATTGGGATCATCATTTACATTGCCTTACTTTTATTGCTCAAAAAAACAAAAATAGGTCTTATGATACGTGCAGGCGTAATGGATAAAGAGATGGTTCAAGCGCTCGGTATTAACGTAAAAGCGATATTTTCTTTCGTCTTTTTATTAGGAGCAGGGATGGCAGCGTTGGGAGGCTTCTTATTAGCACCGTATTCAGGAGTTATTTTCGCCGAGATGGGTATGCAGTATGCGATTTTAGCTTTCATAGTAGTAATCATTGGAGGATTAGGAAGCGTACAAGGTTCGGCAATCGCTTCTTTAATTGTCGGATTAGCTGGTGCTTTTACAGCATATTTTATACCGGATTTATCGCTTGCAATCAATATGTTAATGTTACTATTTTTCTTAATAGTGAAGCCAAACGGACTTGTTGGTGAAAAGGGGTGAAATGGTGAACAGCACTTCAAATCGAATTAAAGTATACTTCGGTGTATGTATGCTCATTTGTTTAAGTGTATTTCCATTCGTAAATGATTCACGGAGTTTGTTAATTTTGTTCACTCAAATCTTCATCTTTGCTATTTTTGCAATGAGTTTTGATGTATTGCTTGGATATACCGGAATTGTATCGTTCGGTCACTGTATGTTCTTTGGAATAGGAGCATATGGGGTAGCGCTTTTATTTGATCGGCAAGGAGTATCCATAACGAACTTTTTAATAGGGATAGTAGCTGCAGTTATCATTTCAGCAATTGTTAGCTATATAATCGGCTTGCTTTCATTGCGGCTGAAAAGTCATTTTTATGCAATGTTAACACTTGCTATTTCACAGTTGTTTTTCGTACTTGCTGAAAAATGGCGCGGGCTTACTCACGGAGGGGATGGTTTTACATTTGGTGTACCAGATTTATTCCGTGACCGTTTTACGTTTTATTATGTAACACTTATATGTTTAATTGTCATTTTTATTCTGTTACGTCTTTTCACAAAATCTTCTATTGGAAAAGTATTAAAGGCGATTTCACAAAATGAGCAACGTGTTGAAGCGCTAGGGTATAAAGTTCTTCATTATAAAATTATTGCTAGTATTGTGGCAGGAGTAGTAGCTGCAATTAGTGGTGGTTTATTTGTTATCACACTACGCTTTGTAAATACGACGGTATTTTCAATTGAAATGACATTAAATGCATTATTGATGACGATGATTGGAGGCGTTGGAACGTTAATAGGAGCAATTGCGGGAGCAGGAATTATTGAATCATTGAAATATTATTTATCAGAACTGGCTACAGCGTATCCAATTTTTGAACGATGGACAATTATTCTTGGCTTATTGTACATTATCGTCTTGCTAGTTTTCCCGAAAGGATTAGTTGGAACGGTAAAGAGTTTGAAGAGTATGAAACGGAATAAGAAGGAGAAAAGTGCAGAAGTGGAGCAAAATGTGTGAAAAATCAATTGTATAGAATATGAAAATCCCTCTTTTAGATTCGTAAAGGAGGGATTTTTATTGGTGTATGTAATTAGTTAGTTTGTAAACCTAGCAATTATATTAATCAAATAGTTCATTAGGTATTTGTTTTAAAGAGTTTCGATTTGTAAAAAAATGAACAGCTAATCTCTCAATTGGAACATCTTCAATGGGCACTAAGTTATCATTTTTAATCGGTAAAAAGGCTATTCCTTTACCGTCCTGAATAAACTCTTCCATAAGCGAATAAGAATCTAATTGTTGAAGTTGACCTTGAGATAAATTATTTTCTTTTAGAAATTGTATCGTCTTACTTCTAAAAGGGCACTTTTTATCATTACTAACGAAGAAGAGTTCCTTTGAATAGTCAATGATAGGCGTTTCTTTCGATTTTAATAAGCCTACAGAAATGGAAGTAGTAAATACTTTTTTAAAAGTTGCTTCGGAATCATCCTCGTAAGTAATGACCATATCAACTTTTTGTTGTTGCAGTAATTTATGCAAATGACTACTATTTTCTACATATATTTGATAATTCCTGAAATTTTCTTTAATACGCTTACTTACATAATTAGTCAAAATAGATTGTGACGTCGCGATGATATAAGAAGAACCACTCGTTTTAATTTTATCTTTCGCTTCTGCTACTAAAGTTAATATTTGATTCGTGTAGTCTAATAAAATGTCACCTGAGGGTAACAAGGAAACACCTTTGTTATCTCTATGTAGTAAAGGTGTTTCTAATTCTTGTTCTAATTTTTTGATTCGCTCAGTTACGTTTGGTTGAACATATCCTAACTCTTTAGCAGCTTTACTAATAGAGCCTTCACTAGCTACAGTTTTGAATATAATAAGATCATTTATTTCCATGTATCACAGCTCCTTATACGGTATCATTATAAATGATATCAAGCATAATTTATACCTATTTTACGCTAGTCACTCATCGGTTTATCATTGTGTATATAAGATAGAAAGTGAGTGATAAACATGATTGGAATGCAATATAAGGTCATTTTGCCAAAGGATTATGATATGGAAATCATTAAAAAAAGGGTAAAGGATAATGGACATAAAACGGATGGTTTTCAAGAGTTGAATTTCAAAGCGTATTTAATTACAGAGGCAGGAAAGGACGGGAATTTCTATAACTGTTATGCACCTTTATATATTTGGAATGGCCATGAAGGAATGAACAAATTTATATTTAAAGGGTATTACGATAATATTTTACAATCTTTTGGATGGCAACAAATAAATATAGGTGTTCCATTAGTTGTTAATTTAAGTGATGATTTTAAAAAAAGTAAATATGCTGTTGAGTTTACAGGGAGTATTTCCAAAAGTAATTCACTGAAGGGAACGCAATTAAATACTATAAATGAAAATGTACAAAACATAGAAAAATGTTTAGGAAATGTAATCATTTATAATCCAGATAAATGGAGGTATAGTCAGTTTAATTTTTATGAAGGAAAGCCTGACATGGTAACCAATAAAGGGGTTACAGTATATGAGATTTTGCACATTTCACGATGAAAACTTGTTGAAGTTAAATTAAGAAAAAGGAATGAAAATGTATGCCCTTTGTGAACGTTTATTATCATGAAAATATATTAAATAAAGAAGAGTTGAAAAAGATAGGTGAATGTATTCATCTTTCATTAATTGAACATTTTAACATCCCTGAAAATGATTTTTTTCAAATGTTTTTACCTTATAAACAGAATCACTTTTTATTTAATCCATATTATTTATTAGAAAGAGGAGAAAAGAGAACAGAGAATATGATTTATGTTTCTATTACATGTGGATCGGGAAGAACGATAAAACAGAAAAGGGATCTGTATCAGTCGATATCCTTGAAGGTTTCTGAATGTTCTAGTATAAAAAGTGCAGACATTTTTATTACACTAAATGAGACAGCTGCTGAAAATTGGTCGTTTAGTCAAGGAGTGGCGCAATTGGTAAAATGAAGGGGAGTGAAATGATGAATGAATCCATTGAATATTGTATTCAAAAGAAAATGAGAGAAATGGCCCCTGCATTTGCTCAATATAGTGAAGAGATATTGTTCGAGGAAGTGTGGCGAGATGCCACTTTAACATTAAGAGAAAGAAGTTTATGTACAGTGGCGGCACTAATTAGTCTTAATCAGACAGAACAATTACCATTTCATTTGCGGCTGGCAAAGCAAAATGGAATTATGGAGAATGAAATGATTGCATTAATAACGCATATGGCTTTTTATGTTGGCTGGCCAAAAGCGGTAGCAGCTTTAAATATAGCAATGAATGAAATGGAAAGTTAAGAATAGCGATAAGAAAGAATTCATGTTGAAATTAATTCTTTCTTATCGTTATTTATGCAATACTCTAATGAGATATTTTTCACGTTTTCTCTTGCTTTTTCATCACTTGCGTAGTAAAGTGATAGTAAGATTCACGATAGGAAGTGATCAAACATGCGTGATAATACGATAGGATCATTAATATGGTTACGTTTAATACGATTTACGAACCAAAGTAATCAGATGTCAAATGAGTTTTTAAAGCGTTTTGATTTAACGACAGCTCAATTTGATGTGCTTTTGCAAATACGTACGTATCAACCACTAACACAGATGGAGTTAGCTGAAAAGGTAACTGTTACACAAGGTGGTATTTCTCGAATGTTAACTCGTCTTGAAAAAGAAGGATATATTGTACGAAAACAAGATTGGAAAACGAAAACAATTAGCCTTACAGAGCAAGGAGAAGCAGCTTTAGAGAGAGCATTGCCAGAGCAACTTGCATTTCAATCATCGTTTTTTGATGATGTATTAAATGAAGAAGAGCAAAAAATATTATACGAGCTAATGACGAAAGTTCATAAGCATAGTGAGAAAAAAGAATTACCACATGAGTAATTTTTTTTACACCATCAATTGACTAATCAAGTGATGACGTAGGTAATAGGGAGATACACTTGACTTACCAACCTTTTTAATAGAGAAACTAATTACACTTCATTAAAGGAGAGAGCAACTATGGAAAAATACCGTATGGATACAAGTAAAGGAATAGAGTTTGGATTATATTCGATTGGGGATCATGTTTTAAATCCGCATAACGGAGAGAAAATTAGTGCAGAACAAAGAATTCATGAATTAATTGAAACAGCTAAGTTAGCGGATGAAGCTGGACTTGATGTATTTGCTGTCGGTGAAAGTCATCAAACGCATTTTACAACACAAGCTCATACAGTTATTTTAGGAGCTATTGCACAAGCTACGAAAAATATAAAAATTGCAAGTTCAGCAACGATAATAAGTACATCTGATCCGGTACGAGTATATGAGGATTTTGCTACAATTGATTTAATTTCTAATGGACGTGCAGAAATCGTAGCTGGTCGTGGATCTCGTATTGGGGGATATAGTTTACTCGGTTATGATGTGAATGATTATGAAGAGTTATTTGAAGAGAAAATGGATCTTTTATTAAAAATTAATAAAGAGGAACATGTAACATGGAACGGACAGTTCAGAGCGCCGCTTGCACATGCATCGGTTATTCCAAGAGCTAAAAATAATAACTTACCAATTTGGCGTGCAGTTGGTGGCCCGCCAGCTAGTGCGATTAAAGCAGGACGTGCAGGTGTACCAATGATGATAACAACACTAGGTGGTCCAGCTATTAACTTTAAAGGATCAGTAGATGCCTACCGTGAGGCTGCGGCACAAAGTGGATTTAATCCAGCAAGTTTGCCAGTTGCAACAACGAGTTTATTTTATACAGCAAAAAATTCACAAGATGCATTTAATGAATACTATCCTCATATTAATGCTGGTATGCTTACACTGCGTGGTGGTGGGTATCCGAAGCAACAATTTACAAATGCAGTAGATTACCGTGACGCATTAATGGTTGGTAGCCCGCAACAAATTATTGAAAAAATGCTTTACCAATATGAATTGTTTGGGCAACAACGTTTTATGGCACAAATTGATTTTGGTGGTGTACCACTTAATAAAATTGAGAAAAACATCGAATTAATTGCTACTGAAATTTTACCGGCTGTTAGAAAACATACAGCAAAATAATTTTAAAAAAACCGAGAGTCTAATCGATTCTCGGTTTTTTTATGTATGAATTTAGTTTGAAAAAATGACAAAAAAATGAATTTTTAGTCTAGGAAGAGGGAGGGTATTTTCTATTTTTGAATAACAATATTTTGTGTTTGAATTTTTAAAATACATTTTTCTCTTGACAAAAAACTAGCTGATTTACCTGTTGGTTTAGAGGGCATTTTTTCGCGAAAAAGTCAAGTGTATGAAGAGAGTAACGATTATTTTATTGATGTGAAAGTAAGTCTTACATTAAAAAAATACATTTTAGTAATGAGAAAAATCTAATTCAAAAAAATGACAAATGACATATTTCAGACAAAATGATGTCAATAATACGTCAAAAATCAGCTGAATTTACTATGCAGGTATATTATACAATTCGATTAACGGATAAAACACTACTGAAATAGTGAAAAGGTAAATTTTATGAGAAAGTTCTTTTGTGATTATCTTGAAAACTGAAAATTTATATTTTCTAAAAGTACATAAACAAATTTATCTTTCTACATTTCTAAGATTTGAGTTGTTTTATTCATACAACTCAATTGAAATTACGATATAAAAAATTATGAAGGAAGTGATTGTAGTATGGAAACGCTCGAATTGGCACGAATACAATTCGCATCAACAACGATTTTCCATTACTTTTTTGTTCCGCTGTCTATTGGTTTAGCTTTTATCATTGCGTTAATGCAAACGTTATATGTGGTAAAGGGACAAGAAATTTATAAGAAGATGACGAAGTTTTGGACACAAATATTCCTTGTAAACTTTGCGGTAGGTGTAGTAACTGGTATTCTACAAGAATTCCAGTTTGGTATGAATTGGTCAACCTATTCACGTTTCGTAGGTGATGTGTTTGGTCCGTCACTTGCGATTGAAGGTTTATTAGCATTTTTCATTGAGTCTACATTCCTAGGTTTATGGGTATTCGGTGAGGATAAATTGCCGAAGCGCGTTCACCTTTTATGTATTTGGCTCCTTTCAATTGGAACAATGTTATCAGCATTTTGGATTTTAACTGCAAGTGCATTTATGCAATCGCCAGTAGGGTATGAAATGGCAGCAGATGGACGTGCACAAATGAATGATTTCTTAGCGATTATTCAAAACCCACAATTATGGGTACAATTCCCGCATACAATTACAGCGGCGATTGCAACTGGTGCATTCTTTATTGCGGGTGTGAGTGCATGGAAAATAACGAAAGCTCAAGAAACTGAAGTGTTTAAAAAATCATTCCGCATTTCTATCATTGTTGGAACACTTACAACTGCGCTAGTATTATTCTTCGGTCATGCGCAAGCACAACAATTAATTAAGACACACCCAATGAAAATGGCAGCAGCGGAAGCGTTATGGAATACGAGTGAGGATCCAGCGCCATTTACAGTATTTGCGAAAATTGATGCAGAGAAGCAAGAAAATTCGTTTGAAATTCAAATCCCTTATATGCTAAGTCTATTATCATTTGATAAATTTAGTGGTCAAGTAGAAGGAATGAATCAAATTCAAAAACAATATGAAGAAAAATATGGGCCTGGAGATTATATACCGCCAGTACACACTATGTTCTGGAGTTTTAGAGCGATGGTAATGAGTGGAACATTTATGCTTCTTCTAGGAGCATACGGATGGTTCTTATCAAGAAAAGATCGTTTAGCTGAAAAAACTTGGTATTTAAAATTAATGGTGTATGCAATTGCACTACCGTTTATCGGTAATACAGTAGGATGGATTATGACTGAAATGGGACGTCAGCCTTGGGTAGTTTTCGGTGTTATGAAAACAGAAGATGCTGTATCTCCAAATGTTACGTTCGGAGAAGTATTATTCTCTTTAGTTTCATTCACATCACTATATTTAATTATAGGTGGAATTACTATTTACTTATTCGTTCGTGTCATTAAAGGACATGAGAATAAAAAAACGAAACAGGATTCTCAAAGCCATGATCCATTTGATAAGGAGGATGAGTATGTTATCTCTTAATGAGTTGTGGTTTATCATTATTGCAGTTTTATTCGTAGGCTTCTTTGTACTTGAAGGTTTCGATTTCGGTGTAGGTATAGTTTCAAGGTTTTTAGGGGAAAACGATTTAGAGAAAAGAATTTACTTAAATACAATTGGTCCATTTTGGCACGCGAATGAAGTATGGCTTGTTTGTGCAGGTGGAGCTATGTTCGCGGCATTCCCGCACTGGTATGCAACTTTATTTAGCGGGTTTTACATTCCGTTTGTATTTATGCTTCTTGCTTTAATTATTAGGGGTGTTTCCTTTAAATTCCGTGCGAAAATAGATAATCATAAATGGAAAGGTTTTTGGGATTGGGGTATGTTTTTAGGAAGTCTGCTACCGCCTATTCTTTGGGGTGTTGCCATTGCTAACTTTATGGTAGGTATTCCAATTGATGAGACGAAAAATGCTGTAGGTGGATTCTTACAACTACTTCATCCATTTGCATTACTTGGAGGAGTTATGTTCCTTCTACTATGTATTGTTCACGGATTGCAATTCCTTACTATACGTACAACTGGTAAGTTAAGAGAACGTGCACGTATTGCTGCATTGAAAATTGCACCGCTTGCGATTATAGCACTTCTTATTTTTGCCGGTGTAGGGTTATGGAAAACAGATATATTCACTGGTCATGGTACAGAGTGGGTTATGGTTCCGATTGGAGCTTTTGTAGCATTATGTGCGTCAACATTATTAAATAAAAGAAGAAGAGATGGTTGGGCTTTCGTTATGACGAGTTTAACAATCATTTTACTAAGTGCGAGTGTGTTTGTCGGCATGTTCCCACGTGTCTTAATTAGCTCGTTAGGGTCAATATACGATTTAACAATTTATAATGCAGCATCAGGTGATTATGCACTAAAATTGATGACGTATTTTTCAATTGCTATATTGCCATTTGTTATGGGAAGTCAAATATGGAGTTTCTATGTGTTTAGACAACCTGTTAAGTCAGATAAAGATTTGGAGTACTAATGAAAAGAAAAAGAGGACTTCCGTCGTATCCTGGTAGCCGAGTTTTATATGTAGTGTTAACCATCATTAGCATTTTAGAAGCTATAAGTATTATTGCGCAAACAGTGTTTTTAGCGCGGGCTATTACGTTTTTATTTCAAGGAGAAACAGTGCAATCTGTGTTAAATGAAACTGTTTATTTTGGAATCACGTTTGCAGTACGTCACACGTTAGTGCGAATATCGCAAATATTAGTGGAACGTTTCGCTGAAAAAACAGGATCGCTACTGCGAAAACAATTAATAGAGGCGTATTTCACATTAGGTCCACGATATGTTCAAACTGCTGGAACAGGTCATCTGGTTACCTTATCGATTGAAGGTATTGAGAAATTTAAAACATATATTGAATTAACAATTCCTAAAATGATTAGAAGTAGTATCGTACCGGGACTAATTGTACTATATGTTTTTACGCTAGATATTGAGTCTGGAATCATTTTAGTTGTAACGATTCCTATCGTAATTACATTTATGATCCTACTAGGATTAGCGGCGCAGAAAATGGCGGATAGCCAATATGAAACATACCGTGTACTTTCTAATCATTTTGTAGATACGTTAAAAGGGTTAGAAACATTAAAGTATTTAGGTAAAAGTAAACAGCACGAAGGAAAGATTGAAAAAGTAAGTAAAAGGTATAGAAAAGCAACGATGCGTACTTTGCGAGTTGCTTTTCTTTCTTCTTTTGCATTAGATTTCTTTACGAGTTTATCCATCGCATTTGTGGCGGTCGGATTAGGGATACGTTTAATAGATGGGACAATTGTACTATTGCCAGCCCTTACGATTTTAATTTTAGCTCCAGAATATTTCTTGCCGATTAAACAAGTTGGAGCGAATTATCATGCTACGTTAGATGGACAACTTGCAATGGAGCAAATAGAAGAGATTTTACAGCAACAAAAAGAAATAGGAAAGAAAGAATCAAATGTAGATTTAATATGGAATTCCTCTAGTAGCTTGAAATTACAAGATGTAAAAGTAAAGAGCAATGAATCTGAAAAAGCTATATTAGAGGGAATTGATTTTACTTGGAAAGGCACCGGTGCTATAGGTGTAATTGGTGAAAGTGGAGCAGGAAAATCAACATTAATCGACGTATTAGCAGGATTTTTAACTCCTTCAGGTGGAAAGATGATTGTAAATGGTGTGGAAATTGACGGGACTACTCGTGAAGAGTGGCAAAAGAATATTGCTTATATTCCGCAGCAACCTTATATTTTCCCGCTTTCATTAAAAGATAACATTTGTTTTTATGAAACAAATACAACGGATGAAGAAGTGGAAAGAGTTATTAATGAAGTTGGTCTTCATTCACTCGTAACATCGCTTCCGAACGGGATGTGCGAAAGAATTGGAGAAGGTGGACGTATGCTTAGTGGCGGGCAAGAGCAACGTGTTGCTATGGCGCGTGCACTTTTAAGCAAAAAGCCAATTATTTTATTAGACGAGCCT
This sequence comes from Bacillus mobilis, assembly GCF_001884045.1. Taxonomy (GTDB): domain Bacteria; phylum Bacillota; class Bacilli; order Bacillales; family Bacillaceae_G; genus Bacillus_A; species Bacillus_A mobilis. The sequence goes on along the minus strand of NZ_MACF01000070.1, from coordinate 60,798 downwards.
ACAGCACATCTTGATATTGAAACTGAATTTGAAATAAAACAAGCGATGTTACGTCTGTTTGAAGGGAAGTTAGTATTTCTTGCAACACATCGTCTTCATTGGATGAAACAGATGGATCATATTCTTATTTTAAATAAAGGGGAAATGATAGAAAGTGGAACATATGAAGAGCTTTTAAAGAATGAGGCATTACGTTTTCACAGGAAAGAGAGGGGATAGAGATGAGTAACTGGATTAAACCTTATATACAGCAAAATAAAGGTAGAATGACTTTAACTATATTCCTTGGTCTTCTTGGAGTTAGTTCAGGTGCGATGTTACTTTTCATTTCAGGTTATTTAATCTCTAAATCTGCTCTTAGACCAGAGAATGTAATGGCTGTATATGTTCCTATCGTTGCAACACGTGCGTTTAGTATAGGACAAGCGGTATTTCATTATTTAGAGCGTTTAGTTGGACATGATGTCGTACTGCGCATATTAGAAAAAATGAGAACGAAACTATATAGAATAGTAGAGCCGCAGGCGTTATTTTTCCGTTCGCGATTTCAAACGGGCGATATGTTAGGTGTATTATCCGAAGATATAGAGCATTTGCAAAACCTATATTTACGTACCATATTTCCTAGTATATTAGCATTAGTTGTATATAGCATATTCGTACTTGTTATCGGAGCATTTGACGTAGTGTTTGCACTTATTGCAGCATGTATGCTAGCGATTATCGTCTTTCTGCTTCCATTTATATCATTACTTTTAATGAAGCAACATCATGTTACTTTAAAACAAGGAAGAAGCCGTTTGTATCAACAATTAACAGACGCTGTTTTTGGATTATCTGATTGGCAAGCAAGTGGTAGAAAAGATGAATTCATTGATAAGTATGTAGAGCAAAATGCTCAGTTGTTAAAAACGGAAAAAAGAATGAAACGCTGGAATCATATTCGGGACAGTATCATTCAAGTAGTAGTGGGGATTGTAGTCATTTCCATGATCATATGGACTGGAAATGAGGCGGCAAGTGAACAGATTGCACCTACCGTTATTGCGGCTTTCGTCTTAATGACGTTATCAGTTACAAACGCGCTTATTCCTCTTTCAGATGCTATCGATCGAATCCCATCATATGTAGAATCTGCTCATCGTCTAAATCAAATAGAAGATAATGCTGTTTTACAGGAAGAAGAGGAATTACGCGGGGATAAAGGTTATGTTGCATCAAAACATATAGACATTGAATTAAATCATGTATCGTATAGTTACCCAGATAGTAATGAATTTGTATTGAAAGAAGTATCACTGCAAATAAAGGCAGGAAAGAAAATCGCCATTTTAGGAAGAAGCGGAACAGGAAAATCTACTTTGTTAAAATTGTTAACAGGTGCGCTAAGTCCGTTACATGGTGAAGTTTTATTGAATAGTGAACATGCTCATACAAATCTTTTATCGAAATATATTTCTGTATTGAATCAAAAGCCACATTTATTCGATACGACAATTGGAAATAATGTGCGAATCGGTAAACCAGAGGCTACGGATGAAGAGATATGGACAGCTTTAGAGAAAGCACAATTAGCTTCGCATATAGCTTCTCTTCCAGACGGATTGCAAACAAAAATGCATGAAATGGGAAAAAGGTTTTCTGGCGGGGAAAGACAACGGGTTGCTTTTGCTAGAACGCTCATGCAAGAGGCTCCAATTATTGTCCTTGATGAACCTACGATCGGCTTAGATCCGAAGACAGAATTATCTTTAATAGAAACAATGTTTTCTGCAACGGAAGAAAAGACAGTAATTTGGATTACGCACCATCTTGTAGGAATTGAACATGTAGATGAAGTTATATTCCTTGATCGGGGTCAAATTGTGATGCAAGGTAGTCATGAACAACTTCTGAAAGAAAACGAGAAGTATCGTATGCTTTATGAGTTAGATAAAGGAATATAGTTTGAATAAGTAATAATTGTAAAATAGCTACGCCTAATGGTGCAGCTATTTTTTTGTTAAGAAATATATTTTCTTTTTAAGGTATAGATTTATCCCGCTATTTGCAGGGAGTAAGACTCCAATCTTAAAATCCGGCTGATGTGAGGAAGTTAGGCGGAAGAGTAACTGTACGTAAAAATCCGATTGGTGAGGGGGATAATTAGAAGGGGGAGAAGCGCCCTCTAATTAAGGTTTCGTTTTATTTGCCTTAAGATAGAAATCAAATGAATCAAAAGCAGCTAATCAAATACTTATATCATTGAATATGTATATTTACGATTGAAAAGTAGGATATTTTGTTATGAGCTTGCATAAAAGTATAAAGGTTTCATACGGTTTAAGTAATGTGATAGTATGTCGCGTATATAAATAATATGCAAAAAGGTGGAGGGAAAAGATGGGGAATCGTTTTGAAAAAAGTGAAGAGGCGATAGAGCGAATTCCGTTAGTAAGTGTATTAATTCCTACTTATAATCGTCCTGGCTACTTTGAAAAAGCATTATGTAGTGTATTACAACAGACATATTCTAATATAGAAATTATCGTTGGAGATGATAGCACGAATGACGAAACAGAAAATGTGTTACAAAAATACTTATGTGATCATTCAAATATTATTTATATAAAAAACAGGTCAACTCTCGGACAATTTGAAAATGCGCTAATGTTATTTAATGAAGCAAACGGTGAGTATATAAATTTTTTAATGGATGATGATATATTTCATGTGAATAAAATTGAAAAAATGATGAAGTATTTTTTCAATGATCGAGATAATGAAATCAAACTTGTAACATCTCATCGTCAAGTAATTAATGATAAAGGGAAAGAACTACGACATATTTATTCAACTGTCCGTTTATTTGAAGAGGATACGATTATAGAGGGAACAGAATTAGGAAATAGAGTAATTGTGGATCAAAAAAATTATATTGGAGAACCGACAACAGTTTTATTTCGTAAAAATGATTTACAAGAACCGTATGGGATTTTTGATAAGAGAAGATATTTATGTAATGTAGATATAGCTTCATGGTTATCTTTATTAAGTAAAGGAAAAGCAGTATATATTGCAGAGACACTTAGTTACTTCCGATTACATTCAGGTCAACAGTTGAATGAATCTAATAAACTTATGGATGGAGTAGAGGATTTTTCACATAGTATTATAGTTGGAGAAAAGTATGGTTTTTTATCTACTGAAAAAGAGTTATATAAAGCAATAACTAATTTCCTAGACTATGCAAAAAAAATAGTTCCATCATCAATATTATATACGTTAGACTACTACCGACATATTAAGCGAAAGGAGATAAATATAGAAAAGAAAAAACAGTATCGGAATAACTACTCTCATTTACCGAAAGTCAGTATACTTATTCCTGCCTATAATCAACCTCATTACTTGGAATTAGCTCTCAAAAGTGCTTTGAATCAAACATATGAAAATATTGAAATAATAATTTCTGACGATAGTACAAACGGTGAAGTTAAAGCGATGATCCAACCATATTTAAGTCAATATGAATGTATTACATATGTTAAAAATAAACCTGGATTAGAAGCAGAGAACTTTAATAAGTGTATAGAACTTGCGAATGGAGATTATATAAACTTTTTATTAGAGGATGACTTATTTCATCCTGAAAAGATTAAAAGAATGATGAACTATTTTTTTAGTCTAGAAAACATTTCGTTTGTGACGTCATATCGTGAATTAATTGATGGGAATGGAAAAGTATTATCACCATCAACATTGAATATGAAAATCGCCAAAGAAACTACACTTTTTGAAGGGAAAGAATTAGGGGATTATATGCTAAAAAACTTAAAAAATGTAGTTGGTGAGCCTACAACAGTTCTGTTTAATCGAAAATTTTTGGGAGGCGGTTTTGGGTGTTTTAAGGGGAAGGGTTACTCTGCTATTCATGACATTGCAACATGGCTAGATATGATGAGGAAAGGGAAAGTAGTTTATATAGAGGAACCCCTTAGTTATGTTAGACAACATAGTGGGGAAAATCAAAAACAAATGCAATGTACAGTAAAGACAATTGAAGAATGGAATGAATTAATACTAGATGCATATAATAGTGGGTTTTTAAATTGTGAGCAAGATTATAAAGAATGTTTAACTCATTGTTTGGAAAATGCGGTGTTAATAATTAAGGATGCGGTAAAAAATAGTCAATTAAATCAAATTGATAATGAAAAGATAGAGAAGGAACTAAATAAGTTAGTTCATCTTTTATTTCAGAAAGAAGTCTGCTATTGTCAATTTTGCAATCAACAATTTGAAAAATTTTCTCCTTGGCCAGAACATTACGATTTTCCAAAATATAAATTCGAGATGTGGAATAAAGATACGGGAATTTGTCCGGTATGTGATTCGATGGACCGTGAAAGGTTATATCGTGTATATATTGAAATGGAAACGGATTTATTAAGTGGAAATGATACTGTGCTTCATATTGCACCAGAAGCAAAGTTAAGAAGTTGGTTTGCTCAGCATAAAAATATTACATATGTATGTGGAGATATTGAACCAAAGGATCCATTAATGCAGGAAATTGATGTTACTAGAATTCCATATGAAAATGATACATTTGATGTGGTTTTATGTGGTCATGTATTACAGTACGTTCAAGATGATGAAAAAGCGATGAGAGAGTTATATAGAGTATTAAAAACAAATGGATGGGGAATTATTCAAGCTCCAATCGTAATGAATGTAGATATTATTATAGAGAATGAATTAATTTTAACGCCAAAATTGAGAAAAATAGCTTTTGGTCATGAAGAACACGTAAGAATTTATAATCAATCAGGATTTATACAACGATTAATGAATGTAGGATTTAAGGTTGAATTGTATAACATAGCTGAAAAACAAGGAATGAGAAGTGCGAGGGGATTTGGTTTATCTGAAACTGATGTACTCTATATTGTTCGGAAATGAAGGATTGAGGAGAATTGAAATAATTTGCATAATAGATATTATGGACAGTTAAATCAAAGTTTTGAAGAAGCATTAAACCTTAAAAAAAGAATTAATGCTTCTCATTTTAATTATGGAGCGATATGCAACTTATTTTTTGGTTTTAAATTTAGCTGACAAAGGCAATACTGAGCCATAGTGAATGTAAAGTTGGAGGGCGAGTGTATATGTTTGAAGAGGATGGAATTGTTTTAATTATGGAGCCTGCTGATGAAAGAAACTTGAGGAGATTTATTTTTTCAGTGCCAAAGTCAGTGTATGAAAAGAAGGGGCTTACATTACACTATGGAGCAGCTATAGGACAAGGATATATGGATATAATTGAAGATATTATTAGTGTACATATAGAAATAGATGTTGTAACCATAATAGGGCATGTGAGCGGTTAAATAGCTATTTGAAAAAGGTTGTAGGTGATTTAGCTAGAAGTTATGATAAAGAAGATTGCAGACAAGGATAATGACGAAGGGAGTCTAAAATGAAAATCAAATCAATTTTATTAGTATGTATAGTTTCAATTGGTTTAATGGGATGTTCACTAGTAGAGCAAGGAAAGAACTCCATAGATTATGCTCAAAAAGCGACAGACTATGTAAATGAAATAAGTGCATTTGCAAGTGATGCGCCAGCATTAGCTGAAAAGGCCGTTAATGATAGCGAAGCTCGAAAAGAATTAGAAACGAAGCTTAATGAAATTAAACAAGATATACCCGCATTCAATGAATTAACGCCACCGGATGTAGCGAAGGATCTTCATCAGCAAATCGTCGGATATAACGAAAAGTTAAATACATTAATTGATACGGCAATGACAAAGATAGAAGAAGGCAAAGTGGATGTAGAGCAATTTAAAAACTCTGAGCTTATGCAGACGATAGATCAAGTTCGTGAATTGAAAGACAAGGTTCAAAATTTAGGACAATAATAAAAAAGGATCCGTGATGAACGGATCCTTTTTTATGTTTTCTAATGGAAAAGTTTATAATATTTTCTTCCTATAATATAGGCGTCCTTTATATCTTCCATTTTTCTAAAATATGTATAGTTTTATTGGTTGCATCCATGTTCACTTGAAGACCTATCGGCATAGTGATCATCGGATGGGTATGACAACAATCAAAGTCAGCAAGTAAAGGAATGCTTTGGTTTTGCAGTACTTCTAATAATATTTCGTACGGTTTGCGATTTGTACCACAATCATCAAATTGCTCATGTTTTCCAAGAAGTATACCTGAAACTTTATCAAATACACCGTTAATTTTAAGGAATGAAAAGCTTCTTTCAATAGTAGCTGCATTTTTTGAGCTATCCTCAATAAATAAAATATCGCCTTCTTGAATGCTTGGCATATAAGGGCTACCCCAAATGCCTTCTATTGTATTTAAGTTCCCACCAATAATACGTCCAGTAGCTTGTCCATTTGTTACAGAAATCCAATTATTATGTCTACGTTCTTTTTCTTCCGTCTTCATTTCCCAATTAATAAATTCATCTGACCAAAATAAAGGCTGTTTTATGTTGTAAGGAAGTACTTGATCATGTAGTAATGTTTCTGCAAAATAGTTGTATGTATAATCTACAAAAGGCTCAAATTCTCCAAAGGAGGGGACAAGTGCCGGACCATAAAATGTAGGGATTCCTGTTTTGGCATAAATCCCTAGCAATAAAGCTGTTGCATCTGAATAGCCAATCATTATTTTAGGGTTATTTTGAAAAGCATCATAATCAATATAAGGTAATAAGGAATTAGAATTCATGCCGCCAATTGTTGACATAATACAAGATACATTAGGATTTCTTATTAAAGCATTGAGTTCCTCGGCACGCTCTTGTATACTGCCAGAACGATAATAATCATATCGACCTGTTAGTGAACCTTCTAATATGTGAAATCCTTTCTGTTGTAAGTAGGATTTCGCTCGTTCAAATCTTTTTGGAGAAGTATAGGTTGCTGGTGAAGAGGGCGAATAAATGCCAATTGTGTCACCGTATTTTAATGTTTTTGGAAGTAGCATCGTAAGAATCCTTTCTATTCAATGTTAAATTACGATAATTTAACATTGAATATTCTTATATTTCGGTATTTTAATTGTAACATAAATGTATGAGATGAATAAATATGCTTTTTGCCTTGACGATATAAAGTAATTATTGTTATGGTTAAACGTGAGTGTATAAAAGGTTTGCTAAAGGAGTTTTGAAATGAAGCGGTTAAAATGGGGAAGGCTGACGATCCTAGTAGTCATTATTTTAGGGATATGTTGGTTCTTATTCCAAGGCACTCAAAAGAGTGCAACAAATGTAGAAGGACAACCTTTACAGGTGGCGGAATTACCTAAAACAGGATTAACTGAAAAAGTAGTGCCACCAAAGTACATACCACCGGAAATTGATGCAAAAGCAGCTATGATTATCGATGCGAGTAATGGAGATATTATTTATCAACATAATGAAAATGAAGCTTTTGCGCCAGCAAGTATGTCTAAGATGATGACAGCGTACCTACTATTAGAAAATGTACATAATGGGAAAGTTCGCTGGGAAGATCCGGTAAAAATGAGTGCGAAAGCGGCACAAACAGAGGGTGCGAGAATCCCAGTCCAAGTGAATGACACATTAACTGTTAAAGATTTGTACCATGCATTAATGATTGAATCAGCAAATAATTCGGCTGTAGCTTTAGCAGAACATATGGCAAAAACAGAGAAAGATTTCGTTCAGCTTATGAATGAAAAAGCAAAGCAGTTAAAAATGTCGGAGTATGCTAAATTTGCAAATGCGTCAGGACTACAAGAACCTGATGGAAGTGAGACGAAGATGACAGCTGCTGATGTAGCAAACTTGGCGTATCATCTTATAAAAGATTATCCAGAAATATTAGAAGTGACTCATTTACGTCAAAGTCAGTTAGCATTTAATAATATTAATGTTACAAGTACAAATGATATGTTAAACAAAAATAATAAAGCTTTATATATAGAAGGAATAGACGGATTAAAAACAGGATTTACAGATAGCGCGGGGTATTGTTTTACGGGTACAGCAAAACAAGGTGATACTCGTATTATTACAGTTGTAATGGGAACAAAAGGAAAAACGAAGCGTTTTACAGAGACGAATAAGCTAATGTCATATGCATTTGGCTTAGTTAATTAAGTAAAATATTGAGTTAGATCATTATATAAAAAAGGCAATTTGTTGTTACTTATTATAGGTAACAATAAATTGCCTTTTTATTTTTAGAATTAGGAAATAAAAAGGTAAAAAATGTGAGTGTTATTATTTGAGTTTATTATTGTTTGTTGATAGTATAAAGTTAGAAGCTTATTAATCATAAGTTTTAAGAGGCAGAATATGATGTGTACATATGAAAAAGCCTCAAATGAAAATTGGAGGGAATTATGATGGCAAAAGATTTTTACTCAGCAATTGAAGACAGAAGATCTATTTACGCGATTAGTAAAGAGCAAGTAGTTTCTGATGAGAAAATTCAAGAAGTGATTTATCATGCTGTAAAACATACACCTTCAGCTTTTAACTCTCAGAGCGCTCGCGTTGTCGTCTTGCTTGGAGAACAACATGATAAGTTATGGGATATTACGAAAGAAACGTTACGAAAAATTGTACCTGAAAATAATTTTGCATCTACTGAAGAAAAAATGAATGCATTTAAAAGTGGTTATGGAACGGTTCTATACTTCGAAGATAGTCAAGTAGTGGAAGAACTGCAAGAAAACTTTGCCTTATATAAAGAGAATTTTCCCGTTTGGTCTCAGCAATCCTCAGGAATGTTACAATTTGCAATTTGGACAGCTTTAGAAATTGAAGGATTTGGTGCTACATTGCAGCATTACAATCCATTAATTGATGAAGCAGTGAGAAAAGAATGGGAAGTTCCAGGGAACTGGAAACTTACTGCGCAAATGCCGTTTGGTAAACCGGTGGTAACTGCAGGTGAAAAAGAATACCAACCTTTAGAAAACCGTGTGAAAATTTATAAATAATGTAGGAACGATAAAGTGAAACTTTAATCAGTGGGGGAGTTGTTCATGCACCACTGATTATCAGCCTTCACCAATCGGGCTTTTACGGGCAGTTGATCCCCCACTTATCTTTTTTGCTTTCGCTGAATTTTGAGGTGGGGGTCTTACTGCCCGTTAATGTGGGATAAAAGGTGAACAGAAATATAATCTGTTCACCTTTTTATAAGTAGTAAGGATTTTTTTGATAGGAATTTTTCATCTGATTTTTTAATTCGTTTTTACGTGTTTCAATAGTTGATATTTTTTGTAACGTAATAATTGAAATGAATTGAAAAAAAGCATAGTACAGTTCTATATTTTTATTTGTAGGATCATCTATTATGTTTTTCATAAATATACCTCCTTTTTTAATAATAAGACTTCTATATCAAAATTCAATGCTACGTGGAGAATACCTACCCGTAAAAGTTCGATTGGTTTCCGGGTAGGATGGATAATACATGTATGGATTAAGACGCCACTCTATATATGATAATATAAATATCCTGAAAATTCCATGTGCAGCGGAAAATAAGGAGTAGAATGTACATTTTCGTCAAATTAGAACAGAATTTTTGAAGTTAAATCTTACAAATCGTCAAATCTTTTAAAAGCGATAGATAGTATCAAAAATAGTTTTCTGAAAATATTATACTATTGATAAAAAAAGCATTTTTTGTCATGATAAGAGTATGCTTCATGGAAAGAACTTTACTAGGAAATACATTCTTTGCATTGTATTAGATTAATAGAGTTTTTCGAAGTGGATAGGAAAAATATATTAAGATAATGAATGGAATGTCGAATTTTCAATGAAATACATATGGAATTTGAAAAAATCATTGCAAAAACAGTAAGTTTAATGGTAAAGTTCACATGAAGTTCACACGGAATTCACTTCATTCGTTTAAAATGAACTCTGTGTGAAAAATAAAACTCTTGTTAAAAAATGGAACTTAATGAATATTTTACTTTGATAATATTGTAATGTATTAAGTTTATAAGTTTTTTTAAGAGGATAGTAGGGAAAGGAAGTAAAGACAACTTATGAAAAAAGTAATTGCAGGTTTAGCAGCAGCTTCAGTAGTGGGTGTTGCAGTTCCAGGTATGGATTCTGCTCAGGCACAAGTTTCAAACGAGGCGCTAAAAGAAATTAATGGACAAAATCAAACTCAAAATCAAACGACTGTAACTGAAACAAAAACTGTAGAAACAAAATCTGATTTAAAATACACAGTAACTGCTGATGTATTAAATGTTCGTTCAGGTGCTGGTACAGGACATAACGTGATTTCTAAAGTGAAATCAGGTCAAGTACTACAAGTAATTGGACAAGAAAACGGTTGGTTCAAAGTAACTGTAAACGGTCAAACTGGTTATGTAAGTGGTGACTTCGTAACGACTGGTGGTAAAACAGGAACTACTGTTCAACAAGGAACTGGTACTTACACAGTAAACGTTTCTTCACTAAACGTACGTACAGGCCCAAGTACATCTCATACAGTATTAGGCTCTGTAAATAAAGGTAAAACAGTACAAGTTGTTGGAGAAGTACAAGATTGGTTTAAAATCAACTTCAATGGTGGAACTGGATACGTAAGCAAAGACTTCGTAACAAAAGGTGGTTCTGCTGTATCTAACGAAACAAAACAACCAACTACAAACAACAATACTACTACAGTTCAAACTGGTGGTTCTTATGTTGTTAACACTGGTGCTTTAAAAGTACGTACAGGCCCAGCTACATACAACGCTGTAATCGGTGGCGTAACACAAGGTAAAGTATTAAACGTTACTGGCGCTGAAAATGGTTGGTACAAAATTAACCATAACGGCCGTACAGGTTACGTAAGTGCAGACTTCGTTAAGTTTGTAAAAGGCGGAGTAAACAACGTTACAAATAACAATAACAATAACGTTACAAATAACGTTCAACAACCAGGTAAAGACGTACAAAAACCAACAACAGGTGGAGATACATCTTCAATCGCTGGATTCGCTAGATCTTTAAATGGTTCACCATACAGAACTGCTGGTACAACACCTGCTGGTTTTGACTGCAGTGGATTCATTCACTACGTATTAAATCAAACTGGTCATAAAGGCGCTCGTCAAACAGTTGCTGGATACTGGAGCTCTAAAACAAAAACTAGCAATCCACAACCAGGTGATTTAGTATACTTCCAAAATACTTATAAATCAGGTCCTTCTCACATGGGCGTTTACTTAGGAAACGGTCAGTTCATTAGTGCAGAAACAGATGCAACTGGTGTACGTATTAGTTCTGTAAGTAACTCTTACTGGAGCAAGCACATGTTAGGTTACACAAAAGCATACTAAGAAAAAGTAGTTTATATACTTTTCGTATAGAGAAAAGGCTTTCCAGGGAAACTTGGGAAGCCTTTTTATAGTTGAATAAATTGAGAATGTAGTAGTTTTTACTGTAACTTCCCATTTAAAAATCGAGCGTATAGGTCATGGAAATAGTTCGGACGAAATAAGTTTGCTGCATGTCCTGCAAGCGGTATTTCTTTGTATAAAACGTTAGGAAGAATGGATTTCAAATCAAAAAGACAAGATTTATAGAGATGATCATGTTCACCCATTACCCATAGAATAGGGTGGGGAAGTGATTTTAATTTGGATTTTAAATCGAATTCTAAACGATGCCGTAATGATTGGACAATAATTGATGAATGTAATTGCAATCCGAAACGGTAATAAATATTTCTTGAAATGACTGCGAACGGATTTGCTTTTAGTATGCCACTTGGGAAGATGGTATTTGCGTATTGAGAGAGCCATTTAGAGTAATCGTCTCCTCGCTTCTCCCAAAATTTTTGAAATACGTTATATAAAAGGGATGGATTATTATAATGTCCACCAATGTGACAAATGCTCAATACTTTTTCTGGATGCATTTGTGCAAAAATTGTAGAGATATAACAGCCGTAACTTAGAGCGCAAATATGAGCTTTTTGAATGCCTTCTTTTTCATATAAATTCAATAATTGATCTACGAGGCGCTGTAATGAAAATTCGATATCTGCACCTTTATCATCGCCATGACCTAATAAGTCATAAGTTATAATGTTATAGGTGGCTGAAAATCGTTTATGCTCTTTTTTGAAGGCACGACGATTGCCGACTAAGCCATGAATAAAAATGATTGTTTCCTTTTCGGAATGTATATTTGTTTGCAAAAAGGATACTCCTTTCAATAACGGGAGATTTATATAGTATTGTAAATTGGTTATCTATAATTCGCATAGAATAATATTAAGTACCTGGTAATAATATCAGATATTTATACTTGTTGTAAAGATGCGTTTGTATGTATATTTTGTAAAAAGAGAAAAAGTGTGTTTACATTCAGTTTACATTTGTATTGTATTCTATTTTTAGAAAGAACAGTTTGGTTTAACACGAGGAGATGAACAGGAATGGAAGTTAGAAATGAGATGAAGAAAAAAGGGAGCTGGAGGCAGTTTTTACGCCTTATTCAAGATACAAATCCTCCGAAAGGGATTCTTGCTTTTGCGTTATTAATGAGTCTGCTTTCTACGGGAGCGAGTTTATTTATACCGATGTTAACGAAAGGGTTAGTAGATAATTTTTCACTTTCGTCAATAAGTACAGGACAAATTGTTGGGCTAGTTGCATTCTTTATTATGCAAACTATAGCTGCAGGATTGTCTATATATTTACTAAATTATATAGGACAGAAGATCGTAGCTGGACTGAGAGAACGTTTGTGGAAAAAGGTGCTTATATTACCGGTAACTTATTATGATCAAAATAGAACAGGTGATACCATTAGTCGTATGACAAATGATACAGGAGTTGTGAAAACATTAATTTCTGAGCATTTGTCAAACTTATTAACAGGCGGTATTTCAATTGTTGGATCATTAATTGTATTATTTGTTTTAGATTGGAAAATGACACTTTTACTTTTAACAGTTATTCCATTATCAGTACTAATTTTAGTTCCACTTGGACGGAAAATGTATAAGATTTCAAAAGCACTTCAAGATGAAACGGCTTCTTTTACTAGTGTATTAACACAGGTGTTATCAGAAATTCGTTTAGTGAAGTCTTCGAACACAGAAAAAAAGGAATATGAAACTGGAAATAAAGGTATTGAAAAGCTATTACAATTTGGTTTGAAAGAGGGAAAAGTGCAAGCATTAATTTCACCAGTTATGTCATTTGTTTTAATGGCATTGCTTGTTATTATCGTAGGATATGGTGGAATGCGAGTTTCTAGCGGTGCATTAACAACAGGAGAACTAGTAGCGTTTATTTTATATTTAGTTCAAATTATAATGCCGATGAGTCAATTATCTATGTTCTTTACACAATTCCAAAAGGCAATTGGTGCAACGGAAAGAATTAATACAATTTTAGAATATGAAGTAGAAGATCATGAAACTGGTGTGAAGGTTACAAATGCTAAGCAGCCAATCGTTCTTGAAAATGTACATTTTGAGTATAACGAAGAAGAGCAAGTTTTAAAGAATATTGATTTCACAATTGAATCAGGAAAAGTAACAGCAATCGTAGGACCAAGTGGTAGCGGGAAAACGACGTTATTCTCATTATTAGAACGTTTTTATGAGCCGACTAGTGGTGCCATTAAATTAGGGAAAGAATCAATTACGAGTTATGCACTACAATCATGGCGACGTCAAATTGGTTATGTTTCACAAGATAGTCCGTTAATCGATGGAACAATCCGTGATAACATTTGTTACGGTGTTGAGGGCGAAGTGACAGATGCAGAAATTGAAAAAGTAGCAGCGATGGCATATGTTGATGCATTTATTCATGATTTGCCAAACGGATACGCAACAGAAGTGGGAGAACGTGGTGTGAAGCTTTCTGGAGGACAAAGACAGCGAATTGCTATTGCCCGAGCATTACTTCGAAATCCACAAATTCTTATGTTAGATGAAGCAACTTCCAGTCTAGATAGTAAGTCTGAGTCTGTCGTTCAAAAGGCATTAAATAACTTAATGAAAGGCAGAACAACGTTAGTTATTGCACATAGACTTTCTACTGTTGTAGATGCAGATAAAATTATCTTTATAGAAAAAGGGAATCTTACAGGAAGCGGTACACATGATGAATTATTACACTCACATGATATGTATCGTGAATTTGCAACGCAACAATTGAAAATTAAAGAGGCGGCATTTTAAAATGAATAATCAGTGGGGAATTTGCTTCACTGATTATTTGTTTTTAACAGTAATAAAATAGATGCGGAGTAGAAAGGAAATGGTTCTTTTGATACCTAAAATATTAATTGTGGACGATGATCCGCATATTAGAGAACTTGTTTCTGTTTTTTTAGAACGAGAAGGTTTTCAAACATATGAGGCAATTGATGGTCTAGATGCACTGAAGAAAATAGATGAAGTGAAAGTTGATATGGTTATTCTTGATATCATGATGCCAAATATGGATGGATTTGATGTATGTTTTGAATTAAGGAAGTATTATGATATTCCGATTTTGATGCTAACTGCTAAAGGAGAAACGTCTCAAAAAGTAAAAGGATTTCACCTTGGCACGGATGATTATCTTGTAAAACCATTTGATCCGATAGAACTAGTAGTGAGAGTAAAGGCACTACTGAAACGTTACCAAATTACAGTATCGCAATCGATTCAAGTTGGAAATGTACTGTTAAATCGTAAAACATTTGAAGTTACAATTGGAGAACAAATAGTTACATTACCGCTAAAAGAATTCGAAGTGCTCTTTACTTTAGGTTCTAAAGCAGGAAGAACTTGTTCGAGAGAGCAATTAATTGAAGATGTATGGGGATATGATTTTGAAGGGAATGAACGTACACTAGACGTTCATATTAATCGGCTACGTGAGAAGTTTCAAGAAGAGAAGTCGAAGTTCAGTATTAAAACGATAAGAGGCTTAGGGTATCGCTTAGAGGTAAGTAAATGAGAAAAAGAAAACGAATGAGTAAGTTGAAGATGTTGAAAGTAACGGGAGCGATCATAGCGCTCTTTTCTTTTCTCACTATAATTTGGTCTATCGCATTTTATGTAGCAACTAGTATATTGAATGCTCTTGAAATACATGTATCGTCGTTTGTTGCCTTTTTAATTAGTGATATGGTCGGTTTTGTATTTATTGTTCTTATTTGGACATTGTTTGGGATATTAATGAGGCCAAAACGACAGGCGATGATTTGGACGATTATTGAACCGATACAAAAAATTGCAAAAGGAGACTTCTCTGTAAAAATACGAAATGAAGAAAAGTATGATGGAGAAATTGGTGTACTCGTAAAAAGTATAAATGATATGACAGACGAACTGAATGCGATGGAGAAAATGCGTCAGGAATTTGTATCGAATGTGTCACATGAAATCCAGTCACCATTAACTTCTATAAAAGGATTCGCTAGAGCGCTACAAGACGATAACCTTTCCGAGGAAAAAAGAAAGCATTATCTTACCATTATTGAAACGGAAACGACGAGATTATCTAAACTAAGTCAAAATTTACTGAAACTAACTCTTTTAGAGTCAGAAGAGTATACACCAGAAAGAGTGACTTATCGATTAGATCAACAGTTAAAGCAAATTGTATTAAATAGTGAACCACTCTGGGCTGAAAAAGAAATTGAGCTAGAACTTAATTTAGAGAAAGTACACATTACTGCTGACCAAGAAAGTATGAGTCAAGTTTGGATTAATTTAATTCATAATAGTATTAAATTTACTCCAAGTGGCGGCACTATTACAATCCAGTTACAAGAACATGAAAAAGTAGTGGAAGTACGTATTCGCGATTCGGGAATTGGTATATCTGAAAAACAGAAACAACATATTTTTGAACGTTTTTATAAAGCAGATTCTTCACGAAATCGTGCTTACGGAGGAAGTGGCTTAGGTTTGGCCATCGTAAAAAAGGTACTCGACCTTCATCAAGGAGAAATAAAAGTCGAGAGTGAAGAGGGGAATGGGACAGAATTTATTGTTTGTATTCCTAAATATGAAGAAAAGTAGTGTATTGATAAGCGATATATTTTTTATACGAAGACACTCTCTTATGAAGAGGGTGTCTTTATTTTGCATTAATAATGATAAATTGTAATGAATTAATAGTAATTTACTATAGTTACCTACAAGTAACCTACGCACATGAAAGTGCATCATTGCCTTTTTACATAAACACAGATACAATTTTAATATAATACATAACTGAGATGATTAAGGAGTGTTATACTTGGCAGAATTATTACAAGGTAAAAATGCTTTAATTACAGGAGCAGGTAGAGGAATTGGTCGCGCTGTAGCGATCGCGTTAGCGAAAGAGGGCGTAAATGTAGGTCTTTTAGCTCGTTCAGAAGAAAACTTAAAAGCTGTAGCGAAAGAAGTAGAAGCAGAAGGCGTAAAAGCTGTTATTGCGACTGCTGATGTTTCTTCATACGAAGAAGTGACGACTGCGATTGAGACATTAAAAAACGGTTTAGGATCTATCGATATTTTAATTAATAATGCTGGTATTTCTAAGTTCGGTAAGTTTTTAGAATTAGACGTTGCTGATTGGGAAAAAATCATTCAAGTAAACTTAATGGGTGTATACTATGCAACTCGCGCAGCTTTACCAAGCATGATTGAACAACAATCTGGTGATATCATTAACATTTCATCTACAGCAGGACAAAAAGGTGCACCTGTAACAAGTGCATATAGTGCTTCTAAATTTGGTGTTCTTGGCTTAACAGAATCATTAGCGATGGAAGTTCGCAAACATAACATTCGTGTAACAGCTCTAACTCCAAGTACAGTAGCAACTGATATGGCTGTAGATTTAGGATTAACTGACGGAAACCCAGATAAAGTAATGCAAGCAGAAGATATTGCAGAATTTATCGTAGCGCAGCTGAAATTAAATAAACGTACATTTATTAAATCAGCAGGACTTTGGTCTACTAATCCGTAGGGGATAAATGTATAAACAAAAGAAGGGATATTTATTCTGTAATGGAGTAGATGTCCCTTCTTTATTTTTGTTTAGGAGACAGAATTTTCGGTATAATCAAATGTGAGTAGTAGAAAAGTATTGAAAGGGATGGTATTTACATGAGTACAATTGAGAAATGGACGGCTGTTGATCAATATGTGAGTGATGTATTAATACCGAAAGATTCTACATTAGAAGAAGTTCTTCAAGTAAGCGCTGCAGCTAATTTGCCAGCACACGATGTATCGCCAACGCAAGGGAAGTTTTTGCAACTATTAGTACAAATTCAAAGAGCTCGAAACATTTTGGAAATTGGTACTCTAGGCGGATATAGCACGATATGGCTTGCAAGGGGCTTGCCATCTGGAGGACGAGTTGTTACATTGGAAGCAAATGAAAAACATGCAGAAATTGCACGTAACAATATTGAGCGTGCCAATTTGAATGATAAAATTGAAGTAAGAACAGGATTAGCTTTAGATTCTTTACAGCAAATAGAAAATGAGAAGTATGAACCATTTGATTTTATTTTCATAGACGCTGATAAACAAAATAACCCTGCTTATTTTGAATGGGCACTGAAACTATCACGCCCTGGTACTATAATTATTGGTGATAACGTAGTACGTGAAGGAAAAGTTATTGACAATACGAGTAACGATCCTCGCGTACAAGGGATACGTCGCTTCTATGAATTAATAGCTGCAGAGCCACGTGTAAGTGCTACTGCGCTTCAAACTGTTGGAAGTAAAGGATACGATGGCTTTGTAATGGCAGTCGTAAAAGAGTGATGTGAGGAGGTAAATGGGATGAAAAAGAAATTTCAAAAATTATAACATGTATCTTGTACAACGCAGCTATCTCGTGGACCTCCAACATACTTGGAAATATAAGTTTATATAAAAATTGGAGGTAAGGAATAGATGAGAACTGAAAAAGAAATGTTAGACTTAATTATAAATACAGCAAAAGAGGATGAAAGAATTCGAGCTGTCATTATGAATGGATCACGTGTAAATCCAAATGTGAAAAGAGATTGTTTTCAAGACTATGATATTATGTATGTTGTACATGATATACAATCTTTTACGTCTAATCATAATTGGATTCATAGATTTGGAGAAATAATGATTGTACAAATGCCAGAAGAAATGTCATTAATTCCAGCGGACGAAGACGGGAAATTTCCGTATTTAATGCAGTTTATGGATGGAAATCGAATTGATTTAACGCTCGTTCCATTTGATTTGATAAATAAGTTCGTTGGACAAGATAGTTTAAGTGAATTGCTTCTGGATAAAGATAATTGTATGGATGAATTTCCACCAGCAAGCGATAAAGATTACTTAATAACAAAGCCTACAGCAAAAGAGTTTTTAGATTGCTGTAATGAATTTTGGTGGTGTAGTACGAATGTAGGGAAAGGACTATGGAGAGAAGAACTTTCTTATGCGAAAGGGATGCTCGATGGTCCATTACGAGATATGTTCACCGTAATGCTAGAATGGCATATTGGTATGAAAACAGACTTTACAGGTAATGCAGGAAAGTTTGGGAAGCATTTCGAGCAATATATTGAAAAAGATATGTGGGAGCAATTTAAACGTACCTATTCGAATGCAGAATATGAATACATATGGGAGTCATTCTTTGTCATGGGGAAATTATTTAGGGAAGTAGCGAATGAAATTGCTAACACATATGGATATCAATACCCGCAAGGTGATGATGACAGAGTGACGAGCTATTTAAAACATGTGAAAGCTTTGCCGAAAGATAGTACATCGATTTATTAATAATATAAAGCAATAAGACTGTCCTAATTATGGACAGTCTTATTTTTGTTCATGAATAGGAATTTCCCTAACAAAGTGCAGAGGAATCACATATGAAATTTTAGGGAGGTTTTTATTATGTATTATTTTTATTCGTCAGAAATGTTTGCCCCATATCAATTGGGATTAGAACGAGATGTTTCATACGCCTATATGCCATATCACTCATTTTATTATGGAGACTATATAAGCTCATTGCCATACGCATATATCCCTCAAAACTATGAAGTGCAAATGAAAGCATATGAGCGTGGATCGTGGACGCCATTTTCGTGGGTCGAAAAATATGCGTACGCATTTTCCGGACCATACAATAAAGCGGAAGTCGCTCTTACATTTGATGATGGACCAGATTTAGAATTTACGCCGAAAATTTTAGATAAGTTAAAACAACATAATGTAAAAGCAACTTTTTTCTTGCTTGGTGAAAACGCAGAGAAGTATCCGAATGTAGTAAAACGTATTGCGAATGAAGGGCATGTAATTGGCAATCATACGTATAGCCATCCGAATTTAGCGAAAGTAAATGATGCTGAGTACCGTAATCAAATTATAAAAACAGAAGAAATATTAAATCGTTTAGCTGGTTATGCACCGAAGTTTATTCGTCCGCCGTACGGTGAAATACTTGAAAATCAATTGAAGTGGGCGACAGAGCAAAACTTTATGATTGTACAGTGGAGTGTTGATACAGTTGATTGGAAAGGCGTAAGCGCTGATACGATTACAAATAATGTGTTAGGTAATTCATTCCCGGGTAGTGTTATACTTCAGCATTCAACACCAGGTGGGCATTTGCACGGATCTGTAGAGGCACTAGACAAAATCATTCCTCAGTTAAAAACGAAAGGGGCACGCTTTGTAACGCTGCCAAATATGTTCCAAACATCGAAAGAGAGAAAATAAACTGGAATTTAAATCAGCCGGGTATTGTCAATCATCGACTATAAAGAATAGGTCCCCAAGTACTTTAAAATGGGAGGCCTATTCTTTATAAACTATTATTTTCTAGTAAGTCTTTTCCTTGCTCTATAACAAATTCATAGTATGCAAGATCATATGGATAAATATCTTCAAATGTTATCGTTATCGGTTTATTGCTTAAAACAGAAATAGTCGTTAAAGATGAAATCTCTCCTTTTAATAGTTGTAGAAAAGAATTTGCATGTACTTTCATCACATCGTCTACTTCTTCACCCGGTGCGAATGGAAGTGGATTGATGACATTGTGGAAATACATATGACAAAACTCACGATCAGTAAGGTTTGAAATTTCATAATCTATTTTAAATATTCCTTTGTACGTTAAGTCAGTGGTTTGAAAGGAGAGCCCTAGCTCTTCTTCAATTTCACGAAGACCGCCAATTTGTACATCTTCATCATGCATAATATGTCCGGCAGATGTAATATCCCATATACCCGGAGCTTCTTTTTTATTTTTAGAGCGTAATTGGAAATATAAGAACATATCTTCATCATCTTTTTCTACAAACCAACAATGAAATGTTTCGTGCCAATCACCGTCACGATGCACTTCATCACGCAATTTCTTCCCAAGTGTATTTCTTTCAGGATCAAATATTGTTAACCACTCTGTCATTTTAATTCCCCTTTCTGCAAATTTTATTATACAATATTTGTATTGAATTTTGGGAAAATAAAGAAAAAAGGAGCGGTTAATAGTGGGGATAGAGCGTACGGAAATAAAATCGATTATTTCAACAGAGGAAGAATTACGGAAAATATTGGGGCAACCAAGTGAGCGAGCATTAAAGAAAGTTATTTCATCATTAGACCACCATTGCGTAGATTTCCTGTCTAAATCTCCTTTTCTAGTATTATCTACTGCAAATAAATTAGGAGAGTGTGATGCTTCACCGAGAGGAGACGCACCTGGATTTGTATACGTATTAAATAATAATAAAATTATCATTCCAGAAAGACCAGGTAACCGTCGTATAGATTCCATTTTGAACATTATTTCAAATCCATACGTAGGGTTACTATTTTTTATTCCTGGACTTGGGGAGACGCTCCGAATAAACGGCCGAGCGTATATTACAAACGACGAAGAGATATTGCAAGAAATGCAGGCGAATGGACGCAATCCGTTACTTGGAATTGTCGTTGAAATAGAAGAGTGTTATATTCATTGCGCAAAAGCTTTTATCCGATCTAAGATGTGGGATCCAGAATCTTGGTTACATAAAAAAGAGTTACCTTCAGCAGCAAAAATGTTGCTGGAGCATGCGAAAGTAAATACTTCTGAAGAAGATGTTGCACGTTCTTTAGAAGAAAGTTATACGAAAAGATTGTATTGAAAAAACTTTATAGATATAGTTTTGTAAGGTGAATATGTACACATTTTAGAATGGGATATTCATATAAGAATCGTTGATTTACAAACTGGAGAAATAACTAAATAGGTAAATCAAGTGGTAGTTGCATAATACTATTTTGAAATACAATAAAAAATGATTTTGAAAATTGTTAGTAAAAATAGGCTTGCTTTTTGAAAAGTTGATAACTATAATAAGTTAACAAATAGACATGAACGAAAAAGTAACGATAAGGACACGAAATTATTTTTACGGTTTACAGAGAGGGAAGTCAAGGGTGTGAGCTTCCTAACACGAGAAATGATTTTACCACCTTTGAACTTCAATAGTGAACGAGTAATCTAGTAATTATTGACGGAATCAGCCGTTATCTGAACTTGAGCAATCTAGAAGGAAATACGTCTAGATTGGAACAAGGGTGGAACCACGAAAACACATTCGTCCCTTTCCTAGGGATGAGTGTGTTTTTTTATGGATATGAAGATTGAAAATTAAAAATAATTAAAAAATAGTATTGATTTTGTTGTTTATACGAGTATAATGAATTAACAAATAAACATGAACGAAAAAGTAACGATAAGGACATGAAATCATTTTTACGGTTTACAGAGAGGGAAGCCAAGGGTGTGAGCTTCCTAACACGAGAAATGGTTTTACCACCTTTGAACTTCAATAGTGAACGAGTAATCTAGTAATTATTGACGGAATCAGCCGTTATCTGAACTTGAGCAATCTAGAAGGAAATACGTCTGGATTGGAACAAGGGTGGAACCACGAAAACACATTCGTCCCTTTCCTAGGGATGAGTGTGTTTTTTTATTACTTTGAAAGGAGGTGCTGTAACATGAAACGATTTGTATGTACGGAAATAACCACCACCTGCATGATTAAAAAGCAGAGCAAGGTGATTGATAAAGATAAAAAATAAAATTGTAGGAGGAGATTAGAAGATGAATAACGTTATTAATGTTGGGGTGTTAGGCTTAGGTACGGTCGGAAGTGGTGTTGTCCATATTTTGAAAGAACATTATAAAAAAATTGCACTTGATACAGGGTATGAAGTGAAGGTAAAGACAGTCGTTGTACGTGACTTAGAAAAAGAACGTGATGTTTGTATTGATGGAATCGTAGTAACAAGTCATGTCGATGAAGTTCTAAATGATTCAAATATTGATATTGTAGTAGAGGTAATGGGCGGAATTGAAGAAGCGAAGCAGCACATTGTTAAGGCTTTACGAAATAAGAAGCATGTCGTAACAGCAAATAAAGATTTAATGGCTGTATACGGTGCAGAGCTTCTTCAACTGGCGAACGATAATGATTGTGATTTATGTTATGAAGCAAGTGTAGCGGGCGGTATTCCGGTGTTAAGAGGCTTAACAGACGGTTTAGCTTCAGATCAAATTGAAAAAATAATGGGAATTGTAAATGGCACAACAAATTACATGTTAACAAAGATGAGTCAAAATGGATGGTCGTATGAAGAGGCATTACAAGAAGCACAAAAATTAGGTTTCGCAGAATCAGATCCAACAGCGGATGTAGATGGGCTAGATGCAGCGAGAAAGGTAGCCATTCTTGCAAACTTAGGTTTTTCGATGAATGTTTCTTTAGATGATGTGCAAGTAAGAGGGATTCGAAAGGTCGAAAAAGAAGATTTACAAATGGCTGAAAAGTTAGGATTTACTATGAAATTAATTGGGAAAGCAGAGAAACAAGGATCAGCCATTCATTTAAGTGTAGAACCGACACTTTTACCAAGACATCATCCATTATCGAATGTAAATAATGAATTTAATGCAGTATATGTTCACGGTCAAGCGGTAGGAGAAGTAATGTTTTACGGCCCTGGAGCTGGGAAGTTACCGACTGGTTCTGCTGTAGTAAGTGATATTATTTCAATCGTAAAAAGTATGAATCAAGTTCCGAAAAATAAAAGTGCGTTAAAAGAACCAGAACCGTATGAATTACAAGGAGATGAAGAAGTCGTTTCGAAATATTTCTTACGTATTTCATTACGAGATGAACCTGGGATGTTACAAAAAATAACAGAATGTTTCGTTAATTATTCTGTAAGTTTAAAAGAAGTTATTCAATTACCTTTAAATCGTGAACTTGCAGAAGTCGTTGTTGTGACACATCAAACTTCAAAGTATCAATTCGAACGAGTGCTAGGAGCGATAGAAGATGTCGCAAGTGAAATAAACAGTTATTACATTATTGAGGAGGAAAAACAATATGTATAAAGGATTATTAAAACAGTATGCTTCTTATTTACCGGTGAATGAAAATACACCTGATGTGAGCTTAATGGAAGGAAATACACCGCTTATTCCGTTATTAAATATATCAAAACAATTAGGAATTCAGTTATACGGTAAGTATGAAGGAGCGAATCCGACAGGTTCTTTTAAAGATCGTGGTATGGTAATGGCTGTTGCGAAGGCGAAAGAAGAAGGTTCGGAGGCAATTATTTGTGCATCAACAGGTAATACTTCGGCATCGGCCGCAGCATACGCGGCACGCCTTGGAATGAAATGTATAATCGTAATCCCTGAAGGAAAGATTGCTCATGGAAAATTAGCGCAAGCAGTCGCCTATGGAGCTGAAATTATTTCAATAGAAGGAAATTTTGATGATGCACTTAAGGCTGTAAGAAATATTGCTGCTGAAGAGCCGATTACATTAGTAAACTCAGTGAATCCTTATCGAATTGAAGGGCAAAAAACAGCAGCATTTGAAATTTGTGACCAGTTGCAAAGTGCACCAGATGTTTTAGCGATTCCTGTTGGAAATGCTGGAAATATTACAGCGTACTGGAAAGGTTTCTGTGAATATGAGAAAGAAAAAGGCTATAAGAAGCCAAGAATTCATGGGTTTGAAGCGGAAGGAGCAGCTGCTATTGTAAAAGGACATGTCATTGAAGAACCTGAAACAATTGCAACAGCGATTCGCATCGGTAACCCAGCGAGTTGGTCATATGCAGTAGAGGCTGCTAAGCAATCTCACGGTGAAATAGATATGGTATCAGATGAAGAAATATTACATGCGTATAGATTATTAGCAAAAACAGAAGGGGTTTTCGCTGAGCCGGGATCAAATGCTTCATTAGCCGGCGTTATTAAACATGTTCAATCTGGAAAAATCAAAAAAGGAGAGACAGTTGTTGCGGTTTTAACTGGAAATGGGTTGAAAGATCCTGATATCGCAATCTCTTCTAATACATTAGATATTGCAAGTGTTTCAAATGATATAGAACAAATTAAAGAGCATATTAAAGGGGTGATTATGTCGTGATACCATTAAGTATTCGAGTTCCTGCTAGTACAGCGAATGTTGGACCTGGATTTGATTCAGTGGGAATAGCTTTGTCATTATATTTAGATGTAGTAGTAAAAGAGAAAGCCGATAAATGGCAAGTAATCCATTCCTTTGAAGAATCAATTCCGACAGACGATAAAAATTTAATCGTTAGCACGGCATGTAAAGTGAGTCCTTCTTTATCACCCCATATAATAGAAGTTACTAGTAATATCCCACTTACAAGAGGTCTAGGAAGTAGTGCGTCAGCAATTGTAGCTGGGATAGAACTTGCGAATCAACTAGGCAATTTGAACTTAACGACTGATCAAAAAGTTCAAATTGCTACAAATTTTGAAGGACATCCTGATAATGTTGCTGCTTCTATATTAGGAGGAACTGTAATCGGAGCACTGGATGGAAAAAATGTTTCGGTTGTAAGAATTGAAAGTAAGGAATTAGGTGTAATCTCTCTTATTCCAAATGAAGAGTTAAATACGGAGGAAAGCCGATCTGTATTACCAGATGTGTTTCCGTTTCATGAAGCAGTTAAGGCTAGTGCAATCAGCAACGTATTAGTAGCTGCGTTTTGTCAAAAGAAGTGGGAAGTTGTAGGAGAAATGATGGAAAGAGATCATTTTCACGAGCCATTTCGTTTAGAACTGGTCCCGTTATTACCATCTATTCGTAAATGTGCAAAAGAATTTGGAGCATACGGCACAGCGCTTAGCGGTGCAGGCCCATCCATTTTTATATTAACGCCATATGATAAACGTCAAGAAATTGGTGAGCAATTAGCGAGAGTATTTACGTCTATGAATGTGTGCGAGCTAGAAATCGATCATAGAGGAATTACTGTAAATAAAGAAGAACATATAGGGCTATAAAAAAGCTAGCATTGCTAGCTTTTTTGTTGTAAATATCTTTTCAGTTGGCATATAAAAGAAAAGTAATAATGTATAATTTAGTAAAGGGTGTAATCATTTGGAGGTGATTGTATGAAGAAAGAGTCACCAGAAGAAAAGAGAGAGCGTATAAGGCAAAGTGAATTGAAAAATAATCCTACCGGTTCTTTAAAGGATGGATTAAACAGAGCTGAATCAGGTAGTCCAGTTGATATGACAGGTGGTATGAATTGGAAAGGTACAGCGCTAGTAATTGTAGTGCTAGTTTTAGGCTATATTATGTACACTTATTTTTTTAGTTAAGAAATGTACGTTAAAGTTATGAATTATTTGCTTTTATAAGTAGTGAGGATTGTATTACATATACTTTAAACAAATTATAGTTGTCCATACACACTTATTTTTAATACTCAAAATAGAGCTAGCGTTATGCTAGTTCTATTTTTTTGCCATATTCCTGTAACAAAGCCCCTGTATATTCAGTGGTGGAGGTGCAGAAGATGAAAAAAATGATAGCGATATGTCTTCTTACAACTATGTCATTTTCGACTTTAGTTGGGTGTGATGTAAAAGGTAACAATGCTGTACAAGAGTCTAAAATAAAGAAAGCGACGTATAAAGAATTTACTTACGATGTAAATCCAGAGACTTTCACGTTAACTGTAGAACATGATGGTGTAAAGGAACAGGCGTCGCAGCCGTTACCGAAAATGAAGGTGTCGAATGTGAAAAAAGATAAGGGGCGCACATCATGGGAATATCCAGATCAAAAAGTAAAAGTGAATGTAGAAAAGAAAAAAGATCACTTAAATATTGAAGTGGAATCGACTGGTGCAGAAAGCTTTACATGGCCGAAAGTACAAGCTGAAAATTATACACTTCCGTTATGGGAAGGAAAGCAAATTCCGAGTAATGATGAAAATTGGAAGAAGTTTTTAAAGGATGATGCATATTCATTTGCTGAATCATTTTCTATGAAGTTTTTTGCTTTAAATGGTTCGAAATATTCCATTGTATATATTGCAAACAATTTGTTTAATAATGAATTGAAATTTCATTCGGATCCGAAAATAGGATTTGATTTTATACATGAATTCCCGAGCATAAATAAAAATAAAACATATGGATTTCAATTATATGTGACAAATAATGATGCAGTGAGTATTGCTAAACTGTATAAGGATAATATTGCTGGAAAAGGTGAATTTAAAACATTACAAGAAAAGGCTAGAAAAAATAAAGAGATTGAAAAACTTTATGGTGCGGCTCATTTTTATTTTTGGAATCAAAATGGTTTGTCTGACAGTAACGTAAATTGGCAAAAGATAAGAGAACAAATAAATAGTCCTGTGTTTAGCCATATAAAAGAGCTTATTCAAAAGAATAGTTCGGAGCCTGGAGAATTGAATGTATTTGAGCAAGTAAGTAAACAAGATTTCATTGATCAGTACCAAAAAAATGTTATTTTGCGTTATGTAAATGAAGTATTATCAATGAAGGAATTGTATAAAGAGGATATTTTCCCAAAAGTTGATCAGAAGGCTAGTGAGTTATTAAACAAAGGTGTAGATCATTTATCGAAGATGGAGTTATATAACTTAAATAAGCATGTATTAAAGTCGGCGCTCGGCGATGCGATTGAAGAAGTAAGTAAATGGGGTAAGGCAGATGGAACGGATATTATAAAGGAAATGAAAGCAGCAGGAATAGACAATGCGTGGATTGGGTTACCGAACTGGGAACAAGGGTATATGCAGCCTGATTTCGTGACAGAAGCTAAGAAAATGGGATATTTAGTTGGTCCGTATGATTCGTACCATTCTATTCACGAAAAGGCTGATAAAAATTGGAATACAGCTTCTTTTCATGATCCATCGTTATATGAAGAGGCAACTGTGACAAAGAAAAATGGAGAAAAAGTGCAAGGGTTTTTAGGTAGAGGGCGAAAATTAAATCCAACTTTATCTCTTCCTAGTGTAAAAGAGCGAATGAACGATATATTACAAAATGGACCTAAATATAATTCATGGTTTATTGATTGTGATGCAACAGGTGAAATTTATGATGACTATTCGGCCAAACATATAACAACACAAGAACAAGATTTAAAAGCAAGGTTACAACGAATGGATTATATTGCGCAAGAAAAAGGTATGGTAGTTGGTTCAGAAGGTGGAAATGACTTTGCAAGTAGCACGATTGCATTTGCTCACGGCATTGAAACGCCGGTTATTAAATGGGACGATGAAGATATGAGGAAAAATAAAACTAGTCCGTATTATGTGGGCGGATATTGGTCACCGAATCAAAATGTTCCAGAAAAATATGCAAAACAAGTACCGTTAAAAGAAGAATATAAACAAGTATATTTAAATCCAGTATATTCGGTACCGTTATATAAATTAGTATACAACGATTCTGTAATTACAACGCATCACTGGGAATGGGGAAGTTTGAAAGTAAAAGATGAGGTAGGAAACCGTATGTTATATGAGTTATTGTATAATGTTCCTCCGTTATACCATTTAGATGAAGTAGAGTGGAATAAGCATAAACAAGAAATTACGCAGCATCTGAAAGTTTGGAATGAAGTTCATGAAAAGGCAGTAAAAGAAGAAATGACGAACTTTGCGTATTTGTCAGAAGATAAATTAGTTCAATCTGCTTCTTATGGAAAAGATATTAAAGTTATTGTGAATTTCTCAAATGAAGAGATAGAAATAGATAAGGCGAAACTAAAAGCAAAATCCGCTGTTATTTATAATCATGGGAAGAAAACAATGTATACACCGCTTGAGGGATAATATGAAATGTATTGTTACATTACTAATTTTTCAGGTGAAAGTTGAAGGATTCGAAACGAATAAATTTATAAATCTGTAATTTATGATGTCAAGGAATGTTAAATTTTTGAAGTTGAAAAATAGTGACTTGCCAAAAATAAGCACGAGAGTATAATGTGAAATGGAATACATATTGGATTCATCATGTAACCTTACAAAAATGTAAGGTGTTTGAAAGGAAATTCAATATGAAGATTGCTAGACATACATTATACTAGGGAAAGAGAAAGAGAGGCGAATGAAGATGAGCTCTGAATTAGAACAAAATACGAGAAGCAATAAAAAACGTTCTAAAAGAAAGTCAATAAAATGGTTCATTTTAATTCCATTTTTCCTACTTATTTTTGGAGGAGTAGGATATGGATCATTAATATATAATAAAGCAAAAGCTGTTGTAAGTGATGCGTATGCACAAATTGATAAATCATCAAAACGTGATAAAGAAGTTGAGCCTTTAAAGGATAACATTTCAATTTTAATCATGGGTGTAGATGGTAGTGAAATGCGAAAAAGTCAATATGGTGAAGCTGTTCGCACAGATGCACTTTTATTAGCAACAATTAATAAAGATGATAAATCAGTTAAATTAGTAAGTATTCCGCGTGATTCACGTGTATATATTCCATCTAGAAAGAAATTAGATAAAATTACACACGCACACGTATTTGGTGGTGTTGAAAGTACACGAGATACAGTGGAAAGATTTTTAAATGTTCCTGTTGATTATTATGTGAAGTTTAACTTTGAATCATTCGTACAAATTGTCGATTCACTTGGTGGTATTGATATTGATGTACCTGTTACTTTCACAGAGCAAGATAGTAAAGACCAAGCGGGTATGATTCATTTAGAGAAAGGTTACCAACATTTAAATGGGGAACAAGCACTTGCACTTGCAAGAACACGTAAAATTGACAGTGATGCAATGCGTGGCCAAAGACAACAACTTGTAATAGAAGCAATTGCAAAAAAAGCAATGTCTGTCCAATCTATTAGCAAAATGGGCTCTTTACTTGATGCGGTTGATAAAAATATGAAAACGAACTTAACTTTCGATGATATGCTTGCGATTACAAAAAATATGGCAGGGTCTAATTTGGAAATGGAAAAAATGCAAGTAGAAGGTACGGATAAACGTATCGGAGGTATTTATTATTACATTCCAAATGAAAAAAATGTGAAAGATATTTCGAAAAAATTAAATGATCATTTAGGTGTAACACCAAAACCAGTTCGAAACGAATAATAAAAAAAGATTGGCTTTTGCCAATCTTTTTTTATCGGAATGGATTTGTAACTTTTCTGTAACGATTTTTTATTTTAGAAAAATTATACTCATATGTATGAGAATATTGGAGAAGCAAAAAGTAAAGAAAAATAATGAAAATCTGTAATAAGGAAAGATATTATATGCAGAAATGGATAGGCATTATGGGAATCATTTTTATGTTGACTGGATGTAAAATGTCTGAAGCTCCAACAAGTTTAATGGGTGCTCCTGCCAATGAAAAATGGATTAATGAACTAAAAGAGCAAATAGATAAAGATTTGCCTGTAAATTATCGATTGCTTACTCCAATGTCTAATAAAGATAAACAGATGATTTGGTCAATGGATTTTAAACAAGATAATAAGAAAGAAGCCATCTTATTTTATAAATTACCGAATGAAGATCATAGCGTATATTTAGCCGTATATGAAGAAGCCGGAAATGGGTGGAAAGTAAAGTCCACGAATAAATTTGATGGTGGAGATGTAGATATCGTTGAAGTCGGTGATTTTACAGGAAACGGGAAGCGGGAGTTACTAATCGGAATTTCTGCAAGTCGTGAATCGTTAGAACACGTTATGTATGTTTTTTCAGAAGAAAATGAAGATATGAAGGAAATATATAATCGAAGTTATACGAAGTTATTCATAGAGGATTTAAATAAAAATGGATTGAAAGATATAAGCCTTGTTACGTATGAAAAGGATGAGAAATTGACAGTTGAGTTCATGGAACAATTTAAAACTTTATCTGAAGCATCATTCGATCCATATATAAATAGCATCCAAAGAATACAAATGGGCCGTATTTCTAAATCACTAAAGGCGGTTGTAATTGATGCAGGTGTTGGTGCTCATTCAGGGATAACATATGTAGCAAAATTTGATAAGGGTCATTATGAGCCACTACCTATAGATGGAAAAGAAGATTTATTCAATGATTATGTAGTCGAAAGCAAAGATATAAATGAAGACGGCATTATTGAATTTGTTCGTACAGTGCGTCCGAAAGGTTGGGAAGAGGCATCATACGGAGAGAGTACGATGTTTGAACGTTATATTCAGTGGAGCGAAGATGGAATTAAATCGATAGAAGAAAGATATGTAAATATAGAGAAAGGTTATTTTATCAAAATCCCGCAAGCATTAATTGGAAAAATAACTGTTCCAGTCCAGCAAGAAGCATCAGATGTTCAAAAGTTTATAGATACAACGACAAATGAACTATGGCTAGAAGTCCATATATTTAAGCGGAAAGAATGGTTCAAAATAAAAGGATACGAGGCAGCAGTGAAAACGGCTTCTCACGTATACGCCGTACCGAAACAACCACATTTTGAAAAAGTGAAAGCATATGTAAAGCCGCTAGCGGATTATCAACAAGAGTAGGGAGGTGGAAATTATGCCAACAATTTTAGTTTTAGAAGATGAAATGCCTATTCGTAGTTTTATCGTCTTAAATTTGAAGCGTGCTGGATTCTATGTATTAGAAGCTAGTACGGGAGAAGAGGCGTTACAGATTTTATGTAAACATACTGTTGATGTAGCATTGCTTGATGTAATGTTACCAGGAATGGATGGTTTTCAAGTTTGTAAAGCGATCCGAGAAGAAAATAAAAAAATCGGTATTATTCTGTTAACCGCACGTGTACAAGATGAAGATAAGGTACAAGGATTAGGAATTGGTGCAGATGATTATATCGCAAAGCCGTTTAGTCCAGTGGAATTAACTGCACGTATACAATCGTTATTAAGAAGAATAGAAGTACATGATGAAAAAGCAAATACAATCATATCTGGCCCGTTTTCGTTACATGTTATAGAAGAAAGATTATATAAAAGTGGACAATTAGTTGATTTAACCCCTACAGAGTATATGATATTACAGTATTTAATGAATCAGGCTTCAAAGCCAGTTTCACGTGATGAAATTTTAAATATGATTTGGGGAACGAATTATGTAGGTGAGACGAAAGTAGTAGATGTAAATATGAGGCGGTTACGTCAAAAGATAGAATGTAATCCATCAGAACCTGAATTTATTCTTACTGTGTGGGGAAAAGGATATGTGTGGAAGGAAAGTATAAGATGAAAAGAAAAGTGACTTTATATTTTATGACGGTCATTATACTTATGCTTGTATTATTTGAAGTCGTATTTTCAGTCTCCATTTATCGATATTATTATAATGGTATTGTGCAATATATAGAATCTCATGCGAAGACAAGTACACGATTTTTCTCTGAATACAATTCACTATACTTTATTCGTTTGCAAGAATACAGCGGCGATATAATTGAGAGCTTTCAGTTAGAAGGAACTGAATTACAATTAATTGATCGACATGGTACGATTATACAGTCGTCAAGTGGACAAAAGGTAGAAGGGAAAGTAGTTATTCCGTATTCGTTACTAGAAGGAGAAATGTACCATCAAGTGACTACTACGAAAGAAAATGTGAAACAATTAGAAGTTATTAGTCCACTTATTCATCAAGGACAAACAATCGGTGTTTTGAAATATACGACTGTTTTAACGAATGTAAATGCAAAGATTATCGAAATCATTATGTTTACTATTTCTGTAGGTATTGTTATTTCAGGAATTGTATTCTTAATCAGTAGACGATTAGCGAATTCGTTTGTTAAACCAATCGAATCTATTATTCATGCTTCTTCACAAATTGCAGAAGGTACATTAAAGAAGAAAATTAAAGAGGATTACCCTGGTGAATTAGGTGAATTGGCACATAGTTTAAATCATATGTCTAATAAAATAGAAAAAGCAGAACAGATGAAAAATGAATTCATTGCTTCGATTTCTCATGAAATACGAACGCCTTTAACTGGAATTAAAGGTTGGAGTGAGACGTTAAAAACGGTAAAACATTTAACGGAAGAAGAGATAAAGCAAGGTATGGGAATTATATCAGGTGAGACAGACCGATTAATTCATTTAGTAGAAGAATTACTAGATTTTTCAAGATTACAATCAAATCATTTCAATTTATATAAACAAAAGGTGCAAATATACGATATACTAGAGGAGACGATTTGGCAATTAACTCCTAACGCTGAAGAGAAACAAATTCAATTTATGAATACGATAGAAAGAATTGAATTGATGGGAGATCGAAATAGGCTAAAGCAAATTTTCTTGAATATTGTTCAAAATGCTATTAAATATTCACATGAAAAAGGTACAATACACATTGAAGCGACTAAAAATGAAGGACAAGCAGTAATCAAGGTGAAAGACGAAGGGATTGGAATTGCTAAAGAGCATTTACCATATATAGAACAGTCATTTTACCAGATTAATAACCATGCTACAGGTGCTGGTCTTGGTTTAGCTATCGTAAAAAAAATGGTAGAGCTTCATGGAGGTACACTTAGTTTTATTAGTAAAGAGGGAATAGGAACAACCATTTTGATAAAACTCCCATTATAATACATATATATAGGTCTGTTTATATAGTGTAATAATATAAATAGATGTATAATTATATTGGGTGATTTATATATAAGATTAATAGGGAGAGGAATTAGATAGAATGGAAAAAGCTTTAAAAATTAAACGAGTAGTAGTCGTTTTAATAGCGATTGCAGCAGTAGCTATTGGGTATTTTATGTTTCAATCCATTACTTCACCAGCAAAGGCTGTTGCAAAACAAGAAAATGTAGTACAGCTTGCAAGTGAACAACCGAAAGTAGAAATGAATAAAACGGCACCAAGTCGTTTTAATGGGAAAGAAAGAAAAGTTGCTTATCTTACATTTGATGATGGCCCAGGGAAATATACGGCTGAATTGTTAAATATGTTAAAACAGCATGATGCGAAGGCGACGTTCTTTTTAATTGGAGCGAATGTAAAAGAATTTCCGGATTTAGTGAAACGTGAAGATGCAGAAGGTCATTATGTAGGTATGCATAGTATGACACATAATTTTGCAAAGTTATATAAAAATGGCGAGTATGTAAATGAAATGAAAGAAGATCAAAGCTTAATTGCAAATATTATTGGAAAATCACCTAAATTAACACGTCCGCCATACGGTTCGATGCCTGGATTAAATGAAGGTCTTCGAAACAAAGTGGTAGAGGGCGGTTTTAAAGTATGGGATTGGACAATTGATTCATTAGATTGGAAATATAACAAAGTACAAGTTGATGCAGCGGCAGCACAAATTGCTCAAAACGTAATAACACATGCAACAAAACCACAGGAAGTTATTTTAATGCATGACATTCACCCACAATCAGTTGCTGCTGTGCCAGCAATTTTAAAAGGGTTAAAAGAAAAGGGTTATGAGTTTGAAGCTTATCATGAAGAGAGTCACTTCCCAGTGAATTTCTGGCATGATAACCGTATGTAATGGAGGAATGAACGTTGAAGTATGGAAAAGTAGCAGTAGTTGGAGCACTATCAGTAGGACTATTAACAGGTTGTTTCGGTGAAAAACCAGAAGAAAATCTTTATACAGCTTTTGAAACAGCAGCAACACAAGAAAAATCATTAGTTGATGAAGCGAAGAAGTTAGAGAAGTTAGAGAAGGAAGGTCAAGAGCTATATTCTCAAATTTTACAAGAAGGTAAAGATCATAATGACGCTGTTATGAAGAAGATAGAGCAAGCTACTGCAAATGTAGATGACCGTGAAAAAGTATTAAAAACTGAGAAAGAAATGCTAGAAAAAGCTCAGAAAGAAACGAAATCTGTGCAAGGAAATATAGAAAAGCTTGAAGATAAGAAGTTACAAAAACAAGCGAAAGCAGTAGAAGAGTCGTATAAAAACCGTTATGATGCATTCCAAAAGATGAATGAGAATTATACGAAGGCGTTAGCGACTGAAAAAGAACTGTATGAAAAATTAAAAGTAAAAGAAACGAAATTAAAAGAGATTGGTGAAAAAGTTAAAGCTGTCAATGAATCAACTGTGGAAGCACAAAAGTCAAAAGAGCAATTTAACAATTATACAAAAGAGTATAATGACAGTAAATTAGCATTCTACAAAGATGCAGAGATTAAGATTAAAGATCAGAAATAAAGAAGAACCTTACGCATAATAAAAAGCCGGAGAAACATCGTTACAAATGTTTTTTCGGCTTTTTACGTTAAATGAATAGAAAAGGCTGGAATTGATATCATAAAAGAGTTATAGTGAATTATTCCAAGGGAAACATTGTAAAGTAAGGAGAATGGAAATATGTCATATGAATTTTTACTCAAATTAGGTTTAGCACTCTTTTTAGGATTATTCATCGGGATAGATAGGCAGCTAAAGAATAAACCGCTTGGTGTGAAAACAAGTATGGTTATTTCTGTAGCAAGTTGTTTAATTACGATGGTTTCAATTGAAGCCGTACATGTATATTCTGTTCCAGGGCACACAAATATGGATCCAATGCGTCTAGCTGCTCAAATTGTGAGTGGTATTGGTTTTCTTGGAGCGGGTGTTATTTTACGAAGAAGTAATGACGTTATTTCCGGATTAACGACAGCTTCTATGGTGTGGGCTGCTTCAGCTTTAGGTATAGCAATTGGGGCGGGATTTTATTTACAAGCGACGGTTGCTATGATTTTAATTATTTTAGCAATTAACGTACTTCCGCAACTTGTGAAAATCGCAGGTCCGTATTCATTAAGACAAAAGGATTTATCTATAAAAATTACTGTAAAAGAGCATCATGAGTTAGATGGTATATTTAAGCAAATCAAAAATTTAGGTATGCATGTGAAACGAGTGAAAATTAAAGATATAGATAGTGGAGCATTTCAGCAACTTGAGATGGTTATTTTAGCTCCAGAAGACTTGTATACGACGGAGTTATATAGTTCCCTAAAAGAGATTGATCGAGTAGTTTCAGTTGAAGTGGAAAGTAGATAATAGTGATAAAAAAGAGTGAAGTGAAAATTCACTCTTTTTTAATTTGGATTTTTAAGGAAAGAAATTGATATAATGGTGAATAAAAAGGGGAGAAATGATGGAAATACATATTAGAAGAGCGATAAAAGATGATATACCAGGTATAGCAAAAGTACATGCTGATAGCTGGAAAACAACGTATAAAGGGATATTTCCCGACGAAATTTTAAAAAATATAACATATGAGCAACGGGAAAAACAATGGGGAAATATTTTTCAACGAGAAGATAAATACCAATATAGATTTGTAGCAGAAACGTTAAATGGAGAAATAGTTGGATTCATCGATGGAGGAGCAGAAAGAACTGGTACATATAATTGTGATGGAGAATTATATGCGATTTACCTTTTACAAGAGTATCAAGGAATGAAAATAGGACAAAAGTTATTTCAAGCTTTACTATCGGAATGTATAAACAATGATATGCAATCACTTTTAGTATGGGTTGTCACGAATAATCCTTCTAAAAAGTTTTATGAAAAATTTAATCCAGAAAAAATTGACACGAAATTTTTAGAGAAACTAAATATAGAAGAAACAGCGTATTGTTGGAGAAATATAAATAATATTATTATGTAAACTTATTGTTTGAAAGAGGTATACCAATTAAGGTATACCTCTTTTGTTTAACTATTTTGAAGGGGATTACTAATGAAAAAAGTAAGTATGTAGTTTGAAATTGAGTATTTTTTTCGTGTATTTTTAACTAGATTAAAGAAAATAGAGAAAACAAGAAAAATTAAATTAGATAAAAAAATTCTGAAATATACTATTGAATTGAATATCATTATCAATTAGAATCATAATTGATAACGATATTCAATTGTTGTTTATTATATAAAATTTCGATAGCTTTAATATAAAGAGGAGGACCAATATGCAGCATGCGAAACAAATCGCAGAACATGCAACATTACAAAGTTTTTTAAACTGTTATTTAAGGGAAACAGGGAGTGGAGAATGGATTACAGAGGATGAAAAAATGAAAAGTATCTTCAGTAATACGTTGAATAGAGATATAGTCCCCACATATTTATATTGTCGGCTATCGGCGCAGAACGTTACTTTGTATGGAGAAGTTATATATAAATCAGCAACAGATCGCCATTTGTTTGGAGAACAATTTTATTATCAAATGGGAGAAAATAAGAATGTTATAAAAGCAGATTACGTTACTGTTATTACGTTTTTAATAAAAGAAATGTCTATGAATTATGGGGATGGTACAAATCCCGCTGAACTTATGGTCCGTGTCATTCGAAGTTGTCAAAATATTGAAGTTTTTTTAAAGGGACGGATAGAAGAAACATCAAAATTATATGGTTTCCATACATCCTTTATAGAGGCGGAGCAATCATTATTATTTGGACATTTAACTCATCCAACCCCAAAGAGTAGACAAGGTATTTTGGAATGGAAAAGCGCAATGTATTCTCCAGAATTAAAAGGAGAATGTCAGCTTCATTATTTTAGGGCACATAAAAGTATAGTAAAGGAAAAATCATTATTATTTGATTCTACAACAGTAATTCTAAAAGAAGAGTTATGTAATGATGAGATGGTGAGTCAGGAATTTATATCGAAATATTGTAAGGAAGATGAATATTCATTACTTCCAATTCATCCGCTTCAGGCAGAATGGCTATTACACCAATCTTACGTACAGGATTGGATAGATCAAGGAGTACTTGAGTATATCGGTCCGGCCGGTAAGTATTATATGGCAACATCATCACTTAGGACGCTATATCATCCCTACTCAAAATACATGCTTAAGTTTTCATTTCCAGTAAAAGTAACAAATTCAATGCGCATTAACAAATTGAAGGAACTAGAAAGTGGTCTGGAAGGAAAGGAAATGCTAAATACAGCGATTGGTGAAGTGTTAGAAAAGTTTCCGGGTTTTGATTTTATTTGTGATCCAGCATTTATTACATTAAATTACGGAGCAGAAGAATCTGGATTTGAAGTAATAATACGAGAAAATCCTTTTTATAGAGAACATGCAAATGACGCTACATTAATTGCTGGACTAGTTCAAGACGCTATACCTGGAGAACGTACTCGTTTATCGAATATTATTCATCAACTAGCAGATGTAGAAAGTAGAAGCTGCGAAGAAGTAAGTTTAGAGTGGTTTAGACGATATATGAATATTTCTTTAAAGCCGATGGTATGGATGTACTTACAGTATGGCGTTGCATTAGAAGCTCATCAGCAAAATAGTGTTGTTCAGCTAAAGGACGGTTATCCGGTCAAATATTATTTCCGTGATAATCAAGGTTTTTATTTCTGCAATTCAATGAAAGAAGTGCTTAATAAGGAGTTAACTGGTATTGGAGAACGTACTGGAAATCTATATGACGATTATATTGTAGATGAAAGATTTCGTTACTATTTAATTTTCAATCATATGTTTGGCCTCATTAACGGTTTTGGCACAGCAGGATTAATTAAGGAGGAAATTCTTCTCTCTGAATTAAGATCTGTACTTGAATCGTTCCTTCCTTATAACCGTGAACCTTCTACCTTTTTAAGAGAATTGTTGGAAGAGGATAAGTTGGCATGTAAAGCAAATTTATTAACGAGATTTTTTGATGTCGATGAGTTAAGTAATCCATTAGAACAAGCAATTTACGTACAGGTACAGAATCCGCTCGTTAGAGAAGTGGCTGTTCGTTCATAAATAGCGTTAAAATTTCACGTAATACAAATAATGGTATTTCTCGTAAGATGGAGGGGGTAATAACGGTGGACATGTATCATACGAAAATTTTGAAGGCGCTCCAATCAGAAGATTACATTTCAGTGCGAAAAAGGGTGTTACGTCAATTAGTAGAGTCGTTAATTTATGAGGGGATCATTACGCCAGTTCGCATTGAAAACGAAGAACAAATTCTTTTTCTTATACAAGGACTTGATGAAGACAACAAAAGTGTCACGTATAAATGTTACGGAAGAGAACGAATGACATTTGGACGTATCTCTATAGAGTCATTAATTGTAAGAGTTCAAGAGGAACAACAAGAAATACAATCAGTCTCGCAATTTTTGGAAGAAGTTTTTCGAGTTGTTAACGTGGAACAAACGAAATTAGATTCTTTCATTCATGAATTAGAGCAAACGATACTTAAAGATACGATTGCACAATATGAAAGACATAATAAGGTGGAATATACTCAAAAATCGTACGATGACTTTGAAGGCCATTTAATAGACGGTCATCCATATCATCCTAGCTATAAAGCACGCATTGGATTTCAATATCGTGACAATTTTCAATATGGATATGAATTTATGAGGCCAATAAAACTCATATGGATTGCAGCGCATAAGAAATATGCGGCTGTAGGTTATGAAAATGAAGTGATATACGGTGATACTTTAAAAGAAGAAATTGGTGAGCAAAAAATAGAAGAATATATGAAGAATATTCGAAGTTTAGGATGTAACCCGGAACAGTATGTATTCATTCCAGTGCATCCGTGGCAGTGGGAAAACTTTATTATTCCGAATTATGCTGATCATATACAGGGTAAAAATATTATTTATTTAGGAAAATCAGCCGATGATTATTGTGCGCAACAATCAATGAGGACGTTAAGAAATGTTACGCATCCAAAGAGACCATATGTAAAGTTATCGCTGAACATACTTAACACTTCAACACTCCGTACGCTGAAACCATATTCAGTTGTGAGTGCACCAGCTATATCGAATTGGTTAAGTGATATCGTAAGTCGGGATTCTTATTTAACGGATGAATCACGCGTCATTTTGTTAAAAGAATTTTCGAGTGTAACGTATGATACGAATAAGAAAGCCACATATGGTTCATTAGGATGCATTTGGCGTGAGAGTGTTCATCTTCATTTAGATGAGCAAGAGGATGCGGTTCCTTTTAACGGCTTATATGCAAAAGAGAAAGACGGTACACCAGTTATTGATACGTGGTTAAACAAATATGGGATAGAAAATTGGCTACGATTACTGATTCAAAAAGCGATCATTCCAGTTATACATCTTGTTGTAGAGCATGGGCTGGCATTAGAATCACACGGACAAAATATGGTTTTAGTTCATAAAGAAGGGCTACCTGTCCGTATTGCATTAAAGGATTTCCATGAAGGACTTGAGTATTATCGTCCATTCTTAAAAGAAGTTGCTAAATGTCCGGACTTTACTAAAATGCATAAAACGTATGCGAATGGAAAAATGAATGATTTCTTTGAAATGGATCGTATTGAATGTTTACAAGAGATGGTATTAGATGCACTGTTCTTATTTAATGTAGGAGAATTAGCTTTCGTATTTGCGGATGAATATGATTGGAAAGAAGAAAATTTTTGGATGATAGTGGTCGAAGCAATTGAAAATCATTTTAGAAAATATCCACACTTGAAAGAGAGATTTGAAAGTATTCAGCTATACACTCCTACATTTTATGCTGAGCAATTAACGAAGCGTCGATTATATATGGATGTGGAATCGCTCGTTCATGAAGTTCCAAATCCATTGTATAGAGCAAGACAACTTAACAAACAAAAATCAGTTGTTACAGGGGGAAATTATGCTAATCGTTAATAAAGAAGAGTATAGCAAAAGTGATTTTGATTTGAGATTACAAGTTTATGAGGAAATGGAACAATTTCAAGAAGCAGAAGGAAAGAGATTTGCGCTTTGTCTGAAAGATCCATTCGATATTATTACGCTTGTGTTTTTCTTAAAAGAAAAGAAAGCCTCAGTATTACTTATACATGAAGATACGCCAAAAGAAACGGCTATTGAAATGGCAAAGCGTGCAAATTGTATCGGAATTTTATATGAAGAATATAGCGATTTTACGAAATTAGAAGTAGTGAAAGCTTTATTAGAAGAGCCCTCTTTATTGCAATATAGTTCTGGAACAACCGGAGAACCAAAACTGATTCGTAGAGCATGGACGGAAGTGGATACAGAAATTACTGCTTATAATGAAGCTTTAAACTGTGAAGTAGATGAAGTGCCGATCGTTATGGCTCCTGTTTCACATTCATACGGACTCATATGTGGTACGTTATCTGCAATTACGAGGGGAAGTAAACCTATCATCATTACGAATAAAAACCCTAAATTCGCATTAAATATCGTTCGCCATACAGAAAAACATATCATATATGCAGTACCACTTATGTTACATATTATGGGGAGTTTCCCGCAAGGAACGTTTCAGTTTCATAAAATTATGACGTCAGGAGCGCCTTTGCCAGAAGCATTGTTTTATAAACTAAAAGAAACGACAACATATATGATGCAACAATACGGATGTTCTGAAGCAGGTTGTATTAGTATATGTCATGATATGAAAAGCCATTTAGATTTAGGGAATCCACTACCTCATGCGAGTATAAACATAGGTTCAGATGAAAATATGCCTGAAGAAATCGTAGTGAAAATGAACGATAAGGAAATTTTTACGAAAGATTTGGGCTATAAATCTGAGCATGGCCTTCATTTTATGGGTCGCATGGATGATGTGATTAACGTTTCAGGATTAAAAGTCTTTCCGATAGAGGTAGAAGAAACGATGCTTCGACTAGAAGGTGTTCAAGAGGCAATTGTATATCGAGGGAAACATCCCGTGATGGGCGAAATAGTGAAAGCGAAAGTAATCTCTCATATTGATCCAGTTCGAATAAGAGAATGGTGTATGGAGCATTTACCAGCTTATAAAGTTCCGCATGAGATTGAAAGTGTAACTGAAATTCCGAAAAATAAAACTGGAAAAGTAAGTAGAAAGTTACTAGAGATGGGAGAGGTTACAACATGAGACGTGAAATATTAAAAAATGAAGTGTTGAAAATTATGATAGAAAAAATGGAACTAAAAAATGTAACGCATTTAGAAGAAACGATGCGTTTGAACCAAGATTTATATATAGATTCGGTAATGATGTTACAGCTTATAGTATACATAGAAATGGATGTAAAGCTATGCGTTCCAGAGGATGAGGTAGACCCAAAAGCGTTTCTTACTGTAGGATCTTTACTTGATTTTATGGAGGAGCTACAACCGGTATAAGAAGTAAATGTAAATAATTAGCCTTTAGGAAAGTGGATGAGAATATGACTTCAATTAAAGTGCACTGTTTAGTGAGTTGTTTTTGTGAAATTATAAAAAGGCGTAGCGATATAGATTTTCGTCCCTTTTATTTTGGATTATGGGACGGAGATTTTGATATAACAGAAGGTGGTATTATTTCGTATCACTCCGAAAATATTAAC
This sequence comes from Bacillus mobilis, assembly GCF_001884045.1. Taxonomy (GTDB): domain Bacteria; phylum Bacillota; class Bacilli; order Bacillales; family Bacillaceae_G; genus Bacillus_A; species Bacillus_A mobilis. Next base: position 19,112 of record NZ_MACF01000070.1, on the reverse strand, counting down.
CACGATAATTATTTATTATGGTATGAAAAATTGTATGGCGTAAAAGTGAACGAATGGTATGATCATGCAAAAGATAAGGATAGCAATGTAGAAACGTTTTTACAATTAGTAGAAAACAAGCCAGAAAATCGCTATGTCATTGTAATGGTTGATATGTCTCTATTACCTGAGAGGGAAAATAAATTCCATCAAAAACCGTTTCCGCATTATTTAATGATATCGAAGACAGAGAAAGAAGAAGAATGGTTCATGCTAGATCCTGATTTTCGCTGGGAAGGGAATATGGAAAGAGAAAAAGTACTTCACTCTGTTCGAGATAACCCATTTGGCGGAGGGTATTTCATTGATATAGAAGAAATTCAGGAGCCAACAGAAGAAATGGTAGCGAGTTATTTCATAGAAACTTTCAAAAGAAACGATAATGAATTGACTATGGAGCTGAAAAATTTAATTATAAAAATGGCAAATGAAGAAGAAGGGTATTCGCTTTCTAGTCTTGTAGCGGCAGTCAAACAAATACCAGTACTTGCAATTCGTAAATATAGTTATGAACATGCCTTTGCGTACTTCCGTGAAACGTTGCAATATTCGGAGCAAGAGTTTGAATATTGGTGTGATCGGGTAGAAGATATTGTACAAGGATTTACAAATGTACAGTATCGTGCAATTAAAATGGCAATGACGAATAATAAAGGTATGTTATTAGCAATTGTTGAAAAGTTGGATGAAATGAATGCAATTGAACTGCAAATAAAGGTTGAATTAGAGAGACAGTTTTTATTATGGAAAGAAATGAAAATAAACGAGTCTGTCTTAGCATTTAAAAAACCTAACTGAATTTAAGATAAGGAGGTTCGAACCTATGAAATATTCATTATGTACTATTTCCTTTCGTCATCAATTAATTTCATTTACTGATATTGTTCAATTTGCATATGACAACGTTTTTGAAGGAATTGAATTGTGGGGGACTCATGCACGAAATTTGTATATGCAAGAGTATGAAACGACAGAACGAGAATTGAATTGTTTAAAGAATAAAAACTTGGAAATTACAATGATAAGTGATTACTTAGACATATCATTATCGGCAGATTTTGAAAAAACGATAGAAAAATGTGAACAACTTGCAATACTAGCTGATTGGTTTAAAACGAACAAAATTCGTACGTTTGCTGGCCAAAAAGGTAGCGGTGATTTCTCGGAACAGGAGAGAAAAGAGTATGTGAATCGTATTCGCATCATTTGTGAAGTATTTGCTCAGCATAATATATATGTACTTTTAGAAACACATCCAAATACATTAACGGATACGTTGCCTTCTACTTTGGAATTATTAGGTGAAGTAGATCATCCGAATCTGAAAATAAACCTGGATTTTCTTCATATATGGGAGTCGGGAGCAAATCCAATAGACAGCTTCCATCGACTAAAGCCGTGGATACAACATTACCATTTTAAGAATATATCGTCAGCAGATTATTTACATGTGTTTGAACCTAATAATGTATATGCAGCAGCGGGAAGTCGAATTGGTATGGTTCCATTATTTGAAGGTATCGTAAATTATGATGAGATTATTCAAGAAGTGAGAGATACTGATCATTTCGCTTCACTCGAATGGTTTGGACATAATGCAAAAGATATATTAAAAGAAGAAATGAAAGTATTAATAAATAGAAATTTAGAAGTAGTAACTTCTTAATATAAAATGATGTAAGAGTCTCTCATTGTAGAGACTCTTTTTTAAAAAATACAAATAACCAAAAATTACCATGTATTTAAATTAAAATTTAACACAATTTATATATAAATAAGGAGGTGATTGGTAATGGCTAGAAATCGTAATTCTAATCAATTAGCATCACATGGAGCACAAGCAGCTTTAGATCAAATGAAATATGAAATTGCACAAGAGTTTGGTGTACAACTTGGAGCTGACACTTCTTCACGTGCAAACGGTTCTGTAGGTGGTGAAATTACAAAACGTCTAGTAGCGATGGCAGAACAACAACTTGGTGGCGGATATACTCGCTAATTGTAGAAGGTTATAGGAGAAAGGAAGGATTCTTCCTTTCTTTTTTTTTCAATTAATTGGTATGGATATATTGCGAACTGGATTCAAAGAATAGAAATAATACTATATTTTCCCCAATTTCTTTTGTTGTGAATGGGAAGTAGTAAAGATGTAATAGCCCTGGTGGAATGAAAAATTACGTTCCAGCAGGGCTATTATATGGTAAGAAATATACGATGAAAGGGTTCCGAAGCCAACATGTTAAAAAAAGAAAACTGTTGTTTAATTGCGCTTGCATCAGTTCCACTTGTTATGACATTAGGGAATTCAATGCTCATTCCAATCCTACCGACTATCGAAAAGAAGTTACATATTTCATCATTTCAAGTATCCATGATTATTACAATTTACTCTATTGTAGCCATTTTACTTATACCGATTGCTGGTTATTTATCAGATAGATGGGGACGAAAGATGGTAATGGTTCCGAGTTTGCTGATTGCGGCTATAGGAGGAGCGATAACTGGTTGGGTATCTTGGAAAGTTGATAATCCCTACACTTGGATATTGATTGGTAGAGCGATTCAAGGTATTGGTGCTGCTGGTGCAATGCCAGTTGTTATACCGTGTGTTGGTGATTTATACAAAGATGAAAAACAAGTTAGTACAGGTTTAGGAATCATTGAAACATCCAATACATTTGGAAAAGTGCTGAGCCCTATTTTAGGATCTGCTCTTGCTGCCATTGTATGGTTCTTACCATTTTGGGCGATTCCGGTTTTATGTGTAGTAGCAATTGTTTTATTACTTGTTCTAGTAAAGGCAAAGAAACAAGAAGGAGAAGTACCACCACTTAAAGAGTTTATAAAATCTATTCTCTCTACGTTTCGAGAAAAGGGAAGATGGTTGATTGCCATTTTTGTATTAGGTGCAATTATTATGCTTATTTTATTCGGAATTCTCTTTTATTTGTCGACTATACTGGAATCAAAGTATGACATTCATGGTATATGGAAAGGGTGTGTACTCGCTATCCCGTTACTTGTACTCTCACTTAGTTCATATATGGCCGGTAAAAAAATTGGAGATAATCAAAATGTGATGAAGAAGTGTATTTATATTGGATTTTTAATGGCTTCTGCTTCAGTCATTATTCCTTTATTTATAAAAGGAATCTATTTACTAATTCTTTGTCTCGTTGTTATGGGAATCGGAATTGGTATGGCACTCCCATGTTTAGATGCTTTAATTACACAAGGGATTGAAAAGGAGCAAAGGGGGACAGTTACGTCATTTTATAGTTCCATGCGATTTATCGGTGTAGCAGCTGGACCACCTCTATACTCTTTTTTCATGAAAGGTGCTGACCATGAAGTGTTTTATTTAACCAGTATATTCGCTGGTATTGGTGCTGTTATAGCGATCATTTGGATTAAACCAGCAAAAGATGCAAAGAACGTAAAACCGGAACCGGAACCTACTTCATAATTTGTAAGAGAATTGCACGATGTTTTATAGATCATGCAATTCTCTTTCGTTCATTAAGAATAAATCACTTGTGTTAACATATAAAGTGCGACACCCCATATGATGAGACCCGAAAACTTATTTAATAATACGATTGTCTTTCCAGTTGAGTCTATTCTTTTTAGAAATTTCCCCGCTAAAGCTAAGCATATAAACCAAACCCAAGAAACGATAATAGTTGCCAGTGTGAAAGCCCATTTCTCACTTCCTATGTATTGAATAGAATTTGTTCCAATTACACCGATTGTATCTAAAATTGCATGTGGATTTAATAATGAAACCGATGCAGCGAAAAGGATTTGCTTTTTTAATGGCATGTTGTTTTCTTGTTTTATATCGTTGGAAGGGTTACTTTTCCAAATAACAAAGCCCATATATAGGAGAAAGAAAAATCCAATTATATATAACGTGTTAGTTAGCCAAGAAAAAGTAAGGAGTACAAGGGAGACACCCTGCACTGCAATTAATATGAGTAACGTATCACATATAGAGGCAGTTAATACTACAGGAGCTGCTCTCCAAATGTTTGGTTGGCTCACACCTTGGTTAAAGACGAAAATATTTTGGACACCTAATGGAATGATAAGACCAAATGCAAGAATGATACCATGAATAATTGCTTCACTCATCATATTACCTCCTATTTAAATTTATTATGATAGTGTATATTGTATAGAAGAAATGAAAATTTGTATCCATCCATATGGTTGGGGAGGTTACCAACCAAAAAGAATATAAGGTGATATGATGGAAAGATTCGTTTGGAAACCGAATATATCTATAGCGACACCTCTGTATAAACAAATAGAAACGTATATAAAAGAAAGAATCGTTAATGGAGAATGGACTGTTGGAACGAAATTACCTTCACAAAGAGATTTGGCACATACATTTGGTGTGAACCGGAGTACAATTGTAATGGCTTTTGATGAGCTAGTGGCAAAGGGATACATTGAAGGGAATGGCAGGAAAGGAACAATTGTTGTAAATAATAATGTGAACACCTTAGCTTACGCCCCGCCACCTAATTGGCAGTCTTACGTAGAAACAGGACTTCATTATCCGAACCTTCCTGCTATTCAAGAGATTAATCAAGCTGAATTTTATCCGCATGTAATTCGTTTAGGAACAGGTGAGCTCGCGCCAAGTCTTTTACCTGAAAAAAAGATGAAAGATATTATGAATAAGCTTTTAAAGTCGAGCATGGTACTTGGGTATGAAGAACCGAAAGGGAATTTCTATTTAAGGAAGAAAATTGCGGACTATTTAAAAGGACATGGTGTATATGTAACTCCTGATTCTATATTAATTGTTTCAGGAGCAATTCAAGCTTTGCAACTTATTTCTATGGGGCTTCTTCCAAAGGGGGCATCTATTTTATTAGAAAAACCATCTTATTTATATTCTCTTAATGTTTTTCAATCAGCAGGAATGCGCTTAATTGGTATACCGATGGATGAGAATGGTTTACATACATCATATATTACGAAATATAGGAAGCAATTTAATGCATCTATTTTATATACAATCCCGTCTTTTCATAATCCGACGAACTTTAGTATGAACGAAAAGAAACGAATAGAGGTTATGGAAGTATGTAACGAAATTGGATTGCCTATTATAGAGGACGCGGTGTATCAAGACTTATGGTTTGATGAACCTGTTTCAAAGCCTTTAAAAGCATATGATAAAAATGGGATTGTACTACATATTGGGAGTATGTCTAAAGTCATTAGTCCAGGATTAAGAATTGGATGGATTGTTGGATCAGAGCCAGTCATTCAAAGATTGGCAGATATAAAAATGCAAACAGATTATGGTTCAAGTTCTATATCCCAACAAATTGCAGCGGAATGGTTTGCAGATGGATCGTATGATGAACATTTACAGTTTGTAAGAACTAAGTTGAAAAAGCGCAGAGATTTTATGATACAAATGTTAGAGAAATATTGTCGTGATATAGCAACTTGGTATGAACCGTCAGGTGGTTTTTACATTTGGTTACATATGAATGTACCCGTTTCGAACCGTAGCTTATTTGACAAAGCATTGAAAGAAAAGATTTTATTAAATCCAGGTACTCTGTATGATAGAAGTGCAAACCAATTTTTGCGTCTATCCTATTCATACGCAACGTTAGAAGAAATTGAAATAGGTATAAAAAAACTTGCACAATTAATGAAAAAGTAAGAGGAGAAAGTAATGAAACAATATGTAATTTGCCAAATTATTAATGGAGAAAAATATTTAGCTGCTTATGCAGAAACGATGCAGGATGCAATTGAAAAAGCAGAATTGTTAGGATTGCGAACAGGAAATCGATACACTGTTATTACTGCGGAGGAAGCGGAAGGGTTAACGTATCCTTAAACAACGTATAATAATTATGTAGGAAGTAAATAAGCCTAGTAATATATGATATTACTAGGCTTATTTTTTTTGAAAGTGTTACGTGTTCTCATATGAAAATAATAGTATTATGAGTCAAGTTGACGGAAATACCGATTTGTTGCTCGGTCCTGATTTCCATTTCTATATGCATCAATATATTGTCTGAAGTTCCAAGATTGTAAAAACTTATTTGCGGCGTTATAACCAGAATTGTAAAGCCACTCTTTTTCTTCCTTTGTTAAATCGAAGTTTGTACTTGTAATGGACCCAGTTGGAATTGTAATTGTTCTTGCTTTTGATTCCTTATCTAAATGACGTAAATCATGGGCTTGCATCATTGTTTTAAATAGCCCTTTAAACATGGAGATAGGCTCGTTATAGTGGGCAGGATCAGCTTGAATCTCATCTTTTACGAAATGAAACCCAAAAGTTGGCCAGCGAGGAGAGGTAGGTGAGTCGAAAATCCAAATAGGATAATTACTTAAAATCCCTCCATCAACCATATAACAAGGTTGTTTCCATTTTGGGGTTCTCCATTTTACCGGTTCAAAGAAGAAGGGGATTGTACTACTCATTCTTACAGCTTTAGCAATAGAGAAGCGATAATTTAAAAATCCGTAGTTTGGCAAATCATCGGGGAAGACAACCATTTTACCATTACTTATATCAGAAGCGATAATTTTAAGCTTATTTAAATCAGGTAAATCAGTAAATAAGTGAACTCCTTTTTTTCGAAGTAATTCTTCAATCCATTCTTCTATAAAAACATTAGAGTAAATACCAAGAGTAGTCCATGCACTTAATCCTTTGCCGATAAACGGGATTCTGTCAATAAAGGTTTTTTTCGTAAATTTATTATAATCAATATCAGTTATAATTGTTTTTAACTCTGAACAAGAATATCCTGCTGCTAGGAGCGCTGCGATAATGGAACCAGCTGATGTTCCAGCTACACGCTCCCATTCATAGCCTTTTTCAGCTAACGCGCAAATTGCCCCTACATGCGCAATTCCGCGTACACCGCCTCCTTCAAAAACACCATCAATTTTCATTAAACATACTTCCTTTCGAATAAAAGATTTAGAAATGGCAAAAAAGCACGTATTGTACGTGCTTTTTTACAATAGTTTTTAAATTTACTAGCAGCCTACAAAGCCGCCCCAACAGCTAGCTCCGATGATGATTAGAAGGATAAATAAAACGATTAATAAAGCGAAACCTCCATAACCACATCCACCACAACTACCGCCGTAACCGTAACCGCCGCAACTATATCCGTAACCCATGTGGAATTCCTCCTTAAATTAAAAATAAAAATGAACGAGGGGAAAATGTACTGGAAGAAATAATGAACTATCGTGTTTGTAGGAACAATGTATACTATGCTTTTTTTAACTTGTTCGCGTATGATGGAAGAGCCCGTTTTTTTGAAGGCTTGTCGTTTTTACAAAGAATGGAGTATAATCTTTGTGCGATGATACAAATAAGTATGTAAATGTAAGGAGAATGTATGAAAAATAAAATTGAAGTATTAATTGATAAATATGGGCTGACACATTTGAAAGAGGAACTTATTCATACTGTATTTCCTTGTGTGAAAGTTGTGCCAAAGCAGGCGGAAACAGTAGCGATAGGTAGTTCGAAAATGGGCGGCGTTCCTGATTTACCAGATTCATTTGAATACCCAGTGCACAAAGGAAATCCATTACAATTTATCGCTCAATTTAATTTAAATGATTTACAAAATGTTGGTATGGATCATAATCTTCCTAAGACGGGGATGTTATATTTCTTTAGCATTGAAAATTACTTTGAAGAAGATGTGAACCCAGCTGAAGCGGGACGTGTACTTTATTATGATGTTCCTGTAGAGCAATTACAAAGAGCAGATGGATTCCAAACGAATTATAGCCAGTGTGCAACTACTTTTGAACTGACATATAAATTGCCAGAGCTGTTCATTGAAGATGAGGCTGATTCAGATCGATTCTTACAATTGCTTGAAGAACTAATTCCAGACAACTACGATAACCATCAAATGTTTGGTGAGCCATTCTCTGTACAAGATGAGGTATTGTACGAGACTGGACAATATATGGACATAAACCCGCAGCAAATGACGCTTTTACTCCAAATTGATTCAGATACTAAAAATTGTAATATGATGTGGGGAGATTTAGGGATGCTTTATTTCTGTATTGGAAATGAAGACTTGAAAAATCGACGTTTTGAAAATACATGTTGTGTATTACAAACTTGTTAATGAAGAAGGTTGTTCTTGTAGAAAGAACAGCCTTTTTACAATGTTAAATATGCATAATCTCATATGACCTATACGAAAAAGTATTGTATACTCTGAAACTATACGATACTTTTTTCGTATAGTTATAGAATGTAAGGAGTGACGAGATGGGAAAGACAAGTAAGTATGTGACAGCTACCCTGCTTTGTTCAACTATAGTAATGGGAGGCTTACACGCGTCAACGGTATCTTATGCAGCTACGAATCCGACTGTAGCGACAACACAATCAGATGCAAAGCTATTAAATGATTTCAGAAAAGAATTAAAAAAACAGGTTGATAATCGAGAAGAAAATATTACAATCACATATAAAACGAAAGATAGAAATGCTAGAAATGTTATGGACCAATTGTATGGCGAGTTTAATAAAATTGTAGATGCAGATGAGTATGTAAAATATAATGTAGCCTCTACTAAATATTCTATTAAAGGGTTACCAGGAAACTATACGTTTACACTGCAAGTGAAATACCGTGAATCAAAAGAGCAAACACAATATGTAAAATCACAGGCAAAAGCAATTATCGGTTCAATTGTAAAACCTGGAATGGACGAGCATGAGAAAGTAAAAGCGATTCATGATTACGTTGTAAAACATGTATCTTATGATACGTCTTATAAAGCGTATACAGCATATGAAGCATTAGCGAATCGTTCTGCCGTTTGCCAAGGATATACGTTATTAACATATGAATTGCTAAAAGAAGCAGGTATTCAAAACCATATTGTAACAGGTACAGGGAATGGACAAGCTCACGCATGGAATATAGTGAACATTGAAAACAAATGGTATCATCTTGATACAACATTCGATGATCCAGTACCGGATAAAGCTGGGCGCGTAACATATTCATATTTTAATATGTCTGATGAGCAATTAAGTAAAGATCACGAATGGGATCGCAGTAAATATCCAGCAGCAACTACAAGTTACTTTGGTGAATTAACAAACAAAATAAAAGCGGGTAGCTCAAAGACTACTGCATATGAACAAATGTTAAAAGAAACAAACTTAAAATACTTATCTGCACAATACGGGGCAGACAATTACAGTGAATTTAAGAAGAAATTACAGCAACAATTCGCTTCTAAGCCAGAGAAGGTAGAAGTACGATATAAGCAATCTATGGATGGAACAATGCAAGATATAAAGAAAGTATTAAATGAAATAAATTGGCCAAAAGGTGCAAAGCGTGTATCTTATCAAGTAGCACCTTATAGTGCGATGGCAGATTATTCATTAGCGACAATTACATTTACCTATTAATCAATGAAAAAGAGCATCTGTAAAAGGTGCTCTTTTTATTATGTATCACTTCAAAAAACAGAATTGTGTGATAAAATACAAAAAGGAAGGATGTGGAATCTGAATGAATTTGTTCGAAAATAATATTTTTACATTGATATATACTTGTTTAATAATCGGACTTATCGTTTTGTTTTTCCTATCATTTACTTTGTTTGTTAGAAGGTTATTGCAAAACAGCGCTGCAAAAAAACAACATGTAATTCATATGAATAAGAAGCTAGAGCGAATTATTGAATTGCTTGAAAAAGATAAGAAATAATGATAGAAGATGTATGAAAAGGGGAAGATGATGGCTAATTATATAAAAGAATTACGTGAAAAAGTAGGACACGATTGTGTTTTCATAAACTTTGCGGGTGGTTGTGTGTTGAATGAATATGGAGAAGTTTTACTGCAAAAAAGAGGTGATTTTAATGCTTGGGGATTTCCTGGCGGTGCAATGGAAATCGGAGAATCTGCCGCAGAAACTGCGATTCGAGAAATAAAAGAAGAAACAGGCTATGATGTAGAAATAAATGAGCTTATCGGGGTGTATACAAAATATTTTCAAGCGTATCCAAATGGAGACAAAGCCCAGTCCATTTTAATATTCTTTTCATGCTTAATTGCCGGAGGAGAGCAAAAAGTAGACGGTGATGAAACGTTGGAATTAAAGTTTTTCCCGCTAAACAAAATGCCACCATTGTTTAATCAACAACATGAGGATTGTTTACAGGACTTACTAGAGAAAAGAGTAGGGGTGTATCGTTAACATAAAAAAGAAGCTAATGAGATTAGCTTCTTTTTTATGTTTTATTTCCACCAATCATCAAACATTGATGCTGGAACTTGTCTTTTATGTTCGCTTACTGCGTAACGTTTTTCAATTTTTTCTGCTACGTCAGCTGGAACGGCTTTACCTTCTAAATAATCATCTAGTTGATCATATGTAATACCTAACTCTGTTTCATCAGCTTGACCTGGTTTTTCATCTAATAAATCAGCTGTTGGCATTTTTAAGTAAAGTCGCTCGTCTGCACCTAATTCTTGTAATAGAGCGCGTCCTTGGCGTTTTGTTAATCCTGTTAATGGTAATAGGTCTGCACCACCATCTCCGAATTTTGTAAAGAATCCTGTAACAGCTTCTGCCGCGTGATCAGTTCCAATTACAAGTAATCCTTGTTGACCACCGATTGCGTACTGCGTAACCATACGGATACGTGCTTTTACGTTACCTTTATTGAAATCTGTTAATGATTCACCAAGTAAGTTTTCATATTGATTTGAGAAAGCATCAACTGTTGAAGCAATATCAAATGCAACAGATTGATCAGCTTGAATAAATTGTAATGCTAATTGTGCATCATCTTCGTCCTTTTGCACTTTATAAGGAAGGCGCACGGCAATAAACGTTGCGTTACCACCTTCATTACGAATTTCCTCCACTGCAAGCTGAGCTAAACGTCCAGCTAATGTAGAGTCTTGTCCACCACTAATGCCAAGTACAAATCCTTTTGCACCTGTTTTTTTTACATAATCTTTTAAGAAATCTACACGTTTACGGATTTCTGCTTTCGGATCAATTACAGGCTGAACATGTAATGCTTTCATAATCTGTTCTTGTAATGTCATTATGATTCCTCCTATTCATATTAAAGCGGTAATTAAGTTTATATGTATATTGGTACATACTTCTATCCTTTATTATTTCGCAAAACTAACGAATATACAATAGGATGCGTGTATGAATATGAATGTAGTCATTATAATGAAACTGTTTCATTTAAGCAATTTTTTTGAAACCTTTCAATAATGTAAGGTTTTTGTCATTTGAATCGATGGAAGCTATTTCCGCATTTTACTAATATAAGAACATAGTTAGCAGAAGGGCGGAGAAGTAATATGAACATTAGAGAACTCGCATACCGGAATGTAACGCGAAATAGACGAACATACTCAGCATATTTTTTAAGTAGTGCATTTGCAATTATGGCCTTTTTTGTGTACTCATTTTTTGCGTTTCATCCGGCATTAAGCGCTGGAGAATTGGGACAGTATGTATTCGTAAGTATGTCTTTTGCACAGTCCATTATTTACTTATTTACGTTTTTCTTTATTTTATATTCGATGGGAATGTTTTTAAAAACGAGAAAGCGTGAATTAGGAATTTTAATGATGTTAGGTATGACGAAATATCAATTAAAGCGTCTTATCTTCTTTGAAAATATTATGATTGGGATAGGGGCAATTATTTTTGGAATACTTGCAGGCATGCTATTTTCCGGAATATTAATATTTGTAGCTCCGATGATATTAAAATTAGATATTACTTTAGCGTATTACATACCAATGAAAGCTATTGTTGTAACGAGTATTATGTTTTTCATATTATTTATGATTATTTCATTATTTAGTGCAGGAATGGTTCGTAAAAATAAAATTATGAAATTGTTTAGAGGATCAGCAGAAGCGAAGCCAGAACCGAAAGCATCTATTATTTCTTCTATATTAGCAGTCATATTGCTTAGTGCGGGATATGCAGGAGCGCTTCTGTCACATGGTGCAATGGTATTTGTCATGATGATTCCTGTTACAACGGTAGTCATTATTGGTACGTATTTGCTGTACAAGCAGTTAAGTGTCTTTATTATTAGACTATGTAAAAAAAGTAAACGTTTCTATTGGACACAGACAAATATTATTACGTTATCAGATTTAGCTTACCGCATGAGAGACAACGCAAGAATGTTCTTTATTGTAACTATTATTTCAACTGTAGCATTTTCAGCAATCGGCACATTAGTTGGTTTCGCATCAATGATGAAAGGAATTATGGAGAGACCAATTGCATTTCAATATCATTCTAAGCAAGGAAATAGTAATGAATCACAGCATTTGAAGATTATTGACGAAGGATTAAAGAAACATAATATAGCAGCTTCTAAAACAAACATTTCAACGAAAAAGACGGAGGAGCAGTCGTTAAGAAGTGCTATTTTCATAAAAGAATCAGATTATGAGAAATATGCGAAGTTAACAGGCGAACCATTTCAAACTATAGCAAATAAAGAAGCTTTATTTTTGGCGGTCGATATACCAGGACCACCGATGAAAGAAAGAAAAGAAATTACGTTACCAAACACGAATGAAGCTTTAAAAGTAAAAAAAGTTAATACTTCTTCGTTAAGTAAAATACTACGAGGTAACGTGTATGTAATCTCTAAAAATCAGTATGATACATTACAAGACGGCTTTAAAGAGGAAAAAGATTATGTGTACAAAACAGAAGGAACGAAAGATGAAATTGAAGTTGGTAAAGAACTTACGCATCAGATGAAGACTTATGAAGAACATGCCACGTTTAGTGCAGAAGAGTACGAACAAAACCAAAGTTTACAAATCGCAGGACCAATTTTATTTGTAGGCTTCTTCATTGGTATAGTATTTTTCGTATGTGCAGGAAGTTTCCTTTACTTCCGTTTGTTTTCTGATTTGGAGGATGATACTCGTTTGTTTGAAATGATTCGAAAAGTAGGCTTAACGAGTGGGGAATTATCGAAAGTAGTTACAATCAGATTGGCACTTTTATTCTTCGTTCCAATAGGTGTTGCAACATTACATGGGGCAGTAGCGTTAACGGCACTGGGACAGATGTTTGAGTACTCATTATTTAAAGAAAATGCGATTGTATTAAGTATTTTCGTAGGAATCCAAGTTGTATATTTCTTACTAATACGATCTCGTTATTTAAAACAATTGAAAGAGAGATTACGTATTCGTTAATTGTGTTATTTTAACTTGAGTACAAAATTTTCTAAAAAGAGACAAGTATTACCAAAAAGTGATAAAATGGAAAGAGCGAGGTGGAAAAAATAATAGAAAGTAAGGGGGGAGTAATATGAAAGCAACAGGAATTATTCGAAAAGTAGACGAATTAGGACGAATTGTTATTCCTAAAGAGTTACGAGAAGTATTAGGAATCCAAATCAAATCACCACTTGAAATTTTCGTAGAAGAAGAAAAAATCATTTTACAAAAATATCAACCTTACAATGCTTGTCAAATAACAGGTGATGTTTCAGATCAAAACATATCATTAGCAAATGGAAACATTACTGTTAGTATAGATGGAGCGAAACATTTAATAAAAGAAATAGAGAAGTTTTTAAATAAGAGTGAAGCTTAGTCTTAATTTATTTTATTTTTAAAGTTTCATATCATTCTTTAAAAACTATAAAAGGACCATTAAATGGGTCCTTTTATTTTTGTTATTGGTGCCTAAAAATTACGAGATTAATAAAAGAGTAGTATAAAATTAGTAAGCTATATTGAGAAATATTTTTAAGGAAGGAAAATGAAACGAATAAAACGAATGTTACATTTAAACCTTTTCAAAAGTGGTCTGAAATGAAAATAATATATTTTCAGGAGGGATTACGATGAATAGTAGTACAGCGAATAAACAAAAAGGTATACAATTGATTCCTTTTACAGTAGATAAGGTGGTTGAACAAGTAAATGAAATTCCACCAGGTGTACAACTTATTCATGCCCCACAAGTATGGGAGAAGAGTGCGAAAGGAAAAGATATTGTTGTTGCCGTATTAGATACAGGTTGTGATGTGAATCATATAGATTTAAAGGATCGCATTATCGGTGGAAGAAATTTCACGAAAGATTACAAAGGGGATCCGAATATGTACCTTGATAATAACGGACACGGTACTCATGTAGCGGGGACAATTGCAGCGACTGAAAATGGTGTCGGTGTTTTAGGAGTCGCACCGCTTGCTAAAATGCTAGTGTTAAAGGTTTTAGCGGGAGATGGTTCTGGAAGTTATGAGCAAATTATTGAGGCGATTCATTATGCTGTAAATTGGAGAGGACCTAATAAAGAAAGAGTTAGAGTCATTTCAATGTCACTTGGTGGTCCGCAAGACGTTCCAGAATTACATGAAGCAATTCAGAATGCGGTAAAGGAAGATGTTCTCGTCGTATGTGCTGCTGGGAATAATGGAGATTGTAATGATAAAACAGAGGAACTAGACTTCCCAGGTGCGTACGCAGAAGTAATTGAAGTCGGCGCTGTCAACTTAGAACGGAAAATCGCATGTTTTAGTAATTCGAATCAAGAAATTGATCTAGTGGCGCCAGGCGATGAAATATTATCTACGTATCCTGAAGGGAAATATGCGGTATTAAGTGGTACTTCTATGGCGACACCACATGTTGCTGGAGCGCTCGCATTGCTCATTAAGCAGTGTGAGAGGGAATATGGTAGAAAGTTATCAGAGCCAGAAATATATGCACAACTTATTAAAAGAACTGTACCTTTAGGATATGAACGTACATCTGAAGGGAATGGATTACTAGATTTATTAAAAGAATAGCAAATACTAAAAAACATCTCATAAAAATATGAGATGTTTTTTAGTATGGTTCTGTCACATATACAGAGGAATCTAGTATTTAATTCTACTTCACGAAATGTTTGCCACAACTATATCTGTTTTTTCTAAAGTAGAAGCTATGCATCCATTACATATTACGAATCCGTTGTTCGGTAGTGATATCGAAAAAGTGTGCTTTCGCTAAACTAAAAGCTAATGGGAGTGAATCGTTAGCCTTAATCTCGGAACGAGCGTTAATTCGCGCAATAAAGTTTTGATTTGAAAGTTTTCCATGAATCATCGTTTCAGCACCTAATAATTCAGCAACTTCTACTGTAATTTCGACTGTGGATTCAGGAGAAGATTGAAGAACGATTGGCTCATCATGAATGTCTTCAGGACGAATGCCGAGTATGATTTTTTGTCCATTATACCCTTTTTGCTTTAAAGTTTTTAGTTGTCCATCTGGTACTTTGAAGCGAATATTTTCCATGTGAAAATAGTTATCTTGTAATGTTCCGGTAAAGAAATTCATAGCTGGAGAACCAATGAATCCGCCAACAAATATGTTTTCAGGCGTATCATATACTTCTTTTGGAGTCCCGACTTGCTGGATGAGTCCATCTTTCATAACGACAAGGCGTGATGCCATTGTCATTGCTTCTGTTTGATCATGTGTCACATATATAGTGGTC
This sequence comes from Bacillus mobilis, assembly GCF_001884045.1. Classification (GTDB taxonomy): domain Bacteria; phylum Bacillota; class Bacilli; order Bacillales; family Bacillaceae_G; genus Bacillus_A; species Bacillus_A mobilis. The sequence continues at coordinate 3,501 of NZ_MACF01000070.1, read as the reverse complement.
GTATTTAAACGACGATGTAGTTTGGAGATTTCTGAACGCATACTGACGCGTAATTTTGCGTCTAAATTCGATAGAGGCTCGTCCATTAAAAATACTTTTGCATCACGGACGATAGCTCTTCCTAGTGCAACCCGTTGGCGTTGTCCACCTGATAATGCCTTCGGTTTTCGTTGTAAGTAATCTTCGAGCCCTAATATTTTCGATGCCTCCGTTACTCGACGATTAATTTCATCTTTTGGAAGTTTGCGTAGTTTTAAGCCAAACGCGATATTGTCATAAACAGTCATATGCGGGTATAGTGCGTAATTTTGAAATACCATCGCAATATTGCGATCTTTTGGAGCGACATTATTCATACGCTCTCCATCAATATAAAACGAACCATCGGAAATGTCTTCTAGTCCTGCGATCATGCGTAGAGTTGTTGATTTTCCGCATCCAGAAGGACCGACAAATACGATAAACTCTTTATCTTCAATATGTAAATTAAAGTCAGAAACAGCAGTGGTTTTATTATCGTAAACTTTAAAAATATGATCTAATACTAGTTCGGTCATAATTATTCACTCCTTTTTGTAATTGATTGAATTATAAGATTATTAAAAGCGTAAGTAAATCGGCATTGTGCACAAAAGAATGAGAGGCTATTATGCAGGTTTACAGATTTAAGAAACAAAAAAGCAACTGTAGGATATACTTTCATCTATAGATATGGGATAAAAGTATTACTTTTTAGTGGAAAAATATGTTAAAAGAGTTTCCGATTCATAAAACAATGATGGTATGAGAAAATGAATATTGTAACGTGTTTCATGAGAGTTTCACGAGATATCTAAAGAAAGAAACGCCATATAAACTGCTACTGCACCTTCAAAAGTTTTTATATTAATCCCTGTTTTTTCAATGAATTTATCAATTCGATACTGCAAAGTATTACGATGTAAATATAATTGTTTCGCTGCAAGAGATACATTTAAGTTACATTGGAAGAATACTTTAACGCTATCAATTAGTTCTTTGTCATTCGAAATGTGTGCCAGTAAATGATTCGTGTATTTTTTTCTTTCTTCTTTCGGTAATGAAATCATTAATTGATAAGGGAGCAGTTGTTCAATGTATGTAATTTTTTTTGATAAATAGGGAGAAAGAACAGAAAATAATTTTCGCTCCCATTGATACAGATAAGCAAATTCAGCTGTTTGCGTATAGCGTCTTCCAACAAAGAAGGATAGGGATACAAAAAAATCTGTTTCTAGTGTATCTAAGGCTGTTTGCAATACAGACTCCGTTATGTTTTCTTCTAATATGAGGACGCCAGCTTGCGAAGTTTCCCATATCATTGTAGTAGTAAAAGAAAACATAGACTGTAAAGCATCTTGAAATTCTTCTCTTTCTACTATAGATTGTGTTGTGAAGAAGTGTAAAAAACGAACTGATAGCATAGAGATATTGTTATTTTTGTATAATGCTTCATGCCACGATTTTTCTTTTTCTGTTTTATAAAATGTCTCAGTATGAATGGGTGTTAAGATGGATGAAAGCAATTGATGCTCCCTTTGATGTAATCGGATTTTTCGAATCCCGACTTTGTTTCCTTCAACTAAAAACCAGCTATAATCTTCTGACAACACAGCTTCATTGATTTTTATATCCTCACCATAATATGTTTTTAATTGTTGAATCATAGGAACACTCCCCCTTCAAAAAAATAGTAACAATATTGTAAATAAGTATAGATTCATTGCAATTATCTTTAAATTTTTGCACTAGAATCTGGTATGTTTTTGCTAGAATTGATAGCGTTTCTGTATTGTGAGGGAGATAGATTCGTTTCTCGTTTAAATGATTGTGCAAAGAATGATTGGGAAGAAAACCCGGTAATAGTTGAAATGTTAGAAATTGAATAATTGGTAGTTTCTAACAATATTTTACTTTCTCTAATACGAGTTTGAATTAAGTATTCAATAGGTGAAACGCCGACGAACTTCCTGAAAGAATGGGATAGGTAATATTTGTTTATATGACTAATTCGAGCTAATGTATCCAGGCTAATATTTTCGTGAAAATGCTGCTTAATATAGTTTTTAATAAATTCAATATCTTTATTGATTTTTTGAGTAGATGTTTTTTCTACATTAAAGGATTTTTTTCTCATCATTTTAAGTAGTAATATTTCCAGAATATTTTGTATAATTAAATCATAATCTTCCTGATGGTTTTCCACTTCCTCGACCAATTGCTGAAGGTAGAAGAGAAAGTTTTTTTGATCCTGGCTATAATTATGAATAGTAACTGGACTAGGATTTTCTAAGGATGAAAAGGACAGGCCTTGAATACCAAGTGCGATGTATTCGAGTGGGTGATTCGTATCAGACTTTTCCGTGTGCTCGATATTTGGATTGATGATAATTAAATTGTGTTCTTGGACAGGGATTTCTTCTTTATAAAAGATAAAAGTTCCTTTGCCCTTAGTAATATACAATAGCTCTGTAAAATGATGCGCATGAATGGTACTATGCCAATCTTTATCGTATTTTGATTTTGTTATGTAAAGAAGTTTTACTGGAAGATGGTTTCGTTGAAATTGTGGAATCTCATACACTTCATTGGACAAATGAATCCCTCCTTCGTAGACTTTTTATCTATTTTATCCTTTTCGGCAAGAAAACTCCATCTGATTTGTGTTACGGGTGAAACCCAACAATTCAGGTGGAGATGAATTGCCGTTAGAAGGTAGGCTGAACTCTTTTGTTTCGCTCATAATAATGTTTGAGGGCGAATGTTTGTTTCTTTTTTTCTTACGATATCATGTAGATAAGGAGGGAATAGATTGTAAGACAACGAAATTAGATAATGATTCTCATTCAGCTACTTGATCCAAAAGGAATTACGATGAAGAAGATGTTCTTGTTCTATTTCTTTCTAAATATTAATTTGTCAAAAATAATTTTAATAATCCCTCTAAGAAAGGTGGTGAAAACAATGGCTAGAAAGAAAGCAGTGAAAGTATTACGGAAACAAAAGAAAAGAGAAAACATGCAACGATTCACGCAGAAACAGAATATCGGACGAGCTTGTCTGACTGCAAGAGAATTTCGCTTACTTCAGCGCATGTCACATAGTTCAAAAGCTTTGCGAAATGCTGGCTTGTACACGATGAAACAAAGTTATTTGAACAATAATAAAATGGCTACTGTAAAAGAAGTGGATACTGCCATGCAAACCGATATGAACTACTCGGGCGTTCAATCAAACTCTGTTCAAGCGATTCGTAGAGCCTTGTTTACAGAAGTGAAGAGCTTTTTTAAAGCATTGGAACAGTGGAAGAAAAATCCTGAGAAGTTCACAGGTCGTCCGAAGTTTCCAAATTATTCTCATTCCACCGACAAACGAATTATTGAAATCTATCAAGTTCCAAAAGTGGATGAGAGCGGGTTTTGGATGATTCCGATGAGTGTTGCATTCAGAAAAAAATTCGGTTCCATTAAAATACGTATGCCG